>NZ_BSTU01000003.1:0-684221 GCF_030269705.1 Micromonospora sp. NBRC 107095
AAACCGCACGGGCACTGAACACCGGGGGGTGTGGCCGTGCGGGGAGGTTCGCGGGGGCCCGGCGACCTGCTGGGGGGTCGGCGTCGGGACAGGGTGTAACGGTTGCCGGTGGCGGGTCATTCCGCCTACCCGGGGCCGGCCGGTGGTGCTCGGCCGTGCGGGGGGTGTAACCGGGGCGGCCTGGCGGGTGTTCCCGGCGGCTGCTCTCCACCGGCCCGGGGCCGCGGTGGTCTGCCAGGTATAACGACCCCGCCCGGCCCCCGATTCCACCCGTGGGGTGGCCCCGACCACCCGACACCCCACCCAAACCGGACAAAATCGCCGACCCGACGCCTGCCTCGACGGCTGGCGGACCGGACACCGCGGACACAGCGGCTTGATCCACTCGGGTTTCAGGAAAACGCGGCATCCGCGCGCCTGGGACACCGCGACTTCCTGAAACCCGAGTGGATCACGCTCACCCGCGCCCCTCCGTCCGGCTGGACCCGTGCGACGAGCCGGGGGCAGAACACGCCGCGCGAAGCCGACGGCCGACCGGCCTGGCTGGCGGACCCGAACACAGCGGACACAGCGGCATGATCCACTCGGGTCCCGGAAAACGCGGCATCCGCGCGCCTAGGACACCCCGACATCATGAAACGCGAGTCGATCACGCCTGCTTCGCACCCGGGACACCCCGGCATCACAGGATCAGGCGTTGGGTTTCGCGTCCGCGCCGTCGACGGCCTTCGGGTCCTTGTCGAGGGCGGCCAGGATCGCCTCGGCGGTGCGCCGGCCCACCCCCGGCACCTCCGTGATCTCTTCGACAGTTGCGGCCGAGAGTCGCTTGAGCGAACCGAAGTGCCGCAACAGCGCTTTGCGCCGGACCTCCCCCAGGCCGGGCACGTGGTCGAGTGCCGACTCGGTCATCCGCTTCGAGCGGCGTTGCCGGTGGAAGGTGATGGCGAACCGGTGGGCCTCGTCACGCACCCGTTGCAGCAGGTAGAGCCCCTCCGAGGTACGCGGAAGGATGACCGGGAACTCGTCGTCCGGCAGCCACACCTCCTCCAGCCGCTTGGCCAGCCCGCAGAGTGCCACGTCGTCGATGCCCAGGTCGGCCAGGGCCTGCGCGGCGGCTGCGACCTGTGGGGCACCGCCGTCGACGACCACCAGCTGCGGCGGGTACGCGAATTTTCGCGGCCGGCCGGTGGTCGGATCGATCAGGACGCCGACCTGCGGTTCGACCGCGTCTCGCGGAGCGGCCGGGTCGTCGGCCGACTCCACGCCCACCTCGCCCGTCTCGGCCCTGGCGTCCAGGTAGCGGGCGAAGCGGCGGCGAAGCACCTCGGACATCGCGGAGAGGTCGTCGGTGGCGCCCCGGACGATGAACCGCCGGTACTCGCTCTTGCGGGGCAACCCGTCCTCGAAGACAACCATGCTGGCGACCACGTCGGTGCCCTGGATCTGCGAGATGTCGAAACACTCGATGCGCAGCGGCGACGTGCTCATGCCCAGCGCCTCGCTGATCTCGTCCAGTGCCTTGCCCCGGGTGGTCAGGTCACCGGAGCGCTTCAGCTTGTGCCGGGCCAGCGCGTCCTTGGCGTTGCGCTCCACCGTCTCCATCAGGGAACGCTTGTCGCCACGCTGCGGCACCCGTAGCGACACCCGACTGCCCCGGTGACTGGAGAGCCAGTCGGCCAGCGCGTCGGCGTCCGCAGGCAGCTCGGGCACGAGCAGCTCGCGGGGCACGTCGGCCTCGCCGTGCTCACCGCCGTACACCTGGGTGCAGAAGTGGTGCACCAGGTCTCCGGTGGTCAGGTCCTCGGTCTTCTCCACGACCCAGCCGCGCTGGCCGCGGACCCGGCCGTCGCGGACGTGGAAGACCTGCACGGCCGCTTCCAGGGGGTCGTCGGCGAACGCGACCACGTCCGCGTCGGTGCCGTCGCCCAGCACCACTGTCTGCTTCTCCATGGCCCGGCGCAGCGCGGCCACGTCGTCGCGCAGCCGGGCGGCCCGCTCGAACTCGAGCTGCTCGCTCGCCTCGGTCATCTCGCGTTCGATCTTGCGGACCATGGTGTCGGTGCGCCCGGCCATGAAGTCGCAGAACCCGTCGACGATGGCCCGGTGTTCGTCGGCGGAGACGGTGCCGACGCACGGGGCCGAGCACTTGCCGATGTAGCCGAGCAGGCAGGGACGACCGACCTGACCGGCCCGCTTGAAGACGCCGGCGGAGCAGGTCCGGGCGGGGAACACCCGCAGCAGCAGGTCGAGGGTTTCCCGGATCGCCCAGGCGTGCGAATACGGGCCGAAGTAACGCACGCCCTTGCGCTTGGCGCCGCGCATCACCTGGAGTCGCGGGTACTCCTCGTCGAGGGTGACGGCGAGATAGGGGTACGACTTGTCGTCGCGGTAGCGGACGTTGAACCGCGGATCGTACTGCTTGATCCAGGTGAACTCCTGCTGGAGCGCCTCGACCTCGGTGCCGACGGTGATCCAGTCCACCGACTCGGCGGTGGTGACCATCTGCCGGGTGCGCTCGTGCAGGTTCCAGACGTCGCCGAAGTAGGAGTTGAGCCGGCTGCGCAGATTGCGCGCCTTGCCGACGTAGATCACCCGACCGGTGCCGTCGCGGAAGCGGTAGACCCCCGGTAGCTCCGGGATGGTGCCGGGTGCGGGGCGGTAGGTAGAGGGGTCAGCCACGCCAGCAAGCCTAGTCCGCGGCACCGACAGCCCACGGCAGGCGCGTGATCCACTCGGCGTCCCGGAAGTCGGGGTGTCGGCACGCCACGGACACCCCGACTTCCCGAAACGTGAGTCGATCAAGCAGCGCCGGCCTAGCGGCCAGACCAGCCCGGGCCGTCAGAGCAGCCCGGCTGTCAGGCCGGCCCGGCCGTCAAGCCAGCGAGATCTGGTCGCCGGTGACCTTGATGTTCTTCGGCGGCAGCGGCTTCGTGGCCGGGCCGGCCTTCACCGAGCCGTCCTCGATCGAGAACTTGCTGTTGTGGCAGGTGCAGTTGATGGTGCCGCCGTCGACGTTCGTCACCGGGCAGTTCTGGTGCGTACAGATCGGGCTGAAGCCCTTGAACTGACCGGCCGTGGGCTGGGTGATGACCACGCCCTCGGCGGCGAGGACCTTGCCGCCGCCGACCGGGATGTCGGCGGTCGTGGCCAACGACTGGGCGTTCTGCCGGTCGCCGCCCCCGGCGTCGCCGGTGCTGGGCACTGCGGGGCCCGCACTGGTGGGTGCGTCACTGCCGCTGCCGCCGTCGTCGCTGCCGCAGGCAGCCAGGACGACGGCCGCGCCGACCGCCCCGACGCCGGTGAGCAGGGTACGGCGTGTCTGGGTACCCGAACCGGTCAGCGCCTGATCGTCACTCATGCCTCGCCTCTCTCTAGCCCGCTGCGCCGGTCGGAAGCCGGCCACACTTCTCCACACGCGCAACTGTGCCGGATGGTTCATGACAGCAACCGGCCGACCCGGCAAATGGGGCGGGGCGGGTCGTCATCCGACCCGCCCCGCCCGACGAACACGTACAGAGAGATCAGCGCGCGCCGGCCGGCACCTTGCGGCTGGCCCGCGTCTTGGTCGCGCCGTTGGCCTTGGCGGCCCGGGTGGTGGCGGCAGCCGCACCCTTGGCCTCGCCGTCGAGCTTGAGCACCTGGCGCAGGAACTGACCGGTGTGGCTCTCCGCCACCTCGGCGACCTCCTCGGGGGTGCCGGTGGCGAGCACGGTGCCGCCCCGGTGGCCGCCCTCGGGACCCATGTCGATCAGCCAGTCGGCGGTCTTGATCACGTCGAGGTTGTGCTCGATGGTGATCACCGTGTTGCCCTTGTCGACCAGCCCTTCCAGCACCATCAGCAGCTTGCGGATGTCCTCGAAGTGCAGACCGGTGGTCGGCTCGTCGAGCACGTAGACCGTCCGCCCGGTGGAGCGCTTCTGCAACTCGGAGGCGAGCTTGACCCGCTGCGCCTCACCACCGGAGAGGGTCGGTGCGGGCTGACCGAGGCGGACGTAGCCCAGGCCGACGTCGACGAGCGTCTTCAGGTGCCGGTGGATGGCCGGGATGGCGGAGAAGAACTCGGCGGCCTCCTCGATCGGCATCTCCAGCACGTCCGAGACGGTCTTGCCCTTGTAGTGCACCTCCAGGGTCTCCCGGTTGTACCGGGCGCCCTTGCAGACCTCGCAGGGGACGTACACGTCGGGGAGGAAGTTCATCTCGATCTTGATCGTGCCGTCACCCGAGCACGCCTCGCAGCGCCCGCCCTTGACGTTGAAGGAGAACCGCCCCGGGCCGTACCCGCGGACCTTCGCCTCGGTCGTCTCGGCGAAGAGCTTGCGGACGTGGTCCCAGACCCCGGTGTAGGTGGCCGGGTTGGAGCGCGGCGTCCGACCGATCGGCGACTGGTCCACGCCGACGACCTTGTCCACGTGCTCCAGACCGGAGACCCGGGTGTGCCGGCCGGGCACCAGCCGGGCGCCGTTGATCTGGTTCGCCAGCACCGCGTAGAGGATGTCGTTGACCAGCGTCGACTTGCCCGAGCCGCTGACCCCGGTGACGGCGATCAGCTGCCCGAGCGGGAACCCGACGGTCAGGTTGCGCAGGTTGTGCTCCCGCGCGCCGTGCACCACCAGCTCACGGGCCGGATCCTGCGGGCGACGGGTCGACGGTGTCGGGATCGACCGCTTCCCGGACAGGTACGCCCCGGTGATCGACTCCTTGTTCTTCAGCAGCGCCGGCACCGAGCCGCTGTGCACGATCTTGCCGCCGTGCTCGCCCGCGCCCGGCCCGATGTCGACGATCCAGTCGGCGGTGCGGATGGTGTCCTCGTCGTGCTCCACCACGATCAGCGTGTTGCCCAGCCCGCGCAACCGGATCAGGGTCTCGATCAGCCGGTGGTTGTCGCGCTGGTGCAGCCCGATCGACGGCTCGTCGAGCACGTAGAGCACGCCCACCAGGCCGGAGCCGATCTGGGTGGCCAGCCGGATGCGCTGTGCCTCACCGCCGGAGAGCGTGCCGGCCGGGCGGTCCAGGGAGAGGTAGTCCAGGCCGACGTCCAGCAGGAACCGCAACCGGGCGTTGATCTCCTTGAGGACCCGCTCGGCGATCATCTTCTGCCGGTCGGTCAGCTCGATGCCGGCGAGCAGGTCGGCGCACTCCCCCACGGACAGGTTGCAGACCTCGGCGATGCTCTTGCCGGCCAACGTGACAGCGAGCACCTCGGGCTTGAGTCGGGCACCGCCGCACGCCGCGCACGGCACGTCGCGCATGTAGCCCTCGTACTTGTCGCGGGACCACTCGGACTCGGTGTCGGAGTGCCGGCGCTCGATCCACTGCACCACGCCCTCGAAGCCGGTGTAGTAGGAGCGCTCACGGCCGTACTTGTTGCGGTAGCGCACGTGCACCTGGTCGTCGGAGCCGTGCAGGATCGTCTTCTGCGCCCGCGCCGGCAACGCCCGCCACGGGGTGTCGATGTCGAAGTGCTGAGCCTCGCCGAGCGCCTCCAGCAGGCGCAGGAAGTACTCCAGGTTGTGCCCGGTGGACCAGGGCTGGATGGCGCCCTCGCGCAGGCTGCGCTCCGGGTCGGGGACCAGCAGCTCCGGGTCGACCTCCTTTTTGGTGCCCAGGCCGGTGCACTCCGGGCAGGCGCCGTACGGCGCGTTGAAGGAGAAGACCCGGGGCTCGAGATCCTCGATGGCCAGTGGGTGGTCATTGGGGCAGGCCAGGTGCTCGGAGTAGCGGCGCTCGCGGTCCGGGTCGTCTTCCGGCAGGTCGACGAAGTCGAGCAGGACCAGACCACTGGACAGCCCCAGCGCGGCCTCGACCGAGTCGGTGAGCCGCTGCTTGGCGCTCGGCTTGACGGTGAGCCGGTCGATCACCACCTCGATGGTGTGCTTCTCCTGCTTCTTGAGCTTCGGCGGCTCGGTCAGCGGGTGCACCACGCCGTCGACCCGGGCCCGGGCGTAGCCCTTGGCCTGCAGCTCGGCGAAGAGGTCGACGTATTCGCCCTTGCGGCCACGGATCACCGGGGCGAGCACCATGAACTTGGTGCCCTCGGCCATGGCGAGGACCCGGTCGACGATCTGCTGCGGGCTCTGCCGGGAGATGCGCTCGCCGCAGACCGGGCAGTGCGGCTCACCGATGCGGGCGTAGAGCAGGCGGAGGTAGTCGTAGACCTCGGTGATGGTGCCGACCGTCGAACGCGGGTTACGCGAGGTGGACTTCTGGTCGATCGAGACGGCCGGGCTCAGGCCCTCGATGAAGTCGACGTCCGGCTTGTCCATCTGGCCGAGGAACTGCCGGGCGTACGAGGAGAGCGACTCGACGTAGCGGCGCTGCCCCTCGGCGAAGATCGTATCGAAGGCCAGGCTCGACTTGCCCGACCCGGACAGCCCGGTGAACACGATGAGTGCGTCCCGGGGCAGGTCGAGACTGACGTCACGCAGGTTGTGCTCGCGCGCGCCACGGATGATCAGTCGGTCGGCCACAGTGCGTGTACTCCCGGGAGAAGATGAAGCGAAGGATGTGTCCCGCTCTGGGTGCTCTTGAGCGGTCGTGCGGGCGCGGAAAACACGCCTCGGCAACTCTAGCCCCGAGGTACGACAGTTTCCCTCGCCCGCACATTCCCCCAGCTCAGCCCGGTCGGCCGCCCGCCGACGGACCCCGGTCAGTAGCCCCCGGGCAACGGCGGGCGACTGGCTCGGCGTCGGGCCGAACGCCACCCGCCGCGCCGCTCCGCCGCCACCCGCGCCTCCCGCCGCCGACTCTCGTGGGCCACCTCACCCTGCAACCGCCGCCAGCTCTCCCACCGACGGGTGGAGAGCTCGCCGGTGTGCAGCGCCTCCCGGACCGCGCAGGCCGGCTCGCCGTCGTGGCCGCAGTCGGCGTACCGGCAGCCCTCGGCCAGCCCGGCGATGTCGGCGAACGCCCGGTCGAGCCCGGCCGCGCCATCCAGCAGACCGACCGCCCGCACGCCGGGCGTGTCGATCACCGCGCCGCCACCGGGGACGGATACGAGAGCCCGCCAGGTGGTGGTGTGCCGGCCCTTGCCGTCCACCCGCCGGATTGCCTGCGTGGGCATCATCACCGCCCCGACGAGGGCGTTGACCAGGCTCGACTTGCCGGCACCGGACGGGCCGAGCAGGCCGAGCGTGCGACCGGGGGCCACCTCGGCGCGCAGCGGGTCCAGCCCGAGGCCACGTTCGGCGCTGACCGGCAGCACCGGCACCCCGGGGGCGACAGCGGCCAGCTGGCGGGCCAGCGCGTCCGGGTCGGCCGCCAGGTCCGCCTTGGTCAGTACGACCAGGGGCCGGGCGCCGGACTCGTGGGCCAGGGAGAGCAGCCGCTCGATCCGGCCCACGTCCGGCTCGGGGTGCACCGGCTCCACCACGGCGGCGGCGTCGAGGTTGGCGGCCAGCACCTGACCGCTGGCGTCCTTGCCGGCGGTACGCCGGATCAGCGCGCCCCGCCGGGGCAGTACGGCCTCCACGGTGACCCGGCGGTCCGGCCAGTGGGTGAGCAGCACCCAGTCCCCGGCGCAGGGCAGCGCGGACGGGTCCCGCGCGGCGACGGTCAGCACCGCCCCGCCGAGGCTGGCCCGGACCGGGCCGACGGTGGTGAGCACCGTGCAGACCCCCCGGTCCACCCGGGCCACCCGACCCGGCTGGTGCTCGCCGCGGCGAGCGGCGTACGCCGCTCGCTCGGCGTCCCAGCCGAGGGCGGTCAGATCGATCGTCATAGCATCCTCATCGGTGTCGAAGCTGGTGATGGCGGAACACGCGTGCCACGTCCGGCATGATCAACCACCTCCGTCCGATGTCCCGGTGCCGCGTCTGCCGCTGACGGTAGGTCGTGCGCCGACGCGCCGAAAGCGATTTCCCCGGCGACGCCGCGACGGCGGACCGCTAGGGTCGACGGGTGACCACGGATCCGCTGCTGCTGATGGGCGAGGTGGACGCGGCCACCAGCCGACTACTCCGTACCGCCGCGTCTTTCGACGCCGCGGACCTGGCTGCCGCGTCGCTGCTGCCGGGCTGGACGCGCGGCCACGTGCTGGCGCACGTGGCGCGCAACGCCGACGGCTTCGTGAACCTGCTCACCGCGGCCCGCACCGGGAAGGCCCTGCCGATGTACGCCTCGTTGGAGGCCCGCACGGCGGACATCGAAGCCGGTTCGGGCCGACCGCCGGCCGCGCACCTGGACGACCTGCGCCGCACCGCGGACCTGTTCGCCGAGGCGGTCGCGGCGATGCCGGCCGAGGCGTGGGCCGCGACGGTGCAGGCACGCAAGGGACCGTGGCCGGCCGCGCTGCTGGTCTGGGGTCGGCTACGCGAGATCGAGGTGCACCACCTCGACCTGGCCGCCGACTACCGGGCCACGGACTGGTCGGAGGCGTTCGCCCACCGACTGCTGCGCGAGGCGGCCAGCCATCACGGCACCGGTCCGACGCCCCCGTCGATGGTGCTCCGTCTCGACGGCAGCGAGCATGAGGTGGTGATCGGGAAGCGGGTCGGCGCCCCGGTCGTCGCCGGTCCCGCCCCCGACCTCGCCGCCTGGCTGATCGGCCGTGCCGACGGCACCCCGCTCTCCGTCACCCCCGACGGTCCCCTGCCTACTCCACCGGAATGGATATAGAAACGTCATGACATACAACGGAGACGTCACGAACGGCGGCGCACCCGCGGTTCGGGAGTTGGCCGGGCTGACCATCAACAAGCTGTCGGTGGGCCCGATGGACAACAACGCCTACCTGCTGCGCTGCACGGGCACCGGTGACCAGGTGCTGATCGACGCCGCCAACGAGGCGCCGCGACTGCTCGACCTGATCGGCGACGGTGGGCTCACCGCCGTGGTGACGACCCACCAGCACATGGATCACTGGGTGGCCCTGGAGGAGGTCGTCGCCAAGACCGGCGCCCGGGTGCTGGTGCACGCCGACGACGCGGCGGGCCTGCCGATCGAGGCGGAGCGGCTGGCCGACGGCGACACCGTGGCGGTCGGCGACTGCACGCTGGAGGTCATCCACATCAAGGGGCACACCCCGGGTTCGATCGCGCTGCTCTACCGCGACCCGGCCGGCACCCCGCACCTGTTCACCGGCGACAGTCTCTTCCCTGGTGGCGTCGGCAACACCGACAAGGACCCGGAGCGGTTCGCGGCGCTGATCGGCGACGTCGAGCGGAAGCTGTTCGACAAGCTGCCGGACGACACCTGGTTCTACCCGGGCCACGGCAAGGACAGCACGTTGGGCGCCGAACGCCCCGCCCTCCCCCAGTGGAAAGCCAGAGGCTGGTAACCCCGCCACCAAAAAGGATCACCAACCGTCGACCGAGAACCAACAAGATCAACAACCCACCGTCGTAGGCGGCACCCCCCGCGTGACCCGGAACCACGACGGGGGCGGGGGCCCGCCGCAACCCGACCCCGAGCCCCCAGAGCGCGAACAAAGCTCAGCCAACGACGGAGAACAACCGCCGCCGCGCCCCCAGCAACGCGACGGAGGCCAGCACCAACCCGACCCCCATGGTGACCAGCAGCGGGCTGGGGTTGCCCGGCAGCAGCCCGACCACCGACCGCGCCGCGGTGCCCAGGGCCAGGTAGAGACCGGCCCAGGCGGCCGCGCCGAGCGTCGCGCAGCCGAGAAATCGGCGGTACGACATCCGCAGCCCGCCGGCGGCCAGTGGCAGCAGCGCGTTGAAGACGGGCAGGAACGGCGCGACGACCATCATCCGACCGCCGCCGCGGCGCAGGATGCCTTCCGCCGCGGCCCAGCGGGGCTCGCCGATCCAGCCGCCGACGCGGCTGCGGCGCAGCCGGTCGGAGTAGCGACGGCCGATCAGGAAGCTCACCGACCAGCCGGCCAAACAGCCGACCAGCACCGCGGCGAAGGTGGCCAGCCCGGTGGTCGGGCGGCCGACCCCGACGGCGGCGAGGATCGCGACGTCGCCGGGGATGAGGACACCCAGCAGGGGTACGGCGTCGAAGAGCATGACGAGCCCGAGTGCGCCCATCAGCAGCAGAACCGGTAGTTCTCCGATCTGGGCCACCCATTGCGTCATGCGTCGACGCTATGGCCGCCGCGCCACTTCGGACATCGGGTCGTAGCCCCCAGCGACCCCTGGTATCCGACTCGGGGTCGTCCCTGAGTCGGGGGTTTCCGCCTCAGGTCGGACGCAGCACCTGCACGCGACGCAGCGATGAGTCGACAGAGGGTTCGGTGGTGGGCACCGGGTAGTCGGCCAGCACGGCCAGGCGGTCCGCCGGTAGGTGTCCGCGGCCCGGGTCGCCGACCAGCACGTCGGCGCCGGCGGCTGCGGTCCGTTGCAGGAAGGGCAGCATCCGGTCGGCCATCGCGCGGTCGTAGAAGACGTCCCCGGCGACCACCAGGTCGGCCTTCGGCTCGGTGCTGTCGAGCAGGTCGTTCCCGGTGGCGTCGACGGCGACGTGGTTGGCCCGCGCGTTGAGGGTGACGGCGGCGACGGCGTACGGGTCGATGTCGTTGGCGATGACCTCCGCGGCGCCGGCCAGCGCGGCGGCGATGGCCACCAGCCCGGACCCGGCGGCGAGGTCGAGCACCCGGCGACCGGCGACCAACTCGGGGTGGTCCAGCAGGTGGCGGGCCAGTGCCTGCCCGCCGGCCCAGGCGGACGCCCAGTACGGCGCTGGCAGCGCGTGCCCGGCGGAGGCCTCCATCCGGGCCCACCAGACGATCGCGTCCTCGGCCAGGTGCAGCCGCACCTCGGGGACGAACGGGGTGGGCATCAACCGGAGTCTGTCCAGACCGGAACCGGGCGTGCCGACCTCGCGTTCCAGTTCGGTCAGCGCGTCGGCTTCGGCACCCCTCATCGGCGCAAGCATGCCCCAGTGGCGGTTGGTCGGGGCGATTTTCGCGGTCCGCCGCGCAGAGTTCACCCGAGTTCGCTCGAAGACCTACGGCACTTCGGCCAGCGGATCGGGGTTTTGCCCGTTACTGTCGAACAGGTACGGGCGATCATCGGCCAGAGGCCGAGGGTCAGCCGCTTTGAACAGGGAGAGATGCATGGCAACCGGCACGGTTAAGTGGTTCAACTCGGAAAAGGGCTTCGGCTTCATCGAGCAGGACGGTGGAGGGCCGGACGTGTTCGTCCACTACTCCGCCATCGCGACGAGCGGCTACCGGGAGCTCAACGAGGGCCAGAAGGTCGAGTTCGAGGTGACCCAGGGGCAGAAGGGTCCGCAGGCGGACAACGTCCGCCCGATGTAGCTCCGTGCCGGTGACGGCGGCCGGTCTCCGGCCGCCGTCGCAGCGCACTCAAGACGACGCCGGGGCGGCGGGCAGGTCCCGCCGCCTCCGGATCGGCCCCACCAACACAATCAACGGGGTGAGCGCCAACCAGGCGGTCATTCCGACAATTGCCGTCTGGACGCCGTAACGTGCGCCGATCGCACCGGCCAGCACGGCCGCCAGCGGGATCGTGCCGTAGTTGAGCAGGTGCATGCTCACCGTCACCCGGCCCAGCAGGTGGTGCGGCGTGTAGGTCTGCCGGAAGGCGCCCTTGACCACGTTGCCGATGGCCACCCCGAGGCCGATCAGCAGGCCGCCGAGCGCCGGCCAGGCCAGCCCGATGCCGGGCGCGGCGAGGGGGATGAGCAACGCGGGTGGGCCGGTGAGCGCCGCCGCGACCAGCAGCGCCCGCGCGGTGCCGCAGCGGCGGGCCACCGTGGTGGCGACCAGCGCGCCGATGATCCCACCGGCGCTCATCACCCCGACGAGCCCGCCCACCAGGCCGGGCTCGAGTCGCAGTTCGCGGACCAGGAAGACCACCAGGACAGCCTGGTAGCCGGTCAGCCCGATGTTGCTGGCCGCGCCGAAGACGGTGAGCACCCGCAGGTACGGGTCGCGGATGACGAAGCGCAGCCCTTCGGTGATGTCGCGGCGCAGCGAGCGGGATCGCTCCGCGCGGCGTACCCGGGGTTCGCGGGTGCGGATGCGCAGCAGGAACACCGCGGACAGCAGGAACGTGAGCGCGTCCAACACCAGCGCGGCGACGGCACCGATGAGTTGGGCGATCAGGCCGGCGAGGCCGGGGCCGACGACGTAACTCACGGTCTGGGTCGCCTGGAGCTTGGCGTTGCCCTCCGGCAGTTGCCCGGGTCGAAGCAGCACCGGCAGGTAGACCTGGTCGGCGGTTTCGAAGAAGACCCGCGCGGCGCCCGCGCCGAGGGCGACCACCAGCAGTTGCCCGACGGTGAGCCGGTCCAGCAGGGCGGCCAGCGGCACGCTGAGGAAGGCCGCCGCGCAGAGCAGGTCGCAGACCACCATGACCGGTCGGCGGGGCAGTCGGTCGACCCACGCGCCGGCCGGCAGGCCGATCAGCAGCCAGGGCAGCCAGGCGGCGGCGGTGAGCACCGCCACCTGGAAGGTGCCGGCGTCGAGGACGGCGACCGCGACCAAGGGCAACGCGACAGTGGTGACGTTGCTGCCGACGCTGCTGACCGCCTGCCCGGCCCAGAGCAGCCGGAAGTCGCGGTGCCGCAGCAGTCCGCCGGTCGGCCGCAGGTCGGTCGGGTCGCGGGTGGTGGTGGTCACGGTTGGGCCGGTACGCCGTGGACGAACACGAAGACCGGCCTGCGGTCGGCGTCGTCGTCGGGTAGGTCCCGGTCGGCCCAGCGGGCGAGGACGCCGACCATCTCGCGGCTCAGCTCGGCCAGTTCCTCGGGCGTGAGGCGCAGCCAGTGGTCGGTGGAGAACGGCGCGTCGTTCCAGCTGGCCTGGGTGCTCTCGTCGACGGCGTGCCAGGCCCGGGCCAGGGCGACGTGCCGGTCCAGGTTGAGGGAGGTGGCGGCGTCGGCGACCGCTCGGGAGGCCGGGTCGGTGTCGAAGTCGGTGTTGGACCAGCGCAGCCCTCGGGTGACCAGGCGCCACCACCGTTCGCGCCGGTCTCGGGCCAACTCGGGCGCCTCGGTGACCAGGTCCGCGGCGGCGAGGACCTTCAGGTGGTGGCTGACGTTGGCGGGGGCCTGGTCGGTGCGCTCGGCGAGCAGGCCGACGGTGGAGGGTCCGTGGACCTTGAGCACGTCCATCAGCCGGCGGCGCAGCGGGTGGGACATGGCGGCCAGCACCCGGGAGTCGGTGACCTGGCGTACGTCGGAGCGTTCCATGACGCCATCGTCACATCCGCAACAGCTGTTGCGCAATGACTATTGCTCAACATTCGTTGCGGAACACTGCCGGGAGGGGCGGCCCGGCGTCCCGGGCCACCCCTCGCTCAGGCGACCAGCCGGCGGGCCAGCTCGTCGGCGACCTGCTTGGCCATGTTCGGCGGGATGGCCGCGGCGATCTTCTCCGGCGTCAGCGAGGCCAGCACGCCCGCCACGATCGCCGGCTCGTCGGTGAAGTCCCGGTTGGACAGCGCGGTCAGCGCCGTCTGCAACGCGCTGAGCTGGGCGCCGATCGACCGCAGGGTGGGGTGCGCCGAGGTGAAGTTCGGGACCGTGGCATCCTCACCCATCGCCATCCGGGTGTAGATCTGCCCGACCGGGTTGCGGCCATCCAGCACTGTGAGGTTCTTGTGGACGGTGGCCAGCCAGTTGTGTTCTTCGGGGGTCATGTCGTCCTCCAGGAGTCCGATGGAGCTGAGGTAGCGGCGGAACAGGGGCCGCTGGTCGCGGCCCGCCTTGATGGCGTCGCGGAAGAAGCTGAAGTGGGTGTGCCAGCGGTGCGAGCTGTCGCCGCTGGTGCGCTTGCCGAGGCGGTCCCACCGCTTCACCGTGCTGCCATCGGGGCTGTAGATGATCTCCCGGATGTCCCGGGTGTCGGCGGCGTTCGCGGCGCACTGCGCGACGCACCAGACCGAGAAGCTGGCCAGGGTGTTCGTCCGACCGCCGGAGCGCACGTCGAACTGGCCGACGTCCAGCGCCGCCGCGTCGAGGGTCAACCCGGCCCGGTCACGGGGTGACTCGACCACCGAGTAGTCGTTGACGACCACCCGGTCCGATCCGCAGTGGTAGCCGCCCCGATGGGCCGAGTCGCCGACGATGCCGACCTCACCCGGATCCAGATCGTCTGGCCCGGGGGCGTTGTCGAGGTGAGTGAGGAGCAGGCTTCGGACGGCCAGAAGGTTAGCCGGGGCCCGAGTCATGAGGTCCCCCTTTCGAGAGGCGAGGACCGGGCACGACGTCACACCGCGTACGCGGTGCTGGGCTTCGGGCGAGCCCGGCCTACTGGTGCACGGCGCCGGGCGTTGACTCCACCATAGCCCGCGTTTTCGGCAAACGACCAGCTCACGAGGGGTCTGTTCAGATTGGAGGTTGCGGTGGAGCAGAGTGGACGATCGGCAGCACCACCGCCGAGGGGTGATCCGGGTCGTGCAGAATCTGCCGCCAGCCGGCACGCAGCGTCACCGCCGTGCCGAGCGGTTCCCCGGTCCCGGGGTTGCGGGCCCACCGTGGATGGGCGCCACCGGAGACCTGCACCCGCAGTCGGTGCCCGGCGGCGAACCGGTACGCCGTCGGCCACAGCGGCACCGGAACCCGCAGCGCCCCGGTGGAGTCTGCCGGGAAGCGCTCGGGGGTGACCCGCACCAGACCGTCGCACACGTTCCACGAACGACCCTTGCGGTCCACGTCGCAGAGCCGAACGAAGACGTCCAGGTAGGGCAGGTCACTGCGCACGTGGATCTCGGCGCGGACCGGGCCGATCACCTCGACCGGGCCGGTCAGCGGGGCGCTGGTGTAGGTCAGTACGTCGGGGCGGGCCTCGACGGGCCGGTTGTCCACCGGGCCGGCGCGCTGGGCGACGAGCAGCGGCCCGCCCAACGACGGGGTGGGATCGGCGGGGTCGTAGCGGAACCGGTCCGGTGTCGACGCGACCGGTGGGCGCGCCGCCAGCTCGCCACCGGGTTGCAGGTGCCAGGCGGTCTCGACCGCCGGTGGTGGCCAGTCCGGCAGGTCCCGCCACCCGCCGCCGGCGCCGCTGACGTACAGCCGGACGGGCGCCACCTCGGGCCGCGCCCGTCCATCCGGTCGAGGCGCGTGCGGCAGGTGTTCGTCGAGCCAGGCCAACCCCTCGCGCAGCGCGGCCACGAACAGTCCGGGGCTGCCGTGCGTCCACGGGCCGATCACCAGCCGCGACGGTGTGCCGGCGGCGCGCAGCACGGCGTGGTCGTCGAGCTGGGCGGGCAGGAAGATGTCGTGCCAGCCGGTGACCATCACCACCGGCGCCCGCACCTTGGCGACCTGGTCGGCGAAGACCCGGGTCCGCCAGTACGCGGCCTGCGGGGTGTGGTGGCGCAGCCACTCCTGGAAGAATGCGATTCGCACACCGGTGGCCACCCGGTCGGCGTCGGCCAGGGGGAGGTGCGCCAGCGCGGCGGCCAGCCGGGGCTGCCCGCGTTTGAGCTCCCACTGCCGGGCCAGCCACGGCACGGTCTGCGCGTGCAGCAGCTCCGCCCAGGTGAGCACGGTGTCCAGGGCGAAGGACTCCCCCGCGTACGTCGAGTCCCGGGTGGCCGAGGCGGTCACCACCGCGACCATCGCGCGCAGCTCGTCGCCGGCGTCGGCGGCCAGCGCCCACTGCGCGAAGCCCTGGTAGCTGACCCCGAACATGCCGAGTTGACCGGACCACCACTGTTGGCGACGCAGCCAGTCCAGGGTGTCCGCGCCGTCGTCGCGCTCGTGCACCAGCGGGGCGAACGTCCCACCGGACCCGCCGGTGCCCCGGCACGACTGGATCACCGCGTGTCGGCCCCGTGCGGCGAGCAGCCGACCGAGCAGCCGCAGCGGTCCGCCCCGCCCGTAGGGGGTGCGGATCAGCACGGTTGGCGCGCCGTGGTGGCCCGGGTCGTAGTGGTCGGTGCGCAGCACCACGCCGTCGCGGGTGCGCACCGGCAGGTCACGGGTGACCCGCACCGGGCCGGGGCGGGTCGGTGGCAGCCGCAGCGCGGCGCTGGCGAGGCGGGTGACGAGCCGGTCCGGCACGGTCAGCCCGTCGGGCGGCGGGGCGGCTCGGGACGGGCGGCGCGTACCGCGTCGCGGTGCGTCCGCAGCGACTCGCTCATCTCCGCCATGAACCGGTGCACCACCTCCAGCTCGTCCTCGCTGAAGCGGTCCATCACCGTGTCGGTGCGTTCGCCCAGCGGTCGGAAGAACTCCCTGGCCAGGGTCATCCCCTGCTGGGCGTAGTGCAGCAGGACCTTGCGGCGGTCGACGGTGTCGCGGTCCCGGCGGATGTGGCCGGCCCGCTCCAGCCGGTCGATCAGGGCGGTCACCGAGCCGGAGGAGAGGTTGAGCTGTTCGCCGAGGCGGCCGGGTGTGATCGGGTCACCCAGCAGCTCCGCGTCCATCACCGCGAGCAGGGCGTTCAGGTCGGTCGGGTTGAGGCCGTGCAGGTTGGCGAAGGCGTGGCTCACCTGTTGGGCGTCCACCGCGTACCGCCGCAGGTTGTTGGTGATCTCCGCGACCAGCTGTTCGCGGCGCGTCTCGCGCCGCCGGTACATGCCGTGAGTCGCCACCGCGTGCCGCTTCTCCCCGTCGTCGTCTCTCGGGTTGCAGCATAGAACAGCCGCCGATAATCTCGATAGTCGAGATACTTGGCACTCGAAATAATTTGGGGTCAGCTGATGTCCGTCTTCACCAGAGTCGCCCGCGGCCGGTTGGCCGCCTGGCTCACCGTGGCCGCCGCGATCGTCGTCGGCGCGGCCGTCTTCGGGTTACCCCAGCCGGACAACCCGGCGCCGGTCTCCGCCAGCGGCCTCTCCGCGCAGTGGCAGTCGACCCAGGTGGAACGACTGCAGGACCAGCTCCCGTCCAGCGAGGTCCAGCCGGCCATCGCGGTGGTCAGCCGCGACGACGGGGGCGCGCTGACCGAGGCCGACCGGGGCGCCGTCACCGCCCGCGCCGGCGACCTGGGTCGCCTGGCGGTGGGCGGGCAGGTCAGCCCACCGCAGGTCTCCCCGGACGGCACCGTGGCACTGGTCGCCGTGCCGCTCAGCATCGCCGGCGGTCAGGACGACGTCGTCGGACAGGTCGACCAGGTACGCGCCGCACTGGCGGACCTGCCCGACGGGCTGACCGTCGACGTGACCGGTTCACCGGCGTTCACCGCCGACCTGTCCTCGGTGTTCGACGGCGCCGACATCACCCTGCTCGCGGTGACCGCCGCCGTGGTCGCGGTGCTGCTGCTGATCACCTACCGCAGCCCGTTCCTGTGGATCGTGCCGCTGGTCGTGGTCGCCGCGACCGAGCAGCTCACCCTGCGCGCGGTGGACGTCATCGTGCCGGGTGTCGGCATCAACCTCCAGCAGGGCCAGGTCACCGGCATCGCCAGCGTGCTGGTCTTCGGCGCCGCCACCGACTACGCGCTGCTGCTCATCGCCCGCTATCGGGAGGAGTTGCGCCGCGAGGAGGACCGGTTCGCGGCGATGCGCGCCGCGCTGCGCCGCACCGCGGAACCCATCCTCGCCAGCGGTGGCACCGTCGTGCTCGGCGTCCTCACCCTGCTGCTCAGCGAACAGGAGACCAACCGGGCACTGGCGGTGGCCTGCGCCACCGGTGTGGTCTTCGCCATGCTCTCGGCCCTGTTCGTGCTCCCCGCCGTGCTGGTGCTCTTCGGTCGTGGACTGTTCTGGCCGTTCGTCCCCCGCGTCGGCGGTCCGGCGCGCGAGGGTCGGCTCTGGGGTCGGCTCGGCGCGGCCGTGGAGCGCCGCCCGGTGGTGGTCGCCACCCTGGCCACCGTGCTGCTCGGCGCGTTGGCGCTGGGTGGGCTCGGCATCCGTACCGGCCTGTCCGAGACCGAACAGTTCCGGGCCGAACCCGAAGCGGTGACCGGGGCGCAGACCCTGGCGAGGGCCTTCCCCGCCGGCAGCACCCAACCCGTCGCCGTGATCACCACCCCGGCGGCGGTGCGGGCGGTCACCGACGCCGCCAGCGCGGTACCCGGTGTCGCCTCGGCACGCCCCGGCGACGCGGGCGACGCTGTCGCCCAGGTCGACGTGGTCCTCGACGCCGAACCCGGCACCACCGCCTCGGACCGGGCGATCGAGGCGCTGCGCGAGGCCGTCGCCGCCGTTCCCGACTCCGCGCCGCCGGCCACCGTCGGCGGCGAGACCCCGTCCGGGGCAATCGTCGGTGGCTCCGTGGCCGCCACCTACGACTCCGACGAGGCCAACGACCGGGACCTGCGACTCATCCTGCCGATCATCCTGCTGCTGGTCGGCGGTGTGCTCGTACTCCTGCTGCGCGGCCTGCTCGCACCGCTGCTGCTGGTGCTCACCGTGATCGCGTCGTTCTTCGCCAGCCTGGGCGCGGCCTGGCTGCTCTTCGACCACGTGCTGGGCTTCCCCGCCCTGGACAGCGGGGTGCTGCTGCTCGCCTTCGTGTTCCTGGTGGCGCTCGGGGTGGACTACAACATCTTCCTGGTCACCCGGGCCCGGGAGGACGCCCGCAGCGCCGGCACCCGCGCCGGGATGCTCTCCGCCCTGCGGGTCACCGGCGGCGTGATCACCAGCGCCGGGGTGCTGCTCGCCGCGGTCTTCGCCGTGCTCGGCGTGCTGCCGCTGATCACCCTGACCCAGATCGGCATCATCGTCTGCATCGGCGTCCTGCTCGACACCCTGCTGGTCCGCACGGTCCTGGTGCCGGCGCTGGCGTTCCTGCTCGGCGACCGCTTCTGGTGGCCCGGCCGGATCAGGAAGGACCAGGCGCAGGGCACCGCGCCGTCGCCGGAGCCGGTCGCCGCACACGACTGACCGGAGCGTCGGGGCCGTGCCGGGTCCGGCACGGCCCCGACGTCGTCAGTACGCCAGGCAGACGCACTCGTTCATCAACGCCCGCACGTTGCGCACGTACGACGGGTTGGGGATGGCCAACGGCTTGCCCTCCTGCGCCACCGCACCGTGCCCGAAGTTGTACGCGGCGATGACCGCGTTGAGCAGGCAGGAATTCAGCTCACTCGTGCACAGCGCCGGGTCGAGTTCGTAGACGGACTCGAAGTACATGTCGCCGATGTACTTCGTCGCCCAGGCCAGATAGGTGGCGCCGAGGTAGGCGTTGTCCCGGTAGGCGTCGATCTCGTAGCTCTTCTCGAACCGCTGGTTCATCCAGCTCGCGGTGTCCGGCATCACCTGCATCAGCCCGACCCCACCGTCGCAGGCGTAGATGTTGGACTGCCAGCCGCTCTCCTGCCACGCGGTGGCCTTGAGCAGGGTGAGCGGGATCTTGATGTCCGGCGCCGAGACCGGCCAGTACTGACGGTTGGCCGCGTCGGTCAGCGCCGCCTTCACCTCGGACCGCGACGCCTTCGTGCCCTTGTAGGTCGGCTTGCAGGACGTCGGTGCCGGCTTCGGTGGCGCCGGCGGGACCTCGGTCTCGATGGGCGGCTTCGCCACCGGACGCGGCTTCGGCGCCGTACGGGTCGGCTTCTTCGACGGCTTCGGCGTCGGGGTCGCGCTACGACTCGGCGCGGCGCCCATCGACTCCACCGCGCTCACCGACGGGCTCGCCTCCGCGCTGACCTCGTCGGACGGGGAGTCCGTCGGCTCGTCGCTGACGGCGACCGGCGCGGCAAGGGACTCGGGGCTCTGCCCGTTGCCGGCACAGCCCACCAACGCGCTCAGCAACAGCCCGGCGAGCGCCGCGCCGACCAGCCGATGTGTCTGTCGAACCATCCCGTTGCCTCCCCCGGTGTGACCGTCGCCGCACCCTAACAAGGCTCGACCGGGCGGCGGTGCCCCTGCGACGGCGACCGGGGCTGGTCCACCGGTGGCGTTCGCTCCCCCACCGCCCGGTCCCGGGTCGCCCAGGCGACCACGAACACCACGGTCCAGAGCACCCCGAGCAGCACCGCCGCCGCAGCCCCGCTCGCCGTGTCCAGGCCGAGGTAGAGCCGCGCGCCGCCGATCCCCAGCACCCCCGCCGCGGCGGCCGTCCAGGCGGCCACGGCAACCGGCCAGCGGGCGCTACGCGACACCAACCAGGCCAAGGTGCAGAAGCTCGCCGCGACCACGGCGCTCTGGGTCGACAACGGGGCCACCTCCCCGCCGCCCGGGGCGCCCCCGTCCGGGCCGGTCAGCTCGGCCACCACGGCCAGCACCACCAGCGGCACGAACGCGCCGACAGTGCCGACCACGCTGAGCAGATCCGCCCGCCAGGGCCGGTTGCGCCACGCCAGCACCGCCGCCACCAGCGCCACCAACAGGATCAGCACCGACCCGCGCACCACCGACACCACGACCAGCGTGGCCTCGGCGGCGTCCGGGGTACGTCGGGCGGCGAACCACCCGGCGATGGCGCCATCCAGTGCGGCAAGCCCACTGTTGCGGACCGCCACCGCGAGCACACCGGCGATGGCGAGCCCGGCGGCGAAGAGCAGCAGCAGCCCGGCAGCCAGATTGAGCAGCAACGTCCAGGCCGGGCCGATCCGCATCGCCACCAGGAAGAACAGCACCCCGTAGCGGGCGGTGAGCCACCGCACCGGGGGCAACCCGCCCGCCCGGGACAGCAGCGCACGCACCGGATCGGGGTTACGCCCCAGCCACCGGCCGACGAGCACCACCCCCAGCAGGCCGGCCAGCAGCAGGAACGCCACCCCGGTGGCCCGGCCGAGCAGCCGGGAGACCGTGTCGTACGACTCACCGGCGAGATGACCGAGCAGCACCGAGCCACCCACCCAGGTCACCACCCCGGCCAGGTTCCACAGGACGAACCGCCGGTACGGCATGCCGGCCGCACCGGCCAGCCGGGGCACCAGGGTGCGGGCGAAAGCTACCCACCGGGCGGCGAACACCCCCCGACCGCCGAGGCGGGCGAGCATGGCGTCGGCGCGGGCCCACCGCTGCGGCCCGACCCGGTGACCGAGCCCGGCCCGCAGCCGGGGGCCGTACCGCCGCCCGGCGCGAAAGGCCAGCCCATCGCCAAGAACCGCCGCCACGATCATCACGAGCAACGCCGGCCCGAGCCGCAAGGTACCGTTGTAGGTGAGGAAGCCGACGAGCAGCAGGGTAGCCTCACCCGGCACGAGCAGGCCGAAGATCACCGCGGTCTCGCCCGCCACGATCAGCGCGGCGACCAGGTAGATCCACAGGGTGGGCAGACCCTGCACCCAGGTCAGCAGGTCGTGCACTCAGGCCCCCGGGACACGGGAGTCAGCATGCCAGCCGGGGGAACCACCGGCACAGCGGTTTCACCATAGATCAGGGGCACCTGGGGGTGACCCCGACGCAGCCTGCGCGAGCGCAGGCGGAAGGATAGAGGGTATGCAGCTTCGCACCGACCTCCGCAACGTCGCCATCATCGCTCACGTCGACCACGGCAAGACCACCCTGGTCGATGCCATGTTGCGGCAGGCCGGCGCGTACGGCGCACGCGGCGAGAACACCGAGCGGGTGATGGACTCCGGGGACCTGGAGCGGGAAAAGGGCATCACGATCCTGGCCAAGAACACCGGCGTGCGGTACCTGCCGGCGGACGGCTCCGACCCGGTCACCATCAACATCATCGACACCCCCGGCCACGCCGACTTCGGCGGCGAGGTGGAACGCGGCCTGACCATGGTCGACGGTGTGGTGCTGCTCGTCGACGCCAGCGAGGGCCCGCTGCCGCAGACCCGCTTCGTGCTGCGCAAGGCCCTGCGGGCCCGGATGCCGATCATCCTCGTGATCAACAAGGTGGACCGTCCGGACGCCCGGATCAAGGAGGTCGTGGACGACACCTACGAACTCTTCCTCGACCTGGACGCCGACGAGGAGCAGATCGACTTCCCGATCGTCTACGCGTGCGCCCGCGACGGCATCGCCTCGCTGACCCAGCCGGCCGACGGCTCGGTGCCCGACGACAGCGACTCCCTGGAGCCGCTGTTCCGCACCCTGCTGGACACCATCCCGGCTCCCGCGTACGAGGACGACGCCCCGCTGCAGGCGCACGTCACCAACCTCGACGCGTCGCCGTTCCTGGGCCGGCTGGCGCTGTGCCGGGTCCGCCAGGGCACCATCAGCAAGGGTCAGACGGTGGCCTGGTGCCGCACCGACGGCAGCACCCAGCGGGTCCGCATCTCCGAGATGCTGATGACCGAGGGCCTGGAGCGTAAGCCGGCCGAGACCGCCGGCCCGGGCGACATCATCGCCGTCGCCGGCATCCCGGAGATCATGATCGGTGAGACCCTCGCCGACGTGGAGAACCCGGTGGCGCTGCCGCTGATCACCGTCGACGAGCCGGCCATCTCGATGACCATCGGCACCAACACCTCGCCGCTGGTCGGCAGGGTCAAGGGCTCCAAGGTCACCGCCCGGATGGTCAAGGACCGCCTCGACAAGGAACTGATCGGCAACGTGTCGCTGCGGGTCCTGCCCACCGAGCGGCCGGACGCCTGGGAGGTGCAGGGCCGCGGCGAGCTGGCGCTGGCCATCCTGGTCGAGCAGATGCGCCGGGAGAGCTACGAGCTGACCGTCGGCAAGCCGCAGGTGGTCACCCGGGAGATCGACGGCAAGACCTGCGAGCCGGTCGAGCGGCTGACCATCGACGCCCCCGAGGAATACCTCGGCGCGATCACCCAGCTCCTCGCCACCCGCAAGGGCCGGATGGAGCAGTTGGTCAACCACGGCACCGGCTGGATCCGGATGGAGTGGCTGGTGCCGGCGCGCGGCCTGATCGGCTTCCGCACCGAGTTCCTCACCGACACCCGGGGCACCGGCATCCTGCACCACGTCTTCGAGTCGTACGAGCCGTGGTTCGGCGAGCTGCGCACCCGCAACAACGGTTCGCTGGTCGCCGACCGGTCCGGCGTGGTCACCGCCTTCGCGATGATCAACCTGCAGGAGCGCGGCCAACTGTTCGTCGAGCCCACCACCGAGGTGTACGAGGGCATGATCGTCGGGGAGAACTCCCGCTCCGACGACATGGACGTCAACATCACCAAGGAGAAGAAGCTCACCAACATGCGGGCGTCGACCTCCGACGAGACGGAGAAGCTGATCCCGCCGCGCAAGCTCTCCCTGGAGCAGGCCCTGGAGTTCTGCCGCGAGGACGAGTGCGTCGAGGTCACCCCGACTGCGGTGCGCATCCGCAAGGTGGTGCTCGACCAGCAGCAGCGGGGCCGCGCCGCCGCCCGCCGCAAGCACGCCAGCTGACCCACCCGCACCCGACACCGGGCGCGTCGGCCGCTTACGGCCGGCGCGCCCGTTCGTTTTCCCCCCGACGGGTACGCGAGCCCGCCCACCCGTATCCGCTACGGTCACCGGCATGACCTGGGATGATCTCGACGCCCACCTGGACCGGGTGCCCGGCACCGTCTCCGCGTACGTGGGGCGCCTCGACGCCCCGCCGACGTGGACCCGCCACGCGAACGCCGCCCACTACGCCGCGAGCACCATGAAGGTGGCGGTGCTCGCCGCACTGCACCGGGCCGCCGAAGCCGGCACCCTGGACCTGGACGCCCCGGTCCCGGTCGTCAACGACTTCGAGTCCGCGCAACCCGGCGCACCCCGCTTCGCCTGCGCCCAGCCCTACGACAACGACGACGCGGTCTGGGACCGCCTCGGCGGCAGCGCGTCGCTGCGATGGCTGGCCGACCGGATGATCGTGCGCTCCAGCAACCTCGCCACCAACCTCGTCCTCGCACACGTCGGGCTGCCCGCGGTCGCCGAGGTCTGGGCGCTGACCGGCGCCCGCACCAGCGTCACCGGACGCGGCATCGAGGACTTCGCCGCCCGCGACGCCGGCATCACCAACTCGGTCACCGCCGCCGACCTGGCCACCCTGCTCGGCGCGCTGGCCACCGGGGCCACCACCCCCGGCCACCTCGCCTCACCGGCCGCGTGCGCCACCATGCTGGACGTCCTCCTCGCCCAGGAACACCGCGAGGACCTCGCCGCCGGCCTGCCCGAGGGCACCCGCATCGCGCACAAGAACGGTTGGGTACGCGGCGTCCGCCACGGCGCCGGCGTGGTCCTGCCCGACGACGCACCGCCGTACCTGATCGCCGTCTGCACCACCACCGACCTGGCCGACGGCGACGACCGGGTGGAGGACGACGCCTGCCTGCTGCTCGCGCACATCTCGGCGCAGGTCTGGGCCGCCCGCCACCACCTCTGACCCGGCACTCACCGCGCCCGCACCGACACCCGGCGACTGCGGCTAGGCTGCTCGCACCCCCACCCCGGAGCCGCCGATGCCCCGCAGCCGCACCCTGCTGATCGCCTTCCTCGTCGCGACCGCGGCGAACCTGCTGGCCAACGCCACCGGCGGCGGCACGGCCCTCCTGCTCACCAAGCCGCTGCTGATGCCGCTGCTGGCCGCGTACCTGTGGCGGGCCAGCGCCGAACGCGGAGCCCGACCGGACCGGCTGCTGCTCGCCGCGTTGGCCTTCGCCACCGGCGGCGACATCGCCCTCATGATCGACGGCACCGGCTGGTTCCTCGCCGGCATGGCCTGCTTCCTCGGCACGCACCTCTGCTACCTCGCGGCCTTCACCCGCCACGGCGCGGCGACCGCGCTGCGCCGGCCGCCGCTGGTCGCCGTCCCAGTGGTGTACGCGCTGCTGACCGTCGTCGCCCTGGCCTGGATGTGGGCGGGCCTGACCGACGCAGGGCTGGCCGTGCCGGTGGCCGCCTACGCGATCGCGCTGGCCGCCATGGCCGCCACCGCCACCACCCGGGGCTGGCGGGTCGGTCTCGGCGCCGCCCTGTTCCTCGGCTCCGACCTGCTGATCGCCGCCGGGGTGGCCGAGGTGGCCCAACCACCCGGCGCGCCGGTGCTGATCATGGCGAGCTACGCCGCCGGCCAGGCGCTGATCGTCACCGGCAGCGTCGCCCGCGTCCGCACACCGCCTACTCCAGCAGGTGCGCCCGCAGCGCGGTGAGGTCGGAACCGGTGAGCCCCAGCCCGTTTCGCAGGTACGCGTCGAACGAGCCGTGCACCCGACGCACCTCGGCGTAACCGGCGTCGAGGTACTCGGCGCGGACCTCCAGCACGGGCAGCACCGCGTCCACGTCCAGCTCGGGGTTCCGCCGCCGCATCGCCTCGACGATCACCGCCCGCAGGCTGTCGGTCAGCTCGTTGTTGCGCAGGTAGTCGGCACGGATCGCCGCCTCGTCCACCCCGAGCGCCGTCAACAGGATGACGGTGAGCCAACCGGTGCGGTCCTTGCCGGCCGAGCAGTGGTAGAGCAGCGGCAGGTTCTCCGGTCGTGCCGCCAGGCGTACCGCCTCGGCGAAACCGACCCGCGCCGACTCGCCCGTGACGAACCAGCGGTAGATCGCCGCCATCGCCCCGGCCGTGCCCTGCCGGGCCAGCTCCGCGTACGCGTTCAGGTCGTGGCCGAGCAGCACCGCCGAGACGTACGTGAAGACCGGGTGCTCCGCATCGTGCACCGGCAGCCGCACCATTCGTGGCTCACCGGTGAGCCGGTCCTCCGGGGCGACCGAGATCTCCGTGGTGTGGCGCAGATCCAGCACGCACGCCGGCCCCAGCTTCGCCAGCACCGGTAGGTCCTCGTCGGTGAGCCGACCCAGCGCCGGAGTGCGGATCAACTGGCCGACCCGGACCCGCCGCCCGTCCGCGCCGACGAGGCCGCCCAGGTCACGCGCGTTCGGCGCACCCACCAGCTCCCAGCCCTGCCCGGTCATCCGGTCTCCCCTCCCGCCGTGAACCTGCATATAGAGTGCCCCACATGACGATCTCGGCGGTACGCACCCACCGGGTTTCCGCCCCCTTACACACCCCGTTCGTCACCGCCCTGCGGCGTACCACCACAGTGGACACGCTGGTCGTCGAACTCGTCGACAGCGACGGCCGGTCCGGCTTCGGCGAGGCCCCCCAGGTCTGGCAGGTCACCGGCGCGTCGGTTGCCGGCGCACAGGCGTGCGTCCGCGAGTTGCTCGGCCCACAGCTGATCGGCAGTGACCCGGACGACCTGGTGGCCCGGTGCGCCGAGGTGCAGCGCGCGGTGGTCGGCAACGAGGCGGCGAAGGCCGCTGTCGACGTCGCCCTGCACGACCTCGCCGCGCGGCGGCTGGGCGTACCCCTGGTGCGGTTGCTCGGGGGCACCTCGCTGCGGGTCCCGACGGACGTCACGCTGGCGGCGGGCGACGCGGTGGACCTGGCGGCCGCGGCGCGGCAGCGGCAGGCCGACGGCTTCGGTGTGCTCAAGTTGAAGGTCGGCACCGACGCGGCCGGCGACCTGGACCGGGTGCGAGCGGTACGGGCGGCCGTCGGCCCCGGCGTCCGGATCCGGTTGGACGCCAACCAGGGCTGGACGCCCCGGGAGGCGGTCCGGGTGATCCGCGGGATCGAGGACGCGGGGCTCGACGTGGAACTGGTCGAGCAGCCGGTGGTCCGCTGGGACCTGGATGGGCTGGCCTGGGTCAGTGACCGGGTGTCCGTGCCGATCCTGGCCGACGAGGCGGTGTTCGGGGTCCGTGACCTGGTGGAGGTGATCCGCCGCCGCGCGGCCGACCTGGTCAACGTCAAGCTGGCCAAGTGCGGTGGGTTGCACCCGGCGCGCACCCTGCTCGAGCTGGCCACCGCGCACGATCTCGGCACGGTGGTGGGCTCGATGATGGAGAGCCAGGTCGGCATCGGGGCGGCGGCGAGTCTGGTGGCCGCGTACGGCACCACAGCGGTCGCCGACCTGGACGCCGCCTGGTGGCTGGCCTGGTCACCGGTGCAGGGCGGCCTTCGCTACGACGGCGCGAGCGTGGTGCTGCCGGATGCCCCTGGCCTGGGCATCTCCGGCCTGACTGAAGCAAAAGTGCAGACTCGTGGTTGATGGTGGTCGGTTTCTTTCATAGGGTTTCCCCGGGACAGCCGACGCGATCTGGGAGTTGACGTGCAGCTGCAACCGGGCCGCGAGGCCCTCGTCCGGGTCGCCGTGGCGACGCTGTGGACCTCCCCCGAGGCGGTCCGCCCGGTCGACCGCCCCGCGCTGACCGCCGGCGCCGACATCCTGACCTGGGTCTCCGGACTCGACACCGACCAGCAGGTCGGCGACTGCGTGCTGAGCCAACTCCTGCTCGGCGAGCGGGTCCTCGTCAGCGAGCTGCGCCCGGACGGCTGGGCGCGGGTCGTCGCCGTCGAACAACCAGCGGCCAAGCTGGACCCCCGCGGTTACCCGGGCTGGCTTCCCACCGACCAACTGACCACAGTCGACCCGGCCCACACCAGCACCGACGACCCGCTGGTGGTGGACGCCACCGTCACCGCGCTGCACACCGCCCCGAACGGGCCGGTGGCGCTGCCCGGCGTCGTCGTCGGCACCCGCCTCGCCCCGGCCGGCCCCGTGCGCGACGACTGGCGGCCGGTGCACGTCCCCGGCCGGTCCGCGCCGCTCTGGCTGCCCGACGAGCACCTGGTGCCGGCGTCGGCTGCGGCGCCGACCGCCGAGCAGGCGCTCGCGGTGGCACAGCGGTTGCTGGACGTGGTCTACATCTGGGGCGGTCTGTCCGCACACGGCATCGACTGCTCAGGGCTGGTGCATCTGGCCTGGCGGCGGTTCGGGGTGCTGCTGCCCCGTGACGCCGACGACCAGGCCGCCGCCACCACCCCGGTGCCGCTGGGCGCGGAACGCCCCGGCGACCTCTACTTCTTCGCCCGACCCGGCCGCAAGATCCATCACATCGGCATCGTCACCGCGACGCCCGGCGACGGCGGGCAACGCCGGATGCTGCACGCCTGCTACCGGCGGCGGCGGGTCATCGAGGAACCCCTGCCGGCCGACCGGACCGCGACGCTGGTGGGCGCGCACCGGGTCTAGGGCGGGGTGCCGGTCCAGCCGAGCCGGAGTCCAGGTGCTCGTCGGGCGGCCACAGCGGCGCGGACCGGCCGGAGCGACAACGTCGCCGGGCGGCGGCCGGACCCCGGCGCGCCCGGCCAGCACGTCCGGAACCGGCCGGGCGCGGGTCCGCACCCGGCCGGTGACCGGTCAGCGTCGGGCGTCGGCCAACTCGCGACGCCGGTCCCGGGAGGACTTGATCAGGCTGGCGGCGGTGGCGACACCCAAGGTGCCGATGATGACCAGCAGCGACAACCAGATCGGGATGTGCGGCGCCCAGCCGACGTGCTCACCACCGTTGATGAACGGCAGGTTGTTGTCGGCCAACGCCTCCAGCACCAGCTTGACCCCGATGAAGCCGAGCACCACGGCCAGGCCGTAGCTCAGGTAGATCAGCCGGTCGAGCAGGCCACCGAGCAGGAAGTAGAGCTGACGAAGGCCCATCAGCGCGAAGACGTTGGCGGTGAAGACCAGGTACGGCTCCTGGGTGATGCCGAAGATCGCCGGGATCGAATCCAGTGCGAAGATCAGGTCGGTGGTGCCGATCGCGATCATCACGATCAGCATCGGGGTGAACAGCCGTCGCCCGTCCACGCGGGTGGTGAGCTTCGCGCTGTCGTAGTCCTTCGAGATCGGCAGCGCCTTACGGCTCCACCGGATCAGCACGTTCTCGGAGAACTCGTCCTCGTCCGGCTCACCCTGCCGGGCCAGGTTCACCGCCGTGTAGATCAGGAACGCGCCGAAGATGTAGAAGACCCAGGAGAACTGCGAGATCAGCGCGGCACCCGCGGCGATGAACCCGCCCCGCATCACCAGCGCCAGCACGATGCCGACGAGCAGCACCTTCTGCTGGTACTGCCGGGGCACCCCGAAGCGGGCCATGATGATCACGAAGACGAAGAGGTTGTCCACCGAGAGGCTGTACTCGGTGAGCCAACCGGTGTAGAACTGGCCGGCCGCGCTGGCACCGGAGGTCAGCCAGAGACCCGCGCCGAAGATCAGGGCGAGCCCCACATAGAAGGCGACCCAGAGGCTCGACTCCCGCACACTCGGCTCGTGCGGGCGCCGACCGATGATCAACAGGTCGACGAGCAGGACCGCAGTCAGTGCGACAAGCGTCCCCGCCCACACCAATCCGGACACGTCCAACGTTCATTCCTCCGGCAGACACGCGGCGTCGGGCACACCGTACGCCCCCACGGGGGCCGGTGTGCCGCTGTCGCTCACTCTGGTGACTGTCGGAGGTCTCTTCCGCCGCCGCCCGGGAAGGGCGGCGACCTACGGGGCCGGGTCGGCCACCGGGAACCCGGCGATCGACCGTGCTGACGACTCCGTTGCGGGGGAATACTCCCCTCCTCGGTGACCATTGTTGCCCACCACTGCCCGTGATCACACCCCGGGCAGCCCGTGGCTCCGGACACCCTGGTCGACGCCACACCGTCCATGGCTTCCTAGGAGGCTAGTGCGGGTCGGGTGCGAGGATCCGGTCGGCGAGAGACCAGCCCGCGCCGAGCAGGTCGTCACAGGCCCGCACCACCCGGGCCAACCGCCCGGTGGGCGCCCGGTCAGCTCCACCACCGGCACCCCGCACCCCGCCATCTCGACCCGGAACAGACCCCGCGACACCACCGGCAACGACCACCGTGGGAGGCTGTCCGACATGGTGCTTGAGGTCGCGTTGATCGACGTACTGCCCGGACACGAGGACGCGTTCGCCGCCGCGTACGTCGAGGGGCACCCGGTGCTCGCCGGGGCGACCGGCTGCCGGTCCGTGCGGATGACCCGGGGAATCGAGTCGCCGACCCGCTTCGTGCTGCTCGTCGAATGGGACTCGGTCGAGGCGCACGAGGAGAACTTCCGGGCCACCGAACGGTTCGAGCGGTGGCGCGCGCTGATCGGCCCCCACTTCGCGGGGCCGCCGGTGGTCAAACACTTCCTCGACGTACCGGCCTGAGCCTGCCTGTCGTACCCCGCGGTTATCGTGCCGGGCGCACGCGCCGGCCGCCGGTCCCGACGGGCTCGGGGGCGCCGGGCCCGGTGGCCGCGCGGTGCCGCACCGTCGGCGGTTACTCGCCGACGCGGCGGGCCAGCATGGTGACGGTCTCCTCCGGCGACAGCGCCGCGGCCAGCAGCGCCTCGGTCATCCGCTGGTAGCGGTCGACGTCCAGCGCGGCTGCCAACCGGACGTCGGTGGTCAGCGCCTCGAGCATCACCGTCCGCGGGTCCGCCGGGTCGGGAAAGGCATAGCAGGAATACGGTGTCAGCGGGTGCAGCCCGCCACCCGCGACCCCGCGCGGCAGCAGTCGCACCGTGACATGGGACAGCCCGGTCACCGCGACCAGATGCCGCAGCTGCTCCCGCCAGACCGCCACCGGCAGGTCACCCTGGTCGCAGACGGCCTCGGCGAGCACCGCCGTGTAACGCGGCGGATAGGCCCGCCGCAGCACCTCCTGCCGTAACGCCCGAGCCCGCACCTCGGCGTCCACATCGACCTCCGGCGTGAGCCGGGCGCTGGCCGTGACCAGCACCCGGGCGTACGCGGGCGTCTGCAGCAGCCCCGGCACCACCGACGGCTGGTACTCGACGATGTCGGCGGCACCCGCCTCCAACTCGGCGTAGGTGCGCTGCCGTTCGCTCATCTCGCCCAGCGTCTTCCACCAGCCTCGACTGGTCGCCGCGTCCCGGGCGATGACGATCAGCGCCTCCCGGGCGGGCGTCGGCACCTTGTAGACGTCCAGCAGATCGAGCACGTCGGCAAGGTCCGGGCGACTCTGGCCCAGCTCGATGCGGGACAGCTTCGACGTCGAGGCCCAGCCCAACCGGTCGCAGACCTGCTCCAGGGTCAGCGACTCGCGCCGACGAAGCTGGCGCAATTCTGCGCCGAGACGTGCACGTCGAATGACAGGACTTGTTGGCAGCGGCATCCCGGCCTCCCCACCGAGGGAGACTACGCAGGACGATCACCCAGTGCAATAGTTCGCTCGCACACCGCAATCGGGGCATTCGGTGCCGCCACCCGGCTGGGCCCGCTCACCCGCATCGTTTCCCCAGGTCAGCGACGGTTTACGGTCGAGTGGCAGGAATCCCGGCGGACCGCGGACCGGGTTGGCGGGGTTCAGGGCCGGTACGTGCCAAACGACCAGACGGTGCCGGCCAGGTCGCGCGCCGCGTAGTCACGGGAGCCGTAGTCGGTGTCGAACGGCTCGCGGATGATCTCGGCGCCGGCCGCCCGGGCCCGCGCGCAGTGCGCGTCGACGTCCGGCACTGCCACGTAGACCGACCAGTCGTCGTCAGCCGGGCGGGGCGCGGCGTCGGCCCGGGCACCCAGCATGATCATGCCGGTGTCGAGGATCAGCTCGGCGTGCGCCACAGTGCCGTCGGGTGCCTCGTGCACGGCATGCACCTGGAAACCGAAGGCGGCGCCGAGCCAGTCGATCGCGGCGCGGGGATCGGGGTAACGGAAGATCGGATAGATGGTTCGCATGACCCGATTCTGCGGCCGGCGGTGCCAATCCGGATTGGACGAATGCGACCTCGGCGGGTTGCCGCCGCGAGCGGGGAGTCAGTCGAGCGTCGTCACCGGGCGGCGAGCAGCGCGGCCGGCGTCGCCCCCGCGAACTGGTGGAAGTCCCGGATCAGGTGGGACTGGTCGTAGTAACCGCAGCCCGCCGCCACCGCGGCCCAGTCGACGGCCCGCCCGCTCGCCCCGATCTCGGTCGACACGGCGCGAGCCTGTTGGAAACGCAGCAGCCGGGCGGCCATCTTGGGTGGCAGCCCGACGTCCTGCCGGAACCGGAACGCGAGGTGCCGCCGACTCCAGCCCAGCTCGTCGGCGAGCGCACCGACGCTCCCCCGCCCACCGCTGGCGACGAGCCACCGCCACGCCCAGGCGAGCCGCGGGTCCACCGGCGGGGACGCCAGCAGCCGGGCGGCGAGCACCCGGTCGAGCAGGGCGAACCGCTGCGGCCAGCCCGGGACCTCGGCGAGTCGGTCGCGCAGCAGGTCCAGCCAATGGCCCGGGAGTTGCTCCACGCTGACGGCCCGGTTGGTCAGCTCGCCCAGCGGCAGGCCGAGGAGCCGGCGGGCGGTCAGCGGGGCGAGCAGCAACTCGACACCCTCCCCCACGCCCACCGTGCGGGTGGTGCACCAACTGTCGAAGGTGCCGGCCACGAACGAGTCGACGGCGGTGACGCCGCGCTCGGCGCTGCGTGGGTCGGTCACGTCCAGCGGAGCGCCCCAACCCAGGATCAGCACCACGAAGACGCCAGCCGACTCCCGGCGGACCAGCGGCACGTCAGCGCGTTCCCGGTAGCCCAGGTAGCGGTCGACGAACGGACGCAGCCTCGCCTCGGGCAGCCCGAGGACCATCTCGCCAACCGGCGTCACCGCCGTCAACAGTGCCCGCCCTTCGCGTTGCCCCGGTCGGCCGGGCCCAGGCGCAACGCTGGGCGTGGCCGACCGGGGGACCGTCACCTCACGCCGGCGGCGTCCATGCCGCGCAGCTCCTTCTTCAACTCGGAGACCTCGTCACGGATCCGGGCCGCCAACTCGAACTGCAACTCGCGGGCGGCGGCCAACATCTGGTCGTTGAGCTCCTGGATGAGCTGGGCGAGGTCGGCGCGGGCCATCCCCTCCCGGGAGGTGGTGGTGGCGGCGGAGCGGCTCCGGCTGCGGGTCTCCTTGACCGGCGCCTTGCCTCGGGAGAGCTGACGCACCGCACCCCCGACCCGGGAATTCTCGGTGTCCTCCGCCTCGCGGTAGATGTCGTCCAGGATGTCGTGGATCTTCTTGCGCAGCGGCTCCGGGCTGATGCCGTGCGCCTCGTTGTGCGCGATCTGCTTGGCCCGCCGCCGATCGGTCTCGTCAATCGCCGCCGCCATCGACGGGGTGATCTTGTCGGCGTACATGTGCACCTGACCGGAGACGTTACGGGCGGCTCGACCGATGGTCTGGATCAGCGACCGGCCGCTGCGCAGGAAGCCCTCCTTGTCAGCGTCGAGAATCGCCACCAGCGACACCTCGGGCAGGTCCAGACCCTCGCGGAGCAGGTTGATGCCGACCAGCACGTCGTAGTCGCCCTTGCGTAGCTCGCGCAGCAACTCCACCCGGCGCAGCGTGTCCACCTCCGAGTGCAGGTAGCGCACCCGGATGCCGTTCTCCAGGAGGTAGTCGGACAGGTCCTCGGCCATCTTCTTGGTCAGCGTGGTGACGAGCACCCGCTCGTCCCGGTCGGTCCGCAGCTTGATCTCGTGCATCAGGTCGTCGATCTGGCCCTTGGTCGGCTTGATCACGACCTCCGGGTCGACCAGGCCGGTGGGTCGGATCACCTGCTCGACGAACTCGCCCTGGGCCTGCTCCATCTCCCAGGTGCCGGGGGTCGCGGAGAGGAAGACCATCTGCCCGACCCGCTCCAGGAACTCGTCGAAGCGCAACGGCCGGTTGTCGGCCGCGCTGGGCAGCCGGAAGCCGTGGTCGATGAGCATCCGCTTGCGCGACGCGTCGCCCTCGTACATACCGCCGATCTGCGGGATGGTCACGTGCGACTCGTCGACCACGGTGATGAAGTCGTCGGGGAAGTAGTCGAGCAGGCAGTGCGGCGGGCTGCCGGGCAGCCGCCCGTCCATGTGCATCGAGTAGTTCTCGATGCCGGAGCAGAAGCCCACCTGCCGCATCATCTCGATGTCGTAGGTGGTGCGCATCCGCAGCCGCTGCGCCTCCAGCAGCTTGCCCTGCCGCTCCAGCTCGGCGAGCCGCTCGGCCAGCTCGACCTCGATGTCGCGGATCGCCCGCTCCATCCGCTCCGGGCCCGCCGCGTAGTGCGTGGCCGGGAAGATCACCAGCTGGTCGACCTCGCGGACCACGTCACCGGTCAACGGGTTGAGGTAGTAGAGCTTCTCCACCTCGTCACCGAAGAGCTCGATGCGCACGGCCAGTTCCTCGTACGCCGGGATGATCTCCAGGGTGTCACCGCGCACCCGGAAGGTGCCGCGCTGGAAGGCCATGTCGTTGCGGGTGTACTGGATGTCGACCAGCCGGCGCAGCAACTGGTCGCGGTCGAGGTCCTGGCCGACCTGCACCTTCACCGCCCGGTCGAGGTATTCCTCCGGGGTGCCCAGCCCGTAGATCGCCGAGACGGTCGCCACCACGATCACGTCGCGGCGGGTGAGCAGCGACATCGTCGCCGAGTGCCGCAGCCGCTCCACCTCCTCGTTGATCGAGGAGTCCTTCTCGATGTAGGTGTCCGTCTGCGGGATGTAGGCCTCGGGCTGGTAGTAGTCGTAGTACGACACGAAGTATTCGACCGCGTTGTGCGGCAGCAGCTCGCTGAACTCCTTGGCCAACTGCGCACAGAGCGTCTTGTTCGGGGCGAGCACCAGGGTGGGGCGTTGCAGCCGCTCGATCAGCCACGCCGTGGTGGCGCTCTTGCCGGTGCCCGTCGCGCCGAGCAGCACGGTGTTGCGGTCGCCGCGTCGAACCCGACGCTCAAGATCGTCGATCGCGGTCGGTTGGTCGCCGGCCGGCTGGAACTCACTGACGACCTGGAAGCGGCTGTCGAGCCGGGGAATGTCGAGCGCCATGCCGTCAACGGTACGCCGCAGGTCCGACATGTTCGGCCGTCACGCCAGGTACGTGATCGGCTTCGATATTCCCATTGTGTGGCCCATGTCACCGGGACTACCCTCTTTCTGTAGGCCGCTCGCGGCGGCCGACCGGGCCGGTGGCCAGGCCAACATCACGGCCGGTCGCCCCCGGCACTGCGGTCGCAGCACCCGGCTCGTCCGGCGTGCGCACCCGTGTGGTCGCGCTCGAGGCGCAGACCGGCCGCCGCGAGCGCCCCTGCTCGTCACCTCGGTGCCATCCTGGCCGTTTCACCTCCGTGGACACCTCCCCGACCCCGGCGCCCGACACCGCCCACGCTGCCCCGTCGCGGCCGGGCGACCCGAGCACCGGCAACGCCCCGGGCGGCGGCGACGGCGGCTCAGCCAGCGGCGCGTCCCCGACAGGCCGCGCCACCGGGGGCGCCCGGCGGGCCACCGCCCGCCGCGAGACCACCACCGGCCGCACGGCCGCCACCCGCCGCAAGGCCACCGACGCCCGCCAGAGCTCCACTGGCCGGGCTGCCGCCGCACGGACCCTCGCGGACGGCCACGAGACCACCGGCCCCGACGACCTCAGCGACACCACCGACACCGCCGGCCCGGCCACGCCCGGCCGTCGTCGGCGTACCGTCCTGCTGTTGCTCGGCCTGACGGCGGTGACGTCCGCGACCGCGCTGGTGCTCGGGTTGTTGAGCTGGGCGCCCGACCCGCCCGAGCCAGCCCGGCCGCTGACCGTGCAGGAGGGCGAGCGACTGGCCGCCGTACGGGTCACCAACCTGCGGGACCTGCGCGCCGGCGTACGCGTGACGGCCGGCACCGACGCCGCCCGCGTCGAACTGGTGGGTTGGGTGGACTGGTCCCGGTCGCTGCTCTACCTCGACGTGGGCGGACCGGGTGCCGGCGCCGAACGCGGGCTGCTGCAGAGGAGCGGGCCGGTGCTGGTGATCAGGCCCGATCCGGCGGCGGTGCCCACTCCCGCCGCACCACCACTGATGCCACCGGCGGATCGGTGGCGGCTGCACCGACTGACCCCCGGGGCCCACCTGGCACCAGTGCTCGACCTGCTCCTCGACCTCGCCGCCGATCGCCCGGACCCGACCTGGACGGCACCGTCCAGCGAGGCGCGCTGGATCGCCCGGGACACCGCCCCGGCCGGCCCGCTGGACGTCATACAGGCGCCACTGGCCACCGGCGCGCCGGCCGCCAGCACGGCACCGGGCACCCTCGGGGCCGCGACGCCGGCCCCGGACGGACAGACCCGCTACTGGCTCGACCAGGACGCCCGGCTGCACAAGCTGGTGACCCGGCTGCCCGGCACCGGCCCGGTCACCGTGGTGTTCAACCGGGAGGACCGGCCGACACTACGACCGGTGGACGCACTCGGCGGCCGACCCGGTCTGCCCCGCGCGCTGACCGACGCCGAACAGCGTCGGCTCGACCGGCTGCCCGCCCGGCTCCGCGCCCAGGGCGGTGCCACGCTCACGCTGACCGCGCCGATCGGCACGGACACGAACCTGCGGGGCGCCGGCTGGGTGAGCTGGACCGCGCGGACCGCGTACCTCGCCGTCGCCGACCTTGGCGTACCGGATCGTCGGACCCTGCTGCGACGCGACGCCGCCGGTCTGGCCCGGGCGGACCTGCCGGCGGTCGCCGCCGGCGGCGGCACCGCGGAGGCGCCGGGCCGACCGCCGCTGCCGCCGCCGGCCGGGGCCTGGCGGGTCACCCGACCCAGCGGGGACGACCTGAGCACCCTTGTCGACGCCGCGGTGACCGCCGGGTCGGTCGGGCACCGGGGCGCGGCCGTACGCATACGCGACGATGTCGCCGCCGGACGGACCGTGGACGTCATCGAGGCGGGTCCGGCCGGCGCACGGCTGCGCTACTGGATCGACCGCGGAGACGGGTCGCTGCGCCGACTCGAGTTGCGGACCGACGTCGGCGCGTGGGCACACCTGGACCTCCAACCCGCCGTCGTGCCCCGGCTGGCCGTCAACCCCCGGCCCGCCACCCCCCGACCGGCGACTCCCCGGTCCTCGGCCCCTCGGCCCGGCACCCGCTGACCGGCGCCCTCAGGCCTGCCAGCCGGTCTGCGTGGCCCACTGCTCGGCCCGCAGGTACTCCTCGTCGAACCACGGGTTCCGGATCGTGCCGGAATCGCCGGCCTCCGGCGCCGAGGCGACCAGGTCCCGCTTGAGCAGCAGGTACGCGGCCCGCTGATCCGGGTCGGCGCGCAGGTAGTCACGCATCAGCAACGCGTACCGCCAGCCCGGTGAATCCGCCAGCCGCACGTGCAGACGAACCGGGCGGGCCGGGTCCGCGCTGCCGTGCAGCCGCTTCTCCCAACGCCCCCTGCCGGCCGGGCGCGGGTCGTCCCACCACTGTCCCGGCACGCGCGGGAACCCGGCGCTCGCCAGCCGGTCGGCCAACGGCCCGTCGGCGTCGGCGAGACTCCCGACCGCCACCTGCACGTCGATGACGTTCTCCGCGGCGAGGCCGGGCACCGCCGTCGCGCCGATGTGGTCGATACGCAGGGCGGCCGAGCCGAGCGCGTGCTGGATCCGGGCGGCCAGCCGCTCGTACTGCTCCGACCAGCTCGCGTCGGCTCCGGTCGACGCCGCCGGGTCCGGCGGGACCACCCGCCGCTGGCGCAGGTTGTCCTCGTAGGGCACCAGCCGTTGCCGCCAGAGCGCGTCGACGGCGTCGTGCAGCGCCGTCAGACTGCCGTCATTGGTCAGCACCACGTCGGCCACCGCCCGGCGGCGGGCGTCGTCGGCCTGGGCGGCGATCCGCCGCTCGGCCTCCGCGTGACTCATCCCCCGGTCGCGCGCCAGCCGCTCCAGCCGGGTCGGCACGGCCGTCTGCACCACGACCACCAGGTGGTACGTCGGCGCGAGACCCACCTCGACCAGCAGCGGCACGTCGTTGACGACGATCGCGTCGGGTGCCGCCGCGGCGGTCAGCTCCGCGGTGCGGGCCCGGACCCGGGGGTGGGTGATCGCCTCCAGCCGGCGCCGGGCAGCCTCGTCGGCGAACACCACCGCTCCCAGGGCGGCCCGGTCCAGCGCGCCGTCGGTGTCCAGCACGGCGTCGGAGAAGGCCGCCACGATCTCGGCCAGCCCGTCCGTACCCGGCGCCACCACCTCCCGGGCCACCTGGTCGGCGTCGATGAGCACCGCGCCCCGCTCGACGAGCCGCGCGGCCACCGCGCTCTTGCCCGACCCGATCCCGCCGGTCAACCCCACCCTCAGCACCCGAACAGTCAACCGGATCCACCAGCCCGTCGCCAAACCCGCCCACCACCCGGCGAACCGCCGACCGCTCCGACCGGCGCAGCTCGCGTAGGGCAGGTATGGCGAGGGCCCCGCCCCCAGCGATCCGGAGATCGCGGGGACGGGGCCCGTCGTCGTTCAGCGGGTCACTTACCGCCGGCGAGCTTCTCCCGCAGTGCGGCGAGCGCCTCGTCGGTGGCCAGGGTGCCGGCCGGCTCCTCGGCCTGCCGGCTCGGGGCCGGGCTGGACGAGGAGGTGGTGCCCCCGCCGCCACCGGCAGCGGCCGGGACGACCGGAGTCGGGTTGGCAGCGGCCTCGGCGTCGGCGGCCCGAGAGGTCTGCACCTGCTTGGTGTGGGCCTCCCAGCGCTGACGAGCCTCGGCGTACTGGTTCTCCCAGGTCTCGCGCTGCTTGTCGTACCCCTCGAGCCACTCGCCCGTCTCCGGGTCGAAGCCCTCCGGGTAGATGTAGTTGCCCTCGGTGTCGTACGTCGCGGCCATGCCGTAGAGGGTCGGGTCGAAGTGCTCCTCGCCCTCGACGAAGCCCTCGTTGGCCTGCTTGAGCGACAGCGAGATCCGACGACGCTCCAGGTCGATGTCGATGACCTTGACCATGACCTCGGAGCCGACCTGGACGACCTGCTCCGGGATCTCCACGTGGCGCTCGGCCAGCTCGGAGATGTGGACCAGGCCCTCGATGCCGTCGTCCACGCGGACGAACGCACCGAACGGAACCAGCTTGGTGACCTTACCCGGCACGATCTGCTGGATCGCGTGGGTGCGGGCGAACTGCCGCCACGGGTCCTCCTGGGTCGCCTTCAGCGACAGCGAGACCCGCTCGCGGTCCAGGTCGACGTCCAGGACCTCGACCTCGACCTCCTGGCCCACCTCGACGACCTCGGACGGGTGGTCGATGTGCTTCCAGGAGAGCTCGGAGACGTGCACCAGGCCGTCGACGCCGCCCAGGTCCACGAAGGCGCCGAAGTTGACGATCGAGGACACGACGCCCTTGCGGACCTGGCCCTTCTGCAGCTTGTTGAGGAACTCGGTGCGCACCTCGGACTGCGTCTGCTCCAGCCAGGCCCGGCGGGACAGGACCACGTTGTTGCGGTTCTTGTCCAGCTCGATGATCTTGGCCTCGAGCTCCCGCCCGACGTACGGCTGCAGGTCGCGCACCCGACGCATCTCGACCAGGGACGCGGGCAGGAAGCCGCGCAGCCCGATGTCGAGGATGAGGCCGCCCTTGACCACCTCGATGACCGAACCGCGGACGACGCCGTCCTCGTCCTTGATCTTCTCGATCGTGCCCCAGGCCCGCTCGTACTGTGCCCGCTTCTTGGAGAGGATCAGACGACCCTCCTTGTCCTCCTTCTGGAGGACCAGGGCCTCGATGTGGTCGCCAACCGTCACAACCTCGGCCGGGTCCACGTCGTGCTTGATCGACAACTCCCGAGAGGGGATGACACCCTCGGTCTTGTAGCCGATGTCGAGCAGGACCTCGTCCCGATCGACCTTGACGACGGTGCCTTCGACAATGTCGCCGTCGTTGAAGTACTTGATGGTCTCGTCGATCGCGGCGAGGAAAGCCTCCTCGGAACCGAGATCGTCGTGGGTGACCCGGGTGGCGCTCGAGGGGGCCTCGATGCTGCTCGTCATGTGGGCGGTTGCTCCGGTCGGTGGGTTGTCACAGCAGGCTGGTGTGTCGCAGTGACCCGTTCGCGCCAGCGGATCCGTCGCCGGGCACACCGAACGATCGCCTAGTGAGATCATGATGTGGCTCCGTCGACCGCGCACCTGCTCCCTGCCGAGGCAACGCGATCCGCGAGCGCATCGTCTAGCCTACCGTGCGCATTACCACAGCGTGCAAGCCCTCCCAGGTTCTCTCCACACGATGACCTGCGAAAGCCGAACAATCGCCCGGAAAACACCCCTGCTGTCTCGTGCGTCACAGCAGCCCCGTACGCCTCGTCGCCGCCGTGCCTGATCGACTCGGGTTGCCGGGTCCGCACGCCCCACCGCCGCCGAGGACGAGCCGGTCACCGAGATCTCCGACGCGCCGTCGTACCCAATCGAGCGGGTGGGGCCTAGCGTGGGCGCGTGGATGACGACAGCCGGGTTACCCGGCGCCGGGTGGGTGACGCCGAAACGCGGCGCGCCAACCGCGGCTGGTGGGACACCGACGCGGACGACTACCAGGCCGAACACGGCGCGTTCCTCGGCGACGTGGACTTCGTCTGGTGCCCCGAGGGCCTGCGCGAGGCCGACGCGCGGCTGCTCGGCGACGTGTCGGGGCGACGGGTGCTGGAGGTGGGCGCCGGCGCCGCGGCCGGCGCCCGCTGGCTCGCCACCCAGGGTGCCCGGCCGGTCGCCTTCGACCTGTCCGCCGGCATGTTGCGGCACGCCGCCGCGGCCGCCGACCGCACCGGGGTACGCGTACCGCTGGTGCAGGCCGACGCGCTCGCCCTGCCGTTCGCCGACCGGTCGTTCGACGTCGCCTGCACCGCGTTCGGCGCGATCCCGTTCGTGGACGACTCGGCGGCACTGCTCGCCGAGGTGCACCGGGTGCTGCGCCCGGGCGGCCGGTGGGTGTTCTCGGTGACCCATCCGATGCGTTGGATCTTCCTCGACGACCCCGGCGAGGGCGGGCTGACGGCGGTGCACTCGTACTTCGACCGCTCCCCCTACGTGGAGCAGGACGAGAACGGGGTGGCCACCTACGTCGAGCAGCACCGCACCCTCGGCGACCGGATCCGGGAACTGGTCGGCGCCGGGTTCCGGCTGCTCGACCTGGTGGAGCCGGAGTGGCCCGAGGGGCACGAGGGGACCTGGGGGCAGTGGAGCCCGCTGCGCGGACGGCTCTTCCCCGGCACCGCCATCTTCGTCACCGAGAAGCCGGCCGGGTGAACGCGTCGCACCCGCGGTCCGACCTGCGATCCATCGATCGCCGGTAGGCTCAGCCCCATGAGCGCCGAGCCCATCCCGACATCACCTGGCCCCTGGTGTCCGGATCCGATGCGGCAGCAGCGTGCCGACTACACGCTGGAGGACCTGCTCGCCCTGCCGGACGACGCCCCCCGCGTCGAACTCGTCGACGGAGTTGTCCAGGTGACACCCTCCCCCACCCTGGGCCATCAAGACATCTCGTTCCTGCTGCGTATGTGGCTCCACACGCACGCCCCGGCCCACCTGCGGGTCTCACAGGCCGTCGGAGTCGCACTCAGCCGCAACACCAGCCGGCAGCCGGACGTGCTGCTCTGTCGCGCCGAGGTGCCGTCCAACCGGTCCACGTTACGGCCGGCGGACGTCGTACTCGCCGTGGAGATCGTCTCGCCCGGCACGCGACGGATCGACCGGTTCGCGAAGCCCGGGGAGTACGCCGCCGCCAACATTCCCTTCTACTGGCGCATCGAGCAGGACCCGGTGCACGTCTACGCGTACCGGATCGGCGACCACGTGGGGCCGGGCGGTGAGCGGCAGTACGAGCTGGTCGCCGATGGCGCCGACGTGATCGAGCTGACCGAGCCGTTCGACATCAAGCTGCCGATCGCCGAGATCACGCCGTAGCCGTTTCGCCCCCCGGGCGTCGGGTAGCCGAGGGGCATGGCCGAACAGAGATTCCACAAGGGCGACCATGTCTCCTGGTCGGCCCACGGCAGCCGCGCGTACGGCGTGGTGCAGGAGAGCATCACCGAACGGACCCGGATCCGGGGGCGGGCCGTGAACGCGGCGCCCGACGATCCGCAGTACCGGGTCCGCAGTGACGGCACGGGCCGCGACGTGGCCCACCGCCCCGAGGCGCTGCGCCATGAGCAGGGCTGACGACAAGGGCCGGGACACCTACCGGGAGTTCACCGAGGCGGTGAACATGAAGCCCGGTGAGCTGTCGTCCTGGCTGGAGACCGACGAGTCGAAGCAGGTTGGCTGGCACAAGGGCGGTCGTTCCGGAGGCGGCGAGTCCGTCGGGCACGAGTCCGGCCGGAAGATCGTCAACCTGTTGCGTCGTAAGCGCAGCGATCTGTCCGAGGGCGACTACAAGCACATGCGCAAGGTGGTCGGCTACGTACGCCGGCACATGGCGCAACGCCCCTCCGGCAACACACGCGACACCAAGTGGCGCTGGTCCCTCATGAACTGGGGCCACGACCCGATGAAGTGAACGATCCGGCCCGCCCGCACGGGCTCCGGCTGCAAGATCTCCGCAACTTCGGTGAAGGTGCTTCCTCAGAACGCCAAGACCCAGCACTTTCCCGGAAGTTGCGCGGATCAAGCACGTGCCCGGCGGGACGGGACCGGGCTCAGCGAGATCGAGTGCGGCGACACATACGGCCACCGACGCGACTGGGGTGACCAGGTCAGGGGTTCCGGGGCAGACCGACCCGCGCAGGGATCAAGCCTGACCGCCCGGAGCGGGGCCGGCTGCCCCGAAACCCCCACCGCAACCCTGCGACCCAGCGGAACCGACCCGCAACGGAGCCGAGCCACGAGACTCAGTGATCGGCGCTGTTCCAGTCCCGGCCCAGGCCGACGGACACCTCGAGCGGTACCGACAGCGGGTACGCCTCGCCCATCTCCCGCCGGACCAGTGCCTCCAACGCCTCCCGTTCACCCGGCGCGACCTCGAAGACCAACTCGTCGTGCACCTGCAGGAGCATCCGTGAACGCAGCCCGGCCTCGCGGATCGCGGTGTCGACGTGCAGCATCGCCACCTTGATGATGTCGGCGGCGGAGCCCTGGATGGGGGCGTTGAGCGCCATCCGCTCAGCGATGTCACGCCGCTGCCGGTTGTCGCTGACCAGGTCGGGCAGGTAGCGGCGCCGGCCCAGGATGGTGGAGGTGTAGCCGTCCTGGCGGGCCCGGGCGACCACCTGCTGGAGGTAGTCGCGCACCCCGCCGAAGCCGGCGAAGTAGTTCTCCATCAACCCGCGCGCCTCTTCGGTGCTGATGTTGAGCTGTTGGGACAGGCCGAAGGCGCTGAGACCGTACGCCAGGCCGTAGTTCATGGCCTTGATCTTGCGGCGCTGATCGGGTGTGACCTCGTCGAGCGGCACCCCGAAGACCGACGAGGCGGTGGCGGCGTGGAAGTCGGCGCCGGAGTTGAACGCGTCGATCAGCGCGTCGTCCGAGCTGAGGTGCGCCATGATGCGCATCTCGATCTGGCTGTAGTCGGCGGTGAGCAGACTCTCGTAGCCCTCCCCCACCACGAAGGCCCGGCGGATGCGGCGGCCCTCCTCGGTGCGGATCGGGATGTTCTGCAGGTTGGGCTCGGTGGAGGAGAGCCGACCGGTGGCCGCCACTGTCTGGTTGAAGGTGGTGTGGATCCGGCCGTCGTCGGAGACCGACTTGAGCAGACCGTCGACTGTCGACTTGAGCTTGGCCACGTCCCGGTGGCGCAGCAGGTGGGCCAGCACCGGGTGCGGCTGCTGCGCGTAGAGCCACTGCAGAGCGTCGGCGTCGGTGGTGTAACCCGTCTTGATCTTCTTGGTCTTGGGCAGGCCCAGCTCGGTGAAGAGGATCTCCTGCAACTGCTTGGGCGAGCCGAGGTTGAACTCCCGGCCCACCGCCTCGTACGCGCCCTGCGCGGCGGCCTTCACCTCGGCGGCGAAGTGGGCCTCCAGCTCGGAGAGGTAGTCGGTGTCGGCGGCGATGCCGGTGCTCTCCATGGTGGCCAGCACCCGCATCAACGGCAGCTCCACGCCCGCCATGAGCCGGGCGGACTGCTCACCGTCGCGGGACAGCTCGGCGTCGATCGCGTCGGCCAGGTCGAGGGTCGCCCGGGCCTGGAGCATCAGGTTCTGCTCGACCACCCCTTCGTCGCCGAGCCCGTCGAGGGTGAGCTGGCCGGACTCCGGGACGTCCACCCGCAGCTCCCGGTGCAGATAGCGCAGCGCCAGGTCGGTCAGGTCGTAGGACCGCTGGTCGGGCCGGGCCAGGTACGCGGCGATCTGGGTGTCCCGGACGATGCCGGTGAGCTGCCAGCCGTGGGCGGCGCAGGCCAGCACGGCCGGCTTGCTGTCGTGCAGGACCTTGGGGCGCTGCGCGTCGGCCAACCAGCCGGCCAGGGCGGCCTCGTCGGTCGGGTCGAGCTGCGCCGGGTCGACCCAGGCCGCCGCGCCGCCGGCGGTGGCCAACGCGAGACCGGTGATCGAGGCGGTGTGCCGGCGGTTGGGGCCTGTGTCGAGTTTGACCGCCAACCCGACCGGGGTGCCGGTCGGGACGTGCGTGCTCAGCCACCCGGCCAGCGCGCCGGGCTCGGTGAGCACCTCGCCGGCCAGGTCGAAGCCGGACTCGGCCTCCGGCTCGACCGCCTCCAGGTACTGGTAGAGCCGGTCGCGCAGGATGCGGAACTCCAGGGTGTCGAAGACCTGGTGCACCGCCTCGCGGTCCCAACCCGTCCAGCGGGCGTCCTCCGGGCGCAGCGGCAGCTCCAGGTCGGAGACGAGGCAGTTGATCTCGTAGTTGCGGATCACGTCGGCGAGCCGCTCCCGCAGGCTGTCGCCGGCCTTGCCCTTGATCTCGTCGGCCCGGGCGATCACGCCCTCCACCCCGCCGTAGGTGGTGATCCACTTGGCGGCGGTCTTCGGACCGACGCCCGGGATGCCGGGCAGGTTGTCGCTGGTCTCGCCGACCAGCGCGGCGAGATCCCGGTACTGCTGAGGCGGGACGCCGTACTTCGCCTCGATCGCTGCCGGGTTCATCCGGGCCAGGTCGGAGACGCCCTTGCGCGGGTAGAGGACGGTGATCTGATCGTCGACCAGCTGGAACGCGTCGCGGTCACCGCTGCTGATCAGCACCGACATGCCCTGGTCGCGGGCCTGGCAGGCGAGCGTGGCGATCACGTCGTCGGCCTCGAAGCCCTCCTTCTCGACCACCGGGATCTGCAGCGCGGCCAGCACCTCCTTGACCAGGCTGACCTGGCCCTTGAAGTCGGTCGGCGTCTCGCTGCGGCCGGCCTTGTACTCCGCGTACTTGTCGGTGCGGAAGGAGCGGCGGGAGACGTCGAAGGCCACCACGATGTGGGTGGGCTGCTCGTCGCGCAACACGTTGATCAGCATCGAGGTGAAGCCGTACACCGCGTTGGTCGGCTGACCCGTCGTGGTGGAGAAGTTTTCCACGGGCAGGGCGAAGAAGGCCCGGTATGCCATGGAATGTCCGTCGACGAGAAGCAGGCGCGGTGTCGTAGCTGTCACGGCAGCGACTCTAGTCCGTCGCACCGACATCCCCGACCTTCGGCACGGGTGCCGGAACGACTGCCGACCCGAACGCCGGCGGCCGGCCACCCCCGCGAGGGGATGACCGGCCGCCGACTCGGGTGGCTCAGGCCACGCCGAGGTACGCCTCCTTGACCGACGGGTCGTGGAGCAGGTCCTGACCGGACCCCTCCTTCACGATCCGACCGGTCTCCAGCACGTAACCGCGGTGTGCCCGCGACAGCGCCTGCTGGGCGTTCTGCTCCACCAGCAGGATCGTGGTGCCCTGCTGGTTGATCTCCGTGATGATGTCGAAGATCTGCCGGATCACCAGCGGGGCCAGCCCCATCGACGGCTCGTCGAGCAGCAGCAGCTTCGGTCGGCTCATCAGCGCCCGGCCGACGGCGAGCATCTGCTGCTCACCGCCGGAGAGGGTGCCACCGGCCTGCTTGCGGCGCTCGGCCAACCGCGGGAAGAGGGTCAGCACCCGGTCCAGGTCGGCGGCGATGCCGGCGGAGTCCCGCCGGGTGTACGCCCCCATGTCCAGGTTCTCCATGACCGTCATACCCGGGAAGATCTGCCGTCCCTCCGGCGACTGGCACAGCCCCCGGACCACCCGCAGGTCGGCCCGGAGCTTGCTGATGTCCTCGCCGTTGAACGTGATCTTCCCGGCGGCCAGCGACCGGGTCCCGGAGATGGCCCGCATGGTGGTGGTCTTGCCGGCGCCGTTCGCGCCGATCAGGGCCACCACCTCACCCTCGTTCACGGTGAGGCTGATCCCGTGCAGCGCCTCGATCCGGCCGTACGCGACGGCGACGTTCTCCAGCTCAAGCAGCGTCATCGGCGGGCTCCCCCAGGTACGCGGCGATCACCTTCGGATCGCGGCTGACCTCCGCGGGCGCACCCTCGGCGATCTTGCGGCCGAACTCCAGCACCACGATCCGGTCGGTGACACCCATGACCAGCCGCATGTCGTGCTCGATGAGCAGGACGGTCAGGCCCATGTCACGGATCTTGCGGATCAGGGTGAGGAGCTCCTCCTTCTCCGCCGGGTTGAAGCCGGCGGCCGGCTCGTCCAGGCAGATCAGCTTCGGCTCGGTGGCCAACGCGCGGGCGATCTCCAACCGACGCTGGTAGCCGTACGGCAGGTTGCGCGCCTCGTCGTTGGCCCGGTCGGCGATGCCGACGAAGCGCAGCAACTCCAGCGCCTTGGTCTCGGCCGCCCGCTCCTCCAGAATGTGCCGGGACAGGCCGAAGACCTTGGCCGCCGACAGCCGCAGCTGCTGCCAGGCCCGGACGATCCCGGACGCGGCAGTGACCTGCGGCAGTTCCTCCGGCTTGGGCCGCACCCGGTAGAGCCGGAACAGCGCCCCGGGCACGCTCGTCTTGTGCCGCGAGTCGGTCCCGACCATCACGTTCTCGAGCGCCGTCATCTCCGGGAAGAGCCGGATGTTCTGGAACGTCCGGGAGATGCCCAGCTGGCTGATCTGGTGCGGCTTGCGGCCGGTCACCTTCTGGCCACGGAACCGAACCGCGCCGGAGGTCGGCTTGTAGACCCCGGTCATCACGTTGAAGCTGGTGGTCTTGCCAGCCCCGTTCGGCCCGATGAGGCCGAGGATCTCGCCCTCGTAGATCTGGAAATTGATCTTGTCGAGGGCGACCACTCCGCCGAAGCGGAGCGTGACGTCGTCGACTTCGAGCAGCACCGACCGAGGTCCGGGCTGAGCCGGGATCTTCGGCGCGGACGTGCTGGTGGTCTGGTCAGACATGAGCGGGCGCCTCCTCTGCCTCTGCCGCGCGGTCCTTCAACTCGCGGGCACGCCGCCGGCTCGGGATCAGACCCTGTGGACGCAGGATCATCACCAGCACCATGGCCAGACCGAACACCAGCCACCGGTAGTCGGCGAAGTCCCGGAACCGTTCCGGCAGGTACGCCAGCAGCACCGCGCCGAGCGAGACGCCGATCATGTTGCCGGAGCCACCGACCACCACCATCGCCACGAACAGGATGGACAGGTTCGCGTTGAACTGGGTCGGGTCGATGAACGCGTTGCGGCTGCCGAACAGGAAGCCGGACAGGCCACCGAGGGCCGCGCCGATGGCGAACGCCCAGAGCTTGAACTTGAACGGGTAGACGCCCATCACCGCGGCGGCGTCCTCGTCCTCCCGCACCGCCAACCACGCCCGGCCGACCCGGCTGTGCTCCAGCCGACGGACCAGGAACACCATGATCAGCACGAACGTGATCGCCAACCAGTACCACGGCTTCGCGTCGATCAGACCGAAGACCTTGTTGTCCGGCGACGGCGCACCCTCGGGACCAGGGATGGCCGAGATGCCGACCGGGCCGTTGGTCAGACCGGTGGCGTTACGGGCCACGATGCGGATGATCTCGCCGAAGCCCAGCGTCACGATGGCCAGGTAGTCACCGCGCAGCCGCAGCGTCGGCCAGCCCAGCAGCACCCCGGAGATCATCGTCAGCACGATCGCGATGAACAGGCAGATCGCCCAGGTCACCGCCCAGGTCGGCGGCAGGTCGAACTCCTGCTGGATCCACTTCACCACCGGCGAGTTCACCGAACCGAACAGCGCCACGCTGTACGCCCCGATGGCGAAGAAGCCGATGTAGCCCAGGTCGAGCAGGCCGGCGAGGCCGACCACCACGTTCAGGCCGATCGCGACCAGCACGTAGATGGCGCAGACGAAGAGCACGCCCGCCCAGTTGTTGCCGCCCTGGATCGAGTCGGTGCGCAACCAGGTCAGGCCCGGGATGCCGAGCAGGGGCAGGTAGTAGAGGATCGCCACGAAGGCGGCGAGACCGAGGGCCTGCTGCCACTTCGCCAGCGCCCGCCAGCGGTCGCCGATGGAGGTCAGCATGCCGACCCGGCGGCGGTCTGCGGAGCGAATCTTGTCGATCATGCGCGGGCCCTCCCGAGCGACTCACCCAACAGGCCGGTGGGCCGGAACATCAGCACCACGATCAGCACCACGAAGGCGATGACGTCCTCCCAGTTGGACGCGAAGAGCGTCGCGCCGTAAACCTCGACGATGCCCAGGAAGAGACCACCCAGCAGCGCGCCGCGCAGGTTGCCGATACCACCGAGCACCGCGGCCGTGAACGCCTTCAGACCGAGCACGAAGCCGATGCTGTTCTGCGTGAAGCCGAACCGCATGCTCCACAGCAGCGCGGCGGCGCCGGCCATGATGCCACCGAGCACGAAGATCAGCATGATCACGCGCTCCTGGTTGACGCCCATCAGCGCGGCGGTCTCCGGGTTCTGGGCCACCGCCCGCACACCCCGGCCGTACCGGGTGCGGTTGATGAACCAGTCGAGCACCGCCATCATCGCCACGGCCGCCACGAAGACGATCAGCTGGATGTTCGTGATCGCGGTGTTGCCGATGGTGAACAGGGTCTCCTGCTGGATGATCGTCGGCATACCGACGATCTGCCGGGGCCGGCCGAACACATCCGGCAGGGCGCCGCCGAGCAACTCGGGCAGCACCTGACCGAACAGCTCCACGAAGACCAGTGACAGGCCGATCGCGGTGATCAGGAAGATCAGCGGGGGCGCGTTCTTGCGCCGCAGCGGCCGGTACGCGACCCGTTCGAGCGCCAGGGCCGTACCGCCGGAGGCGACCGCCGCGACGACCAGACCGAGCACCAGGAACAGGATCGCCTGGCCGATCGGCGGGTTATTTTCCACACCGAGTTGGTTCCACAGGATCAGCACCGCGAAGGTACCGACCATGAACACCTCGGAGTGCGCAAAGTTGATAAGGCGAAGGACGCCGTAGACGAGGGTGTAGCCAAGGGCGATCAGGGCATAGATGGCGCCCTTGGAAAGGCCGTCGACCGTGTGCTGGCCGAGATGGCCGATCAGTTCATCGAAATGCACCGGGGGTCTCCTTGAATCGAGTGCGGCCGGGGTGAAACACCCCGGCCGCACTCCATTGCGTGGGGCGTCAGCTGAGCTTGAGCTCCTGCAGCGCTTCGATGGCCTCGCCCTTGATCTGGTAGGCCCAGATGACGACCTTGGTCGGGTCGACGTCACCCTTCGAGTCGAACTTGATGTACTTCGACACACCCTGCTTGTCGTAGGACTTCACGAACGCCAGGATGTCCGCCCGGGTCTTCTTGCCAGCCTTGAAGGCGTCCAGGTAGATCTGCGCGCCGTCGAAGCCCTCAGCACCGTAGGAGCCCGGCGGGATGCCGTACTCCTTCTGGTAGTCGGCGGAGAAGGTGCCGCCGGCCTTGTCGGCCGGGAGGCACGGGCAGGTGATGATCGCGCCCTCGGCACCGCCGGAGGCACCCTTCGGGAACGCGGTGTCGTAGAGACCGTCCGGGCCGACGAACTTGGCCTGGACACCGGCGGCACGCATCTGCTTCACCAGCGGAGCGGCCTCACGGGTGTAACCGCCGTAGAAGACGAAGTCCGCCTGGGCGGCCTTGATCTTGGAGATGGTGGCGTCGAACTGCGCCTGCCGCTCCTGGATCTTGTCCTTGTTCACGACCAGCGGGCCGAGCTGCTTGCCCAGCTCGTCGGTGATACCGGCACCGTAGGCGCTGGCGTCATCGACCATGAAGACCTTCTGCGCGTTCTGGGTCTTCAGGTAGCTGGCCACGGCGCCGGCCTGCGTGCCGTCGTTGCCGACCACGCGGTAGAAGGACGTGTTGCCCTTCTGGGTCAGGTCGGTGCGGGTCGCCGACGGGCTGACCATCGCCAGGCCGGCGGCCTGGTAGATCGGCATCGTGGCGTCCGACTCACCGGAGAAGTGACCACCGATGACACCGAGGAACGAGTTGTCCCCAGCGATCTGGTTCGCGAACGGGGTCGCCACCGCGGGGTCACCCTGGGTGTCGAACTCCTGCATGGTGACCTTGCAGTCCGGGTTCGCCGCGTTGAACTGCTTCACGGCCAGCTTCGCGCCGTTCAACGACGGGATCACCAGACCCGCGTTGTCGCCGGTGAACGCGCCGAAGATCGCGATCTTGCCACCGCAGTCGCCCGACGCGGTCCCACCGTCGCCGCCACCGGAATCCTGGCAACCAGCCGCGACCACCAGGGTCGCGGCGAGCGCTACGGTGCCCAGCGCCCGTACATAGCTTCGCCTCACGGCTTCCTGACCTCCTCGAGATGCGGACGCGGCTGACCCGAAGCGACGGCGACAGCAGCAGACCCGCAATTCCACCCACCCCGCAGGGACTCCCCCTGCGTTACGGCTCGTGATGGCGGAGCGTACCGACACGACATACCGTCCCGGAAGGCCTGAAGGCGGGGTCTGCGAAACCGTTACGAAGACGTGGGCAATCATGTCGATGTCCGTAACAGGTGAATCCGCCGGACGGTCCTTAAAACCACGCCCGGTCGACGTCCAGCAGCACCCAGCCGGCCCGCGCGCACCCGACGAAAGCCGACTGACCTGCGCAAACCCCCGCGCGGGTCAGCTGCTGGGGCGAAACGTCACCGCACCGCCGGCAGTCACGCGCCCAGGCCGGTCGCCCACCACAGCCCGGCCCGGGTGCCGTCGTCCGCCGCCAACCACCACCGGTCACCCACCGCCATCAGCGTCACGTCCCGGTCAACGCCCGCCGGCACATCGAGGGGCATCGTCGCCTCCCGCCACGAGCCACCCCGGTCGGTCGACACCCACACCGAGTGCCGTGCCCCGTCCGTCACCGCGGCGAACAGACTGCCACCGGACGACACCAGCGAGCCCACCCCCGGCACCCCGGCCCCGCCCCGCCGCCCGAACGCGCCGCCAGCCACCCAGCCCGACGCCTCCTGCCGCCACGCGCCGAACGTCCCCCCGCGCAGCCCGACCGCCACCGGCACGCCGTCGGCCAGCACCACCCGCTGCAACTCCTCGTACTCCGGCCCACCCGGCAGCACCGTGCGCCGCCACGACCGCCCGTCCGGCGACGACCACACCGCGGGGTCACGATCGATCCGGCCAGCCGGCAACAGGCCACCCACCGCCAGCCACCCCGACGGCGTCGCCACCGCGTCGAACGCCCAGGTCACCCCCGCCGCGTCACTGGCCAGCTCCGGTGCGCCCTCGACCAGCGTGAACTCCGCCGCGGCCGGCGACGCCACCCAGGACGCCGCCCCCGCCGACCGGTTACCGACGATCAACCAACCTGGCGGGCCGGCAGTCAGCCGGGACACGTTCACCGCCGTCGGCCCGCCGTACGTCTCGAACGGCGCCTGCACCTCGACCAGCGCGCCGTCGGCCACCTGCCGCCACGTGCTCACCCGCGGGTAACCGTGCGCACCGCCCACCTTCGCGCCGATCAGCGCCACCTGCCCGTCCCGGCAGGCCGCCGAGAGGAACACGTTCTGCCGGCCGTAGAAGGAATCCGGACGCACCGGCACCACGGTCCACGTCGTACCGTCCACGCTGGTCCAGGCCGCCGGGCGGGTGCCACCGTCGGCGTCCACGACACCACCGACCACGAACCACCGGCCCGCGCACGACGCCGCGTCCCGCACCAGCGGACGGCCCTCGCCACCCGGCGGCGCCGGCAGCGTCAGCGGCTGCCAACCCGGCCGCAGCGGCGGCACCGGGGCCGTCGTCGACCCCGCGCCGCTCGGCCCGTCGCACCCGGCGAGCAGCAGCACGAAGAGGCCGAACACCGCGATCACCCGTCGGACGGACACCCGTCGATGCTAACCAGCAGAGTCCGCACATGGTGGCCCGGCGCGGCCCGCCGCCGTCGGGACCGCTCAGACGGTCGGCTGCTGCGACATCTCGCCACCCGCGGTCTCCGCGAGGATCCGCTCGGCGACCTCTTTCATGGTCATCCGGTGGTCCATGGCCGTGCGCTGGATCCACTTGAACGCCTGCGGCTCGGTCATCCCGTACGTGGTCATCAGCGCGCCCTTGGCCCGCTCCACCGACTTACGGATCTCCAGGCGGTCGGTCAGGCTCGCGACCTCCGCCTCCAGGGCCGCGACCTCCGAGTACCGCGACAGCGCGATCTCCACCGCCGGGACCAGGTCGCTCTTCTGGAAGGGCTTCACGAGGTACGCCATCGCGCCCGCCGCCCGCGCCCGCTCCACCAGATCACGCTGGCTGAACGCGGTCAAAATGATCACCGGGGCGATCCGGGCGCCGGCGATGCGCTCGGCGGCGGCCAGCCCGTCCATGATCGGCATCTTGATGTCCAGGATGACGAGATCGGGCTTCAACTCCTCGGCCAGGCGGACGGCTGTCTCACCGTCACCGGCCTCCCCCACCACCTCGTAACCCTCTTCGACCAGCATCTCGGCGAGGTCCAGCCGGATCAGCGCCTCGTCCTCGGCGATCAGTACGCGCCTGCGCTCGGCATCCGTCGGCGTCTCAGCCACCAGCCCTACCCCCACCATCGATCACTGCACGGCTACCACCCATGCTCCCGCATGAGAGTAGTCGGGTACAGTAGGCGCCACCCGCCGGGATGGTGGAACGGCATACACGGAAGTCTCAAACACTTCTGCCCGAAAGGGCTTGCGGGTTCGAATCCCGCTCCCGGCACCCTTGTCATACATCTGTTCGACGATGTGGACGTGCATCCACCGCAGATGCGGGCACAGGCCCGCGCACTCCGCGTTCGCGGACACAGCATTCGTGCCGTAGCTCGCAAGCTCTCGTTGCCGTACGCGACCGTCTGGCACTGGTGCGTCGATCGACCCGAACCGGTACGGCGCGGCACGGAACCGCGCTGCTTCCGATGTCGGCCGGATGTCGACAATCCGACCGACCCCGGGGCCTACGCCTACCTGCTCGGTCTCTACCTGGGCGACGGCCACCTGGTGACGACGGCGCGTGTCCCGGTGCTGCGCATCTACTGCTCCAACACCTGGACCGGGCTGATCGAGGCGTGCGATGTGGCCATGCGAGCCGTGTTGGCCTCGAAGGTGCAACGGATTCAGAAGCAGGGTTGCGTGGGCGTGCAGAGTTACGGCCTCCACTGGCCCTGCCTGTTCCCGCAGCACGGTCCCGGCAGGAAGCACGAGCGGCCGATAGTCCTCGCCGACTGGCAACGGCCGATCATCGAACAGCGCCCCGGCGACTTCCTGAGAGGGCTGTTCCACTCCGACGGCTGCCGCACCGCCAACCGGGTGACGGTGCGCGGCAAGGCGTACGTCTACCCGCGCTACATGTTCGTCAACGAGTCGGCCGACATCATGGGCCTCTGCCAGTGGGGCCTCGACCTGCTCGGCGTCGCCTGGCGGATGAACCGGCGCAACTCGCTGTCAGTGGCCCGGCGCGACGCCGTCGTCACCCTGGACCGCCACATCGGCCCGAAGTCCTGACCGGTCAGGCGATCGTGTCCAGGGCGTGGGCGAGGTCGGCGCGCAGGTCCTCGGGGTCTTCCAGGCCGACCGAGAGGCGCAGCAGGGCGGCAGCGGGTTTGGCGTCGCCCTCGACCGGCCGGTGGGTGAGCGAGGCCGGGTGCTGGATGAGGGTGTCCACGCCGCCGAGCGATACCGCGTGGGTGATGAGCCGGCAGGCACCGGCGACGGTCGCGGCGGCGGGCGCCCCACCGCGTACCTCGAAGGCGAGCAGGCTGCCGGGTCCGGCCATCTGCCGGCCGACCAGCGCCGCCGGGTCGTGCACCGAGGGGTGGTGCACCCGGTGTACGGCGGGGTGGTCGGCGAGCCAGCCGGCGAGCTTCTCGGCGGTGGCCTGTTGGGCGCGGACCCGCAACGGCAGGGTCTGCAGGCCACGGTGCAGCAGGTAGCCGCCGAGGGGGTGCAGGATCGCGCCGGTGACCGCGCGGACCTGGCGGAGGCGCACGGCCCAGGTGTCGTCGCAGGCGACGACGCCGGCCAGGACGTCTCCGTGCCCGCCGATGCTCTTGGTGGCGCTGTGCAGGACGAGGGTGGCACCGTGGCGGGCGGGCTGTTGCAGGACGGGAGTGGCGACGGTGTTGTCCACCAGCAGTGGGATGTCGCCGGCCGCAGCGGCGAGGGCGGCGATGTCGACCAGGTCGAGGGTGGGATTGGCGGGTGTCTCGACGATGATCAGTGCGGTGTCGGGGCGGATGGCGGCGGCGACCTCGTCGGGGTGGGCCCAGGTGACTGTGGTGCCGAGCAGGCCGGTGGCGAGGACGTGGTCGGTGCCCCCGTAGAGGGGTCGGACGGCGACGACGTGCCGGCGGTCGTCGCGGGCGGCGGCGAGCAGGGTGGCGGTGAGGGCGGCCATTCCGCTGGCGAAGGCGACGGCCTGGGCGGTGCCCTCCAGTTCGGCGAGGGCGCTCTCGAAGCGGGCGACGGTGGGGTTCCAGAGCCGTTGGTAGACGGCGCCGCCGTCGGCGGGAAGGGTGCCGCCGGTGGCGAGTTGCTCGTACGCGGCACCGCCGTCGTCGACCGAGGGCAGCGGGTTGGTGGTGGACAGGTCGATGGGCGGTACGTGCACGCCGAGGGTGCGGAGGTCGTCGCGGCCGGCGTGCACGGCCCGGGTGTCCATCGGTGTCATGGCGATAGCGTCGAACATCTGACGACCGGTGAGCAATAGTCCCGCAGATCATTCTGTTCATTGGGTTTGTTTCCGCGCTGAATTCGGGCGAGGATGGCGTCATGCCCCCTGAGCCGAATGATGTGCGGCCGTACCCGGCCCTGGACGAGGTGGATCGCGCGATCCTGACCGAACTGGCGGCGGACGGCCGGTTGCCGAACAACGCGCTCGCCGAGCGGGTCGGGGTCGCGCCGTCGACGTGCCTGACGCGTACCCGGGCGCTGCGCGAGCGCGGTGCGATCCGTGGTTTCCACGCCGAGGTGGATCCGGCGGCGCTCGGCCTGCCGTTGCAGGCGTTGGTGTCGGTGCGGTTGACCGCGCACGAGCGGGCGGCGGTGGACGCGTTCCGGGCCCGGTCGGTGCGGCTGCCGGGGGTGGTGTCGGTTTTCCACGTCGCTGGCGCGGAGGACTACGTGCTGCACGTGCGGGCGGCGTCCGGCGACGCGTTGCGCGACTTCGTCCTGGACCACCTGGCGGTCGACCCGGTGGTGCAGCACACGCAGACCAGTCTGATCTTCGAGCAGGCCCGCGGGATGGGTTGACCGGCGGGTGAGGTGGCCGACGAAAACCCGGATGCCGGAACAAAGCCGGTCGGTGCCGGGTTGGCTGAGCGTGTGATCACCGTACCGTTGTCTGTTCTTGATCTTGCCCCGGTCGCCAAGGGCGCCACCGCTGGCGCAGCCCTGCGGGCCACCACCGAGCTGGCCCGCCGCACCGAGGAGTTGGGCTACCACCGGTTCTGGGTGGCCGAGCACCACAACATGCCGGCGATCGCCAGCTCCGCGCCCGCGGTGCTGCTGGCGCACCTGGCGGCGAACACCTCGACCATCCGGCTGGGCTCGGGTGGGGTGATGCTGCCCAACCACGCGCCACTGGTGGTGGCCGAGCAGTTCGGCACCCTGGAGGCGCTGCACCCCGGTCGGATCGACCTGGGCATCGGCCGGGCGCCCGGCACCGACCAGATGACCGCGTTGGCGTTGCGGCGCACCATGGAGGGCCTGTCGGCGGAGCACTTCCCGCGCGAGTTGGCCGACCTGATGAACTACTTCAGCGGGGAGAAGCCGGGGCAGATCATCGCCACCCCGGGTCGCGGTGAGCAGCCTGCCGTGTGGCTGCTGGGCTCCAGCGGGTTCAGCGCCCAACTCGCCGGCCTGCTCGGCCTGCCGTTCTCCTTCGCGCACCACTTCAGCTCGACGAACACCCTGCCCGCGTTGGCCCTGTACCGGCAGCACTTCCGGCCGTCGCAGTGGCTGGACAAGCCGTACGCGATGGTGGCGGTCAACGCGGTGTGCGCGGACACCGACGAGCGGGCCGAGTGGCTGGCCGGGCCGAGCGCCCTGTCGTTCCTGAAGTTGCGCTCCGGGCGGCCGGAGCCGCTGTCGACGCCCGACGAGGCGGCGGCCTACCCGTACACCGAGATCGAGCGGGAGTTCGTGCTGCAACGCCGCGACGGTCAGGCGATGGGCTCGCCGGAGACGGTACGTCGGCAGCTGACCGAGTTGCAGGAGCGTACCGGCGCGGACGAGCTGATGCTGACCACGCTGGTCTACGACGTGCAGGACCGGGTGCGGTCGTACGAACTGATCGCCGAGCAGGTGGCGGGCGGTCTGCGCCAGGGGGCGTGAAACACGATCTTCACGTCAGCGTCACCCCGCCGACCCGGACGGTGCCTAATGTTGGTTCCGGTGGTGGTACGGCATTCCCGGTCGGGACGGGTTGGGAATGCCGCGGTGTGGCGCACCGGGCCGGAGCTGAGCGGATTCCGCGGCTGCGGCCCGGTGCCTGCCACCCTAGGCGACCCCGGTCGGGACCGCCAGACTCCGATCACCGTAGGTGGATGTCCGGCGTCGGTGGGGTGCCCATTCCGTTGCCGATGAAGAACCCTGGGTGCGGCGGTTGGTTGTAGGCGGTGTTCTGCCACGCGATGGCCACCCGGTACTGCGGGTCGTGCATGAGGGTGTAGATCCGGGTGCTGGTCGGGGTGGGCGTGCTGTAGATGCGCAACGTCCGGCTGTCGGTGGTCCGCCAGATCACCTCCTCACGCCAGTCGCCCAGGATGTCGCCGGAGAGCGCCGGGGTGGCCTTGGTGCCGTTGTTGGACGCCACCCCGCTGCCGTCGAGCAGCCGGGTCTCGCCGCCGGTGCCGTACTTGTCGATCCTCGTGCCGTCGAGCAGTTCCCGCACCGGGTCGGCGTCCCACCAGGCGAGGAAGTTCGCCGAGGACGGCTTGCGGCCGACGTTCTGCCCCCTGGTGTTGGCCAGTCCGGCGACCGCAGACGACCACGACTCCGCACCAGGACTGCCCGCCCAGATGTCCGCGGAGACACCCCGGCCGTTGTCGCCGGACGCCGGCGTGGACCAGAGGACCTGACCGGTACGGGCGTCGGCGAAGTAGGAGCTGGGCTTGCTGCCGTCCTCGTCGACCTTGAACACCTCCAGGCCGGCGCGGCCCGGGTCGAGGTCCCCGACGTGCAGCGCGTCGCCGTGGCCGTTGCCGGTGGAGTGCAGCAGCCGGCCGTTGTCGTCGATGGTGGCGGCCCCGTACACGATCTCCTGGCGGCCGTCCCCGTCGACGTCGGCGACGGAGAGTTGGTGGTTGCCCTGACCGGCGGCGGCGCCGTTGCCGGAGGAGTTCGAGTCGAACGTCCAGCGCTTGGTCAGCGCGCCGTTGCGGAAGTCCCACGCCGCGATCACCGCCCGGGTGTAGTAGCCCCGGGCCATGATCAGCGAGGGGCGCTGCCCGTCCAGGTAGGCGGTGCCGGCGAGGAACCGGTCCACCCGGTTGCCGTACGAGTCACCCCAGGACGACACGGTGCCGCGCGGCGGGTCGTAGGTGACGGTGGAGGCGATCGCACCGGTCTGACCGTTGAACATGGTCAGGTACTCCGGGCCGGACAGCACGTAGCCGCTGGAGTTGCGGTAGTCCGCCGACGACGAGCCGATGAGCTGACCGGTCCCGGAGCGGGTGCCGTCTGCGGTCTTCATGGCCACCTCGGCGCGGCCGTCGCCGTCGTAGTCGTACACCTGGAACTGGGTGTAGTGGGCGCCGGCCCGGATGTTGCGGCCAAGGTCGATGCGCCACAACCGGGCGCCGGTGAGTGTGTACGCGTCGACGTAGACGTTGCCGGTGTAGCCGGACTGGGAGTTGTCCTTGGCGTTCGACGGCTCCCACTTGAGCACGATCTCGTAGCTGCCGTCGCCGTTGAGGTCACCGACGGAGGCGTCGCTGGCGCTGTAGGAGTAGCTTTCCCCGCTCGGGGTGCTGCCCCCGGCCGGCACCTGCAACGGCACGTCGAGGTAGCCCGCGCCGAACTGCAACGCCGGTGCCGACGGGGCCTGCTCGGCGCCGCCCACCACGGCCCGCACCGTGTACGCCGAACCGGCTGCCGCGCCGCTGTCGAGGTAGTTGGTGGCTCCGGTGATCGGGCTGGCGTTGACCCTGGTGGATCCCCGGTAGAGGTTGAACGCCACCCCGGAGGTCTCGGTGCCGAGCAATCGCCAGGAGACCAGGTTGCCGCCGCCGGAGCGGACGCTGATCAACCCTCGGTCCAGGTTCTCCATCTGCACCACCCCGGCCGCAGGCGGAGGCGTGGTCGGGGGTGGCGTGGTGGGTGGTGGGGTGGTCGGGGGCGGTGTGGTCGGCTCGCCGGTGGGTGGAGTGCCCGTGCAGGTGGTGCCGTTGAGCGCGAAGCTGCCCGGCACCGGGTTGCTTCCGGTCCAGGAACCGTTGAAGCCGAACGAGGCGCTGCCGTTGGTCGCGATGGTGGCGTTGTGGTCGACGTTGCGCGCGGCGACCTGGGCACCGGACTGGGTGACCGTGGCGTTCCACGCCTGGGTGACCTGCTGGCCCGCCGGGTACGACCAGGTGACGGCCCACCCGCTGACCGGGTCGCCGAGGTTGGTGACGGTGACGTTGGCGCCGAAGCCGCCCTGCCACTGGTTGGTGATCTGATAGTCGACCCGGCAGCCGACGGCGGCGGCCGAGGCGACGACCGTACCGAGGGTGCCGGCCACGACGGTGGCCGCCGTGGTGGCGGCGGCGAGCAGGATCAGCCGATGTCTGGACGGGTGCATGCACTGCCTCCGGGGATCCGCTGGTGATCGCGGCGGCACACCGGCCCTGCCCGGGAAAGCACGGTGGACCAACCCCACCGCGACGGCGGCGGACGGCGATCTGATCGGGGGTGGAACGCCCTGGAACTCACGGATCCGACTCATCGCGATCGTAGGGCAAGCGCTTTCCGACACGCAACATCGATGATCGTGGCTTTCTTCGGTCTTGCCTCGACGATCGATGCCTGATCGACTCGTCCGGGTGAGCGCTCACCACATGGACCCCGCCGAATTCCGTCGCGCCGGGCACGCCGTCGTCGACTGGATCGCCGACTACTGGGCGACAGTGGAGCAACGGCCGGTCGCGCCGGCCGCTCCCCCGGGCACCGTGGCCGCCGCCCTGCCCGGCGCACCGCCCGCCACCGGCGGCGAACCGGTCGAGGCGGTCCTCGCCGACCTGGACTCGATCGTCGTACCGGGGCTGACCCACTGGCAGCACCCGAGCTTCTTCGGCTACTTCCCGGCCAACACCTCCGGCCCGAGCGTTCTCGGCGACCTGGTCAGCGCCGGGCTCGGCGTCCAGGGCATGCTCTGGGCCACCAGCCCGGCCTGCACCGAGCTGGAGACGGTGATGATGGACTGGCTGGCCCACCTGATGGACCTGCCACAACGGTTCCACTCGACCGGCACCGGCGGTGGGGTCATCCAGGACTCGGCCTCGTCGGCGACGCTGGTGGCCACCCTGGCCGCACTGCACCGGGCCAGCGACGGCCGGTGGCGTCACGCCGGCATCGACCGGCGCTACCGCGCCTACACCTCCGTGCACGGGCACTCGTCCATCGAGAAGGCCGCACGGATCGCCGGGCTGGGCGACGACGGCGTCCGGTCGGTCGCTGTGGACCCGGACACCCAGGCGATGCTGCCGGGCGCGCTGCGGGCCGCGATCGAGGCCGACCTGGCCGCCGGTGACGTACCGGCCATCGTGGTGGCCACCATCGGCACCACCTCCACCACCGCCATCGACCCGCTGCCCGAGATCGGAACCATCTGCGCCGAGTACGGCATCTGGCTGCATGTGGACGCCGCGTACGCGGGCGCCGCCGCCGTCTGCCCCGAGCTGCGGTGGTCGCACGCCGGCTTGGAGTACGCCGACTCCTACTGCTTCGACCCGCACAAGTGGCTGCTCACCGGCTTCGACTGCGACGCGTTCTGGGTGGCCGACCGGGCGGCGCTGATCGAGGCGCTGACCGTACTGCCCGAGTTCCTGCGCAACGCGGCCTCCGAGTCCGGTGCGGTGATCGACTACCGGGACTGGCAGGTGCCGCTGGGCCGACGGTTCCGAGCCCTCAAGCTCTGGTTCGTACTGCGCTGGTACGGCGTCGAAGGGCTGCGGGCGCACATCCGCTCCGGGGTGGCGCTGGCCGAGCGGTTCGCCGAGCGGGTCCGCGCCGACGACCGGTTCGAGGTGGCCGCCGCGCACCCGTTCTCACTGGTCTGCTTCCGGTTACGTGCCGACGACGACACCAACGCGGCGTTGCTGGCCTCGGCGAACGCCACCGGCCAGGTGCACCTGACGCACACCCGGGTCGCCGGCCGGTACACGCTGCGGCTGGCGGTCGGCTCCCCGCAGACCACCGAAACGCACATCGACGACGCCTGGACCCTGCTCGCCAGCACGGCCAAAGAGCTACTCGCCGCCTGAGCCACGCCCCACGCCCCACGCCCCACGCCCCACGCCCCACGCCCCACGCCCCACGCCCCACGCCCCACGCCCCACGCCCCACGCCCCACGCCCCACGCCCCACGCCCCACGCCCCACGCCCCACGCCCCACGCCGAGGAGCGTCCCGGTCCCAAGATCCGCACAACTACAGGGATGTTGCTGCCTCACACACGCGGGAGACAGCAACATCCCTGAAACTGCGCGGATCTTGAAGGCGGGACGCCCGGCAAGGGCGGGAGGTGGGGCAGGGCGGGGCGGGGTCAGCGTGGGTTGGGCGTACCCCTGGGGGTCGGCTCGGCCGGGGCCGCGCTCGCGGCGGCGACGCCGGCCAGGGCGGGCGCTGCGGGCGAGGGAGGAGCGTCAGCGGCCTCGACCCGCGCTGGCCGGGTGCGGCGCAGGGCGCGCACGGCCAGCACCAGGGCGGCGAGCCAACCGGCGGCCAGCAGGGCGTACGTGATGGGGCGGACCGGGCCGCCGAGGTCGGCGGAGCGGAGCAGGGTGCGGGCGTTGGTCAGCACGATCACTCCGCCGACCGCCGCGCCGAGCAGTTGGGCGGGAACGATACGCACCAGCCAGGCGGCCAGCGGGGCGGCGATGAGCCCGCCGATGAGCAGCGCGGCGACGGTGGGAAGCAGGAATCCCTCCGAGCCCAACCCGATCAGGAAGCCGATGCTGGCCGCGCCCGCCACGACGAACTCGGCGGTGTCCACCGAGCCGATCACCTTGCGGGGTTCCATCCGGCCGGAGACCAGCAGCGCCGGGGTGGCCACCGGGCCCCACCCGCCACCGCCGGTCGCGTCGACGAAACCGGCGACCAGGCCCAGGGGGCCGAGGAAACGACCGCGTAGCCGTCCGCCGACCCGGTCGGTGCGCAGCGGGCGGGCGAAGCGGACCAGGAGGTACGCGCCGAGCGTGAAGAGGATGCCGGCCATCCACGGCGCGGCGGCCTCGGTGGAGATCGAGCTGAGCACCGTGGCGCCGGCGAAGGCGCCGATCGCACCGGGTAGCGCGATGCGGGTCACCACTCGCCAGTCGACGTTGCCGAACCGCCAGTGCGCGACGCCGGCGGCGAGCGTGGTGCCGATCTCGGCCAGGTGCACCGAGGCCGAGGCGGCGGCCGGGGCGACCCCGGCGACCAGCAGCAGCGTGGAGGAGGTCAAGCCGTACGCCATGCCGAGCGAACCATCGATCAGTTGCGCGACGAGCCCGACCAGAGCAAGGACCAACAGCTTGCGCACGAGCGCCCCCTGACTTTTCGGCATCTCCTATCGACTTGGTCGACAATGCGGGATGGGGCAGCCAGGGTCAAGCCCCCGATCGGTGGATGGGACGCGCCGGGTCAGCGCCCGGGTGACGCCGATCCGGGAGGTGGGCCGGCGATCAGATCCAGGCGCGCGGGTCGGCGGCCAGCTCGGTGACCCGCGCGGGTAGGGCACCCGCTGCCACGTCGGCGACGCTCACCAGTTCCAGGATCTCCCGTTCGCTCGCCCGCAGCGCGATCCAAACCTCCTGGAGGGCGCGAGCCGGGCCGTGGTAGCCGAGCTGCTCGGGGCGCTGCCCGCGGACGTGGGCGAGGGGGCCGTCGATCACCCGGATCACCTCGGCGAGGGAGATCTCCTCGGCGGGGCGGGCCAGCCAGTAGCCGCCCTCCGGGCCGCGTTGGGCGTGCACGATGCCGCCCCGGCGCAGCTGCAACAGGATGCTCTCCAGGAACTTCGGCGGGATCTCCTGTGCACGGGCAATCTGGTCGGCCGTGACCGGTCGGCCGCGCCCGGGACCGCTGGCCGTCGCGGCAAGTTCGGCGGCCGCGCGGAGGGCATAGTCGACCCGGGCGGAGAGGCGCATGCCGGCAAGGTTAGTCCCTGGTCAACCGGGCAGGCGGGCGACCCTCGGCCGATCGGCCACGCATCGATGGAAAGTGCCGCCGCCGGCACTCGCGCGCGCTGCCGGCACCGACCGGTGCAGCCCGTCATGATCCACCGCACGGTGGCGGCCGAAATACCGGTCCGGGCCGTCCCTATGCTGGGCGTGAAAACGAATCTCCGGCCCTTTACCCGGCCGCCAGCAACATATTGATAAACACCCGGGTCCGCTCGGGGGGAAGGCAACACCATGACCGATATCGCCACCCGCACCTGGGATGGCATGACCATCCCGGTCGCCGGCACCTATCTTCTCGATCAGGCGCACAAGCGGATCGGTTTCCTGTCCCGGCACATGATGGTCAGCCCGGTACGCGGCGAGTTCGCCGAGGCCACGGCGCAGATCACCGTCGCCGAGGACCCGCTGCTCTCCTCGGTGACGGCCACCATCATGTCGGCGAGCATCACCACCGGGAGCGTCGACCGGGACACGCACCTGAAGAGTGCCGACTTCCTCGATGTGGAGCGCTTTCCCACCCTCGAATATCGAAGCACCGGTATCAAATGGCAGGGCAACGAGGACCCTATATTCCAGTGGGCACGCCTGCGCAACCACCGGCTGGGCGGACGAGGCCGGAGTCACATTGTTCCGCCGCAGTCCGACGGTATTCCCGGACGATTCGTCCTCGCCGGTGAGCTGACCGTGAAGGGAATCACCCGGGCCGTCGACCTGGAGGTGAACTTCGGTGGCGCTCGTCGTGATCCGTACGGGCAGAACATCTTCGGATTCAGCGCGACGGCGAGCATCAACCGCGAGGACTACGGCCTGCTCTGGAACGTCGTCCTGGAGAGCGGCGGGGTGCTGGTCGGCAAGACGGTGCAGATCGAGATCGCCGGAGAGGCCATCTACCAGGCCTGACCCGCCGCATCCCCGCCAGGAGCCTGGCGGGGATGGGTCGACGCGTCAGGCGCCGACGCGGCGCAACAGACCCTCCTGGACGGCGCTGGCGATCTGCCGGCCGTCATTGGTGAACATCCGGCCGGTGGCCAGCCCGCGCGCGCCGGACGCCGACGGGCTCAAACAGTCGTAGAGGAACCACTCGTCGGCCCGGAACGGCCGGTGGAACCACAGCGCGTGGTCCAGGCTCGCGCCGACCAACCCGCCCGGCCCCCACACCTCGCCGTGGGCGGAGAGCACCGAGTCCAGCAGGGTGAGGTCCGAGGCGTAGGTGAGCGCGCAGGCGTGCAGCAGCGGGTCGTCGGGCAGTTTGCCGTCGATGCGCATCCAGACGCGCTGGTGCGGGTCGGCGGGTCGGTCGCCGGGGCGGACCCAGCCGGGCTCACCCACGTAACGCACGTCGATCGGACGCGGGATCTGACCCCAGATGCCCAGCCGCTCCGGGTAGCGCGAGAGCCGGTCGCTCATCGTCGGCACGTCCTGCGGCATCGGGACGTCCAGCGGCGCGGTGACCTGGTGGTCCAGGCCCTCCTCGGCCCGCTGGAACGACGCCGACATGAAGAAGATCGGCTTGTCGTGCTGCAGGGCGACGGACCGGCGGACCGAGAAGGACCGCCCGTCGCGGATGTTCTCCACCTGGTACTCGATCGGCTCGACCGGGTCCCCGGGGCGGACGAAGTAGCCGTGCAGCGAGTGCACGAACCGCTCCGGGTCGACGGTGCGGCCGGCGGCGACCAGGGCCTGGCCGGCAACCTGGCCGCCGTACACCCGCTGTGGGCCGACCGGGGGGCTCATCCCTCGGAAGGTCATCTCCCCGGTCGGATCGAGGTCCAGCACTTCCAGCAGTTGGTCCACCGCCGCCTGGCCGACCGCGACCCGACCGTCGCTCACTGCAGCGCCCGCGCCGACGCGGCGTCGACCAGCGAGCCGAGCTGGTGTACGCGCAGCGTGTTGGTCGAGCCGGGGGTGCCGGGCGGGCTACCCGCCACGATCACCACGTAGTCACCGGGGTTGGCCCGGTCGAGGCCGAGCAGCGCCTGGTCGACCTGGCGGAACATGTCGTCGGTGTGCTGCACGAACGGCATCAGGAAGGTCTCCACGCCCCAGGTGAGGGCGAGCTGGTCGCGCACCTCGGGGACCGGCGTGAAGGCCAGCAGCGGCAGGTCGCAGTGCAGCCGGGACAGCCGGCGCACGGTGTCACCGGTCTGCGAGAAGGCGACGAGCGCCTTGGCGTTGATGGCCCGGGCGATCGACGAGGCGGCGACGGTGAGGGCGCCACCGTGGGTACGCGGGTCGTGCTGCAACCGCGGCACCCCGATCGAACCGGCCTCGGTGGTCGTCACGATCTTGGCCATGGTGCTGACGGTGAGCACCGGGTACTTGCCGACGCTGGTCTCGCCGGAGAGCATCACCGCGTCCGCGCCGTCGAGCACCGCGTTGGCGACGTCGGACGCCTCCGCCCGGGTGGGGCGGGAGTTCTCGATCATCGAGTCGAGCATCTGGGTGGCCACGATGACGGGCTTGGCGTTCTCCCGGCACAGCTGCACGGCGCGCTTCTGCACCAGCGGGACCTCGTCCAGCGGCATCTCGACACCGAGGTCACCACGGGCGACCATGACGCCGTCGAAGGCCAGCACGATGGCCTCCAGGTGCTCCACCGCCTCCGGCTTCTCGACCTTGGCCAGCACCGGCCGGAACACGCCCTCCTCGGCCATGATGCTGTGCACGAGCTTGATGTCCTCGGCCGAGCGGACGAAGGAGAGCGCGACCAGGTCGACACCGAGCCCGAGGGAGAAGCGCAGGTCCTCGGCGTCCTTCTCCGACATGGCGGGCACGCTGACCGCCACGTTGGGCAGCGACACGCCCTTGTTGTTGGAGACCGGGCCGCCCTCGGTGACGAGGCAGCGGATGTCGTTGCCGGTGACGTCGGTGACCTCGACGGCGACGCGACCGTCGTCGATCAGCAGCCGGTCGCCGGGCTTCACCTCGTGCGGCAGCTTCTCATAGGTGCAGGAGACCCGCTCCTTGGTGCCGAGAATGTCGTCGCTGGTGATCACGACCGAGTCACCGGTGCGCCACTCGTGCGGGCCGTCGGCGAACCGACCGAGCCGGATCTTGGGGCCCTGCAGGTCGGCGAGGACGGCGACCGGCTTACCCGCTGCCTCCGACGCTTCCCGGACCAGTCGATAGACCGCCTCGTGGTCGGCGTGGCTGCCGTGACTGAAGTTCAGCCTCGCCACGTTCATGCCGGCCTCGACGAGACCCCGGATGCGCTCCGGGGACGAGGTGGCGGGACCAAGAGTGCAGACGATCTTCGCGCGGCGTGTCACGCCCATCAGGCTAGTCTCTCCTTCAGGTCGGACTCGGGTCCGACCCCTTGCAGGCAGCGGAACATGTGTCCAACGACGCGCGGCGCGCGTCGGGCCGGCGGGCGGAACCGCACCGGGAACGTTGTGGCGACGGGCATCAGCGACCGCGCGCCGGGAATCGTACGCCTCCGGTGGCGTGCGCTGTCGGGGTGCTCCCAGCGGCGGTTCACTGCGGACGCCCCGAGGGCGGCAGGCGGCGGCTCATTCCGGGTGCCCCGACGGCGGCAGAGTGGGCACCGCGTGCAGCAGGTCACGGGGGTCGTAGCGGCGCTTGGCGTGGCGCAGCCGCGGCCAGTTCGCGCCGTAGGCGAGCCGGACCCGGTCGGTCTCCTGGGGGGCGAGCAGGTTGGGGTAACCACCGGGCAGGGCCTGCGGGGCGAGCGCCGCGGAGGTCCGATCGGCCCACTCCTGGTGCGGGCCGGCCGCGTCGCCGGGCGCCCACACCGCGATGATCTCGGTCAACAGGTGGTCGGCGCGCAGCCCGAACGCCGTGTCGGCGAGCCGCACGCGGGTGGCCGCGCCGTGGAAGTGGTGCAGGGCCACCGCGGAGAAGGGCGAGCTGACCTGCCGGGCCGCGTCGACGAGCGTGTCCACGGAGCTGTCGGTGAGCGCGGGCAGCCATCGGGTCCGCAGCAGGTAGTGGTTGCCGTCGACCATCCCGCCGTCGAACATCCGCAGCGCGTCCGCGTACGGCATCGGGCCTATCTGGTCGACCAGCGGGGTGCCCAGCGCGCGCAGCCGGTCCATCCACGGCAGCCCGGCGTCCAGGTCCGGGCCGCTGTAGAACGGGCAGACGAAGATCACCGGCTCGCCGGCCGGGCCGGGCAGGAAGCCGGCCATCACTGTCAGTTCGTCCGGGGCCTCGGCGAGCAGCGCGCCATAGCCGCGCAGTACGGCCGGGGCCTCGGACAGCGCGAACATGATCATGCCGGCCAGCACGCCGCGCAGCCGGTGCGCGCGAAACCGCAGCTCGGTGACGACGCCGAGGTTCCCGCCGCCGCCGCGCAGCGCCCAGTACAGCTCGGCGTCGTGCCGGGGGCCGGCGGTGACCCGGCGGCCATCGGCGAGAACCACCTCCGCGCCGAGCAGACTGTCCAGGGCCAGACCGAACCTGCCGCACAGCGGGCCGTACCCGCCAGCGAGGGTGAGCCCGGCCATTCCCACGTCGCCAACCGTGCCGGTGGGCACCACCAGGTCGTACGGGCGGGCGGCGGCGATCAACTCGGCCACCGTGGCGCCGCCGCCGATGGTCACCGTGGCCGCGTCCGGGTCGACCCGGACGGCGCGCAGCCCGGTCAGGTCGAGCACCAGAGCGCCGTCGCGCAGCGCCCGGCCGGCCCAGTCGTGCCCCCCGGAGCGGACCGAGACGGGCAGGTGGCAGCGGGCGGCGACGCGGACCGCCTCAGCCACCTCGTCGGCCTCCCGGCAGTGGGCGACCAGCGCGGGCGTCCGCGCCACCGCACCGTTCCAGAGCCGGGTGGTGCTGGTGTAACCGGGATCGCCCGGCTCGTGCAGCCGGTCGCCGAGCAGGGCACGTAGTCGGGCGGCGGCGGACGCGACATCACCGGTGGCGGCGGAGATCATGGCGACTCCTCGACCGGGGCCGACCCACGACACCGGGTACGCCCCGGCGACGGCCCGCGCAGGGCGCGACCGTAGCACCGGCAGGCGGGCGAGCGCCGTCGCCATCGCGACAGCCGCCACTGGACCGGTTGCTCAGCTCCCCGCTTTGACCAGCGGAAACTCCAGGGAACCCGCCGGGCAGAGGAAGGTGAGCACCTCCACCCGGTAGAGCCCGGCCTGCACCGCCGGGTCGGCCTCCAGCACGCTGCGGACGTCGTCGACGCTGCCGGTGCGGGCCAGCCCGAACCCGATCGGCGGATCCGGCTCGCGGGCCGGCCCGTCCACTGAGCCGGCGACCAGGATGATGCCGCGTCGCTGCAACGCCTGCATGTGCTCGGTGTGCTCGGCCTGCAACCGCTGCACCGTCTCGGCGGGCAGGGCCCGCCCGGCCGCGCCGGGATAGATCACGATGCACTCGTACGTGTCGAGCGCGAAGTTGACCTGCGGCACTCCCATGGGTGCTCCCTCCGCCGTCGCGCCGGAAACGCACCGGCTCCGGCCAGCGTCGCACGGACAACCCGGTCGTACCGGGTGCTTCCCGGCAACTCGGCTCGGCGCGCCCACGGCGTGTCCACGCCCACACTCGACCGACCCGCGGCATGGCGGTGGAGTTCCGGGGGATGATCCATCAGTGGCGGGTGGGCTCTTCACGCCCGCGCTGTCCACGCCCGCCACGACGAGACGATTGGGGATCGGGCAATGGCGACAAATATCAGTGAGCAACCCGCGAAGGCGTCCGGTACGTACCGGATCGGTGGCGACGTCACCGTCAACCGGCTCGGCTACGGGGCCATGCAGATCACCGGTCCGGGTGTCTGGGGTGACCCGAAGGACCCGGCCGAGGCCGTGCGGGTGCTGCGCCGGGCGATCGAGCTGGGCGTGACGTTCATCGACACCGCCGACTCGTACGGGCCGTTCGTCTCGGAGCTGCTGATCCGGGAGGCCCTGCACCCGTACGCCGATGACCTGGTCATCGCGACCAAGGCGGGGTTGAGCCGCTCCGGCCCCGGCGACTGGCGGGCGCTGGGCCGCCCCGAGTACCTGCGCCAGCAGTGCGAGCTGAGCCTGCGCCACCTCGGCCTGGACAGCATCCCGCTGTACCAGCTGCACCGGATCGACCCGAAGGTGCCGCTCGCCGATCAGCTCGGTGAGCTGGCCCTGCTGCGCGAGGAGGGCAAGATCCAGCACATCGGGCTGTCCGAGGTGAGCGTCGCGCAGATCGAGGAGTCCCGGGCGATCACCACCATCGCGTCGGTGCAGAACCTGTACAACCTGGCCAACCGCAGCGCCGAGGACGTGCTGGAGTACTGCGAGCGCAACGACCTCGCGTTCATCCCGTGGTTCCCGATCGCCACCGGTGAGCTGGCCCGCCCGGGCGGCCCACTGGACGCCATCTCCACCGCGCACGGCGCGTCGCCCGCGCAGCTCGCGCTGGCCTGGCTGCTGCGCCGCTCACCGGTGATGCTGCCGATCCCCGGTACGTCCTCGGTGGCGCACCTGGAGGAGAACGTGGGCGCCGCCGACGTGCGGCTCACCGACGACGAGTTCGAGGCGCTCGCCAAGGCGAGCTGACCAGCCGGTGCGGACGCCGTCGACTCAGTCGGCGGCGTCCGCACCGGGCTCCCGGGCGACCCGCAGCGCCTCGGTCGCCTGGGCCAGCAGGCGCGCCGAGTCGGTGCGCCCGCTCACCTGCAACTCGACCTCCGTGTCGCCGGCCTGGATCCGGATGCTGGCCTCGGTGCGCTGCTGGTCCACCCAGGACTGCAGCAGGTTGAACAGACCCGGCAGCAGGCCCTGGGCCAGCACCGCGATGATCACCGCGTCGCTGAAGCCCGGCCGACCACCGCCGCCGCCGGCCTGGCGGACCACCGGCCGGTACTCCGGCTGGCGGTGGATCCAGGTCAGCAGGTCGACCGACGGCTGCTGTCGCTGCCGGGGGTTGATGGTCAGCCGTACGGGCAGCCGGGCGGCGGTGTTGCTGTCGGTCACGGGCTCTCCCGGTCAGTTGGTGGCGGGGCGGAAGGTGACACCCTCCCCGTCGGCGGTGACGACACCGCTGACGGCGAACGTGTCGTCGTCGGTGAACGGTGAGTCGCCCCCGAAGTACGTGTTGGTCCCGCTGACCTGCACCTGGCCCCGGGTCTCGGTCGGGGTGGAGACCTCGGCGCTGGCCGGGCCGGTCAACTCGATGGCGAGCTTCGGGTACTCCAGGATCTTCCAGGTGACCTTCTGCGCGGACCCGCCGTAGTAGCGGAACGGGCAGCCGGCCGGCGCGGGGACCGTCTGCTTGGCGCACTCGTCCAGCCAGGCGCGCACCCGGGCGTCGACGGCCTCGACCGCCGCCGGCTTGAGCACCGGTGCCAGTTGCACTGTGGCCGTGTCCTGCCCCGGACCGACCGCCAACGTCTCGGTGGGCGTCTCGCTGAGCGCGCTGGACGGCCCGGTCGCGGTGTAGCCGCCGGGCAGCAGCTCCAGCGCCGGACCGTCGGTGCCGCCGGGCAACTCGACGCCGTTGAGCCGTACCCCGGGGCCGCCGAACGCGACGCCGAGCGGGGTCAGCCCATTGCTCACCCGCCAGCCGCGGAACATCCCGGCGGTGGCCTGCTCGTTGCGGCTCAGGCCGACCGTCGCGGTCTGCCGCGCGTCACCCAGCCGGTACGTGACAGTGGCGGTGGCGCTGTCGTCGTCGTGGCGCTCCAGCGAGCTGATCTCGACGCCGGTCGGTGGTTGGTAGCCCTCGCCGCGCAGCAGCTGGGCGAGCAGTTCGCGGTCGGTGGCGCTGTTCGGATCGGCCAGGAAGTCGAGCGCGGCGTCGCTGTCCCGGTCGGCGAGCGCGGCGAAGTAGCCGTTGACCGTCGCCTGGGGGCGGAAGAACGCCCACTGCACCACCCCGAGCCCGCCGGTGCCGGCGCAGGCCACCAGCACGAGGACGCCGACCAGCAGCCAGGTGCGGCGGGTGCCGACCGCGCCGGAGTGCGCGAACAGCCGCTCGACGGTGACGTCCGCGGCGGCGTCCGCCCCGGCGGACAGGCCGGCTCCCGAGGCCCGTTCCAGCGCGTCGAGCCGGAGTTCGTGCGGCGGGTGGGTGGCGCAGACCGCCTCGTCCCAGCCGCTGCGGCCGGACTCGAAGGACAGCCGGCGTTCCAGGATGCGCCGCATTCCGTCGACGTGCCCGGTGAGCACGGCGCCCAGGTCGGCCCGGTACTCCGCGGCCCGGACGTCGCGGGCGTGCAGCGGCAGCACCACGTACCGCATGATGAGCAGCACCGGCCAGAAGAACAGGAAGACCACGAAGTTGGTGGCGGGGTGCGGGAACGTCCGCATCAGCCAGGTCGGCAGGGCGTGCGCGAGGGTGAGTGGCAGACCGACACCACGGACGAAGGCGCTGGTGATCTCGTCCCCGGTACGCCAGTGCACCAACTCGTGGCTGAACAGCGCGGCGATCTCGTCGTCCGGTTCGGTCAGCACGGCGGTGGTGACCACCACGTGCCGGGCGTAGGTGCGGGCGTTGCTCAGGACCGGGTCGTCCTCCATCAGCAGCCGTGGCACGCTGGGCAGGCCGAGTCGTCGGGCACAGTCCTCCAGCACGGGCCGCAGCCGCGCCGCCTCGCGGCGGCTGGGCTGGCGGGCACCGGAGACGACCAGCAGTCGCGGTTCCAGCAGCACGCGGTACAGCGTGTAGAGGACCCCGATCAGCGCCGCCGCGGCGACGGTGCCGAGCAGGCCGGCGATCACGGGGAGCGGTCCTTCGGCGCCGACCCAGGGCAGCACCAGCACGGAGATGAAGCCGCCCACGAAACCGACGGCGAAGCCGACGACGCCGCCGAGCACTCCGCCGGAGCGGCTCATGAACGTTTCCAGCAGGGAGCCGATCAGCGGCGCGTCGCGCAGCACCTGCGGCACCTGGTCGTCAGCGCCGATACCGCCGGCGAAGAGGCCGACGACGGCGAGGCTGAGGCCGCCCCAGAAGGCCAGCAGCAGCCCGATCGGCAGGTAGAACCAGGTGGCGGCGAAGGCGCCCAGCACGCCGCGCCAGTCCCGCAGGATCCCGGCCCGCAACCAGACCAGCGCGCTGGGATAACCCGGTGGCCGGTCGGCGAACCCGCCGACCGGCGACGGCGGGTCGGCCGCCGGCGGCTCGGCGGCCCGGACGTCGAGCTGCGGCACGGTCGGCGGGGTGCTCTCCGGCGGCACGGTGTGCGGCTCGGTCATGCGCGCTGCTCCTTCGGGAAGGTCACACGTCCTCCGTCGCCAGTGGACAGTCGCAGCAGGTTATCGAGAACGTCTGATGTCTGCCACACCCTTTTCCGGAAACGTCGGGCAACCGACACTTGGCGATCCGCGTCCGTGCGGGCGGCCCCGGTGGGACCGCCCGCACGGACGGGTCAGATCGCCAGGCAGTTGGGTCGCACCGGGCCGTCGACCAGGGCGCCGCGCACGACGGTGTACGCCGTGCCGTCGAGCACCAGGCCGAGGTGCCCCACCACCCGCAGCGGGCAGTACGCCTGGATCAGCACATTCGTCGCACCGTCGTTGACGGCGGCGTTGCCGGTCGGCCGGACCAGTTCGTCCTGCAGGGTGCGGATGGTGGTGTAACGCACCGCACCCGGGGTGTCGTCGCCGGCGTTGAGGTCGGCGAGGAACGCCGAGCCGATCGTCATCTGCTGACAGGCCACCACGCCGGCGCAGGTGCCCAGGCCCAGGAACGCCACGATGTTGGCGACGTACGTGCCGTACTGGGGGGTGCCCAGGCTGACGTACCGGCCGACGGCGGCGGTGCCGCCGAGCCGCTTGAGGTAGTACCGGCTGACCAGTCCCCCTTCGGAGTGGGCGACGAGGTCGACCGTCGCCGCGCCGGTGCTGGCGCGTACCTGGTTGACGTAGGTGGCGAACGCGCGGGCCGAGGTGGGGATGTCACCGAGGCCCAGTCCGGGAAGTTGGTAGATGAAGGTGCGGTAGCCGTCGGCGCGCAGCCGGGCGGCGATCGGCTCGTACGCGACGGCGACGCCGCTGAGCCCGCCGACCACGATGACGGGGTTGGCCGCCGCGGCGGCGGCGAAGGGGGTGGGGGCCGGGTCGGCGGGGGCCGCGGTGGCCGTGGCGGTGGACGCGAGCAGCGCGGCGGTGGCGAGGGCCAGTACGAGGGCGGTCTTTCGGAGCAGCATCGCTGCACCTCCGGGGGGAGGCGCCCGGCGAACCGGGCAGGTGGGTGGGGGTGTCCGGTCGACCGTGCGACGATGATGCCTGCAACAATTTGGAAACGTCAATGACTTGTTACGCGCCGGTAACCCGTTGTTCCGGCGGGGGCGTAAACGGTCATACCGCCACGCTCCATATCGGACCTCGGACGGTCACTGGCATGCTGTCGCCGTGGCAGTCGACGAACCCACCGCGCGCGAGCTGCGGGTGATGCCGTGGTGGCTGGTCCTGGTCGGCCTGCTGGCCGCCGTCATCCTGGGCTGGCTGGTGCTGGACCTGCTGCTCACCGAGGCCGACCGGGCCAGCCAACCCGACACCCGTGCCACGCTGCGCATCGACGCGATCCGCACCGGCCTGACCGTCGTCGCCGGCACCGGCGGAGGGCTCGCGCTGCTGCTCGCCGCCCGCCGCCAGTGGATCACCGAACGCGCGCAGCGGCACCAGGAGAGCGTCGCCGCCCGCGACCAGGTGCACCGGGACCGGGTGCAGGCGCACGCCGAGGCGGTGGCCGAGGCCGCGCAGCGCCACCAGGATCGACAGTCCGGGGCGGCCGAGCACGACGCGGCGGAGCGCCGGCTGACCGAGCTCTACACCCGGGCGGTGGAGCTGCTCGGCAACGACAGCGCGGCGGTACGCCTCGGCGGCCTGCACGCGCTGGAGCGCCTCGGTCAGGACAATCCGGGGCAGCGCCCGACGATCGCGGCGGTGCTCTGCGCGTACCTGCGGATGCCGGCACCCGACGGCGAGCCGCGCGAGACGGAGGTCCGGCGCAGCGCGCAGCGCGTGCTCACCCGGCACCTGCGTGCCGCCGACGACGACGCCTTCTGGCCGGAGCTGACGCTCGACCTGGCCGGCGCCGAGCTTGTCGATTTCGACGCCGCCGACTGCACGCTCGTCGACGCGAACTTCACCGAGGCGGTGTTCACCGGCACGACCACCTTCGCGGGCGCGACGACGCGGGGCCGGCTGCTGCTCGGGGCGGCGACCTTCGACGACGTGCTCTTCGACAACCTCGCGGCCGACGGCGAGGTGATGCTGGACGGTGTTCGCGTCGGCGGTCTGGCCACCTTCGACGGGGCCGCCTTCACCGACGGCCTGTCGTGCCGGCGGTCCCGCTTCGCCGGCCCGACCTCCTGTCGTCGGGTGACCTTCGGCCAGCCGACCAGCTTCGACGCGACCCGCTTCGAGGACGCCACCTCGTTCCGGGAGGCCGTCTTCGACGGCGCGCTGTCGATGGAGCACACCGAGTTCGGTGGGGCGGCCGGCTTCCACTCGGTCCGCTTCACGAACATGGCGCTGTTCCGCTGGACGGTGTTCGGCGCGGAGGCGCTGTTCGACCGGGCGCACTTCCTCGACGCCGCGAACTTCGGCCGGGCCCGGTTCCACCGGATGGCCAGCTTCCGCGACACGCGGTTCAGCCGGCCGCCGCAGGTCGAGCAGGCCCGGGCGGTGGCCGACCCCGGTCACCGCTGGCCGGCCGGCACCACAGTGGAACGCCTCGACGACGAGTGGCTGCTGCTGGTCGACCGCTGACCGGCCGCCTGAGGCGTCGACGCGACCCGGCCGACCGGGGCGCGACGGCTCTCAGCGCGGCGCGGCCGGCGGGCGCAGGCCGTCCAGGGCTACGTTGAGCACCCGGTCGCGCTGCTCGGGCGACGGGAACTGGGCCATGGTGAGACCACTGATCAGCCGCACCACGTCGTCGAAGCCGATGTCGTCACGAACCACGCCGGCGGCCTGCGCGCGACGCATCAGCGGCTCACCGGCGGCGAAGATCTCGGTGCGGCAGCTGGCGAAGATCTCCGAGTCGTGCAGCAACTGCTCGGCGAGCGCCCGCTTGGTGGCGACGTACGCGACGAAGCGGTGCAGCCAGGCGACGAGCGCGTCCCAGGGTGGCAGCTCGGCCAGGCCCTCGGCGGAGTGGCACAACTCCCGGACCTCCTCGACGTAGACGGCCTCGAACAGGTGCCGGCGGGTCGGGAAGTTGCGGTAGAGCGTGCCGATGCCCACCCCGGCCCGGCGGGCCACGTCCTCCAGCGAGGCGGCGGCCCCGTTCTCGGCGAACGCCTCGCGCGCCGCCGTGATCAGGGCGTCGTAGTTGCGCCGCGCGTCGGCCCGCTTGGGCCGCTGGGCGAAGACCTCGGGCACCTGCCCCGCGCTGGTCATGACGTGCGTCACCTCACCCTGGTTGCATCCGGAGGCAACCCTCCGCTAGCTTAGTGGAGGCACCCCTCCGGAATCCCGGAGGCCTGCCTCCGGTTAGCTTACCTCGAGACCCGCCCGATCGCCGCCTGGCCACCCCGATCGCCCGGACCCCGACAAACGACCCCGTCACAGACGACGGGCCACAAGCCTCCATCCCGTACGTAATCAGGGAGTTATCTCTCGTGGCAGTGACCTCCCGACGCAGCTCGCGTCGGCTCACCTTCACCGTGCTCGCGGCCGGCGCCGGGTTCTTCGCGATGCTCCAATCGCTGATCACCCCCGTGCTGCCGACCATCCAGCAGGACCTGCACACCTCCCAGAACACCGTGACCTGGGTCCTGACCGCCTACCTGCTCAGCGCGTCGATCTTCACGCCGATCCTCGGACGCGTCGGCGACATGGTCGGCAAGGAGCGGATGCTGGTCGTCTCGCTCGCCGCTCTCGCCCTCGGCTGCCTCCTGGCCGCCATCGCGCCGAACATCGGCGTGCTCATCGTCGCCCGGGTCGTCCAGGGCATCGGCGGAGCTGTCTTCCCGCTGTCGTTCGGCATCATCCGCGACGAGTTCCCGGCCGCGCGGGTCTCCGCCGCCGTCGCCGCCATCTCGGCGATCGTCGCCGTCGGCGGCGGCCTGGGCATCGTGCTCGCCGGCCCGATCGTCAGCACGCTGGACTACCGCTGGCTGTTCTGGATCCCGATGGTCGTGGTCGGGCTGACCGCAGTGGCGGCGCACCTGTTCGTGCCCGAGTCGCCGGTCCGCACCCCCGGACGCATCGACTGGCGCGCCACCGTGCTGCTCTCGGGCTGGCTGGTCGCGCTGCTGCTGCCGATCAGCCAGGGCGCGGCCTGGGGCTGGACCTCCACCCGGGTGCTCGGCCTGCTCGCCCTCGCCGTGGTGCTCCTGGTCGGCTGGCTGATCGCCGAGCTGCGCTCGCACAACCCGCTCATCGACATGCGGATGATGCGCCTGCCCGGCGTCTGGACCACCAACCTGGTCGCCCTGCTCTACGGCGGGTCGATGTTCTCCGTGTACGCGTTCCTGCCCCAGTTCGTGCAGACCCCGACCGCTGCCGGTTACGGCTTCGGCGCCAGCATCAGCCAGGCCGGGCTGCTCATGCTGCCGATGCTCGTCGCGATGTTCGTCGCCGGCCTGGTCGCCGGCCGGCTCCAGGCCGTGTTCAGCGCCAAGGCGCAACTCGCCACCGGCGCCGCGTTCAACGTGGCCGCGTCCGCGATGCTCGCCGCCGCGCACGACACCCGCTGGGAGGTCGCCGTCGCCGGTGGCCTGGTCGGCCTCGGCATCGGCCTGGCCTTCGCCTCGATGGCCAACCTGATCGTCGCCAGCGTGCCGGCCAGCCAGACCGGCGTGGCCACCGGCATGAACGCCAACATCCGCACCATCGGCGGCGCGATCGGCGCCGCCGTGGTCAGCGGCGTGATCACCGCCCACCCGCAGGCCAACGGCCTGCCCCGGGAGGCCGGTTTCACGATGGGGTTTCTGGTCCTCACCGCGATCGCCCTGGCCGCCGCGCTCGCGGCCCTCGCCGTCCCGTCCGCCCGGCGGGCGTCGGCCGGTCGCCGGCCGTCCGCCACGACGATCGTCGAGTCGGAGCTAGCCGGCGAGTTCGCCACCATGCCGGCGACCCGCTGACGGAACGTCGCGCAGCCCGGGCGGTGAACCGCCCGGGCTGCGCCCTGTCCCGGAGTACGCTGGCCGCTCCCCCACCCACCGACCGTCGTCTTCAGGATGCGCCGATGTCCGAGTTGCTGACCGCCGACCGAATCGAAGAGATCGCCGCCCTGGGCTCCGAGAGCCCTGACCCGGCCGCGCTCGTCGCCGAACTGGTGGGCGCCGTCGACGAGGGTCGGGTGGCGGACCCCGACGAGACCGGGTACGCCCTGCTGGTCGCCGCGGACATCCTGGAGCAGGCCGGTGACCTGGCCGACGCGCTCACCCTGGCCACCCGCGCGGTCGCCGAACAGCCGGACGACAACGCGTACGCCCGAGCGGTGCGCGGCGGCCTGCTGCTGCGCCTCGGCCGCTCGGACGAGGGCCTGGCCGAGCTGACCGCCTTGCGCCCGCTGCTGGAGACGGACCCCGAGGCCACCTATGTGGTCGACGAGCTGGCCGAGTCCGGCCACGCCGAACTGGCACTGGAGTGGCTCACCGGGGCGCTGGACGCCATCCTGGAGCGGACCCGCACCCAGCAGCACGCGTCCGAGGACGCCCAGGACGAGGCCGCGGCCATGATCTACGGCCTGGCCCGGCAGAGACACGACCTACGCGAGGAGCTGGGTCTGCCGCACGACGAGCACGACAACCTCGCCGACCGGCTGCGCGACGCGGCCAGCCACGCCCTCGACGCCCTGGACGACGGCCCGGCGACGCTGCTGTTCTGGCCCAAGCCGGAGTTCGACGCGCTGCTGGTGCGCTGGCCGGCCCTGACCGAGAGCTACCCGAGCACCTGGGACGAGCACCGCGCCCAGACCGAGCGCGCCCTCGTCGACGCGTCCGGAATCGGCGGCGGCGTCGGCCTGGGCATCGTGACGGGCAGCGTCAAGGGTCTGTCGGCCCTCGTCGGCGCCGACCCCATCGACGAGGACACCCTCGACGAGTACGCCGACAGCCTCGACGGGGCCGGCGTGACAGCGTGGCCGCCCGGCCGCAACGACACCTGCTGGTGCGGGTCCGGCGCCAAGTACAAGAAGTGCTGCCTGCCGCGCTCGCGAAGCTGACATACCGCCGTCGTGCTGCTTAGGCCTCGGAGGCGGTGTCCGCTGAGAGTGTGATGCCGGTGAGTCATCAGGATGACCCACCGGCATCACACTCATCGCTGAACCCGACCGAGGTGCTGGGACCAGACGCATCGGCGGCACGCTACTTATGATCGATACGCTCGATCGGCCGCTCGGGCTCGACGATGGAGGCGATGGCGTGACCGCTCAGGAGCAGCACGAGACGGTCGAGGACAGCCCGGTCGGTTGGGTCGCCAGCCACATCCGGCGCTACGTGCAGACCGACGGCGCGGACGGGGGCACCTTCCACGGCGTACCGTCGCTGCTGCTCACCACCCGCGGACGCCGATCGGGCACCCTGCGCCGCACCGCCCTGATGTACGGGCGCGACGGTGACAACTACGTGCTGGTGGCGTCCAACGGCGGCGCGGCCAGACACCCCGCCTGGTACCTGAACCTGACCGCCGACCCGACGGTGCAGATCCAGGTCGGCGCGGAGCGGATCGTCGGCCGCGCCCGGACCGCGACCGGCGAGGAGCGCGTCCGGCTGTGGCCGGTGATGACGAAGGTCTTCCCGACGTACGCCCGCTACGCCAAGGAGACCGACCGGGAGATCCCGGTCATCGTCATCGAACGAATCGATTGATATCCGTAATTGCCGTGGCGGGCTAGGGTGACCGCAGGTAGGCACCCACTCCGGCAAGGAGGACCATCGTGCGCCGCATCATCACCGCCATCGCACTACTCGGGCTGACCCTCTCCGTCGCGCTCGCGCCAACGCCGGCGAGCGCGGCGAGCAGCGTCGAAGTCACCTCCGCGACCCTTGTCGCACGCGGCGTCGCCGTGGACATCACCCTCACGGTGACCTGCCCAGCCGGCCTGTCCGGCGCCACCGAGCTGATCGTCCGGCAGCGCTCGGGCGACCGAGTCGCCTACGCCAGTGGCTGGGCGCCGCTCAACAGCTGCACGGGCGAGCCGCAGGCCGTGACCGGGAGAGCGTGGGCGGAGGCCGGCGGGCTGGTCCTGCACAGGGGCGTCGCGCTGATCAGCGGCGGATTCGAACTCTGCAACCAGGACGTCTGCGACTACCCGAGCTTCGAGCAGACGTTCCGCATCACCCGCTGAGCACGGTTGCGCTGCCCGCGCAGGTGGTCAGTTGCCCAGCGCCCGGACCTTGGCGATCGTCTCCTGGACGTGCTGCTTGGCCGGGTCGCCGCCCTGAGACGCCTGCGCGAGCGCCTGACGGTACGAGTCGATCATGCCGACCAGCGGACCGGCGGCCACACCCTCCAGCGCACCGGCCACAAGTGCCCGCGCCTCGGCTGCGTCCTGTGCTGCCGCTGCGGTCTTGGCCTTCGCCTCGTCGAGCTTCTGCGCCGCCGCCGCCAGTCTCGCGATGATCTGTGCTGCGCTCACGCGCACCTCCCCGTGATCGACCACCAGCTCCACCGCGGAGACCACCTGGGAGCGTACGAGATCCGCGCACCTTGCGCGACCGCGTGATCGGGCTCGGGGACCACGCCGCAGTGCGAAGCCTCCTAGACTCGGCGACAGCTTGCCGAGGGAGTGACGGGGCTTGACGATTCAGAGGACAGACACGACATCGGCCGGTCGCGGTCGCCGGTCCCGCGTCATTGGGCTGTCCGGGGCTCTCCTCGGGCTTCTCGCCCTCCTGCTGGCCGTCGCCGTCGCGACCGGTGACGGGCAGAGCATCCTCAACAGCCTCCAGTCGTCGTCAACCACAGCCGCGCCCGGTCCGACCCCGGCGTCTCGGGCAGCGCTCTACCGGTCCTGCATCGCCAAGATTCACGGCGACGACGCGTTGGTCTTCTTCCGAGGCGAGATCCCCGAGGGCCGGTGGGGGGAACCGCTGCGGGGCACTGCCTCGACGAGCAGTGAGCCGTACGTGCTGTGGATCTTCGACGCTCAGTGCGAACCGCACCGGGCGATCGAGGTGCCACCGCGAAGCAGTCGCACGTTCAGGGCCGAGGTGGGTCAGGTCTGGTACTACGCCGAGGCGTCGGCGGGGCCTCCCGCCGACGACTGCTCCTGCCGCGTCTTCAGCCCTTCGACCAGCGGCACCGAGCAGCGGTTCAGCGACGAAGGCGGCGTCATCTACCACCTGAGCCAGTCCACGCCCGACAGCGGTTCCCGCGTGCGCTGACGACAGGTTGCGCGGCGAAGCGCAGACCGGCGGCCAGGTCGGTCGTCAGCGCAGGCCGCGCACCAGCAGCAGGTAGGCGCAGTAGGCCATCGGCACCAGCAGGAAACAGATCAGGAACCCCAGCGGCAGGTAGCGCGGCGGGGTGCCGGCAACCATCGCGGGCCGCCCCCACCGGCCCAGCACCAGGTACCCGCCGAAGAACGCCACCGCCGGCAGCCCCGCGCAGATCCACGCGCCGAGGGTGAACCCGTCGACCAGACCGACCCCGGAGGCGAGCACCAGCATCAGCATGAGCACCCCGGCCGCCGCGCTGCACCCGGCGTAGACGGCGACCGCCCGGGCCAGCGGCGACCACGTCGGCAGCAGCACCGGCCGTTGGGCCAGCAGCTCCGCCTGGTGCCCGTGCCGGTCGGCCTCGTCGGCCATCCGCCGGGCCAGTTCCAACTCCACCGCCGGGTCGGCCGCCGCCGCGCGTTGCGCCGGCACCCCACCGCCCGCCGGGGTCACCGCCGTCGGCAGCGCCAGCCGCGCCTCCCCTGCCGGCAGCTCGGGGTACGCCCCGACCCCGGCCCGCCCCGGGGCGCCGGCTGCGCCGGCGGATTCCCCGCCCCCGGTTCCGGGTGCGGTGGACGGGCCGGACGGTGGGCCGGGCCAGGTGGTGGCGTCGTTCGGCGTCCCCGGTCCAGGTCCGGCGCCGGTGGACGCGGGCGGCTGGTCGACGCCGATCGCGCGGCCGAGCTGGTCGAGGCGCTGCCCCTGGGCGGTCAGCCGCTGCTCGAGGGAGTCGACGGCGGCGTGCAGGTCACGGCGGCGCGCGGACTCGGTGGCGGCGTGTTGTTCCCCGGCGCGGCGCTGCTCGGAGAGCTGCCGGGCCAGCGCCGCGTACTCCTCGAAGGACACTGTCACCGCTCCCCGTCCGGCTCGTGCCCGTCGCCGACGAACGGGACTATCAGCCGGATGCGCTGGTCGTGCCGGTCGATCAGCAGCGCCCGGTCGGCGCGGGGCGTGTAGGTCAGGTCGTGCGCCCCGAGGTGCACTGCCAGCTCGGCGCCGGGCACGTTGAGCGCGACCAGGCAGGCGACGTCGTCGCGGTTCTGGGTGCCGCCGAGGTCGTCGGCGAGCCGGCGCAGCCCCCGCCACCAGCCGAGCAGGTGCACCCCCTGCCCGGGGCCCTGACGCAGCACGGTACGCAGGTCGTCCAGGCCGGAGCGGAACGTCACAGGGTCGGTGGCGCCGAGGACGGGCGCGGCGGCGTCCATGCCGAACACCACCAGGTATTCGCGGCCGGTGGGCTCGGCGGCCAGCGCGGCGATCCGGTCGCGCAGCCCGGTCGCGTCCAGGCGCTGCACCGGGTGGCCGGCGGCCCGCAGCGCGGCCTCGGTGTCGTCGGCGACCGGGTCGGCGGCGGTGACCAGGCAGGCCAACTGGAACCGGGCGTCGCCGGGGGTGTGCTGACGGGCCAGGCTGAGCGTCGCGGCGCGCAGCACGTCCCCGCCCGTCGGTGCGGTGCCCACCACGGCGAGGTGCCGGCCGGGGGTGGCGTCCATGAGGAACAGTGCGGTGGTGCCGTGCACGTCGACGGTTCGGCCGACCAGGGCCATCGGGCGTCGACCACCGGGGCGCAGCCCGGCGAAGGTGCTGTCGTCCTCGATCCGCGCGGCTTCGTACCCCTTGAAGACCGCCGGTGCCCGCGAGCCCGGCGGGCGGGCCTGCCACAGCTCGTGGCGCAGCGCGGCGAGGTCGGCCGCGGCGGCGTGCGCGTCGGGGAAGCGCAGCACGGTGTCGGCGCCGACCGCGCCGGCGGCGGTGTTGACCACGGCGGAGCCGACCGGCAGGGCCGCGGCGGCGTCGTTGAGCTGGTCGAGCACCCCGCCGCCACCGGGCAGCGCCACGCGCAACGCGAACTGCCCGAAGATCGCCTCGGCCCGACCGTAGAGCGCTTCGATGCCGGTCATGCTCTGGCTGGCGAGCACCAGGTGGATGCCGTACGAGCGGCCCTTGCGGGCCAACTCCTCCAACAGGTCGACGGCCTCGCGGGCCAGCGCGTCGTTGCCGGCGAGCAGCACGTGGAACTCGTCGATGACGGTCACGATGCGCGGCAGCGGATTGTCCCGGGGCAGGTCGGCGAGCTTGGTGACGCCGTGCCGTTTGAGCGCGGTGGCCCGGCGCTGGGCTTCCCGGCGCAGCTCGCGCAGCACCGCGAGACCGTACTCGCGGTCGGACTCGATGCCGACGGCGCGGGCGTGCGGCAGCCAGGACGGGTCCCGACCGGTGGGCACGAACTCGGTGAAGCTCACGCCCTCCTTGAAGTCGAGCAGGTAGAGCTGCAACTCGGCCGGCGAGTAGCGGGCGGCCAGCCCGTAGAGGACGTCGAGGAGGAAGACGGTCTTACCGGCACCGGTGCGCCCGCCGACCAGCCAGTGCGGGGTGGCGTCGTCGAAGGCGAGCGTCAGCGCGGTGGCGAAGGCCGCCGTCGACCCGCCGCCGGCCCGGCCGATCACCGTGCGCAGACCGGTGCTGGCGGACTCGGCCCAGCGCTGTTGCGGCAGCAGATCGGTGAAGGGCAACGCGTCGGCGCGACGGGTGGCGGTGCCGAGGTGCTCGGCGAGCGCGCGGACCGAGGCGGGCGGCGGGTCCCCGTCGAGCAGGACGCGGGCGGCGAGGCCGCTGCCGTCGGCGCTGAACGGCGCACCGGGTGGATCGCCGACGTGCGCGTACCCCTGGTTGAGCCGCACCGCCGTGGTGCCGCCCAGCGGCGGCGGGGTCTCGCCGGGCAGCCGGGACGGGTGGCCGGCGAGCAGCACGCACACGGCGGCGGCCGGGCCGGCGTGGGTGAGCGCGGCGAGCCGGGCCAGCTCGCGCGGCGGCGGCGCGGCGGTGGCGACAACCAGCAGCAAGCGGCGGGCGGTCGCCGCACCGTGCTGCGCGGTGCGGGCGTGTTGCTCGGCGGCGTCCAGCAGCGCGGCCACCTCGGCCTCGCTGGTGGCCGGCGGGTCGAGCACCCCGGCGTCGAGCAGCGGTCGCAGCGGGCCGAAGGTGGCGCCGAGCGTGGCGGTGTCGATGCCGACGACGCGGACCTGACCGGGTGGCGCGGTGGCGACCAGCCGCAGCACCAGCGCCCGCAGCAGCCCGGCGACCTGCGGCTCCCGGGCGTCGGCGTCCAGCGCCAGGTGGTGGCCGCCGCCGAGCGGGACCAGCACCGGGAAGTCGCCGTCCGCTGTGGACGCCGCACCGATCCGCACCGCGGCCGGCTGGTCCGTCAGCGGGGTGACACCCGGGGCGGGGTTGGCCAACGCACCGCCGAGGCGGGCGAGGCGGGCCACCACGTCGTCGCCGACCGGTGCGACGGTCGGTGCCGCCCCGAGGACACCACGGACGGTGTCCAGGTGCGCCCGGGCCGCCCGGTGGGAGTTGACCGCCTGCCCGTACGCCGACGCGAGCCTGCCCACCCTCTGCCCCCAACGCCACGTCCGCCTGATCGAAGGAACCCTAACGGACACCGGCGGCACCCGGACAGTCCTGCGAGGACGTGTCACGCCGGTCCGGTCAGGCCGGCCCGCACACCGCCGGGCCGGGCACGTCGGCCACCCCGCAGCGGAACACCTCCACCGGTGCCCTCGCCACGTCGGGCACCTGCTCCACCCGCATCAGGGCCAGCCGCTTGTCGACCGGCTCCCCCGAGTCGGGCGTGAACCGGATCAACCCGGCCACCCCCGGATAGCCCTGACCGGCGTTCTGCCGCAGCACCTCCGCGTGCACCGCCACCGGGTTGACGGCGCTCGGCTCCCAGCGTTGCCGGGGGTCGGCGTGGTGCAGCCGGGCGGCGAGGCTCTCCACCGCCCGGATCAGCATCATCGCCGCGTCGTAGGCGAGGCTGACCCGCTCGCCGACCTGCACCTCGGAGCCCGGCCGGCAGCGCGGCGGGTCGAGCAGGTCGTCGGCCTGGATCCAGGACAGGAAGCTGGCCCGCGCGTCGTCGCGCCGGTCCTGGGCGGCCCGCAGCGCGGCACAGGTGGCCAGGGCCGCCTTCGAGACGTACGTGACGGGCAGGTTGCGGGGTGCGGCGGCGCGCAGCCCCGGGTTGGCCATGTACCGGTTGGCCGAGTCGTCGGCGACGAGATGTCGGGGCGGGTTGCCCCCGCACTCGCGCAACGCACGCAGGAAGCCGTCGAACTCTGACCACCGGCCCGCATAGAAGAGCAGGCCGGAATAGCCGCACTCGCCGGTGAGCCGCTGGCTGGTACTCCACTCCTCCAGGCGGGTGATCCGGGCGCCGAACCGCTGCCGCAGCCCGTCGACGAGGGTGCCGACGTAGAGATCCTCGGTGAGCAGACTGCCCTCCAACGTCGTGTAGTAGACGTGCGCCTCGTCGACCTTCAGCACCTGTTGGGCGTACGCATCGACCATCTCCACCTGATCGGTGTTGGGCGCGGAGATCTGGAGGTAGAGGCGGGAGTTGGCGTCCATCCTGTCGGCGGAGAGGGTGGGTGCCAGCACGGGCAGGCCGACCTTGTTCAGCTCGCGTAGCGCTCGGGCGGTGCTCGTGCGGCTCTCCACCAGACCGACCACCCCGAGCACCGTGGGGTCGTCAGCGGCCAACTCGGCCAGCATCGCCACGGCCCGGTCGGCGTAGATCATCTGCCGGCCGGCGTTGGCCACCACGATCCGCAGCAGCGCGGCGCCGCCCGCGCCGGCCGACTCCTTCAGCAACGCGTACTGGGCGGTGGTCATCCCTTCGAGTTCCTCGCGCTCGGAGACGTACGACTCCTCGTCAGCGCGGGTCAGGTTGCCGGTCAGGGTGCCCAGGTAGACCAGGGTCAGGAAGGGCCTGCGCCGGTCGCTGCGCTGCCAGACCTCCTCGGCGGCCCGGTTCTGCGCGAAGATGCGCCGTTGGACGCTGCGTAGCCGGTCCTGGCCGGGGTCGTTGTTGAAGACCTGCGCGGCGGTGTCGCTGTAGCCGACACACTCACCGCCGGGGGCCACCTCGACGGAGACCTGACCGGTGAGCGAGGGGTGGCAGCCCGGCCCCCACCGGCTGGCCACCCACAGTCCGAGCGCCGCCACCAGCACCAGACAGAGCGCCGCCGGCAGGAAACGCCGCGACCACCACGGCGGATCGGGCGCGGAGAACGGCCGCACTCCGCCCCGCGACGGTGGGCCGGTGTCGGTCTCGTCGGGGCGCAGCGCCACCAGCCAGGTGGCCGGGCGGCGCAGCCGTCGCATCTCCGGCAGCGCCTCGGCCCACTCGTCGTACGCCTCGTCGGCCTCGGTCAGCGGGTGCGGTTCGGGCAGGTCCGGTGGGGGTTGCCCACCGGACGCGACGATCAGCAGCGGGTCGTTGCGCCCGGTCTCGGTGCGGACGTCGCCGATCAGGCGGACCAGTTCCCCGCCGACGTTGCCGGGGGCGACGTGATCGATCAGCAGCGCCGGGTACGCGGTGCGCCGCCAGTCCGACGGGCGCCACGGCCGACGCCGGTACGCCTGCCGCAGGTCCTCCAGGAAGGCGTGCAGCAGCAGCTTGTTGACCTGGTCGGGTTGCTCCCCGTCGCGCCAGCCGGCGGTGAGGCGCTCGGCGAAGCCGAGAAAGGTGACCGACTGCCGGGGCGCCAGGTACTGCTGGCGCATGAACCAGTTGTAGTGCCGGCCGAGCACCGGCACCCGACCGGAGACGGCAGCCCGGAAGACCACCCCCGGCACGGCGCGCCGGACCAGCCAGAGCAGCACCTGCGAGACGATGCTGACCGCGTCGCCGCCGGAGGGCAACGCCTCCGGCGCACGCGGGCCCCTGCGGTCGCGCAGCCGGCGGACCAGAGCCGCGCGGCTGTCGTCGGCGTCGACGCCGAAGGTGAAGCTCTGCTGCATGAGCCAGTCGGCGAGCGGATAGTGCCGGAAACGCAGTCGGGCGGTGCCGAAGGCCTCCAGGGAGAGCTGCCGGTGCAGCTCGCGCAGCAACGCCGGCACGTCCCCGGCACCGGGCGGCGCGTCGGCGTCCAGCACGGCGTGCGGGACCCGCCGTCGGGGGCCCTGGCCGAGGAACCGGCGCAGCGGCACCATCAGATCCGCGGTGTCGGAGCGGACCAGCCAGAGCAGCGGCAGCCGACGGTCGCCACGCCGGGGCCGCCGCAGCAGCCGGGCGAGCAGCGCGAAGAACTCCAGCCCGCCGGCTGGCAGCCGCTCCCGGCCGCCTGCGGCCTGCCGCTGGCCGATCAACTCCCGCTTGGGCACCTCGGACCGCCGCACGCGTCACCTCCGATCCACACAGTGTGACCTTGTGGAGCAAGACGCACCAGAGATCGACGCCGACCGGGGTGTTGCGGGCCGACGAGGTTCACAGTTGTCGATTAGGTTGACGGGGCGAACACCCCGATGGAGGGAGTCCACCTCGTGCGACGAGTCCTCACGGCGGCCACCACCGCCCTGACCCTCACCACTGCCGGCACCGTGCTCGCCGGCACCCCCGGCCAGGCCGCTCCCACGGCCTGGGGCCGGCCCGTCGTCACCGCCGCGCCGCAACCCGGCGCGCCCGGACTGGGCGACAGCTACTTCCCCGACTACGGCAACGGCGGCTACGACGTCGAGCACTACGACGTGCGGCTGCGCTACGAACCAGCCACCGACCTGCTCACCGGCACCACCACCGTCCTCGCGACCGCCACTGAGGACCTCTCGACGTTCAATCTGGACTTCCTGCTCGACGTCGAGTCGGTCCGGGTCAACGGCTGGGCGGCGAGCACCAGCACCGCGGGCGTCCACGAACTGGTGGTCACCCCGGCCCGCACGGTGACCCGGGGTCAGCAGCTCACCATCGTGGTGCGCTACTCCGGCGTCCCGTCGGAGGCCCTGGTCAACGGCTACACCGGCTGGACGCGCACCGACGACGGCGCGCTCGCCGTCAACGAGCCCGAGTCGGCGTGGTGGTGGTTCCCGAGCAACGACCACCCACTGGACAAGGCCACCTTCGACATCTCGGTGTCGGTGCCCACCGGCGTCGAGGTGATCAGCAACGGTGTGCAGCCGAGGCCCCCGGCGGCCGAGGCCGGCAACCGCACCCGGTGGATCTGGCGGACCACCTCCCCCACCGCCACCTACCTGGCCTTCATGGCCATCGGCCAGTACGACATCGTCACCGACACCACACCGGGCGGCCAGCCGGTGATCAACGCGTACAGCACCTCGTTGGGCGCGCTCGGGCCGGCCGCGCGGGCCAGCATCGAGCGGACCGCCGAGATCGTCGACTGGGAGAGCGGGATCTTCGGCCCGTACCCGTTCGAGGCGCAGGGCGGCGTGGCCGGGCCGGTGGACGGGATCAGCTTCGCGCTGGAGACGCAGACCCGACCGGTGTACGGGCCGGGCTTCTGGCGACGCGGCGCCAACACCTACGTGGTGGCCCACGAACTGGCCCACCAGTGGTTCGGCGACTCGGTCTCGGTGGCCGAGTGGCGCAACATCTGGCTCAACGAGGGCTTCGCCTCGTACGCCGAGTGGCTGTGGTCGGAGGAGCAGGGCGAGGGCACCGCCCAGGAGGTCTTCGACTTCACCTACGCCAGCTACCCGGCCGACGACGAGTTCTGGCAGGTGCTGCCCGGTGACCCCGGCGCCACCCGGGTCTTCGACAACGCCGTCTACGACCGGGGCGCGATGACCCTGCACCAGTTGCGGTTGGCCGTCGGCGACGACGCGTTCTTCGAGATCCTGCCGGCCTGGACCGCCGAGCACCGGTACGGCAACGCCACCATCGAGCAGTTCCAGGCGCTGGCCGAACGAATCTCCGGGCTGGACCTGGACGACCTGTTCACCACCTGGCTGTTCACCGCCGGCCGTCCCGAGGTGGCCAGCGTCGCCCGCAAGGCCGCCGCGCCGACCGAGCCGAAGTCCTGGGCCAAGATCCGCGAGGCCCACGACCTGATGTCGCACTGACCCCCCGACCCGCGTCGATCATGGAGTTGTGGTGCTCCGCATATCGGGCACAAGTCAGCACGTTGCCCGCCACAGCTCCATGATCGACAGGGCGGGCCGGCCGGGGCGAGGGCGAGGGCGAGGATAACCGCTGCTCAGCGGCGGGATGCCGGACCGGCCGTGGTCAGCTCCCTGAGCCGAACCGTGCCCGACGACGCCGCGCCGGCTTCGGCGGGCGCGATGACACAGACCGCCCCGGTGGGCCGCACGATGCGGGCGGCCCGAAACGCCGCTCGGCGTACCGGATGGCGGGGCCGCGGCACGACCAGCGCGACGGTAGCCGTGCGGGCGCGCTGCCGGTCCAGCGCGACGCTTGCCGCCACCGTGGCGATCGCGGCGGCCGATCCGGCGAGGACAAGCGTCTGACGGGGCCCGGCGTGTTCGGCGAGCCAGCCCAGCAGCGGGGCGCCGACCGCTGCGGAGACCGAGCCGGTGACCGCGAGGGCGGCGAGCACCCGACCCCGCATCGCGCTGTCGGTGTCGAGTTGGGCGCGGGTGCCGACGGTGGTGTCGATGACCACCGCGGCGGCGGCGATCGGCAGGATCACCGCGGCGAAGCTCCAGGTGCCCGGTGCGAGGCCGGCGACGATCTGCAACCCGCTGGCGAACAGGCCGGCGACGACGAGCGTCCGGTAGCCCAGGGATCGCCGTCGGGCCGCGACGAGCGCGCCCACCACCGTTCCGACGGCGAACACCGTCGACAGCAGGCCGTACCCGGAGGCGCCGGCGTTGAGCGGGCCGTCGCTCATCGCGGCCATCGTCACCTGGTAGTTGCGGCCCAGGCTGCCGAGCACGAACGACAGGGCGAGCGCGAGGAGCAGCACCGGCTGCCCACGCAGGTAGGTGAACCCGGCGCGGACACCGCCCCGGTTCGGCCCGGCGTCGGGCACCGCGAGTCCGGGCACGGCTCCCGGGCGTACGGCGAAGAGCGCCACCACCACGGCGACGAAGCTGGCCGCGTTGATGCCGAACAGCAGGGCGGGGCCGACGGCGGCCACCACCACGGCACCGAGGCTCATGCCGAGGATGCGGCCGGCGGAGTTGGTGAGCGAACCGAGCGCCAGGGCGTTGCCCAGCGTCTCCCGGTCGACGAGGCTTGCCGCCCAGCGCCCCATCACGGGGCCTTCGACGGCCGAGACGGCACCGGTGGCCAGCGAGATCGCGAAGATCAGCGGCAGGCCGCCGACCCCGGTCAGGGCGACCGCCGCCAGTCCGGCGGCGAGCGCCGCGTGGGCGCCCTGGGCGGCGATCAGCAACGGGCGGGCGGGCAGCCGGTCGGCCAGCACGCCACCCCAGACGCTGAGCAGCAACGTGGGCGCCGCCTGGAGCAGCACGGCGAAGCCCATCGACGTCGCCGAGCCGGTCTCCTTCAGCACGTACCAGTTGACCCCGAGGACCTGCATCCAGGTGCCGATGACGGAGACGAAGCCGGCGAGCGCCCAGATCCGGTAGTTGCGGTGGCGCAGCGCGGCGAAGGTGGCACCTCTGGCCACGGCGACCCTCCAGCGATCGGCAGCACGAGCATTCACACCGATCGCGGCGCGGTTCGGCAGCCGACAAGTCTTGCCGGCTTAAACCCTTTTGCCTACTTTTGTGAGCGGCTTCACCAGCGGGAATACCCGGCCGGTGCGGCAGTGGACCTGCCGCACCGGCCGGACGCCCGCAGCTCAGCGAACGGCGAGAGCCTGCGCGTCCGGGCCCACCGGGGCCGGCAACGCACCGGCACCACCCAGATAGCCGTGGATGGCGGCGGCCGCCGCCCGCCCCTCGGCGATCGCCCAGACGATCAGCGAAGCGCCCCGGTGCATGTCACCGGCCACGAACACCCCGTCGGCGGCGGTCTGCCAGTCGTCGCGGGCGTCGACGGCGCCCCGCGGGTTGCGGGCCACGCCGAACTGGGCCAGCAGCGGCTGCTGCTCGGTGCCCTCGAAGCCGATCGCCAACAGCACCAGATCGGCCGGCAACTCCCGCTCGGAGCCCGGCACCACTGTGACGATCCGCCGGCCGTCGCGCTTCTCCACCGTCACCTCGGCGATCCGCACCGCCCGCACCTGGCCGGTGCCGTCGTCCACGAACTCCTGCACCGCCACGGCGAAGACCCGCTCGCCGCCCTCCTCGTGCGCCGGGTAGCTGCGCAGCACCCACGGCCAGGTCGGCCACGGGTCCCGTGCCTCGTCGCGCTCCTGCGGCGGCTGCGGGTACAGGTCCAACTGGTGCACACCCGCGGCGCCCTGGCGGTGCGCCACCCCGAGACAGTCGGCCGCCGTGTCACCACCACCGATGATCACCACGTGCTTGCCGGCCGCGTCGATCGGGGTGCCGTCCGGCAACACCGCCCGCCCTGGCCGCCCCTCGCCGGTCACGGCGACGCCCGGCTGGTCGGTGGTCGCGGTGGCGACCGCGCGATTCGCCGCGACGAGGTGCGACATCGCCTGGTGTACGCCCCGAAGCGCCCGCCCGGGGGTCTCCGGGGTGTCCCGGCCCTGCAACGCCCCACACGCCAGCAGCACCGCGTCGTGCTCGGCACGCAACTGCTCGGCAGTGACGTCCACCCCGACGTTCACGCCCGTACGGAAGCGCACCCCCTCGGCGGTTAGCTGCGCCAACCGGGCGTCGATGTGCCGCTTCTCCAACTTGAAGTCGGGGATGCCGTACCGGAGCAGACCACCGATCGCGTCGTCGCGCTCGTACACCGTCACCGCGTGACCGGCGCGGGCCAACTGCTGGGCGGCGGCGAGGCCGGCGGGCCCGGAGCCGACGACCGCGACCGACCGGCCCGACGGCGCCGGCACGGCGCGGGGGGTGAACCCACGCGCGGCGGCGGCGTCGGCGATCTCCACCTCGACCTGCTTGATGGTCACCGGCTGACCGCCGGAGATACCGAGCACGCAGGCCGCCTCGCAGGGCGCCGGGCAGAGCCGGCCGGTGAACTCCGGGAAGTTGTTGGTGGCGTGCAGCGACTCCACCGCGGCGTCCCAGTTGCCGGTGCGCACCAGGTCGTTCCAGTCCGGGATGCGGTTGCCCAGCGGGCAACCGTCGTGACAGAACGGGATGCCGCAGTCCATGCATCGGGTGGCCTGCTCACGGATGAGGTCCTCGCCGGCCGGCGGGTAGACCTCCCGCCAGTCGCTGATCCGCACCGGCACCGGGCGGCGGGCCGGCAGTCGCCGGTCGTAGCGCAGGAAACCGTTCGGGTCAGGCACGTGCCACCTCCTGGGCAGCCACCCGCGGGGCGGGCGGCACCGGCGCGACCGGCGCGCTCAGCGCGCCCATGACCGCGTCGTCGACGTCGCGGCCGGCGGCTTCGGCGGCCCGCATGATCTCCAGCACCCGGCGGTAGTCGCGGGGCACCACGGCGGTGAACTCGGCGACCGCCTCCGGCCACCGCTTGAGCAACTCCTCGGCGACCGCCGACCCGGTCTCGGCCACGTGCCGTTGGAGCAGCTCGTGCAGCAGCGACTGCTCCTGCTCGCCCAGCGGCATCAGGTCGACGAGTTCCCCGTTGACCCGGGCCCGGTCCAGGTGGTGCACGAACGCCGTGCCACCGGACATGCCGGCCGCGAAGTTCCGGCCGGTCGCGCCGAGCACCACCACCGTCCCACCGGTCATGTACTCGCACCCGTGGTCACCGACGCCCTCGACCACCGCGACAGCGCCGGAGTTGCGCACCGCGAACCGCTCCCCGACCCGGCCGCGGAGGAAGACCTCGCCCGCCGTGGCCCCGTACAGGATGGTGTTGCCGGCGATGATCTGGTCCTCGGCCCGCCGCCCCGGCTCGGCGTCCGGGTCGAGGAACGGCGCGGCGGCGTCCGGACGGACGATGAGCCGCCCTCCGGAGAGGCCCTTGCCCACGTAGTCGTTGGCGTCGCCGTGCAGGCGCAGGGTCACCCCGCGCGGCAGGAACGCGCCGAACGACTGCCCAGCCGTGCCGTGCAGCACGAACTCGATGGTGTCCTCGGGCAGGCCGGCGCCGCCGAAGCGACGGGTCACCTCACCACCGAGCATCGCGCCGACGCTGCGGTGCTCGTTGCGCACCGCCACCTCGACCCGCACCGGCGCCCCACCCGTCAGAGCCGGACGGGCCAGCGCGATCAGCTCGTTGTCCAGGGCGTGCTCCAGGCCGTGGTCCTGGGCGCGGACCCCACGGCGGGCCGCACCGGCGGGCAGCTCCGGCAGGTGCAGGACGGGCGCCAGGTCCAACCCGTGCGCCTTCCAGTGCGCGACCGCCGGGGCCACGTCGAGCAGCTCGGACTGCCCGATCGCCTCCTCGATCGACCGGAAGCCCAACTCGGCCAGGTAGCCCCGGACCTCCTCGGCGAGGAAGAGGAAGAAGTTCTCCACGAACTCCGGCTTGCCGGTGAACCGCTCCCGCAGCACCGGGTTCTGGGTGGCGATGCCGACCGGGCAGGTGTCCAGGTGGCAGACCCGCATCATCACGCAGCCCTCGACGATCAGGGGCGCGGTCGCGAAGCCGAACTCCTCCGCGCCGAGCAGCGCCGCGATCAGCACGTCCCGGCCGGTCTTGAGCTGGCCGTCGACCTGCACGGTGACCCGGTCACGCAGCTTGTTGAGCAGCAGCGTCTGCTGCGCCTCGGCCAGGCCCAACTCCCAGGGGGTGCCGGCGTGCTTCAGCGAGTTGAGCGGGGACGCGCCGGTGCCGCCGTCGTGCCCGGAGATCAGGATGACGTCGGCCTTGAGCTTGGCGACCCCGGCCGCGACCGTGCCCACGCCGACCTCGCTGACCAGCTTGACGTGCACCCGGGCGGCCGGGTTGACGCACTTGAGGTCGTGCACGAGCTGGGCGAGGTCCTCGATGGAATAGATGTCGTGGTGCGGCGGCGGGGAGATCAGACCCACACCGGGGGTGGCGTGCCGGGTCCGGGCGATCCACGGCCAGACCTTGTTGCCGGGCAGCTGACCACCCTCGCCCGGCTTGGCGCCCTGGGCCATCTTGATCTGGAGGTCGTCGGCGTTGACCAGGTATTCACTCGTCACGCCGAACCGGCCGCTGGCGATCTGCTTGACCGCCGAACGACGGGCCGGGTCGTGCAGCCGCTCGACGTCCTCGCCGCCCTCACCGGTGTTGGACTTGCCACCGAGCCGGTTCATGGCGATGGCCAGCGTCTCGTGCGCCTCCGCCGAGATCGACCCGTACGACATGGCACCGGTGGCGAACCGCTTGACGATCTCGGTGGCCGGCTCGACCTCCTCGATCGGCACCGCCGGGCGAACCCCGGTACGCAGCGTGAACAGCCCGCGCAGCGAACCGGCCTGCGCGGCGAGCGCGTCCACCTTGGACGTGTACTGGCGGAACACGTCGTACTGCCGGCTGCGGGTGGCGTGTTGCAGCAGGAAGACCGTCTCCGGGTTGAACAGGTGCAGCTCACCCTCACGGCGCCACTGGTACTCGCCGCCGACCTCCAGCCGGCCGGAGACGGCGGTGCCGCCCGGCGGCCAGGCCAGCGCGTGCCGGGCGGCCACCTCGGTGTGCACGCCCGCGAGACCCACCCCGCCGATGCGGCTGGGCGTGCCCCGGAAGTAACGCTCGACCAACCGGGTGTCCAGGCCGACCGCCTCGAAGACCTGCGCCCCGCAGTACGAGGAGACCGTCGAGATGCCCATCTTGGACATGATCTTCAGGACGCCCTTGCCGAGCGCCTTGGCGTAGTTGCGCACCGCGGCGACGGGCTCGATGCCGGCCAGCGCGCCGGTGGAGATCAGATCCTCCACCGACTCGAACGCCAGGTAGGGGTTGACCGCCGCCGCGCCGTAGCCGATCAGCACCGCCGCGTGGTGCACCTCCCGGCAGTCGCCGGACTCGACGATCAGCGCCGCCTGCGTACGCGTCTGCTCCCGCACCAGGTGCTGGTGCACGGCTGCGGTGAGCAGCAGCGACGGGATCGGTGCCAGGTCGGCGTTGGAGTCCCGGTCGGAGAGCACCAGGATGCGGACGCCGTCCTCGATCGCCTCGGAGACGTGCCGGCAGATCTCGGTCAGCCGTGCCTTGATCCCGGCGGCACCCTCCCGGATCCGGTACAGCCCGGAGACCCGCACCGCCTTGAAGCCGGGCAGGTCGCCGTCCTCGTCGATGGAGAGGATCTTCGCCAGCTCGTCGTTGTCGATGATCGGATGCGGGAGCACGATCTGCCGACAGCTCGCCGCGCCCGGGTCGAGCAGGTTGCCCTCCGGCCCGATGGTCGACGCCAGGCTGGTCACCAACTCCTCGCGGATGGCGTCCAGCGGAGGGTTGGTGACCTGGGCGAAGAGCTGGTGGAAGTAGTCGTAGAGCAGCCGCGGCCGGGTGGACAGCGGCGCGATCGGGGTGTCCGTACCCATCGAGCCCAGCGGTTCGGCGCCGGTGCGGGCCATCGGCGCGAGCAGGATCTTCAGCTCCTCCTCGGTGTAGCCGAAGGTCTGCTGCCGGCGACGCACCGAGTCGTGCGTGTAGACGGTGTGCTCGCGGGCCGGCAGGTCGTTCAGCTCGATGAGCCCGGCGTGCAGCCACTCGCCGTACGGCTCGGCGGCGGCCAACTCGGATTTGATCTCCTCGTCGTGCACGATCCGCCCGGCCACGGTGTCGACCAGGAACATCCGGCCCGGCTGGAGCCGCCCCTTCGCGACCACGTGGGCCGGGTCGAGGTCGAGGACGCCCGCCTCGGAGCCGAGCACCACGAGCCCGTCGTCGGTCTGCCACCAGCGCCCCGGGCGCAGCCCGTTGCGGTCCAGCACCGCCCCGACGACCTCGCCGTCGGTGAAGGCCACCGAGGCCGGACCGTCCCACGGCTCCATCAGGCTGGCGTGGAAGCGGTAGAAGGCACGCTTGGCCGGGTCCATCCCGGGGTCGTTCTCCCAGGCCTCCGGAATCATCATGAGCACCGCGTGCGGCAGGCTCCGCCCGGCCAGGTGCAGCAGCTCCAAGACCTCGTCGAAGTTCGCCGAGTCGGAGGCGGCGGGCGTGCAGACCGGGAAGATCCGCCGGATGTTGCCGGGCACGTTCGGCGAGCGCAGCAGCGCCTCACGGGCCTGCATCCAGTTGCGGTTGCCCCGGATCGTGTTGATCTCGCCGTTGTGGGCGATGAACCGGTACGGGTGCGCCAGCGGCCAGGACGGGAAGGTGTTGGTCGAGAAGCGGGAGTGCACCAGCGCGATGGCGCTCTCCACCCGCTCGTCGCGCAGGTCGGGATAGAACGCCGGCAACTGGTCCGGCGTGAGCATGCCCTTGTAGACCATGGTGCGGCTGGACAGCGACGGGAAGTACGCCGCGACTCCCCGCTCAGCGGTCTCCCGTTCGGCCTGCTTACGCAGACAGAACGCCACCCGGTCCAGCTCGATGCCACGCAGCGGGGAACCGGCCGGCCCGCCGGGCGCGTCGGTGAGGCGGTGCGCGGCCAGGAAGATCTGGCGCACCCGGGGCATCGCCGCCAGGGCCGTCTCGCCCAGGTCACCCGGGTCGGTCGGCACGTCCCGCCAGCCGAGCAGATCGGCGCCCTCGACCAGCGCGTACTTCTCGACCACCCGCCGGGCACGCGCCTCGGCGGCATCGTCGTCGGGAAGGAACACCAGCCCAGTTGCGTACTCGCCCGCCGGGGGAAGCGCGACGTCGGCCACCGCGCGCAGGAACGCGTCGGGCACCTGGATCATGATGCCGGCGCCGTCGCCGGTGTTCGGTTCCGCGCCGCGGGCGCCCCGGTGGTCCAGCCGACAGAGCGCGCCGAGCCCGTTGGCGACGACCGAGTGGGAACGCCGGCCGTGCAGGTCCGCCACGAAGGCCACGCCGCAGGCGTCGTGCTCCTGCGCTGGGTCGTAGAGGCCCTGGGCGGCCGGACGGGGGTGGGGCGTCGGGGACGCCTGCGGGCTGTGCGGGTGCGGCTGTGCTGTTTCCGCGTACGGCTGAGCCACCGGGCCTCCTGTCGTCACTCAGGTTGGATCATGATGGGGGACGACGTCGGCCCGTGGGTCTATTGAGTCTACGTTAGGGCCGGGGTCGCACGGCCACCCGAGATTGATCACACCGTCCACTGGCTGGGACGTGTAGTCTCGCGCGGTGGATCCGCTACACAAGCACGTCTTCGACCGGTTGGAACGCTTCTACGACGCGGTGCCCCGCGACGCCGCCGGTGCGGAGGAGCATGGTGGGCTGGTGCTGTTCGTCCGCGATGGTGCCGGGTGGCCGTTCTACGCCCGCCCACGCATCGACGCCACCGAGCCGCCGTCACTCGCCGACGTGTCCTCCGTCCGCGAGCGCCAGCGGAAGCTGGGCCTGCCGGAAGCCTTCGAGTGGGTGCACGAGACGACCCCCGAACTGCTCGCGGTGGCCCGCTCGGCGGGGCTGAACGTGCTGGAGGCGCCGCTGATGGTGCTCGACCCCAGCGCGCTGCCCGACCCGGCGACGCTGTCCGACGCGGCGGTGCGGGTGCTGGCAGCGGACTCCCCCGGCTTCGCCGCCGATGTCGCCGCCCGACGTGCGGTGGCGGCGGTGTCGTTCGCCGCCGCCGGCACCGCGCGCGGCGAGGCCGGCCCGGCCGAGCGCGACGCCGCCGTCACCGAACTCGAACTGGCCGCGCTCGACGAGGAGCGCGCCCGGATCGCCGACGGCCGGCGGATCTCCGCGCTGGCCGGCACACCGACCGAGGGTGCGCTGGCCAGCGGCATGGCGATGCGGGTGGACGACGTCGCGGAGATCGCCGGGGTGGCCACCCTGCCGTCCGCCCGGCGACGCGGGCTGGGCGCCGCGCTCACCGCCACCCTCGCCCGGGAACTGCTGGCCGCCGGCACCGACCTGGTCTTCCTCTCCGCCGGCAGCGAGGAGATCGCGCGGGTCTACCTGCGGGTCGGCTTCCGCCGCATCGGCACCGCCTGCATCGCCGAACCCGCCGCCCTCATCTCCTGACCCGCCCGGCGACCGGGGTCAGGTCGGTGGTCGCCACTGCGCGGCGGAGGCGGCGGCACTGGAGAGCAACCGCGAGTTGATCGTGCCGAGGGCGGCGTCCCGGGCCCGCAGCGCCAGTCGGCCCCGGGTCTGCAGCACCGCCGACATCCGCCGGGTCTGCCGGACCACTGTCGCGGCCCGGGGACGGCGCACCCGGTCGTACGCCACGACGGCGTCGGGCAGCCGCGCCTCCCGCAGCAGCGACGAGAGGGTGGCGGCGTCCTCGAACGCGAGGCAGGCGCCCTGCCCGAGATGCGGCGGCATGGCGTGCGCCGCGTCGCCGAGCAGCACCACCCCACCGGGCCCGACCGGGAAGCCGTACGCCCGGGGCAGCGGGCGCAGCTCGCGAACCTCCTGCTGGACCAGGTCGGCCGGGTTGGTGGCCTCGAGCAGCGCGCCGACCGGCGCGGGCCAGTCCGCGTACCAGCGGCGCAGCAGGGCGAGCTGGGTCTCCGGTGGTTCCGGGCGTGGCGCGCCGGCGGCGGTGGCCACCCAGTAGATGCCGCCACGGCTGGACCCGCCCGAGGAACCACGCTCACCCAGCGACGCGGCCACGAACCGGTAACCCGCGCCGAGAATCTCACCGGCCAACGGCTGATCGTCGGGGAGCCGAGGTGCCTGGTACCAGGGGATGACGGCGCGCCAGGCGGCGCACCCGGAGCTGACCACCCGGGACTCGGGCGCGAGTTGACGGCGGATGCCGCTGTCCGTGCCGTCGGCGGCGACCACCAGATCGGCCTCGATGGTGTGCCGCCCGTCGCTGACGCCCGGTCGCTCGCCCGGCTCGACACGGACGTGGCGCACCGTCACCCCGGTCCGCAGCTCGACCCGGTCGCCGAGGCCGGCGATCAACGCGTCGTGCAGATCCTCCCGGTGCACCACCACCGGCATCCGGTCGGCCGGGATGGGGCGGGGCTGCACCAGCCAGTGCCCGTCCGGGCGACGGACGCCACCGTCGGGCAACGGGGTGGCGATGGCGGCCAGGCCGGCGCCGAGACCGAGGGCCTGCAGCGCGCGGACACCGTTGGGCCAGAGCACCACGGCGGTCGGCTCGGGGCGAACCCGTTCGGCGCGTTCCAACACTGTGACCTGCCAGCCGGAACGGGCCAGCGCGCCGGCCACCGCGAGGCCACCGACCCCTGCGCCGACCACCACCGCGCTTCGCATCGGTGCCGCCTCCGCTCAGCTGTCCCGGTCGGCGGGACGCGCGCCCGTGGCGTCGGCCCGCTCGGAGCGCGCGGCGGACGGCTCGTCCGTCGGCTCGTCGTCGCTCGACGCGACGTCGGCGGGCACCGTGTCGCCGGACGGCTCGCCGTCGTCCGGCCGGGCGTCGTCGGCGCTCGTCGGCGGTACGACGCCGGTGTCCCGCCAGGCGGTGTACTGCTCCTCGCTCGCCACCCGGTAACCCTCCGGCGCGGCGGCCCGCGCCGGCGTCTCCCGCTCGGAGAGGTCGACCTGGGACAGGTCGGACGTGGGCGGCGGGGTGGTCGTGCCCGCGCCGAGCGGGATCAGGTAGTCCCGAGGGCCGCGCACCCGGACGAAGTAGATCAGTGCGCCGAGGAAGACCAGGGCGGCGGTCCAGACGTTGAGGCGCACGCCGAGGATCCGGTTGGCCTCGTCGGTGCGCATCAGCTCGATCCAGAACCGGCCGGCGGTGTAACCCATCACGTAGAGCGCGAACGCCCGGCCCCGGCCCAACTTGAGCCGGCGGTCGAGGATGAGCACCAGGGCTACCACGCCGAGGTTCCACAGCGCCTCGTAGAGGAAGGTGGGCTGGTAGAGGCCCGGTTCGAGGATGGGCTGCCCGGCGTCGTCACGCAGCGCGTGGCCGGGGTTGTCCGGGTCCATCCGATGGATCTCCAGACCCCAGGGCAGTGTGGTCCGGGCACCGAAGAGTTCGTTGTTGAACCAGTTGCCGATCCGGCCGACCGCCTGGGCCAGCGGCAGCCCGGGGGCCAGCGCGTCGGCCACCACGCTGAACGGAATGCCGAGTTGCCGGGCCGCGATCCAGGCGCCGACCGCCCCACCGGCGACAGCGCCCCAGATGCCGAGCCCGCCCTCCCAGATGGCGAACGCCTTCATCGGGTCCCCACCGGCGCCGAAGTACTTCTCCGGTGAGGTGATCACGTGGTAGATCCGGGCGCCGATGATGCCCGCGGGCACCGCCCAGACGGCGATGTCGAGCACCGCGCCGGGCGCGACGCCGCGTTGCCGCAGCCGACGCTCCGTCACCCAGCAGGCCAGCACGATGCCGGCGATGATGCAGAGCGCGTAGGCCCGGATCGGCACCGGCCCGAGCTGCCAGACCGCGGTGCTGGGACTGGGCAGGGCCGCCTGGGGAGAGAGCGAGGCGAGGGTCACGGGTGCACACGCTACCGCTGCACACCCCCGCAGCGGCACCCCGGGCGGCGGGAGCGCTCATCCCGATGACTTCTGGTTTGCACCGTCGTACGCTCTTTGTCCATGAGCGCGCTCACCTGGACGGTCGCCGCGGTCGTCACCGACGACACCGGTCGGGTGCTGCTCTGCCAGCAGGGCCGGGGCACCCGCCGCTACGCGTTGCCGGGCGGGCGGCTGCGCCCGGCCGAGGGCCCGGTGCGGGCCGCCCTCCGGGACATCCGCGCGGAGACCGGCTGGGACATCGAGCTGGTCGACCTGGTCGGCGTCTACCACCTTGCCGGCCCGGCCGGGGAGGCCGCGGCCGGACGCGCCGGGCCGCTGCCGGACGTCCTCGCGCACGTGTTCCGCGCCCGCGCGGCCGGGGTGCGACCCGCGACCGACCCGCCGCCGGGTTGCCGGTTGTCCTGGCACTCCCCCGACGCGCTGCCGGAGGTGGTCACCCCGCTCACCCGGGCCGCCGTCACCGACGCGAGCGCCGGTCGCTCGGGCGTGCTCCGCGACGTCCCCTGGGCACCCGACACCGTCACCCCCGCGTCACTGCCGGCCACCCGCCCCGCCGAGGAGCGCCGGCCGGCAGCCGACCAGGACACGCGTCGACCCCCCGGCGGCCCAGACGGGCAGTCGGGGGCGGGGCAGCCGCCGGAGCAACGCGGCGAGTCCGCGAGCCCGTCCCGCCGACCCTGACCAGCCGGGTGGCCGCGGGCAGCCTCCCCGCCGTCAGCCCGCACGGAAATGAGGCGTCAGCCCGCGGTAATGAGCGGAATACCCCAGACACGCCTCCGCGTCGCGCGGGTCAGCGGACGGGGTTACGGACTCCCTCGGCCAACTCGGCGCTGAGTGTACGCAGGGCGGCCAGACCGTCGGCCTCGGTGGGCGCGTCGAGCAGGCACCGGATCAACGCGCTGCCCACGATCACCCCGTCGGCGTAACCGGCGACGGTGCCGGCCTGCGCGCCGGTGCCCACACCGAGACCGACACCGACTGGCAGGTCGGTCACCGCGCGGGCCCGCGACACCAGCGTCGGGGCGGCGTCGGAGGTACGCGCCCGCGCACCGGTCACCCCCATCACGGCGGTCGCGTAGACGAAGCCCCGGCAGTGCCGCACCGTCATCGCCAGCCGGGCGTCAGTGGACGACGGCGAGATCAGGAACGTGCGGTCCAACCCGTGCGCGTCCGAGGCGGCCAGCCACTCGTCGGCCTCGTCGGGGATGAGGTCCGGGGTGATCAGGCCGGTGCCGCCGGCCGAGGCGAGGTCACGGGCGAAGACGTCCACGCCGTACCGCTCGACCGGATTCCAGTAGGTCATGGTGACCACCGGGGCGCCGGTCGCCGCCACCGCCTCGATGATGCGCATCGTGTCCGCGGTGCGTACGCCGCCGGCCAGGGCGATGTCGCTCGCCTTCTGGATCACCGGACCGTCCATCACCGGGTCGGAGTAGGGGATCTCCACCTCGATGACGTCGACGCCGGCCTCGACCATGGCGGTCATCGCGGCGATGCTGCCCTCGACGGTCGGGAACCCGGCCGGCATGCAGCCGACCAGCAGTGCCCGTCCGTCGGCGCGGGCCTTGTCGAAGGCCACCCCGATCCGGCTCATCTCACCGCTCCTTGTCGAGGATGCCGAAGTAGTCGCCGGCGGTGTGCACGTCCTTGTCGCCCCGCCCGGACAGGTTGACCACGATGGTGGGCTCCCGGCCCAGCTCGGCGGCGAGCTTCGGGGCCAGCGCGACCGTGCCGGCGAGCGCGTGGGCGCTCTCGATCGCCGGGATGATGCCCTCGGTACGGCAGAGCAGCTCGAAGGCGGCCATCGCCTCGTCGTCGGTGACCGGCAGGTAGCTCGCCCGGCCGGTGTCGTGCAGCCACGCGTGTTCCGGCCCGACACCGGGGTAGTCCAGGCCGGCGGAGATCGAGTGCGACTCCAGGGTCTGCCCGTCGGCGTCCTGGAGCACGAAGGTGCGGGTGCCGTGCAGCACCCCGGCGGACCCGCCGGTGATGCTCGCCGCGTGCCGACCGGTGGCCACCCCGTCGCCGCCGGCTTCGAAGCCGTACAGCCGCACGGCCTGATCGCCCACGAACGCGTGGAAGATGCCGAGCGCGTTGGAGCCGCCGCCGACGCAGGCGGTGACGGCGTCCGGCAGCCCACCGGTGAGGTCCAGGCACTGCTGGCGGGCCTCGTCACCGATACCCCGGACGAAGTCGCGCACCATCGCCGGGAACGGGTGCGGGCCCGCGGCGGTGCCGATCAGGTAGTGCGTCTCGTCGACGTTGGCCACCCAGTCGCGCATCGCCTCGTTCATCGCGTCCTTGAGGGTGCGCGAACCGTTGGTGACCGGAACGACTGTCGCGCCGAGCATCCGCATCCGGGCCACGTTGAGCGCCTGCCGCTCGGTGTCGACCTCGCCCATGTAGACCACGCACTCGAGGTCGAACAGGGCGGCGGCGGTCGCGGTGGCGACACCGTGCTGACCGGCACCGGTCTCCGCGATCACCCGGGTCTTGCCCATCCGCTTGGTGAGCAGCGCCTGGCCGAGCACGTTGCGCACCTTGTGCGCGCCCGTGTGGTTGAGGTCCTCCCGCTTGAGCAGCACCCGCGCGCCGACCTTCGCCGAGAACCGCCGGGCCTCGTAGAGCAGCGACGGTGTGCCGGCGTAGTCGCGCAGCAGCGCGCCGAACTCGGCCCGGAAGGACTCGTCCGCCATCGCCGTACGCCACGCCCCGTCGAGCTCGTCCAACGCGGCCACCAGGGCCTCGGGAACGAACCGACCGCCGAAGCGGCCGAAGTGACCGGCGGAGTCGGGCTGCGGGCCGGCCACCGGGGCCAGCGCGTCGGCGCTCATCGGAAATCCTCTCGGTGGTACGTCAGGCCGGCGCGGGGTCAGCGCACCGGCCGGGGCGTTGCCGGGTGGTTGCCGGCGTTGACCAACTCGGCGACCGCCTCGCGAGGGCTCTTCTGAGTGACCAGACCCTCGCCCACGAGGACCGCGTCGGCGCCCGCGGAGGCGTACCGGATCAGGTCGTGCGGGCCACGAACGCCGGATTCGGCGATCTTGACGACGCTGCTGGGCAGACCGGGCGCGATCCGCTCGAACACCGAACGGTCAACCTCCAGGGTACGCAGGTCACGGGCGTTGACCCCGATCACCTGCGCGCCGGCCTCCAGCGCGCGGTCGGCCTCCTCCTCGTCGTGCACCTCGACCAGAGCGGTCATGCCCAGCGACTCGATCCGCTCCAGCAGACCCATCAGGACGTTCTGTTCGAGTGCGGCGACGATCAGCAGGACCAGGTCGGCGCCGTGCGCACGGGCCTCGTGGATCTGATAGCTGGAGACGACGAAATCCTTGCGCAGCACCGGCACGGTGACCGCGGCACGGACCGCCGCCAGGTCGTCCAACGAGCCGCCGAACCAGCGCCCCTCGGTCAGCACGCTGATCGCCCGCGCCCCACCGGCCGCGTAGTCGACGGCGAGATCGGCCGGATCGGCGATCTCGGCCAGCCGGCCCTTGGACGGCGACGAACGCTTCACCTCGGCGATCACGGCCACGCCGGGCTTACGCAGCGCCGCGTACGCGTCCATGGGCGGCGGCGCCGCCGCTGCCAGTTCACGGATCCGCTCCAGCGGAACCTGCTCCTGGCGTCGGGCGACGTCTTCACGCACGCCGGCCAGAATCTCGTCGAGCACGCTTACGGACGCTGCCTGGCCGGCCTCGTCCCCCTCCGCGTGCGCATGCTCAGCAGTCACGAACGGACTCCCCTCTCCGGGCGTCATGGGCCGATGCTAGGGGCAGCCGACCGACGCCGGACGCCGGGGGTATGGCGCTGCTCACGAAAAGGGCTGCGGCATAATGGCCGACCTGCCGTGAATGGGTTGTCACGCAGCGCCACCTCCGGTATCGACCATCGTCACGCGGTACGGAGCCGGACGGCCGCGGTCGGACCGGGCCGATCCATCGATCATGCCACCAGTTGCCGCCCCTCGCCCGACGGCAACGATGTCGATCGATGCTGTGAGCAAGCTCAAGGCCGAACGGCCGGTCCCAGGTCACGACCGAGGCGGGACAGTTGACCGGGCGGTCACCCCGGCGAAACGTCGACGGGCCAGCATCGTCCTCGGGCAGACTCGATGGCGCGCCTGCCCGACGCCACAACTCCTCGTGCGAGGTGACCATGAGCATTTCCGAACCGCACCCGACCATCGGACTGACCACCATCTCGCGGACGGTCGCGTCACTCGCCGTCGGGGTCGTGCACACCGTGGAACGGGCCGTGGTGGGCGAGGCACGGATGCGGACGGCACGGGGCAACGCCTGGGAGGCGGTCTGCGCCGACCGGGCCCGCGCCGACCAACGCGCGGAACTCAACCGTCTGGTCGCCGAACTGACCGCCGCCCGCGCCACCGGTCGCCGCGCCGAGTGGGAACGTCAGCCGGTCGGCTGACAGCCGCCGACCGCCAGACCCACCGCGTCAGTCGGCCGTCGGGTCCTCGCCCCGGTCCAGCGCGTCCCACGCCTCGGTGGTCCGCCGCCCCGCCAACGGCGTCGACGACCCGGCCGGGTCACCCTGCGCCGACGCCGTCTGCGCAGCGGTCCGCGTCGGACGCTCGTACCGGGCGCCCATCGCCGGCCAGTCGCCGCCACGCAACGCCGTCCACCAGCCGCCCGCCGCGGCCAGCAGACCGCCGAGGAGGCAGAGCGCCGGCCACTGCCGGCTCACCACGCCGCCCACGTCGGCCACCAGCCCGTACCCGCCGCCGGCCGCCACGGCCAGGCCGAGCACACCGAGCAGCACACCCAGCGCCCGCCGCAGGCGGCCCCGGGTGGCCAGCACCGCACCACCCCCGGCCAAGGTCACCAGCGCCAACGCCGGCAGCCAGGGCAGCAGACTCGCACCGCTGCGCGTGTCACGCACCGGCGGCAGCGGCGCCGGACGTACCGACAACTCGACCGACCAACTCCGCGTCGCCGCCCACAGCGCCAGGCCCGCGCCGGCCAGGCAGAGCAGCACCGCGTACGTCAACGCCCGCCGACCCACGACGGCCCGCTCCGCACTCACTGAGTCTGCCTTTCGTTCGCGACTGCGGGGCTCCGCTGCGCTGCACTCCTCGCGCTCACCGAGTCTGCCTTTCGTTCGCGACTGCGGGGCTCCGCTGCGCTGCACTCCTCGCGCTCACCGAGTCTGCCTTTCGTTCGCGACTGCGGGGCTGCGCTGCGCTGCACTCCTCGCGCTCACCGAGCGGGCCGGAGGGTCTCGGCGGCCGCGATCGCGGCCAGCACGGCCGCTGCCTTGTTCCGCGTCTCCTGATCCTCGGCGGCCGGGTCCGAGTCGGCGACCACACCCGCGCCGGCCTGCACGTAGGCGCGGCCGTCGCGGATCAGCGCGGTCCGGATGGCGATCGCCATGTCCAGGTCGCCGCCGAAGCCGAAATAGCCCACAGTGCCGCCGTAGAGACCACGACGAACCGGCTCCAACTCCTCGATGATCTCCATGGCGCGCACCTTCGGCGCCCCGGAGAGCGTGCCGGCCGGGAAGGTCGCCGCCAACGCGTCGAAGGCGCTCTGGTCGTCACGCAACGTGCCGGTGACCGTGGAGACGATGTGCATGACGTGGCTGTACCGCTCGATGGTCGCGAACTCGGGCACCTCCACGCTGCCGGGCTGGCAGACCCTCCCCAGATCGTTGCGGCCGAGATCGACCAGCATCACGTGCTCGGCCCGTTCCTTCGGGTCCGCGAGCAGCTCGGCAGCGAGCGCCGCGTCGGCGGCAGGGGTGCCACCCCGCGGCCGGGTGCCGGCGATCGGGTGCAGCAACGCACGGCGCCGCCCGTCCGCGCCGCCGGTGACCTTCAGGTGCGCCTCCGGAGAGGAGCCGACGATGTCGAACCCGTCGAAGCGCAACAGGTACATGTACGGGCTGGGGTTGCTGGTGCGCAGCACCCGGTAGACGTCCAGCGGGTCGGCGTGGGTCGTCCGCTCGAAGCGCTGGGAGAGCACGATCTGGAAGCACTCACCGGCCCGAATCGCCTCCTTGGCCGCCTCCACCGCCTTCGGGTAGCCGCCCTCGGGCGTACGGCAGAGCACCTCTCCGGCCGGCGGACGCTCGACGGTGGAGATCATCGGCGGGATGGGCCGGGACAACGCCGTGGTCATCGCGTCCAACCGGCCCACCGCGTGGTGGTAGGCGGCGGCGACCTGTGGGGCGCGGTCCGGGGCGTCCAACGGCGGCAGCACCGCGTTGGCGACCAGGATCGCCGAGCCGTCGTAGTGGTCGAGCACCACCAGGTCGGTGGCGAGCATCATGCCCACCATCGGGACGCCCAGGTCGTCCTCGGTCAGCTCGGGCAACCGCTCGAACCGCCGGATCAGGTCGTAGCCGAGGTAGCCGACCATACCTCCGGTCAATGGCGGCAGACCGTCGGACGGGTCCCCGACCGGCCCGGCCAGCGCCGCGACCGTCTCCCGCAACATCCGCACCGGGTCACCCTCGGTGGGCAGCCCGGTCGGCGGCTGGCCGAGCCAGGTCGCCACGCCGTCACGTTCGATGAGGGTGGCGCTGCTGCGCACCCCGATGAACGAGTACCGCGACCAGGCCATCCCGGCCGAGCCGACGCCCTGCTCAGCCGATTCCAACAGGAACGTGCCCGGCCCACCGGCCAGCTTCCGGTAGACGCCGACCGGGGTCTCCGCGTCGGCCAGCAGCCGCCGGGTCACCGGCACCACCCGCCACTCGGCGGCCAACGCGGTGAAGGTGGCCAGGTCGGGGCTGAGCGAGCCGTCGGTCATGAGTGCGCCTCCGTCCCGGTGACGGGCAGCTCGGTGAAGAAGCAGGTCCGGTGGCCGGTGTGGCAGGCCGCGCCGACCTGGTCCACGCTCACCAGCAGCGCGTCCCCGTCGCAGTCCAGGGCGACCGACCGGACGTACTGGTGGTGCCCGGAGGTGGCGCCCTTGACCCAGTATTCGCGTCGGCTGCGCGACCAGTAGGTGGCCCGGCCGGTGGTGAGGGTGCGGTGCAACGCCTCGTCGTCCATCCAGGCGACCATCAGCACCTCACCAGAGTCGTGCGCGCGCACCACGGCGGCGACCAGACCGTCGGCGGTGCGGCGCAGCTGGGCCGCGATGGCCGGGTCGAGCTGGGAGGAGCGCGCCGGCGCGGGCGCGGCCAGCTCGTTCGGGTCGCTGGGTACGCCGGTCACCGGCGGGTCAGGTACGGGCACAGTGAGCAATTCTCCCGCACGCGGCGCGGGCACCGCCGACCGCTCCCGCCACGGCTGCGGCGACGGCCCCGAGGGCCGGGGCCGGGGCGGGGACGATGGCTGCGGCGCGGGCCCCGCCGGCCGGGCCAACTGGGCGACGTAGCGGTCCAACCGGCCGTCGACCAGGGCGGCGGCCAGGTCCGCGCCGGCCGTGTCGGCGATCTCCTCGGCGTACGGCCGGATCAACGGAAGTGTGCCGGCGACCAGCCGGACGGCGGCGGCCCAGAGCTGCCCGGTAGCGCCCGGGCGCAGCCCGAGGCAGAGCAGCATGTCCGACCGGTAGCCCGGTGGCGTCACCGGCAGTTCCAGGGCCGCCGCGAAGGCCGCCCGGCGGGAGTGGACCCGCACGGACGGGTTGGCCGGGCGGAGCACCGAGGGGCAGAGCCGCGCCAGGTCGGCGACGGCGAGCCGGACCCCGAGGCGGTCGTTGGCAGCGCGGGCGGCGGCGGCCTTACCCAGCGTGGCGATCATTTCTTCCAGCCGGGGCGGCTCGGCGGGCTGGCACAGCACCGGCAGGTCGATCCGCGGCCGCCAGTGCGGGTCGGCCCAGAGCAGCCGCGCCGGCGCGGTGACCGGTAGCCCGAACGCCCAGTCGGCCGGTTCGCCGAGGTGGTGCACCCAGGACCGGACGTCACGGGCGGCCACCGAGACGTGGGTGAGCTGGCCTGCGGACTCGGCCAGGTAGGCCCGGCGGGCCGCGTACGGGGCGCCGCCGACCAACACGTCGAGGTCGACGTCGCTGTGCGCGGTGGCGGCACGGCGGGCGTGGCTGCCGCGCAACAGGATGCCGACGACCGGCCGCTCGGCGGCCTGCCGCAACCGCGCGGCCCAATCCTCAAGAAAACCGCTATCCGGTAACGGAGCGTGACCCACGGCGCCATCGTGCCGCACGTCCGATCGGTGCGCAATGCCCGTTGGCGGACTTCGTGTCCGGTCCGGAGCTTACTGCCCGTTCTCGCACTGGGCGCAACGGTGGGCGCCCAGTCGCCGATCGCGGGCCGTTGCGTGCGGCACGGTATTTCATCTAGCGTTGAGTTCAACAGGTGATGAGTTTCTGTGGAGGTGTGCGATGGACGATGCGATAGCCGTCCGGGACCTGGTCGTCGACCGGGGTGGGCGGCGGGTGCTGGACGGCATCAGCTGCCGGGTGCCGCGCGGCGCGGTCACCGGGCTGCTCGGCCCCAGTGGCAGCGGCAAGACCACCTTCATGCGCGCGGTGGTCGGGGTGCAGGTGGTCGCCGGCGGGACGGTCACCGTGCTCGGCCAACCGGCGGGCACCCCCGCGCTGCGGCACCGGGTGGGCTACCTGACCCAGGCGCCGAGCGTCTACGCCGACCTGACCGTCCGGGAGAACGCCCGTTACTTCGCGACCCTGTACGGGCGTGGGCGCGCCGAGGCCGATCGGGCGATCAGCGATGTCGGGCTGGCCCAGGCGGCCGGTCAGCTGGTCGGCACCCTCTCCGGCGGTCAACGCAGCCGCGCCTCGTTGGCCTGCGCCCTGGTCGGGGAGCCGGAGCTGGTCATCCTCGACGAGCCGACCGTCGGTCAGGACCCGGTGCTGCGCGCCGACCTGTGGGCCCGGTTCCACGCGATGGCCGCCGCCGGCACGACCCTGCTGGTGTCCAGCCACGTGATGGACGAGGCGGCCCGGTGCGACCGCCTGCTGCTGATCCGGCAGGGCCGGTTGATCGCCGACGACAGCCCGGCCGCGATCCGCGCCGCCGCCGGTGTGGACGACCTCGACGAGGCGTTCCTGCGGCTCATCCGGGCCGGCGAGGGCGCCTCCACCAGCGCCGACGCGACCGCCGCACGGGAGACAGCATGAGCCCGCGAATCCTCGCCGCCACCACCGGCCGCATCCTGCGTCAGCTCCGGCACGACCGGCGGACCATCGCGCTGCTCGTGGTGGTTCCGGCCGTCCTGCTCACCCTGGTCTACTTCATGTACGCCGACCAGCCGAACCCGCCCGGCCAGCCGAGCACCTTCGACCGGGTCGCGCTGGTGATGCTCGGCATCTTCCCCTTCGTGATCATGTTTCTGGTGACCAGCATCGCCATGCTGCGCGAACGCACCTCGGGCACGCTGGAGCGGCTGCTCACCACCCCGCTGGGCAAGCTCGACCTGCTCTTCGGGTACGGCATCGCGTTCGGGCTGGCAGCCGCCGTGCAGGCCGCCGTCGCCTCCGCCGTGGCGTACTGGATCTTCGGTCTGGAGACCGCCGGCAGCATCGGACTGGTGATCGGGATCGCCGTGCTCGACGCGGTGCTCGGCGTCGCCCTCGGGTTGCTGTGCAGTGCCTTCGCGCGCACCGAGTTCCAGGCAGTACAGTTCCTGCCGGTCGTGGTGATCCCCCAACTGCTGCTCTGCGGGCTGTTCGTGGCCCGCGACCAGATGGCCGGCTGGCTCCAGGCGCTCAGTGACGCCTTCCCCCTGTCGTACGCCATCGAGGCTTTGCAGGAGGTCGGTGCCCACGCCGAACCGACCGGCCGGATGTGGCGGGATGTCGCGGTGGTGCTCGGCGCGGTGGTGCTGGCGCTGGTGCTCGCGGCGGCGACCCTGCGCCGACGCAGCGGCTGACCGCCGACGCCGGGGGCGGCGGCCGGCACGGCGGCAGTCCCCGGCGTTGACCGGGCCGGCCCACCACGGGCCCAGGCGGACGAACGAAGGGCGGCGATGACGCGGCGAACCGGCCGGCGACCCGGCAAACCGGGCACCCGGGAGGCGATCCTCGACGCGGCGCGGGCGGCGTTCGCCGAACGGGGCTTCGACGCCGCCTCGATCCGGGCCATCGCCGGCACGGCGGAGGTCGATCCTGCGCTGGTGCACCACTATTTCGGCAGCAAGGACCAGCTTTTCCTGGCCGCGATGAACTTTCCGGTCGACCCCGGTCAGCTGGTGCCGAAGGTGCTCGCCGGTGACCGGGACGCCGTTGGCGAGCGGATGGTGCGCACGTTCCTCGGCGTCTGGGACTCCCCGGCCGGCAGCGCCGCGCAGGCACTGCTGCGCTCTGCGGTGAGCAACGAGTGGACGGCTCGACTGCTGCGGGAGTTCGTCACCACCCAGGTGCTGCGCCGGGTGCTCGACAACCTCGACGTCGATCCGGCCGAGCTACCGCTGCGGGGCTCCCTGGTGGCCACCCAGATGATCGGTCTGGCCATGATGCGGCACGTGGTACGCCTCGAGCCGGTCGCCTCGGCCGACCCGGAAACCCTGGTGGCCATGGTCGGCCCGACGATCCAGCGTTACCTCACCGGCCCGCTGCCGACCTGACCCCCGCGAGATCGACGCAAAGCGTGGCGGCCCGGTCAGCTCAGCGCGGTGGGCGGGCGTCGGCCGTGAGTCGCAGCGGTGGCAGCAGATGGGGCAGCTCGGCCGGGTCGGTCAGCGGACCCGGGAAGGCCAACCGGACCCGACGTCGGGCACCGGGTCGACCGAGGGCGACCAGCAGCCCGTAGCGGTCGATGCGCACCACCCGGGGAGGCCCGTCCGGGGTCTGCCCGGTCAACCCGAGCTGCCGGCACAGGTACTCGGTCACCTGGGCGCCGTGGCACTCGGCGAGGTCGGCGAGCAGGCGGGCCTCGACCGGGTGCACCGGGTCCGGCTCGGCCTCGGCGTACGCCACCGGGTCGATCCGGTGCACGACGCCGGCCCGCTCCCAGCGGACCTCGACCACCTCGAAGCGGAACAACCGGAACCGGGTGCCCAGGTCGAGCAGGTCCCCTGTCGGCGCGACCGCGGCGAAGTCGACAGCGCCCTGGCGGGCCTCGTCGCCGCGCAGCTCGGCCGCCCAGCCGGACACCCAGGCCCGACCCAGGCCGGGCGCACCGGCGGCGGGCGGCAGGTCGAGCACGTCGAGCACCACCGCGACGTCACCGCTGCCGGGCGCCGGTTGCAGGGCGGCGGCCAGGTGGCTGGCCACCGGCACCAGCAACAGCACCCGCCCGTCCGGGTCGGTGACGTGCCGGGCGTGGTGCGGGCCCGGCCGGTGGGCCAGGTGCACCAGGCCGGGCAGGCGGCCGGCGACGAGGGTACGGACGATCTCGGCGGAGTTGGGCCGCATGGGCGCGACCTCCTTAGAAGGTTAGGCTTACCTAACCCGGAGCCTAGAGCACCCGACCGTCGGCGTCCACCACACCGCAGCACCTCACCGGGTCTGCTCCAACCAGGAGGCGTAGAGCAGCCCGTACACCGAGTCGGCGTCGCGGACCAACTCGTCGTGCGGGCCGCGCTGCACCACCCGACCCCGGTCCACCACGATCACCTCGTCGGCGGCCTGCGCCGTGGAGAGCCGGTGCGCGATCGCGAGGGTGGTCCGGCCCCGGGTGACCGCGTCCAGCGTGCGCTGCAACCGCACCTCCGTCGCCGGGTCCACCGCGCTGGTCGCCTCGTCGAGCACGAGCAGATCCGGGTCAGCCACGTACGCGCGGGCCAACGCGACAAGCTGACGCTCGCCGACGCTGAGCGCCTCGCCGCGCTCCCCGACGGGAGTGTCCAGGCCCGCCGGCAGACCCTCCAGCCAGTCCGACAGACCCAGCTCGGTGAAAGCGGTGCGCAGCTGCTCGTCGGTCAACTCCGGACGAGCAAAACGGACATTGTCCCCCACCGTCGCGTCGAACAGGAACCCGTCCTGCGGCACCATCACCACGCGCGAACGCAGCGAATCGAACCGGACATCCGTCAACGGCACCCCGGACAGCAGCACCGCCCCGGCCGACGGGTCCATCAGCCGGGTCAGCAACTTGGCGAACGTGGTCTTCCCGCTACCGGTCTCACCGACCACCGCCACCCGACTCTTCGCCGCGATCTCCAGCTCGATGTCGTGCAACACCGGCGGCCCACCCGGATAGGCGAACCGCACCCCGGTGAACCGGATGTCCAGCGGCCCGCCCGGCAACTCCCGCCCCTGCTCCCCCGGGTCGGCCACATCGGGGGCAACGTCCAACACGTCCAACACCCGACGCCAGCCAGCAATCGCGTTCTGCGCCTCGTTGAGCACCTCGGTGGCGATCTGCACCGGCTGGATGAACAGCGTCACCAGGAAAAGGAACGCGGTCAGCTGGCCGATCGACAGCGTGCCGTCCACCCCCAACACCACACCCAGCACCACCACGCCGGCCAGCGCCAGCCCCGCCGCCAACTCGCCGACCGAACTGCCCACGATGCTGATCCGGATCGCCCGCTGCTGCGCCAGGCGCTGCCTGTCGATCGCCTCGTCCAGCCGTCGCTCCGTACGCCCGGCGATCCCGTACGCCCGGATCACCGGCGCGCCCACCACGCTCTCGCCGATCGCGCCGAGCAGCGTCCCGGTGCGTTGGCGCACCGTCGCGTACGCCGAGCCGAGGCGGCGTTGCAACTGCCGGATGACGAACACCGCCGGCAGGAACGCGGCCAGCACCACCAGCGTCAACTGCCAGGAGTACGCCAGCATGACGGCGGTGGTGACCACCAGCTGACCCAGGTTGACCAGCAGGATCACCCCGCCCCACTGGAGGAACTGGGTGATCTGGTCGACGTCGCTGGTCACCCGCGAGACCAACGAACCCCGCCGCTCCGACTGCTGGTGCAACATCGACAGGTCGTGCACGTGCCGGAACGCCCGTGTCCGGACGTTGGCCAGCGCCGTCTCGCTGACCGTGAACAGTCGGCGCATCATCAGGTAGCCGCAGATCGTGGTGATCGTCAGGATCGCCGCGGTGATCGCCACCACCGTCCAGACCACGTTCAGGTTCAGACCACCGACGAGGCCCCGGTCGATGCCCTGCTGCACCGCCACCGGCACGGCGACCCGACCGACCATGTAGACCAACGCCAGGCCCAACGTGCCGGCCAGACCGATCCGTAGCTCCGGCGAGAGCGCCAGGCCCCGACGCAGGGTCTGCCAGGTCGTCTCGTCCCGCTGCCCGCGCTCCTCGACACTCACCGGTCACGCCTTCCGTTCGCGACTGCGGGGCTCCGCTTCGCTGCACTCCTCGCGCTCACCGAGCACGCCTTTCGTTCGCGACTGCGGGGCTCCGCTTCGCTGCACTCCTCGCGCTCACCGAGCACGCCTTCCGTTCGCGACTGCGGGGCTCCGCTTCGCTGCACTCCTCGCGCTCACCGGTCAACCTCGATTTCCAGGCCCGACGGCAGCGGCGCCACGTCGTCGTCGTACGAACTCTCCTGCGCGCGCTCGACCTCGGCCTGCTCGTAGGCGGTGACCAGGTCCACGTACCCGGGCACGGTCGCCAGCAACTCGCTGTGGGTGCCCCGGGCGACCACCCGTCCCTGCTCCACGTAGATGACCTCGTCGGCGAGCGCGATGGTGGCCCGGCGGTACGCCACCACCAGGATCGACGCGGCCGGAACCCCCGCCGCCGCGGTCGACGACCGCAGCCCCGCCAGGATGGCCGCCTCCACTCGAGGATCGACAGCGCTCGTCGCGTCGTCGAGCACCAGCAGTCGCGGTCGGCCGGCCAGCGCGCGGGCCAGGGTGAGCCGTTGGCGCTGACCGCCGGAGAGCGAGGTGCCCCGCTCGCCGACCATGGTGTCCAGGCCCTCGGGCAGCGCGGCGACGAACCCGTCCGCCTCGGCCAGCCGCAGCGCCGCCCAGACCACCTCGTCGTCGACACCGGGCCGGTCGAGGGCGATGTTGGCGCGGACCGTGTCGTCGAAGATGAACGGCACCTGGGCGACCAGGGCCACCGTGCCGGCCAGCGACGCGGAGGTCAGCTCGCGCACGTCCACGCCGTCCAGGCTCACCGTGCCGGAGTCCGGGTCGACGAGCCGCACCGCCAGCGAGGCGATGGTGGACTTGCCGGCGCCGGTGGGCCCGACCAGGGCCACCGTCCGACCGGCCGGCACCGTGAAGCCGACCTCACCGAGGACCTGCGCGCCGGGCGGGTGCGCTTCGGCGGGCGGGTAGGAGTAGTGCACGTCGTGGAACGTGAGGGTGGCCGGGGTGGTCTCGGCCGGGTCGAGCACCCGCTGCCCGTACGGCATCTCGCCGGTGGCGTCGAGCACCCGGCGGACCCGGTCCCAGCCGGCGACGCTGCGCGGCAGCTCGGCCAGCACCCAACCGATGGCCCGCACCGGAAACGCCAGCACGGTGAAGAGGAAGGCCACGCTGACCAGCTCGGTCACGCTGATCGCGCCCTGGCGCAGCCGGAACGCCCCGACCACCAGGACGGCGAGGGTGCCGAGGCTGGGCAGCGTCTCCAGCAGCGGGTCGAAGACCCCGCGCAGCCGCCCGACAGCGATCAGCGAATCGCGCAGCTCACCGGCGCGGCCCGCGAACCGGGCGGTCTCCTGGGCCTCGCGGCCCATCGTCTTGACCACCAGGGCGCCGTCGAAGCTCTCGTGGGCGATCCCGCTGACCTCGGCGCGCAGGCGCTGCGCCCGGGCCTGCCGGGGGGCCATCCGGCGGGAGTAGATGACGTTGAGCGCGAACAGCGCGGGGAAGACGGCGAGGCCGACCAGGGCGAGCGCCCAGTCGGTGGCGAAGAGCGACACGATCGCGCCGACGAGCATCGCCAACGTGCCGACGGCGAACGGCAGCGGCGCGATTGGGTACCAGGCCGCCTCCACGTCGGAGTTGGCGTTGGACAGCAGGGTGCCGGTGGAGTTGCGGTGGTGCCAGGACAGCGGCAGTTCCAGGTACCGACGGGTGACCCGGCGACGGTAGGACGCCTGGAGGCGGTACTGCATGTAGCCGGCGCCGAGCCGACGGCCGAAGATGCCCGCCACCCGCAGCACGCTGATCCCGAACAACGCCGCTGCGGCCAGCGCCAGGGTGCCGGCGCCCACCTCGCCACGTTCGATGGCCGGAAGCGCCACCTCACCGACGACCGACCCGACGACCCGGGCACTGACGATGATCATCGCGCCGAAGAGCACGCTACCGACGACCGCCACCGCGAAGATCCGTGGCTGCTCACGGATCGCCTGTCGCAGGACCCCCAGCCCTCGACCGAGAACGTCCCGACTTGTCTTGCTCGCCACGCTCTCCCCCGCCGTAAGCCACAATTATCTCCCTCATCCTTACCGGTCGGGGCCAGCGCCGCCGACCCCGACCGGATATGTCGACCGTCACGTACCGGACGGCGGTGTCCACCGGCGTCCGTCGGCGCGCGCCGACGGGCCACCGGGCCTACGATCGGGCCATGCCGCGGTACGCCCGAGCCGAGCGCGAGGCGCTGGCCGATCTTCTGCTGGCCCTCGGGCCGGCCGCCCCGACGATCAACGAGGGCTGGGCGACCCGTGACCTCGCCGCTCATCTGGTGCTGCGGGAGCGCCGTCCGGACGCGGCGGGTGGGATCCTGCTGCCGCCGCTGCGCGGATACGCCGAGCGGGTCCGGCAGCGGCTCGCCGCTCAGCGGTACCCCGAGCTGGTGGCCCAGGTACGGCGACCGCCGCTGTGGAGCCCGGTCAGCAATCCGCTGACCGACGAAGTGGCCAACACGATGGAGTTCTTCATCCACCACGAGGACGTCCGACGGGCTGGCTCCGGGTGGCAGCCGCGCGATCTGCCCACCGGTTTGCAGAGCGCGCTCTGGAAACGCGTGGCCCCGGTGGCCCGGCTGGCCCTGCGTCGTTTTCCGGCGGACCTTCTCGTGCAGGCGCCCGGCCACGGTGAGATCTCCGTCGGTCGCGGCGGTGAGCCGCTGCGCCTGGTCGGTTCCCCGGGGGAGCTGGTGCTGTTCCTGTCCGGGCGGCAACGGGTGGCCCGGGTCCAACTGAACGGCTCGACGGAGGCGTCGGGACGACTGCGCGGCGCCAACCTGGGAATGTGACCGTCCGTACAGAAACGGTCACGGAACGACTGTCGGATTCCCCACACCCAGCGAAGCACGCTGATACGCCCTCCCGTACGCTTCACCGCGCCGCACCGCGCCGGGCGGCACGGAGTGGGGGCGCACTGTGCGGGAATTCGCGATTTCGGCGCTGCGGGAACCGCCGTTCCCCACGGGGCGCCATGGTGCCACGGACCAAGTGGCGAGTGAGAGCATCGAGTGGGCACGCACGTTCGGGCTGGTCGATTCCGGCCAACGTGTGGACCGGCTGAAACGGGCCGACGCCGCCGGCCTGGCCGGCCGCGCCTGCCCGGACGGCTCCGTGGAGGGGCTTCGGCTGCTCACCGACCTGATCAGCTGGCTCTTCGTGATGGATGACGCCTGTGACGAGGACGGCCTCGGCGCCGACCCGGTGCGGTTGGGTCCGGCGATCAGCACCCTGCTCGACGTGCTCGACCGGTGCGGTGACCCGGACGTCGCACCGCCCGCCGTCGGGCCCCTGGGTGACGCGCTGCACGACCTCTGTCGCCGGACCCGGCTGCACGATCACGCCGGGCTGCTGCTGCGGTTCGTCAGCCAGATGCGGGAGTATCTGTTGGCGCTGCTCTGGGAGGCGGGCAACCGGGAACGTCGGCGCGTACCCGAGATGGCGGAGTACGTCCAACTGCGCCGGCACATCGGCGGCGTGCACCCCTGCCTCACCCTGACCGACCTGGCGTCGAGGCGACCCTCCGGGCCGACCCAACGCGCCGACCCGGGGCTGGTCACCCTGGACCTGCTGGCGGTGGACCTGGTCTGCTGGTGCAACGACCTCTTCTCGTACGGCAAGGAGAGCCAGGCCGACCCGGACGCGCACAACCTGGTCACGGTGATCGCCCAGGACAGCGAGGCGGACGAGGCGACCGCGCTGCGGAGCGCGGCACACCGGTTCAACCAGGGGTTGGCGACGTACCTGGACGCGGAGGAGGCGCTCCGCGCCACCGGCGACGACGGGCTGCGCGACGCGTTGGCGGCGCGGCGCAACTGGGTCCGGGCCACCTACGACTGGTCAGTGGTGGCTGCCCGGTACGCCTGATCGGCCGTCCGGTTGGTGGGATGGGACGGCTGGACGATCACCAGGGCTAGCCGATGCATGGCCACAGGCAATACTCTTCGGTAACCATCATGACGTGACGACCGTCACGCCACCACCCCCGAAGGCGGCTACAGCGATGGCTCTCGATGTACCGTACCGCTCCATCCCGGACATGTTTCTCAAGCGCGTGGCGGCCACCCCCGACCGGTTCGCGTTCGCGTCCCCGAACCCCGACGACTCGGGGCCCGTCTGGCTGACCTGGGCGCAGGTCGGTCAGCGCGCCAAGGCGGTCGCCGCTGGCCTGCACGGCCTGGGCGTCGGCCAGGAGGACCCGGTCGCGATCCTCGCCAACACCCGGCTGGAGTGGGTGATCGCCGACCTCGGCATCATGTGCGCCGGCGGCGCGACCACCACCGTCTACCCGACCACCGAGCCGACGGACGCGACGTACATCATCGCCGACTCCGGGTCGAAGGTGCTGTTCGCGGAGAACCCGGCCCAGGCGGCGAAGATCGCCGGGGCGACCCTGCCCGCGCTCACCCACGTGGTGCTCCTCGACGGTGCCGTCGACCCGACCGCGGCGATCACGCAGTTGACGCTCGCCGAGTTGGAGGAGCGCGGCACCCAGGCGCTGGCCGCCGAGCCGGATCTGATCGACATGCTGGTGGCCGGCATCGGCCCGGACCACCTGGCCACCCTGATCTACACCTCCGGCACCACCGGGCAGCCCAAGGGCGTCGAGCTGCTGCACGGCGGCTGGTGCTGGGAGGCGGTGGCGCAGGCCGAGGTGGGACTGCTGCGCGACGACGACCTGCAGTACCTGTGGCTGCCGCTGGCTCACTCGTTCGGCAAGACCCTGCTCTGCGGCGCCATCCACGTCGGCCTGCCCACCTACGTCGACGGCCGGGTGGACAAGCTGGTCGACCTGCTCTCGGTCATCCGTCCGACGTTGATGTGCGGCGCTCCCCGGGTCTTCGAGAAGGTCTACAACAAGGCGGTGACCACCGCGCAGGGCGCCGGTGGCGCGAAGGCGAAGATCTTCGGCTGGGCGGTCGGCATCGGCAAGGAGAAGATCGCCCTCGAGCAGGCCGGCAAGCCGGTGCCGGCCGGCCTGAAGCTGCGCTACGGGTTGGCCGAGAAGCTGGTGTTCAGCAAGCTCCAGGCTCGCCTGGGTGGCCGGATGCGGGTGCTGGTGTCCGGCGCCGCGCCACTCAGCCCGGAGATCGCCACCTTCTTCGCTGCCGCGAACCTGCCGATCTCCGAGGGCTACGGCCTGACCGAGACCAGCGCCGGCAACTTCGTGAACCCGCCGTCCGGGCTGCGGATCGGCACTGTGGGCCGGGCGATGGGCGACCTCGAGTGCAGGATCGACACCGACGGGGAGATCCTGGTCCGCGGTCGGCCGGTGATGCGCGGCTACCACAACCTGCCGGAGGAGACCGCCGCCGCGTTCACCGAGGACGGCTTCTTCCGCACCGGTGACATCGGCACCCTCGACGAGCAGGGCTACCTGCGCATCACGGACCGCAAGAAGGACCTGGTCAAGACCTCGGGCGGCAAGTACATCGCGCCGTCGCACATCGAGGGGATGTTCAAGGCCATCTGCCCGTACACCTCGCAGGCGGTCGTCGTCGGTCAGGCCCGCAACTTCTGCACGATGCTGGTCACCCTGGACCCGGACGCGATCCGCGGCTGGGCCGCCGGTGGCCCCCTCGAAGGGCGCAGCTACTCCGAGATCGTCGCGTCGGCAGAGGCCCAGACGATGGTCGAGGAGTACGTCGCCCAGCTCAACGCCAAGCTCAACCGCTGGGAGACGATCAAGAAGGTGGCGATTCTGCCGCGCGACCTGACGATCGAGGACGGCGAGATCACCCCGTCGTTGAAGATCAAGCGGCGTGGTGTGGAGAGCAACTTCGCCGCCGAGATCGACAAGATGTACGCCGGCACCCTCGCCGAACTCTGAGCCGAGTGGGTCCCGTGCCGGCCGGCGAGCCGGCACGGGACCTCACAGGTGGTGGCCCCGCCACCTGGTGTGTTCCTCCTCCGCGGCGAGCTGTTCCTCGAACGCCATCTGTCGGACCCCGCTGCGCCGCCGCGAGTCGACGACCGTCTGCGCAGCCACGGCCAACGCCGTGGCCACTGCCAACATGGCCAACGCGATCAGCTCGGGCAGCGCCCCCGCGACCGGCACCAGCGCGACCAGCAGCAGGATCCCGCCGATCGTGGGCCAGCGGGGAGCACCGAGCATCTTCCGGCCGAGGACGATGAGCGCGAGCAGGTAGAGCCCGACCCCGCCGTAGAGCGCGAGCAGGTCGAAGCTCGGCAGCGGAACGCCCCAGCTCGGCGTACTGGGATCGGCACCCTGGTGGATCAGCCCCTTGAGCCCGAGCGCGAACAGGATGATGCCGGCGATGACCGGCAGGTGCAGGTAGCTGTAGGCGTTTCGGGCCAGGGCTGCGCGGGCGTCCGGGTCGCGGGTGCGGTGCAGGGTCTGTTCCATCCCGAGCGCCAGGGTGTCGAAGTACGCCCACCACATCGCCGCGGCCACCGCGATGCCGAGGACCGCGGCGAACAGCACCGGCCAGGTCAGCGGCAGACCGGTGGTCTCCTCGGGACTGAATCCGAGGGAGATGATGGCCTCGCCGAGGGCGACCAGGACGATCTGACCGTGCCGCTCCGCCCAGTGTCCGGCGGAGAGCACCGTCCACCCGGTGCCCTTCAGCGCCAGTCCGGCGCCGTACTCCACGCCGATGGCCGCGATCCAGCACAGCAGGCGGGCCACCGACTCGGCCGTTCCGTCGAAGAGCCGCTGCGGCAGCAGCCCGGCGACCACGATGAGGCTCGTGGCCAACACCGCCGGCAGGGCGAGCAGTTGCCAGCGTCGACGCACGTTCAGGTCCCGGCGGCCGAGCCACAGGAAGATCACCGACTCGCTCGCCCGGACCAGGAAGTAGCAGGCCGCGAAGACCAGTGGACCGAACAGGCCACCGGGACGGTCGACGAACGCCTTCGGCAGACTCAGCGCCAGGACGAACGCGGCGGCGATGGTGACGAAACCGACCGCCGGGACGATGCCCTGGTCGGTACGGATCAGGTTGCCCAGCACGGCGAACCCGGACCAGCACCACCACAGCAGGGCCAGCAGCACCAGGTACTGGACCAGGCTGCGGATGGTCGGATTGCCGGCGGTGGCCGTGGTGACGTGCAGGAAGGCGAAGACGAAGACAAGGTCGTAGAAGAGTTCGAGCGGGGTCGCCCGCGAGCCCGGCGCGCTCCGGCGGACCCCGCGCGCCCCCCGGTCCTCGCCCATCAGGCGATTGTGGCAGTCGAACAGGGCCTTCCGGGCATATCGTCGCGATACCTGTGCTGGCCGACCGGCGACGATGACGCCGACGGGGCATGGTGGCCGGCGACGGCTCAGGCGATGACGGCCGGCTCCCGCCAGCGCTGTCGACCCGTGCGGTCCAGGTCGTAGCGGATCGCCGCGATCCGCCCGACGGCCTCCACCAGGTCCGCCGCGGGCAGGGTGAACGGCAGCCGCAGGAAGCGCTCCAGGGTGCCGTCCAGGCCGAACCGGGGGCCGGGCGCCAGTCGTACGCCGACCTCCTCCGCGGCCCGGGCCAGCGCGCTGGAGACCGGGCCGTCCAACTCGGCCCACAGCGTCACTCCACCCCGCGGCACGGTGACCCGCCACTCGGGCAGTTGGTGCGCCAGCGCGCCGAGCAGGGCGTCCCGCTGCACGGCCAACTGGACTCGGCGGTCGGCGACGATGGCCTCGGCGTCGGCGAGCAGGTGCACCGCGACCAGTTGGTCCAGCACCGGGCTGGCCATGTCGACCCCGACCCGCACGGCGGCCAGTCGCTGCACCTGCGGCGCGGACGCCCGCACCCAGCCGATCCGCAGGCCACCCCAGTAGGGCTTGCTCATCCCCCCGATGCTGATCACCCGACTGTGCCGGTCGTAGGTGGCGACCGGGGGTGGCGGCTCGGTGCCGTCCATCGACAGGTCCACGAAGGACTCGTCGATGACCAGGTCGGTGCCGACCGCGTGCGCGGCGGCGACCACGCGCTCGCGCAGTGCGGCGGGCATCAGGTGCCCCGTCGGGTTCTGGAACTCCGGAATCAGGTACGCCAGCTTCGGCCGGGTCTGCCGCAGACTGCCCAGCAACAGGTCGGGCTCCCAGCCGGCGTCGGCGGCCAGACCGTGGGTGGTGATCCGGGCCCGCCGGCCGGCCAGCGCGGCGAGGGCGTTGGGGTAGGTCGGGGACTCGACGAGCACGCTGCCGCCCGGGGCCAGGGCGAGCCGCAGCACCAGATCCAGTGCGTGCTGGGTGCCGCTGGTGACCATGATCTGATCGGCCGAGGTGGGCAGACCCCGGGCCGCGTACGCGTCGGCCACGGCCTCACGCAGCTCGATGATGCCGGTCGGGTGGTAGCCGGCCCCGCTCAGGTAGCGGGGCAGGTCCTCGGCGGCGGCCCGGGCGGCCGACAGCAGCTGCGGTGGGGCGGCCAGCGCCGCGACGCCGAGGTCGAGCATCTCCCGGTCGTCCAGCGGGGTCCACAGCCCGGTGCTGGCCACCCGGTGGTTGCCCGGCAGCATCGTCCAGCTACCGGCCCCTCGGCGGCTGGCCAGGTGCCCGCTCTCGCGGAGCTGCCGGTAGGCCGCGGTGACAGTGGTCCGACTGATCCGCAGCGCCTCGGCCAGCTCCCGTTCGGCCGGGAGGCGGACGCCCAACGGCAGCCGGCCGTCGGCGAGCAGCCCGCGCACCGAGCCGGCCAGCGCGGCGTAGTCGGGGCTTCGCCGCCGGCCCGGCAACGCATGCCACTGCCCGAGCAGACGGGCCAATTGGACACCGCGTACCTGCCCGGTCATGGCCACTCCTCGGATATTGGCTTCTTCCTCGATGAGGATTGGCACCTAGGGTGGCATGCATGGCACTGCTTGGCAATCTGCGGCACCGGCCGGTCCGACGGCTGGTCCAGCTCTACCTCGGGCTCACGCTCTACGGCGTCAGCATGGCCCTGATGATCCGCTCCGACCTGGGCCTCGACCCGTGGGACGTGTTCCACCAGGGGCTCTCCGAGCTGACCGGGCTCTCCTTCGGGACGGTCACCATCGGCGTCGGCGCGCTGGTCCTGCTGCTCTGGATCCCCCTGCGGCAGCGGCCCGGCCTCGGCACGGTCAGCAACGTCGTGGTGATCGGCCTGGTGGTGGACGCCACGGTGGCCCTGCTGCCCGCGGGTGGCCCGCTCAGCGTCCGGACCGCGATGCTGATCACCGGGATCGTCGCCAACGGCGCCGCCACCGCTCTGTACCTCGGCGCCCAGTTGGGCCCCGGCCCTCGCGACGGCCTGATGACCGGGTACGTGGCCCGCCGGCCTGGCCGGTCGGTCCGGCTGGTGCGCACCGTCATCGAGGTCACCGTGCTGGCGCTGGGCTGGCTGCTCGGCGGCACGGTCGGCGTGGGCACCGTCGCGTACGCGTTGGCCATCGGTCCGTTGGCCCAGTTCTTCATCCCGCTGTTCGCCGTGCCGGAAGCTCCGGCACCCGATAGCGCCGTGCCGGAGGGCGGCACACCCGACCGCCCCGCTCCGCCACCGGGTAGCCCCGCGCCGGTCACGCCCGCCGGCTGAAACCTCACCGACCGTCCGCGAACCGGTACGTGGTGGTGGTGCTGCACACCGGTTGGCGGGTGGGTGTTCCCTTCCGCGACGCGCGCCGTCATCATCTCTGCATGGGGGAGAACGGTTGGCGCTGGACGGACGCCTGGATCTTCGTGTCGCTCGTCATCGCGAGCGGCGCCGGACGGCACCGTCGGTCGGCGACAAGCCGACGACCGGAGGGCGTTCGCCTGGCCGACGTGCTCTCCACCGCCGACCACCTCAACCACGCGATCCCGCAGCGGCACGAGGTGGAGGCCGCGGTCCAGCGGCTGGTCGGGGCCGGGCTGGTCAGCGTCGCCGACGGCTGGTTCCGGATCACCGCCGAGGGTGAGACGCTGTGGCGTACCCGCCCGCGCGCGGGTGTGGCGACCATGGTGGACACCGTGCAGGGTGTGTTGACCCGTCGGCACGCGCCCGGCAGCGCCGACTGGATCCTGGACGAGGCCGACCACGCGGCGGCCGTCCAGGAGTATGCGGTCCGGTCGATCCCCACCCCGCGTCGGTCACCGGAGGGGCACTCGGGCGAGCGCTGAGCGGCTCAGCGCACCGGGTGGCCGCCGAGGCGCAGCGCGTCCTTGACCTCGGCGACGGTCAGTTCGCCGAAGTGGAAGACGCTGGCGGCGAGCACCGCGTCCGCGCCGGCGCCGATCGCGGGCGGGAAGTGGGCCACCTCACCGGCGCCCCCACTGGCCACCACCGGCACGTCCACGACCGCCCGCACCGCGGCGATCAACTCCAGGTCGAAACCCGCCTTGGTGCCGTCGGCGTCCATCGAGTTGAGCAGGATCTCCCCCGCGCCCAACTCGGCGCCCCGGTGTGCCCACCACACGGCGTCGATGCCGGTGCCGCGTCGACCCCCGTGCGTGGTGACCTCGAAGCCGCTGGGCGTGGCACCGGTCGACGACCGGCGCACGTCGAGGGAGAGCACGAGCACCTGCCGGCCGAACCGGTCGGCGATCTCGGCGATCAGCTCCGGTCGGGCGATGGCGGCGGTGTTGACGCCGACCTTGTCGGCCCCGGCACGCAGCAACGTGTCCACGTCGGCGACCTGCCGCACCCCACCGCCGACGGTCAGTGGGATGAACACCGACTCGGCGGTGCGGCGTACCACGTCGAGCATGGTGCCGCGGTCGCTGGAGGACGCGGTGACGTCGAGGAACGTCAACTCGTCAGCGCCGGCCCGGTCGTACGCGGCGGCCAACTCCACCGGGTCACCGGCGTCCCGCAGGTCGAGGAAGTTCACGCCCTTGACGACCCGTCCGGCGTCGACGTCCAGGCAGGGGATCACGCGTACCGCCACGCTCATGCCGCGAGCCTATCCTCCGCAGACGGCACGGCGGCCGACCCGATCGGGTCGGCCGCCGTGGGAGAGGTCCGCGTCACACCCGGACGAGCATCTTGCCCAGGTTCTCGCCGCGCAGCAGGCCGAGGAACGCCGCCGGGGCGTTCTCGATGCCGTCCACGATCGTTTCGTCGTAGGACAGCGTGCCGTCGCGCAGCCAGCCCGCGACGTCGCGCACGAACGCCGGTCGCACGTCGTGGTGATCGTTGACGAGGAAACCGCGCAGGGTGAGCCGCTTGCCGATGACGAGCGCCAGGTTGCGCGGGGCGGCCGGCGGCTCGGTGGCGTTGTACTGCGCGATCATTCCGCAGATGGCGGCCCGACCGTGCAGGTTCATGGCCGAGATCGCCGCCTCCAGGTGGTCGCCGCCGACGTTGTCGAAGTAGACGTCGACGCCGTCCGGGGCGGCGGCCCGCAGCGCCTCGCGGACCCCGTCGTGGTAGTCGAAGGCGGCGTCGAAGCCCAGCGCCCGCAGCCGCTCGACCTTGGCCGGCGAGCCGGCGCTGCCGATGACCCGGCCGGCGCCCTTGAGCTTGGCGATCTGGCCGACCAGGCTGCCGACCGCGCCGGCGGCGGCGGAGACGAAGACCGTCTCGCCGGGCTTCATCGCGGCCACCTCCAGCAGCCCGGCGTACGCGGTCAGCCCGGTCATGCCGAGCACACTCAGGTACGCGCTGACCGGGGCCACGCCCGGGTCGACCTGACGGACGGCGGTCGCGTCGAGCAGCGCGTACTCCCGCCAGCCGAGCCCGTGCTGGACGGTGGCCCCGACGGCGATGTCCGCCGCCTCGCTGGCCACCACCTCGCCGATCGCGGCTCCGTCGAGCGGCGCGTCGAGCGCGAACGGCGGCACGTACGACTTGACGTCGTTCATCCGTCCGCGCATGTACGGGTCGACTGACATGAACTGGTTGCGGACCACGATCTGGCCTGGTCCGGGCGTCGGGACGTCGGTCTCGACGAGCCGGAAGGTGTCTTCGGTGGGCCAGCCCTGGGGGCGGCTGGCCAGGTGGATCTCGCGGTTGCCGGTCACGGGTGGTTGTCCTCTCGTCCGCGGGTGGGGGCCTGGTGCCGCGATGTCACGCGGGCAGGGTCTCGCGGACGGTCAGCGTGACGTCGACGTTGCCACGGGTGGCGTTGGAGTACGGGCAGACCTGGTGGGCCTGCTCGACGAGCTGCTTGGCGACCTCGCGGGACGCGGCGGGCAGGTCGACGAGGAGCTGCACGGTGAGCCCGAAGCCGCCGCTGCCGTTCGGGCCGATGCCCACCTCGGCGGCGACCACGGAACCGGTCACGTCAGCCTTGGCCCGGCGGGCCACCACCCGCAGCGCGCTGTGGAAGCAGGCCGCGTAGCCGGCGGCGAAGAGCTGCTCGGGGTTGGCCGCACCGCCGGCGCCGCCCATCTCCTTCGGCACGGCCAGGTCGAGCGCGACAGTGCCGTCGGAGGTCTCAACGTGGCCGTCCCGGCCGTCGCCGGTGGCGGTTGCGGACGCGGTGTAGAGAACCTGCATGGTGCTCACTGCTCCTTCTGTCGGTGGATGGTGTCGGTGACCCGGGTGAGGGTGTCGCGCAGCGCCACCAACTCGTCGAGGCCCAGCCCGGTGGCCTGAGCGATCCGCAGCGGGACGTCGCCGAGCTGCTCGCGGAGCGCCCGGCCCTGCCCGGTGAGGCCCACCTCGACCCGCCGCTCGTCGCGGGCCGACCGCCGCCGCACCACCAGGCCCGCCCCCTCCAGCCGCTTGAGCAGCGGGGAGAGCGTGCCGGAGTCCAGCCGCAGCTCGGCGCCCAGCTCGGACACCGTGGGGGCGTCGTCGGGACGCTCCCAGAGCACCAGCAGCACCAGGTACTGCGGGTAGGTCAACCCGACCTCGTCGAGGATCGGCCGGTAGACGTCGGTCAGTGCGCGCGACGCGGCGTAGAGCGCGAAGCACACCTGCCGGCGCAGCACCAGGTCATCGGTCACCGTTGAAAAGTAGCCCACAATTAAGTTGTGCACAACTTATCTGTCCGCGCGTTGGCCGGCAGGCCGACCGGTTATCTGTCCGCGCGTTGGCCGGCAGGCCGACCGGACGCGTACCTCAGCGACCGCCGAGGTACGCCTCCAACTCCACCTCGACCAGATGCTCCGGATCCAGCAGACCGGCCACCACCACCAGGGTCGCCGCCGGCCGGACCGCACCGAAGACCGCGTTGTGGGCCCGACCCACCTCGTCGGCGTGCAACCGGTCCGTCACGTACATCCTCGTGCGCACCACGTCGCCCGGCTCCGCACCCACCTCGGCGAGCGCGGCCAGCCCGATCCGCAGCGCCTGCGCGGTCTGCGCGGCCGGATCACCCACGTGCACCACCCGGCCGTCCACCGTGGCCGTGCACCCGGCCGTCCAGGCCCGCTCACCGGCACGGACCACCCGGGAGTAGCCGTAACGCTGCTCCCACGGGCCACCCGAACCGAGCCGAGTCGTCGTCACGCCTCGGCCAGCGTCCGCAGCGCCTCCGCCACCGTGAAGGCACCCGCGTAGAGCGCCTTGCCGGCGATGACACCCTCCACCCCGACCGACTCCAGGGTCGCCAACGCCCGCAGGTCGTCCAGGGTGGACACCCCACCGGAGGCGATCACCGGCCGGTCGGTACGGGCACACACCTCGCGCAGCAGATCCAGGTTCGGCCCGCGCATGGTGCCGTCCTTGGTGATGTCGGTGACCACGTACCGGCTCGCGCCCGCCTTGTCCAACCGCTCCAGCACCTCGTACAGGTCACCGCCGTCGCGGGTCCAACCCCGCGCCGACAGGGTGTGACCCCGCACGTCCAGCCCGATGGCCACCCGGTCGCCGTACTCCGCCACCACCCGGTCACACCAGACCGGATCCTCCAACGCGGCGGTCCCGATGTTCACCCGGGCCGCCCCGGTGCCCAGCGCCGCGCGCAGCGACTCGTCGTCCCGAATGCCACCGGACAACTCCACCTTCACGTCCAACTGGCGCACCACCTCCGCCAGCAGGTGCGCGTTGGTGCCCCGACCGAACGCCGCGTCCAGGTCGACCAGGTGGATCCACTCCGCGCCGTCCCGCTGCCAGGCCAGCGCGGACTCCAACGGGTCACCGTAGACGCTCTCGCTTCCGAGGGCGCCCTGCACGAGCCGGACGGCCCGGCCGTCAGCGACATCCACGGCGGGTAACAGGGTGAGGCTCAACGTCTTCTCCTCGATCAGGTACGACGGTCCAGGGCGATCACGACGATCGCCGGCAGTACGAGCAGCAAGAGCACGATCAGCGCGATACGCAACGCCAGGTTGTCAACGAACGTCCAGATCAGGATCAACGCCGCGCCGGTGAGCAGCACGATCGCGGCCCGCTCACCCCGACTGTGCCGGGCCAGCCGCCCGGAACGACCCCGCCGCAGCCGCGGCGTCAACCGACGGACCACCGCCCGACGGCGCTGCCGGCGAGCGACCTGGCGCTGCCGGACCGCCCGCTCCCGGGCCTGCTCCGCCTCCCGCTGCGCCCGCCGGCGGGCCCGCTCCCGACTCACCGCGACACCCGCCGACCGGGCACCGCGCGACGACGCTCACCCACCGCTGGGCAACGTGGCGAGCCAGTTGCGCAGCAACGCGGCACCGGTCTCGGCGGACTTCTCCGGGTGGAACTGGGCCGCCGACAACGAGCCACGCTCCACCGCCGCGACGAAATCCGTGTCGTGGTGGGCCGTGGTCACCGTGGCCCCCGCGGCGGCCAGCGCCGCCGGGTCGCCCATCGCGTACGAGTGGACGAAGTAGAAACGGCTCTGCTCCGGCAACCCGGCGAACAGCACCGACTCCCGGGGAGCCCGGACCGTGTTCCAGCCCATGTGCGGCAACCGGGCGGCAGCCAGCCGGGTCACCCCGCCGGGCAGCAACCCCAGCCCCTTGGTCACCACGCCGTGCTCGTCACCGTGCTCGAAGAGCACCTGCATACCCACGCAGATGCCCAGCACCGGCCGGCCAGCAGCCACCCGCTCGGCGATCACCGGACCGGCGCCCAACGCCTCGATCCCCGCCATGCACGCCGCGTACGCGCCCACACCCGGCACCACCAGACCATCGGCGGCAGCCGCGGCGGCGAGATCGTCGGTCACCCGGACATCCGCCCCGGCGGCGGCCAGCGCCCGCTCCGCCGAACGCAGGTTGCCCGAGCCGTAGTCGAGCACCACCACGTCACTCATGCCACCACCCCGATCACCCGTTCTCCGGCAGCAGCCGCAGAACCCCGGCGACAGTGGCGAGCACCGCGAGCGCCGCGGTGACCAACACCGCGACCTTCGGCGCGCCCTGCCGGTAGAGCGACCAGGTGCCACCCACCAGCACCCCGGCCAGGATCAACAACAACGTCGGCAACGCCGCGCTCATCAGAGCCACCTTCCATTCGCGACTGCGGGGCTCCGCTGCGCTGCACTCCTCGCGCTCATCAGAGCCACCTTCCATTCGCGACTGCGGGGCTCCGCTGCGCTGCACTCCTCGCGCTCATCAGAGCGCGCCCTTCGTGCTCGGGATGGCACCCGCCGAACGCGGGTCGATCGACGTCGCCTCGCGTAGGGCGCGGGAGACCGCCTTGAACTGGGCCTCCACCACGTGGTGCGCGTCCGGGTGACCGCCCGGCCGGGCCGCCCGCAGCACGTCCACGTGCAACGTGACCCGGGCCGCCTGGCCGAAGGACTCCCAGATGTGCCGCGTCATGCTGGTGGCGTACACCGGGCCGATGTACGGGGCGAGCACCGGCTCGTCGTGCACCACGTACGGCCGACCGGAAAGGTCCACCGCGGCCCGGACCAGCACCTCGTCCATCGGCACCGTCGCCGAGCCGTAGCGCCGGATGCCGGCCTTGTCGCCCAGCGCCTGGTCGAAGGCGGCACCCAGGGCGAGCGCGGTGTCCTCGATCGTGTGGTGCGCGTCGATCTCCAGGTCACCCACGGTGCGCACGGTCAGGTCGAAACCGCCGTGCCGGGCGATCTGGTGCAGCATGTGGTCGTAGAAACCGACGCCGGTGCTGATCTCGGCGGCACCGGTGCCGTCGAGGTCGATCTCGACGAGGACCTTGGTCTCCTTGGTGATCCGCTCCACCCGGGCGGTCCGGCTCATTGAACAGTCTCCATCGCAGAAAGGAAGGCGTCGGTCTCGGCGGCGGTGCCGGCGGTCACCCGCAGCCAGCCGGGAAGGCCGACGTCACGGACCAGCACCCCCTGCGCCAGCAGGGCGTTCCAGACGACGGTCTGGTCGCCGCCCACCTCGAAGAGCACGAAGTTGGCGTCGCTGTCAGCGACCCGCAGCCCGCGCTCGCGGAGCGTCGCCACGATCCGGTCCCGCTGCGCCATGATCGCGCTCACCGTACCGAGAAGGGCATCGCGGTGGGCCACCGCCGCGCGGGCGGCGGCCTGGGTGAGCGCGGAGAGATGGTACGGCAAACGGACGAGCTGCACCGCCTGCACCACCGCCGGGTCGGCGGCAAGGTACCCCAGCCGGCCGCCGGCGAAGCCGAACGCCTTGCTCATCGTCCGGGTGACCACCAGCCGCGGGTGCCCGGGCAGCACCGCGAGGGCGCTGACCGTCCCCGGCCGGGCGAACTCGGCGTACGCCTCGTCGACGACCACCATGCCGGGCGCGACGTCGAGCACCGCGGCGATCACCGCCGGGTCCAGTGCCGTGCCGGTGGGGTTGTTCGGCGAGCAGAGGAAGACCACGTCCGGCTGGTGCTCGCGGACCTGGGCGACCGCCTCCTCGGCGGTCAACCCGAAGTCGACGCCGCGCTCGGCGGGCACCCAGCGGGTGCTGGTGCCGAGGGCCAGCAGCGGGTGCATCGAGTACGCCGGAACGAAACCGAGCGCACTGCGCCCCGGGCCGCCGAACGCCTGCAACAACTGCTGCTGGATCTCGTTGGAGCCGTTGGCCGCCCACACCTGCTCGACGGTGAGCCCGTGCCCGAGATAGTCGGCCAGGTCGGCGCGGAGCGCCACCGCGTCCCGGTCCGGGTAGCGGTTCAGCTCGCGCAGCTCGGCCGCGATGGCCTTGCTGATCGCCTCGACCACCGGCTCCGGCACCGGGTGGGAGTTCTCGTTGGTGTTGAGCCGCACCGGCACGTCCAGTTGCGGCGCCCCGTACGGCGACAGCCCTCGCAGGTCGGCACGGATCGGCAGGTCGTCAAGGCTGCTCACGCCGACCCTCCCGGGAAACGGGCCTGGACCGCCTGGCCGTGCGCGGGCAGGTCCTCCACGTTGGCCAGGGTGACCACGTGCGGCGCCACGTCGCGTAGCGCGGCCTCGGTGTATTCGATCAGGTGCACGCCACGGAGGAAGGACTGCACGGACAGACCGGAGGAGTGCCGGGCACAGCCGCCGGTGGGCAGCACGTGGTTGGAGCCGGCGCAGTAGTCGCCGAGCGACACCGGCGACCAGGCGCCCACGAAGATCGCCCCGGCGTTGCGGACCCGCAGCGCCCACTCCCGGGCGTCGGCCGTCTGGATCTCGAGGTGCTCGGCCGCGTACGCGTCGACCACCCGCAGCCCCGCCTCAAGGTCGTCGACCAGGACCACGCCGCTCTGCTCACCGGTCAGCGCCGTGGTGACCCGCTCGGTGTGCTTGGTCGCCGGCACCTGCCGGGCCAGTTCGGCCTCGACCGCCTCGACCAACGCCGTCGACGGGGTGACCAGCACGCTCGCGGCGAGCGGGTCGTGCTCGGCCTGACTGATCAGGTCGGCGGCCACGTGCGCCGGGTCGGCCGTGTCGTCGGCCAGGATGGCGATCTCGGTCGGCCCGGCCTCGGCGTCGATGCCGACCACGCCGCGTAGCAGCCGCTTGGCGGCCGTCACCCAGATGTTGCCGGGCCCGGTGATCAGGTCGACGGGGTCGCAGCGCAGCTCACCCGCCGGGTCCACCGCCGCGCCGTACGCCAGCATCGCCACCGCCTGGGCCCCGCCCACGGCGTACACCTCGTCGACGCCGAGCAGCGCGCACGCGGCGAGCACCCGCGGATCGGGCAGGCCGCCGTTGTCCTTCTGCGGCGGGCTGACCACCACCAGCGAGCGCACCCCGGCCGCCTGGGCGGGCACCACGTTCATCACCACCGTCGACGGGTACATCGCCAGGCCGCCGGGCACGTAGAGGCCGACCCGGTCGACCGGCAGCCACCGCTCGGTGACCGTACCGCCGGGCACCACCTGGGTCGTGTGCTCGGTGCGCCGCTGGTCGGCGTGCACCCGACGGGCCCGGGCGATGGACTCCAGCAGCGCGGCCCGCACCGCCGGGTCGAGCACCCCCTCCGCCTCGGTGATGGCCTCGACCGGCACCCGCAGCACCTCCGGGGAGATGCCGTCGAACCGGACACTGGCCTCCCGGATCGCTGGGTACCCATGCTCACGGACGGCCTCCACCAGGGGCCGGATGCGCTCGACGGCGACGGACACGTCGAGCTGGGCGCGGGGCAGCAGACGGCGCGGGTCTCCGAGACCGTCGCGCAGGTCGATCCGATTCAGCACCCTTGCGAGTCTAGGCGGCCGACCCGAGGTCCACCCGAGCCGCCCGTCCGCCGGGACGGTGAGCCGGACCACGCCCCGGTGGGCGAGATTGGTTAGGCTCGACCCTGTGACCGCACGGCTGCCGGTGTTCCCGCTCGCAACGGTGCTCTTTCCCGGGTTGGTGCTGCCGCTGCACATCTTCGAGGAGCGCTACCGGGCGCTGGTCCGACACCTGGTCGGCCTGCCCGAGGGCGCCCCCCGTGAGTTCGGCGTGGTGGCCATCCAGGCCGGCTGGGAGGTGGCGCCCGCCGGTCCCGGTGCCCGGGCGACGCCGGGCGTCGGCGAGGTCACCCTGCACGAGGTGGGTTGCACCGCTGAGCTGCGGCAGGTGACCGAGCTGGCCGACGGTGGTTTCGACATCGTCACCGTCGGCCGCCGCCGGTTCCGGATCGCCGAGGTCGACGACAGCGCCGAGCCCTACCTCACCGCCGACGTGGAGTGGCTGCCCGACCCGGGCGGCCCGGACGAGTTGGCCGACCTGCTGGCCGCCCGGGTGATCGCGGTGTTCCGGCAGTACCTCGGCCTGATCCGCTCCGACCCGGAGGAGATCTCCGAGCAGCTGCCGGAGGACCCGACGGTGCTCTCGCACCTGGTGGCGGCGACAGCGGCGCTCACCGTCGACGACCGGCAGCGGCTGCTGGCGATCGACGACACCGCCTCCCGGCTCCGCGCCGAGCTGCGGCTGCTCAACCGCGAGGCGGCTCTGCTGCGTCAGGTGCGGGCGGTTCCGGTGCCGCTGGCGGAGCTGGCGTCCCCGCCGACACCCAACTGAACTCCCCCGGCTCGGGCTCCGGGCGCAGCCCCGGCCACCGTGACCAGCCCGCCAGCAGGGTGTACATGACCGCGGCCCCGAACGCCGGCAACAGCAGGTTGCCGTGCGGCACCGGCAGCACCCCGAGCAGCCAGTCCACCCCGCCGGCGCGCAGGTCGGCGGGCTTGTCGAAGGCCTGCCCGACCGGGGCGGTCGCCAGCAACCGGTCGAAGGTGGCCAGGCCGATCCGCCGTCCCACCTGCCAGGCCACCGGCGCGGCGACCAGAGTGCCGAGCACCGCGGCGACCAACCCGACCGGGCCTCGCCGCCGACGCAGCACGACCCACAGCGCGAGCGCCACGAGCAGCCCGAAGGCGAGCCCGAGCAGGCTGAACCAGCCGTCGGCGGCGATCGGCTGCTCCGGTTGCGGCTCGGCGTAGATCGCCCCCTCGGCGGTCTTGAGCACCGGGGTGTCCGGCGCGAGCGCGGCCCAGAGCAGGCCGAGCGGGATACCCAGCGCGGCCAGCGCGAGCACCGCGCCCACCACCGTCGCCAGGGTCCGCAGCGGACGACGCGGTTCGTCGAACCGAAGGTCCAAGGAGCTCTGGTAAGCCGCCGAGGCGGGCGGCTGCCCTGGGTCGAACCCATCCGGCGCCGCCCCGGGCGACGGGTCGGCCTGCGGCGGATCCGCCTCCGGGGTACGGGGTGGCGCGGGTCGGACGGGCTCGTCGACGGGCCGCTCAGGGTCGGGGTTGTCCGGGCTCACCCGATGATCCTCTCAGGCCCGGTGCGGGACGGGGGCTCCGGTGGCGGCAGACCAGCTCACCGGGCGAACGGCTCCACCATCATCGCCGCGGCCCGCAGCCACGCCTGCCGGGTCTCCGGCTGGAGTTGGTGGTACTCGATCGACGACCCGGTCTCCAGAGCCGGGTCGTACGGCACGACGGCCACACCACGGGTGCGCGTGGCGAAGTGCCGCTCCAGGTCGTCCTGGAGCGTCGAGCGACCCGGGGTGGGGCAGGAGATGAGGGTGATCGCGTTGTCCGCCAGCTCACCCATGCCCTCCTCGTGCAGCAGGTCGAGCATCCAGTCCGCGCTGAACGCCGCGTCCTCCCGGGGCACCGTGGTCACCACCAGCTGGTCGGCGGCCTGCATCACCGTGCGCCAGTTGGGGCTCTCCACGTTGTTGCCGGTGTCCACGCAGACCACGTCGTGGGTACGCCGCAGCAACTCCAACACCCGCCGGACGGTGAACTGGTCCAGTCGTTGGGCGAAGCGCGGGCTCTCCTCGCCGGCCAGCACGTCGTACGAACCGTCGGAGGCGTGCCGCAGGTAGTCGTCCAGCCGGTCCAGCAGGGTCGCGCCCTCCAGGATCTCGATCTGGGCCAGGTCGCTGATCAGGTGCCGGATCGTCCGGGCGTGCCGGGCGCTGCCGGCGCGCAGGCCGAGGGTGCCGCGCAGTTCGTTGTCGTCCCAGGCCAGCACGCCCTGGCCGCGGACGCTGCCGACCGTCGCGGCGGCGAGCACGGTGGCGGTCGTCTTGTGCACGCCGCCCTTGGGGTTGGCGAAGGCGAACACCCGGGGCGTGCCCAGATCCCGTTTGAGCACCCCGTTGGCGCGTTCCTGCTCCTGGTCGACGGCCTGTGGCCGCCACTCGATCCGGGCCGGGTAGGCACGTTCGGCGACCGCCGAGCCGACCGCCGGTGCGGGTGGCGGGGTGACGGGCGGGACGACGGGCGGTGGCGGGGCGACGACTGGCGGCGGGGTGACCGGCGGGGGTGGCGCCGCCGGGTAGCCCGTCTCCGGCTGGTAGCCGGTCTCCAGCAGGGCGTACCGCGACTCGACCGGCGGTTGACCCGGCCGGTAGCCGTTGTCCAGCAGGGCGTAGCGCGACGGGACCGGCTCGGGTCCGCGTGCCGGCGGCTCGGGCTCGGCCCGGTACGTCGGCTCGGCCCGGTAGCCCGGCTCAGCCCGGTACTCCGGCGTGACGCGGTAGTCCGGCTCGGCGCGGTAGCCGGGATCGGCGCGATAGCCCGGCTCGGCCCGGTAGCCGGGATCGGCGCGGTAGTCCGGCGGCTCGGTCCGGTACGCCGGCTCCGCGCGGTAGTCCGGCTCGGCCCGGTAACTCGGCTCGGCCCGGTACGCGGGCTCCGCCCGATAGTCCGGCTCGGCGCGGTAGTCCGGTTCCGCGCGGTACGCGGGCTCGGCCCGGTAGGCGGGGTCGACCCGGTAGCTCGCCTCGGCCCGGTAACCGGGCTCCGCGCCGTACGACAGGTCGGCGGGATGCCCGATGGCCGGTGCCCGCCCGGCGTAGCCGTTCGGGGCCGCCCGCCGGGGCAGCGGGTCCGGTGGCGGCTCCTCGCCGCGCCGCTCGGGCTCGGTCTGCTCGGCGCCGCGACCGCCCAGCCGGGCTCGGTCCAACAACGCACGCCACCGCGGCGCTGGTTCGGCCGGCCGGCCCCAGCCGGTCTCACTGCCCTCCACGGCCCGCCCTCCCAGCGCCATCGATCTCTGTCTGACAGGCTACGAACCCAACCCTATTCGGACCACACCTCAGAGCGCACACCAGCCGGCGCAGATCACGACGACGGCGACGGCGACGGCGACTCGGCGACGGTGGCGTCCGGCGAGGTGGTGACGCTCGGCGGCGTCGACTCGGTGGGCTCCGGCTCCGACGGTTCGGGTAACGGAGTCGTCACGGCTGGTGCGGGTTCCGACGATTCGCCCACGGAGGGCGAGGGCACTGGTGCGCTGATCAGTGGCGCGGGCCGCTCGGACCGGGTCGGTGTGGGGCTCGGCCCGGTGTCGGCCGGCGGGCGCACCACGTCGCGCTGCTCGGGCAGGGGCGGCGTGAAGACCGTGCGGTCCAACCGGTACACCTCGGGGGCGGGGTCGACAGCCCGTACGTCCGGCCGGGTCGCGACGCCGCGCAGCGCCACCGGCGTCGCGCGGACCACCGCCGCGTAGACGCAGGCACAGCCGGCCCGGTAACCGGCCGCCTCGGCGGCGGCCACCTCCGCGCCGCTGGTGTACTGCTCCCGCAACTCCCGCTCGCCCACCCCGTCGCCGTCGACCGCGGCGGCCCTGGCCCGGTAGTCGGCGGCCTCGGTGTCCTTACGGGCCGCCACCTGTCGCATCCCGGCGACCACGTCGTCGGGCACCCGCAACGCGGGGATCTTCACGATCTCGGTCTGCCGGCCGGGCAGCGGAACCCGCCCGAAGACGGTCGACACCCCGACGTCGCCGAGCACCGTCGCCAGCCGCTGCGGAGGCAGGTACGCGTCGAGCGTGACCAGCGCGTACGTCGTGCCCTCGGCGGCCGGGGCGGACGCCGGCAACGCCGCCAGGTCGGCCGCGGCCGACCGCAGGTAGGCGGGGACCGAGTCGCCGTCGACGACGCCGACCCGTGTCACCTCGCCGACCGTCCGGTCGCCGACCGGTGTGTCGTCGACGGCCCAGACGGCGGTGCCCAGCACCGCCGCCGCGGAGAGCACGGCGGCCCAGCTGAGCACCCCGGAGCGCGCCGACCGGTCGCCCAACCGGGCCACGGCCCGGGTCAGCGGCGGCAGCAGCCGTTGGTCCAGCTGCCGCAGCAGGTTGCCGGCGCGCACGGGCGGGATCCCCTCTGTGGATCGGTGTAGGGCGGTCGCCGCTCAGTCACGCAGGATCTGGAGCGCACGGTCCAGGTCGTCAGGGTAGTCGCTGACGAACCGGACCTCGTCCCCCGTTCGGGGGTGCAAGAAGCTCAGTTCGCGGGCGTGCAGCCACTGTCGGGCCAGGCCGAGACGGGCCGAGAGGGTGGGATCGGCACCGTAGGTGAGGTCACCCACACAGGGGTGCCGCAGGGTGGAGAAGTGCACCCGGATCTGGTGCGTCCGGCCGGTCTCCAGCCGGACGTCGACCAGGCTCGCCGCCGGGAACGCTTCCAGGGTGTCGTAGTGGGTGATGCTCGGCTTGCCGCCGGAGACCACCGCCCACCGGTAGTCGTGGGTGGGGTGCCTGTCGATCGGCGCGTCGACGGTGCCCCGCAGCGGGTCCAGGTGACCCTGCACCACCGCGTGGTAGCCCTTGTCGACCTCGCGGTACTTGAAGGCCCGCTTCAAGGCCGTGTACGCCTGCTCGCTCTTGGCCACCACCATGATCCCGGTGGTGCCCACGTCGAGCCGGTGCACCACGCCCTGCCGCTCGGCGGCACCGCTGGTGGAGATGCGGTGCCCGATTGCGGCGAGCGCCCCGATCACCGTCGGCCCGGTCCAGCCGGGACTGGGATGCGCGGCCACCCCCACCGGCTTGTCGACCACGACGATGTCGTCGTCGGCGTAGACCACGCGCAGGCCGGGCACCGCCTGCGGCACCACAGTCGGCGGCGCGACCGGGGCGGGCAGCGTGACGTCCAGCCAGGAGCCGGCCTTGACCTTGTACGAGTTGGGCCGGGCGGCGCCGTCGACCAGCGCGTCCCCGGCGTCGACCAGGGCTGCGGCGGCGGTGCGGGAGAGCCCGAACAGGCGGGACACGGCCTGGTCCAGGCGCATGCCGTCGAGGCCGTCCGGAACCGGAAGGGAACGGTGGTCGCCGCCGGCGGCGAACGCGGAGGTCATGCCCGCTCCCGCTGCTCGGCGCCCGACGCGGCGTCCGTGGTGGCCGGGTCGTCGTCGCGCCCCGCCCGCCGGCCGTCACGCTGCCGGCCGGTCAGCTCCAACAGGACGGCCAGCAGCACACCGCAGACCAGCGAGCTGTCGGCCAGGTTGAACACCGGCCAGACCTGACCGTACGGGTCGAAGAGGCTGATCATGTCGACCACGTGCCCGTGGAAGGGGGACGGCGCCCGGAAGATCCGGTCGACGAGATTGCCCAACGCGCCACCCAGCACCAGGCCGAGGGAGACCGCCCAGGGCAGCGAGCGCAGGCGCAGTGCCATCCAGACGATCCAGCCGACCACACCGATGGTGATCAGCGGGAAGACCCAGGTGTGGTCGGCGCCGATGCTCCAGGCCGCGCCGCTGTTGCGGGTCAGGCTCAGGTAGACGAACCCGCCGAGCAGCCGGACCGGCTCCCGGTCGGTCAGCGCGGCCAGCGCGAGGTGCTTGGTGACCAGGTCGGCCAGCAGGGCCACCAGGGCGACTCCGGCCAGAATCGCGACGGCCCGGGGCCGGCGTGTGCCGCCGCCCGGGTCGGTGCGGCCGGGTTCGGCGGACGGTGCTGCGGTCATGCGCTCCCCATCGACAGTCTTGGCGGTGATCGCTCACCGTCTCATCGCCGCCGGGGAGCGGACCTCAGCGCCGCTCCTCCAGCTGCTTGCACGTCACACACAGGGTGGCCGACGGGAAGGCGGCGAGGCGCTCGACCGGGATCGGGTTGCCGCACCGCTCGCACCAGCCGTAACCACCCTCGTCGAGACGCTCCAGAGCGCGCTCCACCTGCGTGATCCGTTCCAGAATGCTGTTGGCGAGAGAGATCTCCTGCTCCCGCTCGAGCGTCTTGGTGCCCGTGTCGGCCTGGTCGTCCCCGGCCGAGTCGGTCAGCCGATCGCGCTGCAGCTCGGTGATCTCACTCAGCGTCTGATCGTACTCGGCACGAAGCTCGTCCCGCCGCGCCGCCAGCGCCGCCCGGATCTTCTCGGTCTCGGCCGTGCTGCGGGTGGCCTTGGCCACCGGCTTGCGCCCGGCGGTCCTGGTGTCGGCTGGCTTCGCCATGGGTCGCTCCCTCGGCCGGGGAACCGCGCGGTCCGCGGCGCCTGGGTCAGGGGGCGCCGACCATGGCGTCCCCTATGTACGAAAAGGGGCGCGCGGCGACGATGGCCGCGCACTCCGGAGGTTGGCAAGAATACGGAACGTACAGGCGTCCGACAACGTGCCGCACCGTCGCACCGTCTAACAGCCCCTAGCCCTGCCAAACTGGGGCAAAGGGAACGCTAGCAGATCAATTGACCACCTCATCCCCGTACTCACCAAACCATCGGGCCAGGTGACCCCGCCGACTGACCGCCCGCAACCGCCGTTCCGCGGCATCCCGCACCCCGGCGGTCGCCACGATCAGCAGACTGTCGCCGGTCTTCAACCGGGTGTCGGGGGCGGGCACGAAACCCACCCCGTCGCGCAGCACCAGGGTCACCGACGCGCCCAACGGGAGCCGCAACTCGTCCACGTGCACACCCGCCAGTCGCGAGCCCGGCGGCACCTCCACCTGGAGCAGATCCGCCCGCATCCGCTCCAGCGGCGCGGTCTCCACATGGATCTCGGCGGCCTCCGCCGGCGCGGTCACCCGCAACCAGCGGGCGAACGGCCCCAACGTCCCGGTCTGCACCAGCGTGAAGATCACCACCAGCACGAAGACCACGTCGAAGAGCCGCTCCGCGCCAGGCACCCGCTCGGAGAGCGGAATGGTGGCCAGCACGATCGGCACCGCCCCGCGCAGCCCGGCCCAGGACAGGAACGCCTGTTCTCGAAGCCCGACCCTGAACGGCAACGCCGAGACGGCCACCGACAGCGGTCGGGCCAGCAGCACCAGCGCCAGACCGGCGACCACCGCTGGCAGCACCGCCGAGTCCAGCCGGCCCGGCGAGGCCAGCAACCCGAGCAGCACGAACAGCCCGATCTGGGCGAGCCACGCCAGCCCGTCGGCGAACCCGAGGATCGCCTGCCGGTGCGACAGGCGGGCATTGCCCAGCAACACCCCGGCCACGTAGACGGCGAGGAAGCCCGAGGCGTGCAGAACCGCCCCGGCGGCGTACGCCAGCACCGTGATGCCCACCGCGGCGATCGGGTAGAGCCCGGCCGAGGGCAGGGCCGCCCGGCGCAGCGCCCAGGTGCCGGCGACACCCGCGCCCACCCCCACCGCCGCGCCGACGCCCAGCTCGTAGCAGACCAGCGCGACCTCGTACCACCACGGGTGCGAGAAGCCCTGGTGGGACAGCAGCACCACCAGCAGCACCACCGGGGCGTCGTTCATCCCCGACTCGGCCTCCAGTGTCGCCACCAGCCGAGGCGGCAACCGCAGTCGGCGCAGAGTGGCGAAGACGGCAGCCGCGTCGGTGGACGAGAGCACCGCGCCGTAGAGCAGCGCCAACCGCCAGTCCAGCCCCAGCAGCAGGTGCACGGCGACGCCGACCACCACGATGCTGACGATCACGCCGACCGTGGAGAGCGCGGAGGCCAGCCCGAGCACCGGGCGCAGCGTGGTCCACCGGGCGGTGAGGCCGCCCTCCGCGATGATCACGATCAGCGCGCAGAAGCCGAGGGTCCGGGTCAGCTCGACGTCGTCGAAACGGATGCCCAGCCCGCCCTCGCCGATCGCCACGCCCAGCGCCAGGTAGACCAGGAGGCTGGGCACGCCGAGGCGGGTGGAGAGTCGCACCGCGCCGACCGCTACGAGCAACACCGCCGCACCGAGCAGCAGCGCGATGTCCAACCCCGGCGTCACGGCTGCCTTGCCCGGGCTGTCCTCACTCGGCGGATCCGTCGCGCAGGCGGCGCAGCACTTCGGAAACCTCCGGGCCGGGCCGATCGACGATGAAGAGTTTGTCCCGGCTGGCCGCGCCGGACCGCAGTGACACCGCGGCCAGCCGGACGCCCAACGCGCCGGCCAACGCCCGCCGGGCCGCCTCGGTGGCCCGACCGTCGACGGCCGGGTCGTGGACCGCGATCACGAGGGCGGGCCCGTGCGGGCCGTCGAAGCGGCCACCCACCCGGTCCCGGGAAGCACCGGGCTTCACCCGCACCGCCACGGTGAGCGTGTCCTGCGCGGGCACCGGGCGCCGCTTCAGATCGGCCGGACGTCGGCGAGGAGAGCGGTCGCCGGCGCGCAGTGCGCGCACGGCGTGAAGCCGAGCTCCACGGCCTCGGCGACCGGCAACGTCTCGGGCTGCCAGCCGACCAGGTGGGGGCAGGTGTCGAGGTGGTAGCGGGGGCGGCCGTCGACGACCTCGACGGCGTCGAGCAGTCGGGCCACCCGGGCCGCCTCGGCGGTCGTGATCTGCTGGGCGGCCGGCTCGTCGACCGCCGTGACCGCGCCGTCGAACCCGTCGTCGGTCGAGGCCACTGTCGGCGACGCCGGGCTGACGGGCCGGGCCCGCGAGGACACCTCGTCGGCCACGACCGGCGACGCCTCGTCGACGCGCGAGTCGTACGGCGACGCGTCGTCGATCGGTGGGACGTCGTCGACCGGCGGCGCGGGTGGTTGCCGCCACCCGGTGCCGCCGGTACCAAACGTCGTGGGCATGTGCTGGATCGGCACCTCCGGCTCGACCAGCGGCGGCCCGTACGCGACATCCGGCGTGGCCTGGCTGGCCGTGCGGGGTACGTCGGGGTGCCGCCGGTCGGGATCCGCCATGGCGCGGTTGGCGGCTGCCTGGCGGGCGCCCACCACCAACGCCACGGCGGCCAGCAGACTGGCTGCGATGGAGATGACCAACAAGAAGCTGGAGCCACCGGCCAGGCCGAGCACCAGTAGCACCACCGCGACGAGGATGAGCAGCAGACTTGCGACTATCACGGCTCACCCCCGCCGCGTCGAACCGTCCAGGCCGGGCCGGCGACCGTCACCATTGGCGGACAGCGATCGCCGGCCGGTGCTCAGCGTCCGGCTTCGAGGGCGCCGGAGCGCCCGCCGCCGCCGTACGAACCAGCGAGGCCCGCGGCGGCCAGCCCGTTGCCGCCGGCGACGCGGCCGGCTTCGGAGCGGGTCATCTCGGCCTCGAGGCCCTGGCCACGACCGTCGAGGTCACGCAGCTGGCTCTCCAGGTACGCCTTGAGCCGGGTGCGGTACTCGCGCTCGAACTGCTTGAGCTCCTCAATGTGCTTCTGCAGCGCCGTGCGCTTGGCGTCCAGGCCGCCCATGGCCTCCTGGTGCCGCTGGCGGGCGTCCCGCTCAAGGGCGTCAGCCTTCGCGCGCGCCTCCCGGGTCACCTCCTCGGCCTTGCTGCGAGCCTCGGACAGCAGCTGGTCGGCCTCGCGGCGCGCGTCGGACACGTGGTCGTCAGCGGTGCGCTGGGCCATCATCAGCACGCGCAGGGCCTGCTGCTCACCGTCACCGGTGACGCCGCCGGCCGGGCCGCCGGTCGCGCGGACCTGCTCCAGCTCGGCCTGCATCGCGCGGGCAGCCTGCTCGGCCGCCGACTTGTCGCGCTGCACCCGGTCCAGCTGGGCCTTGACGTCGTTGAGCTCCGCCGCCAGTCGGGCGTCGCCGCCGGGGCCGGCGGGGGCACCGCCACGGCCGCCGCGCTCCACCTGGGCGCGCAGCTCGTTGTTCTCCTCGATGAGACGGGCGAGCTCGCGCTCGACCTCATCCAGGAAGGCGTCGACCTCCTCCTCGTCATACCCCCGTTTGCCGATAGGCGGCTTTTTGAAGGCGACGTTGTGGACGTCGGCCGGGGTCAGCGGCATCGAAACTCCTCGGGTCAGTTGCGGCCGCGAAAGCGCGTCGGTCATCAGGCAGATGCCCTGATCGACGGCCCTAACACGAACTCCATCAGCACGAACAGGATAACCAGGAGCACAAGGGAGGCCAGGTCGATGCTCACGGTACCAATTCGCAGCGGAGGGATCACACGCCTCAACGCGTTGAGAGGGGGATCAGTGACGCTCCACACGGATTCCAATCCTGCCGATGCTCCACGCCCCGGTTGCCAGCGACGGCCGTACTGCAGGACGGCGCTCAACACGAACCGGGACAGTAGAAGGAGCAGGAAGACATAAAGGATCAGGTACAGCACTTGCAGTAAGATCGACAACACGGTCAGCGACGTCCCTCGGGTCGGGCGGGGTCAACTCAGACTGAAAAAGCCGCCCTCAGCGATCTTGGCTTTGTCCTCAGCGGTGACCTGGACGTTAGCCGGTGAGAGCAGGAACACCCGATTGGTCACGCGCTCGATCGTACCGCGCAGGCCGAACGCCAGCCCGGCGGCGAAGTCCACCAGACGGCGGGCATCGGCCTCATCCATCTCGGTGAGATTGATGATCACCGGGACGCCGTCGCGGAAGTGCTCACCGATGGTGCGCGCCTCGCGGTACGTGGTGGGGTGCAGCGTGGTGATCTGGTACCGCTGCTCCTCCTCGGGCAGGGCCCGCTCGCGCGCCGTGACCTGCGGTGCGAGAGCCAGGTTGTCCCGGGTGTGGTAGGTCAGCGCGCCGGAGGTCTCGCCCGCAGACGACCGGGTGATCGACCGTACGCTGGACCGCTCGATCCGCTCCGGGCGCTCACCGTCACCGCGCTCGGACTCGCTCAACCGCCCGCTCGGCCGCTCGGAGAGTCGACCCCGCCCGCTGTCGCGCGGCCGCGGAGCCGGCGGCTCCTCGGCGTCGTCCTCGTCGTCGTCGGCGAACTCCTCGGCGTACCGGCTCTGCCGGTAACGCGAGTCGCGGTAGCCACCCTTGTCGTAGCCACCGTCGTCGTAGGCCCGCTCGTCGTCTTCTTCGACCAGACCGAGCCAGACCCCCGCCTTGCGCAGTGCACCCATCCCGCGCCCTTCCGTCCGCCGTGCGGCACGCGCCCCCGTGCCATGTCGCCCGTCGCGAGTGGACAACCATGCCCATCGGACCGGAACGGCAATCCCCCGGCGCGCGATTCGCGTCGCACGCCACGACCCCCGACTAGGAGACGCCCGCCCCTGAAACAACACTGATGTAATTTGCTTGTCTCGCGGTCAGGCTACCGCAGCGTGGGACGCATTCCGAGCAACGCGCTACCGACGCGGACATGTGTCGCGCCGTAACGGATCGCGATGTCGAAATCCCCGCTCATGCCAGCGGACAACGCGGTGGCTCCCGGATGGACGACCCGAAAGGCGTCGGCGACCTCGGCGAGCCGGGCGAACGCCCGCTCCGGCTCCCACCCCAGCGGGGCGACCGCCATGAGACCGACCAGACGCAGCCCGGGTGCCTCGGCCACCGCCTCGGCCACCGGCTCCAACCCGGCGCCCGGATCCGCCGAACCGGGTAGTGCCCCGCCCCGGGCCGCGTCGCCGTCGATGCTCACCTGCACCAGGGCGTCGAGCGGCGCCTGCCGTTCGGCGGTCGCGGTGGCCAACGCCCGGGCCAGCCGGACACTGTCGACGGAGTGCACCACGTCGGCGTAACGGACCACCGAGCGGGCCTTGTTGCGCTGCAACTGGCCGATGAAGTGCCAGCGGGGACGCACCCCGGCGGCGGCCACCTCGGCGGCCTTACCGGCCGCCTCCTGGTCGCGGTTCTCCCCCATGTCGGTCACCCCGAGCCCGGCCAGCGCCACCACGTCGCTGGCCGGGTAGGTCTTCGTCACCGCGATCATCGTGACCTCGACGCGGTCCCGGCCGGCCTGCGCGCAGGCGTCATCGATCCGGGACCGGACCTGCGCCAGACCGGCCTCGAGTTCGGCGCGCCGATCCGGTCGTACCGTGGCTGAGCTGTCGGTCATCGGCGGTGCTCAGGACCCGTTCTTGAGGAAGTCGGGAACGTCCACGTCGTCGAAGAGCACACGACGCGGCGACTGGGCCGGAGCCGGGTTGGTGGCCGGAGCGGGCACCGGGGTGCTCTGCGGTGCCGGCTGGTTGGTGTTGCTCTTGCGGGTCGGTTCGGCCGCCTTGTACGCGGGCGTGCCGCCGTCGAAGCCCGCCGCGATGACCGTCACCCGCACCTCGTCACCGAGCGCGTCGTCGATGACCGCACCGAAGATGATGTTGGCGTCCGGGTGGGCCGCGTCGGTGACCAGCTGGGCGGCATCGTTGATCTCGAACAGGCCCAGGTCGGACCCGCCGGCGATGGAGAGCAGCACGCCCCGCGCGCCGTCCATGCTCTGCTCCAGCAGCGGGCTGGAGATGGCCGCCTCGGCCGCCTCGACCGCGCGGTTCTCGCCGCGGGCGCTGCCGATGCCCATCAACGCGCTGCCGGCGCCGCTCATCACGCTCTTGACGTCGGCGAAGTCCAGGTTGATCAGACCGGGGGTGGTGATCAGGTCGGTGATGCCCTGCACACCCGAGAGCAGCACCTGGTCGGCCGTGCGGAACGCGTCCATCATGCTGATGTTGCGGTCGCCCAGGGCCAGCAGCCGGTCGTTCGGGATGACGATCAGCGTGTCGCACTGGTTGCGGAGCTCGTCTATTCCCGACTCGGCCTGCACCTGGCGGCGCTTGCCCTCGAAGGAGAACGGCCGGGTCACCACGCCAATGGTCAGCGCGCCGAGCTTGCGGGCGATGTTGGCCACCACCGGCGCGCCGCCGGTGCCGGTGCCGCCACCCTCGCCACAGGTCACGAAGACCATGTCGGCGCCCTTGAGCACCTCCTCGATCTCGTCGCGATGGTCCTCGGCGGCGTTCTTGCCGACGTCCGGGTTGGCCCCGGCCCCCAGGCCACGGGTCAGCTCGCGCCCGACGTCGAGCTTGACGTCGGCGTCGCTCATCAGCAGCGCCTGCGCGTCGGTGTTGATCGCGATGAACTCGACGCCCTTGAGCCCAACCTCGATCATCCGGTTGACGGCGTTGACGCCGCCACCCCCGATGCCGACGACCTTGATGACCGCCAGGTAGTTGTGCGGAGGTGTCATCTCCGGTCCTTTCCTTCGAGATTGGCTTCGGCCGACCGGGTACGGCGTGGCCAGCCCAGCGGCCGACGACAGCTGTCACCAGCGAGGATCAGGGGTGAACCCTAACCCTCTACTAGAGGCTTACAGTTATGTCAACCACTGATCCTCTTCGGGGCAACGTAAGCGCCACCGCCCGATGAGCCAAGGACCCGGGCGGCGTGTCGCCGAGCGGAGCGCGACGGGTCACGTCCCCGTACGCTCACCGGTCAACGGAAGGTCACCACATCCGGCGCACTCACGTCGATCCGGTCGGTGTCCTCGTCGAGCAGCGCGGTGGCCACCCGGGCCTTGTCGGTGCCCCGCGTCGCGTCCCCCCAGATCACCGTTCGGTCCCCCCGCAACCGCAGGCTGATCCGGGCCAGACCCTCCACGTTCACGTCCACCAGCTCCGCGCGCAGCTGCGGCGTCAGCGCGACGAGCACCTCCAGCCCGGCCCGGGTGCCCGGGTCGTCGGCGGCCGGCCGGGACACCGTCACCTGCGGCAGGCCGGCCGGGCGTCGCTCCACCGTCCGGAACGCCACCCCGCTCCCGTCGATCACGGCGAACGCCTTCCCCTGCGGCACCACCGCCACCGCGGTCCGCTCGGTCACCCGCACCACCAGCGCGTCGGGCCAGTCCCGGGACACCGTGGCCCGCTCCACCACCGGCAGCGCGCCGACCCGTCGGGCTGCGGCGGCCAGGTCCACCCGGGCCAACGGCACCCCGTCCGGAACGCCGACCGCGTCGTGCACCTGCACCGGCGTGGCCAGCTCGGCACCCTCCACCCGCACCTCACGCACGCCGAACAGCCCGGTGCCGAGCACCGTCCAGGCGACCAGCCCGGCCAGGGCGAGCACCCCGGCGGCCACCGCCCACGGCAGCGCCGCACGCATGCGACGCTGCCGGGCACGCGCCATGAACCGGCGGGTCGACGGCGGCACCGCGTCGCGGCCCGCCCGGACCAGCTGCCACCGCCGAACCGGACCTCGGCGCGGGGCGCCACCGTCGGCGGCGCTGGTCCGCCCCCGGGCCGGGCCGGGACTCATCCGGCCGTCGGCGCCGAGCCGCCGGGCACGGCGGTGCCACCGAGAGCCGCACCGTCGCCACCGGACGTGGCCCCACCCGGCACCGGATCACCGATCGCCGGGGAGGTGGCCACCGGGTCGACGGTCGCGGTGGACGCCGAGCCGGCCGTACGCTCACCCAGGGCGGCCAGCAGTTCGTCGCCCATCAGCGAGATCGGCGGGGCGCCCATGGTGACCACCACGTCCCCCGAGCGGGCCCGACGGGCCACCTCGACCGGGGCCTGCTCCCACGACTCCACGAAGACCTTGCGGTCGGCGGGCAGCTCCACCGCCGCGATCAGCGCCGCCGAGCCCTCGCCGGGCTGACGCAACTCACCCGGCCCGAAGACCTCCAACAGCACCACCTCGTCGGCGATGGCCAACGCCGCGGCGATCTCCGCCTGGTTGTCGCGGGTGCGGTACAGCCGGTACGGCTGGAAGACCACGATCAGCCGGCCGTCCCCGGCGACCTCGCGCAGCGTCTGCATCGCCAGCGTCATCGAGGTCGGGTGGTACGCGTACTCGTCGTAGACCAGCACGCCGTCCGCGACACCCTTGCGCTCGAAGCGCCGACGCACGCCGGGGAAGACCGCCAGCGCGGCCTCCGCCGCCTCCAGCGGCAACTCCAGCAGGTACGCGGTCAGCACCGCGGCGGCGCTGTTCAGCCCCATGTGCCGTCCCGGCACCGGCAGCCGGAACTCGCCCAGCGACCGACCGTCGACAGCGGCCAGGTAGCGCACCCCGCGGGCGGAGGAGACCATCTCCGTCAACCGCAGGTCGGCGTCGTCCGCCTCGCCGTAGGTGAACACCCGCCGTCCCTCGGCGCGCAGGGTCTCGGCCAGCCGTCGACCGCCCGGATCGTCGGCACAGGTGATGATGAACCCGTCCGGGTCGGTGAGGCGGGCGAACTCCACGAACGCCGCCTCCAGCGTCGCGTAGTCACCGTAGGTGTTCAGGTGGTCCGCCTCGATGTTCGTGATGATCGAGACGTACGGGCGGTAGATGAGGAACGAGCGGTCGCTCTCGTCCGCCTCGACCACGAAGTGCTCGCCGGTGCCGTGGTGCGCGCCCGAGCCGACCTCGGAGATCTCCCCGCCGATCACGAAGGACGGGTCCACCCCGGCCTGCTGGAGCACCATCGTCACCATCGAGGTGGTGGTGGTCTTGCCGTGCGTGCCGGCGACGGCCACCGCCCGACGGCCGGTCATCGCCGCGGCGAGGGCCTCCGAGCGGTGCAGCACCCGCAGGCCGCGCCGACGCGCCTCGACCAGCTCCAGGTGGTCCTGGGGGATCGCCGACGAGTAGACGACGGTGTCGACTCCGTCGAGGTTGCTGGCCTCGTGGCTGAGGTGGATGGTGCCGCCGAGCGCCCGCAGGCCCGCCAGCGACGGCCACTCCCGCAGGTCGCTGCCGGAGACCCGGATGCCCCGGGTGAGCAGCAGCCGGGCCACGCCGAGCATGCCCACCCCACCCACCCCGATCAGGTGGACGGCGCCCAGGTCCTCGGCGGTGAGCGTGCCGGCCGGGGTGAACTGCGCGGTCATCGGGCCACCGCCGCCAGCACGAAGGAGCGCAGGGCCTCGTCGCCGTCGCGCCGGCCGTACGCCCCGGCGGCGGCGCCCATCGTGTACAGCCGCTGCGGGTCACGGATGAGCGGGATGACGGTGCGCTCCAGCCAGTCCGGGGTGAGCTCCGCGTCGTCGACCAACAGGCCCCCGCCGGCCTCCACCACCGGCAGCGCGTTGCGCCGCTGCTCCTGGTTGCTGTGCGGGTACGGCACGTAGATCGTGGGCAGTCCGATCGCGGCCACCTCGGCGACGGTCATCGCCCCGCCCCGGGCCAGCATCAGGTCGGCGGCGGCGTAGCCCAGCTCCATCTCCGACAGGTACGGCAGCGTCACGTACGGCACCGGCAGGTCGGTGGGGATCGGCACCGGCTCGTTGCGAGCGCCCATCACGTGCAGCACCTGCACGCCGTTGCGGGCGAGTTCCTTGGCCGCGCCGGAGACCGCCAGGTTGATCGAGCGGGCGCCGGACGAGCCGCCGGAGACGAAGAGCACCGGCAGGTCCGGGCGGAGCCCGAAGTGGGCGCGGGCGGCGTTGCGCAGCGCGTACCGGTCCAGACCGGTGATGGCGCGGCGCAGCGGCACCCCGACCACTGTGGCGTCCCGCAACGACTCGGCCTGGCTCGGCTGGTTCGGGAAGCCGACGGCGACGTTCTTGGTGAACTTCATGCCCAGCCGGTTGGCCACGCCCGGTGGCACGTTCACCTCGTGGATCACCATGGGCAGCTCACGACGCCACGCGGCCAGGTAGGCGGGCACCGAGACGTACCCGCCGAAGCCGACGACCACCTCGGCGCGCACCTCGTCGATCACCTTGCCCGCCGCGCGGGCCGCCGTCCACATCCGGCCCGGGGTGCGGACCAGGTTCATGTTGACCGAGCGGGGCAGCTGGTACGCCGGGATCTGCCGCAGGTCGTAGCCCTGCGGCGGGATCAGGTCGTTCTCCATGCCCCGGGGTGTGCCGAGGCAGGTGATCCGGACGCCCGGGTCGTGTCGGCGCAGGCAGTCGGCGAAGGCGAGCAGCGGGTAGACGTGCCCCCCGGTGCCACCTCCCGCGAGCACCACCGAACGCAGCGGACCCATCAGCGTCTCCTCTCGCTCGCCGTACCCCTGCGGTTGCGGTCCTGGCGGACCGCGCGCGGCACGGCCTGGTCGTCGTGGCGCCGCTCGCGGGACCGGGGCACTGACCCTCGGCCTGCGGGCGGCGTCGCCGGCCGGCGACGCCGGCCGGGAAGCGGCGGCAACGGGGCCCAGAGTAGTCGGACCCACCGGGCCGGCGGACGGGCATGCAGTGCTCTGGCCGCATCGGGTTCGGCGCGGGCGAAGGACGCCAGCATGCCGATGCCGGCCAACGTCACCACCAGGGCACTTCCGCCGTCGGAGATGAACGGCAGTGGCAGGCCGGTGATCGGCAGCAACCCGACCACCCCACCGATATTGATCACGGCCTGGCTGACCAGCCAGGTGGTCACGGCCGTGGCGGCGAGCCGGCGGAACGGGTCGTCGACCCGGCGGGCGATCCGGAACCCGGTGTACGCGAGGACCGCGAACAGGCTGAGCACCACGACACAGCCGATCACGCCCAGCTCCTCGGCGATGATCGCGAAGATGAAGTCGTTGTGCGCCTCGGGTAGCCAGTCCCACTTCAGGCTGCCCTTGCCCAGCCCGACACCGAACCAGCCGCCGTGCTCGATGGCCAGCCGCCCCTGGTAGAACTGCAGGCAGTCGTTGAGTTTGCAGGTCTCCGGGTCCGGTGGATTGAAGAACATGTCCAGCCGCGCGAGCCGGTAGTTGTCCGCGCCGCGCTCGCCCGAGCCGGCGCCCAGCGAGGCCACCGCGACGAGCAGGCCGATCCCGACCAGGCCGGCCGCCGCCAGGGCGCCGAACACCCGCATCCGCACCCCGGCGGCCCAGAGCAGGCCCACGACCAGGGCCAGCAGGCAGAGCATCGTGCCCGTGTCGTTGTACCCGACCAGGACGAAGAGCAGGCCCACGATCGGGAACAGCGGGGTGGCCAGCTCGCGCCACCAGCCCAGCGCGGCGCCCTTGCGGGCGACCAGGTGCGCGCCCCAGAGCACCATCGCGAACTTGGCCAACTCGGACGGTTGCAGCTGGATCCCGCCGATGAACAGCCAGTTCAGCCGTGCCTCGATCGGGCCGATCTGCCCTGACTCCTGCCGGGTCAGCCGGGCGTACGCGAGCAGCAGGTTGAGCAGCAGCAGCAACCCGATCGAGGTGAACAGCAGCGGCCGGCCCAGCGACCGGTAGGTGCTGGCCGGCAGGCGCTGGCAGATCCAGAACGCGCCGATGCCGATCACCGCGAAGATGGCCTGTTTGGTCACCGAGGCCGAGGCGTTGCCGTCCTCGGCGTAGTCCTTCACGCTGGTCGCCGAGAAGACCATGGTCAGCCCGATCAGCAGCAGCAGACCGGCGCAGGACAGCAGCAGGTAGTAGGAGGTCAGCGGTCGGTCCAGCAGGCCGCGCAGCGCGGCGAGGCCACCGGCCGCGTCGATGCCGCGCAGCGGGGTGGCCGCCACGGCCTCTGGCTCGCGTCCCGCCGGTCCGGACTCCCGCGCCCCCGGCCCGGGTTCACGGGCCGCCGCGCCGGGCTCCGGGCCGCGCGCCCCGGCGGTCACCGGGGTACGCGCCGCGCTCGGCGACCGTCGCGGCCGTCCGACAGTCCCATCCTCGGTGCCGATTTCCTCCCCCACCCCGACATCATCACCGCTGAACACGCCCCGCCGCCCCACAACGCCCCACCGGGCGTGTCGAACCCGCCCCCAGGGCTCGGCGGGATCAGGTCATGTTGGCGAGGAACTCGCTGTAGAACAGGCCCAGGGCGATGGCCACGCCGATGCCGGCGATGATCCAGAAGCGCACCACGATGTTGACCTCGCTCCAGCCGGCCAACTCGAAGTGGTGCTGCAGGGGTGACATCCGGAACACCCGTTTGCCGGTGGTCTTGAAGGAGATGATCTGGATCACCACGGACATCGTGATGATCACGAAGAGCCCGCCGATGATCGGCAGCAGCAGGATGGTGCGGGTGGACATCGCCATGCCGGCGATCAGACCGCCCAGCCCGAGCGCGCCCGTGTCACCCATGAAGATCCGGGCCGGAGAGGTGTTCCACCACAGGAAGCCCACACAGGCCCCGGCCGCCGCCCCGGCGATCAGCGCGATCTCCAACGGGTCGCGGACCTCGTAGCAGTACGGCTGGGTGTAGCTCGGGTCGGCACACCAGTGCCGGTACTGCCAGAACGCGATGAGCGCGTACGCGGCGAGCACCATCACCGACGCGCCGGTGGCCAGACCGTCCAGACCGTCGGTGAGGTTGACGCCGTTCGTCGCCGCCATCACGACGAAGATGAAGATGATCACCGCGCCGACCTTGCTGACCTCCAGGAAGTCGATGTCCCGGATGAAGCTCAGCGTGGTGCTGCCCACCGTCTCGGTGTTGGTCGCCTCGCCCGAACCATTGGTCATCGTGCTCGGGAACCACAGCGCGATCACCCCGAAGACCGCACCCACCAGGATCTGCCCGAGCAACTTGCCGCGCTTGTTCAGCCCGGCGCTGTTGCGCTTGCGCACCTTGAGGAAGTCGTCGAGGAAACCCACAGCGCCGGAGAAGACCATCAGACCCAGCAGCACCAGGGCGGTGATGGTCGGCTCCACCTGGGCGATCTGCTGGTCCGGCAGGGTGGTCAGGGCGAGGTGCCCGGCCACGTACGCGATCACCGTGGCCAGGATGAAGACCACGCCACCCATGGTGGGCGTGCCCTTCTTACCCTGGTGCATGGCGGGGCCGTCGGACCGGATCGGCTGACCGGCCTTGAGCCGGGTGAACACCTTGATCGCGATCGGGGTGCAGAAGAGCGAGACGAGGAAGGCCACCCCGATGGCGACGATGACCGCCCTCATTCGGTGCCACCTTCGGTCGCGACTGCGGGGCTCGCAAGCTCGCTCCTCGCGCTCCGGGTCGACTCCCCGTCGGCGTCGGCGCGCAGGGCGTCGGCCACCTCCCAGGTCCGGTACCGGGAACCCTTGACCAGGACGACGTCACCCGGTCGTAGCTCGTTCCGCAGCACCTCGACGGCCGCCGCCTGATCGGTGAGCAGCACCGACTCTCCTCCCCAGTTCGCTACCGCTGTCGCGCCTTCGTGGATCGGCGCAGCCGGCTCACCCACCACGAGCAGCCGGTCGACACCCAACTCGGCCGCGAGTTGGCCGACCTCGGCGTGGCCGTCGTACTCGAACGGGCCCAGCTCGGCCATGTAACCAAGCACCGCGACGGTACGCCGCCCCTGACCCATGCTGGCCAACGCCCGCACCGCCACCGCCATCGAGGCCGGGTTGGCGTTGTACGAGTCGTCGATCACGGTCACCCCGTCGGGACGGTCGAAGACGTCCATCCGGCGGGTCGAAACCAACCCCAGCTCGCCCAGGGCCGTGGCCAGCTCGGCCAGCGGCATACCCAGCTCCCGGGCGACTGCGGCCGCCGCGAGCGTGTTCCAGACCTGGTGACGGCCGGCCAACCGAAGCCGCACCGGCGCGCGTCCCTCCGGGGTGACCAGGGTGTACGACGGGTGCCCCCGCTCGTCGAGCGTGACGTCCTCGGCGCGCACGTCGGCGTCGGGCGCCTCGCCGTAGCGGACCACCCGGGCCCGGGTACGGCTGGCCATCGCGTCCACCCGGGGGTCGTCGGCGTTCAGCACGGCCAGCCCGTCCGGCTCGAGCGCCTCCACCAGCTCGCCCTTGGCCAGGGCGATGGTGTCCTGCGAGCCGAACTCGCCGATGTGCGAGGTGCCGACGTTGAGCACCACGGAGATCTGGGGCGGCACCAGCTCGCACAGGTACCGCACGTGCCCGACCCCGCGCGCGCCCTTCTCCATCACCAGGAAGCGGGTGTCCGGGTCAGCCTGCAGCGCGGTGTACGGGTGCCCCAGCTCGTTGTTGAACGAGCCGGGCGGTGCCACGGTGGCCCCGAGCCGGGAGGTCAGCTGACCGATCAGGTCCTTCGTGGTGGTCTTGCCGGACGAGCCGGTGACGCCGATCACGGTCAGCCCGGGCAGCCGGTCCACCGCGGCGCGGGCCAGCCGGCCCATCGCGGTCAGGGCGTCGTCGACCAGCACCATCGGCACCCCGGGCACCTCGCGGCTGCCCAGCACCGCCACCGCGCCGGCCTCGATCGCCGTCGTCGCGTAGTCGTGCCCGTCGACCTTTTCACCCGGGAAGGCCACGAAGAGCGAACCGGGGCCCACCTTGCGCGAGTCGAACTCCACCGAACCGGTGACGGTGACGTCCGGGTCGGCGGACACCAGCCGACCGTCGACCGCGGCGGCCACCTCGGCCAGGCTCAGCGCGATCACCGCTGGCCCGCCAGGTCCCCGAAGCGGGCCCGCAGGGCCTCGGCCAACTCGGTGCTGTCATCGAACGGAAACACCTCGCCCGCCACCTCCTGGCCACGCTCGTGTCCCTTGCCGAGCAGCGCGATCACGTCGCCCGGCTCGGCCAGCCGGACCGCCTCGTCGATCGCGGCACGGCGGCCCGCCACCTCGATGATCCGAGCGGACGTGCCGGCCCGGTACGCCCCGGCGAGTACCTCGGCGCGGACCTCCCCCGGGTCCTCGGTACGCGGATTGTCGTCGGTCACCAGCACCACGTCGGCTCCCTCCGCCGCGGCGGCGCCCATCACCGGCCGCTTGCCCCGGTCCCGGTCCCCGCCGGCGCCGATCACACAGATCAGCCGGCCAGCGCTCAACTCGCGCAGCGCGGCCAACGCGGCGACTATCGCGTCCGACTTGTGGGCGTAGTCGACCACCCCGCGCACCGGCGCGGCCACGTCGACGAGCTGAAGCCGGCCCGGGACGCCACCGCAGGCGGCCACACCGGCCGCGGCGGTCACCGGGTCCACCCCGGCGCCGACCAGCGCGGCGATGGCCAGCAGCGCGTTGGCCACGTTGTGCCGACCGGGCAGCGCGACACCGGCGGACAGGGCCACGCCGTCCGGGCCGTGCGCGGTGAACCGCTGCGCGTACCCCTCGCCGCTCACCCCGTCGGCCCACCAGGTCGCGCCCTGGTCACCGGCCGCCGAGTAGGTGACAGTGCCCGGCTTGAGCAGTGGCTTCAACGCCGGGTCGTCGTGGTTGAGCACCTCGACAGCGCAGCGCCCGTCGAAGAGCTGGGCCTTCGCGGCGAAGTAGTCGTCGCTGTCGGCGTGGAAGTCCAGGTGGTCCGAGCCGAAGTTGGTGTAGCCCCCGACGGCGAACCGCACACCGCCCACCCGGCCCATGGCCAACGCGTGGCTGGAGACCTCCATGACCACGGCGGTGACCCCACGCTCGCGCGCGGTGGCCAGCATGGCGTGCAGGTCGGTCGCCTCGGGGGTGGTGCGCACACTGTCGATCACCAGGTCACCGAGCCGGGTCTCCACCGTGCCGACCAGCCCGGTGGTGTGCCCGGCGGCCCGCAGCCCCGACTCGATCAGGTACGCGGTGGACGTCTTGCCGGCGGTACCGGTCACCCCGATCACGGTGAGAGCAGCGGTCGGGTCGCCGTACACAGCCGAGGCCAGCTCGCCGAGCACGGCGCGCGGGTCGGGCACCACCAGGGCGGGCAGGCCACTCTGCGCCGCCAGCTCCGCGCCCGCCAGGTCGGTCAGCACTGCCACCGCACCCGCCTCGGCGGCACCGCTGGCGAACTCCGCGCCGTGCCGACGGGCGCCGGGCAGCGCCGCGTACAGGTCGCCGGGGCGAACCTCCTGGCTGGCGTGGGTGACCCCGGTGACGACCACCGCGGCGGCGTCCGCCGGAAGGTCGACGGAGAGCCGGATGGCGAGATCACCGAGCCGAATTCCGGTCACGGTACGTGGACGTGGATTGCCGGGCACGGCGTCAGACCCTACCCGGTCGTCCGGTTCCGGCCGCACAGCCGCCCCGGTGGTTCGTCGGCACTCACCGATGATGTCCCGCCATTGCTGCTCAGCGCGGATAGACCACAAACTTGGGCGCGGATCCAGCGGCGGAAGGCGGCACCCGGTAGTGACGCAGAGTGAACTGCATCATGTCCCGGAACGCCGGCCCGGCCACCGCGGCACCCCCGTTGTTGGGTGCGTACACGAAGACCGAGATCACGTACCGGGGATTCTCGGCGGGAGCCATCCCGATGAAAGAGGACACCTCACCGGGCTGCTTCTTGCCGTTCACCAGCCGCCACCCGGTGCCGGTCTTGCCGGCGACCCGGTAACCGGGGACGGCGGCGGTCAGACCGGTGGCGCGGTCGACGGTGGTGACCGCCTCCAGCATGGTGCGCAGGGCCGCCGCGTTCTGCGGGCTGAGCACCGAGCGGGTCACCGGGGCCGGCGCGGGGGTGCGCTTGCCGTCCGGGCCGATCACCTCCTTGACCAGGTGCGGCTGCACGTACGTGCCGTTGTTGGCGATGGCGGCGTACGCGGCGGTCATCTGCAGCGGAGTGGCGTCGACGCTGTGCCCGATCGGCACCGACCCGTACGACGACCCGCTCCACTCGTCGGCCGGCAACAGGCGCCCACTGGCCTCCCCGGGCATCCCCTCGCCGGTGGGCTTACCCAGCCCGAATCGCTTCTGGTAGTCGATCAGCCGGTCCCGGCCGAGCCGGTCGGCGACAGTGATGGCGCCGACGTTGGACGAGTAGGCGAGCATGCCCGGGATGCTCATCCGCTTGCCGTCGGCCGGGTGCGTGTCGGGGAACCAGGTGTCGCCCATCTTGATGGCGTTGGCGACGGGGAACGTGGTGTCCGGGGTGATCACCCCCTCCTGCAGCGCCGCGCCGTAGGTGATCGCCTTGTGCACCGAGCCCGGGTCGACCACGAAGCTGGTCGCGGCGTCCTCCCGGGCGACCGGGTCGCTGGGAAGCGGCTTCGCCGCGTCGTAGGTGGGGTTGCTGGCCTGGGCCAGCACCGCGCCGGAGGGAATCTCCATGATCACGGCGGCGCCGGTGCCGCCCGGCACCTTGGCCATGCCCGCGCTGAGGATCTGCTGGGTGCGGAACTGGAGGTCACGGACGATGGTGAGGGCCAGCGAGCTGCCCGGCTTGGCGGGAGTGGTCCGGCTGTAGCCGCCCGGGATGGGCGCTCCGAGGTCGCCGAGGCCGGCCTCGAACACCCGCTTGCCGTCCTGCCCGGCGAGCACGTCGTCGTAGCGGGCCTCCAGCCCCTCCAGGCCGTCCATGTCCTGGCTGGTGAAGCCGATGAGGTTGGCCGCCAGGTCACCGCCGGGCACGTCGCGACGTTCGTCGCGGTGCACCCCGATACCGGGCAGCTCCAGCGCCTGCACCCGCTTGGCGGTCGGGATCTCCACACCCCGCGCCAGGTAGGCGAACGTGGACGCGATGCCGTTTTCCAGTTTGCGCGGCCTCATCAACTCCATCAGCTTCGACACCGGGATGCCGAGCAGCGGCGAGAGCGCCTTCGCGGTGCCGGCCGGATCTTCGACCTTGGTCGGGTCGGCGTACACGTACCGCGCCTCGACGCTGCGGGCCAGCGGCGCGCCGGTGCTGTCGTAGATCGCGCCGCGCGGCGCCGGCAGCTCGACGGTGCGGGTGCGGTCGGTGACGCCGCCCCCGGCGTACGCCGGAGCGTCGACCGCCTGAAGGAAGATCAACCGGATCCCGATGACGGCGAACAGGGTCAGCGCGAGCACGGTGCCCAACCGCAGCCGCAGCCGCGAGTCGGCGAGCTTCGGTGGGCGTCGCGGCTTGCGGGACGGCCGCCGGGCCGCCGGCCGGTCGGCGCGACGCGGCGCGCGTGGCGTGGTGCGACGACGCGGTGGCGGCTCGTCCCCACCCGGGCCCCGGGGAGTACGCGGCACGACGGTGCGCACCACCCCACCGCGTCCGGCGGCCGGAGCGTCGCGCCGGCCGGCCCGGGCGGCGGCCCGGCCGCCGTCGAGCACCTGCAACGCCGGCCGGAACGGGTCACCGGAGCGGGTGCTGCGTGGCGTACGCCGCTGCTCGGCGCCCTGTCCCCGTGTCGACGTGCCGCGCTCCTCGCGGACAGTGCGACCCCTCGGGGTGTACGCGCGCGCGCCGGAGATGCCTCCGATGCCCGGCTCGCCGGTGCGCGGCTCGCCGTCGGCGGGCTTGGCATCACGTGCAGAACCGCGCCGGGACCCCGTAGGGTCCCGGCGCGGCTCGTCCGACCTCGGTGGCACCGGTCAGCCTCCCGCACCCTGGCTGGTCACCGACGGCTGGCCGTTCGCCGGCTGCGGCACCTCGAGGGTCTTGCCGTCCGGCAGCCGGATGTAGCCGGGCTCGCCGGCGTCGACCAGGCCCAGCCGCCGCGCCTCGGCGGTCAGGTTGCCCGGCGCCTCGGCCTCGGCGATCTGCTTGTCCAGCTGCTGCTTCTCCAGGTCCAGTCGAGCCTGCTGCTGCTGCAACCGCTCCAACCGGAACGCGTTCTCATTGATCTTGGTGTTGACCGCCAGGATGCCCAGCACCCCGCCGACCACCAGCACCACGATCAGCGCCGCGAACGGCGCCCGCGGCACTGAGATCGGCGGCGGCGGCGCCACCCGCAACCGGGGCGGGCGGGCGACGGCCGCACTGCCGGCCTTCTCGACCGGACGCAGCGCGGCGGTGCCCTGAGTCGGGAACTCGCGCGCCCCCCGGGCGCGAGTCTCCCCCTGCCGGTTCACTCGATCGATGCGTGACGTACCGTTACCGAGGCGCGGAGCCCGCTCCGCCGCGGTCCGGCCCCCCGACCGCGGTGCGCGCTGCCCGACGCCGGTGACGTCCCGGCGGTCGCGCTTGTCAATGCTCATGTCCCTCCCCCTCAACATCCGTCCCTCTAGCCGTCCCGGTGCCCCTGACCCCCCACGGATCAGGCGGACCCAGTGCCCGGTTGGTGCATTCCCTTCACCCGTCGGCGAGACCGTTCGCGGTCGGTCCGCCCAAGCTCTGTCGCGTTCGGGTCGAGTCGCTCCGCGGCCCGCAGCCGCACCGAGGCGGCCCGCGGGTTCGCGGCGACCTCCGCCTCCCCGGGTAGTTCGGCGCCCCGGCTGAGCAGCCGGAACGTCGGACCGGACCCGGGAAGCTCGACCGGGAGGTCAACCGGGCCCTTACTGCGGACCCGGTCCGTGAGGGCCGCCTTGGTGAGCCTGTCCTCCAGCGAGTGGTAGGACAGGACCACCATGCGACCGCCCACGGTCAGTGCGTCGAGTGCGGATGGCAACGCTGTCTCCAGCGCTGCCAACTCTCTGTTTACCTCGATCCGTAAAGCCTGAAACGTTCTCTTTGCCGGGTGACCGCCCGTTCGTCGGGCTGGTGCCGGAATGGAGTCCCGAACCAGCTCCGCCAGCAGCGCGGACGAGGTGATCCGGGCCCGCTCCCGCTGCCGGATGATCGCCGAGGCGATCCGACCGGCGAACTTCTCCTCGCCGTAGACCCGCAGCACCCGGGCCAGGTCCGGATGCGCGTACGTGTTGACCACCTCCTCGGCGGTCACCCCCCGGGTCTGGTCCATCCGCATGTCCAGCGGCGCGTCCTGGGCGTACGCGAACCCGCGGTCGGGCGCGTCCAACTGCAACGACGAGACACCCAGGTCGAACAGGATGCCGTCGATGGCCGGATAGCCCAGCCTCTCCAGCACGTCCGGCAACTCGTCGTAGACGGCGTGCTCCAGGTGCACCCGATCGGCGAACCGGGCCAGCCGGACCCGCGCGTGAGCGAGCGCCTCGGTGTCCCGGTCGAGCCCGATCAGGACCGTCTCCGGATGCGCCTCCAGCACCGCCTCCGCGTGCCCGGCCAGGCCGAGCGTCGCGTCGACGTAGACCGTCCGGCCGCCTCGACCCAGCGCGGGGGCCAGCAGCTCGAGGCACCGCTCGAGCAGCACCGGCACGTGCGTGCCGCGCAACTCCCCCATGTCGACCCCCACTGGTTGAAACGTCCGTTCTTGTCGTGCGCCTGTCGTCGGACGGCGCTGCCGTCGTACCGCCAGATCCCCATCCGCTCCCGCCTGACACCGGACCGTCGCCCAGTGACTGGATCGTGCGCCTGGCACCGGGGAAGTGATGCCAGGAACTCGAAAGCGGCTGGAGATCTCGCAGTACGTCGGGCGCCGTTACCGCCCTACAGGCCGCCGGGCAGCACCCCCTCCTCGATGTCGGCGAAGTCGTCTTCGCTCTCGGCGAGGTAGGTCTCCCAGGCGACCTTGTCCCAGATCTCCACCCGCGTGCTCGCGCCGATCACCACCAACTCGCGGTTGAGTGCGGCGTAGGCGCGCAGGTGGGCCGGAATGGTCACCCGACCCTGCTTGTCCGGAACCTCGTCGTGCGCACTGGCGAAGAAGACCCGGCTGTAGGCCCGGGCCGCCTTGTGTGTCATCGGCTGTGCGCGCAACTGCTCCGCGATCCGCTGGAACTCAGGAGTCGGGAAGACGTAGAGGCAGCGCTCCTGCCCTTTGGTGACCACGACACCCCCCGCCAGCTCATCCCGGAACTTCGCCGGAAGGATCAACCGGCCCTTTTCGTCCAGGCGCGGAGTGTGGGTGCCGAGAAACATCGGCCCAACCCCCTCGCCCTTGAGCGGCGTTCGCGGCGCCGCTGACCCCCCGGGCCGGTGAGCCCTCCCGGCCTCACCATTGGCCCCCACTCTACTCCACTTCCCTCCACCCGCAACCAAATTCACCCGCGCGGCGCGCCTTGCTTGGCGGCGAAACCGCACGTCACGAGGGGTGGAGCGGAGTGGAGGGCGCCGGCGGCCCCTCGGCGTGGTCCGCTTTCCGACATTGATCGACTCCGTCCGGGGGACGCCGACCCGGCCGCCCGCGCAACCACCACGGCCGAACGGTTCACCGTCGGCGGCGATCTGGTGGGGCCGGCGGTCCGGTAACCTCGCTCGCGTGACGGACGCGAAAATGCCCCTACGGGCCAAGGTGGCCAGCTCCGTGTCACGGACCGCCGCGGCGCTCTCCCGGGCGGCCGGCCGTGGCGACGGTTCGGTGATCGGCGGGTGGATCGGCCTGAAGATCGACCCGGACCTGCTGGCCCACCTGTCGGCCGGGCGCGCGATCGCGCTCGTCTCCGGCACCAACGGCAAGACCACCACCACCCGGTTGACCTCCGCCGCGGTCGGCGTGCTCGGCCGGGTCGCCACCAACTCGTTCGGCGCCAACATGCCCAGCGGGCACACCTCGGCGCTGGCCAAGGCCGGCAGCACGCCGTACGCGGTCCTGGAGGTCGACGAGCACTATCTGGCCCAGGTGCTGGAGGCGACCGAGCCACACGTGGTCGCGCTGCTGAACCTCAGCCGCGACCAGCTCGACCGCGCCAAGGAGGTCGCCATGATGGCGCAGCTCTGGCGCGCGGCGCTGGTCCGGCACACCGACGTACGGGTGGTGGCCAACGCCGACGACCCGCTGGTGGTGTGGGCCGCCACCCCGCCGGGCGATCCCGCCCGGGGCATCAAGCCGCCGCACGTGACGTGGTTCAGCGCCGGCCAGCGCTGGCACGACGACTCCTGGGTCTGCCCGGAGTGCGGCTCGACGATCCAGCGCTCCGGCGAGCAGTGGTGGTGCACCGGCTGCCCGCTACGGCGACCGGAGCCGCACTGGGTCGTCGAGGACGAGGGCGTGCTCGACCCCACCGGAGCCTGGCACAAGGTCTCCCTCCAGCTGCCCGGCAAGGTCAACCTCGGCAACGCGGCGACGGCGCTGGCGGTGGCGGCCGAGTTCGGCGTCCGCCCGGTCGACGCGGTGTCCCGCCTCGGCATCGTCACCTCGGTCGCCGGCCGCTACGCGCAGGTCGACAAGGACGGGCGCAACATCCGGCTGCTGCTGGCCAAGAACCCGGCCAGCTGGCTGGAGGCGTTCGACATGGCCGACGAAGCGCCGACCCTGCTCTCCATCAACGCGCGCGACCCCGACGGCATGGACACCTCCTGGCTCTACGACGTCGACTTCGCCCCGCTCCGTGGCCGGCAGGTGCTGATCACCGGCGACCGGGCGTACGACCTGGCGGTGCGGCTGGACGTCAACGACGTGCCGTTCCAGCACGTCCGGACGTTCGACGACGCGCTCCGGGCGGTCCCGCCCGGACGGCTGGAGGTCATCGCGAACTACACCGCGTTCCAGGACATCCGAGCGGAGTTGGACCGTGTCATCTGAGAGTCTGCGCATCGTCTGGATCTACCCCGACCTGCTCTCCACCTACGGAGACCGGGGCAACGCCCTGATCCTCGCCCGTCGGGCCCGTCAGCGCGGGATGCCCGTCGAGGTGCTGGAGGTCCGCTCGGACGAGCGGCTGCCCGCGACCGCCGACATCTACCTGGTCGGCGGCGGCGAGGACGGCCCGCAGGCGCTGGGCGCCCAGCGCCTGCTCGCCGACGGCGGCCTGCACCGCGCTGTCGCCCAGGGCTCGGTCGTGTTCGGCGTCTGCGCCGGCTACCAACTGCTCGGCACGTCGTTCTTCGCCAAGGGCGTGCAGTGCCGCGGGCTGGAGCTGCTCGACCTGCAGTCCGACCGGGGTGAGACGCGGGCCGTGGGCGAGCTGGCCGGTGAGATCGACCCCCGGCTGGGCCTGCCCCCGCTCACCGGCTTCGAGAACCACGGCGGTCGCACCCACCTCGGTCCGGAGGTCTCCCCGCTGGCCCGGGTCACCGCCGGGGTGGGCAACGACGGCGCCACCGAGGGCGCGTGGCGCGGCAAGCTCCTGGGCACCTACTCGCACGGCCCGGCGCTGGCTCGCAACCCGGCCCTGGCCGACCTGTTGCTGCGCTGGGCCACCGGGGCGCACCAGCTCCCGCCGTTGGACGACACCTGGTCGGACCGGCTCCGCAACGAGCGCCGCTCCGCGGTGGCCGCCGCCCGGGCATGATCCGCGCCGTCCGGCGGCTGCTCCGGCAGCCGTCGGCCGTCCGGTTCGCCCTGCTGGTGCTGCTGATCGGCGCCTGCGGGTTACTGCTGCTGCTGGTGCCCCACCCGGATCCGGAGCAGCTGCCGTTGGTCGCCGACCGGCTGGGCGACCTGGCCCCGGTGGCGGCGATCCTCGGGGGCGCGCTGCTGCTGGTGGCGCTGGTGCCCCGGACCTTCATCACGCTCGCCGCGGGCGCGATCTTCGGCCCCCTGGAGGGCGCCGGGTACGCACTGGGCGCCGCGTTGGTGGCCGCCGCGATCGGGTTCACCGTCGGCCGGTTGCTCGGTCGGGAGTTCGTCGCCGAACGGGTCCGTGGTCGCCTGGCCCGCCTCGACGGCTGGTTCGCCCGGCAGAGCGTTTTCGGTGTGGTCACCGTCCGGCTGCTGCCGATCGCCGGCTTCGGGCTGGTCAGCTACGGCTACGGCACGACCGGCGCCCGAGTGCTGCCGTTCCTGGCCGGCAGCGTGATCGCATCCGCGCCGACCGCCTTCGGCTACGCGGCGATCGGCGCGGCGGTCAGCTCCCCGGGCCAGGTCAACTGGTACGCCGCCGCTCCGGCCAGCCTGGGTCTGATCGCCAGCCTGGTGCTCATCCACCAGTGGTGGCGCGCCGAACGCCGCCGGCGACGCATGCCGGTCTGATCACGCCCGAGCCGACCGGCGGCCCGTGCTGGAGCCGACCGGCGTGCTGAAGCCGACCGGCGGCCGTGCTCATCCCCCGCCCTCTCGCCCGGGACGTGGCACCGGGAGCGGGCGGATTTCCCGAAGACCGTGATGACTCAGAGGCATCTTGATGCCTCTGAGTCATCACGCTCGTTTCCGCGTCCGCCACCCCGGGCCGTCACCGAGCGTGCCGGAACACCGGTCACCCCACCGCGTCCCGCACCGGCCGAGGATCAGACGACGACCGAGACCATCCGGCCCTTGACCACGATGACCTTGCGGGGTTCCTTGCCGCCCAGCGTCGCGGCCACCGCGTCCAGGGCCGCCGCGCGGACGGTCTCCTCGGCGGCGTCGGCGGCGACCTCGATGCGGCCACGAACCTTGCCGTTGACCTGCACCGGGTAGGTCACCGTGTCGGCCACCAGCAACGCCGGGTCGGCGGTCGGGAAGTCCGCGTACGTCAGCGAGGTGTCATGGCCCAGCTTGCGCCACAACTCCTCGGCCAGGTGCGGGGCGAACGGCGCCACCATCAGCACCAGCGGCTCGGCCACCTCGCGGGGCGTCGCCGACAGCCCGGTCAGCCCGTTGGTCAGCTGGATCAGCTTGGCGATGGCGGTGTTGAACCGGATGCCGTCCATGTCGCCACGGACCCCGTCGATGACCTTGTGCAGCAGCCGGCGGGTCGCCTCGTCGGCCGGGTCCTCGCTGATCCGCAGGGCGCCGGTCTGCTCGTCGACAACGGCCCGCCAGACCCGCTGCAGGAACCGGTACGAGCCGACCACCGCCCGGGTCTCCCAGGGGCGGGACACCTCCAGCGGGCCCATCGACATCTCGTACACCCGGAAGGTGTCCGCACCGTACGCGGCGCACATCTCGTCGGGGGTCACCACGTTCTTCAGCGACTTGCCCATCTTGCCGTACTCGCGGTTCACCGCCAGGTCGCCCAGGTAGTAGGCGCCGTCGCGCTCCATGACCTCCTCGGCCTGCACGTAGCTGCCGCGCGAGTCGGTGTACGCGTACGCCTGGATCATGCCCTGGTTGAACAGCTTGCGGAACGGCTCGAACGACGACACGTGCCCCAGGTCGAACAGGACCTTGTGCCAGAAGCGCGCGTACAGCAGGTGCAGCACGGCGTGCTCGGCGCCACCGACGTACAGGTCGGTGCCCCCGCAGTCGCCCTCGCCGCGCGGGCCCATCCAGTACCGCTCGTTCTCCGCGTCCACGAACCGGTCGGAGTTGCTCGGGTCCAGGTAGCGCAGCTCGTACCAGCAGGAGCCGGCCCACTGCGGCATCACGTTGGTTTCCCGGGTGTAGCGCTTCGGCCCGTCGCCCAGGTCCAGCTCGACCTCGACCCAGTCGCGCCGCCGCGACAGCGGGGTCTCCGGGTTGCTGTCGGCGTCGTCGGCGTCGAACGTCTTCGGGGAGAAGTCGTCCACCTCCGGCAGCTCGACCGGCAGCATCTCCTCCGGCAGGGCGATGGCCGCGCCGGTCTCGTCGTAGACGATCGGGAACGGCTCGCCCCAGTACCGCTGCCGGGAGAACAGCCAGTCGCGCAGCCGGTAGGTCACCGCGCCGGTGCCGTGTCCGTTCGCCTCCAGCCACGCGATGATCGCCGCCTTGGCGTCGGCGACCCCCAGGCCGTTCAGGTCCAGGCCGCGCTCGGGCGCGGCGCTGTTGATCGCCGGGCCGTCACCGGTGTACGCCTTGCCGTCGAAGCCCTCCGCCGGCTGCACGGTCCGCACGATGGGCAGCTCGAAGACCTCGGCGAACGCCCAGTCCCGCTCGTCCTGCGCCGGTACCGCCATGATCGCGCCAGTGCCGTAGCCGGCCAGGACGTAGTCGGCGATGAAGATCGGGATCTGCCCGCCGGTGACCGGGTTGGTGGCGTACGCGCCGATGAAGACGCCGGTCTTCTCCTTGCTGTCGGACTGCCGCTCGACATCGGTCTTGGCGGCTGCCGCCTTCCGGTACGCCTCGACGGCCTCCCGGGGGCTGGCGTGCCCGCCGGTCCAGGCGTCCCGCGTGCCGGCCGGCCAGTTGGTCGGCGCCAGCGTGTCGACCAGCTCGTGCTCCGGCGCCAGCACCATGTAGGTGGCGCCGAAGATGGTGTCCGGCCGGGTCGTGAACACCCGCACCGGCGCCGCGCTGGTCGGGAAGTCGATGTGGGCACCGGTGGAGCGGCCGATCCAGTTGCGCTGCATCAGCTTGATCGGCTCGGGCCAGTCCAGGCTGTCCAGGTCGTCCAGCAGCCGGTCACCGTACGCGGTGATCCGCATCATCCACTGCTTCAGGTTGCGCTTGAAGACCGGGAAGTTGCCCCGCTCGGAGCGGCCGTCGGCGGTGACCTCCTCGTTGGCCAGCACGGTGCCCAGCCCCGGGCACCAGTTCACCGGCGCCTGCGAGACGTACGCCAGGCGGTGGTCGTCCACGACCTGCCGACGTTCGGCGACGCTCAGCTCGGCCCAGGCCCGGCCGTCCGGGGTGGGCCGGTTACCGCCCTCGAACTCGGCGATCAGCTCGGCGATCGGGCGGGCCCGGCCGGCGTCGCGGTCGTACCAGGAGTTGAAGATCTGCAGGAAGATCCACTGGGTCCAGCGGTAGAAGTCGGTGTCGATGGTGGCCACCGAACGGCGCTCGTCGTGGGCCAGCCCCAGCCGGCGCAGCTGCGCCTTGTACCGCTCGATGTTCGCCACCGTGGTGGTGCGCGGGTGGGTGCCGGTCTGCACCGCGTACTGCTCGGCGGGCAGACCGAACGCGTCGAAGCCCATCGCGTGCAGCACGTTGCGCCCGGCCATCCGCTGGTAACGGGCGTAGCAGTCGGTGCCGATGTAGCCCAGTGGGTGGCCGACGTGCAGGCCCGCACCGGAGGGGTACGGGAACATGTCCAGCACGTACAGCTTCTCCGCGCCGGCGCGCGGGTGGGTCGGGTCGGCCAGCGGCCCGGTCGGGTTCGGTGCGTGGAAGGTGCCCTCGCGCGCCCAGGTGTCCTGCCAACGGATCTCGATCTCGTCGGCCAGGGCCGCGGTGTACCGGAACGGGGGAATGTCGCCCGCCGGTGCGGCTGCCTCACTCATCGTCTCTCCTCGCTTCGCTTCGCTTCGTCTCGGCACCACCGGGCCGGGCCGGCGGCGGGCACAAAAAAGCCCCTCGCGCAGGAGGGGCCGCCGTGCTGTCGCTGCGTTCAGCGCATCAGCACGGCCCGGTAAGAAGCAGGAAGACTCCGGCCATGCCCCGCAGTGTACCTCGCCCACGGTTCGTCCTGCCGGCCCCCGGGCGGCTCGAAGCCGTTCCCCCGAGCTGGCGAAAATCGGTGCGTAACCGACGGACTACCTGCGGGGGTCGGCGATAACGACAAACATGGTTAGCCTGAGAGACCAGTGAGATTCCTGCGGCAAACGAGGCTCGGCGTCGCGAACCCAACGGCGGGTCCAGGTGCTCTCTGTGCAGAGCTGCCGTGACGGCGACGAGGAGGAGGCCCGTGACACAACAGACCTGGGACGAGGTGGGCGGCCTGTTGCCGCACGACGAGTTCCGCGCCGCCAGCGAGGCCATCGTGGCCAACATCGAGCAGGTCATCGAGGGTAAGACCGCCACCGTGCGGCTCGCCCTGGCCGTCCTGCTCGCCGAGGGTCACCTCCTGATCGAAGACGTCCCAGGTGTCGGCAAGACCAAGCTGGCCAAGGCCCTCGCGCGGTCCATCGACTGCACGGTGCGGCGCATCCAGTTCACCCCCGACCTGCTGCCCAGCGACGTCACCGGGGTCAGCGTCTACAACCAGGAGACGCACGACTTCGAGTTCCGTCCGGGCGCCGTGTTCGCCAACCTGGTGGTCGGCGACGAGATCAACCGGGCCTCGCCGAAGACCCAGTCGGCGTTGCTGGAGTGCATGGAGGAGCGGCAGGTCACCGTCGACGGGGTGACGTACCAGCTCCAGACCCCGTTCATGGTGATCGCCACCCAGAACCCGATCGAGATGGAGGGGACCTACCCGCTGCCGGAGGCGCAGCGCGACCGGTTCACCGCGCGCATCGCGATGGGTTACCCGGATTCCAACGCCGAGCTGGCCATGCTTGACGGGCACGGCGCCACCGACCCGCTGCACGAGCTGCGCGCGGTCTCCGACGCGGCCATCGTCCGGCAGCTCATCGCCACCGTCCGGCAGGTGCACGTCGCGGACGCTGTCAAGCAGTACGCGATCGACCTGGTCACCGCCACCCGCGAGGCCCCCGACCTGCGGCTCGGCGCGTCCCCCCGGGCGACTCTGCAGTTGCTGCGCACCGCCCGCGCGGTCGCCGCCCTGGAGGGCCGCGACTACGTCCTCCCCGACGACCTGCAGGCCCTGGCGGTGCCGGTGCTCGCCCACCGGATCATCCCGACCGCCGACGCGCAGCTCGCCCGACGCACCACCGACGCCATCGTCTCCGAGCTGGTGCACCGCCTGCCGCTCCCCCACGACCGGCAGCGCAACCCGTACGACACCCGGCCCGCCACCGGAAACGGCCGCGCGCCCTACGAGCCGCGGAGGCCATGACGTGCGTGCCGGGCTACGCGGGCTGACCACCCGCGGGCGGTCCTTCCTCGCCGCCGCGGTCGCGGCGGCGATCTCGGCCGGCATCCTCGGCGAGAAGGACCTGCTGCGGGTGGCCGTGCTGTTGGCCATCCTGCCGTTGCTGGCCGCCGCCTACGTCGGGCGCAGCCGCTACAAGCTGGCCTGCAACCGTTCCCTGGACCCGCACCGGGTTCCGGTCGGGGCCAACTCCCGGGTGGTGCTGCGCCTGCAGAACCTCTCCCGGCTGCCGACCGGCACCCTGCTCCTGGAGGACCGGCTGCCCTACGCGCTGGGCAGCCGGCCCCGGGTCGTGTTGGAGCGGCTCGGCGCGCACCAGGCCAGCTCCGTGGCGTACACGGTGCGGGCCGACGTGCGGGGCCGCTACGACGTGGGCCCGCTGGTCGTCCGGATGACCGACCCGTTCGGCCTCTGCGAGCTGACCCGGTCCTTCCCCAGCACCGACCACCTGACGGTCATCCCGCAGGTCACCCCGCTGCCGTCGGTCCGGCTCCCCGGGGAGTACGCGGGCAGCGGCGACAGCCGTGCCCGCTCGGTGGCGGTGCACGGCGAGGACGACGCGGCGACCCGGGAGTACCGGCGCGGCGACGACCTGCGCCGGGTGCACTGGAAGTCCACCGCCCGCACCGGTGAGCTGATGGTGCGCCGCGAGGAGCAACCGTGGGAGAGCCGCGCCACCGTCGTGCTCGACACCCGGGCGTACGGCCACCGCGGCGAGGGGCCGACGGCCAGTTTCGAGTGGGCGGTCTCGGCCGCCGCGAGCATCGCCGTCCACCTGCGGCAGGCCGGTTACAAGTTGCGGCTGGTCACCGGCGCGGGGGCGGACGTGGACGCCTCGGAGGCCGGCGGGGACGGGGCGCTGCTCGACCACCTCGCCGAGGTACGACTGGATCAGCGTGCCGAGGTCACCGGTCTCGTGCAGCGGGTCCGCCAGCGCTCCGACGGTGGTCTGATCATCGGCCTGTTCGGCACTGTCAGCGTGGCCGAGGCGGAGCTGCTGGCCGGGCTGCGGGGCAACAACGCCACCTGCGTCGGCTTCCTGTTGAACAGCTCCACCTGGCTCAGCCTGCCGGAGAAGGCCCGCGCCGAGGCGGAACACGCGCACGCCGCCGCCGTCCTCGCCATGTTGCAGAGTGGCTGGCGGGTGGTCGGCGTCGATCACGGCGGCCGGCTACCGGCGCTGTGGCCGCAGGCCGGCCGGGGTGCGCAGGGGTTCGCCATGCGGGCCGCGCTGGCCGAGACGGTCGCCGGCGGTGTGCGATGAACGGAAGGCTCCCCTCATGATCAGCAGTCGGAACATCGGCGTGGTGGCGGCGGTGGCCACGCTGCTGGCCGCCGCGCCGCTGTCGGCCATCTTCCAGGGCTGGACGTGGTTGATCGAGTCCATCATCGCGGTCGCCGTGGTGGCCGGGGTGGCCGCGCTGACCCGGCTCGTCCGGGCACCGCTGTGGGGTCAGGTGCTGGGCATGCTGGCCGGCCTGATGCTCGCCCTGACCTGGTTGTTCCCCAGCGGCGAGGAGCTGCTCGCGATCCTGCCGACCCCGGGCACCTTCGCGTACTTCGGTGACCTGCTCGCCGGCTCCATGCAGGACATGCGTTCGTACGGGGTCGAGGTCCCGGACACGGACCCGCTGCTGTTCATCGCCGTGCTCGGCGTCGGTGCGGTCGCCGTGCTGGTGGACGTGCTGGCCGTGGGGTTGCGTCGGCCCGCCCTGGCCGGGCTGCCGATGCTCGCCATCTACTCGGTGCCGGTCGCCGTCTACGTCGACAGCGTCCCCGCGGTGCCGTTCGTGGTGGGCGCCGCCGGTTACCTCTGGCTGCTGGTCACCGACAACGTCGACCGGGTGCGCCGCTTCGGGCGGCGGTTCACCGGTGACGGCCGCGACGTCGACGTGTGGGAGGCGTCCCCGCTGGCGTCCGCCGGCCGCCGGCTCGCGGCGGTCGGGGTGGCCCTGGCGGTGCTGCTGCCGTTGGCAGTGCCCGGCATGACCGGCGGGCTGCTCGACTCGCTCAGCCGAGGGCCCGGCAACGGCACCGGGAACGGGAGCGGCTCGGGTGGCACGTCGGGTCGGATCGACCTGTTCGCCTCGCTCGCCGGGCAGCTCAACCAGTCCCAGGTAGCCGACCTGGTGAAGGTGAAGACGTCCGAGCAGAACCCGTTCTACCTGCGCTACGCGGTCGCCGACGAGCTGCGCCCCAGCGGTTTCCAGGCGCGCAACCCCAGTGGCCGGTCGGTGAACCGGGACCTGCCGAACCCGGCCGAGAGGGCCGGCCCAGGCGTGCAGCAGGCCACCTACCAGGCGACGGTCGAGGTCACCAAGAGCCTCAGCATGTCGCTGATGCCGGTGTACGCCGAGCCGACCCGCACCGACGACCTCAGCGACAACTGGCTCTACGACACCAACCAGCAGGTGGTCTTCTCCAACCGGGAGAACTCCCGGGGCCGGAAGTACTCCTTCGACTACGTCCGCTCGACCTTCACGCCGGCGGCGTTGCGGGCCGCGCAGCCGCTGCCGGCCGACCATCCCGTACGCCGGCAGATGACCGCCACCCCCGCGCCGGTGCCCGAGGTGGAGGAGCTGGTCAAGGGGCTGATCCAGGGCAAGCGCACGGACTACGACCGGGTGTTCGCGATCTACCAGCACTTCTCGGCGGACAACGGGTTCAGCTACCGGCTGAGCACCGAGAGCGGCAGCAGCGGTCAGGACATCGTCAACTTCCTGACCAACAAGGTCGGCTACTGCCAGCAGTACGCCGCCGCGATGGCCTGGCTGGTCCGCTCGGCCGGCATCCCGGCCCGGGTCGCGTTCGGGTTCACCAACGGCAGCAAGCGCGACGGTGACACCTTCACGCTGACCAACCTCAACCTGCACGCCTGGACCGAGGTCTACTTCGACGGGGCTGGTTGGGTGCCGTTCGACGCCACCCCGGCGTACGGGGTCCCCGGCTCGACCCGGTCGGCCTGGGCGCCGGACAACGACGCGCCGGAGGCGCCCAGCCCGGAAACCGACGTCCCGACCACCCCGACCGACCCGGGAGCCTCGGCCGGGCCGACCAGCCCGGACAACGCCGACCGGGACACCGACGAGGGGTTCGCCTCCGGTGGGACGACGCCGGACGAGCAGCCACCGGTCTGGCCCTGGTGGGCGGCGGCCCTGGTGGCACTGCTGGCGCTGCTAGCGGTGCCGGCGCTGCGCCGGTTGGCGCTACGCCGCCGACGGGGTGGCCGCGAGGTGCGCGCGGCGGTGGCCTCCGCCAGTGTCGACGGCGACAGTGAGCCGGGTGCGCGACCGGTGGTGGTCAGCGTGGACGCCAGCCGGGCCCGCGCGGACGCGCACGCCGCCTGGGCGGAGCTGCTCGACACGCTGGTGGACTTCCGCGTCCCGGTCGATCCGACCGAGACGCCCCGGGCGACCGCGGACCGACTGGTCCGGGACGCTCTGGACGACGACGAGGCGATCGGGTCGGCGCGGCTGCTCGGCCGTGCGGAGGAGCGGGCCCGCTACGCGCGGGATCCGCTGACCGGTGAGCGGTTGTTGCCGGCGCTCCGCGCGGTCCGTGCGGCGCTCGCCACCCGGGCGGACCGACGGACCCGCCTGCTCGCCACGGTGCTGCCGCCCTCGGTGTTGCTGCGCTGGCGCACCACCCTGGCGGACAGGTCCAGCCGGATGGTGGCGTTCACCGGGCGGGCCCGGTACCGCCTGCTGCGGTGGAACCCTCGCCGGATGCTGGCCGACCGGGCAGCTCGCTGACCGAGCAGTTCCAGATCTGGGGCGGCGGCCACCACCGCCGCCCCACCTGTCTGCCCGCCTAAGCTGCCGCCACCCAAGATCGTGCCCGATCAAGAAGAGGCCCCTCCCTGGCGCACGATGCCACCACATCCCGGGATCGAGCACGATCATGCGGAAAGGTGATCCTGCGGAGAGGAAAGGTGATCCTGCGGAGAGCGGTCAGCGGGGAAGAAGGGCATGCGGATACGACGGAGGTCACCGGGGGCTGTGCCCGGCGACCGCTCGTCGCGGCGTACGGCCCGCCTCAGCGGCGGGACCGGCTCAGCGGCGGGACCGGCTCAGCGGCGGGACCGGCTCAGCGGTGCCCCTCCGGGCGCTGCCGCCACCTGTCCTCCATGCGGTCCAGGATCGACGACCTGCGACCGGATCGGCCACCGCGCGGTCGACGGCGACTCGTCGTGCCGCCCACCACGTGCAGGTCGGGTGACTGCGCCCGCCGGTGCGACTGCACCGCGAACGCGGCCGACGCCAGCATGACGACGAAGCCCGCCACCGCCAGTGGTGGAGTCTTGATCACCGCGCCATAGACCAGTAGAGCCAAGCCAGCGATGATGACGCCGGCGGCGACGAGCAGGCGACGCCGCGCATGGAAGCGCGGATCGCTGGCGCGCACGGCCGAGGCGAATTTGGGGTCCTCGGCAAGCGACCGCTCGATCTGCTCGAACAGCCGCTGCTCGTGCTCCGAGAGCGGCACGGCACTCCTCCCCGGTCACGTTGGTCGGGCCCACTCGGGCCGACAGACCGTGGCAGCCATCCGGCTGCTTACCCGCAAGTCTACGAGGGGGGTCGCGCGTCGGAAAGCGGGACGACCTATGGGCGGGGTGGATTTTCGTTTCGACGGCGATCACGGTCGCCCATCAGACTGGCCGGACCTATGACGGACCGCCCGAAACGGGCAGCGGCGGCGTCCGCGGCAGCTTCCGCCTCGCGCCAGCCACGCTCGGGGGCGCCGAGGGTGAGTTGCCGGGGAGCGCCCTTCGCCGGGGCGAGTCCTTCCACCCGGACACCGACGAGTCGGATCCGCTCGCCCGGGTCCAGGGCCGTGTAGAGCGCCCAGACCGTGTCGAACATCTCACGGGCGGTGTCGGTGGGCACATCGAGGGTGCGGGATCGGCTGACGGTGCGGAAGTCGGCCAGCCGGACCTTGAGTGAGACGGTGCGCCCGACCTGGCCGGAGCCGCGTAACCGGACGCCGACCTTCGCGCTGAGCGCGAGCAACGCGCGGCGGATCTCCAACGGGTCGGCCACGTCGACGTCGAAGGTCACCTCGGCGCCGATCGACTTGTCGACGTGCTCGGGGCTGACCCCGCGCGGGTCGCGGCCCCAGGCCAACTCGTGCAGGTGCGACGCCGAGGCGGCACCGACGGCGCGACGGAGCATGCCCACCGGCGCCTCGGCGAGGTCGCCGACGGTGGCCAGGCCGAGCTTGCGCAGCGCCTCGGCGGCCCGCTCCCCCACCCCCCACAGCGCGTCCACCGGCAGCGGGTGCAGGAAGTCGAGCACCTGCCCCGGAGGCACGACCAGCAGGCCGTCCGGCTTGGCCCGGGTGGAACCCAACTTGGCCACGAACTTGGTCGGCGCCACCCCGACCGAGCAGGTCAGCGCCTGCTCGTCGGCGACCCGGCGACGGATCAGCCGGGCGATGGTGGCCGGCGAACCGAAGAGCCGACGGGCGCCGGTCACGTCGAGGAACGCCTCGTCGAGGGAGAGCGGCTCGACCAGCGGCGTGACGTCCCGGAAGATCTGCATGACGGCCCGGGAGGCGGCCGAGTACGCGGAGAAGTCCGGTGGCAGGTACACCGCGTGCGGGCAGCGGGCCCGGGCCTGGCTGGTCGGCATCGCGCTGCGTACGCCGTACCGGCGGGCCTCGTAGCTGGCCGAGCTGACCACCCCGCGCGGGCCGACGCCGCCGACGATCACCGGCCGGCCACGCAGCTCGGGGCGGCGGCGCACCTCGACCGCGGCGAAGAAGGCGTCCATGTCGACGTGCAGGATCGGGCTGGCGGAGTCGTCGGCGTCGGGCCCGAAGCGCGGATCGTCGCCCCGGGGCAACGACTGACTGCGGCCCATCCCGGCAGGTTAACCCGGGGGTACGACACCACCATCGGCCAGTGGGCCGAACCGCCCCCGGGTCAGCCCCGGACGACCAGCAACGGCACTGTCAGCTCGGCGGCAGTGTCCGACCCGTGGTAGGCCACCAACTTCGACGCCATCGGCCGCTCGGTACGGCTGGCCATGACCGCGTACGTGTCGTTGCAGGTCACCACCACGTCGCCGACACGGCCCAGGTGTTCCTCGGGCACCGGCCCGAACCAGCCGGTGGCCACCACCTCGTCGCGGGTGCGTACCCGGGCCGTGGCGCCCAGTACCGCCGACCAGGCGGCCAGCACGTCCTCGGTCGCGCCCGGCTCGGTGTGCAGGTAGCGGACCCGGGCCTCGCCGGCCACCAACCGCACACCGGCCCGCAGCCGCGGATCGGTGTCCAGGTCGAAGCGGTGCGCGGCGGGGATGTCGAGCTGCCCGTGGTCGGCGGTGACCAGCAGCGCCGCGTCCGGGGGCAGCCCGTCGACCAGCCGGGCGAGCAGGGCGTCCACCTCGGCGGCGGCGACCCGCCAGGGCTCCGAGTCGACGCCGTAGACGTGGCCGTAGCGGTCCAGGTCGGCGTGGTAACCGGAGACCAGGGTCGGCCCGGAGCCGGTGGCCAGCGCGGCCAGCATGGTGGCGGCCACCGCCTCCCCACCGGCGGCGCCCCGGAAGTCGCCACCCCGGTTGGCGGCGACTGTCAACCCGCTGCCGCCGAACTCCGGCCGACTCACCACTGTCGTCGTCACGCCGGCGGCGCGGGCCCGCTCCAACTGGGTGGGCACCGGCTGCCAGTGCAGCGGCGACGGATCGGCGGCCCAGTCGGTGTGGGTGAGCACCCGATCGGTGCCGGGCACCCGCACGGTGAAGCCGAGCACCCCGTGCGCGCCCGGCGCGACACCGGTGCCCAGCGACACCAGGCTGGTCGGGGTGGTGGACGGGAAACCGGCGATCAGCGGGCGGGCCACCGTCGCGGCGAGCCCGGCGAGCGTCGGCGCATACGGCGCCGCGGTCGGCAGCTGGTACCAGCCGAGCCCGTCGACCAGCAGTACGGCGATCCGGCGTACCCCGGCCAACGAGGGCACCAGCCCGAGCGGGTCGGCCGAGCCGGGCACCCCCAGCACTGCCAGCGCGCTGGGCAGCACGTCGGCGAGCCGGCCGCCGCCGTGCTGCGGCCCGAGGATCGCCAGCGGCGCCGGCACGTCACCGGCCTCGGCGGTCATGCCGGCCGGCGGGCGAACAGGTGCAGTTGGGCGGCCAGGTCCCGGTACGGCGACTGGGCGGCCAGCGCACGTTCCAGCTCGACCAGGGCTGCGGGCTGCCCGTCGGCGACCGCGGCCGGCAGCAGGTCGGCCAGCACGCGTACCCCGTGGATCTCCTCGACCACCAGCCCGGCGGCGCCGAGCAGCGCGGCGGCGCCCGGGGCGTCGTAGCGTCGGCGCAGCGTGTCGCGCGGCCCCGCGGTGCCGGCCGGATCGGCGGCCACCGTGGTGGCGACGTCCAGGTGCCCGTTCATCGCCCGGCCCAGCACGGCGGCGGCCCGGCCGGCCACCAGCACACTGGCCGCGCCGCCCGGGCGCAGCGCACTGGCCAGCGCGGCTACCACCGGCGTCGGGTCGTCGACAACCTCCAGTACGGCGTGGCAGAGCACCAGGTCGACGCCAGCCGGCTCGACCAGCCCGGCGAGGGCGTCGCCGTCGCCCTGCACCGCGACGATCCGGTCGGCCACCCCGGCCTCGGCGGCGCGGCGGGTGAGCGCGGCGAGCGCGTCGGGGCTGGCGTCGACGACGGTGACCCGATGCCCGGCGCGGGCCAGCGGGACGGCGAAACCGCCGGTGCCGCCGCCCACGTCCAGCACGGTGAGCTCGGCGTCGCCGCGCCGGTCCAGCTCGGCGCGGAGCACCGACCAGATCACGGCGGTGCGGGGTGTCAGCGGCGGCTCGGCGAACCGGCCTCGGGTCTGCTCCACCCGGCCGAGCCTAGTCACCCGGCCCGGTGGTGGCGCGGGCGTGTGGTGGGCGCGCCCACCACACGCCCGATCGGTGCGTGGTGCGGCGGTTGGTCAGGCCTCGGCGCCCTCAGTCTCGTCCTCCGCCCGGGACCGGCGCTCGTTGGCCACCGGACCGTTGGTCACCTCGTACTCGCGGGGGTCGGCGAGGTGCGACGGCACCCAGCCGTTGCCCAGTCGGGTCCGCCGGGCGTTGGCGATTCCACCGGTGTACGCGTGATTTCCCGTCACTGTCGTTCCCCCTCACGGATCACGGGCCGCTCTGCCCGCTCGGAACGAGTCTCCCGCTCGGCGGCTCGGGAAACCGTAATGTGGATCACTGGATCAGCGGAAGTCACGGGACGCGGGGCTCACCGGCGGCTCGATGGCGTCCAGCCGGTCGGCGACCAGGTTGGTCACCCCCTCGTGCCGCTGCAACCGCCCCCGGACCACCAGCGCGGCGCTGGTCCGCGCCACCCGGCGGTAGCGCTGCCACAGCCCCGGCGAACAGGTGACGTTGAGCATCCCCGTCTCGTCCTCCAGGTTGAGGAAGGTGACCCCACCCGCTGTCGCCGGGCGTTGCCGGTGGGTGACGATGCCACCGACCCGGATCCGTTGCCCCGGTTCCACCCGGCCGAGCCGGGCGATCGGCACCGCGCCGAGCACGTCGAGCTGCCCCCGGATGAACCGGGCCGGATGGCTCTCCGGCGACAATCCGGTGGCCCACACGTCGGCGACCAGCCGGTCCACCGCCTCCATCCCGGGCAGCGTGGGCGCAGCCGCGCCGGTCACCGTGCCGGGCAACCGACCCGGCCGGTCCTGGGCCGCCGCGCCGGCCGCCCACAGCGCCTCCCGTCGGGTCAGCCCGAAACAGGCGAAGGCGTCCGCGGTGGCCAACGCCTCCAACTGCGCGGCGGTGAGACCGAGCCGCCGGGCCAGGTCCGGCATGTCCCGGTACGGCCCACCGGCGACCCGTTCGGCCTCGATCCGTTCGGCCACGTCGGCGCCGAGGGTCCGCACGCTGGACAGGCCGAGCCGGACGGCGGGGCCGCCCAGCCCCCAGGCGTGCGGCGGCTCCCCCGGCCCGCTGCCCCACCGGGTCTCCGGGGTGGACTCCAGCACCGCCAACGCCGCACTGGCGTTGATGTCCGGACGGCGGACCTCCACCCCGTGCCGGCGGGCGTCGTCGACCAGGGTCTGCGGCGAGTAGAAGCCCATCGGCTGGGCGTTGAGCAGCGCGGCCAGGAACGGCGCCGGGTGGTAGCGCTTGAGCCAGGAACTGGCGTACACCAGGTAGGCGAAGCTCATCGCGTGGCTCTCCGGGAAGCCGTAACTGGCGAACGCGGTGAGCTTGCGGTAGACGTCGTCGGCCAATTCACCGGTGATGCCCCGCTCGGCCATCCCGGCGTAGAGCCGCTCGGCGATGCGGTTCATCCGCTCGACCGACCGTTTGGCGCCCATCGCCCGGCGCAACTGGTCGGCCTCGGCCGCGTCGAAGCCGGCCAGGTCGATGGCGAGCTGCATCAGCTGCTCCTGGAACAGCGGCACACCCAGGGTCTTCTCCAGCGCGTTACGCATCAGCGGGTGCGCGAAGGTCACCGGCTCCTGACCGTTCTTGCGCCGGATGAACGGGTGCACCGAGCCGCCCTGGATCGGGCCGGGCCGGATCAGCGCCACCTCAACCACCAGGTCGTAGAACTCGCGGGGCTTGAGCCGGGGCAGGGTGGCCATCTGGGCGCGGCTCTCCACCTGGAACACCCCGACCGAGTCGGCCCGGCAGAGCATGTCGTAGACCTCCGGGTCGTCCAGGGTCATGTCGCCCAGGTCGAGGCTCTCGCCGATCATGTCGTAGCCGTAGTGCAGGGCGGAGAGCATGCCCAGGCCGAGCAGGTCGAACTTGACCAGGCCCACCGCCGCGCAGTCGTCCTTGTCCCACTGCAGGACGCTGCGCCCGGGCATCCGCCCCCACTCCACCGGGCAGACCTCGATCACCGGCCGGTCGCAGATCACCATGCCACCGGAGTGGATGCCCAGGTGCCGTGGGAACGTCTGCAGCTCGTTGGCGTACTCCACCACCTGCTCGGGGATGTTCTCCACATCGACGGTGGCGACCGAGCCCCACCTGTCGATCTGCTTGCTCCAGGCGTCCTGCTGCCCCGGCGAGTAGCCGAAGGCCTTGGCCACGTCCCGCACCGCCGAGCGGGGCCGGTAGGAGATGACGTTGGCGACCTGGGCGGCGTGCTCCCGGCCGTAGCGGGTGTAGACGTGCTGGATCACCTCCTCCCGACGGTCGGACTCGATGTCCACGTCGATGTCCGGTGGGCCGTCGCGTTCCGGGGCGAGGAACCGCTCGAAGAGCAGCCGGTGTCGCACCGCGTCCACATTGGTGATCCGCAAGGCGTAGCAGACCGCCGAGTTGGCCGCCGAACCCCGGCCCTGGCAGTAGATGTCCTGGTCACGGCAGAACGTGACGATGTCGTAGACCACCAGGAAGTAGCCGGGGAACCCCAGCTCCTCGATCATGTTCAGTTCGTGGTCGAGTTGCGCGTACGCCGCCGGGTGCGCCTGCGGCGGCCCGTAGCGTTCGTGCGCCCCGTCAGCGGTGAGCTTGCGCAGCCAGCTCATCTCGGTGTGCCCCGGCGGCACCGGGTACGCCGGCAGCTGCGGCGCGACGAGCTGGAGGTCGAAGGCCAACTCGGCGCCGAACTCGGCGGCCCGCGCCACCGCCCCCGGGTACGCGGCGAACCGGGCCGCCATCTCCGCGCCGCTGCGCAGATGGGCGGTGGCCGCCGCGGGCAACCAGCCGTCGATCTCGTCCAGGCTGCGTCGGGCCCGCACCGCGGCGACGGTGGTGGCCAGCCGACGCCGGCCAGGGCTGGCGTAGTGCACGTTGTTGCTGGCCACCGTCGGTAGCCCGGCCGCGGCGGCCAGCTCGGCGAGCGCGTCGTTGCGGTCGGCGTCGACGGGGTGGCCGTGGTCGGTCAGCTCCACCGCCACCGTCTCCGCGCCGAAGAGCGCGGTCAGCCGGTCCAACTCGCGGGCCGCCGCGTCCACCCCCTCGGTGAGCAGCGCCCCCGGCACGTGCCCCTTGCGGCAGCCGGTCAGCACCAGCACGTGGTCCTTCAGTTCGGCGGCGACCTCTTCCAGCTCCCCGTAGACCGGGCGGCCCTTCTCCCCGCCGCGTAGCTGGGCGCGGGCGATGGTGGTCGCCAGCCGGGCGTACCCCTCGTGGCCGTGCGCGAGCACCAGCAGGTGCGCGCCGTGCGGGTCGGGCTCGCCGTTCTGCGGGCCGGGCAGGTCGAGGGACAACTCCGCGCCGAAGATGGTCGGCAGGCCCAGCATGCGGGCTGCCTCGGCGAAACGGACCACCCCGTAGAAGCCGTCGTGGTCGGTGACGGCGAGCGCGGTGAGCCCCAGCCGGGCCGCCTCCTCGGCCAACTCCTCCGGGTGACTGGCGCCGTCGAGGAAGCTGAAGTTGGTGTGCGCGTGCAGCTCCGCGTAGGGCACCACGCCGTCGGGGCGGGCCAGCTCCGGCGGCTGGTACTGCTCACGGCGGCGGCTCCAGGCCGGGGAGTCACCACCATCGGCGTCCACGGCGAGCGGGTCCACCACGTGCAGGTGCCGCTCACCTCTGCTCCCGCGGTTGCCACCTGCTCGGGTGTCACCGGCCCGGCCGGAGAGCACGCGTTCCAGCTCCGACCAGGGCATCTTCGGGTTATGAAAGCTCATCCGGCCGCTCCGGCCGCTCCGGCCGCGCTGCTCGGCCCGGTACTGCTCGGCCGAGGGACGCTGGGCGACCGGGTCGACGACGAACACGACGGCGGTCGTCCCGCCAGCGGCGAGAGGTGCGATGAGCGTGATGGCTCACAGGCATCAAGATGCCTGTGAGTCATCACGCTCATCAGGACATCTGCTCCCCGGCCAGCGCGGAGCCAGCCGACGCCGGGCAGGGATCGACCTGACTCAGTCATAGATCGCCTCCACCAACCACTGCCCCGACTCCACGGCCAGCAGCAGGGCAGCACCGTCGGCCAGGCTGACCTGGAACCGGGCCCGGCGGCGGGCCTCGGCCGGCGCCCACCAGCGCTCGTCCACCGGCCACGGCCCGGCCCAACCCACGATCTCCGCTGGCTGACCGGTGCCGACCACCAGTCGGGCGGGCGCAGCGCTCACCGCCAACCGCGCACTGATCACCACCGGCTCGCCAGCGGCGTCGTGCACGGTCGCGGCGAGCGGACGGGGCAGCACCACGGCGGGCGCAGGCGGCGGCAGCCGGCCCGGCCACGGCGGAGCTTCGGGCCGGGCCGGGAGTCGTTCGTCGCCCCACGGCACCAGTCGCACCTGGTCGGCCGGGGACCGCCCACCACCGAGCACCGCGGTGACCACGGCTTCCGGACCGAGGATGCCCTGCACCCGGCTCAACGCCCGGTGCGCGCGTTCCCGCTCCTCGCCGGTCTCCCCCCAGAGGCCGGCCTGCAGACCGGCCTGGGCGATCACCCCGTCCGGGACCAGTCGCAGCCGGATGATGCCGGCGGTCGGTCGGGCCGCGCGGGCACCGGCGCGGCCGTTGCTGCCGGAGAGCCACCCGTCGAGCTGCCAGCGCACCCGGTCGGCGATGGCCGCGGCGGTGAGCAGGCCATCGTGCCGCCACACCCGGTGCAGCTCCTGCCCGTGCTCGGTGACCGCCTCGATGCCGAGCCGGGTGCAGGCCAGCCCGTGCCCGGCCAGCCGCTCGTGCAGCTGCTCGGCCAACGCCCGGGCCACGAACGCCGCCGCGTCGACCCGGTCGATCGGCTCGTCGTGCTCCGAGGTCACCGTCAGGTCGGCCGGCGGCTGTCGGACGGCGAGTGGGCGGTGGTCCCGCCCGGCGGCCAGCCGATGGGCCAGCGCACCGTCGAACCCGAACCGGGCCAGCACGTCGCCGGCCGGTAACGCGGCGAAGTCGCCGAGGGTTCGTACCCCCAGCCGGCGCAGCAGGTCGGCCAGCGCCGACCGGCCGAGCGCCTCGACCGGCAACCCGGCCAGGAACTCCGGTGTCCCGCCCGGTGCCACCACCCGACCGGCGCGAGCGGCCAACCCGGCCGCGAACACCCCGTCGGCGATGCCGACCTGGCTCTCCACCAGGCACGACTGGGCCACGTGCTCGATGATCCGCTCGGCGGCCGTCTCCTCGCCGCCGAGGTAACGGCTCGGCCCCCGGGCGGCCACCGCGCAGGCACCCGGACGGACCACCTCGACCCCGGCGACCAGCTCCTCCACCGCGGCGACCACCGGCTCGAACGCCCGGGCATCCCGGCCGGGGTCGTACTCCACGACGGTGAGCTGCGGGCAGCGGCCCTGCGCCTCCCGCTTACGCAGCCCTCGACGCACCCCCTCGGCGCGGGCCCGCTCGGAGCAGGCGACCACCCGGTTGGCGTGCAACACGGCGACCGGGCCGGTCGCCGGCACCCCGTCGACGATCTCGGCGGCGAGCACCGGCCAGTCCGGGCACCACAGCAGCAGAGTTCGTGCCGGCGCGCCGGTCACCCCCGACCGACCAGGGCGAGTGACGCGGCCGACCGGCCCACGGGCGACGGCGGCGTACGAGGGATCACCCGGGTCAACTCATCGCCCGGCAGCCAGACCTTGATCTCCTTGGGTCGGGCGGCCGCCCCGCGCCCACGCGCCGAGACGGTGATCTCCCGGCGGCGCAACCGCCCCCGGCCCAGCCCGAGCCCCTCCCAGACTCCACGGACCACCTGCAACGTCACGTCCGCGCCGTCCCACCGGCCGTACGGGACGAGCACACTGCCGCGCTGCCGGGCCCGGGCGGCCAACCGGGCGGCGACGGAGGCGGAGACCGTCGCCGGCACTGTGGTGACCACGACGTCCACCCCGTCGATCAACGCGGCCACCACGGTGGCCCACTCCGGGCCGGGGTTCGGCACCAGGGCCAACCGGTCCAGGGCGATGCCCAACTCAGCGGCCGCGCCCGCACCGAACGTCGGCACTCCGACCACGGCACACCACGAGCCGGCCCGGGACGCCGCGGCGAGCAGGGCCAACATCAGTGAGGTGCCGCCGCTGCGGCTGGGCTGGCCGGCGGCGACCGCGATGGTGCTGCCCCGGCGCAGGCCCCGGTTGGGCAGCAGACCGGTCAACTCGGGCACCACCGGCAGCACCCGGTGGCCACCGACCGGGTCGGGTGCGCTCGCCGGGCGCACCAGATCGGCCAGCGCGGCGGAACCGACCACCATGCGGCCCGCCATTGGACCAACTCCCCCGTCGTTGCTGTGGATCAGATCAGGACCGGCACGCCGTGCCACCGGCCGCCCGGCTCCCCCCGCAGGGCGGCCGGTGGCACGACGGGATCAGGCGGCGAGGCCGTCCAGAGCCGGTTGGTGGGCCACGCCGAGCGCGGCTTCCACCACCGTGACGAACTGTTCGGCAGCGCGGAGCAGATCGTCGGCCTCCCGGGCGCTGACCACCCGGGGGATGCCGGCCTCGGCGGCGGCACGCTTGCTGGCCCCCGCTGCGAAGAACCGGGACCACTCGTCGAGCTCTGGAGCGACCGCGCAGAGGAGGACCCAGACGCTGGTGATCCGGTTGCGCCGACTCGGCGCGGGTCGGGCCCGGGCGGCGAGCAGGGCCGCCGCCGCGCGCAGGGCGGCCAGGTGGGCAGCCGCGTAGCGCAGGCCGTCAGGTCGGGTCTGGCCGGCCTCGACCAGCCCACGGCGGGCCAACATGAGGAGCTGGGCGGGGGTGCGATGCGGCAGCACGTGTGCCGGCACCGTCGGTGCCTGAGCCGGGTTGGTCGGCATGGGTGTCTCTCCTCCACGTGGCCGAGACGTCACTGCGGCGGCTGCTGCCACCGACGAGACGCCGAGGTCGGGTTGGTGCGGAGGAAGACGCACCGGGTGTGGCCGGCCGGGTGTGGATGCTTCCCCACACCACACCCGGCCGGCGGACCGGCGGGTGCGTCGCCCGCCGCCCGGGGGTCGTGGGCGGCGGGCGACGCTCCTGCCTGTTGGGACCAGGCTCGCGACTGCCCGGAACCCGGGTGCGGCCCGCGGAGCCGCACCGCCCGGAGGTGGCGCCGCGAAACGCCGCGCTCCGGCTGGTGTTGGAACGGGCGTTCGAGGCAATCGAACACTCGTTCTAACTGCTGCTGACAGTACACCTCCCCTCCGACGAAAATGCAACGTGTGACGCGCTGAGCGTGCCGGCCGGATGAACCCACCCCGGCGAACCGGGAAGAATGACGACATGCAGCCACACCCGAACGTACGAGCGGTGCAGGACGCGCTCACCGCCGCCGGCACGCGCGACGGCGCTGGCGAGCCCAGCCTGGTCCGCCTGCTGCCCGACGCGGTGCACACCGCCGCGGCGGCCGCCGAGGCGCTCGACGTCGAGGTCGGTCAGATCGCCAACTCCCTGATCTTCGACGCGGACGACACGCCGCTGCTCGTCCTCACCTCCGGCGCGCACCGGGTCGACACCGCCGGCCTGGCGGCATCGATCGGCGTCACCCGACTGCGCCGGGCCACCCCGGAGTTCGTGCGGGCCCACACCGGACAGCCGATCGGCGGGGTCGCCCCCCTCGGGCACCCGCACCCGCTGCGTACCCTGGTGGACACGGCGCTGGCGGCGTACCCGGAGATCTGGGCCGCGGGTGGCGTACCCCAGGCGGTCTTCCCGACCACCTACACCGAACTGCTGCGGGTCACCGCCGGCACCCCGGCCGAGGTGGCGTGAGCGAGCGGAGCGAGCGAACCAGCAGGCACAGCAGCGCGATCCCGGAGCTGGTCACGCTGCACGTGTGGCGGACCTCCCGCGGCGCGCTGCCCCGGGCGCTGACCCGGATGGCGCTGGACCCACGCCGGCTGCGCGGCCTTCCGGGCGCCCGGTTCGGCAAGCTGCTGGGCACCGGGACCGGCACCGACTTCGGGCCGGGGGACGCCGACCTGACCCGGTGGGCGGCGCTGACCGTCTGGGACTCCCCCGCCGCGGCGGCCGACTTCGACGACTCGTCGGTCGGACGGGCCTGGGCGCGCATCGCCCACGCCCAGGCCCGGATCGACCTGCGCCCACTGACCAGCCGGGGCGAGTGGTCCGGCCAGCGGCCGTTCGGTGACCCGTCGGGCGGCCGGGTCACCGGCCCGGTGCTGGCACTGACCCGGGCCCGGCTGCGGGCCCGCCGGGCCGCCACCTTCTGGCGGGCGATCCCGCCGGTGGCCGCCGCCCTGCGCGACGCGCCCGGGCTGCTGGCCCGGTTCGGGGTCGGCGAGGCACCGTTGGGCTGGCAGGGCACGGTGAGCGTGTGGCGTGACCCGACGGACCTGGTGGCGTTCGCGTACCGTCACCCGGAGCATCGGGCGGCGATCATGCGAACCCCCACCGCGGGCTGGTACGCCGAGGAGCTGTTCGCCCGGTTCGAGGTGCGCGACGTGGTCGGCGACCGGTCGGTGCTCGGGTGGGTCGCCGATGGCGGCCCGGAAACGGTGAAGGGTGGACGGGCATGAGGTTGGTGCGCTGGACGCCGGACGATCTCGTCCGGCGGCTGGACGACGTGGTGGCCGTCTACGGCGAGGCGATGGGATACCGCACCGACCTGCTGGAGGCCCGGCGCGGCTACATCGCCACCCACGTTCGCCGGCCGGGTTTCCGGGCGGTCGCCAGCCTGACCAGCGAGGGGCACCTCGCCGGCTTCGGCTACGGCTATCTGGGCGCCTCCGGTCAGTGGTGGCACGACCAGGTGCACCGCGCGCTGGACGCCCCGACCCGTACGCGCTGGCTCACCCACTGCTTCGAGGTGGTCGAGCTGCACGTCCGGCCACCGGCACAGGGGCACGGCCTGGGCACCGGTCAGCTGCGCGCCCTGCTCGGCATGGCGGAGGGCGACACCACGCTGCTGTCCACCCCGGAGGCTGACGAGCAGACCTCGCGGGCCTGGCGGTTGTACCGACGGTTCGGCTTCGTCGACGTGCTGCGCGACTTCCACTTCCCCGGCGACGAGCGGCCGTTCGGTGTGCTCGGTCGGGATCTGCCGCTCGACGCGCCGACCTCATGACCCGACGGATCTCCTGGACACTGCTCGCCGTCCTGGTGCTCGCCCAGATCTGCTACCCGCTCACCACCGGCGACACCCGGGCCGGGCTCACCGTGGCCACCGTCGTCCTCGGCTGGCTGCTCTCGGTCGGCCACGCGCTGCTCAGCCGGGGCCCACGGGTGGCGGTGGCGCTGGTCGCGGTGGCCACCGGCGGCGGGTTCGCGATCGAGGCGATCGGGGTGGCCACCGGTGTGCCGTTCGGCAGCTACGACTACTCCGGAGAGCTGGGCCCCAAGCTGGCCGGGGTGCCACTGATCATTCCGCTGGCCTGGACCTGGATGGCCTGGCCGGCGTGGCTGGCAGCGGTCCGACTGACCGGCGGCAACGCCGCAACGGCCGACGGCGGCAGCGGGCCGGCGGTGGGTCGACGGGTGGGGCGGATCGCGCTGGCCACCGTGGGGCTGGCCGCCTGGGACCTCTTCCTGGACCCGCAGATGGTGGCCGAGGGCTACTGGGTGTGGCGCGACGCCACCCCGGCGTTGCCCGGCCTGGCCGGCATCCCGCTCAGCAACTACCTGGGCTGGCTGCTCTTCGCGGTGCTGATGATGAGCGCGCTGCGCCCGCTGGCCGGGCCGGCCGCCGCGCACACCGATCGGCGGGACCACCCGATGGTCGCGCTGTACCTGTGGACGTACTTCTCCAGCATCCTGGCCCACGCGGTCTTCCTCGACCTGCCCGCGTCGGCGCTCTGGGGCGCCGCCGGCATGGCGGTGACCGCCGTACCGCTGGCGGTGACAGTGCTGCGCGCCCGTCGCGGGCGCGGCACGGACCACGTAGACCACCAGCCACACCGCCCCGGCGTCGACGCGACCCGATGACCGTCCTGCTCGCCCTGCTGATCGCCGTCGCCGCGTTGACCGGACACACCTGGCTCAACGCCGCCCGGTGGCTGCGCCGGCCCACCGACCGGCCCGACGCCGTCGACGAGCCGGTGGCCGTGCTGCTGCCGCTGCGCGACGAGGCCACCCGGGTCACACCCTGCCTGCGTGCCCTGCTCGCCCAACGCGGCGTACCCGGGCTGCGCATCGTGGTCCTCGACGACGGGTCCACCGACGGCACCGCCGACGTGGTCCGCGCGGTGGTCGGCGACGACCCCCGGGTCACGCTGCTCAGCGGCGTCGCCCCGCCACCGGGCTGGCTGGGCAAGCCGCACGCCTGCTGGCAGTTGGCCACCCGGGCCGACCCGGACGCCACCGCGCTGGTCTTCGTCGACGCCGACGTGGTGCTCGCCCCGCACGCCGTGGCGGCGGCCGTCACCGAGTTGCGCGCCGCCCGCGCGACGTTGCTGTCGCCGTACCCCCGGATCGTGGTGGCGACGGCGGCCGACCGGTTGGTGCAGCCGCTGCTGCAGTGGCTCTGGCTCACCTTCCTGCCGCTGCGCGCGATGGAACGCTCGCCGCGGCCGTCGCTGGCCGCGGCGGGCGGGCAGTTCCTGGTGGTGGACCGGGCCGGCTACACCGCCGCCGGCGGGCACGCCGCGGTCGCCGACAAGATCCTGGAGGACGTCGAGCTGGGCCGGGCGGTCAAGCGGGCCGGCGGGCGGATCGCCCTGGCCGACGGCTCCCGGCTGGCCACCTGCCGGATGTACGACGACTGGCCGCAACTGCGCGACGGGTACTCGAAGTCGCTCTGGGCGTCGTTCGGGCACCCGGGCGCGGCGGCCGCCGTGGTGGCGGCGCTGCTGCTGCTCTACACCGCCCCGCCGCTGATCGCGCTGACGGGCGTGGTGGCCGGCGCGCCGACGGTGGCCGCCGTGGGCCTGGTCGGGTACGTGCTCGGGGTGGCCGGGCGGGTGCTCACCGCCCGCGCGACAGGTGGCCGATGGTGGCCCGACGCGCTCGCACACCCCGTGTCGGTCGTGGTCCTCGGTTGGCTGACGCTGCGGTCGTACCATCTGCGGAAGCGGCGCCGCCTGACCTGGCGGGGTCGCCCGGTCACTTAGGGAGGGCGCGGCATGGCGCGGATCGTGGTCGTCGGCGCCGGGGTGGGTGGCCTCGCCACCGCCGCCCGGCTGGCCGCCACCGGACATCAGGTGACCGTCTTCGAGCGGGCCGACACGGTCGGCGGCAAGCTCGGCCGGTACGCGCACGACACCCCGGCCGGATCGTTCCACTTCGACACCGGGCCGAGCCTGCTCACCCTGCCCGAGGTGTTCCACGACCTGTTCGAGGCGACCGGGGCGAAGCTCGACGAGTACCTGGACCTGGTCCCGTTGGACCCGATCGTCCGGCACGTCTTCCCCGGTGGCGGCCCGACATTGGACTCCTGCGCCGACCCGGTGGAGTTCACCGCCCGGATCGGGGCCGCCTTCGGTGACCGGGCGGCGGCCGACTGGCAGCGGCTGTGGCGCCGGGCGGCGCGGGTGTGGAACGCCTCCTCGCGGGACATCCTGCGCCGTACCGTCGACTCCCCCCGCGACCTCGCGTCGCTGGCCTGGCGCGTCGGCGACCTGGCCGCCATCGCCCCGGGCCGCACCCTGCGCGGCCTGGGCCGCCGGCACCTGTCCGACCCGCGGCTGCGGATGCTGCTGGACCGGTACGCCACCTACACCGGCGCCGACCCACGTCGGGCACCCGCGGCGCTGGTCGCGGTCCCCTACGCCGAGTTGGCCTTCGGTGGCTGGTACCTGCGCGGCGGGCTGGGCACGCTCGCCGACGCGCTGCTGACCCGCTGCCTGGACCTCGGCGTGGTCGTGCAGACCGACGCCACTGTCACCCGGATCGACGCCACCGGCGGCAGGGTGCACGGGGTACGCCTCGCCGGCGTCACCGCCCCGGTGCCCGCCGACGTGGTGGTGGCCAACGTGGACGCGATCACCGTCTACCGTGACCTGCTGCCGCACCCGGGTCGACTGGCCGCGCTGACCGACCGCAGCCTCGCCGGTTTCGTGCTGCTGCTCGGCGTATCCGGCAGCACCGGGCTGGCCCACCACAACGTCTTCTTCCCCGACGACTACGACGCCGAGTTCGACGCGGTCTTCGGTGACCCCGGGCGCGGCGTCCGGGCCCGGCCGGCGGCCGACCCGACGGTGTTCGTCACGGTGGCCGACGACCCGATGGTCCGGCCAGCCGGACACGAGGCGTGGTTCGTGCTGGTCAACGCCGCTCGGCAGGGCACCGCGGCGGGAGCTGTCGACTGGCGACGTCCGGGGCTGGCCGACGCGTACGCCGACCGGATCCTGGACGTGCTGGCGCGGCGCGGTGTGGACGTCCGCGACCGGTTGCTGTTCCGTGAGGTCCGTACCCCCGCCGACCTGGACGCGGCGACCGGCGCGCCCGGTGGCTCGATCTACGGCACCGCCGGTGGGCTGCTCCGCCCGGCCAATCGGGGCCCGGCGAACGGGCTGTGGCTGGTGGGTGGCTCCACCCACCCGGGCGGCGGGTTGCCGATGGTGACCCTCTCCGCGCAGATCGTCGCCGACGAGATCGGCCCCGCCTGGTAGACCCGGCACCGTCAGCCGACGCCCGTCTCCAGCCGGCGTCGAGCAGGGCTGGCTCGCCCGCTCAGCCAGCGTCGAGCGAGCCGTGCCCAGGTCGAGCGAGCCGTGCCCGGCGTGCCTGCCTGGCTGCGCCGGTCAACCGGCGTCGAGCAGGGCGCGACGGATGCTGGAGAGCAGTTGCCCCAGGCCGAACCCGGCGAGCAGCACCCAGACCGCTGTCGCCATGGTGATGGTGCCGGCGGCCAGGTCCGGCTCGATCAGCCCGGCCAACCCGGCGACCAGCAAGCCGGCCAGCGCCACCGAGACCCGGGTGGGGCGTTCGCCCACTGTCACCGCGCCGATCTCCCGCATACCGGCGGCGACCGCCCGCGCCCGGACGTACTCGTGCAGCCAGGACAGCGCGCCGCCCGCGACGACCAGCCCACCCGGTGCGCCCACCAGCCAGAACGCCAGCAGCCACGCCACCTCACCGAGCCGGTCGGCGACCGAGTCGTAGACGTAACCCAGCCGGGTGGTGCGGCCGGTGGCGACCGCCACCGCACCGTCCACGCTGTCCGCCACGGCGGCGAGCAGCACGAACAGCGCACCGAGGAACGGCCCGTCCCCCGGCCGGCTCACCAGCAACGGTACGCAGAAGCAGAGCAGCACCCCGGCCACGGTGACCGCGGTGGGGCTGACCCGCAGCCGACCCAGCACATATCCGACGTGGTACGCGAATCGCAGCCAGGCACGCACCACCGGCGCCGCGACCCGAGGGTCGAAGCCGCCGTGCAGCCGCGCCCACGCCGTGGCGTACTGATCCCAGTTCAGCTGTGTGCCCACCACGGATCAACCGTCGCGCCGGGCAACAGGTGTCGCAGGCGCAGCGTTCACACGCGCGCGCCGGCTTTCAGGTTCTGCCAGACCTCGCGGGTCGCCGTGGACCGGTTGAGGGTGATGAAGTGAATTCCCGGCACGCCCTCGTCCAGCAGCCGGCGGCACATCTCGCTGGCCTGCTCGATGCCGAGCCGGCGGACGGCGTCCGGGTCGTCGGCGACGCGCTCGAAGCGGGCCGCCAACGCCGGCGGGAACGGCGCACCGGACAGCTGCACGGACCGTTCGATGGTGCCGATCTGAGTCACCGGCATCACCCCGGCCAGGATCGGGGTGTCACAGCCGGCGGCGGCCACCCGGTCACGTAACCGCAGGTAGTCGTCGGCGTCGAAGAACATCTGGGTGATCGCGAACTCCGCGCCGGCCCGACACTTGCGGACGAACTGGGCGGTGTCGCTGGCCACGTCGGGCGAGCGCGGGTGCTTGTACGGGAAGGCCGCCACGCCGACGCTGAAGTCGCCGGCGTCCCGCACCAACCGGACCAGGTCCTCGGCGTAGTCCACCCCCTCGGGGTGGCGGATCCACTCGCCGCTCGGGTTGCCCGGAGGGTCGCCCCGAACGGCCAGCACGTTGCGCACCCCCACCCCGGCGAGCCGGCCGACCACGTGCCGCAGCTCGGCGACGGAGTGGTTGACCGCGGTCAGGTGGGCCATCGGCAGCAGCGTGGTCTCGGTGGCGATCCGCTCGGTCACCGCCACGGTGGTGTCCCGGGTCGAGCCGCCCGCACCGTACGTGATCGACACGAACGACGGGCGCAACGACTCCAGCTCGCGGATGGCCTGCCAGAGCAGCAGCTCCCCCGCCTCGGTCTTGGGCGGGAAGAACTCGAACGAGAAGGTCGGCTGGTGCTCACGGATGAGCTCCCCGATCGCCGGCTGCGGATTGGGGAGTGTCGAGGGGAGACCGAGCGCCACGCCCCGACTCTAGCGGTCGACGCCAACAGGACCCAGGCCCTTCCCATCCAGCGGCCGACGCCGCCCGGTCCGCCCGACCCGGTGGCCGGCGTCACCCGGGCGCTCCCACCTGGTTGGCGACGCCTGATCCGGACCGAGCCGACAGGGTGGCGCACCGCACCGCGCCGCGCCGAGGCGACGGCGGCGGCGCATTGCGCGCCCGGGCGGTGGCTCACTGTGCGCCGGGGCAGCGGGCGGAAAGGCGTCGTACCTCCGGGGTAGAAAGGGGCGGTGCGGGAGGGGCGGCGGGGGTGGCCCCGGGGTCCCGTGCGGGGGTCAGCAACCGAGCGGTGACGCCGGTCCCGTCCGGTCGGGCGGGTCGGGCGCCACCGCACCGACGCCCGCCAGGAGGACCCATGATCCCGCCCGCCTCGCCGCGCTGCACGCAGCTCGGGCCGCTGCTGGCCCGGTGCCGACTGGCCCGGGGCTGGAGCCAGCAGCGAGCCGCCGCCGAGTTGTGCGCCGCCGCCGGGGTGCCGACGCTGAGTCGGCACGAGATCTCCCGGTGGGAGCGCCAGCGTCGTGTGCCGGGCGGGTTCTGGCTCGGCTGGCTCGCCGTCGTCCTGGACGTGCCGCTGGTGGCGCTCGCCGAGGCCGCCGCGGCCACCCGCCGGGCCGGCTCGACGCGGGCCACCGGGCCGGGACGCGCCACGCCGCGCGGCGTACGACCGGCTGGGCGAACGGGTCCCGGCCGCACCACGCGTGGCGGTGGAGCACGAACGATGACGACCGGCTAGCGTCGGGGCGTGACCCACGCTGCTCCTGTCTCCCCCGTCGACCGCAACGGCCTGCGGGAGCGGGTCGACAAGGCTCTCACCGAGTTCCTGGCCGGCCAACGTGTCCGGCTCGTCGCCGTGGACGACGCGCTGATTCCGGTGGCCGAGGCGATCGAGGCGTTCGTGCTCGGTGGCGGCAAGCGGCTGCGTCCGGCATTCGCGTACTGGGGGTTCCGGGGGGCCGGCGGGGTGGACAGCGACCAGGTGATCACCGCCCTGGCCGCGCTGGAGTTCGTCCAGGCCAGCGCCCTGATTCACGACGACCTGATGGACCGTTCCGACACCCGGCGCGGCGAGCCCGCGGTCCACCGACGGTTCGCCACCCGGCACCGCGAGGCCGGCTGGGGCGGCGACCCGGACGGTTTCGGCGACGCCGCGGCCATCCTGCTCGGTGACCTCTGCCTGGTCTGGTCCGATGAGCTGCTGCACTCCGCGGGCCTGGACCTGTGGGCGTTGGCCCGGGCCCGGCCGGTCTTCGACGAGATGCGCACCGAGGTCACCGTCGGGCAGTATCTCGACGTGCTGACGCAGGCCACCGGGGACACCTCGGTGCAACGGGCCAGCAAGGTCGCTCGGTTCAAGTCCGCGAAATACACCGTCGAACGCCCGATGCTGCTCGGGGCCGCGCTGGCCGACGCGCCCGAGGACGTGCGGGCGGCCTACTCGGCGTACGGGCTGCCGTTGGGTGAGGCGTTTCAGCTCCGCGACGACGTGCTGGGGGTTTTCGGTGACCCGGCGCTGACCGGCAAGCCGGCCGGGGACGATCTGCGCGAGGGCAAGCGCACCTATCTGGTGGCGGCGGCGGTGGAGGCCACCGACGACGCCGGCCGCAAGGTGCTGCTCGGCCGGCTCGGCGACCAGGAGCTGGACGAGCAGGGGGTGACCCGAATCCGCGAGGTGATCTCGGGGAGCGGGGCACTGGCCCGCACCGAACAGCGGATCGCCACGCTCACCGACGCCGCGCTGACCGCGCTGACCGCCGTCGACCTCGACACCGAGGCCCGCCAGGCCCTGGTCGACCTGGCCATAGCCGCAACCCGCCGCACCGACTAACCCCACCCCGGCCCCCTCCCCCACCTGGTCCCCGTACCCCCGGCGTTGATCATGAAGTTATTGCCACGACACGCCGAGCGGGCTGGCAATAACTTCATGATCAACCGAGGCCGGACGGGGCCGGGTGGGACAGGGTGGGACGGGGTGGGTTAGAAGCCTTGGGCTTGGGCTCGGCGTTTTACCTCGCGGGCCTGGTCGCCGGAGAGGGCGGCGGCCGGGGTGGAGCCGGGCAGAGTGTCGTCCGGCTCGTAGAGCCAACGCAGGGCGGCCTCGTCGTCGTAGCCGTTGTCGGCGAGCAGGTTGAGCACGCCGGGCAGGTGCTTGAGCACGGTCTGGTTGGCAACCAGGTCCGCCGGGATGCGGCGGACGCCGTCGCGGCGGACCGCCAACAGCTCACGGTCACGGATCATCTGGTGCACCTTGCTGATCGACACGTCGAGGCGTTCCGCGACGTCGGGCAGGGTCAACCAGCCGGCCGGGTCGGTGGGTCCGGCGAGCTCCAGGCCGGGCGCGGCCTGATCGGGTACGGGTTCGGTCACCCGACCACCCTGCCACGCCGCCGCCGCGACGAGCCACCGGCACCCCGGGCGACCCGTCGGCACCCGCTCTCGCGATCGCCCCTGACCAGCGAATAAGGGGCACACAGCGCGGCCGGACGGCCCAGGCCGGCGTACGGCTGTAGCATCCTGTTCATCCTTAGCCCCCTGGACACATAGACTCCCTGCCGATGGACACTCAGGTCGCCGACACGTTGCTGGGCTCGCTGATCGACGGGCGCTACCGCATTCGCGGTCGCGTGGCCCGTGGTGGCATGGCGACCGTGTACACCGCCACCGACGAGCGCCTTGAGCGCACCGTCGCTGTCAAGATCATTCACCCGACCCAGGCGAGCGAGGCGCGGGCCCGGATCGCCAACTTCGTGGCCCGGTTCACCGACGAGGCGAAGACGATCGCCCGGCTGACCCACCCGAACGTGGTCGCGGTCTACGACCAGGGCACCCACGCCGGTCTGCCGTACCTGGTGATGGAGTACGTCCGTGGCCGCACGCTGCGTGACGTGCTGGCCGAGCGCCGCCGACTCAACCCGGACGAGGCGCTGGCCATCACCGAGCAGATGCTCGCCGCGATCGCCGCCGCGCACCGGGCGGGCCTCGTGCACCGCGACGTCAAACCGGAGAACGTGCTGGTCGCGGAGGCGCCCACCGGTGGCGTCGCCAACCTGGTCGACAGCGTCGTGAAGGTGGCCGACTTCGGGTTGGCCCGGGCGGTCGAGGCGAGCGCCGACGAGGAGCAGGGCAACCAACTGATGGCCACCGTGGCGTACGTCGCCCCGGAGCTGGTCACCGAGGGCCGCGCCGATCCGCGCACCGACGTCTACTCGGCCGGCATCGTGCTGTTCGAGATGCTCACCGGCCGGGTGCCGTACGACGGGGACCGCCCGGTGGACGTCGCCTGGCAGCACGTCGACCGGGACGTGCCGGCGCCCTCGACGCTGGTGCCGGGCCTGCCGTCGGTCCTCGACGACCTGGTGCAGCGGGCCACTCGGCGTGACCCCGGCGCCCGACCCGCGGACGCCGGCGCACTGCTGGCCGAGGTGCAGGTTGCCCGGGATCGGCTGGGCGACGCCAACAGCCACACCGCCGTGCTCCGCCCGGTCAGCGACCAACCGTTGCTCTCCCAGCCGACCATGATGGTCGCGACGGTCCAGCCGCCCAACCGCCCGTCCTGGGCACGGCTGCCCGAGGGGGCCAGCAGTCAGGGGCCGGGTCGGCGGCGGGCCGCCCCGGAGCCCGCCGAGGGCCTGGGCGCCCGGCTCGCCGCGCTGCGCACCACGGTGCTGAACCATCCGCGTGGCCGACTGGCCGTCGCGGCCGTGGTGGTGACGCTGGGGCTGGTGGCCGCGATCGGTGGTTGGTGGTTCGGCGTCGGGCGCTACACGGACGCTCCGCAGTTGGTGAGCCTGAGCAAGGCTGAAGCGCAGGCGCAGGCCGACCGTGCCGGGCTCGTCCTCCAGTACGCCGAGCCGCGCTTCGACGAGAAGGCCCCGAAGGACAGCGTGCTGGGGCAGGACCCGGCGTCCGCAACCAAGATCGTCAAGGGTGGCACGATCACCCTGACCCTCTCGCTGGGCCCGGAGCGTTTCCCCGTACCGGACGTGATCGGCAAGGAGTTCGAGCTCGCCGAGGCGGACCTGCTCAACGCGAAGCTGGTGGTGGCCAAGGGCACCCCCCGATACGACGACAGCCTGCCAGCCGGCGTCGTGGTGGAGAGCTCCCCCAAGGTGGGCGCCGAGGTCAAGCCAGGGACGAAGGTCACCCTCATTCTGAGCCGGGGCAGGGCGCCGGTGACGGTGCCGAACCTGGTCGGCAAGAGCCTGACCGAGGCCCGGACGACCCTGGCCCAGCTCAACCTGGTGCTGGTGGAGAACTACAAGGACTCCGACAAGCCGAGGGACGAGATCCTCGGGCAGAGCCCGGCCGATGGCGCCGGCGTGGAGAAGGGCACCCAGGTCAAGTTGGACGTCAGCAAGGGGCCACCGCTGGTCGCCATGCCGCGGGTGGTGGATCTGCCCTGCCAGCAGGCCAAGCAGGCGTTGGAGGGCCAGGGCTTCCCGGTGACGGTGGCGATCAACCCGAACGCCGTGGTCCGGATCCAGATCCCGGGCGAGAACCAGCAGGTGGCTCCGGGCACCCCGGTCACCCTGACGTGCTTCTGATGCCGACGATCTCGCGGCCGGTGGGCACGCACACTCCGACCTCGGGTGGGCTGGCGAAGGCTGCCCTGCCGTACGCCGACGTGACGGGTGCGCAGGTGGTGCAGGTCTACGTCTCCAATTCGCGGGGCTGGGCGCTGCCCAACGGCGACCCCGTGCAGGACGCCCTGTTCCGGGACGGTTGCGCCGAGCGGGGCATTCCCGCGTTCATCCACGCCGCGCTCCTGGTCAATCTCGGCTCGCCTACCCCGGCGACCGTGGAGAAGTCGGCCCAGACACTGGCGCACGCGCTGCGTCGGGGGGTGGCGATCGGCGCGCGCGGGGTGGTGTTCCACGCGGGCAGTTCGGTGGACGAGGGGCACGCCGAGGCGGCGATGCGACAGGTTCGCGAGGTGTTGCTGCCGTTGCTCGACTGGACCGCCGACGCTGGCGGGCCGATGTTGCTGGTCGAGCCGAGCGCGGGTGGAGGCCGGTCACTCGCCTCCCGGGTGGAGCAGCTCGGGCCCTACCTGGACGCGGTGGACCGGCACCCCATGCTCGGAGTCTGCTTCGACACCTGCCACGCCTGGGCGGCCGGCCATGACCTGGCGGCCGAGGGAGGCATGACGGCGACCCTGGACACCCTGGTGGCCACTGTCGGTGCGGACCGGCTGCGGCTGGTCCACGCCAACGACTCGAAGGATCTGTGCGGTTCCACCCGGGATCGGCACGAGAACATCGGCAAGGGCACCATCGGTGAGCCGGCCTTCGCCGAGCTGATGGCGCACCCGGCCACCGCCGGCGTCCCGACCGTCGTGGAAACCCCCAGCGAGAAGCATGTCGGCCACGCCGCCGACATCACCACCCTCACCCGCCTGACCCACCAGTGACCCCACCGGGAACCCCACCTGGTTGATCAAGAGGTGTGCGTCATCCGGAGGCTGGAATCTGACGCAAACCTCTTGATCACCGAGGTGAGCGGGGTGAGGGGGTGGGTGGGGGTCAGGCGTTGGCCAGGATGCGGGGTAGGACCGCGAGGGCGCGGTCGATGTCCGCGTCGCTGACGCCCAGGTGGGTGACCAGGCGGGCGGTACGGGGGCCGAGCACCGAGATGAGGACGCCCTCGGCCCGCGCCGCGGCAGCCAGAGCCCGCGCGTCCAGAGTGTGCTTGGTGAGGTCCAGCGCGACCAGGTTGGTACGGACCGTCGCGGCCAGCACACCGAACGGCGCGACCGCCTCGGCGAGCCGGGCCGCCTTCGCGTGGTCGTCGGCCAGCCGGTCGATGTGCTGCGCGAGCGCGTACCGACCGGCGGCGGCGAGGACGCCGGCCTGGCGCATGCCACCGCCCATCCGCTTACGGATCGTCCGAGCACGCTCGATCTTGTCGGCGCTGCCCACCACCAACGAGCCGACCGGCGCGCCGAGACCCTTGGAGAGGCACACCGACAACGTGTCGAAGAGCCGGCCGTACTCGATCAGCGGCACCCCGTCGGCGACGTGCGCGTGCCAGATCCGGGCGCCGTCGCAGTGCAGCGCGACACCCGCCTCGTCGGCGACCCCGCGCAGATCCCGCAGAGTCGCCAGCGGAATCACCCCACCGCCGCCCCGATTGTGGGTCTGCTCGACGGCGATCGCACGGGTGGGAACGGCGAAGTAGCCGTCCGGCCGGATCATCCCGGCCACCACCTCCGGGTCGATGTCCGCGCCCACCGCGGGCCAGGTCCGCGAGGAGATCCCGCCGTACGCGGCCGCGGCACCGATCTCGTACGTGACCACGTGCGCGTCGGCGTCGCAGAGCAACTCGTCGCCGGGCGACACCAGCAGTTGCAGGGCGATCTGGTTCGCCATCGACCCGCTCGGGGCGAACAGCGCAGCCTCGTGCCCGAACAACGCGGCGACCTCGGCTTCGAGGGCGTTGACGCTCGGGTCCTCGCCGTAGACGTCGTCACCGACCTCGGCGGTGGCCATCGCCTCCCGCATCCCGGCGGTGGGTCGGGTCACCGTGTCGGACCGCAGATCAACAAGGTCAGCCACGCAACATCTCCGCTACCAGGAAGGCCAACTCCAACGACTGCTGGGTGTTCAGTCGCGGGTCGCAGGCGGTTTCGTACCGGTCGGGCAGGTCGAGGTCCTCGATGCCCTGGGCGCCACCGAGGCACTCGGTGACGTCCTCGCCGGTCAACTCGACGTGCAGGCCACCGGGGTGGGTCTCCAGCCCTCGGTGCACCTCGAAGTAGCCGAGCACCTCGTCGACGATGCGGTCGAAGTGCCGGGTCTTGTAGCCGTTCGACGACTCGTGCGTGTTGCCGTGCATCGGGTCGCACTGCCAGACCACCTTGGCCCCGGCGGCGGTGACCTTGGCGACGATCGGCGGCAGCGCGTCACGTACCCGGTGGTTGCCCATCCGGCTGATCAGGGTGAGCCGGCCCGGGATGTTGTCCGGGTTGAGCTTCTCGCACAGCTCGATCGCCTCGTCCGGGGACGTGGTCGGGCCGAGCTTGACCCCGATCGGGTTGGCGATCCGGGAGATGAAGTCGATGTGCGCCCCGTTGATCTGCCGGGTGCGCTCGCCGATCCAGAGGAAGTGCCCGGAGAGCCCGTAGGCCCGCCGGTCGGAGACCCGGGTGAGCGCGCGGTCGTACTCCAGGGCGAGGGCCTCGTGGGAGCAGTAGAGCGTGACGGTGCGCAGCGCCTCGTCGTCGGTCATGCCGCAGGCCCGGATGAAGGCCAGCGCCCGGTCGATCTCCCGGGCGATCGCCTCGTAACGCTCCCCCGCCGGGGAGTTCTTCACGAAGCCCTTGTTCCAGTCGTGCACGGCGTGCAGGTCGGCGAGCCCGCCGGCGAGGTACGCCCGGAGCATGTTCATCGCCGCCGCCGAGTTGGCGTACGCCCGGATCATGCGCTGCGGGTCGGCGACCCGGGCGGCCGGGTCGGCCTCCAGCGAGTTGATCATGTCGCCGCGGTACGCGGGCAAGCCACGGGCGTCGGTCGGCAGTGAGCGGGGCTTCGTGTACTGCCCGGCGACCCGGGCGACCTTGACCACCGGCAGTGACGCGCCGTAGGTGAGCACGATCGCCATCTGGAGCAGGGTGCGGGCGTTGGCCAGCAGGTGGCTCTCGGTGTTGTCGACGAACGTCTCGGCGCAGTCACCGCCCTGCAACAGGAACGCCTTGCCCTCGCAGACCAGGGCCAGCTTCTGCCGGAGCTGGTCCACCTCGTAGGGCGCGACGACCGACGGCACGGTGTCGAGGACCTTGCAGACGGCGGCGACGGCGCTCGGGTCGGACCACGGCGGGACCTGCTCGCGGGGCAGTTCCCGCCATCGGTCCAGGCCGAGCGCGGCGTCCTCGGCGGAGTCGACTGTCGGTCGGCTGGTCTGCAGGCCCGGGCTGCCCACCGCGGGATGGCTCAGCTGATGCCACTCATGGCGCATGACAGAAAGCGTACGGCGACCGTCGCGGTGCCCGGGCGGCGAGGGGGACGGTTCCGGCAGATGGGAGATCAATTCGCCCGGCGCTGGTCAGGACGCGGGGGTAGGGGCGACCTTCGCCGGCGGCACGCTGTCGGCCGGAGCGCCCGGTGCCTCACCGGCGATGCACCAGTCGCTTCCGTCGCGGGTGACGGTGAACACCAACGGCCGGACGACGGTGCGCTTACCGGCGGCGACCGAGACCGAGACGCTGACCTCCTGCCCGAGCGGGCCGGACCGGATGTCGGTGATGGCCGCCTCGGGCACCTGGAAGTGGTCGGCGAAGTCACCGTTGGGGCCGGTGGCGCCCAGGTCGAAGCCGTCGTGCAGCAGCGCGCAGAGCTGGCTGCGGCCGGCGGCGACGTCCTTGGCCGCCATCGCGTCGAGGTACGCCTGCACGCGCTCGCGGGAGCGGGTGGCGGCCTCCTCGGCGGGCGCTCGGGCCGGCTTGGCGGCGGACTCGTCCTCGTCCCCGCCGCCGATCCCGCAGCCGACCAGGGCGACCGGCAGCAGCATCAGCCCGGCGGCGCTCGCCGCCAGCCTGCGGTGGGTCCAGCGCATGATCACCTCCGTCGACGCCGAGATCGAGACGTGCCGAGCCGCGAGTCTGCCACATCCAGCTGATCGAACCCAACGGTGGCGGCCCGGTCGACGCTGGGCGTCGACCGGGCCGCTGTGTCACGGGCGGGAAGGGACGGTGCGGGTCCCTTCCCGCCGTGTGGGTGGTGCGCCGGCCTTCGGCTCAGCCGAGACCGCCCTTGATGGCGCCGATGAGCTCACCGTTGCTCGTGTCACCGGAGAGTTCCCAGAAGAACGCGCCACCGAGGCCCTGGTTGTTCGCGTACGTCATCTTGCCGTTGATGGTCGACGGGGTGTCGTAGCTCCACCAGTTGCTGCCGCACTTGGCGTACGCGGTGCCGGCGATCGTGCCGGTGGCCGGGCAGGTGTTCTTGAGGACCTTGTAGTCCTCGATGCCCGCCTCGTAGGTGCCCGGTGCCGCGCCGGTGGCGCTGCCGCCCGGCGCCGCCTGGGTGACACCGGTCCAACCCCGCCCGTAGAAGCCGATGCCGAGCAGCAGCTTGCTGGCCGGGATGCCCTTGCTCTTGAGCTTCTGGATCGCCGCGTCGGAGTTGAAACCCTGCTGCGGGATGCCGGTGTACGAGGTCAGCGGCGAGTGCGGTGCCGTCGGCCCCTGGGCGTTGAACGCCCCGAAGTAGTCGTACGTCATCGGCATCAGCCAGTTGAGGTTGCCGATGGCACCGGCGTAGTCGGTGGCGTCGATCTTGCCGCCGTTGCTGCCGTCCGCGGTGATGGCGGCGGTGACCAGGGCGTTGGAGCCGAACTTCGACCGCAGCGCGCTGATCACGTTCTTGAAGGCGTTCGGGCCGCTGGTGTCACAGCTCAGACCGCAGGCGTTGGGGTACTCCCAGTCGACGTCGATGCCGTCGAAGACGTCCGCCCAGCGCGGGTCCTCGACCAGGTTGTAGCAGCTCTCGGCGAAGGCGGCCGGGTTCTGCGCGGCCTGCGTGAAGCCGCCGGACCAGGTCCAGCCACCAAACGACCAGATCACCTTCAGGTGCGGGTTCAGCTGCTTGAGCTTGCGCAGCTGGTTGAAGCTGCCCCGCAGCGGCTGGTCCCAGGTGTCGGCGACGCCGTCGACGCTGTCCGCCGCCGTGTACGCCTTCTCGTAGTCGGCGTAGCTGTCACCGATCGAGCAGCGACCGCCGGTGGTGTTGCCGAAGGCGTACAGGATGTGGGTCAGCTTGGCGGCCGAGCCGCTGGTCTGGATGTTCTTGACGTGGTAGTTGCGGCCGTACACGCCCCACTCGGCGAAGTAGCCGACGACCTTCTTGCCACCGGTGTTCGGCGGCGGGGTGGTGGGCGGGGTCGTGGTCGGCGGGGTCGTGGTCGGCGGGGTCGTGGTCGGCGGAGTGGTGGTCGGCGGGGTCGTTCCGCCGCCGCACGCGGCACCGTTGATGGTGCAGTTCAGCGGTGCCTTGTAGGCGCCGCTGCCGTTGTAGCCCCAACTGAACGAGGCACCGGGGGCGAGGCCGCCGGCCCAGCTCTTCTTGACCGCGACGTAGTGGTTGCCGCTGCTGGTCACGTCGGCGTCCCACGCGCTGCTGATGGTGGTGCCCGACGGCAGGTCGAACTCGATGCGCCAGGTGGTGAGGGTGGCGCTGGACCCGTTGGTGACGGTCACCCTCGTCTCGTGACCGGTCCCCCAGTCCTGCGCCTTGGTGAAGGTGGTGGTGACCGTGCCGGCGCCGAACGCGGTGGTCACCGGCACCGCTGCGACGGTCACGGCGACCACGGCACCGGCCCAGAGGGCTCGGCGGAGCGATCTTTTCATGCGGCGTCTCCCGAACTGTTAGGAAACTTTCCAAAAGAGATGGTGAGACGGTACTCACGCCGTCATCAGTTCGTCAAGATGTGCATGTTTCGATTTCTCCTGGTGCACGGAGTGCACACGCTGCGCCCATACCCGGGCGACGCCCGGCCCGCGAGTAGCCTCGGTCCATGACCGTCTTCGACATCCCGATCGACGCCCTCAACGGCGGCCCCGCCGACCTGGCCCGCTACCGCGGCAAGACGTTGCTGGTCGTCAACGTGGCCTCCCGCTGCGGCCTCACCCCGCAGTACGCCGGCCTCCAGAAGCTCGCCGACTCCTACGCCGACCGGGGCCTGGTGGTGCTCGGCGTGCCGTGCAACCAGTTCGCCGGGCAGGAGCCGGGCAGCGCCGCCGAGATCAGCGACTTCTGCCAGGTCAACTACGGGGTCACCTTCCCGTTGACCGAGAAGGTCGACGTCAACGGCCCCGACCGGCACCCGCTCTACGCCGCGTTGGTGGAAACTCCGGACGCCGACGGGCACACCGGTGACGTGCGGTGGAACTTCGAGAAGTTCCTGGTGGCCCCGGACGGCTCGGTCGCCGCCCGCTTCGCCCCCACCGTCGAGCCCGGCTCGGACGAGCTACGCACCGCCATCGAGAAGACCCTGCCCACCTCCTGACATCCCAGGGCGCTCCGGAGCACAGCCCTGATCACGCTCGAACATGGATGTAGTGGCCTCCCGATTTTCGGACGCCACTACATCCCGGATCGAGCACGATCTTGCCCGGGCGGGCCGGGCTGGCACCGCACGGCGGCCGGCACGAACCGCTGGCCACCGGAGAGTGGCACCTCCCCGGAGAGCCGGTCGGCGACCAGCGTGGGCAGTACGTTGTGCGGAACGGGTGCGGCGCCACCAGGCACCCGCCGGGAAGGCGATGTCGCGAGCAGCCGCCCGCCGGGTGACCGGAATAACCCACCAGGATGGTCGGGAATGCGTCGCGGGTGGACGGGGTTGGGAACGAGCATGACAACTGTGGGACTGATCGGCAGTGGCAACATCGGCGGCACCGTGGCCCGGCTGGCCGTCGACGCCGGCTATGACGTGGTGCTGAGCAACTCGCGGGGCCCGGAGACCCTCACCGACCTGGTCGAGGCCCTGGGCGGGCACGCCAGCGCCGGCACCGCGCAGGACGCGGCGCAGGTGGGTGACCTGGTGGTGGTCAGCGTGCCGCTGAAGGCGTACCGCGCGGTGCCCGTGGAGCCGCTGGCCGGCAAGGTCGTCATCGACACCAACAACTACTACCCGCAGCGCGACGGGGCCTTCCCGGAGCTGGACTCCGGCGAGATCACCAGCAGTGAGCTGCTCCAGCGGCACCTGCCGGAGTCGCGGGTGGTCAAGGTCTTCAACAACATCTACTTCAAGGGCCTGGCCGCGCTCTCCCGGCCGTCCGGTGCGGCCGACCGCAGCGCCCTCGCGATCGCCGGTGACGACGCCGGCGCGAAGGCCGAGGTGACCGCCTTCCTGGACCGGATCGGCTACGACGCGGTCGACGTCGGCCCGCTGGCCGAGGGGTGGCGCTACCAGCCGGACACCCCGGCGTACGGCACGCTCTACTCCGCCAGCCCCACCGACTGGGAGCACCCGGCCCCTGGCGACGCCGCGACGCTGCGCGCCGCCCTGGCCGCCGCCACCCGCTGAACAACCGCCGCCGCCCTCCGCACGACCGCCTACCGGGTCCTCGTACGGAGGGCGGCGGCGAGTTCGTCGTCGTAGCTGGCGATCGGCTGCCCGTCCGCGTCGTACGCGACGAGCCGGCCCTGCGCCATGCTGGCCGAGCGGAACGAGAACGTCCGGCTGCCCGGGTACGCGTCGAGCAGCGGAATGACCCGGGGCGGCCCACCCGGGGCGGAGAAGTACTCCAGCCTGGTCACCTGCGGGGAGACCACCCCGTTGACCCGTACCTTGGTCCTCTCGGCCCGGGTGCCGAAGGTGACCGGCGCGTCGGTGCCGTAGGCGGCGCACTCGACCGGGCCCCGGCAGACGAAGAAGTATCGCGGGTTGACCACGTCGTCGAGGGCGTACGCCTTGAAGGTCGGATCCGCACCGGCGGGCAACGGTTGTACCGCGAAGAACGCGACAGCCACGGTGGCCGTCACACCCACCCGCAACCAGCCCCGTCGGCCCGCCGGTCGCCGGTGCGTTCGGGCGGCGGCGACCGCGGCGCCACCGAAGCCGACCAGGCACAGCAGGAGCACCCCGATCGCGCGGGCGTTCTCGAAGAGGAACTGCACCCCCGGCCGCGTCGACACCGGGCTGAGCACCGCGCCCAACGAGACGACCATGGCAGCCAGCAGCGCTCCCCCGGCCGCCCGTTGGGTGACGCCGGACGCGCCGATCAGCAGCATCGCCGCGAGCACCGGCCACACCTGGTGGTGGGTCCAGGACACCGGGGACGCGGCGACGGTGGCGCAGCCGACGAGCACCGCCGCGTGCCCGCAGCGGCCCTGCCGCGTCAACTGTCGCGCCCGCAGCAGCGCCGCCACGCAGACGAACGCCACCAGGGCGGCCCAGAGCACCGGCAACGCCGCCTCGTCCACGCCGACGCGCAGCAGCATGCCGTGCACGGACTGGTTGCCCAGCGACGCCAGGTTGCCGATCCGTGAGGTCTGCCGGACGGCCTCGGTCCAGTACGTCCAACTCTCGCCGGGCAGCACGATCCCGGCGAGCCCCGCGCACGCCAGGAAGGTCGCCACGGCGCGACCCGCGTCGCGGTAGCGGCCGGTGGCGAGGAAGTAGACGACGAACAGCAACGGGGTCAGCTTGATCGCCGAGGCGACCCCGACCAGCACCCCGCGCAGCCGGGGTGGGACGAGGCCCACCCCGTCGAGCAGGGCCATCAGCACGATGAAGATGCTGACCTGGCCGAAGCGCAGGTTGCTCTGCACCGGTGCGGAGAGCATCAGCACCGTGGCCGCCACCGCCGCCACGAGCGGTCGCCGGGACTGCCGGGTGGTCAGCGCGACACCGACCGTCCCGGCGATGGCGACGACCGCCGCGCACGTCGCCACCAGCCAGAGTCCCTGCAGGACGCCCTCCGGCACGGCGGTGATCGGCCCCAGCACCAACGCGGCGAACGGCGGATAGGTGAACGGACCGCCGTTGGCCGCCACGAAACCGTACAGCGGCCGACCGGCGTGCAGGTCGGCCAGCGCGCCGTAGTAGATGTGCAGGTCGGAGAGGCGATCCGGACGGCGCAGAACGAGCACACAGGACACCAGCGCGACGACGACGAAGGCCGCCCACGCCAGCGCCACCCGGCGATCCCGCATCGACCGAGAATAGGCGACCGCGACGGTCCTCGTGGGACCCGCAGCGGCGGACGCGGAGCTCCGACCGGGTCAGGTCGTGGAGTCGGGCAACGGCTGGTCACCAGTGCGGGCCACCCGGCGTGCCAACTCGGCGCGCAGTCGGTGGACGTTCGGCGTGGTGGCGATCAGGGACACGTGGACCTCGCTCGGGCACCGCCTGCGGGCCCTGCTCCAGATGCCCACCCGGCCCCAGTCCCAACGGTCCAGCACCGGCCGGGTCCGATCCCGGTCGGCGATGTCGAGGACCAGGGTCGGGCTGATCCGCCCCCGCACCTCGGCTCGGGTCAGGTCCGCCCAGTCGACCTGAACCGTCCCGCCGCCGGGCCGGGTCAGTTCGAGGAAGTCGCTGGTCAACCGCAGCGGCAGCCCGCCCTGGCGTCGCAGTTGCACAGGGAAGCGGACCGCCGCCAGCAGAAGTATCGGCCCGTGTGGAAGTGGGTCGTACCAGGCTTTGCCGAACGCGACGCAGAGCAACGCGAAGGCCGGCAGGACCACCAGGGCCGCGCCGGCCACCCGGGCCAGCATCCGCCTGCGGGACCGCCGGAACCGGATGTCCTCCGCATCGACCTGCGCCGCCATTGCTGTCCAGTAGCCACTTGGGAGCCGACGCAAACGCCGGCCCGGCACACGTCTGCCCTCGGAAGAACGGGTGTCGCGGGACGGGTGTCGATTCGTAGCCTCGGTGCATGGCAACGGCGGGCAGACCGGCGTACGACGCGCACGCGGACTGGTACGAGGGCTTCATCTCCGGCGGCGGCGACTATCTCCGACGGGTGCACGTGACGGTGGCGGACCTGCTCGGCACGGGCGAGGGGCCCTGTCTCGACATCTGCTGCGGCACCGGTGCGCACGCCTCGGTCCCGGCGGGTCTGGGTTGGAGGCCGGTGGGCGTGGATCTGTCCGGTGGGCAGCTGCGGCACGCGAGCGGCCGACTGCCGGTGGCCAGAGGCGACGCTGTCGCCCTACCGGTCGGCGACGCGTCGCTGCCGGCGGCGATGTGCGTGCTGGCCAGCACCGATTTGCCCGACTATCCGGCCGTGCTGCGCGAGGTGGCCCGGGTGCTGCGCCCCGGCGGGCGGTTCGTGCACGTGGGCGTGCACCCGTGTTTCGTTGGCGCGTTCGCCGACTGGAGTCAGTATCCGCGCGTGGTCGTCGACGAGCGCTACGCCGAGCGGGCGCTGAGCTTCGACAGCTGGAACACGCGGGGCGTCCGGGCGCGGGTCGGCGCCTGGCACGTGCCGCTCGCCGATCTGCTCACCGCGACAGTGGCCGCCGACCTCCGGCTGGTCCGGGTGGTCGAGGCCGGACCGGGTGGCGTGCCTGACCTGTTCGGCTTCCTCGCCGTCCGGTAGCGGGCGTCGCCCGCCGACAGCGGGAGACAGCACAGCCGGGACGGCACCACGAAACACCCGCTGGGGCAACTTGCGCCGCAGTCCCGTTCACGGGACCCTGTTCTCTGGGTTGCCAACCGCTCACCGAACGTGCCCCGGAGGCGACATGCACATGCCCCGTACCATCCCCCGCCGACTGCTGGCCGGCACCGGCGTGCTGCTGCTCGGCACCGCCCTCGCTGCCACCGGCGTCGGTGTTCCGGCCGTCGCCGCGACGGGCGCGGACACCGTCGGATACGTCCGGCTCGCCCACCTCTCCCCGGACACCCCGGCCGTCGACGTCTACCTGGCCGCGCCGGGCACCGCGAAGCCGCAGGTCTTCCCGGGGGTCGGCTACGGCGTGGTCTCCGACTACCTCGAACTCGCGCCGGGCCGCTACGCGGTGGCGATGCGCGAGGCCGGCGCTCCCGCCAGCGATCCCCCGGTGCTCACCACCGAGGTCGCGGTGACCAGTGGCGACGCGTTCACGGTGGCCGGTGTCGGGCGGCACGCCGACCTCGGCCTGCGGGTGCTCAACGACGACCTCAGCGCCCCCAGCGACGGGCGTGCCAAGGTGCGGGTCGTGCAGGCGTCGGTGCGGACCCCGATACTCGACGTGGCCGCCTCCGACGGCCCGAAGATCGCCGACGGGGTGCAGTTCGCCACCACCACCGACTACCAGCAGGTCGAGCCGGGCAGATGGCGGCTGAAGCTGACCGGTGCCGGTGGTCCGAGCACCGACGCCGAGGTGCGGCTCACCGGCGGCGCGGTCTACTCGCTGCTGGTGCTCGACGCGAAGCAGGGCGGGCTCACCGCCGAACTGCGCCGCGACGCCGAGGGCGGCACCGTCGTCCCGGCCGGTGGTGTGGACACCGGCGCCGGGGGCACCGCCCGCACCGGGCTCGACGCGTACCCCCTGGTGGCCGGCGGCCTGGCCGCGGCGGCCGGGGTCGTCGCGTTGCTGCTCTGGCGACGGCGGCGCAGCACCTGGTGAGCGCCGGGCCGGGCCCGTCGATCCGGCGGCACCGTGACCGCCGGGTGCCGCTGGCCGCGCTGGTCGCGGCCGGCGCGGCGGTCTGCCTCGCCGCGAGCACCGGGGTCGGGCTGGCCACCACCGACCCGCCGCCGCCGGTCGCGACCTGGCACCCCGGCTGCGGCGACGGATGCCCGTCGGTGGCCGCCGCGCCCACGCCACACGGTCCACCCACGCGGGTACGCGCACCACGCATCGGTGTCGACTCAGCGCTCACGGTGCTGGGCCTGGACGGCGCGGGCGCGCTGATCCCGCCGGCCGACTTCGACACCGCCGGCTGGTACGGCGGTGGCCCGGCCCCCGGCGACACCGGCCCGGCCGTACTCGCCGGTCATCTGGATTCACGACGCGGGCCGGCGGTTTTCGCCCGGCTCGACGAGCTGCGGCCCGGCGACCTGGTGGAGGTGTGGCGCGGCGGGCAGCGGTTGCCGTTCCGGGTGACCGGGTCGTTGCGTACCCGTAAGGACCAGTTTCCGACGGCCGCGGTCTACGGGCCGACGCCCGGGGCGGAGCTGCGCCTGGTCACCTGCGGGGGCGACTTCGACCGGCGCAGCGGGCACTACCGGGACAACGTCGTGGTGTTCGCGGTGACCGAAGCCCGCGGCCCGGTCCTACCGACGTCCACGGCTGGCTGAATCGCACACCCGGCCGGCAGGGGGCCGCGCCGCGAAGTCTCGGCCCGTCGCTTGATCCACTCGGGTTTACGGATGTCGCGGTATCCGGTGTACCCGAATGCCGCGACTTTCAGAACCCCGAGTGGATCAAGCGGTGCGGCGGGCTGCCTGGGCGGGGGCGTCAGAGGGGCGGCGGCCGTCAGAGCGGGCGGCGGCCGGCGAAGCCGCACTCGGCCCGGTGGTACCAGCGCACGTCGGAGTCGCCCTCCAGCCAGCACCAGAGCACGGCCCGGCCGGCCCGCTCGCCGGGGAAGTCGAGCAGCACCGGGGCGATGCCCTTGACCTGGATGTCGTGCTGGTGCAGCTCGTCGACGACGGCGTGCAGCCGAGCCTCCAGCGCCTTCACCTCGGCCAGCCCGCCGAGCGCGCTCACGCCGTGGTCGGCCAGGTCGGCGCGCAGCTCGGCCAGGTCAGCCCGCACCCGGATCAACTCGTCGACGCGGGGTTGCAGAGTGGCCACCAGGTGCCGGGCCTGGGCAAGTGTGAACACCCGGCCAGTATGCGGCACGCACGGCCCCGCGACGTGCCCCGAACTTTTGGGCGTGACGCGTACGGACGCTCAGTCGGCCTGTGCCGCCAGCTCGCGGGCCCGATCCCGGGCGGCCTCCAACGCGGCGAGCAGCGCCGCGCGGACGCCGTGCTTCTCCAACTCGCGGACCGCGGAGATGGTGGTTCCGGCCGGCGAGGTGACCGCCTCGCGCAGCTTGACCGGGTGCTCACCGGAGTCGCGCAGCATCACCGCCGACCCGATCGCGGTCTGCACGATCAACTCGTGCGCCACCTGGCGGGGCAGCCCGAGCAGGATTCCCGCGTCGATCATGGCTTCGACCAGCAAATAGAAGTAGGCCGGACCGGAGCCGGAGAGCGCGGTGACCGCGTCCTGCTGCGACTCGGGCACCCGGATCGTCTGGCCGAGCGGCTTGAACATCTCCTCGGCCAACGTCAGGTGCGCCCCGGTGGCGTACGCGCCGGCGGAGATCGCGGTCATCGCCTCGTCGACAAGCGCCGGGGTGTTGGTCATCACCCGCACCACCGGCGTGCCGTCGGGCAGCCGGCGGCTGAAGAAGCTGGTGGGCAGGCCGGCGCAGAGGGAGATGACGAGCTTGTCGGCCGGCACCTTGGGGCCGATCTCGTCCAGCAGCGCGGCGGCGTCCTGGGGCTTCACCGAGATCGCGAGCACCGCCGCCTCGTCCACGGCGGTCAGGTTGTCGACCACCCGTACGCCGTAACGGGCTGTCAACTCCTCGGCCCGAGCGGGCCGGCGGGCGGTGGCCAGCAGTCGGTCCACCGGCCATCCTGAGCGCAGCAGCCCGGAGAGCATCAGCTCACCGATCTTGCCCGCGCCGATCACCGCGACCGTGTGCACTCCGGCGGACATGTCGGCCGTACTCCCTCGCGTCGGGTCGCGGCGTGGCGGACCCGCAGGCCCGCCACGCCGTCGACGGTCGATCAGCTGCCGAAGAAAACCTCGGCCTCGGCGTACCGCTCCAGCGGCACGGTCTTCAGCTCGCGGGTGGCGTCGGCCAGCGGCACCCGGACGATGTCGGTGCTCTGCATCGCGACCATCTTGCCCCAGTCGCCGTCGTTGACGGCGTCGATGGCCTGCAGGCCCAGGCGGGTGGCGAGCACCCGGTCGAAGGCGGTCGGGGTGCCACCACGCTGGATGTGACCCAGCACCACGGTGCGGGCCTCCTTGCCGGTCTTGGCCTCCAACTGCTCGGCGAGCCACTGGCCGATGCCGCCGAGGCGGACGTGGCCGAAGGAGTCGAGCTCCTGGTTGGCGAGCACCATCTGGCCGTCCAGCGGCTGGGCGCCCTCGGCGACCACGACGATCGGGGCGTACTGGTGCTGGAAGCGCTTCTCGACGTAGCCGGCCACCTGGTCGACGTCGAACTGGCGCTCGGGCAGCAGGATCACGTTGGCGCCGCCGGCCAGGCCGGCGTGCAGGGCGATCCAGCCGGCGTGGCGGCCCATCACCTCGACGACCAGGGTGCGGTGGTGGCTCTCCGCGGTGGTGTGGAGGCGGTCGATGGCCTCCATCGCGATGTTGACAGCGGTGTCGAAGCCGAAGGTGTAGTCGGTGGCGCCGAGGTCGTTGTCGATCGTCTTCGGCACGCCGACGACGTGCACGCCCAGCTCGTAGAGCTTGGTGGCCACGCCGAGGGTGTCCTCGCCGCCGATCGCGATCAGCGCGTCCACGCCCTGGGCGGCGAGGTTGTCCTTGATCCGCTCGACGCCGTTCTCGATCTTGAACGGGTTGGTACGGGACGAGCCGAGGATGGTGCCGCCGCGGGGCAGGATGCCGCGGACGTCGGCGATGTCCAGCGGCCGGGACAGACCCTCCAGCGGGCCCTTCCAGCCGTCCCGGAAGCCCACGAACTCGTGACCGTAAGTGGCGACGCCCTTGCGGACCACCGCCCGGATGACCGCGTTGAGACCGGGGCAGTCGCCGCCGCCGGTGAGCACGCCGATACGCATGATCCGCTCATCCTCCTGGAGCATCAGGTAAAGCCCGATTTGCCCCAGGGTATGTGTCAGGTCAGACCATCGGCGCCGTTGCCGGCCCGGGGCGGGCCGTCACTGCGCACTGTAGTCGGCCCGCCGGTACGACGACAGCGCGCCCCGGCCACCCACCCCCGGTCAGTAGGTCACCTCGTGGTTCTCACCGAGCTCCGGTGGCCGGCCGGTGACCGCGGCCTTCGCGTAGCCGAGCAGGTTCACCACGGTGCTGCTCGGTGAGTCCCAGTACTCGGCGGAGCTGGCGTGCACCTTGATCAACGTCAGCCCGGGGGTGTCCAGCCCGTCGGGGAACCACGCCTTGAGCAGCGGGTTCCACAGCTGCTCGGCGCGGGCCCGGTCGAACCCCTCGGTGGCGGTGCCGGAGATCGACACCCAGGCGTTGTGCTTCTGGTCGGAGAAGGCGACGTTGACCTCCGGATTCACCCGGATCTGGCGGACCTTGGCGGAGTCGGCGGAGGCGAAGAACCACAACTCACCGTCGAACTCGGCCTCCTGGAGCCCCATCGGCCGGCTGACCTGCCGCCCGTCCAGAGCGGTGGTGGTGAGCATGCAGATCCGCGCGGCGCGGGCCAGGCCGGTGACCCGGGCGCGCGCCTCCGCGGCGCTGGTCGGCTGGTCGCTCATGGCAATCTCCCTCGGCTCGGCTGGTCGAACCGATGCCCGGGACAGAACCGGTCAAACCTACGGCGCGCGGCCATCACTCAGCGGGCGGTCATCGCCCGCCAGCGGGCCAGATTGTGCCGGGCGTCGACCAGCGCATCATGCCGGGCCGCGTCCGCGTCCGGCAGGGGTGGCCGACCCCGGTCGTCCCAGAGCTGCCGCAGCTCCTTGGTGTAGCGGGGGATCTCCCGGGGCAGCGCCGGCATCGCACCCCAGAGCTGGGCGAGCACCACGTGGTCGTACGCGGCGAACCAGGCCCACAACTCCAACTGCTCCCCCGGCCGGTCCCGGATCGGCTCGACGAGGAAGTCGTACAGGTCGTCGCGGATGCGCTCACGCGAGCGCCAGGCCCGGTCCGCCGGGGAGGGCAGCTTGTCCAGCACGTTGCGGCGGACCCAGGGCACGGCGCGGGAGTCGTCGAACTCGGTGGAGACCGCGTAGAACTCGCGGCCGTACTCGTCGACGACACCGATCGAGACGAGGTCGACCGTCGTGCCGTCCTCGATGAACTCGCAGTCGTAGAAGTAGCGGTAGACCATTCCGGGCATCTTCGCCCACCGCCGCTCCACCGTGCCCGGCGGGGCCCACCCCGGCCCGCGGCGACACCTTGTGAACGACACGTCGCAGCTCGTGACGGTCACGGAAGTGCTTCGAGGGGTGTACAGCAAGCGACCGGACCGTCATGATCTGATGTGTACCGCTACCGGACGCCGAATCGGTGTCAGTTCACCTTGTCGGGGCCCATCAGGTTCGCCCGGTGAGCGAGTTGTGGTCCATGACCGGGGGAGGGGTTGGGCCGTGGAGGTTCGCCTGCCAGAGCCGGGTGACGCGCTCACGGGTGTTGAGATGTTCGCTGGGCTGGAGCCCGAGGTGCGGCAGCGCGTCATCGCCGCCGCTGTTCCACGTACCTATCGCAAGGGCCAACTGCTCTTCGTGGAGAACGACCCCGGCGAGTCACTGATCGTGCTGCGCCGTGGCGCGGTGGCCGTGTTCCGGACCGCACCCACCGGCGAGCGGGCCGTGCTGTCGGTTATCCGTCCACCGGACGTGCTCGGCGAGGTCTCCCTGCTCGACGCGTCCACCCGGTCCGCCTCGGCGGAGGCCATCGAGGACTGCGCGGCGCTCGCGCTCTCGCGGGGCGCGTTCATGGAGTTGGTGCACTCCAACCCCCGCATCCTGGACGCGGTGATGCGCTCACTGGGCGGGTTGATCCGCCGGCTCACCGAGCAGAACGCCGACCACGTCTTCCTCGACCTGCCCGGTCGGGTGGCGAAGACACTGGTCCGGCTGGCCGGCGAGAGCCAGGCACCGATGATCACGATCGAGCTCAATCAGAGCCAGCTGGCCGAGATGGCCGGTGGTTCCCGGCAGAGCGTCAACCAGGCGATCGGCTCGTTCGCGAGTCGTGGCTGGCTGCGTACCGAGGGGCGCCGGATCGTGGTGACCGACGTGGCCGCGCTGCGTCGGCGCGCCGGCATGAACGACCGCTGAGCGGTCGGCCGGCACCGGGCGGCTACGCGACGGGTGCGGCCGGCGGACCCGGGGGCCCACCGACCGCACCCGGGCGATCAGTTCTCCGTGCTGTCGGCCGGCGGCGCACCCGGCCCCGGACCGATCTTCTTCGGATCGGTCGGCTTACCAGCCGTGGACGTGCTCGACGAGGTGGTCGTGGTCTCCCCCGACCCGCCCGACTGACCCTCAGGCTCTTCCACCATGCCCTGCTCCTCCAGTTCGGCGAGAGTGACAGCATCGACGTCGACCGTGTCGCCCGGAGCCCACTGCGTGCCACCCGGATCGGTCCACGAGGCGGACAATCGTACTTGCACGGCACTCTCCCTGACATGAAACTTCCTGGTACGGAACACTAACCCCGGCCGATCGACGACGTTGCCCGTCCACCCGTCGGTTACCCGACTGGCGGGTCAGCCGCGATACTGACCTCTCTCGCCCACGGAGCTGAACATCGACCTCAAGTGTGGACAGTGCGCCCGCGCGGCCGGGCCGGACGACCGCTTCTGCGGCGGCTGTGGCCAGCCGCTCGGGGTCAACTGTGCGCACTGCGGGCACGCCAACAGCACCGAGGTCAACTTCTGCACCAGTTGCGGTCAGCCGCTGCGCGACCACGTCGTCGTGGTGCAGGAGGACCGGCGTCAGGTCAGCGTCCTCTTCGTCGACATCGTGGACTTCACCAGGTACGCGGAGCAGGCCGACCCGGAGCAGGCCCGCAGTCTGCAGCAGACCTATTTCGCCACGGTGCGCCGGATCGTGCACCAGTACGGCGGGGTGGTCGAGAAGTACATCGGTGACGCGGCGATGGCGCTGTTCGGCGCGCCGGTGGCCACCGACAACGACGCGTTGCGGTGTGTCCGCGCCGGCCTGGAGCTGCAGCGGAGCCTGGCCCGTCAGCCCGCCGGTCCGCAGCCGCCGCTGGGCTTCCGGGTCGGCATCGCGACCGGCGAGGCCCTGGTCGACCTGTCCGCCACCCGCGACGGTGGGCAGGCGTTCGTCACCGGAGACGTGGTCAACACGGCCTCCCGGCTGCAGGGGTTCGCCCCACCGGGCGGTGTCGTCGTCGACGAGAGCACCTGGTCGGCCACCCGGCACGAGATGGAGTACGCCGACCAGCCACCGGTCACCCTGCGCGGCCGGTCCGCGGTGAGCCGGATCTGGCTGGCCGTCCAGGTCCGACCGCTCCGGGACCCGCGCGGCGCCGAGCTGACCCCGATGGTGGACCGGGAGCACGAGCGCGGCCTGCTGGTCAACGCCCTGCACCGGATGGTGACCGAGCGGACCTCCCAGTTGGTGACGGTGTTCGGCCCGGCCGGTGTGGGCAAGAGCCGGCTGCTGCGCGAGCTGGCCCGCAACGCCGGCAGCATGCCCGGCCCGCCGGTCACCTGGCTCGTCGGGCAGTGCCCGCCGTTCGGCGAGAACGTCACCTGGGCCGCGCTGTCGGACATCGTGAAGGCCTGGGTGGGCGTGCCGGAGGTCGACGACCCGGCCGTGCTGCGCGAGCGGCTGCGGGCCCGGCTGGCGCAGCTCGCCGACCCGCACGCGACCCGGCTGGCCGAGGCGCTCGGGCCCCTGATCGGTGTACCCGGCGAGCGGCTCACCCCCGGCGAGACCGAGGCGGCCTGGCGGCGGTTCCTGCTCGCCCTGGCCGCCACCGGCCCGACCGTGCTGGCCTTCGAGGACATGCACTGGGCGGACCAGGCGATGCTCGCCTTCGTCGAGCAACTCGGCGCGACGGCGCGCGGCGTACCGCTGCTGGTCGTCGCGACCGCCCGCCCGGAGCTGCGGGAACGGCACCCGGCCTGGACCGGCACGATCAGTGGCGCGATGTCCATCTCGGTGCCGCCGATGCACGACACCGACATCGACACGCTCTACTCGCTGCTGCTCGGGCAGTCCACGCTGCCCTCCACCTCGCGTACCCCGCTGATCGAGTTCGCCGACGGCAACCCGCTCTACGCCCAGGAGTACGCCCGGATGCTGCTGGACGGTGGCCTGCTCGACGGCGTCGACTCGGTCGCCCGCCCCGACCTCGACGGCGGCCCGGAGATGCCCCGCACCGTGCAGGCGGTCATCGCGAACCGGCTCGACCTGCTGGACCCGGCCGACCGGGCGGTGCTCCAGGCCGCCGCCGTGGTCGGCGTGGTGTTCTGGGCCGCGCCGGTGGCGATGGCGCTGGGGAGGCCGGTGGAGTGGGTCGAGCGTGCGCTGGACCGCCTGCAACGTCGCGACCTGGTGTACGAGCAGAGCACGTCGACGATGCCCGGTCAGCCCGAGTACCGGTTCCGGCACATCCTGGTGCGCGACGTCTGCTACCAGCGGCTGCCCCGGGCCGAACGGGTGCTGCGTCACCAACGCACCGCCGACTGGATGGCACAGCTCACCGACGGCCGGCAGCATGACCTGGCCGAGGTGCTGGCCCACCATCGCTGGGCGGCACACGAGATCGCCCGGACCGTCGGGCTGGACACCGCCCCCTACGCCCCGCCGGCTCGGGCCGCGCTGCACCGGGCGGCCCGCCGGGCGTACGAGCTGCACGCACTGGACACCGCCGCCGCGCTTGTCAGCCGCGCGCTGGCCCTCGACGTCGGGCCGGACCCGGCGTTGGAGCTGTTCGACGCGGAGCTGGCGTTCTATCGGGACGGGGACGCCTTCCTGGTGGCGGGGGGCACGGACACCCTCAGCCGGCTGGCCGAGCGGCTCACCGCCGGCGGCGACCGGACGGGGGCGGCGCGCGCCTGGACGCTGCTGGCCACCGCCGCGTGGAGCCGGGCCGACCGTTCGGCGACGCTGCACTGTCTGGACCAGGCGATCGGCATCTACAGCGACCTGCCGGACAGTCAGGAGAAGGCGGGCGCCCTGCTGGAGCTGGCCCGGGTGCACATGCTGAACGCGGAGACCGAGCCGGCGTGCACGGCGGCACGGGCGGCAGCGGCCCTCGCCGAGCGGCTTGAGCTGCGCGAGGTCCAGGCCAACGCCCGGATCACCCTGGCCGTGGCGCGCTACCTGGCCGGCTCCGCCTCGGCGTTCCCGGAGCTGGCGGAGGTGACCGAGCACTGCCGGGTGGAGCGGCTGACCAGTCGACGACGGGCGGTGCAGAACCTGGCCTGGGCGTTGCAGGAGGAGGGCGACCTGGCCGGCTCGGCCCGGTTGGTCGACGAGCAGCTCACCCTCGACCTGGGCGGTGAGCACAGCCTGGCCACCAGCTTCGCCGACCAGTGGGCGCGGTCGTACTACGCAGGTGACTGGACGGCGGCGTTGGCGATGGCGGCGGAGTCGACCCGCCGGCCGACCGCGGAGTGGGATCTGCACATCGTGGCCGTCTCGGGTTGGATGCGCGGCCTGGCCGGCGCTGCGGAGCCCCACGAAACCGCCGGGCCGGGCGACACTGCCGGGCTGGACGACACTGCCGGGCTGGACGACACTGCCGGCTTAGGCGGCACCGGGGGGCGGGCTGGCACGGGTGGCGACCTGGTCGAGCGGGCGTTGGTCGCCGCGCGGCGCAGCGGATTCCACCGGGTGCTGCGCTCGACGCTGGCGCACGCCGCCCTGTGCCGGGCGGTGCAGGGCCGCCGCGACGAGGCGATGGCGCTGCTCACCGAGCTGGACGAGGACTGGCGACGGACCCGGATGATCCCGTTCGCGGAGTGGGTACCGGCCGTCGGGCACGTCGCCGGGGTGCTCGGCACGGACGCGGCGCGGCTGGTCCGGCAGATGCTCGACCGGGCGCCTCGGATGACCCCGTGGGCGAACGCCGCCCGTCAGGTCGCCGACGCCACGCTGGCCCGGCACGCCGGGGACGCCCCGACCGCGGCGGCCCTGCTGCGCTCGGCGGCGGCCAGCTACGCCCGGATGACCGACGTGACCGACGAGGTCATCACGCTGGCGCTGGCGGTCGGCCCGCTGGCCGAGACCGACCCACCCGCCGCCGCGGCGACCCGCGCCCGCCTGCACGACTTCGCCACCCGCCACCGCGCCCCCACCCTGCTCCGCCTTCCCTGACCATCGGCGGGCGCGGCGCGGCGGTGGCTAGGCGGCCAGCGGCGCCGGGATGGGCTGCTTGAGCTTCTGGGCGTAGATGTCGACGTACTCCCGGCCGGAGAGCTCCATCAACTCGTACATGACCTCGTCGGTGACCGCGCGCTCGACGAACCGGTCGCCGGCCAGCCCCGCGTAGCGGGAGAAGTCGAGGGGCGCGCCGAAGCGGACCCGTACCTGGCCGACGCGCGGGAGGAGCCTGCCGGGCGGCTGGAGTTCGTCGGCGTTGAGCATCGCCACCGGCACCACCACCGCACCGCTCTCCAGGGCCAGCCGGGCCACCCCGGTCTTGCCCCGGTAGAGCCGCCCGTCCGGGGAGCGGGTGCCCTCGGGGTAGATGCCGGCCACTCCCTGAGCGCGCAGGACCCGCAACTGGGTGTCCAGGGCGGCGCGGGCTGCCTGACCGCCGGAGCGGTCCACGGGGATCGTGCCGGTGCCGACGAAGAACATCTTCATCAACCGACCCTTGAGCCCTGTACCGGTGAAGTACTCGGCCTTGGCGACGAAGGTGACCCTCCGCGAGACGATCAACGGGATGAAGATCGAGTCGAAGAAGGAGAGATGGTTGCTCGCCAGGATCACCGGGCCGGTCGCCGGCACGTGGCGCAGGCCCTCCACCCGCGGGCGGAAGATCAGCTTGAGCAGCGGACCGAGGATGACGTACTTCAGCAGCCAGTAGAGCACCGGCGTCCTTCCCGTGGTGGGCCCGCGACAGCGCCGGCCGTCGTCGCCGACGAGCCTACGAAGCGAGCGCTCTCACCACAACGGACGAAACCCGCAGCCGACGCATCGACCCCGCCCACAGGCGCACCAACGTGGCTACTCGCCCCGCCTCTTCTTCCACTGTAGGTATTCGCGGTACCGCTGCTCATCCCGTCTGCGCATGCGCCGGTGCAGCATCCGCGAGGCGACCAGGAGCACCGCGCCACCGCCCAGCATCAGGAAGCCGAGGGTACGGTCGCCGGGCTGCACCGGGCCCACGCTGAACAGGACCCCCAGGAGGGTCGAGCCCAGGCCCAGATAGAGGGCGATCCCCGGTGGGGTCTGCCGGTATTCGAGGTGGTGACGGTCGGCGAAGGTCTGGAACCGCGGCGGGAGGTCCACCTCTTCGTATTCACCAGTAGCCACGTGGGCGGCTCCGCTCTCGATCGCTGGCAGTTCAGCAGGACGGCGCTCGGCGTGTCGCGTCGCCCCGCTGCCAACGATCACCGAGATCGCACGTGTCGCGCAAGAACGGACAAAGGAGCCCTGCCGCGACCTGCGGGAGGAGCCGTGACTTTGGAAGACGCGACACAACGCACTCCCGGAACCATGCCCTGACGTGTCACGATTCAGAGCACGGCGTGCGGACGGGCGTCGAAGGGCAGCGGTGGCCGCGCCGGAAGGCGCGTTAAGGGGGATGTCCGGGTGTCAGCGGGTGGGGCCCGCCGGGGACGGCGGGACAACGGGCTCGACGCGAACGAGTACGCCGTCGTCGGCGACGTCGATCCGCGCGTTGGTGAGCACCTGCTCGACGTGCTGGCCGCCGGTGGGATCGCCGCCTACCTCCAGCCCTCCGCCGACCTCAACCCGGTCACCCGCACCACGACCGTGCCGGCCCGGCCGGTCGACCGGCTCTACGTCGACCGCTCGCACCTGACCACCGCACGGGACTACCTGACCCAACTCGCCGACGAGACCGCCGTGGAGCAGCCGCCGGCCCGCGACGAACCGGACATCGACGCCGAGTGGGCGCGGATCGTGGAGGGCTTCCACACCACCTCCGCGCCCGGTGACCACCCGTGGCCCGCCTCCGAGGACGTGGACGAACGGGACACCCGGGACGAGTCGACCCCCGGGTCGTTGACCCGCTCCAACACGGACGAGCCCGGTCCGACCGCCACCGATGTTCGCCGACTCCCGTCCGCCACCGACATCTCCGGGATCTCCGTGGGGCGCGGCACCCGACCGGACGAGCCCTCGCTGCTGGACGGGCTGGACACCTTCGGCGCCGACCTGCCCGACGACGATGACGACGAGGGCTACCACCCGCCGCCACCGCCGCCGCTGCCACGGGTCAGCAAGTACGCGGTGATCGGCGTGCTCGGGGTGGTCGTCGGGTTCGTGCTGTTCCTCTTCCCGTGGCTGCTCCCGATCGACCGCTCGGCGGTCACGCTGTTCGGGTTCACCGGCATCCTGGCCGGTTTCGTCACGTTGGTCTGGCGGCTGCGCCCCGGCGACGAGGACGACGACGACCCGGACAACGGCGCCGTCGTCTGACGTCGGCCCGCATCCCGGGACAGCAGCGCCCCGCCGGTCGCGTAACAGTGGTGTAACTTACTGTCAGTAGGAATACCGCTGTACGTCACTTCCCCCGCTGACTGACCGGTTTTCCCTTGCTCGCGGCGGTCAGTCCTCTGCTGATCGGAATGCCCGAGATGCGACAGAGTTCTCTCGTGGTGGTCGCCAACCGCCTCCCCATCGACGACAATCAGGCGCCCGACGGCGCCTGCGAGTGGCGGCGCAGCCCAGGAGGGCTGGTCAGCGCCCTGCACCCGCTTCTGCGACACACCCCGGCGACCTGGGTCGGCTGGGCCGGTGGCACCGGGCCGGCCCCCTCCCTGCCGGACGTCGACGGCGTGCGGATGCACACCGTCGCGCTCACCCCGGAAGACCTGCGCGACCACTACGAGGGGTTCGCCAACGCCACCCTCTGGCCGCTCTACCACGACTCGGTGGAGCAGCCGCAGCACCACCGTCGGTGGTGGGAGGCGTACCAGCGGGTCAACCAGCGCTTCGCCGAGGCGACAGCGGAGGTGGCCGAGCCGGGCGCGGTGGTCTGGGTGCAGGATTACCACCTGCAACTGGTCCCCGGTCAGCTCCGCGCGCTCCGTCCGGACCTGCGCATCGGGTTCTTCCTGCACGTGCCGTTCCCGCCGCCGGAGCTCTTCATGCAACTGCCCCGCCGGGCGGAACTGCTGCGCGGCATGCTCGGCGCCGACCTGGTCGGCTTCCAGCGCGTGCAGGCGGCGCACAACTTCGCCCAACTGGTGACCCGGGTGCTGGACCTACCCGCCACCGACCGGCGGATCGGCATCGACGACCGGGTCGTCCGCATCGGCGCGTTCCCGGTCTCCATCGACACCGCCGAGATGGCCGCGCTGGCCGACCGCCCGGACGTGGCCGCGCGGGCCCACCGGCTCCGCCAGGACCTCGGCGATCCCCGGCAGGTCATCCTCAGCGTCGACCGGATGGATTACACCAAGGGCATCGAGCAGCGCCTCAAGGCGTACAGCGAGTTGCTCGCCAGCGGCGACGTCAAGGTCCGCGACACGGTGCTCGTGCAGGTCGCCATGCCGAGCCGGGAACGCGTCGGCCAGTACCAGATCCTGCGCGAACGCATCGAACGCGAGGTCGGCCGGATCAACGGCGAGTTCGGCCGGGTCGGCGAGCCGGCGATCCACTACCTCACCCAGCCCTTCGACCGCGCCGAACTGGCCGCGCTCTACCGGGTCGCCGACGTGATGGCGGTGACCCCGCTGCGCGACGGAATGAACCTGGTCGCCAAGGAGTACGTGGCCGCACGGGTCGACGACACCGGCGCCCTGCTGCTCAGCGAGTTCGCCGGCACCGCCGCCGAGCTGTCCCAGGCGTACCTCGTCAACCCGCACGACCTGGAAGGGCTCAAGCAGGGCCTGCGGGCGGCGCTGCGGGCCAGCCCGGCCGACACCACCGAACGGATGCGCGCCATGCGCGCCCACCTGCACCAGCACGACATCCGGGCCTGGGCCCGCTCCTACCTGCGCGCCCTCGACGAGGGCGGTGCCCTGATCAGCCGCCTGACCAGCACCGACCCCGGCTCCGACGGCACCGCGCGGGTGCCCCGGCCGGCCACCCCGACCGGCAGCCCGGCCGTCCACCAGGGCGGCACCTGAGCGCTGTCGGCCCGGCTGCTCAGTGCGCCGCGGGCTCCTTCTCCAACCAGTCCAGGATCGCGTCGATCGGCTCCGCCCACCGCACGTCCACCATCAGGTCGTGGCCCATCCCGGGAAAGAGCAACGGGGCGGACCCGTACCGGCGGGCCACCCGGGTCAACGTCGACGCCGGCACCACCCGGTCGTCCGGGCTGCCCAGCACCAGCACCGGGGGCGCGCCCACGGCCGGCTCCGCCTCCGGGGCGCCCAGCAGCGCCCACTGCGCCCGCCGACCCGCCCGACCGAGGCGTCCGACGTAGCGCCGGGCCTCCTCGTCGGGCAACTCACTACTGAACAACTGCCTCCGGTTGAGCCGCAACGGCCCGCCGAACACCGCCGGCAGCGTCCCGGCGGGGTTGCGGCGCAACGCCGCGCCCAGCAGACCCCAGCCGCCGAAGACCGGCGCCACCAGCACCGCGCCCCGCGCCGGGTAGCGGGCCATCGCGTGCGCCACCACCAGGGCCCCGGCGCCGTGCCCCACCAGCACCGCCTGCCGCGGCAGGCTCGCCGCCACCTGGACCACATCGTGGGCGTACGCCCGCAGCGTCGCCTCCGGGGCCGGCTCGCTGCCACCGTGCCCCCGCAGGCTCACCGCGTACGCCGGGAACCCCCGCGACGCCGCGTGACCCAACCAGTGCTCGGCGAACACCCACGCGCCGTGCCCGAACCCGGGAACGAAGAGCAGCGGCGGACGCCCCTCCTCCAGCTCGGGGATCGCGCTGAGCACCTCCCGCCGGGCCGGCCGGACCGGGCGCGACCACTCCCGGCCCCGCATGATCCGCAGCTCGCTCACTGGTCTGCCTCCCGTTCGCGACGATGCGGCTGGCCGCTCACTTGCCCTCCAGCTCGGTCAGGGCGCGTTGGACGGCGCGCAGATAGTCGGCGTGCCCGACCTCGAACCAGTGCCGGCTGCTCTCCTTGACCGGCCCGGAGTACCGCTCCCCGGCCCGCTCCCGCACCCGGGACGCGAACGCGGCGGCGCGTTCCGGCCGGTCCCGACGGGCCCGCAGCAGCCGGGCGAAGAGCACCGTCTGCCAGTGCGACAGGGTGAACAGACCGGAGTCCGGTTGCAGCAGCCCGGCGACGGCCAGGGTGGGATGCCCCGGGGTGAACGCGTTGAGCCACAACGTGGGGCGACCCGCGCCCGCGCTGTCAGCGAACACCGACGCGTCGAGGAACTCGAAGCGCGGCAGGTAACCGGTGGCGAAGACGACCACCTCGGGATCGATCTCGCGGCCGTCGGCCAGCTCCACCGCGTACGGGTGGAACCGGGCGACGTCCGGCACCGGGCCGATCCCGCCGTGGCCCACGTAGTAGACGAGCTGGCTGTTCGCGATCGGGTGCGTCTCGTACACCCGGTGGTCGGGCTTGGGCAGACCGAAGCGGGTCAGGTCACCGACGGTCAGCCGCAGCGTCCAGTGGTAGAGCCACTGCCGTACCCGCAGCGGCACCCGCAGCGCCAACAGGGTGTCGTTGACCTGGTCGGCGGGGCGACCGAGGACGTACTTCGGCGCGTACCAGTAGCCACGCCGGGTGGAGTGCCAGCAGCGTGACGCCTGCTGGGCGGCCTCGACGGCGATGTCGCAGCCGGTGTTGCCGGCGCCGACCACCAGCACCCGCTTGCCGCGCAGCTGAGCCGGGTCCTTGTAGGACGAGGCGTGCATGACCTCGCCACGGAACTGTTCCAGACCCTCGTAGCGGGGCAGCTTCGGCGACCAGTTGTGCCCGTTGGCGATCACCACGGCGGCGTACCGGGCGGTGCGTTCCGGGCCGTACCCGCCGGTGGAGCGGGTGGTCACGTCCCACCGCTCCCCCTCGACGGGCTGGACCCGGATCACCTCGGTGCCGAACCAGATGTGCGAGCGCAGGTCGAAGTGGTCGGCGTACCGCTCGAAGTACGACAGCACCTGACCGTGGTGCGGATAGTCCGGCCAGGAGTCCGGCATCGGGAAGTCGGGGAACTGGGTGAACGGCTTCGACGAGATCAGGTGGGTGCTGGCGTACACCGGGCTGCGGTCGTGCCGCCAGTTCCAGGCGCCGCCGACGCCTGTCTCCCGCTCGTAGCAGTCCACGCCGAACCCGTGCTCGCGCAGGTTCTTGATGGCGGTCAGCCCGCTGGCCCCGGCCCCGATGACGCAGACCGTGTCGCCCCGGTCGGAGACCGGGCGGCCGTCGCTGTTCGCCGCGGGCGAGGTCGCCTCCGGGTCGGGCCGGCCGTGGTCGGTGGAGGTGGACACCGGGGACATCTCCTTTTGGTACGGCAGGCGTGCCGGTCGCCGCGAAATCCTCTCCACAACCGGGCCGGATGTCTAGTCCTGTAGCGGACGCGTCGACGCGCGGGCCGCGGTCGGAGGTCAGCCGGTGGTGGGCAGGAGCAGGTCGACCAGGACCGGGAAGTGGTCGCTGGCCCGCCGGGTCTGCGGGGTGTCCACCACGTCGTAGTCGACCACGGTGATCCGTGGGTCGACGAAGAGCGCGTCGATGCGTCGGCGCGGGTCGGCGCACGAGTACGTGAGCCGTTCGGCCCGGTCGGCCGCCACCGCGGCGTCGGTCAACCCACGCGACACGGTGGCCCAGGCGGGCCCGTCCGGACCCTCGTTGAGGTCCGCGCCGGCCAGCACCGGGCTGGTCGCCGCGTCCAGGCCACGCTTGAACTCGGCGGCCTGGGAGGGCCGCTCGGCCGGGTCGGTGGACAGATGCGAGCCGGCGAGGGTGAACTGGGCGTCGCCGATCCGGCAGTCGGCGTACGCGGCGCCGCGCAGGTGCCGGCCGGGGGTCAGCGGGAAGCGCTGGCAGCGGGTGCCGCGCACCTGCACCCGCAGGCTGGTCAGCAGCAGGTTGCCCAGGGCGGGCAGCCCACCGGCGGCCACCACCAGACCGAACGACTCGGCCAACGTGGCGGACTTCTGCCGCCACCGGAACCGGCGCGGCCCCTCCTGCACGATCACCACGTCCGGCTTCGCGGCCCGGACCACCGCCGCCAGCGCGGCGGTGTCGTCGCGCTGGCTGTGGATGTTGTACGACACCACGCGCAGCGGCACACCCATCCCGACCCGCCTCAGATCCGGCGGGCCAGGTCGGCCGCGCCGATCACCCCGGCGCTGTTGCCCAGCTCCGCCGGGAGCACCTCGGCCACCGGCAGCCGACCACGCTGGGCGAGCGCGTCGAGGTACGAGCGGCGGGTGGGGCCAAGCAGCAGGTCGCCGGCGTCGATCACGCCGCCGCCGACGACAAGGGTCTGCGGGTCGAGGATCTGCGCCATGTCGGCGAGGCTGGTGCCCAGCCACCGGCCGATCTGGGCGAACGCCTCGGTGGAGACCGGGTCGCCGCCCTGGGCGGCGCTGGTCACCATCGGGCCGGTGATCGCCTCGGCCTCACCGCCGGCCAGCTCCAGCAGGGCGGTGGCCCGGTTGGGCTCCTGCCGGGCGCCGGCCCGGGCGAACCGGACCAGGGCGCTGCCGCTGGCGTACTGCTCGATGCAGCCCAGCCGGCCGCAACCACACTGGTGCCCGTCCGGTACGGCCAGCATGTGGCCCAGCTCTGCGGCGATGCCGTGCGCGCCGCGCATCAGATCGCCGCTGAGGACGATGCCGCCGCCCACACCGGTGCCGATGGTAAACATGATCATCGAGTCGTCGGCGTCGCGGGCCGCGCCGTAGCGGAACTCGGCCCACGCGGCGACGTTCCCGTCGTTCTCCACGATCACGGGCAGACCGACGGCCTCGCTGACGTACTCGCGCAGCGGTTCGTCACGCCAGGCCAGGTTGGGGGCGAAGAGCACCGTCGAACGGCCCGCGTCGATCCAACCGGCCGCGCCGATGCCGACGGCCTCGATGCTCCGCCCGGTGGCCAGCTCGGCGACCAGTTCGATGATGACGTCGCGGGTCTTGGCGACGTCATCGGCGGGAGTGTCCCGTCGGGTCTGCACGAGCACCTGGCCGGTGTCGTCCACGACACCGCCGGCCACCTTCGTGCCACCGACGTCGACTCCGATGGTCAGCGTCACCGCTGCCGCCCCCCTCTGCTGTGCTGTCCGGCCCAGGTTCCGGCCCAGTGCCGGTCCGGGTCGGTAATGTCCCGCGCTCAGGCGCCGTCGCCCGATGCTTCCGCGTCGGCGTCATCGGGCACCCGCGAGGCGGGCACCACGGGACGGGTGGTCGGTGCCGGTACGGTCGCCGACCCGGCCTCGTCGACGGGTGGTACGGCGGCCGGGGCGAGTGGGTCCGCCGTCCGGGTGGCGACCGACCAGACATCCCGCTCCGGCGCCGGCTGAGAATCATGCCCGCTACGGGTGGCATCGCGCCACACGTGGTCGTCGCCGGTCGCCGGGGACGGGGCGCTCGGGGCTGGCTCGGGGGGCACGTCGTCGGTGGTCGCGGCGGGTGTCGGCGACGGCGCGGCGGTCGGTTCGGTAGGCGGCCCGGCGGGGCCCGGCGCGGACGGTTCCGCCGGGGAGAACGCGCGGAGCAGGCTGGCCACGCCCGCGGCGAGGTCACCGGCACCGGTCGCGAGGCGTTCGGCGAATTCCGGACTCGGGTCCCGCAACGCGGCGATGCCCCGACAGACCGGGCAGACGCAGCATTCGGCCGAACCGGTGGCGAAAGCACCACCGGCGCCGGAGCGTCCGTCGGGCCCCGCGCTGTGACCGAGGACACCGGACACCATCGCACCCAGCGAGCCGAACGCGCCGCCCGCCGAGCCGGCGGAGGCCAGTCGCGCCCCCGCCAGCAGGGTGGCGACCAGCCGCTCCGCCTCTTCCCGGGCCGAACCCGGATCCGTTCCGCCCACCGTCGGCTCCTCTACCGTGCCACCGGACACGTCACTGCGCCGCACCGGTTGCTTCTACCCGGCGCTTGAGCTGCTTCAACGCGGTGTCCATGATCATTTTTTCGGCTTTGCGCCGAAACATCCCGAGCATTCCGACCGACAGTTCGACCTCCAGCGTGTAGGTCACCGTGGTGCTGCCGTCCGGGTTGCCCACCAGGTCGTACGAACCGTGCTGGACCTTCTGCATCTTCGAGGGGGCGACCAGGTGCCACTCGATCCGGGACAGGTCCTCGGCGTACTCGTAGGCGAGCACGTATTCGTCGGCCATCACCCCGGCGTCGATGGTGAAACGCACCTGACTGGCGTACCCGTCCTCGTACTCCTCGACGACCTCGGCGCGACGCACCGCGTCGGTCCACTCCGGGTAGCGCGCGAAGTCGCAAATGACCGCCGTCACCCGATCCGGTACGGCGCCGATGATGATCGACTGGGTGGAGGAGTCCGCCATGGGGGGAGGCTACCCGGCGAGTACCGCCTGCCACGCCGCGCCGCCCCCGGCGCTCGGCAGGACCCATACCCGCTGGCCGTTAGCAGGGTGCCCTTCCTCACGGGGTAGGTTTCGACACAACCGACGGCCACCGTGGCGTCCGACACGGCCAGTGCGAGCACGAAGGAGTGCAGGTGCGCGAGTTCTCCGTTCCCCCGATCGTCACCGTTGGCGACGCGGCCAACCTCACCGATCCGGTCTGGGACAACGCCGAAGTCGCGCCCGACACCGTCCAGTTCGCCCGCCCCGTCCCGAGCGAGAACGGCACGGTCACCGCCTGGACCGACGTCACCTGCCTCCAGTTCCGCGACGAGGTCACCGCCGTGGCCCGCGGGCTGATCGCCGCCGGCATCGAGCCAGGCGTCCGGGTCGGGCTGATGAGCCGCACCCGCTACGAGTGGACCCTGCTGGACTACGCCATCTGGGCCGTCGGCGCGGTGACCGTGCCGATCTACGAGACGTCCAGCGCCGAGCAGGCCGCGTGGATCCTCGAGGACTCCAACGCGGTCGCCGTCGTGGTCGAGACCGAGGCGCACGCCGCCCTGGTCGCCGGGGTCCGGCACCGGCTGCCCGAGTTGGGCCAGGTCTGGCAGATCGACGGCGGCGGCGTCGACGAGCTGGTCACCACCGGCGCCGCAGTCGAGCTGGCCGAGGTCGAGCGGCGGCGCAAGGCCGTCCGCGCCGACGACCTCGCGACGATCATCTACACCAGCGGCACCACCGGCCGACCCAAGGGCTGCGTGCTCAGCCACCGCAACATGTACGCCGACATCGCCAACGCGGTGCCGGTGCTGCCGAACCTGTTCAATGCCGGCGCGAGCACCCTGCTCTTCCTTCCGCTGGCGCACGCGTTCGCCCGCCTCATCCAGATCGGCGTCGTACAGGCGCGTGCCACCATGGCGCACTGCGCCGACACCAAGAACCTGGTCGCCGAGCTGCAGGCGTTCCGGCCGACCTTCGTGCTCTCCGTACCCCGGGTGTTCGAGAAGGTCTACAACGCCGCCAAGCAGAAGGCCGAGGCGGACGGCAAGGGCGGCATCTTCGCCCGCGCAGAGCAGGTCGCCATCGCGTACAGCGAGGCGCTGGAGACCCCGGGCGGACCCGGTCTGGCACTGCGCGCCCAGCACGTGGTCTTCGACCGGCTGGTCTACCGCAAGCTGCGCGCCGCGCTCGGCGGACGGTGCCGGGACGCGATCTCCGGCGGCGCGCCACTCGGCGCCCGGCTCGGCCACTTCTTCCGCGGTATCGGCGTGACGGTCCTGGAGGGCTACGGCCTCACCGAGACCTCGCCCGCCGCCGCCGCGAACCTGCCCACCGGCACCCGGATCGGCACCGTCGGCCGCCCGCTGCCCGGCGTGACCATCCGCATCGAGGACGACGGCGAGATCCTGATCTCCGGCGAGCTGATCTTCCAGGGCTACTGGCGCAACGAGACGGCGACCGCCGAGACGATCAGTGCCGACGGCTGGTTCCGCACCGGCGACCTGGGCAACCTCGACTCGGACGGCTACCTGAGCATCACCGGCCGCAAGAAGGAACTGATCGTCACCGCCGGCGGCAAGAACGTCGCCCCGGCGGTGCTGGAGGACCTGGTCCGGGCGCACCCGTTGATCAGCCAGTGTGTCGTGGTGGGTGACGGGAAGCCGTTCATCGCGGCGCTCGTCACCATCGACGAGGAGGCGCTGCCGGCCTGGCTGGAGAGCACCGGGCTGCCCCGCGACACCCCCGTCGAGCAACTGCGCGAGCACGACGGGCTCCGCAAGGAGATCCAGACCGCGATCGATGTCGCCAACCAGGCCGTGTCGAAGGCCGAAGCGATCAAGGTGTTCCGGGTCCTGCCCCAGGACTTCACCGAGACGACCGGCGAGCTGACCCCGTCGCTCAAGGTCAAGCGCCAGGTTGTCCACAAGACGTACGCGGCGGAGATCGCCGATATCTACCGAGGCTGACTACCATCCGTCACGTGCCCGCATCCACAGTCACCGCACCGCACCCGCATCCCCTCGCCGCGGCCGCCCGCCTGGTGATGCTGGCGCTGATCGCCGTCCTGACCCTGTTCGCCACCCGCGACGTCGCCCAGCTGTGGTGGATCGTGTTGCTGGCGGTGGCCGGGCTGCCGTCGCTGCTGGCACCGCAGCACCGGCTGGTCGGCCCGGTGAGCCGGGTGGCCGAGGTGGTGGTGCTGGGGCTGGCCGCGAGCCACGTCGCCGCGGTGGCGTCCATCGGCGGCACCGTCGACGGCCTGGGCGCGTCCGCGGTGCTGCCCTACCTGGCCGTCCCGGTGACCGTCACCGCGCTGCGCCGCCGCTTCCCCGAGGGCGCCGCCCTGCTCGTGGTCACCGCCGTCACCCTGCTGGTCAGCGGCGCGCTGACCCGGGTCGACGGTGGGTCTCAGCTCGGCCAGCCGGGTTACCTCGCGGTCTGCGCGCAGTGGCTGATCCTGGCGGTGCTGGGGCTCTACGCCGCCGGCACGCTGCACCGGGTGATGGCGGTCCGCGGCGAGGGCAAACCCCAGCCGTACGCCGAGGCCACCCGGCTGCTGACCCAGCTGCGGACGGTGGCCCGGCAACTGCCCGGGGCGACTCTGGACCCCGGTGGCATCTCGGAGCACCTGCTGGAGGAGCTGCGGACGGTGGCCCGCGCGGACCGGGGCGCGGTGCTGTCGGCCAGCGGCGGCGGCCGGCTCGTGGTGCTCGCCCAGGCCGGCGTCGACCGGGTGGACTGGGAGACGACGCTGGACGCCGACTCGGCGATCGCCGACGCCTGGGCCACCCAGCAGGCCACCACCGCCGCCCGGTCCCAGTCCCGCTCGCACCGCGGCGGCGACGTGTCCGCGCTGATCATTCCGCTGGTCGCCGGGGTGCGCACGGTGGGGCTGGTGGTGCTGGAGGCCGACGCCGCGCAGGCGTACCCGCCGCCGGTGGTGTCCCGGGTGACCGCGCTGACCCGCCCGGCCGCGCTGCGGCTGGAGGCGGCGCTGCTCTTCGACGAGGTGCGCTCGCTGGCCACCAACGAGGAGCGGCAGCGGCTGGCCCGGGAGATCCACGACGGGGTGGCGCAGGAGCTGGTGATGGTCGGCTACGGCATCGACAACGCCCTGGCCACCGTCTTCGACGACGCCGACGAGACCGCCGAGGCCCTGCGGACGCTGCGCGGCGAGGTGACCCGGGTGATCCAGGAACTGCGGCTGAGCCTCTTCGAGCTGCGCAGCGAGGTGGACCGGCAGGGCGGGTTGGCCGCGGCGATCGCGGAGTACGCGCGCACCGTCGGCGCGTCCGGCGGGCTGCGGGTGCACCTCTCGCTGGACGAGTCCACCGCCCGGCTCCCGGCCGCCACCGAGGCCGAGTTGCTGCGCATCGCGCAGGAGGCGGTGACCAACGCGCGCAAGCACGCCGGGGCGTCGAATTTGTGGGTCACCTGTGAGGTCGACCCCCCGTACGCGCAAATAGAAGTGTCGGATGACGGTCAGGGGATGGCTGACCAGCGCCCCGACGGGCGGTACGGTCTTGCGATCATGGCCGAGAGGGCGGAACGTATCCGGGGCCGGTTGGAGATCAGGCCACGGCAACCCAGCGGCACGACCGTGGCGGTGGTTCTCGGCACCTCGGCCCGGCGCGATAACGTGCGCGGCAGCGCAGCACCAGAAGGGGAGTAACCCGAGGATGACCACAAGTCCGATACCGGCCACCCGTACCAAGGTCCTCCTTGTCGACGATCATGACCTGATTCGCAAGGGTTTGCGGCACGCCTTCGAGCGCGACCGCCAGTTCGAGGTCGTCGGTGAGGCGGCCACGGCGGCAGAAGGAGTACGTCAGGCCGGCGCGTTGCAGCCGGACGTGGTGATCATGGATCTGCGGCTGCCCGACGGCAGTGGCCTGGAGGCCACCCGCGCGCTGCGCAAGTCCAGCGCGTCGATGGGCATCGTGGTGCTGACCATGTACGCCGGCGACGATCAGCTCTTCGGCGCCCTGGAGGCCGGCGCGAGCGCCTTCGTGCCGAAGACCGCCCCGGCCGACGAGGTGGTGGCCGCCGCCCGGCACGCCGCCTCCTCCCCCAGCGCGTTCACCGCCGCCGACCTGGCCGAGGCGATGAAGCGCCGGCTCGCACCGTCCGGCCCGCAGTTGTCTCCACGGGAGGGGCAGGTGCTGCGGCTGCTCGCCGACGGGATGAGCGTGGCGGGCATCGCCAAGCAGCTGTTCGTCAGCGAGTCCACGGCGAAGACGCACATCTCCAAGCTCTACGAGAAGCTCGGCGCGGCCAACCGCGCTCAGGCCCTCATGACCGCACTCCGGCTCGGCCTGCTCGAGGCACCGGACGCGCCCAAGTTCTGACCTGCCGCCCGCTCGTCGAGCGGGACGTCGCGACCGACGGTCCGCGCCAGCTTCCCGGCCGGCGCGGACCGTCGCGCATCGACCGACGTCGGCGGAGAACCTCGGGCGCGCTATGGTCTGGCGTGCGTGGCGGGTGCACAATACCCGCGCGGGCGACGACGCCCGCGTCGCGGATTCGAGGGGTGAAACGCATGCAGCGGCCGGACTGGGCACCCGACACCATCGACATCGAGCGCCCGAGCGTCGCGCGGATGTACGACTACTACCTCGGTGGCTCGCACAACTTCGCCGCTGACCGGGCCGCAGCGCAGGCGATGGTCGCCGCGGTGCCGGAGGCGCCGCTGATGGCCCAGGCGAACCGGGCGTTTCTGCGCCGGGCCGTGCACCATCTCGCCGAGGCCGGGGTCCGGCAGTTCCTGGACATCGGCTCGGGCATCCCGACCGTCGGCAACGTGCACGAGATCGCCCAGCAACTCGACCCGCGGTCGCGAGTGGTCTATGTGGACGTCGACCCGGTGGCGGTGGCGCACAGCCGTGAGATCCTCGCCGGCAACGAGCAGGCCACTGTGGTGCAGGAGGACCTGCGCCACCCGGAGGCGATCCTGGCCCACCCGGACGTCCGCAAGCTGCTCGACCTGAGCCAACCGGTGGCCGTGATGGTCGTGGCCGTCCTGCACTTCGTCTCCGACGACGACCGACCGGCCGACCTGCTGCGGACGCTGCGCGACGCGTTGGCGCCCGGTAGCTACCTGGTGTTGTCGCAGGCCAGCGACGACGGACGCAGCGAGGACGAACGCGCCGAGGCGGAGCGGGTCTACCGGCGCACCGACAGCCCGCTGTGGGTGCGCAGCCGCGCCGAGCTGACCGCGCTCTTCGACGGTTTCGAGCTGCTCGACCCCGGCGTGGTCTGGGTGCCCCAGTGGCGACCGGACACCCCGGAGAGCGCGGAGGACGCCGAGCGCGCGGTCTTCATGGGCGGCGTCGGGCGCCTCGGTGGCTGAGTCGCCGGGGGCGACGCCCGGTCCGGGCACGTTCGCCCGGGCCTGGGCGAAGGCGGTCTCCGGCACCAGCTACCTCCCGATGACCCAGGCCCAGTTGGAGTCCCTGCTGGACCGGCTCACCGGGGAACTGGCCGGCGCGTTGCTCACCGAGCCGTTCGACCTGCGGGCCGGGCACCGGGTCGGCGCCGAGTTGGTGGCCGCGCACATCGCGTCCGCCGAAGGGCTGGGCCGTACCGTCGAGGTCATCCAGCTCCGCCTGGTGCGCGACCTGGGGTTGGTGGCCGAGGACGTCGAGGACCGGATGGCCCGGCTGCTGGCGGCCGTGGCGACCGGCTACGCTCGCGCGCTGCGCGACCGGACACTCGACGAGCAGGAGTCGATCCGCCGCGCCGCGATGCGGGCCCGCACCCAGGCCGAGCGTGCACTGCGGGCCAGTGAGGCCCGGTTCCGCCATCAGGCCACCCACGACCCGCTCACCGGCCTGCCCAACCGGACGCTGTTCACCGAACGGCTCGCCGCCGCGATCAACGAGCCGGGCCGGGGCGCGCAGCGGGTCGGGGTGTGCTTCCTGGACCTGGACCGTTTCAAGGTCGTCAACGACACCCTGGGGCACCAGATCGGTGACCTGCTGCTGGCCACGGTGGCGGAGCGGCTGAGCAAGGCCATCGGTGAGCACCTGGTGGCCCGGCTCGGCGGCGACGAGTTCGTCATCCTGGTGGAACGCACCGGCGGCACCGACGACATGGTCGCGGTGGCCGAGGCGGCGCTCGCCGCGGTGCGCACACCGGCGCTGGTGGACGGGCACGAGCTGCAGATCTCGGCGAGCATCGGCATCGTCGAACGCCAGGTGGCCGGAGCCAACCCCACGGACCTCATGCGCGCCGCCGACAGCACCCTGCACTGGGCGAAGTCCGCCGGTGGGGCGCGCTGGGCCCTCTACGACGCCGAGCGCAACCAACGGGAACTGGCCCGGTACGCGCTCTCCGCGGCCATCCCGGCGGCCTTGGAGCGGGGCGAGTTCTACCTTGACTACCAGCCGTTGACCTCACTGCGCGACGGCAGCCTCGTCGGCGTGGAGGCGCTGGTCCGCTGGCGACACCCCGAGCTGGGGGTGCTGCGCCCGGACAGCTTCATCGGGTTGGCCGAGGAGACCGGCCTGATCGTCCAGTTGGGCGGGTGGGTGCTGGCCGAGGCGTGCCGCGAGGCCGAGGCGTGGTCGGCCGGGGGTGCCGCCGCGCCGTTCGTCAGCGTCAACCTGGCGGTACGGCAGGTGCACCGGCCGGGGTTGGTGCAGGAGGTCCGCACCCTCCTGCGGCAGACCGGCCTGCCCCCGGAACGGCTCCAGCTGGAGATCACCGAGAGCACCATGATGAGCACCGCCGAGGAGCCGGTACGCGCCCTGCGGGTCCTCGCCGACCTCGGGGTACGCATCGCCATCGACGACTTCGGCACCGGCTACAGCAACCTGGCGTACCTGCGGGACCTGCCGGTCACGGAACTGAAGGTGGCCGGCGAGTTCGTGGCCGGCCTACGGTCGTCCTCCGTCGGCCGCACCGACGAGCGGATCCTCGCCTCGCTGGTCTCGCTGGCGCACGCGCTGGACCTGACCGTCACCGCCGAAGGGGTGGAGACCGCCGGGCAGGCCGAACGGTTGCGCGCGATCGGCTGCGACGCCGCCCAGGGCTGGCACTTCGGCCGCCCGGCCCCCGCCGATCGCATCCTGGCCCGCATCCGCTGACCCTCGGGCCCGCCCACGCCCCAACCGTTCCCGCCCACTCCCGGCTCACCCCGACGTCACGAAACCCGCAGTGGAGCAGCCGTGGGGTCGAGCGGACAGCGCGGGGCCGGACACCGTTGAGGCTGATGTCTGTGAGTCATCTCGATGACTCACAGACATCACGCTGATCCCGGAAAGGCATCGGCAGTCACCGAGACACGCCTGCTTGAGCCAACCCACCGTCGAGGTAGACACTGTCTACCTCGGATGGTAGACAGTGTCTATGGACGCCGACGAGACCGGGCTGCGGGCGCGACTGGTGGCCGCCGGGGTGGACCTGGTGCTCAGCGAGGGCCAGTCGGCGGTGTCGCTGCGGGAGATCGCCCGCCGCGCCGGGGTCTCGCACGGCGCACCGCGCCGCTACTTCCCCACCCACGTCGACCTGCTCTCGGCCATCGCCCGGGAGGGCTTCGCCGACCTCACCGCACGGGTCGAGCAGACGATGCGCGACGTCGGGCCGGACCCGCGTACCCGATTGACCGCCCTGGCCCGGGCGTACCTGGACTTCGCGGCGGCCCATCGCGGCATGTTCGAGTTGATGTTCCGCCACGACCTGCTGGACAGCGGCCGGCTGCGGCTGCGGGAGACGAGCCTGCCGCTGTTCGCCGTGCTGGTCGACCTGGTGGCGCAGGTGCGCCGCCCCACCGACGCCCCTGCGGCGGTGCTCGCCGGGGCGCTCTGGGCCAACCTGCACGGCATCGCCCAACTCTGGGCCTGGGGCAGCCTGCCGCTGGCCACCGGCGCCACCGACGACGACGCCCTGCTGCGCTCAGCGCTCGACGCCCATCTCGGCCCGCCCTCCACCTAGCCGAACCCGGAGAACCCGTGCCCCTGCTGTACGACCTCACCAAGCTGACCGTCGGCACCACGCTGCGGCTGGGCTGGCGGCCCCGGGTGGAAGGGCTGGAGCATCTGCCCCGGCACGGCGGCGCGATCCTCGCCGGCAACCACCTGTCCGTCGCCGACGAGTTGTTCCTCGTCACCTCGACGCCCCGCCACGTCACCTTCTGGGCGAAGGTCGAGTACTTCACCGGCCGGGGGCCGGGCGGCTGGCTCAACCGGCGGATCGTCGCCGGCATGGGCGCCATCGCGGTCGACCGTACCGACGGCCGGGCCGCCCTGCGCGCCCTGGACGCCGCCATCCCGGTGCTACGCGCCGGCGGCCTGGTCGCCGTCTATCCGGAGGGCACCCGCTCACCGGACGGGCGGCTCTACCGGGGCCGCGTCGGAATGACCCGACTGGCCCGCGACGCCGAGGTGCCGATCATCCCAGTCGGCGTGACCGGCACCGCCGAGGTGCTGCCCGTCGACGCCCGGCTGCCCCGCCGACACCCGGTCACCCTGCGGTTCGGCACGCCGATCCCGGTCGCCGGACGGATCAACAGCCCGCGCGACATCCGGACGGTCACCGACGAGGTGATGGCGGCGATCCAGCAACTCACCGGCCAGGAGTACGTACCGCGTTACGCGCCCGCCCGGGAGAACCCAACCGCCTGAAACCACCCTCGGCCGGCCCCTCCGAACGCAACCAGCAGTGCGCGAATATGCCGCCTGCGGCCCGATTCGCGAGTTCTTTCGCCTCTAACGACCGGGTCCACATTGGAATTGGACCATGGCTAAGATTGACAATCTCACGCCATCACGGGGGTAAATGTGCGTATCTGGAAGGGCGGCCTGGTGGCCGCAACCGTTCTCACTGTCCTATTGGCCAGCGCCGGTGTCAGTTCAGCGGCCGCTAACGTCAGCTACAACGTCTGGACCTGGAATGTGGCGGGCTGGACGATGCACCGCGGATCGACCAACAACGGTCTGATTAACGTGATCTCCGATTCCATCCGAAACCGCTCGACACATCTCGCCGCGCTCAACGAGCTTTGCTGGGGGCAGTACAAGGCGGTTCAGGCGAATCTCCGGGCGTCCAACTGGGGCGAGGACCCGGAAGACTACTCGAGGTTCGAGAGCACCAACGACACCGGCTGCAACGGCGAAAAGTCCGGCATCGCCCTCTTCAGCAAAGCGCCGATGGGCACGGCCAACCGCATCACGTTGCCCGACGACGGCCGGGTGGAGAAGCGAAAGCTGTTGTGCGCACCACTTGAGGCCCGTCCCCACCTTCGGTTCTGCACCACCCACATCACCACGTCGAGCGACGACATCGGGGGAAGTCCGATCAACCAGCAACAACTCGACGCGGTCCGCGCTCACGTGGATGCGTTCAACGCCAACGGCGACACCGTGATCATCGCCGGCGACTTCAACGCCCAGCCCAGCTACAACCGTCTGGACAAGTGGTATGCGCGGTCGGTGAACAACTCGAACAACCCCGACAACGTCGGCGCTCATCGCGAGCTTGACGATCGTGATTCGCGCTGCGTTGGATACGGCGAGAACAGCCAGGACGATGGCACCCCTCCCGGTCCGTGTGGGCCGGGCAAGAAGGTCGATTTGATCTTCGTACGGGAAGACAAGATCGTGGGTGCCTACGACGGCGATTCGCTGAGCATTTCCAACAACTGCGGCGGCGCCTGTTCCGATCATCGAATCGTCATCGGATCGGTAACCGTGACGGTAGCTTCCTGACCCACCAGATTCCACGCAAGGGCGGTAGCAGTGGGGTCTCGTCCACGCCGACGAGGCCCCACTTGACCGGGATGGTGCCGGGGCCTGCTGCCTCCAGGTAACCGTCAGCCGACGAGCAACGCCGCCATGCGGTCCGCCTGCGCCTCCCAGCGCCACTCCCGTTCCACCCAGGCCCGGCCCGCCGCACCCAGTTGGCGAGCCAGGTCCCGGTCGGCGAGCAGCTCGCCGACCCGGTCGGCGAGCTGGCCGACGTCCCGGCCGCGGACGACGTAGCCGGTCTCCCCCTCACGGACCGCGTCCGGTGCGCCTCCGGAGTCACCGGCGACCACCGGCAGGCCGGTGGCGGACGCCTCCAGGTAGACGATGCCCAGCCCTTCGACGTCGAGGCCACGGTTGCGGGTACGGCACGGCATCGCGTAGACGTCACCGGCCGCGTAGTGCGCCGGCAGCTCGACCGACGGCACCGTGCCGGTGAACACCACATCCCGCTCCACACCGGTCTGGCGGGCCAGCTTCTCCAGGGTCGCCCGGTACGGCCCGCCACCGACGATCAGCAGCGCCGCGTCGGGCACCCGGCGGCGGATCTCCGGTAGGGCCCGGATCAGCGTGTCCTGCCCCTTGCGCGGCACCAGCCGGGACACGCAGACGACCACCGGCCGGTCGGTCAACCCGAGCCGCGCCCGGACCTGTTCACCGTCCACGGTCGGGTGGTACATGTCCACGTCGACCCCGGGCGCGAGGCGACGCAGGTCGGTCACCCCGTCCAACACCCGGGCCAACCGGCTACGGGTGTACTCGCCGAGATAGGTGGTCACGTCCACACCCCGGCCGATGCGCCGCAGCGCCGGCCGGGCGGCCGGCACCGCCGCCCAACCGACCTCGTGGCCGTGGGTCTGCGCCACCACCCGCTGGATGCCGGCCCGTCGCCGCAGGCCGGCCGCGAGCAGCCCCAGCGGGGCCGCCGCGCCGAACCACACCGTGTCGCAGTCGTACGCGCGCGCCAACCGGGCCGCCCGGCGGGCGATCAGCGGGGTGGGCAGCAGGACCCGGGTGCGCTCCCGGATCACCTCGAACGGCTGGTCGGCGTCGAACTTCGCGGCCCCGCGCCAGCTCGACGCGTAGACGACCACCGAGCCGGCCGGTTGCCGGACCGCGAGGTTGTGCACGAAGGACTGGATCCCACCCGGGCGGGGCGGGAAGTCGTTGGTGATCAGCAGGGTGCGACTCATCGGCCAGCCTCCCGGGCGTACGCGCGGGCGGCGGCCATCCGCTCCACGGTGGACGGATGCGAGGCCGAGTAGAGGTATTCCCAGCGGGGCGGGTCGGGATCGCCGAGGTTGACCGAGCCGAGCCGGCGCTGCATCGACTCGAAGGACTCCGGGTCGTTGGTGAGCGCGAGCGCGTGGGCGTCGGCCCGCGCCTCCACTCGACGGGACATCAACGCCTGCACCGGAGCGGCGACCAGCCCGGCCACTGTGACCAGGGCGACCAACAGTGGAAACGCGACAGGTTGGGCCACCGAGTCGACGCCGGCCAGCCGCAGCAGTGGACCCCACGAGCCCAACAGGTAGAGCGCCACCACGGCCGCTGCCGCGCCCAACGCCCCGGTCAGCGTGCCGACCGCCACATCGGAATCCTTCGCGTGCCCCAACTCGTGCGCCACGACGGCGGTCACCTCGGCCGGGGTCGCCTCACGCAGCAGCGTGTCGTACACGACCACCCGTCGGGTCGGACCAAGGCCGGAGACGTACGCGTTGACCGCCCGGGTGCGGCGGGAGGCGTCGGCGACCAGCACGTCCCGCACCGGGACCCCGTCGCGGGCGGCCATGCTCATCAGCTCGGTGCGCAACGGGCCCTGCTCCATCGGGGTGAACCGGTTGAACACCGGCTCCACCAGCACCGGCAGCACGAACGACAGCAGCACCACCAGCACGGCGGCGCCGGCCGCGCCGAACGCCCACCACCAGCGCGGCGCGAGCCGGATGACGGCGTAGAAGCCGAACAACGCCACCGCGCCGATCACCGCGCTGACCGCGTACGACTTGAGCAGGTCGACAGCCCAGCCGCTCCAGCCGTTGGTGCTCAACCCGTAGCGGGTGAGAACGCTCTGCCGCCAGGCGGCGAACGGAAGTGTCACGAGGTCGGCGACGAGCATCACCGCCAGCCCGCCGAGCACCGCCTGCGCGGCCCAGTGCCCGCCGAACGGCCGGCCCACCAGCTCGACCAGGCGACTGCCCAGCGGGGTCAACCCGAGCGCGAGGGCGATCAGCAGCCCGACGACGAGCGCGGCGTAGCCGCCGGGGCGCAGTGCGGCCCGGAACTCCCGCCCCTTGGCCACCTGCTCGGCCGGCAGGTCACGCAGCGCGGCGAGCTGGTCGGCGCGGGGCGCCGGTGGACGGTGCCACGGGATGAGCAGCGCGGCCAGCACGACCAGCGCGACGGTCAGCCCGGCCAGGGCCAGCAGCGCCCACCCGCGCGGGGTCACCGCGTCACCGCCCGTTGTACCCCGCTCATCGCGCCGCTCCTCCCGCCGTGACCGCTCATCCTATGGCCCGCGAAAAGCCCGCTTCCGGGCGCGGTGTCGCGCTCAGGCGACCCGGCGGGTGGGGCGGCGGCGAGCGGCCGGTGGGCGGGCGGGCGCGGTCAGCACCTCCACGTCGAAGCCGGCTCGGGCGAGCACCTCGATGGCCTCGACCTCGGCGGCGACCAACCCGGCCGCCGGGGACGTCTCGTCGAACAGGGCGGTCAGCGGGCAGCCGGAACAGCCGTCGGCCCGCCTCGCGCACCCGTCGCAGTCGATGAGCATCACGCCTCCTGATCGGCTCGCGGCACCGGGGCGACTCTCGCCGTCGCCGGCCGAGCACCGTCGGTGACATCGACACTAAACACCGGGTACGACAGGAACCCCGTCCGACCGCCCGTTTCAGGGCTAGATCCACTCCACATCAGCGATATCGGGGTATCCCACCCTTTCGGAACGCCCGACATCACGGAACTCCTGCCGGGCGCCGCGGCCCTATGAGGTGGTCGTCCGGCTCGCCTGGATGACGCCGGGCACCGACGCACTGCGTCGTGAGCTGGCCCGGCGACTACCGACCAGCTGACCGGCGAGGGCCCGAGCGCCCGCCTGGTCGTCGGGGGCGAGGTCTCAGCCCTGCGCGTCGAGGTCACGCAGTGCGTAGCGGAGGTGCTGCCACTCCTCCTGGAAGATCACGTGGAGGCAGTGCCGGACGGACACGCTGTGAGCGGGCCACCAGGCGCTCGGCCGAAACTCCGCGAGCAGCTCCGGCGTGACGGTCGCCAGGAACTCGCGCACCATGGCCTGCCGCTCGGCCCGCACCTGGAGGACCGCGTCGAATGTCGGCTGCTCGGTGGCGAAGACCGACATGTCGAAGCCGTCGGTCTCGTACTCGGCGTGCCACTGACCCAGCGGGTGGAACGGCTGCGGCAGGCGCAGGACTGCCTTGCCCAACCAGGCGTCGGCGGCGAACGCGAGATGGCGCAGCGTCTGCGCGAACGACCACTCCCCGTCGATCGATGCGTCGACCGCACCCTCGGGCATGGACACGGCCCGGTCGACCGCCGCCGCCCAGGCTCGTTCGAGCGCGGCCCACCCCGCCCGGAGATCGTCCGGGTTCTCGGCCCGCCGGAGGTCGCGCCCGGGAAAGCGCCGGTTCAGCTCGGCCTCGACCAACGGCACGACATCGACGCCGTTGACCAGGAACGTGCCGTCGGCCAACCACGGCGCGTCGATGTCCAGCCCATCGACGTCGACGCCGCGCATCACCCCACCGGCCAGTGTCGACCTGTTGAACCGGGCACCGCGCAGGTCCCGATCGACGAACACCGTGACGTCGTCCCGTGCCATGGTGACTCCCTCCGCCGACGACAGCGGCGACATTAGCCCTCGCGTACGACAGCGACCGTCCGACAATCGATTGAGCAGGATCGACCCGGGTTCAAGGAACACGGGCCAACCCCACCAGTCGGACACCCCGACATCATGGAACTCGTGTCGATCACGGCGCTGGAGTCCGGATGTGCGGACGGAAACCGGCGTGTCGCGGGGACGTCAGGAGCGGGCGAGCCGCCGCAGCAGCGAGTCCGCGCCCAACGGGTACGCCCCGTGCCGGCGTACCCCGTCGGCGACCTCGCGGTCCGACGAGACCACGACCACCGGCCGCCCCGCCGGCTCGGCGCGGACCAGCCGCCGGATCAGCTCGTCGGCGGTCTCGCCCTTGCGGGAGAAGAGCACCCGCACGCCGCGCGGCGCGGGCGGCAGCCCGTGCATCCGCTCGGCGCCGTCGAAGACCACTGTGACCTCGTCGCCGGTCTGCGCGGCGATCCCGCCCAGCCCGGTGATGAGGCGCTTGCGCTGCTGCTCCAGGGACATCTCACCGAAGCCACGCTTGGTGACGTTGTAACCGTCCACCACGAGGTGCGCCCGGGGCAGGGCGAGCAGTTGGTCGAGCCGAGCCGGGTCGTCGGTGTCGCGGGCGCGGGTGGCCGGGCCGGCCGAGGCGCTGCCCGGTTGCTCGGCGAACGCGTCGGCGACGAAGTCGGCGGGGAGTTTGTCCACCGGATCGAGCGCCAGCTCCCGGCGCAGCCCGACGGCGGCCTGGCCGATGGTCTCCAGGAGCAGCCAGAGCCGGGCGTCGTCGACCGAGCGAGCCTCCTTGGCACTGGCCCGCGCCACCCCGGCGGCGGCCTCGGCCTCGGCCAGCCGGGCCCGGGCACGGCGGAGTTCGGCGTCCACGTCGGCGCTGGCGCGGGCCGCCCGGCCGCGTTCGGTGGCCAGCATCTCGGTGGCCTTCCGTTCGCGGGCCTGGGTCTCCCGCAGGGTGCGGGCCAGCTGCCGGGACTCCTCGCGGAGCTGACCCAGCTCCTCGCGGACCCGGGCCAGTTCGTCGCGGAGCTTGTCGGCCTCGACCCGGGCCACCGCTCGGTCGTGCTCGGCCCGGGTGGCCCGCTGCTCGGCCTCGCGGACCAGCTCGGCGACGACGGCGCTGTCCGCCTCGGCGCGCACGGCCGCGCCGCTGGCGTCGATCAGCTCCCGCCAGCCCCGCGGCCGGGCCAGGTAGGCCAACGCGGCCACCTCGACCGGGTCGGCGGCGGCGGGGGCGGTGCCCTCGACGACGGCGGCCCCGAGGTCACCGGCGTCGGCCAGGACCCGCGCGGTGACCCGCTGGCGGAACAGCGGGTCGGCCGTGAGCTGGGCGGCGATGACCGGCGCGCCGAGCCGGGCGCGGCGGTTGGGGGCGAACTTGGCCACCCGGCGCAACGGCACCGGCACCTCGTCGGCGGGGAGCGTGGGCAGCACCGCCGCGGTCAGCGTCACGATCCGCTGCCGAACCGGCTCGGGCAGGGTCGGCTCGGGTTCGGCGGCGGGCCCGTCGTCCGTCGTCGACCCCGGTGCGCCGGATGGCTCGGTGACTACGTTGTCGTCCGGGTTGCCCACGGCACCGTCGAGCGCGACCGGATCCTCCTGCGGGAGGTGGTCGTCGAACGGCTCGGTGAGGGGCATGTGGCAAGTCTCCCACCGCGACCGGGCCCACCGCCCGGTGAGTGAGCCGATCTCTCATCCTAGCCCCATGGTGACGGATGGGACGGCTGCGACCGGAGTGTCGCACCGGGGCGCTAGCGTGCCGCCGATGGCACAGGCGGAGTACGTCCAGGAGTCACTTGCCGGCCTCGACCCGGCGATGGGCGGGGTGGACCCGGCCCTGCCGCTCTACGCGACGACCTTCGTGGTCGTCGACCTGGAGACCACCGGCGGCGCGCCGGACGGCGGCGGCATCACCGAGATCGGCGCGGTGAAGGTGCGCGGTGGCGAGCAGTTGGGGGTGTTGGCGACACTGGTCAACCCGGGGCAGCCGATTCCGCCCTTCATCACGGTGCTGACCGGGATCACCCAGGCCATGCTGGTGCCGGCGCCCCCGATCGAGCAGGTGCTGCCGAGCTTCCTCGAGTTCATCGACGACGCGGTGCTGGTGGCCCACAACGCCCCGTACGACGTGGGCTTCCTCAAAGCCGCCTGCGCGAAGCACGGCTACCGCTGGCCCAACCCCCGGGTGCTGGACACGGCGGCGCTCGCCCGCCGGGTGCTGACCCGCGACGAGGTGCCCAACCGCAAGCTCGGCACCCTGGCCGCCTACTTCCGCACCAGCATCCAACCGACACACCGGGCCCTGGACGACGCGAAAGCCACCGTCGACGTGCTGCACGGCCTGATCGGCCGGCTCGGCGGGCACCGGGTGGACACGGTCGGCGACGCCATCGAGTTCGCCCGCGCGGTCACCCCGACCCAGCGCCGCAAACGGCACCTGGCCGAGGGGCTGCCCAAGGTCCCCGGGGTCTACATCTTCCGGGCCGCCGACGACCGACCGCTCTACGTGGGCACCTCCGTCGACATCGCCACCCGGGTGCGCAGCTACTTCACCGCCGGCGAGAAGCGCGCCCGGATCTCCGAGATGCTGGGCGCGGCCGAGCGGGTCGAGGCGGTGGAGTGCGCCCACTCGTTGGAGGCGGAGGTCCGGGAGCTGCGGTTGATCGCCGCCCACGCCCCGCCGTACAACCGCCGGTCCAAGTACCCCGAACGCATGGTCTGGCTCAAGCTGACCGACGGTCCGTACCCTCGGCTGTCGATCGTCCGCGACCTGTCCCCCACCGACACCGCGTACCTCGGGCCGTTCACCTCCCGGCGGGCCGCGGAGCTGGCCGCCGCCGGCTTCCACGACGCGGTGCCGCTGCGCCAGTGCACGCACCGGCTCTCGCTGCGCACCGTCACGCCAGCCTGCGCGCTGGCCGAGCTGGGTCGCTGCCCGGCACCCTGCGAGCACAAGATCACCCCCGAGGAGTACGACGACAGCGCCGTCGCACCCTTCCGCGCGGCGACGGCCAGCGACCCCCAGCCGGTGGTGGACGCGCTGCTCGCCCGGATCGACGTGCTCTCCCGTGACCAGCGCTACGAGGAGGCCGCCGTGGTGCGCTCCCGGCTGGCCGCCGTACTGCGGGCCACCGTGCGGATGCAGCGGCTGGCCGCGCTGACCGGCATCGTCGAACTGGCCGCGGCCCGGCCGGCCGCCCGGGGCGGCTGGGAGTTGGCGCTGATCCGCCACGGCCGGCTGGCCGGCGCGGGGGTGTCCCCACCGGGCGTGCACCCACGGCCCACCCTGACCACGATCCGGGCCACCGCCGAGACGGTGGCGGGCGGGCACGGTCCGGTGCCGGCCGCCACCGCCGAGGAGTCCGAGCGGATCCTGTCCTGGTTGGAGCGGCCGGAGACCCGACTCGTCGAGATGTCCTCCGGTTGGTCCTCTCCGGCGAGTGGTGCGGGCCGGTTCCGTGACCTGCTGGCGAAGGCCGAGAGCGGCGCGTCCCACCAACTCTCGACCGAACGCTCATGACCAACTGACCGATCGGACTACGTCGACTCGCTTAGGCTGTTAGAGAAGTGCAGTCCTGCCCGATTCGTGGGCCTGCTCCCGCCGCCGGCTTCCGGCGACGCGGAGCCGGGGTGAGGAGGTGTCCCTCGTGGACGTCGACGCCGGACACGGCGCCGCCCTGGGGGGCGCCCTGCCGACACAGCCGGGTGAGCTGCCGCTCGCCCGCCGGCTGCGATCGCTGCTCAGCTGGCCCACCACCGATTCCGACCCGGTCACCCAACTGGTCCGCACCCACCGGGGCATCCACGCCGGCACCGACCCCGCGGTGCTGCGCCGCGCCTACACGATCGCGGAGAACATGCACCGCGGGCAGTTCCGCAAGAGCGGGGAGCCCTACATCACCCATCCCCTCGCGGTGGCGCAGATCTGCGCCGAGCTGGGAATGGACACCACGACCCTGGTCGCGGCGCTGCTGCACGACACCGTGGAGGACACCCGCTACACCCTCCAGGCGCTCTCCGAGGATTTCGGCGGCGAGGTGGCGCACCTGGTCGACGGGGTGACCAAGTTCGACAAGGCGTTCTACGGCAAGGCCGCCGAGGCGGAGACGATCCGCAAGATGATCGTCGCGGCCGCCAAGGACGTCCGGGTGCTGATCATCAAGCTGGCCGACCGGCTGCACAACATGCGCACCCTCGGGGTGCGCTCCGCGTCGTCGCGGGAACGGATCGCCCGCAAGACCCAGGAGGTGCTGGTCCCGCTCTGTGACCGGCTGGGCATCCAGACCCTCAAGCGCGAACTGGACGACGTGGTGCTGCTGCACCTGGAGCCGGAGGAGCACGCCCGGCTGGCCCGGCACGTGCACGACCGGCCAGGCTGGGACTCGTACCTCGACTCGGTGGTCGCCCGGGCCCGGGTGGCGTTGCGGCGCAGCCGGGTCGACGCCGAGGTGAGCCCCCGCCCCCGGCACCTCTACTCGATCTGGAAGGACACCATCGCCGGCGGCCACACCGCCCCGTACGACCTGCCCCGCATCGTGGTGGTGGTCGACGGCCCGGCCACCGACTGCTACGCCGCGCTCGGCGCGATCCACGGCACCTGGCGACCGGTGCCCGGCCGTTTCAAGGACTTCATCGCGTCACCGAAGAACAACCTCTACCGGTCGCTGCACACCAGCGTCTGCGGCCCGCAGGACCGCACCGTGGAGGTGCTGATCCGCACCGAGGAGATGCACCGCTCCGCCGAGTACGGCATCGCCGCCGACTTCCGTTTCCCGCGCTCGGGCAACGGCAGCGCCGCAGCCCGCGCCGAGCAGTTGGACTGGCTGCGCCGGGTGCTCGACTGGGAACCGGACGCTGCCGACCCGGCACAGTTCTACGAGTCGCTGCGCTGCGATCTCGCCGAGGGGCAGATCCAGGTTTTCGCCGACGGACGGCAGATCGTGCTGCCGGCCGGCGCCACGCCCGTCGACCTCGCCTACGAGCTGGGCAGCGAGCGGGGCGACCACTGCCTCGCCGCACGCATCAACGGTCGGCTCGCCCCCCTGAGCTCCGAGCTGGACGAGGGCGACGTGGTGGAGATCTTCACCGAGAACGACGGCGACAACGGTTTCGAGGCCGGGGTGGCGCCGCGGGGCCCCCGCCGGGAGTGGCTGAGCTTCGTGAAGTCGCCGAACGCGCAGATGCAGATCAACAGGTGGTTCGCCGAGCACACCGAGCCGGGCATCACGATCAGCGACAAGGTGCGCCTCGGCCGGGCCACCATCGGGCTCGCCCTGCGTCAGCACAATCGGGGCCTCGCCAGTGACCTGCCGTTGCTGCGCCTCTCCGAGGAGTTGGGCTACCCCGACCTGGAGACCCTGCTGGTCGCGGTCTTCGACCGGGTGATCGAACCGGACACCGTGGTCCGCCAGCTCATCGACCTGGTCGACCATCGGCAGTGACCCGACGGGCCCCAGCGCGTCCGAAGGACATTCGCGACCACTAGCCTGGAGTCATGATCCCCCGCTCCCGCGCCACCGGTCGGGCCCTCTTCTACCAGGCCTTCTACCGGCTGCCGCTGCCGGTGCGCCGGCGTCTGGTCCGGCTGGCGGTGCCCAAGTACGTCGTCGGCGCGGTGACCCTGGTCCGTGACTCCGAAGCGACGGGCGCGGGTCGGCTGCTCATGCTGCGCCAGCCGCCGGGCAAGGCGTGGTCCCTTCCCGCCGGCCTGCTCGACCGGGGCGAGGCCCCGGTGGTCGGCGCGGCCCGTGAGCTGTTCGAGGAGTCCGGCATCCGGCTTCCGCCGTCCCGGCTGCGCCCGGCGGTGCCGAACGCGATCGTGCACGCCAAGGGCTGGGTGGACATGGTCTTCGAGACCGACGTGCCGGCGTCCAGCACCGACCTGACCGTCGACGGGGCGGAGGTCTTCGAGGCGGCCTGGCACCCCCTGGACGACCTGCCCAAGCTGACCTGGCCGACGGCCCGGCTGCTCGCCTACTACGACATCGGGCCGCTGGCCGGGAAGTTCCCGCCACCGGTTCCCGACGACACCCCGTGACCGGCGCGGCCGGTCTGCCGGCACAGCTGTGCGCGGTGGTGCTCGCCGCCGGCGAGGGCACCCGGCTGCGCCCCCTCACCGAACGAGTGCCCAAGGCGCTCTGCCCGGTGGGCAACGTGCCCCTGCTGGATCGGGCGTTGGGGCGGTTGGCCGGCCTCGGCCTGACCGGTCCCGACCGGGTCGCGGTGAACGCCTGCTACCTCGGCGAGCAGGTCGTGGAGCACGTCGGTGACCGGGCACACCTGTCGGTGGAGCCAGGCGACCCGCTGGGCACCGCGGGCGGGGTGGCCAGGCTGCGGGACTGGATCGACGGTCGGCCGGTGCTGGTCGGCAACGCCGACGCGTACCTCGCCGACCCGACCGCTCCCCCGGGCCCGGACGTGGCCGCCCTGCTCGACGGCTGGGACGGGCACACCGTACGCCTGCTCGGCCAGCCTGCCGCGGACCCGGCGGCGCCGGGCACCTTCGCCGGGCACTGCTTCACCGGCTTCTCGCTGCTGCCCTGGCGTCTGGTCCGGGACCTGCCGGTCGTCTTCTCGGACCTGGTCCGCGCCGTGTGGCGGCCGGCCGAGGCGGCGGGCGCCCTGACGGTGGTGCCCTATCCGGGCACCTTCTTCGACACCGGCACCCCGGCCGACTACCTGGCGGCCAACCTGCACGCCGCCGCCGGCGGCGCTATCGTCGCGGAGTCCGCGACGGTGACCGGCCGCTGCGTGGAGTCCGTGGTCGGCGCTGGCGCGCGGGTGGACGGCGACGTGTCCCGCACGGTGGTGTGGCCGGGCGCCACAGTACGCGCCGGTGAGCGGCTCGAGAACGTGATCCGCGCCGGGAGCGACCTGACGGTGCCCTGCGCCGCCCAGGGCTGAGCGCGCCGGCTCCCGCCTCCGTCCCGGGCCGGAACATCTAGCATGGGCGACGACGCCGACGAACGGAGAAATGCCCCGTGATCACCGCGATCGTGCTGATCGACTGCGCCACCGATGCGATCCCCGAGGTGGCGGAGAACCTGGCCAACCTTCCCGGTGTCAGCGAGGTCTACTCGGTGGCCGGGCACGTCGACCTCATCGCCATCGTCCGGGTCCGCGAGTTCGACCAGATCGCCCAGGTCATCGCGGGCAGCATCTCCAAGGTCGAGGGTGTGCTCAACACCGAGTCGCACATCGCCTTCCGGGCGTACTCCCAGCACGACCTGGAGGAGGCGTTCGCGATCGGCCTGGCCAGCGCCGACTGACCCGCTCGCCGCCACCAGGCCCGCGCCGGCGGCACGGCGGCGGGTAGCGCGCACAGGGCGGCCGGCCCACCCCGCTGGGTGGACCGGCCGTCTGCTGTGGCTACGTCAGCTCTCGCTGGGAGCCGGTACCTCGGTGGAGCCACCGCCCGGAGCCGGCGACTCGGTGCCGGTGCCGCCGCCCGGAGCCGGCGACTCAGTGCCGGTGCCCGGAGCCGGCGACTCGGTGCCGGTGCCGCCCGGGCTGGGCGTACCGCTGGCGCTGGTCTGCGGAACCGGGATGCCCAGCTTGTTGGCGAGCGCCACCAACTCGTCGTAGTGCGTCTGCAGCGTCGGAAGCGCCGTCTGCGCCAACTGGACCACCGACGGCTCGGAGCCCTGCGAGATCTCCGTCTGGGTGGCCTGGATGGCCTGGACGTGGCCGGCCAGCTCACTGGTCACCCAGAGCCGGTCGAACTCCGCGCCGCTGGCGTTGTTCAGCTTGTCGATGACCGCCTGCTGGTCGGCGTTGGGCTCGTTCGGCAGTTCCACGCCGAGCTGCGACGCGGTCTGCTGCACCGTCTGGTCCAGCTGGGTGTGGTCGGTCTTCAGCATCGCGCCCAGGTCCTTGACCCCCTGGTCCTTGCCCTTCTGCTGGGCGAGGTCACCAGCGGTGATCTCGAACAGGTTGACCTGGTGTACCGCCTGCAGGTACTGGGTGTCCTGCGTCGACGGCTGTGCCGCGGCCTGCGCGGCCGCGGCCGGCGCGACACCGACCAGTACCAGCGCGGCCAACAGGCCGAGGCGTTTGATACCCAACATGCTTCCCCCCCTTGAGACGTTGGACCGCACGGATACCCGGCTCACCGGGGTTATTCCTGCGATCCCCCGGGCGCGCGGGGTCGACCGGTCCTGCCGTGGCCGTCCGACTCCTGGTCGGATGGGCGGGGGGTGCGGATACGACGTGGCGCCCGCCGGAATCCGACGGGCGCCACGTAACGGTGCGACTGGGTGGTCAGTGGCGGCTCTCGCCGCTGCCGACCTCCTCGCGCTCGGGCCGGGCCTCGACCGGCGGGTGCCCCGGTGAGACCGGTGCCTCGACCGGCTTCTCGATCGGGTAGAAGAAGCCCCGGATGGCCGGGCCGAGGGCCCCCAGCCGGTTCATCTTCTTCGGTACGACCCAGCCGACGTAGTCGAGCTGGCCGTGACCGTCCGCGTGCCCGTTGGACGCGCTGAGCGGCTGGTGCACCTCGACGAACCGGCCGTCCGGCAGCCGCCGAATGATGCCGGTCTCCACGCCGTGCGCGAGCACCTCCCGGTCGTGCTGCTGCAGGCCCAGGCAGAGCCGGTAGGTGACGTAGTACGCCAGCGGCGGGGCCACCAGCAGGCCGATCCGGCCGGCCCAGGTCATCGCGTTCAAACTGATCTGGAACTTGTCCGCGATCACGTCGTTGGCGCCGGAGAGCGTCAGCACGATGTAGAACGCGACGGCCATGGCGCCGACGGCGGTCCGGGCCGGGGCGTCCCGGGGACGCTCGAGCAGGTTGTGGCTCTTGTAGTCCTTGCGTTGCCGAGCTTCCAGGAACGGGTACATCGTCGACAGGCCCACCAGGATGCCGGGTAGCACCACCGTCGGCCAGAACAGCGGCGGGATGACGTACCCGTCACCGAGCGGGATGTTGATCTCCCAGGCCGGCATGAGTCGGGTCGAGCCGTCAAGGAACATGACGTACCAGTCGGGCTGGCTGGCGGCCGAGACCACCCACGCCTCGTACGGGCCGAACAGCCAGATCGGGTTGATCTGGAACAGACCGCCCATCAGCGCGATGACGCCGAAGACGACCATGAAGAAGCCGCCCTGCTTCAACGCGTACCGCGGGAACATCCGCTCGCCGACCACGTTGTTGTTGGTCCGGCCGGGGCCGGGCCACTGGGTGTGCTTCTGCTTGAAGACCAGGCCCAGGTGGACGCTGATCAGCGCGACCAGCAGACCCGGGATGAGCAGCACGTGGGCGATGAAGAACCGGCTGATGATGATCGTGCCCGGGAACTCGCCACCGAAGATCGACGAGGTGACCCAGGAACCGATCACCGGGATGGACAGCATAATCGCCGAGGCGATCCGCAGGCCGGTGCCGGACAGGCCGTCGTCCGGCAGCGAGTAGCCGGTGAAGCCGGCGAGGAAGCCGACCCAGAACAGCAGCGAACCGATGATCCAGTTGGTCTCACGCGGCTTACGGAACGCACCGGTGAAGAAGACCCGCAGCATGTGCACGACGATCGCCGCCATGAACAGCAGCGCCGCCCAGTGGTGCATCTGCCGCATCACCAGACCGCCCCGGACGTCGAACGAGATGTCCAGGCTGGAGGCGTACGCGGCGGACATCGGGGTGCCCTGCAACGGCGCGTAGCTGCCGTCGTAGACCACCTCGGTCATCGCCGGCTCGAAGAAGAAGGTGAGGAACACACCGGTCAGCAGCAGCACGACGAACGAGAACAGCGCGATCTCGCCGAGCAGGAAGGACCAGTGGTCCGGGAAGACCTTGTTCAGCAGCTTGCGCAGCGGGGTGGCCACCGCGAAGCGGTCGTCCACTCCCACCGCTGCCTTGCCCGGCGTCGCCGCAAGGTCAAACTTTCGACGCTTCATGGCCGCTCCCAGAAATCAGGCCCGACGGTCTCGGTGTAGTCGGACTTCGCCACGAAGAAGCCCTCGGAGTCCACCTCGATCGGCAGCTGCGGCAGCCGCCGGCTGGCGGGGCCGAAGACGGGCCGGGCGTTGTCGGTGATCAGGAACTGGGACTGGTGGCACGGGCAGAGCAGCCGGTTGGTCTGCTGCTCGTACAGGCTGGCCGGGCATCCCGCGTGCGTGCAGATCTTGGAGAACGCCGCGTAGTTGCCCCACATGTAGTCACCGTGGCCGATCCGCTCGTTGGCCCGGCGCGACTCCTGCGCGTCCGAGTCACGGAGGTGGATCAGCAGCGTCGGCGAGTCGGCGTGCTTGTTGCTCACGCCGTGGTCGATGCCGGGGAAGACGGTCAGCTGACCACCGGTGCTGATGTCCGCCGGGCGGATCGGCCGGCCGTCCTCGCGGACCAGGCGGATCCGCTGGCCGCCCTCGGCCGTGGCGAACCCGGTGGTGAACATCTGGTTGTTCTTGTGCGGCTGCGAGATCAGACCGCCGACCAGCGGCGCCGCGGCGACCGCGGCGACCGGCGCGAGACCGGCCAGCAGCGAGATGCCGAGCAGCGGGCGACGCTTCACGCCCAACTCGTCCGCCATGTAGAGCATGGTCTGGCCGGTGATGGTGCGGCCTTCCTCGTCCACCTGGCCCTCGTGCCGGTCCTGGATCGAGACCTCCTTGGGCAGCAACTTCTTGCCCCAGGTCAGGATGCCGAAGCCGACGGCGAGCAGCGCCACGCCGAGGGTGAAGCCGAGCAGCGGGGTGTAGAACTTATCGCCGCCCCGACCCGCCTCGTACTGCCACGGCCACCAGATGTAGATGGCCAGGAAGGCGGTCGCGGCCAGGCCGGTGATCAGGAAGAAGCCGGCGACCACCCGGGTCAGCCGACGCTCCGCCTTGGTGCCCGGCAGCACCTGCGGCTCGTAGTGGACGATCTCGATGTCGTCCCGGCGCGCACCCTCACGAACGATGTCGAACCGGGTCAGCTTGGGGTCGTTCACGTCGAGCGGCGCCGGGCCCTGCGAGGCCTGGTGCTCGGTGTGGGGGCTCATGCCGTCACCTCGCTACGGGTGGCGCCGAGCGGCACCACAGCACTGAATCGGATGGCCTGCTCGGTCACGACTTACCCGCAATCCACAGGCTGGCGAAGACGAGCGCCACGATGCCAACCAGGAAGATCGCCAGGCCCTCGGTGGACGGGCCGTACCGTCCGAGGTTGAACCCACCCGGGTCCTGGTCGTGCTTCAGCGTCTCCTGGATGTAGGCGATGATGTCGGCCTTCTGCTCCGGCCGGAGCTGGTTGTCGCCGAACACCGGCATGTTCTGCGGGCCGCTCAGCATCGCCGCGTAGATCTGGCGGTCGGTCGCGGGGTGCAGGCTCGGGGCGAACTTGCCCGAGGAGAGCGCACCGCCGCCGCCACCGAACGCGTGGCACTGCGAGCAGTTGATCCGGAACAGCTCACCGCCGGCCGCGACGTTGCCGTCCTCACGGAGGTCGTCGCCCTCGGGAACGACCGGGCCGCCGCCCAGCTCCTGGATGTACTGGGCCAGCTGCCGGGTCTGCTCGTCGGTGAAGACCGGAGGCTTGCGGTGCGCCTGGGCCTCCTGGCGGGCCATCGGCATCCGCCCGGAGCTGACCTGGAACTCGACCGATGCCGCGCCGACGCCGATCAGGCTCGGCCCGCGGCCCTCGACGCCCTGGGCGTTGCGGCCGTGGCAGGTCACGCAGCTCACGTCGAACAACGCCTTGCCCTCGGCGGCGGCGCCGGTCAGCTGCGGGTTGTCCTGCGCCTGGGCGCCGGGGGCGAAGACGGTGTATGCGCCGCCGGCGAGCATCAGCGCGGCGATCAGCCGGACCGCGGCGCCCAGCCGGCGGCGGCCCCTGCTGCGCGCGGCGGTCTGCTCACGCAACCGCGCGAGCAGACCGCGTCGGCGGTCGTTGTCAGAAGTCATGAGCGGTGTCCTTAACCGGTTGGACCTGTCTCAGGGGACGGAGCAGCAGCGCGGAATGTGACGCGCAAGATCACTGGAGCCAGTAGATCATGGCGTACAGCCCGATCCACACGACGTCGACGAAGTGCCAGTAGTACGACACGACGATCGCCGACGTCGCCTGCGCCGGAGTGAACCGGCCCATGGTCGTACGGACCATGAAGATGACGAAGGCGATCAGACCACCGGTCACGTGCAGGCCGTGGAAGCCGGTGGTCAGGTAGAACACCGATCCGTACCCGTCTTCGTTGATCTTGATGCCGTCGGCGACCAGGTGCCGGTACTCGTTCAGCTGGCCGAGGACGAAGATCAGGCCCATCACGAAGGTGACGGTGAACCAGCGCCGCAGCGCGTGCACGTCACCCTTCTCCGCCGCGAAGACGCCGAGCTGGCACGTCACCGAGGACAGCACCAGGATCACCGTGAAGGTGGTCGCGTACGGGATGTTCAGCGCCTCGGTGTGCTTCTCCCACTGCTCCGGCGCAGCCGCGCGGATCGAGAAGTACATCGCGAACAGCGCCGCGAAGAACATGAGTTCACTGGAGAGCCACACGATCGTCCCGACGCTGACCATGTTCGGTCGGGTCAGAGAGTGGATCCGGCTCTTGTCAATGGCTGGGGCCGCAGTCACGCCGTCATTATTGCCCCTGACCGGGGCCGGCGATCAGCGGGGTGGCAAACCTGCGCCTTCCGTGGCCCGAGCGTCGGGGTCCGGTTCGCCTGGCCTAGCCTGAAAAGCGTGCTGCACGTCGATCCGATCTTCGCCGCCACCTCGGCCCCGCCGCCGTTCACCGTCGGCGCGGTGCTGAGCGAGACCCGCCTGGACAGCTGGCTGGCCCTCGGCCTGGTGCTCGCCGCAGGCCTGTACCTCTACGGGGTGTACCGGCTGCGCCTGCGCGGCGACCGCTGGCCGGTCATCCGAACCGTGTTCTTCCTCGGTCCCGGGCTGGGCGGCATCGCGCTCGTCACGGTCAGCGGGCTGCACGCGTACGACACCGCGCTGCTGTCCGTGCACATGATCCAGCACATGGTGCTGTCCATGGTGGCACCGATCTTCCTGGCGTTGGGCGCGCCGATGACCCTGGCCCTGCGGACCCTGCCGGTCGGCCCGCGCAAGCGCCTGCTCGCGATCGTGCACAGCCGCGTCGCCCGGGTCTACAGCTTCCCGCTGGTGGCGTTCGCCATCTTCGTGGTCAATCCGTTCGTGCTGTACTTCAGTGATCTGTACCGCTACACCCTGGAACACGCCTGGGCGCACGAGCTGGTGCACGCGCACTTCATCATGACCGGCTGCGTGTTCTTCTGGCCGTTGCTCGGCCTCGACCCGCTGCCCGGCCGCTGGCCGTACCCGGCGCGCGCTCTGCTGATGCTGCTCTCCGTGCCGTTCCACACCGTGCTCGGCCTCACCATCATGCAGAGCAGCACGCTCTTCGGCGGCGACTGGTACCCGTCGCTCAACCTGGGCTGGGTCGACCCCTGGCAGGATCAGGTGGTCGCCGGCGGCATCCTCTGGGCCGGTGGCGAGTTCGTCAGTGTGACCATGCTCGCCGTCCTAGTGGTGCAGTGGGTCAAGCAGTCCGAGCGGGAGGCCCGGCGGGTGGACCGCGAGCTGGACCGCCAGGAGGCCCGCGACCGCGCCGCCGACGCCGCGCCCGCCTGAGCTGGGCGGACGGTACGCCCCGACGCGGACGCCGGGCGGGATGTCGGCTACGTCACGCCGACCGGTACGATCTGCGGGCAGCTACGAGGTGGGAGTCAGGCCAGCCATGAGTGAGCGCATGTGCACCGTTTTGCTCTACAGCGACGACCCGCAGGTCCGTGACCGGATGCGGCTGGCCGTCGGCACCCGACCCGCGCCCGGTCTGCAGATCGAGTTCGTCGACGCGTCGACCTACGCGGAGACCATCCGGCTGGTCGACGACTACGAGATCGACCTGCTGCTGCTCGACGGTGAGGCGAGCCCGGGCGGCGGCATCGGCATCGCCCGACAGATCAAGGACGACCGGGACGACGCTCCCCCGACCTGCCTGGTGATCGCCCGCGCCGCTGACCGATGGCTCGCCGCGTACGCCGAGGTCGACGCGACGCTGGTGCACCCGCTCGACCCGGTGACCACCGGCGGCACGGTGGCCGAGCTGCTGCGGACGCACGCACCCGCCTGACGTCCACGCTCCTCCGGCACCCCCACGGCGCCGGAACTCCTCGGCGCCGGTTCCAGCCCACCCGCACTTCGCATGCTCGGGAGGCCCGCCATGGGCGATCGGACCTGGCCGCACCTGCTCAACGCGCTGCTGCGCGGCGACGAACTCTCCACCGCCGACACCGCCTGGGCGATGGACGAGATCATGACCGGCTCGGCCAGCGCGGCGCAGATCGCCGCCTTCGCCGTCGCGCTGCGGGCCAAGGGCGAGACTCCCGCGGAGCTGGCCGGCCTGGTGGAGGCGATGCTGGGCCGAGCCGTCCCGGTGACGCTCCCCGAGGAGCTGCGCCGCACCGCGCTCGACGTGGTCGGCACCGGCGGTGACCTCGCCCACACTGTCAACATCTCCACGATGACAGCGCTGGTGGTCGCCGGCGCTGGCGTCCGTGTCGTGAAGCACGGCAACCGGGCCGCCTCCTCCCTGTGTGGCACGGCCGACCTACTGGAGTTCCTCGGCATCCCCCTGGATCTCGGCCCCGAGCAGGTCACCCGCTGCGTCGAGGAGGCCGGCATCGGGTTCTGCTTCGCGGCCCGATTCCACCCCGGAATGCGGCACGCCGGCCCGGTCCGCCGGGAGGTGGGCGTGCCCACCTTCTTCAACTTCCTCGGCCCGCTGACCAACCCGGCCCGCCCCCGGGCCGGCGCGGTCGGCTGCTTCGACCTGCGGATGGCCCCGGTGATGGCCAGCGTGTTCGCGGCTCGTGGCGACTCGGCGATCGTGATGCGCGGCGAGGACGGCCTGGACGAGTTCAGCACCGCAGCGCCGACCTGGGTCTGGGCGGCCCAGGGCGGCACCGTACGCGAGGCTGTGCTGGACGCGACGGACCTCGGGGTGCCCCGGTCCACCCTGGCGGACCTGCGCGGCGGTGACGCCGCGTACAACGCGGGCGTGGCCCGTCGCCTGCTGGCCGGTGAGACGGGCCCGGTCCGGGACGCGGTCCTGGTCAACGCGGCTGCGGCGCTGGCCACCCAGGGCCCGCTGGACGGCGACCTGACCGAGGCGCTCCGCGCCGGTCTGGCCCGCGCGGCCGAGTCGATCGACTCCGGCGCGGCCGCCGCGACCCTGGATCGCTGGATCGCGATCGCCACCGCCTGACCCCACCGACGCCATCTCACCCGTCGGCGCCGTCTCACCCGTCGGCGCCGTCTGCGGGCGGCGTCCCGGCTTGATCAACTCGGGTTCCTCGAATCCGTGGCGTCCAGGCGGCCGGAAGGCCCCGACGTCAATGACGTCGAGTGGATCACACCCGGATGCCGACGAATGGGCGACGGTGCGCGGAGATGTGTCGGACCCGGCTGGGAAACTACAGCTGAGTAGTTCTCCGCTCCGTCGGTGCGTCGAGTCGCATCCGCGGACGGTCCGCCAGGTATCGAGAGGAGACGCCCGTGTCGCACCGCGAGCTCTACTGCGACGTCTGCGAGGGCGTGGCGCTGTTCGAGGCGCCGCCGTGCGTCGACGGCCACGGCACCGACTGTCCTGAGCTGATCTGCGTCGACTGCGGCGCCGCCGTGGTGGTCAGTGTGTTCGCCGTCCCGGTCGCCCGGCTGGCCGGCCGCCGACGCCGGCCCGCCCGCCGCCACGCCGCCTGACCGCTCACCGCCGCACCGACCGGGCCGCCACCCGCCGCCTGACCGCCGGCGCCGTTCGACCGGGGTCGAGCATGACCGAAGGCCCGCTCCCCACCGGGAAACGGGCCTTCGTCGTGCCGGGTCGGTCGCGATGGCGACCGGGTGGATCAGTGTTCGGCGGTACGGCGGGTGCCGCTGTAGTACTCGAACAGCAACCCACAGGCGGCGAAGACAACGGCCACCAAGCCGGCGCCGATCAGCCAGTACTGCCAGAACACCAGGCCGAGCGCGGCGATCGCGGCGGCCAGCGCCAGACCGAACGGCCAGTAGCTGCCCGGGCTGAAGAAGCCGACCTCGCCAGCGCCGTCAGCGATCTCGGCGTCCGGACGGTCTTCCGGGCGCAGGTCGATCCGGCGGGAGACGAACCAGAAGAAGCCACCGCACATCAAGCAGAGCAGGAACGACAGCAGCAGGGCGACGGTGCCGACCCACTCGATGCCGCCCGACTGCCCGTTCGTCCAGGCGCCGTAGAGGATGGTGGCACCGAAGAGGAAACCGGCGATGATCAGGAAGATACGCCACTCGGTCTTCATGCCGCTGCCTCAGCTTCCGGTGCGGGCCGGAACTTCGTCCGGGTTGAAGTTGTCCTGCGTCCGCCGCGTGTCGAACGGCGAGGTGGTCACCGCGTACGGCTGCTCACCGATCGCGGACAGCGCGTCCTGGGTGGACTTGCCGCTCTGCTTGGCCGCGAGGAACTGGTCGTACTTCTCCGGCGACACCACCCGCAGCTCGAAGTTCATGAACGCGTGGTAGCTGCCGCACAACTCGGCGCAGCGCCCGACGTAGGCACCCTCGGCCTCCAGGCTGGAGACCTCGAACACGTTGCGGATCTTGCCCGGCATGACGTCCCGCTTGAAGAGCAGCTCCGGCACCCAGAACGAGTGGATGACGTCGCGGCTGGTCTCCTCGAACCGGATGGACCGGTTGGTCGGCAGCACCAGCACCGGGATGACCTCACTGGTGCCGAGCGTCGACGCGGTGGTCTTGGCGTCCGGGCCCTGCCCGTCGCGGTAGTTGAACTGCCAGTTCCACTTGAACGCGACGACCTCGACCGTGACGTCCGGGTTCTTCGACAGCTTGTCCACGTCGGTCTGCACGATCGCCGTGTAGTAGAAGAGCACAGAGACGATCAGAATCGGCGCGATGGTGTAGAGGAACTCCATCGGCATGTTGTAGCGGGTCTGCACCGGCAGCGTGTTGCCACGCTTGCGGTAGCGCACGACACACCAGAAGATCAGACCCCACACGAAGACACCGACCGCGAGGGCGGCGATGCAGGAGGCGATCCACAGGTCGTACATCCGCCGCGACTCGGGCGAGATGCCCCCCTGCGGCCAGCCGAAGCCGTCGAACGCCGCTCCAACGTCACAGCCCGTGAGCAGGACCAGCAGCGCGACGCCACTGAGACCGAGCCCGGCCAGCCGACCAGCACCGCGCCGCCGGCGCCCACCGGCCCCTGGGGAAGCGCTGTGCCGTACGGCCGACGGCCGTACCTCCGAACTCCTTGCGACCACCTGGTCCTGCCTCCCTAGCGCGCCGCGGTGCGTCTTTCCTCGGCACCGACGGCAAAGGCGTCACCGACGGTCGCAGATTACTCGACCATGACGGACTCGGCCGTGGTGGGGTCACTGTCCGCCCCCCATCGGGGGGAACCTAGGCATACCGCCGCGATACCGTCGGGCCTGTGAGCGCGAGGAGTGAGCCGGGGTTGCGAGCCCCGCAGCCGCGAACAAAGGCGGACCTGTGAGCGCGAGGAGTGAGCCGGGGTTGCGAGCCCCGCAGCCGCGAACGAAAGGTGCACCGTGAGCGCATCCCCGGTCTACCTGGACGCGGCGACCGCCGCGCCGATGCATCCGGTCGCGCGGCAGGCGTTGCTGGCCGCGCTCGACGACGGCTGGGCCGACCCGGGCAAGCTGTACACGCAGGCCCGCCGGGCCCGGCAACTGCTCGACGCCGCCCGCGAGGCCACCGCGTCGACGCTCGGCGTCCGCGCCGACGAGGTGTCCTTCACCCCCAGCGGTACGACCGCGGCCCACGGCGCGGTGCTCGGGGGCCTGGCGGGGCGGCGTCGGGTCGGGTCGACGCTGGTGCACTCGGCGATCGAACACTCGGCGGTGCTGCACGCGGCGCAGCGGCACGTCGGCGCGGGCGGGGCCGCCAGCGCGGTGCCGGTCGACCGGTCGGGCCGGCTGGACCTGACCGCGTGGTCGTCCGCCGTCCGGGCCCCGGGGGTCGCGCTGGCCGCGTTGATTACCGCCAGTCACGAGGTGGGGACCGTGCAGCCGGTCGCGGAGGCGGCGGCCGCGTGCGCCGACGTGGGGGTGCCGCTGTACGTGGACGCGGCACAGTCGGTGGGTCGGGTGCCAGTGCCGGCCGGTTGGTCGGTGCTCACGGCGAGCGCCCACAAGTGGGGCGGGCCACCCGGGGTGGGGGTGCTGGCGGTCCGCAAGGGCGCCCGCTGGGAGTCACCCTGGCCGGCGGACGAGCGGGAGAGCGGACGTACGCCCGGGGTGGTGAACCTGCCCGCGGTCGTGGCGGCGGCGGCGAGCCTGCGGGCGGCGGCGGCCGACGCGGCGGCCGAGGCGACCCGGCTGGCGCCGCTGGTGGACCGGATCCGGGAGCGGGTCGCGGCGGAGGTGCCCGACGTGGAGGTGGTCGGCGACCCGGTGCTCCGGCTCCCCCACCTGGTGACCTTCTCCTGCCTGTACGTCGACGGCGAGGCGCTGCTGCACGCCCTGGACCGGCGGGGCTTCGCCGTGTCGTCGGGGTCGTCGTGCACCTCGTCCACGCTGCGGCCGTCGCACGTGCTGGAGGCGATGGGGGTGCTGTCGCACGGCAACGTGCGGGTCAGCCTGCACCGGGAGACGACCGAGGCGGACGTGGAGCGGTTCCTGACCGAGTTGCCGGGCATCGTCGCCGGGCTGCGCGCGGAGGCCGGGGTGGTGGGGCTGTGACGATGCCCGACGAGGTGATCGACTGCCGGGGTCAACGCTGTCCGCTGCCGGTGATCGCGGCGGCGCGACGCATGCCCGAGGTGCCGGTGGGCGCGGTGGTGAGGGTGCTCGCCGACGACCCGGCCGCGGCGGTGGACATCCCCGCCTGGTGCCGGATGCGCGGCCAGGAGTTCCTGGGGTCCGTCAACGGTCCAGACGGTCCGGCGTACGACGTCCGCCGCACCCACTAAATCCACCGGCCCCTGCGACCCCCTCCGCCCCCGCGTCGTGCGGTTTCTGCGGGGACAAAGGGGTGCATTAGCCGCGAGACGGCGACAGAAAGTGCAAGATCGCGGGGCGGGTCGGGGGTTACGGCAGGAGGTGGGGGCGGATCTCGTCTGCTGCTGCGTCGCCGTACGACTCGGCGAGGCGCTTGACGAACAGGTCGCGGCGGACGTCGTACTCCTGGGTGCCGACGGTTTCCAGGACCAGCGTGGCCAGCAGCGAGCCGACCTGGGCGGCGCGTTCCAGGCCAACGCCCCAGGAGAGCGCGGTGAAGAAGCCGGCCCGGAAGCCGTCGCCGACGCCGGTCGGGTCGACCGCCCGGATCTCCCGCGCGATCGGTACGTGGATCGGGTCCATGCCCCGCCCGGCGATCTCCACACCGTGCTTGCCGAGCGTGGTGACCCGCACCTTGACGAGGTCCAGCAGTTGGTCGTCGCTCAGCTGCGCCTTGCTCTGCAGCAGTGACTTCTCGTAGTCGTTGGTCATCAGGTACTCGGCGCCCTCGATCAGCGCCACCACGTCCTCGCCGCCCATCCGGGCGAGCTGCTGCGACGGGTCGGCGGCGAAGGCGTACCCGCGGGTGCGGCACTCGGCCGAGTGCCGCAGCATCGCCTCCGGGTCGTTGGCGCCGACCAGCACCAGATCCAGGCCGTCGAGCCGTTCCGCGACCGGGGCCAGCTCGATGTTGCGGGCCTCGCTCATCGCACCGGCGTAGAACGACGCGATCTGGCACATGTCGGTGTCGGTGGTGCAGACGAAACGGGCGGTGTGCGCCACCTCGCTGACGTGCACCGAGTCGCAGTCCACGCCGTGGCGCTCCAGCCAGGAGCGGTAGTCGGCGAAGTCGGCGCCGACCGCGCCGAGCAGCACCGGGCGCAGGCCGAGCTGGCCCATCCCGAAGGCGATGTTCGCCGCCACGCCGCCGCGGCGGAGCACCAGGTCGTCCACCAGGAAGGAGAGGGACACCTTGTGCAGCTGATCGGCGATGAGCTGGTCGGCGAAGCGACCGGGGAAACTCATCAGGTGATCGGTGGCGATCGAGCCGGTGACGGCGATCTTCATGTCAACCCTCGGGGTCGGGAGCAGGGCGCGGTCAGCCTACCGGCACGGCAACCCGGTGGTCACCGCTCGGTCGGACAACGGCAACCGGCCCGCCACGGTGCCCTTCGGGACCGCTCCCAGACCGGTGAGACCCCCGACCGGTACGACGATGGGGCCGTTCCGGAGAACGGCCCCATCGTCGCTGGTGTGTGGTGTGACTCAGTTGAACGAGTCACCGCAGGCGCAGGAGCTGCCCGCGTTGGGGTTGTCGATGGTGAAGCCCTGGGCGTCGATCCGGTCGGCGAAGTCGATCGTCGCGCCGGAAAGGTACGGGGCGCTCATCCGGTCGACGACGACCTCGACACCACCGAAGTCGGTCACGACATCACCGTCGAGCGAACGCTCGTCGAAGAACAGCTGGTACCGCAGGCCGGAGCAGCCGCCCGGCTGCACGGCGACGCGGAGCCGCAGGTCGTCGCGGCCCTCCTGCTCGATCAGGGCCTTGACCTTCTGCGCCGCGACGTCGGTGAGGACGACGGAAGTAGGGGCCTGGGCCTCGGTCGACTCGGTCTGCGCTGGCGTGGTCACGTGGAAGTCTCCCTGCGCGGTTTGGGTCCGGACGCACTGGCCAACGTCGCGCGCCGTCCAGTGATTCCCGGTTGTGGTCCTCAACCGATCGTACGCCGCCCCGGCCCGGCTCACCCGCGTGGCGTGACCGCCACCGCAGGTCGGCCGGCCCACAGCGCGGCTGGAGCGCTCAGCGGCTCCACTGCCGGGCCAGCCGGGCACCCAGCTCGCGCAGCCCGTCCGCGGGCCGGCTCAGCGCGGCGTCGAGCCCGCCGCTCTCCTCCCCACCGAAGTGCTCGACCAGGCTGTACGCGTCGGTCACCCCGGCCGAGGCGGCCTCCCGTCGGCCGGTGCTCACCTGCCCGGCCACCACCACGCAGGGCACTCCCCGGTCGCGGGCGGCGCCGGCCACCCCGGCGACGACCTTGCCGCGCAGCGACTGGTGGTCGAACGACCCCTCACCGGTAACCACCAGGTCGGCGGTGTCCAGTGCGGCGTCGAGCCGGGTGGCCCGGGTGACCAGGCCGATCCCCGACTCGCAGGTGCCGCCCAGGGCGAGCAGCGCTGCGCCGATCCCGCCGGCGGCCCCGCCCCCGGGCAGCGTGCCCAGCCCCGTCGGGCAGCCGGCCAGGTCGCGTTCCAGCACCGCCGCGAAACGCTCCAGTGCCGCGTCGAGCAGCAGCACGTCACCGCGGTCGGCGCCCTTCTGCGGGCCGAACACGTTGCTGGCCCCGTGCAGGCCGAGCAGGGGGTTGTCCACGTCGGTGGCGGCGACCAGCCGGACGCCGCGCAGCCGGGGCGCACCGTCCAGCGCGTCGACGGCGGCGAGCGCCGCCCCGCCGTACGGCAGCGCGGCACCGCCCGGGTCGAGCGGGGTGACGCCCAGCGCGGCGAGCATTCCGGCGCCGGCGTCGTTGGTGCCGGAGCCGCCCAGCCCGATCACCACGGTGCGGGCGCCGCTTTCCACGGCGGCGGCCACCAGCAGACCCAGCCCGTACGAGGTGGTGGTCTTCGGGTCGCGTTCGGCTGCCGAGAGCAGGTGCAGCCCGCACGCCTGCGCGCTCTCCAGGTAGGCGGTCGCGTCGGCGGTGAGCAGGATCTCACCGGCCGCCGGCCGGCCCAGCGGGTCGACCGTCGACACCGGCACCCGCCGACCGCCGAGGGCTTCGGCGAGCACCTCCACGAAGCCCGGCCCGCCGTCGGCGAGCGGCCGGATCAGCAGATCGTCTCCGTCGGTGACGGTGCGCCAACCCTCGGCGACGGCGGCGGCCACCTCGGGTGCGGACAGGGTGCCGGCGAACTTGTCCGGGCAGAGCAGCACGCGCATGCCGAGCAGTGTGGCAGCCCACACCGAGCGGAGCTGCGTCGCGCCCGCGCTGTGGGAGCATGGGTTACGTGACTTCGACCTGGGTGGAACCCTCCAACACGGCGACGGCTCTGCTGCTGCTCGGCCGGGGCAGCGACCCCGACACCGAGCGCGGCGTCGAGTGTCCGGGCGACCTGCCGGCGCCCAGCGATCCGGATCTGGTGGCCCGGGCCACCGCCGCGAAGGCGAAGCTGGGCAGCAAGGTCTTCGTGCTGGGGCACCACTACCAGCGCGACGAGGTGATCCAGTTCGCCGACGTGACCGGCGACTCGTTCAAGCTGGCGCGGGAGGCCGCGGCGCGTCCGGACGCCGAGTACATCGTCTTCTGCGGCGTGCACTTCATGGCCGAGAGCGCCGACATCCTCACCACCGACAGCCAGCGGGTGATCCTGCCCGACCTGGCGGCGGGTTGCTCGATGGCGGACATGGCCGTCCTGGGCCAGGTGGAGGCCGCCTGGGACACACTGGCCGAGCTGGGCATCGCCGCTGACACCGTCCCGGTGACGTACATGAACTCGTCGGCCGACATCAAGGGTTTCGTGGGCCGCAACGGCGGGGTGGTCTGCACCTCGTCCAATGCCAAGCGCGCCCTGGACTGGGCCTTCGAGCAGGGGTCGAAGGTGCTCTTCCTGCCGGATCAGCACCTGGGCCGTAACACCGCGGTGCTGGAGATGGGCCTGTCGCTGGACGACTGCGTGCTCTACGACCCGCACAAGCCCGGTGGTGGGCTCACCCCGGAGCAGCTGCGCGACGCCAAGATGATCCTCTGGCGGGGGCACTGCTCGGTGCACGGCCGGTTCACGCTGGACAGCGTCAACGACGTGCGGGAGCGGGTGCCCGGGGTCAACGTCCTGGTCCACCCGGAGTGCCGGCACGAGGTGGTCACTGCCGCCGACTACGTCGGCTCCACCGAGTACATCATCAAGACGATCGAGGCGGCTCCGGCGGGCTCGGCGTGGGCGCTCGGCACCGAGCTGAACCTGGTCCGCCGGCTCGCGCTGGCGCACCCGGACAAGCAGATCATGTTCCTGGACAAGGCCGTCTGCTACTGCTCGACGATGAACCGGATCGACCTGCCGCACCTGGTCTGGGCCCTGGAGGAGCTGGTCGCGGGCCGGGTCGTCAACCAGATCACGGTGGACGCCGACACCGCCCACCACGCCCGGGTCGCGCTGGATCAGATGCTCGCCCTGCCCGGCGCGGACACTCCTCCACCGGCGGTGTCCTGATCACGATCCGTAGCGTTCTTGGTACGCAAAAGTGCCGGATCACCGATTAATGCCACACACGCCGATGTGACCGAGTCCTTTCTCGTCACCGAGGGCTATGCTGCCCAAGCGACGACACACGCGGGCCGTTTCGATATGGCCGCATCCGGGGTAGCGACAACGTTCAGGCGCCCCACCATCAACACGGCAGCACCGACGCGCTGGAGGTTGCGTTGACCGACGACGTCCTGGTTGTGCACGGAGGCACTCCGCTCGAGGGGCGGATCCGCGTGCGCGGCGCGAAGAACCTGGTATCGAAGGCGATGGTCGCCGCGTTGCTCGGCGACAGCCCGAGTCGGCTGTTCGACGTGCCCAAGATCCGCGATGTCGAGGTGGTGCGAGGTCTGCTCGGCCTGCACGGTGTCAAGGTCACCGACGGCACCGAGGACGGCGAGCTGGTCTTCGACCCGGCGAACGTGGAGAGCGCCAGCACCGACCAGATCAACGTGCACGCCGGTTCCAGCCGGATTCCGATCCTGTTCTGCGGCCCGCTGCTGCACCGTCTCGGGCACGCGTTCATCCCGGACCTCGGCGGCTGCCACATCGGCCCGCGCCCGATCGACTTCCACCTCCAGGCGCTGCGGGAGTTCGGCGCAACCGTCGACAAGCGGCCGGAGGGATTGCACCTGTCCGCGCCGAACGGGCTGCACGGCACCAAGTTCGCCCTGCCGTACCCGAGCGTCGGCGCCACCGAGCAGGTGCTGCTGACCGCCGTGATGGCCGAGGGCGTCACCGAGCTGCGCAACGCCGCGGTGGAGCCGGAGATCATCGACCTGATCTGCATCCTGCAGAAGATGGGCGCGATCATCAAGGTCCACACCGACCGGGTGATCGAGATCCAGGGCGTGCCGAAGCTGCACGGCTACACCCACCGGCCGATCCCGGACCGGATCGAGGCGGCGAGCTGGGCGGCCGCCGCCCTGGCGACCCGTGGTCACGTCGAGGTGCTCGGCGCGCAGCAGGCCGACATGATGACCTTCCTGAACATCTTCCGTTCGGTCGGCGGCGAGTACGAGGTCACCGACGCCCGCGCGCCGAAGCTGGGCGACCCCGGCCAGGAGGGCGGCATCCGCTTCTGGCACCCCGGCGGTGAGCTGAACGCGGTGGCGCTGGAGACCGACGTGCACCCCGGTTTCATGACCGACTGGCAGCAGCCGCTGGTCGTGGCACTGACCCAGGCCCGCGGCCTGTCGATCGTCCACGAGACGGTCTACGAGCAGCGGCTCGGCTACACCGAGGCCCTGAATTCGATGGGTGCCAACATCCAGGTCTACCGGGACTGCCTCGGCGGCACCCCGTGCCGCTTCGGCCGGCGCAACTTCAAGCACTCCGCGGTGATCGCCGGGCCAAGCAAGCTGCACGCCGCCGACCTGGTCATCCCGGACCTGCGGGCCGGTTTCAGCCACCTGATCGCGGCGCTCGCGGCCGAGGGCACCTCCCGGGTGTACGGCGTGGACCTGATCAACCGGGGCTACGAGGACTTCGAGGCGAAGCTCGCCGACCTCGGCGCCCACGCCGAGCGTCCGTAAGTACCGACACACTCTTCACGCCCGGTGCACCGCGATGTGCACCGGGCGTGGACCGTTGGCTACCCTTGCCGCGTGCCGTCGCTCTTTCGCCGCAAGTCCACCGACCTCGTCGACGAGGCCGTCACCTCGGTGACCCCCGAGGAGACCGCCGAGCGTCCCCGGGGTTACACCCCGGCCAAGGGTCGGGAGACGCCCAAGCGGCCGACCGTCGGCCGCCGCCCGGCCGGTCCGAGCCGTCCCCTCACCAAGGAGGAGGAGCGGGAGCGTCGCCGCCAACTGCGCGCCGAGGCGGCGGCGGAGTTCCGCCGTGAGGGTGGCCCCCGCGACCGTGGCCCGGAGCGGCTGCTGGCCCGCAACGTGGTCGACTCCCGGCGTACCGTCGGCACCTGGTTCTTCGGCGGCGCGCTGATCGTGCTGATCGGGTCGAACGCGGCCATGCCGGCGCCGGTCCGGTTGATCTCCAACCTGCTCTGGGGCGCGCTGGCGCTGGGCGTGGTCATCGACTCGGTGCTGATCTGCCGCAAGATCAGCAAGCTGATCCGGGAGCGCTTCCCGAAGTCCGACCAGCGGATGGGGTCGCTCTACCTCTACGCGGTCATGCGGTCGATCACCTTCCGCCGGATGCGCGCTCCGGCGCCTCAGGTCAAGCTGGGCGACAAAGTCTGACCCGCCCCAATTCCGCGCGACCACGGCGAAACTGCCGCCTCAGACATCTTCGGGGCGGCAGTTTCGCCGTATCTGCGCGGATCCTGCGGTGCGTTCATCATGCTGAACGGGTTGCCGTTGTTCGCCAGAGCGAACGTTCGACCCCATGGAGCGAAGGCATGCCTCCGGAACCGGCTGCCCCGCTGGCCACCATCGCCGCCGCCCTGCGCCGGGAACGGGAACGGGTCGGCATCTCGCTCACCGAGTTGGCCCGGCGGGCGGGGGTGGCCAAGTCCACCCTCTCCCAACTGGAGTCGGGCAGCGGCAACCCGAGCGTGGAGACACTCTGGTCCCTGGGCGTCGCCCTCGGCGTGCCGTTCAGCCGGCTGGTGGAACCGGTGGACGACGTCGTACGGGTCATCCGGGCGGGAGATGGGTCGCACGTCCGCTCCGAGCAGGCCGACTTCAGCGGAACGCTGCTCAGCGCCGGTGCGGCGCACCTGCGCCGGGACGTCTACCTGATCCGGCTGGAACCGGGGGCGATCCGAACCGGTCAGGGACACACTCCGCGCAGCATCGAGCACGTGGTGGTCGCCGCCGGCCGACTGCGGGTGGGGCCCGAGGGCGCGTCGGTCGAACTCGACCCCGGCGACTACGCCACGTTCCCCGGCGACGCCCCGCACCATTACGAGGCGCTCGCCGCCGGCACGTTCGCCGTCCTCATCATGGAACATCCCTGACCGGTCGCGGAGACTCCCGCCGGAGCCGGTTGGCCGCCGGGTGCGGTATGGTCGGAGACCAGATTCGGTTATAGGCCCAAATGTCCGAAACCAATGGGATAACGTTTGCGCTGGTGGGCGGTGCCACAGTGGCGGTGAGCGAGCCCACGCCGTTACCCTCCATCCGCAGCCACGGCCTGCCGGAGCGGCGACCTGACCGGCACGTGCGGCCCCAGCGCGACAATTTGCAACGAGGTGACAACGCGTGAGCGAGCGGACGCGAGCCGGCCACCGGGGCGTGGCAGGCGGCGACCGGACGCCCAGCGGTCACCCGGCGGCGGCTGCGGACAGCTCACTCCCCGCGACGATCGGCCCGGCGGCCGGGTGTGGCGACGGGCTCGCCGGATGAACGGCCGCTACACCGACCGGTGGCCAGACCCGAACGAACCGGCCTGGGTGATCGAGCCGACCACCGAGTGGCACCCCCAGTTTCCCGGCCAGCGCTACCCCGGCGACATCGGCATGCCGCACCAGCCGCCACCCCGTGGGCGGGCGACGGTGTCCGGCCGCGCCGAGGTGCCGCCGCTCGCGCCCACCCGCCCGGACGGCACCTACCTCGGCCGGTCGTGGTCCGACGAACCACCGGCGGAACAGCCACCCCACGGCCGGTCCTGGGTGGACGACGAGCCGGGCGAGACACCGGCCTACGGCCGACTCCGCGACGACGAGCGCTCGGCGTCGACCTATGGGCGACCCGACAGCGCCGACTCCCGCCACTACGACCACGAGCCGTACCGTCGACCGCTGCCCGAGCCACCCCGCCGCGACGAACGTCGCTCCCCCGAGTCGGACCGGCGCACCGCCTGGTCCGACCGACGCCCCGCCGACGAGCGGGGACCCGCGCGGGAGGCCGCCTGGCACCGCGACCAGCCCACCCCGGAGCGGTACGACAGCCGCCGCCCCCGGCAGGAGCCCACCGAGCGGGACCGTGGCTACCGGGGCACACCGCCGGTCTCCCCCGCGCCCCGGCCCGAACCCGGCTGGGTGCCCGAGCCGGACGACGCGCCACGTCGACGCGGCACACCGGAGCGACCGGCCGCCGGTTACGAACGACACCCCGGCGACGGGTACGGCGTCCGACCCACCCGTGACCACGACGGCCGCAGCGGCGACGGGGTCGACCCGTGGGCACCCGTTGACGGCCGCCCCCGCTACCGCGCCGACGGGTACCCGGACCGGGCCTCCGACGACCTGCGCCGCCCAGAGCCGCGCTACCGCCCGGACGAGGGGACCGACTCGCGCTACCGCACGGACGAGGGAATCAGCGCAGCGCCCGCACCCAACGGTGGACGACGGCGTCGGCCCGAGGCGGACCTGCCCGGCCAGCCCCGCCTCGACGACGACCGGCGTCGCCCCGACACCGACCCGCACTGGCAGCAGCCCCGTGAGGCGGCAGCCCGCGCCGAGGCGTACCCGGACCGGCGGCCCCGCGAACAGGCCCGCCCGGACGCGTACCCCGAGAACGGGTACCGCGAGAACGCGCCTCGTGAGGACGCGTACCGCGAGCCTCGGCCGCAGCCGGGCCAACGGTCGGACGGCAGTCTGCCCTGGCCACCGCCGGGTCCGGTGCGCCAGGACCGCAGCCCGGACCGGGCCCGCGAGCCGGGCCACCGCACTTCAGACCCGCACCGCACTTCAGACCCGCACCGCACCGAGCCGCACCGCGGCCCGGACCCGTACCGCACCACCGACCCGGGCGTCGCGTCGCGGCCGACCGGCCGGCCCGAACGGCCGCCGGTCACGCCGTCCCGGCCCGACGAGCGACCGGTACGGCCCGACGAGCGACCGGCGGCCGCCACGGCGCGGCCCGACGAGCGAGGGGTACGTCCGGCCGCGACAGCGCCGCCCACAGCCGGCCGTGCCATGCCGGTCCCATCGGCCTCGCCCGAGCGACCGGTCTCGCCGGCACCCGTCTCCCCCGGCGGGGACCGGCCGGCGTCGCAGACACCCGTGTCCCCCGGTTCGGACCGGCCGGTCTCGCCGGCACCCGTCTCCCCCGCGCCCTCTGGTTGGGACCGGCCGGTGTCCGCCGCCCCGGTCTCCCCCGTCTTCCCGGACCGGCCGGTGTCGCCGGCACCCGTCGCCCCCACGCCCTCCGGTCCGGAGCGTCCGGTGTCCGCCGCTCCGGTGTCGCCAGGCCCGGTGTCCGCCGCTCCGGTGTCGCCCGCCGCCGACCTGCCCGTCTCGGGACCGCCCGCCGCCCGCCTGCGGCTGGAGTACCTGTCCGCGCCGGTGGAGCCGCCCGGCGCCGACGCGCGGTCCGACGTCCCGCCAGCACCGGCACGCCGGCCGCTGACCGAACCGCCGTCGACGGCCGGGGCGCGTCACACCCCGCCGCCGCGTTACCCCGGCCCGGACACCGGGGACCGCCCGGTGGACCAGCGGCGCGGCGAGGCGCCGGGCCCGGATCACCGTCGGGTCGGCGACCCGCTGTTCGGCAACCCGGAAACCGACCGCCGTCCGGTCACGCCGGACCGTTCGCCGTCCACGGAGCGGCCGCACTCCGCCGATCGACCGGCCGCCCCGCAACACCCAGCCGCTCCGCAACACCCGTACCCGTCGGGGCGGCCGGACGCGCCGCAGCGCCCGTACCCGCCGGAGCGGGTGGTCCCGGTGGCGGACGCACGCCCGTCGGTCGCCCCGCCGCCCACCTGGCAGGCACCGGCGTCACCGGCAACCCGCCCCGCCCCCCGCCCGGACGACCCCACGCCGGTGGCACCTGCTCCCGGTCCGGCGGACGGCACGGTCCCGCAGCCGCCGGCGGTGGACGTCGCGCCGGTGCTCCCGCCGGCCCCCGGTACGCCGCGCCGCTACGTACCCCCGCCACCCTCGGAAGAGCCGGTGGCGCCCGTTCGTGAACCGGACGACGTCGCGAGCGTCCGGGGGCCGGACGCGTGGTTCAGCCCGGCTCAGCCCGCCGATTCCTCGCCGGGTGCGCCGACGAGCGACGAGCGGCAGTACGACCCGACCGACGATGAGTCGACGACCGGCAGCCCCGGCCTCTTCACGACAGTGGCCGCACCGGACACGGAGACGTCGACGCCGACGGCTGACACCCACCTGGACGTGACCGACGCCAGCGGGTCGACAACAGACGAGGCCTTCGCCCCGGTCTCCGCGCCGCCCGCTACCCCGGTCTCCGCGCCGCCCGCTGCCCCGGTCTCCGGTGCTCCCCGGCGCTGGCTGGACGACCTGGACGACGACCCGAAGCCCGCGTTCGATACGGCAACTGTGGACGGTGACCAACCCGTCTCCGGCGCACCGGGGCTCGCGATCCCCCACCAGCAGGCCGAACGCGACCTCGCAGCCGAACCCGACGTCGACGATCAGGCCTTCACCGCTTCGTCCAATGAGGACGCCGACCCGGTCGGGTACCACCCGACTGACGAACTCGCGCCATCCGACGAGTCGACCGGCGCTGCCGGTCCTCCGAGCGCGAACCCGGCGGAAGGCTCGGACGTCGACGAGTGGCCAGCGGAAGCCGCGCCGCCCGCGACGTCTGCGGACGAACCGAACCCGCCCGTCTCGGCACCGCCGTTTCCGGCACCACCCGTCTCGGCATCGCCCGCCTCGGTCACGCCGGTCTCCGCTCCCCCGGCAGCGCCGGTATCGGCAGTGCCGGCAGCACCCGTCTCCGCACCTCCAGCGCCGCAGGAGCCCGTCTCCGCGCGGTCTCTCGGCACAACGCCCAGCTCTGCGCCACCCGCGCCGGCAGAGCCCCACTCCGTAACGCCGGTCTCCGCACCACCAACACCCCTCTCCGCGCCACCCGCGCCGGCAGAACCCCACTCCGTAGCGCCCATTTCCGCACCACCAACACCCGTCTCCGCGCCACCCGTCCCGGCGGCGTCCGTGTCCGCACCGCCAGTGCCCGTCTCGGCGGCGTCGGTGTCCGCGCCACCAGCCACAGCGCCCGTTTCCGCGCCACCGGCCCCGGCATCACCGTCCACCACGGCACCGGTCTCCGGACCACCCGCGCCGGTCGAGCCGACGTCCAAGCCACCCGCGCCGGTGCAGCCGACGTCCGGGCCACCCGCGCCGGTGCAGCCGACGTCCGGGCCACCCGCGCCGGTGCAGCCGACGTCCGGGCCACCCGCGCCGGTGCAGCCGACGTCCGGGCCACCCGCGCCGGTGCAGCCGACGTCCGGGCCACCGGCCCCGGCCGTACCCGGCCCGAGGAGCGGCGCGGACGGGGAGAACATGCCGGTGTCCGCGCCGCCCGCCGAGGCACCGCCAGTGGTGACCCGCCCGTCACTGGCCGACCCGGGCGACCCTGAGCAGGTGCTGGCCGCGTACCGCTGGCGGTTGGACCCGGTCACCCTGCGCGAGGAGCTGACCGAGCCGGACGACCTGCGGGCCATTCGGCGACGGCTGACCGAGAAGTTGGGCTCGGCGGTCGACAACCGTGCCCGGGCGCGGCTGCTCAGCCTGCGGGCGGTGGCCTCGCGGATTCTCGGCGAGCTGGACGACGCGCTGGCCGACGGTCGGCTCGCCCTCACCTACGCCGAGGCCACCGGCGAGCTGCGCCGGACCGCGCTGGCCCAGGCCCGGCTGGCCCACGTGTTGCGCTGGCGCGGCGACTTCGCCGAGGCGGACCAGCTTTTCGCTCAGGCCAACTCGGTCGAGTTGCCTGACCGGTTGCGGGCCGCGCTGCACGAGCACGCCGGGCGGTCGTGTTACGACCAGGGGCGGCTCATGGAGGCGTGCGAGCACTTCGAGAAGGCACTCGACCTGCGGGGGGCCGGCGACGCCGAACTGCTGGACCGGGTCCGGGTGGCCCTCGACGCGGTCACCGTCCGGGCCGAGGCTGATGGCTTCGGGCCGTACCCCCGGGGTCGGGACGAGGTCCTCGACCGGGACCGCCCCCCGTTGCCGAACCGGGACGGGCAGCTGTGGGGTTACACCAGCCAGGACGGCGAGGTGGTCATTCCCGCCCGGTACGCCGAGGCGCAGCCCTTCCACGACGGGTTGGCCTGGGTCCGCCGACCGGACACCGACCGCTGGTCGTTGATCAATCTGCTCGGCACGACGGTGATCCCGCCGTCCTTCCGGGCCGCGCATCCGTTCAGTGACGGCCTGGCCTGGGTGGTCGGCGAGGGCGGTTGGACGGCGATCGACGCGACCGGGGCGGTGCAGGTCGCACCCAACTTCGCCGAGGTACGACCGTTCCGGCGCGGGCTGGCCGCGGTGCGGCGCGAGGGGTGGGGGGCGGTCGACCGGACCGGCCGTGTCGTCGTGCCCACCCGCTACCACGCCTTCGTCACCGAGCTGGCCGACGGCCAGCAGGTCGACGGTTTCACCGATGAGGGGCTGGCCGTGGTCGACGTGGCGGGCCGGCGGGGTGTGGTGGACCGCACCGGCACGGTGCTGGTCCCGCCGGCGCACCCGATGCTGGTCATCCACCCGGTGGCGTTCCTGATCGAGAGCGGCAACGGGCGGTGGGGTGCGCTGGACCGGCGCGGGGTGCCGCTCATCGACCCGGTGCACGGCGATCGCGCCGAGGTGCTGGAGGAGATCGACCGGCTACTCACCGACGCCAATCCGGTGCTCTGAGCCATCAGTCGCCAATGATGATCCACTAGGGCTAGGGTCGGTACATGGAATTCCGACACCTGGGCCGTTCCGGCCTGATGGTCAGCGAGATCTCGTACGGCAACTGGATCACCCACGGTTCGCAGGTCGAGGAGGACGCGGCGTTCGCGTGCGTCCGGGCCGCCCTCGACTCGGGGATCACCACCTTCGACACCGCCGACGGGTACGCCGGAGGACGGGCCGAGGACGTGCTCGGCCGGGCGTTGCAGAACGAGCGCCGGGAGAGCCTGGAGATCTTCACCAAGGTCTACTGGCCGACCGGGCCCAGCCGCAACAACCGTGGATTGTCCCGCAAGCACATCATCGAGTCGATCAACGGCTCGCTGCGCCGGCTGCGCACCGACTACGTGGACCTCTACCAGGCCCACCGCTACGACCACAGCACCCCGTTGGAAGAGACGATGGAGGCGTTCGCGGACGTCGTCCACTCCGGCAAGGCGCACTACATCGGCGTCTCCGAGTGGACCGCCGACCAGCTGCGCGCCGCCCACCCGCTCGCCCGGGAGCTGCGCATCCCGCTGATCTCCAACCAGCCACAGTATTCGATGCTCTGGCGGGTCATCGAGGCCGAGGTCGTGCCGGCCAGCGAGGAACTGGGCATCGGGCAGATCGTCTGGTCACCGATCGCGCAGGGCGTGCTCTCCGGCAAGTACCAGCCGGGCCAGCCGCCGCCGGCCGGTTCCCGTGCCACCGACGAGAAGTCGGGTGCCGGGTTCATCTCCCGGTTCATGAACGACGACGTGTTGACCCGGGTCCAGCAGCTCAAGCCGCTCGCCGAGCAGGCCGGGCTCAGCATGGCCCAACTCGCCGTGGCGTGGGTGCTGCAGAACCCGAACGTCTCGTCGGCGATCATCGGCGCGTCTCGCCCCGAGCAGGTGCACGACAACGTGAAGGCGGCCGGGGTGAAGCTCGACGCCGACCTGCTCACGGCGATCGACGACGCTATCGCTCCGATCGTCGAGCGGAACCCGGCGAAGACCGAGTCCCCCGCGCAGCGTCCCTGACGCCGTTCCGGCCCGGCCGGCGCGAACCTCCACGCCGACCGGGCCGGGCCCGCTCAGCTCCGCCCGTCACCGAGCCCGCTCAGCTCCGCCCATCACCGGGCCCGCTCAGTTCTGCCAGAAGCGGATCAGCTCCAGGCCGGTGGCGTAGAGCCACGACGGCAGACCGAGCAGGTCACCGACCGCGAAGACCGCGTCGAAGAACCAGCCGCCGATGCGCGGGTTCCACAGCAGCGCGAAGAGCAGGATGAAGCCGTACGGCGCGAACAGGTCGTACATCTTGCGCCACTGCGGGTTGAGCCACGGCTGGATCATGTTGCCGCCGTCCAGGCCGGGCACCGGCAGCAGGTTCAGCACACTGGCGGTGAGCTGGAGGAAGGCGAGCAGCGCCACCCCGGCCCAGAACTCCACCGGGCCACCCGACCGGGTGCCGAGTTGCACCGCCGCCACCAACACCAGCGTGAACAGCACGTTCGTCGCCGGGCCGGCGAGGCTGACCAGGGTGTGCCGCAGTCGGCCCGGGATGGCGTGCCGGTCCACCCAGACCGCCCCACCCGGCAGGCCGATGCCGCCGAGCAGCACCACCACCACCGGCAACACGATCGACAGCAACGGGTGGGTGTACTTGAACGGGTTGAGCGTCAGGTAGCCGCGATGGGCGATGTCCCGGTCGCCGGCCCGGTAGGCCACCACCGCGTGCGCGTACTCGTGCAGGCAGAGCGACACCAGCCAGCCGGACACCACGAAGAGGAAGACGTTGAACCGGACGTTGCCGTACCCGTTCCAGGTCAGCACCCCGCTGACCGCGAAGAGGGCGACCAGGCCGAGGAAGACCGGGCTGGGCCGGAACGCCGCCCTGGGCACGCCGAGGACCAGCCCGTCGCCGCCCGGGCGGTCGTAGGCCATCACTCGGCCGTGGGCAGCAGGCTCATCCGGTACTCCACCCGGTCGTCCTCCACGAGCGCGACCGAGGTGACGCCGGACGCCGCGAGCTCCCGCCAGGTCTGACCGATCCAGGATTCGGCGTCGGCCTGGCTGCCGAACGACTCCGCCGGCCCCTCGACCGTCTGACCGTCAGTGCCCTCGTACCGCCAGCTCCACGCCATGCCGCGTCTCCCCTCGCCGCTGAAGTCCCCGTGGGACGAACCCCCGCCAGCGTAGTCGGCCCGGCGCGCAACGGCCGCTCGCTCGCCCCGGCCGGGGAACCACGGGGTGGATCAATCCGATCGACGCCAGCCGGTACGGTGGCCCGGTGTTGACGCGGGGAGTGCTGCTCGGTGACCGGTACCGGCTGGGCGAGCGGGTGGCGACAGGTGGGATGGGCGCGGTCTGGCGCGGCACGGACGTGCTGCTGGAACGCGAGGTCGCGGTGAAGGTGCTGCTGCCGTCGCTGGTCGCCGATCCGGAGTTCACCACCCGGTTCCGGGCCGAGGCGCGGATGCTCGCCGCGCTGCGGCACCCGGGCGTGGTCCCGGTGCACGACGTGGGGCAGGCCGTGCTCGACGACGGCAGCCAGGTCGACTACCTGGTGATGGAGTACGTCGAGGGCGAGCCGTTGTCCGCCCGGGTGCGCGCGGTGCGGCGGCTGGATCCGGCCACCACCATGTCGGTGCTGGCCCAGGCCGCGGACGCGCTGCACACCGCCCACCTCGCCGGCATCGTGCACCGGGATGTGAAGCCGGGCAACCTGCTGGTCAAGGCCGATGGCACCGTGGTGCTCGTCGACTTCGGCATCGCCCGGTCCCGGCACATGGCCGGGCTCACCGCCGCGAACATGGTGCTCGGCACCGCCTCGTACATGTCCCCCGAGCAGGCCACCGGGCAGCCCGTCTCGGCCGCCACCGACGTCTACGCGCTCGGCGCTGTGGCGTACTTCTGCCTTGCCGGGCAGCCGCCCTTCCACGGTGACAATCCCCTCGCGGTGGCGCTGCGGCACGCCCAGGAGGACCCGGCGGCGCTACCGGCGGACACTCCGCCAGCGGTCGCCGCCGTGGTGTCCCGCGCGCTGGCCAAGCGTGCGGAGGACCGGTTCGGCAGCGCCGCTGAGTTGGCCGCTGCCGCCGCCGACGCCCGGGACGCCACCCTGGCGAGCATCCCGGTCTCCGCCCGCCCACCGTGGGCGCTGGCCGCTCCGGCCCCGGGCGTCGCGGCCTCCGCCGCGCCCGCCGTTCCGCTGCCCGCTGCCGCTCCCGCGTCACCTGTCGCGGCTCCTGCGCCAGCTGCCGCGGCGACGCCGCCCGCCGCGCCGGTGTCGGCGGGGCCCGCCGCGCTGCGCGCACCGGCGAGCGTCGCGGCCGAGCCGACGACCGCACCGAAGCCGACCCGGGAGGACGCGCTCCCGGGCGGGCCGACGGGTCGACGCCTCCCCCTGCTGGTCGGGGCCGGCGCTGTCGTCCTCGTCGCGCTTGCCGTCGCGGTGACCGTGGTGGCGCTGCGACCCGAAGCGAAGCCGGGTTCGGCGGACCAGCCACCCGCGCTGGCCGGCGAGTCGGCGGCGGTCACCGACGCACCGCCGCCGCCCGCTGACACGACCACCACCGCGCCCCGGCCCAGCACGACGCCAGGCGCCAGCCGCACCGCGACGGCCGGCCCGTCCGGCTCCCCCGTCGACGCGTCGACCAGCGGCGACCCCGCCCGCACCCCGGTGCCGGGCGACCCGCCGACCGCCACCGCCAGCAGCCGGCCCACGCCCAGCCGCACCCCGTCCAGCCGACCCAACCCGTACACCGCCGCCCAGGCGTGCGGCAGCGGCTACCAGGTGATCGACTCGGCGACGCTGACCGGCGGCGACGGGCAGCGCAAGGGTCGGGTCTTCCTGCTGTACCACGCGGGCACCGGCACCAACTGCGTGGTCACCCTCAAGGACACCGCGGTCGGCGCGAAGTCGGCGGCCTCGGCGTACCTGGAGGTGCAGGGGCGGGCGCGCAGCACCGACAGCGGGTCCTTCGACTACTACGCCGGACCGGTGCGGGCCAGCGCCGCCGGAACGTGCGTCAAGTGGGGCGGCTCCACCGGCGGGGTCAGCTACGGCAGCGGGTTCGAACACTGCGACTGAACGACGGCGAGCACCGGGCCGGCAGGCACCGCGGGCCCGGGCGGCCTTAAGGTACGGGCATGTCCGTAGACGGGTGGAACACGGTCCTGGTGCTCGGCGGTATCCGGTCCGGCAAGTCCGAGTTCGCCGAGTCCCTGGTCACCGACGCGCCGGTGGTCCGCTACGTCGCCACCGCGCCCGAGGGCGACCCGGAGGACACCGAGTGGGCGACCCGGCTGGCGGCGCACCGCGCCCGTCGGCCGGGCAGCTGGACCACCGAGGAGACCACCGAGGACCCGCGCCGGCTGGCCGACGTGCTGGCGTCCGCCGAGACCAACGAGACGGTGCTCGTCGACGACCTCGGCGGCTGGGTGACGGTGCTGCTCGACCCCGACCACCAACCCGCCGACGACGTGGCGACGATCGCCGAGCTGGCCGAGGCGATCCGTGGGTGTGCCGCCCGGGTGGTGCTGGTGAGCCCCGAGGTGGGGCTGTCGCTGGTGCCGACCACGCCGCTGGGCCGGGCGTTCACCGACGCGCTGGGCGCGGCCAACCGCGCGGTCGCCGACGCCTGCGACGCGGTGGTTCTCGTCGTCGCCGGCCAGCCGGTCTGGCTCAAGTCGGTGGCCGCCGTGACCGAACCGGCAGCCCTCGCCACCGAACCGGCCGCCACCGAACCGGCCGCCACCGTGACCGCGGCGACGGCCGCCGGCACCGCGCCGGTCGCGGCGAGCCTGGCCGACACCGAGCCGACCCCCGAGGTGCAGCTGCCCGACGTGCTGACCCACACGCCGCCGGCCACCCCGACGCCGGAACCGGGCAACGCGTGGGCCGCACCGACAATGGCGCTGCCGATGGTGGCCACCGGGCTGGTCATCCAGCCCGGCATGGAACTGCCGATGCCCGACGAGTACGCGGGCCCGCAGGCGGTGGACCGGCTGGCCACCCTGGACGTACCGGGCGCCGGGCTGGGCGTGCTGGACCGGGTGGTGGGCTTCGCCGCCGCCACCCAGGGCACCTCCACCCCGGCCGCCTGGGGCTCGGTGCGGGTGCTGCTGCTGCACGGCGACCACGCCGGTGGGGCGTCGGCCGGCACCGTAGCCGGTGAGTCGGCGCGCCGCGCCGCGCAGGCCCGCGCCGGCCAGGGCGCGTTGGCCCGGCTGGCCGCCGAAAGTGGCGCCAGTCTTCAGGTGGTGGACACCCCGGCTGCCGCGCCGATCGAGGACCAGCCGGCCCTCACGCCGGAGCAGGTGGAGTCCGCGCTGCGCTACGGCTGGCGGTTGGCCGAACAGGCCGCCGACGCCGGCGTACAGCTGCTGGTGCTCGGGGCGTGCGGCGCCGGCACCGAGGCGGCGGCCGCAGCGGTGCTCGCGGCGACCGCGGGCGCGGAGCCGCCCGCCGTGCTGGGCCGGGTGATCACCGACTCCGGCGAGATCGACGACGCGGCGTGGATGACCCGCTGCGCGGCGGTCCGCGACGCGCTGCACCGCACCCGCCGCTCGTCACGTGGTGCCAAGGACATCCTCGCCGAGCTGGGCGGCGGCGACGTGGCGGTGGCGACCGGCGTGCTGTTCGGTGCCACCGCCCGCCGGGTGCCGGTGCTGCTCGACGGGCCGGTCGGGTTGGCCGCCGGCATGGTGAGCCGTGACCTGGCCGGTCAGGCCCGGCACTGGTGCCTGCTGGCCGACCACGGCGGGCACCCGGCAGTGCGGCTCGCCGCCGACGTGCTGGGCCTCACCCCGCTGCTCGACCTGCGGCTGGATCTCGGCGAGGGCGCGAACGCGCTGGTCGCGCTGCCGCTGTTGCGCTCGGTGCTGGCGCTGGCCGCCGCGCTGCCGGCGCACCCGTCGCTGGGTGGCGGTGACGACACCGACCCGGCCGGGGACGAGCCGGAGTCCACCGACCCGAGCTACGCCGACCCGGACCTCACCGAGCCCGACTCGACCGGCCCGGACGTCACCGAGCCCGACTTCGCCGAGCCGGAGCCGGCCGGGCCGGGCCCGGCCAGCACCGGGACGGACGAGCAGCCGGCGTCGGGCCTGCGTGCCGGCTGAGCCACGACTGCTCGCGGGAGCCCGGCTGGCAGTCACCACGTTCACCACGCTGCCGGTGCGGGCCGGGCGCATCGATCGCCCGGTCGCCGGCACCGCGATGGCCCTCGCCCCGGTGGTCGGCGCGCTGCTCGGCGTCCTGCTGGCCGGTGTGCTGCTGCTGGCCGGGGCGCTCGCTCCCCCGCTGGTGGCGGCCGGCGTCACCGTCGGCGTCGCCGCGCTGCTCACCCGGGGGCTGCACCTGGACGGGCTGGCCGACACCGTGGACGCGCTCGGCTCGTACCGGCGCGGAGCGGCTGCCCTGGAGATCATGAAGAAGCCGGACGTCGGCCCGTTCGGGGTGGTCGCCCTGGTGGTCGTACTCCTGGTGCAGGCGGCGGCGCTCGCCGACCTGGCGGGCCGGTCCTGGCCGGCGGCGCTCGCGGCGGTGGTGGCGGCGACCGCGGCCGGGCGGTTCGGTGTCACGGTGGCCTGCCGGCGGGGAGTGCCGGCGGCCCGGCCCGACGGGCTGGGCGCGCTGGTCGCCGGCACCGTCGGCCCGGTGGCAGTGGCCGCCGGCGCGGTCGCCGTCGTGCTGCTGGCGGTGCCCGCGGTGGCGGGCCGTCCGTGGCAGGGGCCACTGGCCGTCGTCGCCGCGATCACCGTCGCGCTACCGCTGCTCACCCACGTGGTACGCCGGCTCGGCGGCATCACCGGCGACGTCCTCGGCGCGACCGTCGAGGTGGTCACCACGCTGGTCTACCTGGGTCTGGTGCTGTCCGGCTGAACCGGGCACGACGAGCCGGGTAGCGTTCGCCTCGACAACACCGGCACGGCCACCGGGGGATCCCACCATGCTCATCACTGACGACTTCCTGCCCGTACCGGTGCCGGAGTCGCTCAGCGCGACCTACCTGGTGCCGATGACAGGGCTGCCGAAGGTCAGTGCGAAGACCGCGGTGGCGGCCCTGACCGGCCGGCTCGCCGAGCCGGTGCACGGGCTGGCCCGGCAGATGCTCGACAGTCCGCTGATGAGCGTCGACACCCGGCCGATCGCCGAGTTTCCCGAGCTGCCGCCGGACCTGCTCACCGCGTTCGGTGCCACCACTGAGCAACTGGCCCGGCTGGCGGCGGCGACGCACCTGGTGGTCGTACAGGCCGAGTACCGGCCCGGCTGGCCGCCGGCACACGAGTGGGCCGCCCGGGCGGTCGCGGCGGCCGTGGCCGAATCCGTCGACAGCGACGTGGTGGACGTCTTCGGTCTCCAGTTCCTCGACCCGGCGACCGCGCTGCGGTCCCTCCCGGACGAGCAGGGCCGCATCCGGCTCGTCGACTGGGTGCTGGTGCCGTACTCCTCGGACACCGAGGGGCTGTGGTTCACCACGAAGGGGTTGCGCCGCTTCGGCCTGCTGGAGTTGCAGACGCAGGGGGTGCCCGACCACCTCACCCGCGCCTGGGGTGCGGTGATGACCGGGGCGGCCCGCCGGCTGCTGCGGGACTGGACCGACGGGCTCACCGGCGAGGAGGTGCCGGCGTTCGTGCAGCTGCCGGTGCTGGCGACGGTCACCGGGCACGACATCGCCGTGGCGTACGGCAATCCGGAGCAGCACGGTGCCACCGCCCCGGTGCTGCTCCGCCTCGAACTGGACCCGGCGACCGACCCGGAGGCCGACTCGTTCCTCAGCCTGCGCCCGCCGGCCGGGCACCCCGGCCCGGACGGGCGGTACTACGCCGCCGCCTGCGCGACGCTGTTCTCCGGGATCCAGCCGGACGTGCGCTACGCGCGCTCCGGTGACGCGATGAGCCGTGCGGTCGCCACCGCCCGGGCCGCGCTCGGTGACGCGCGGGCCAGGTTCGTCGCCGGTCGGTTCCCCACCGAGTCGCAGCTGGTGGTGAAGTACGGCCTGCCCGGGGACGACGGCCCGGAGTACGTCTGGGCGGGCGTCACCTCGTGGGAGGTCCCGGAACGGATCGTGGGCGTGAGCGCCAGCGACGCCAACACCGACCAGAGCGTCCGCATCGGCGCCCCCGTGGTGGTGGAGACCTCCGACGTGGTCGACTGGGCGGTCCTGGACGCGACAGGCGTCATCGAAGGCGGCTGGACCCAGGCAGTCCTGGACTCCGGCGAACCCCCCACCCCCTAACCCCGCCCGCTCCCGGCCCCTCCCCCTCTTCCGCGTTGATCATGAAGTTATTGCCAAGACACGCCGACGGCGCTGGCAGCAACTTCATGATCAACCAGGCTGGGGGGTGGGGTGGGGGTGGGTTACTTCACTGAGGGGGTTACGAAGGGGGTTTTCGTTAGGGTTACGGGGGCTCGGCGGCCTCGGATGTCGATCTCGACTTCGGCGCCGTCCGCGAGGTTGGCGTCGGTGTCCAGCAGGGCCAGGGCGATGCCCTGCTTCCTCGTCGGGCTGAAGGTGCCGCTGGTCACGGTGCCGACCTGGACGTCGCCCACGTGCAGGGTCATACCGGGGCGCGGGATGGCCCGGTCCACGGCCACCAGGCCGCGCAGCGTCCGCCGGGGGCCGGCGGCCTTCTCGGCGAGCAGCGCGTCGCGGCCCCAGAAGGCCGGCTTGTCCCAACCGACCGCCCAACCGGAGCGGGCCTGCACCGGGCTGATGTCCAGGGAGAGGTCCTGCCCGTGCAGCGGGTAACCCATCTCGGTGCGCAGCGTGTCCCGGGCGGCCAGCCCGCAGGCGCGCAGCCCGAACGTCGCGCCGACCGCGAAGAGCGCGTCCCAGACCGCGACCGCGTGCTCCGCCGGCACCACCAGCTCGTAGCCCAACTCGCCCGTGTAGCCGGTACGGCAGACGGTCAGCTCCACCCCGGCCAGGCTCGCGGCGGAGAAGCTCATGTACCCGTGCTCGGTGGGCAGGTCCAGGGCGGCCAGCAACTCGGCCGAGCGGGGGCCCTGCACGGCCAGCACCGCGTACGCCTCGTGCTCATCGGTGACGGTCACCTGCGCGGGCGCGGCGGCGCGCAACCGGCGTACCACCTCGGCGGTGTTCGCCGCGTTCGGGATGAGGAAGACGTGGTCGTCGGCGTAGAGGTAGGCGATGATGTCGTCCACCACGCCGCCGGTGGCGTCGTCGCAGCAGAGCGTGTACTGCGCCCGGCCCGGACCGATCCGGCCCAGGTCGTTGCTGAGGCAGGAGTTGACGAAGTCGGCCGCGCCGGGGCCGCTCACCCGGGCCTTGCCCAGGTGCGACACGTCGAAGACCCCGACCGCCGTACGCACCGCGGTGTGCTCCTTGAGCACTCCCCCGCCGGCGTACTCCAGCGGCATCTCCCAGCCCCCGAAGGGGGCGAACTTGGCTCCGGCGGCGGTGTGCCGCTCGTGCAGCGGGGAACGGCGCAGCCGGGTCGCGGCGGCGTCGGAGGTCACGTCGGTCATGGGTGGCAACTTACCGGGGGCAACGTCGCTGGTTAGCATCGGCGGGAGCCCGCTGGCGCCGTCGGCGGGACAGCCATGACGTCCGGCAGGTAGGTTCCGCCGGAGACCTTCACCGCTGGTACGCGACGCCGCGACCGGCCCGGCCCGCCCGGAGTAGCTTCAGTGACATCACCCCGCACCACCAACCTGAGCCTGGTCGACACCGACCCGGCCGAGCTCGCCGTCGACGCGATCGTGATCGGCGTGCACAGCCAGACCGGAGAGCAGGGCGCCACCAGCGGCCTCGCCGGCACCCTGCTGCTCGCCAGCGGCGCGGAGAGCATCGCGGCCGCGTTCGACGGCAAGCTGACCGAGACGCTCGCGCTGCTCGGCGCGACCGGCGGGCCGGGTGAGGTCATCAAGCTGGCCACCCTGGGCACCGTGACCGCCCCGCTGGTCACCGCGGTCGGGCTCGGCCCGGAGCCGTCGGGCGCCGCACCGGCCCCGGAGACGCTGCGCCGGGCCGCCGGTGCCGCGATCCGGGCCCTGGCCGGCGCGCGCACCGTCGCGCTGGCGCTGCCGCTGCCGGACGACGCGGACACGTCGGCCGAGCTGCGGGCGGTCGCCGAGGGTGCGCTGCTGGGTGGGTACCGGTTCGCCGGCTACAAGACCCGGCCCCAGCCGACCCGGCGGGAGCCGGTGGCCGAGGTGCTCATCGCGGTGCCGGACGCCGGCGACGCGGACGCCCAGGCGGAGGTCGCCCGGGCGCAGGCGGTGGCGGGCGCGGTCCGGCTCAGCCGGGACTGGGTGAACACCGCGCCGAACCAGCTGCGTCCGCCGTCGTTCGCCGACGCGGTGGCGAGCGCGGCGCGCGAGGCGGGTCTCGACGTCGAGGTGCTGGACGAGGCGGCGCTGGCCGCCGGCGGGTACGGCGGCATCGTCGCGGTCGGGCAGGGCTCGGAGGCCCCGCCGCGGCTGGTGAAGCTGACCTACACCCCGCAGGGCGGTGGCAACGGCAAGCGGGTCGCGCTGGTCGGTAAGGGCATCACCTTCGACACCGGCGGCATCTCGATCAAGCCGGCGCAGGGCATGTGGGAGATGAAGTCCGACATGGCGGGCGCCGCCGCGGTGGGCGCGACCATGCTGGCGATCGCCGCGCTGAAGCCGTCGGTGGCGGTCAGCGCGTACCTGCCGATGGCGGAGAACATGCCCTCGGGCACCAGCTACCGGCCGGGTGACGTGATCACCATGTTCAACGGCAAGCGGGTCGAGGTGCTCAACACCGACGCCGAGGGCCGGATGATCCTGGGCGACGCCATCGCCCGCGCCTGCGCGGACGGCACCGACTACCTGTTCGAGACGTCCACCCTGACCGGCGGCCAGGTCATCGCGCTGGGCAAGCGGGTGGCCGGCGTGATGGGCACCCCGGAGCTGTGTGACCGGGTGAAGGTGGCCGGCGACGCCGTCGGCGAGCCGGCCTGGCCGATGCCGCTGCCCGACGACGTCCGTAAGGGCATGGAGTCGGATGTGGCGGACATCTCGCAGGTCAACGCCGGCATGGACCGGGCCGGTCACATGCTGCAGGGCGGCGTGTTCCTGCGTGAGTTCGTGGCCGACGACGTGGCCTGGGCGCACATCGACATCGCCGGGCCGGGCTACCACTCGGGCGAGCCGACCGGCTACTGGACCAAGGGCGGCACCGGCGTTCCGGTCCGCACCCTGGTGCAGCTCGTCGAGGATGTCGCCGCCAACGGCTGACGCGACGGACATCGAGGGGGCCTCCGGTCGACACCGGGGGCCCCTTCTCAGTACCCCTCGGGCCGGCGCTTGCGGCGCTCGTTGAAGTCGCGCATCCGCTGCGGGTAGCCCATCAGCCGGACGTCGTACACCGGGATGCCCATCCGGTACGCGAAGCGTCGCGCCCCGTCCGGCCCGTCGATCCGGCGGCGGGTCCACTCGCCGTCGTCGGCGATCAGGATGACGGTGGTCTCCGTCACGGTCGTCCGCGGCTCGATGTACGCCTCGACGCCGCGCCGACTCCGGATGAAGTTCTCCAGATGGTCCAGATCGCCACGATCGGCGGCACGGTCACGGCTCGGCACAGCCGCCTGTTTGCGGCGCCGGAACAACCCCACCGGATCTCTCTCCCACCGTGCGTCATCGACAACGGTGCCAAGGGTACGTGTCGATGACGTGTCGTTGGGCACCTCACTACGCACCCTGTGCTCAGTGGTGACAAGATGACCGAGGTGGGGTGTGTCCGTGTTACACCTCTGTGACCCCCGATGCAGCGACGCGACCTGGGAGTTGGACGTGAGCGAGCCGAACGAAGCGACCTTCGACATTGTGATTCTCGGAGGTGGCAGCGGCGGCTACGCGACCGCGCTGCGCGCCGTCCAGCTGGGTCTGAAGGTCGCCCTGATCGAGAAGGGCAAGCTCGGCGGGACGTGCCTGCACAACGGCTGCATCCCGACGAAGGCCCTGCTGCACGCGGCCGAGATCGCCGACCAGGCCCGCGAGTCGGAGCAGTTCGGCGTGAAGGCCGAGCTGATCGGCATCGACATGGCCGGCGTGAACTCGTACAAGGACGGCGTGATCGCCCGGCTGTACAAGGGCCTGCAGGGCATGTTGAAGGGCAACAAGGCGATCACCATCGTCGAGGGCCACGGCAAGCTGGTCGGCAAGAACGTCGTCGAGGTGGACGGCAAGCGCTACACCGGCCGCAACATCGTCCTGGCCTCCGGCTCGTACGCCAAGAGCCTGCCCGGCCTGGAGATCGACGGAGAGCGGATCATCACCAGCGACCACGCGCTCACGATGGACCGGGTGCCGTCGTCGGTGATCGTGCTCGGTGGCGGCGTCATCGGCGTCGAGTTCGCCAGCGTGTGGAAGTCCTTCGGTGTGGACGTGACGATCGTCGAGGCGCTGCCCCGGCTGGTCGCCGCCGAGGACGAGGAGTCGTCGAAGGCGCTGGAGCGGGCGTTCCGCAAGCGTAAGATCAACTTCAAGGTCGGCAAGCCGTTCGAGAAGGTCGAGAAGACCGACAACGGCGTCAAGCTGACCATTCAGGGCGGCGAGACCGTCGAGGCCGAGCTGCTGCTGGTCGCCGTCGGTCGCGGCCCGAACACCGCCAACCTCGGGTACGAGGAGCAGGGCGTCAAGATGGACCGTGGCTACGTGCTGACCGACGAGCGGCTGCGTACCAGCGTGCCGAACGTGTACGCGGTCGGCGACATCGTGCCCGGCCTCCAGCTCGCGCACCGGGGCTTCCAGCACGGCATCTTCGTGGCCGAGGAGATCGCCGGCCAGACCCCGGCCGTGATCGACGAGGTCGGCATCCCGCGCGTCACCTACTGCGACCCGGAGCTGGCGTCGGTGGGTCTCACCGAGGCGAAGGCCAAGGAGCAGTACGGCGCCGACAAGGTCAAGACGTACAACTACAACCTGGGTGGCAACGGCAAGAGCCAGATCCTCAAGACCACCGGGTTCGTGAAGCTGGTCCGGGTCGAGGACGGTCCGGTGGTCGGCGTCCACATGATCGGCGCCCGGGTGGGCGAGCTGATCGGTGAGGCGCAGCTCATCTACAACTGGGAGGCGTACCCGGCCGAGGTCGCCCAGCTCGTGCACGCCCACCCGACCCAGAACGAGGCCCTGGGCGAGGCGCACCTGGCCCTCGCCGGCAAGCCGCTGCACTCGCACGCCTGATCATCCAAACCGCGGCGTCCGGCGACGGGCGAAGATCCCACCAGGGGAATGAAGGAGTCTCAGAAAATGCCGGTATCGGTCACCATGCCCCGGCTCGGCGAGAGCGTCACCGAGGGCACCGTCACTCGCTGGCTCAAGCAGGAGGGCGACACGGTCGAGGTTGACGAGCCCCTGCTCGAGGTCTCGACCGACAAGGTCGACACCGAGATCCCGTCGCCCGCGGCGGGCGTGCTGAGCCGGATCGTGGTCGGCGAGGACGAGACCGCCGAGGTCGGCAGCGAGCTGGCTGTCATCGCCGGTGAGGGCGAGTCGACCGGCGGTGGCGAGGCCGCGCCGCAGGAGCAGGCTCCGGCCGAGGCGGTCGAGCCGGCCGCCGAGCCGACGGCCGCCGCCGAGGGCACCGCCGCCGAGGTGGCCCAGGACGAGGCACCGGCCGAGGCGCCGGCTCCGGCCGCCGCCTCGTCGGGCGAGGGCACCGCGGTGAAGATGCCCGCGCTGGGTGAGAGCGTCACCGAGGGTACGGTCACCCGCTGGCTGAAGCAGGTCGGCGAGACCATCGAGGTCGACGAGCCGCTGCTGGAGGTCTCCACCGACAAGGTGGACACCGAGATTCCGTCGCCGGTCGCCGGCACGGTGTTGGAGATCAAGGTCGCCGAGGACGAGACCGCGGCGGTCGGTGCCGACCTGGCGATCATCGGCGTTGCCGGCGCGGCCCCCGCCCAGGCGCAGCCCGAGCCGAAGGCGGAGGCCAAGCCGGCGCCGAAGGCCGAGCCGAAGCCGGAGCCGAAGGTCGAGGAGCCGACCCCCGGCATGTCGTACAACGAGCCCGCCGCGGAGACCGAGAGCTCGGCGCAGCCGGCCAAGACGGAGCAGGCCGCGCAGCCGGCCGCCGCCACCTCGACGCCACCGCGCCCGTCCGCACCGGCGCCGGGTGCCGGCGACGAGGCCGCCGGGTACGTGACTCCGCTGGTACGCAAGCTGGCCAGCGAGCACGGCGTCGACCTGGCCGCGTTGAACGGCACCGGCGTGGGTGGTCGGATCCGCAAGCAGGACGTCCTCGACGCGGCCGAGCAGGCCAAGGCCGCCAAGGCTGCTCCTGCCGCCGCACCGGCCCCCGCCGCCGCGCCGTCGGCGGCTGCCGCCAAGCCGGCCGCGAAGCCGCAGCCGAGCGCCAAGCGGGGCACCACGGAGAAGCTGCCGCGGATCCGGGCGACGATCGCCAAGCGGATGCAGCAGTCGCTGCACGAGACGGCGCAGCTGACCACCGTCGTCGAGGTCGACGTCACCAAGGTCGCCAAGCTGCGGGCCAAGGCCAAGGACTCGTTCCAGGCCAAGCACGGCGTGAAGCTGTCCTTCCTGCCGTTCTTCGCCCTCGCCGCCGTCGAGGCGCTGCAGACCCACCCGATCATCCAGGCCAGCATGGACCTGGAGGGCGGCACCATCACCTACCCGGCCGCCGAGCACCTCGGCATCGCCGTGGACACCGAGCGCGGGCTGCTCGTGCCGGTCATCCACAACGCCGGTGACCTCAACATGGGCGGCATCGCCAAGCGGGTCGCCGACCTGGCCGAGCGCACCCGGGCCAACAAGATCACCCCGGACGAGATGGCCGGGGCGACCTTCACGCTGACCAACACCGGCAGCCGGGGTGCGCTCTTCGACACCCCGATCGTGCCGTCGCCGCAGTCGGCGATGCTCGGTACGGGTGCCGTGGTGAAGCGTCCGGTCGTGGTCAACGACCCGGAGCTGGGCGAGGTCATCGCGGTCCGGTCGATGGTCTACCTGGCCATGTCCTACGACCACCGCCTGATCGACGGCGCTGACGCGGCCCGCTTCCTGACCGCGGTCAAGGAGCGGCTGGAGGCCGGCAACTTCGAGTCGGAGCTGGGCCTGGCCTGATCCATCCGCACCGCCGAAAGGGGCGCCCCGGTCGAGGACCGGGGCGCCCCTTTGCGCTGTGCTGCTCAGCCCTTGAGCAGTGCGGTGGAGACCTGCCAGAGCCGCTCGGCGGCCTCCGGGTCCAGCGCGTACTCGGCGACGCCCGTCCGCCCGCCGGGCTGGGCCGGGGCAGCCTGCTGACAGTCCTCGAAGTAGCGCCCGCCCACGCCGTCCAGCAGCGGCGACGCGGCGACCAGCACCGAGGTGGCGGCACCCTGCTCGACCGTCTTCCAGGCCGCCGCGTTGCCCGCGCGCATGCGGTCCAGTTCCTCCTTGCTGACGTAGCGCTGGAGGTTGGTCTGGATCGCGCCGGGCATCAGCGAGTTGGTGAAGATGCCGTCGTCGGCCCAACGGCGGGTGGCCTCCACGGCGAAGAGCACGTTGGCCGTCTTGGACTGCCCGTACGCCTGCCACGGCTCGTACTCCCGCTGGTCGTACTGGATGTCCTCGAAGACCACCGGTGAGCGCAGGTGGGCGGCGGAACTGACCGAGACGATCCGGGCCCCGTCGGCGGCCGCGAGAGCCCGGTGCAGCCCGGTGGCGAGCGCGAAGTGCCCCAGGTGGTTGGTGGCGAACTGCATCTCCCAGCCCTGCGGGGTCCGGGACAGGGGCGCGGCCATGATGCCGGCGTTGTTGACCAGGATGTGCAGCGGGCCGTCCCAGTTGGCCACGAAGTCGGCGACCGAACCCTGATCGGCGAGGTCCAGCGGGGCGACCAGGACCCGGTCGTTGCCGGTGGTGCCGGTGATGTCGTTGGCGGCCTGCTGGCCCGCGTCGGGGTTACGGACCGCGAGGGTGACCGCCGCGCCGGCGCTGGCCAGGGCGCGGGCGGTCTCCACGCCGATCCCGGAGGACCCGCCGGTGACGACCGCCCGCCGCCCGACGAGGTCCACGCCCTTGATCACGTCCATCGCCGTGGAGTCATGAGCGAATGGGGTGCTGATCGGATTGTTCGTCGTCATTGTCCATCCTTGTTTGGGTGGGGTGGACCGGCCGGCCCGCTGCGGGAGGCCGCGGTCCCGGTGTTTCCCCGACCCGGGCCGGTGGTAACGCTGGACCCGTCGCCATCGCCGTTCGACCCTCCGACCAGCCCGAACGCTGCCAGAGTTGGGACGTGGGCGGCTACCGGCGGGGTGGACAGCTGGGACCGGCCGTGCCGATCGCCCCCGGGGCGCGGGTGGACAAGTTCGAGGTCTTCTTCGACCTGGTCTTCGTCTTCTCGTTCTTCATCATCACCCGGGCGACTGCGGCGAACATCTCCGGGCGGCAACTGCTGCACGCCGGCCTGGTGCTCGCCGTGCTCTGGTGGATCTGGGTGGTGCACAGCCTGGTCGCCACCCGGGTCCGGCTCGGCGAGGGCTACGTGCCGGTGCTCATGGTGATCGCGATGGTCGCCCTGTTCGCGTTCGCCCTGGCGCTTCCGCAGGCGTTCAGCGACCCGAAGGGGAGCGCCGCCGGCCCGATGCTGGTGGCCATCAGCTACGTCGTCGTCCGGGCCGTACACATGATCCTTTATCAGCATGTGGTACGGGACAGCCCGCAGGAGCGCCGGCAACTGCGGCGGTTCGCCCCGGAGTTGACGGTGAGCATCGTGCTGCTGCTGGCCGCCGCCCTCATCCCAGCTCAGATCAGCGACCCCGACCGTGCCGCCATGGTCCGCGACGGGCTGTGGATCACCGTGGTGGTGGTGCAGTACGCGACCGGCTTCATCGTCGGGACCTGGGGCTGGGGGGTGACCAGCGCCGAGCACTGGACGGAACGCTACGACCTCATCCTGATCATCGCCCTGGGCGAGTCGATCATTTCCACGGGGGTGGGCGGCAATCTGCTCGGCAAGCCGGTCACCTGGCCGGCGGTCGCCGCCGCCGCGCTCGGCATCGTGGTCACCGCCGCCCTCTGGTGGGCGCACTTCGACTTCATCGGGCCGGCCGCCCGGATCGCACTGCACGCGGCGGAGGGTGCCCCCCGGGTGGCGATGGCCCGCGACGCGTACGCGTACCTCTACCTGCCGATGATCGCCGGGGTGATCCTCTTCTCGATCGGCAACGAGGAGATCCTGCACAAGATCACCGACCCGGCCGGCGGGATCGCGGAGAAGATCGAGGGGCCGGCGGTGCCGATGCTCTTCGGCGGGCTGATCTGCTACTTCGCCGTCAACCTGCTCTTTCAGCTGCGCACCCTGCACACCGTCACGTGGACCCGCATCGGCGTCATCCTGGTGCTCACCGCGGCCCTCCCGGTCGGCCAGCACCTGCCGGCGCTGGGCGCGCTCACCCTCGCGACAGTGATCTGCGTGGCGCTGGTGGCCGTGGAGGTGACGGTCATGTCGCAATCCCGGCACGCGTTGCGGGCCGCCGTCTTCCAGGAACGGACCAGCCACGAGGCCCACGAGGCCGGCTGGCGGGCGCGCTGGCACGACGTCCGGGAGACCGACGAGCCCACCACGCCGTGACGCGGCCGGTATAGGATCCGGCGCAGCGTCGCGGTGTACCCGGCACGAAGGCCGCCGTGGGCATGGAGGCGCGGGGACAGCATGGGACGAACGTGCACCCACCCACGTCACCGGCCGGCCGGCTCGCCGCCGTCGGCAATCAGATGATCGAGATCCACCTCTGGCTCAGCGCGGAACTGGCCCGGTTACAGGACAGCCTCGACACCCCGTCACGGGACCTGCGGGCGCACTGCCTGACCTTCTGCGCCGCGCTCGGGCGACACCACACCGGCGAGGACGCGGGCGCGTTCCGGCTGCTGGCCGAGGAGGTCCCCGAACTGCGCCCGGTCATCGACAACCTGATCACCGACCACGAGGTGGTGGCGGGGATCCTGGAACGGGTCGAGGCACTGCTGGGCGGCGACGCGGCGGTGCCGGTCGCCCAGGTGCGCGCCGAGTTGGGCGGGCTGGCCGCCCTGCTCGAATCGCACTTCCGCTACGAGGAGAAGCGGCTGGTCACCGCGCTGAACGCGCTCACCGGTCGATCCGGAACGACCGAACAGCTGCTCGGCCTGACCGCGCCGCCGCACGTCCCCGATCCCCGCTAGGTGCCGTGTCCGACCTCCGGGCCGGGGGCGGCGGCGGGCAGTCGCTCGTAGTAGCGGATCTTCTCCCGGAGGTGCTCGTACTGGTCTTGGAGCAGGCGCATCTGCTCCTCGACCCGTACCGCGTGGTGTCGCAGCAGCTCACAACGCTCGTCGACGGTGTGGTCGCCCTCGCGGGCCAGTTGCGCGTAGCGGCGCATCTGCGCGATCGGCATCCCGGTGTCGCGCAGACACCGGAACAATTCGAGCCAGCCGAGGTCGTCGTCGGTGAAGACCCGCTGCCCGCCCGCCGTCCGCTCCACGTCGGCGAGCAGGCCGATCTTCTCGTAGTACCGCAGGGTGTCCAGGCTGAAGCCGCTGCGGCGGGCGGCCTCCGAGGGGGCGTAACCGCTCATTCGCGAGATGGTAGTGCTTGACCTGGAGCGCGCTCCAGGTTGGAGGCTGGTGACCATGACGACGACACGGACGCTGGGACGCAGCGGCATCACGGTGAGCGCTATCGGAATGGGATGCTGGGCCATCGGCGGCCCGCTCTGGGGTGACGACGGGCAGCCGTTCGGCTGGGGTGAGGTGGACGACGCCGAGTCGATCCGCACCATCCACCGGGCGCTCGAACTTGGGGTGACCCTGTTCGACACCGCCAGCAACTACGGCGCCGGACACAGCGAACGGATCCTCGGCCGAGCGGTGGCCGGGCGACGGGACAGCGTGGTGATCGCCACCAAGTTCGGCAACGTCAGCGAGGAGAGCGCCCGGCGGGCACTCGGCACCGACGCCAGCCCGGCGTTCGCCGTGCGCAGCCTGGAGGACTCGCTGCGCCGGCTCGGCACCGACTACGTGGACCTCTACCAACTGCACCTCAATGCACTGCCGGTCCCCGCCGCGCTCGATCTGGTCGACACCTTGGAGGGCCTGGTCGACCAGGGCAAGATCCGGGCGTACGGCTGGAGCACCGACGACCCCGCCTCGGCGCAGGCGTTCGCGGCTGCCGGCCCGCACTGCGCCGCGATCCAGCACGACGAGTCGGTGCTGCGCGACAACGCGGCGGTGCTGGCGGTCTGCGACAAACATGACCTGGCCAGCCTCAACCGTGGGCCGTTGGCGATGGGACTGCTCACCGGATCGACCCGGGCGGTCGGGGCGGATGATGTGCGCGGACGGGCGCCGGAGTGGCTGGAGTGGTTCACCGACGGCCGGCCGACACCACGCTGGGCGGCCCGGGTCGACGAGGTCCGCGCGGCGCTTACCGCCGACGGGCGCACCCTGGCGCAGGGCGCGCTCGGGTGGCTGCTGGCGCGCAGCCCCCGTACCGTGCCGATCCCCGGCCTGCGCACGGTGGCCCAGGCCGACGAGAACCTGGCCACCCTGGAACTGGGCCCGCTGAGCCCGGAGTCGTACGCCGAGGTGGAACGCCTGCTCGCCGACCTGCGCCCCACCCCCTGACCCGCCCTGATCCCGGGCCCCGGCCCCGTCGATCTTGCATTTGCTGCGCCGAAAAAAGGACGTGTCGGGGCATAACGGCAACAGAAAGTGCAAGATCGACGAGGGGTGGGGCCGGGGCGTGCGTCCACGGGTGGGGGTTTGGACGAAGATGGGGGTATGCGGATCCTTCTGGCCGGCGCGTCCGGCTTCCTCGGCACCCGGCTGGCCGACCGGCTCACCACCGACGGGCACCAGATCACCCGGCTGGTCCGTCGGTCGCCGCGCGACCCGCAGCAGCGGCAGTGGGACCCCACTGCCGGGCAACTCGACCCGGCAGTCGTCGCCGAGGCCGACGCGGTCATCAACCTGGCCGGCGCGGGCGTCGGCGACAAGCGCTGGGACGACGACTACCGCCGGTTGATCCGCACCAGCCGGGTGGACAGCACCACCACGCTGGCGACCACCATCGCCGGGCTGCCCGCCGCGGACCGACCCCGGGTGCTGCTCAACTCGTCGGCCGTGGGCTGGTACGGCAACACCGGCGACCGGGCGGTCGAGGAGGACGCGCCGGCCGGCGAGGGCTTCCTGGCCGACGTCTGCCGGGTGTGGGAGGCCGCGACCCGGCCGGCCGAGGACGCCGGGGTACGCGTGGTCCGGCTGCGGACCGGCCTGCCACTGGACCGCGAGGGCGGGCTGCTCAAGCCGCAACTGCTGCCGTTCAAGCTGGGTATCGCCGGACGGCTGGGCAGCGGCCGGCAGTGGCTGCCGTGGATCTCGATGGCTGACTGGCTGGACGCGACCCGCTTCCTGCTCGACCACGACGACATCGCCGGCCCGGTGAACGTGGTGGGACCGAACCCGGTGACGAACGCCGAGTTCACCCGGGAACTGGCCCGGCAGTTGCACCGCCCGGCGATCATCCCGATCCCCGCGCTGGCGCTCAAGGTGGTCCTCGGCGGTTTCGCGCACGAGGCCCTCACCAGCACCCGCGTCCTCCCGGGCGTCCTCACCCGAGCCGCCTACCGTTACCAGCACCCCACCCTCCCCCAAGCCCTCACAGCAGCCCTGACCCCCTGACCACCCCGCCGCCATCGGCGATGATCAAGAGGTTTGCGTCAGGTTCCGGCTTCCGGATGACGCAAACCTCTTGATCGACAGAGGGCTGGGGGTCCCGCCCACCCCGGGTTGTTCGGCCCTCGGCAGAAAACTGCGGTCAGTGGGCCGGCGTCGGCCGAAGCTGGACCGATGGCGACTTTCTCCCTCCAAGCGACCCCGACCGACGCGGCGAGCTGGGCCGAGCTGGCCCGCCGGGCCGAAACTGCCGGCTTCGACGCTCTGCTCGCCGCCGACCACCCTGGCGACGTGACGTCACCGTTCGTGGCGCTGGCCGCCGCCGCCCCGGTCACCTCGACGATCGGGCTCGGCTCGTACGTGTCAAACCTCGGCGTACGGGAACCGATGCTGCTCGCGGCCGACGTGGCCACCCTCGATCTGATCTCCAATGGACGGGCCCGGCTCGGTGTCGGCGCCGGTCACACCCCGGCGGAGTGGCGCGCGGTGGGCCGGGAACGCCCCGACGTGGCCGGTCGGGTCCGCCGTTGCGTGGCCGTCGCCGAGGCGGTCCGCACCCTGCTCGACGGCGCCGCGGTCACGGTCGACACGGCCGAGCTGACGATGCGCGAGGCGGTGCTGCGCGAGCCCCGGCCGGTGCAGAAGCGGATTCCGCTCACGATGGGTACGGCGAACTCGACGCTGCTGCGGTGGGCCGGCGCGCACGCCGACGTGGTCGGGCTGACCGGGTTCGGACGTACCCTCGCCGACGGCCACCAGCATGAGGCCCGTTGGCAGGCCGACCAGATCGAGGCGCAGCTGGCCTGCGTGGCCGCCGGCGCAGCCGGCCGGGCCGATCCGCCGGCGCTGGAGGCGCTGGTGCAGACGGTGGTGGTCACCGACGACGCGGAGGCTGCCGCCGCGGAGCAGGCCCGGCGCACCGGAATGACCGTCGCCGAACTGCTGGCCACTCCGTTCGTGCTGATCGGCACGGTGGACGAGATCGTCACGGCGGTCGCCGAGCACGAGAAGCGCTGGGGGGTGACCCGGTTCGTGGTCCGCCGCGACGCGCTGGATCCGCTCGCGCCGGTCCTGGCCCGGCTGACCTGATCCCCTGATCCCCTGACACCGGCGTTGATCAAGAGGTTTGCGTCAGGTTCCGGCTTCCGGATGACGCAAACCTCTTGATCAACAAGGGCTGGGGGTGGGCTCAGCAGCCGATCACCCAGTGGTTGGGGGCGGTTTGCTTGAGGGCGGTGGTGTAGAAGGTGTTGTAGAGGCCCATCCGCTGGTTGGAGCCGTTGGCGTAGGCGTAGCCGCCGGACTGGTACGCCCGACCGGCCGTCACGTGCGCGTAGTTGCTGGCCGTCACGCAGGTCGCGGGCGTGGTCGGGGTCGGGGTCGGGGTGACCGTCGGCGTCGGCGTGACCGTCGGGGTGGGGGTCGGGCCGGTGCCGCCGCCGTTCAGACCGAAGAAGAGCGCGTCACGGTACGTCGAGCAGATGGTGTCCAGGAAGTACGCCCCGGCGGTGCCGCACTGTTCGGCTGCGGAGCCCGGGTCGACCGGGGTGCCGTGGCCCATCCCGGAGATCCGGTAGAGCCGCACGTCGTCGTTGCCGTACACCTCGAGGCTGGTGTTGCCGGGCAGAGACGAGGTGCTGGTCGGGGTCTGCGACACGCCCCGGACGTTGGTCCACTGGTCGCGGGACTCGGTGCCGTTGAGCGGGGTGACAGTGGTGTCCGAGGTGCCGTGCCAGATCGCCACCCGCGGGCGCGGGCCGGTGTAGCCGGAGTACGCGCCACGGACCAGGTCGCCCCAGGCTGCCGGGGTCTTGTCCGCACCCGGGTTCATGCAGCTGAACGCGTTGACCATGCTGGTGGCGCAGCGGTACGGGATGCCCGCGATGATCGACCCGGCGGCGAAGACGTCCGGGTAGGTGGCGAGCATGACCGCGCTCATCGCCCCGCCCGCGGAGAGCCCGCTGACGTACACCCGGGAGCCGTTCACCCCGAAGTTCGCCTTGGCGTGGTCGACCATCTGCTTGATCGACAGCGCCTCGCCCTGGCCTCGGGTGGTGTCCCCCGCCTCGAAGAAGTTGAAGCAGGAGTTGGCGTTGTTGCCGGACGGCTGCTGGGCGACGATCAGGGCGAACTTCCACTGGTCGGCGTACTTCTGCCAGCCGGAGTTGGCGAAGTAGCCGGAGGCGTTCTGCGTACACCCGTGCAGCAGGACGACCGCGGGGGAGTTGGCCGGCAGGTTGTCCGGCCGGTAGGCGTACATGGCGAGGTTGCCGGGGTTGGAGCCGAAACCGGTGACCTGGGTGAGGGTGGCGGCCTGGGCGGGTGCGGCGATGGCGACCACGCCCGCGGCGGCGAGGGCGACCCCGGCGACCGCACCGAGCAGCCGGGTGAGGATGGACGAGGAGCGGCGCACGGCGGCCTCCTGAGGGGGGCGGACTGTGAACTGGGTCACGGTCGAGTTGCCGAGACGTTACGACGGTGTGTCGCCGCTATGACATGGCGCACACTCACACATTCACGACGGGCGCTGTGTACGCCGAACCATCGACGAGGCGGACCTAATCCGTCCCCAACGGTCCCGTCCTTGCAGGTCTGACCGGCCCGTCCAGGTCCGGTTGGTAACGTCCGCTGCGTGCCGTCCTCCCCGTCGCTGGCCACCGGGCCCGCACCCGCGTCACCGCCGCGCGCCGTCCGGAACCGCCGGGCCGACCTGATCGTCGTGCTGGTGGCGCTCGCGCTCGCCGTCTGGGTGACCAGTGGGCTGTGGCGGGACCCGAACGTGCGGACCATCACCGTCAACTCCAGCGACCAGGCGCTGTTCGAGTGGCTGCTCGCCTTCGGCGGGCACGCGGTCACCCACGGGGAGAACCCGCTCTTCACCCACCTGATCAACGTTCCGGACGGCGTGAACCTCGCGGTCAACACGACGGTCACCGTGTACGCGGTGGTCTTCGCCCCGCTCACGTACCTGATCGGGCCGCCGGCGACGTTCCTGGTGATCCTCACCCTGAACCTGCTCGCCACGGCGTTGGCCTGGTACTGGCTGCTGTCGCGGCACCTGGTCCGCAGCCAGCTGGCCGCCGGGGTGGGCGCGCTGTTCATCGCCTACTCCCCCGGCATGGTGTCGCACGCCAACGCGCACCTGAACTGGACCGCCGGTTGGCTGGTGCCGCTGTTGATCTGGCGGCTGTTCGCGCTGCGCCGCCCGGGGCACTGGCTCCGCGACGGGGTGATCCTCGGCGTGCTGGTCGCGGTGGCCTTCTCGATCGCCGCCGAGGGGCTCTTCTTCACCGCGCTGGCGCTGGGCGTGTTCGTCGCCATCTGGGCGCTGCACCCGGCCAACCGGGCCGAGGCGCGCACCGCGCTGCCCGACTTCCTGCGCGGTCTCGGGGTGACCGCAGTGGTCGCCGGGGTGCTGTTGTCGTACCCGCTGTGGTTGCACTTCGCCGGGCCACAACGGTTCCACGGCACCGGCTTCGACCCGGTGATCCACTCCGAGGACATCGCGGCGTTCGCCGCCTTCCCGCGGCGCTCGCTGGCCGGTGAGGTCGGGTTGGGCACCTCGCTGGCACCGAACCCGACCGAGGAGAACTCGTTCTTCGGCATCCCGCTGCTGGTTCTCACAGTGGTCTGCTTCATCGCGCTCTGGCGGCGGGCCGACGCGCACCGCCGGGCCACCCTCTGGGCGTTGGGCGTCGTCGCGCTGATCTTCACGGTGCTCTCCTTCGGTCCGGTCGCCAAGGTCGACGGCCGACGCACCGACCTCCCCATGCCGTTCGACCTGCTCGGCCAACTGCCGGTGGTGAACGCCGCGCTACCGGCCCGGCTGGCACTGGTGGTCGCGCCGGTGGTCGGGCTGTTGCTGGCATACACGATCGACCAGTTGCGCGCCGCACCACCGCGGCACCGCTCCACGGAACTGGCCTGGCTGATCGGTTTCGTGGTGGCCCTGGCGCCGCTGCTGCCCACCCCGCTGCTGACCGACGAGCGGGAGCCGATCCCGGAGTTCATCACCTCCGGCACCTGGCGGGAGTACGTCTCACCCGACGGGGTGCTGACCCCGCTGCCGCTGACTGTGGACATCTACCCGGACGGCCAGCGGTGGCAGGCGTACGCGTTGTCGCACCGGCAGGGCGAGTTCGCCATTCCGGGCGGCTTCTTCCTCGGCCCCGGCGGGCCGGACGGGCGGGGCCGGATCGGTCCGGTGCCGCGCACCCTGAGCGCGTTGATGGACCAGGCCGGCCGGACCGGGTTGGTCCCCATCGTCACCGACGGAACGATCCGGGAGGTCCAGTCGGACCTGCGGCACTGGCGCATCGAGACGGTGGTGCTCGCCGACCAGGTGCACGGCGCGAAGTTCGAGGTGGACGAGGAGGCGCTGCGGCGCACCGCCACCGCCCTGTTCGGCGAGCCGCAGCGGGTCGACGACGTCTGGCTCTGGCGGATCCCACCGGCTGACCGGTAGCCCCCGACACCCGTGGTGATCTTCGCCGGTGAGGCGGCTCACCAGGGAAGATCGCCCAGGGCGGGACTAGGCTTGGTGCCGTGACAACGACGACCCCCGGCCTGACGGCCGTTCGTGCCGGCCTGCTCGACTACCAGGCCGCCTGGGACGAGCAGCGACGCCTGCACGAGTCGGTGGTGGCTGGCGAGCGCGGCGACACCGTGCTGCTGCTGGAGCACCCGAGCGTCTACACCGCCGGCAAGCGCACCGAACCGTGGGACCGGCCGATGGACGGCACCCCGGTCGTCGACGTGGACCGCGGCGGCAAGATCACCTGGCACGGGCCGGGGCAGCTCGTCGGTTACCCGATCCTGCGCCTGCCCGACCCGGTGGACGTGGTCGCCTACGTGCGCCGGACCGAAGAGCTGCTCATCGACGTGTGCGCCGAGTTCGGACTGACCGCCGGCCGGGTCGAGGGGCGCAGCGGGGTCTGGGTGCCGGAGGACGACCGGGGGCCGGCCCGCAAGGTGGCCGCCATCGGCATCCGGGTGGCCCGGGGCGTCACCCTGCACGGCTTCTCGATCAACTGCGACTGCGACCTGACGTACTTCGACCGGATCGTGCCGTGCGGCATCCGGGACGCCGGCGTCACCTCGCTCACCGCCGAGCTGGGCCGCCCGATCAGCGTCGCCGACGTGCTCCCGGTGGTCGAGCGTCGGCTCGCCACCCTCGTCACGGTCTGAGCAGGCCCGGCTCCGGGGTGGCCGAGGGCCGGCCTATCCTCGGGCCAATGCAGATCGACCTCGTCACCGTTGTCGTCACCGAGTACGACCCGGCCATCGCCTTCTTCACCGAGGCGCTCGGCTTCGAGGTGGCCGAGGACTCCCCGTCGCTGACCAACGACGGGCGGCCGAAGCGCTGGGTGGTGGTCCGCCCGCCGGGCGGCGGCACCGGGTTGCTGCTGGCCCGCGCCGACGGCGAGCGACAGGAAGCCGCGGTGGGCGACCAGACCCACGGCCGGGTCGGGTTCTTCCTCCAGGTCGACGACTTCGACGCCACGTACCGCCGGATGGTCGAGATGCACGTCGAGTTCGTCAAGCCGCCGCGCACCGAGCCGTACGGCAAGGTCGCTGTCTTCCGCGACATCGCCGGCAACCTCTGGGACCTGCTCGGCCCCGCCTGAGCCGCGGCCGGCCCACCCGCTCGGGTGGGCCGGCAGGGCGTCACCTACGGAGTCAGGCGGTGCAGGTCGCGCGGGAACGCGGTGACCTCCCGGATGTTGGCCGCGCCGACCAGCCGGGCCACGAACCGTTCCAGTCCGATGGCGAAGCCGCCGTGCGGCGGCATGCCGTGCCGGAACGCGTCCAGGTAGCCGGCGTACGGCTCGACCGGCTCGCCCCGGGCCGCCAACGCCGCCAGGTAGTCGGCGTGCCGGTGCAGCCGCTGCCCGCCGGTGACCAGCTCCAGACCTCGAAAGAGCAGGTCGAAACCGTTCGAGTACGCGGGCCGCGCCGGGTCCGGGTGGGTGTAGAAGGGCCGCTTCGCCATCGGGTAGCCGGTGACGTAGAGGAAGTCCGACCCGTGTTCGCGCCGGGCCCACTCACCCAGTGCCCGTTCGTGGGCGGGCGCGAGGTCCGGTTCGTCGGCGGGCGCGCCGGCGATCGTCAGCGCCTCGGTGAAGTGCACCGCCGGGATCTCCGCAGGCACCTGCGGCGCGGTGACGCCGAGCGTCGCCAGGGCCGCGCGGGCCCGCTCGCCCACCGCGCCCACCATTGCGGCCAGCGTGTCGCGCAGCACCCGCATCACGTCCCGGTGGTCGGCGACGAAGCCCAGCTCCGCGTCGAGCGACGTGTACTGCGCGAGGTGTCGGACCGTGTCGTGCGGCTCGGCCCGGAAGACCGGCCCCACCTCGTAGACACGTTCGAAGACGCCGACCATCAGCTGCTTGTAGAACTGCGGCGACTGGGCCAGGTACGCGGGCCGGCCGAACCAGTCCAGCGCGAACACGTTCGCCCCGCTCTCGGTGCTGGAGCTGACCACCTTCGGCGTGTGGATCTCCACGAAGTCGTGGGCGTCGAGCGCGGTCCGGAACCCGGCCACCGCGGCCGCCGAGATCCGCAGCGCAGCCGAGCGGGTGGAATGCCGCAGCGCGGTGGGCGCGTGGTCCAGCTGGGTGGGCAGGCTCGCGGTGAGCGCCGGCCGGTACAGGTCGAACGGTGGCGGCGCTGCGGGCGGCCCGAGTGGACGTACCGTCGGGTCGGTCAGCTCGACCCCGGCGGGCGCGGTGCCGTTCGCGGTGGCCGTGGCGGTGACCTCGACGACCGTCTCCTCGGTGAGTTTCTCCAGTTCGGCGCGGACGGCCGGGTCGGTGACGACCACCTGGGCCAGGCCGGCGGCGTCCCGCACGATCAGGAAGGCCACCGACTTGAGCAGTCGGCGGCGGTGCACCCAGCCGGCGATCCGCACTGTCGTGCCGATACTGGCGGGCAGGTGATGGGACAGGGTTCGTTGCATGGCGCGCTGCTCCTCGGTCGATCGCCACGCCGTCGCCGCCCGGGGAAAGCGAAGCGTCGCATCAGCCCCAGGCAGGTGTGGGCGAGCGGGAACCTCGCGGTGCCACCACACCTTCGCCCCCGCCGAAGCGGAGGCCTCGTTCGTCGCCTGATGACCGGGGCCAGCCGGGCGGGCTCTACTGGGCCTCGCGGCCGTTCTGCCCGCAGCTCGGGAGGGTCTTCACGCACCGGCGCCAGACCGCCTCTCAGCAACCGGCGGCTCTCTGCACTGGCGGGTCGGGGCGCTACTCGGCTCCGTCATCGCTGTTGGCGCCGACCGTAGCACCCGAAACCCGCTCGTGTGACGCCCATTTTCGCCATGCCGGTGTCCGGCGTCACAAGGTCTGGGGCGTGACGCCGGTCGCCCGACGCACATAGACACCTGCCGTCCGGCGTAGGCTCGTTTTCGTGACGATCGAGCACTCCGCGCCGACGACCGGCCAGGCAGCGCGCACCGCAACAGCGGCCCCCGAAGGGCGGCGTCTGCTGCGGATCGAGGCGCGCAACGCCGAGACGCCGATCGAGCGCAAACCGCCATGGATCAAGGTCAAGGCCAAGATGGGTCCGGAGTACACCCAGCTGCGCGGGCTCGTCTCGCGCGAAGGGCTGCACACCGTCTGCCAGGAGGCCGGCTGCCCCAACATCTACGAGTGTTGGGAAGACCGGGAGGCCACCTTCCTCATCGGTGGTGACCAGTGCACCCGGCGCTGCGACTTCTGCCAGATCGACACCGGAAAGCCGGCCGAGTTCGACGCCGACGAGCCGCGCCGGGTCGCCGAGTCGGTGGTCTCGATGGGTCTGCGCTACGCCACCATCACCGGTGTCGCCCGCGACGACCTGCCCGACGGCGGCGCGTGGCTGTACGCCGAGACCGTCCGACAGATCCACGCTCTCCAGCCGGGTTGCGGCGTCGAGCTGCTGATCCCGGACTTCAACGCCGTCCCCGAGCAGTTGGCCGAGGTTTTCGGCTCCCGCCCGGAGGTGTTGGCGCACAACGTGGAGACCGTGCCGCGCATCTTCAAGCGCATCCGCCCGGCCTTCCGCTACGACCGTTCGCTGGACGTGATCCGGCAGGCCCGCGCCGACGGCCTGGTCACCAAGAGCAACCTCATCCTGGGCATGGGCGAGGAGCGGGCCGAGGTCTCGCAGGCGCTGCGTGACCTGCACGAGGCCGGCTGCGAGCTGATCACCATCACCCAGTACCTGCGCCCCTCCCCCCGCCACCACCCGGTGACCCGCTGGGTCAAGCCGGAGGAGTTCGTGGAGCTGCGTGAGGAGGCCGAGGAGATCGGCTTCGCCGGGGTGATGAGCGGGCCGCTGGTGCGTTCGTCGTACCGGGCCGGCCGGCTGTACCAACAGGCCATCGACGCCCGCGCCGCCGCCTCGGTCGTCACCGTCAGCTGACCGCGCCGGCAACGCCGCGCGGCCGTTCGACGTCCGGGTGTCATGATCCTGTGATGACCGTCGGCGTACGCGAGCAGCCGCGCGGCGCGGGCGCACCCCGCCCGCGCCCCGGCGTACGTGCCGGCCTGGTCGGTTGGCTCACCGGGTTGGCCGTGCTCGCCGGGGTGGGTTACCGGCTGTGGCTGTTGCGGCAGACCGCGCCGCCGACGAACAGCGACGAGGCCACCATGGGGCTGGCCGCGCTGCACATCGCCCGGGGCGAGGGTTTCCCGATCTGGTTCTACGGCCAGCAGTACATGGGCACGTTGGAGGCGTACCTGGCCGCGCCGGTGTTCGCCGTGGCCGGTGGGCCGTCGTTGCTCGGGCTGCGGTTGCCCACGCTGGCCCTGTACGCGCTGTTCCTGCTGCTGGCGTGGCGGTTGACGCTGCGGCTGACCGGGGACCGGTGGTTCGGGCTGCTGATGGTCGTGCTGCTGGCCCTCGGCTCCGACCGGGTCGTCAAGAACCAGCTGATCGCCGGCGGCGGCTACCCGGAGATGAACGTGGCCGCGGCGGCGCTGGCGCTGCTCGCCGTGGACCTGGCCAGCGACCGCCCCGGGCAGTCGGCCGACACCGGGCGACCTGACGGCAGGTCCGCCGGGCGACCGGGCTGGCGGCTGGCGCGCTGGGCCACCTGGGGGTTCCTGGCCGGGCTGATGCTCTGGGTCGACCCGCTCGTACTGCCGTACGTCGCGGCGACCGGGGTGGTCCTCGTCGGGTTCCGCCGCCGGGAACTGTGGGGCGCCGCCGGGGCACTGCTCGGGGTGGCGGCCGTGCTGGGGGCGGCCCCGCTGCTGCTGCACAGCGTGCTGACCGGGCGCAACCCGCTGCACGCCGTGCTCGTGGCCAGCGGCGCGAACGCCAGCGCGGGCTGGGCGGACCGGCTGCACGGCGGTCTGGTGCTCGGCCCGCCGCTGGGCATGGGCTTCTGCGCTCCCGGCCAGTGCGCCACCTGGCAGCTGTGGTGGGCACTCGTCCTGCCGCTGCTGCTGGCCGTCGCCGCCGGCACCGCCTGGCGGGCGCTGCGCGCCCCCGACAGTGGCCCTGCCGGTGTCGGCCCCGGCGCGGTGTCGCCCCGGGTGGCGGCGGCGGTCCGGCTGGCGCTCGTGCTGGCCGCGCTGGCCACCCTCGGCGCGTACACCGTGAGCAGTGCCGCCGGTCTCACCCCGGTGGAGAGTTCCCGTTACCTGTCCTGCCTGCTCATCTCCCTGCCGGCGCTGCTCTGGCCGGTATGGACGGTGGCCCGGCGTGGGCTGCGACCGGCGGCGACCGGCCGGCACGGCGTCGGGTCGGCGGCGGCCCGCTCGGTCGCGGTGGTGCTGCTCGCCGCCACCGTGGGCACCACCGCCCACGCCACCTGGCGGGCGGCGGAGACCGTCGGGGCGACCCGGGCCGCCGAAGCCCGGCACGCCGAGTTGGTGAGCACCCTGCGTCAGCTCGGCGTACGGCACGTGCGCGCCGGTTACTGGACCTGCAACCGGCTCACCTTCGCCACCGCGGAGCGGGTGGTCTGCGCGGTCGTCGACGACAACCTCCGCCCCGGGTTCGACCGCTACCCCGCGTACCGGCGCGAGGTGGACGGCGCGACGGCGCCGGCCTGGGTCGCGCCGGCCGGCTCGCCGCTGGCCGGGGCGCTCGACGAGCGGCAGCGGGTCGCGCCGGGCAACCTCGACCTGGTCACGATCGAGGGCTGGCGCATCTACCTGCCCCGCTGATCCCGCAGCCGCCGGTCAGCGCGGTGCGGCGGCCTCGGTGAGCAGGCCCAGACGGTGGGCCAGGGCGGCGGCCTCCACCCGGTTCGTCACGCCCAGCTTCGCGATGATCCGGGAGACGTGCACGCTCGCCGTCTTCGGCGAGATGAACAACCGCTCGGCGATCCGGCTGTTGCTGTGCCCCTCGGCGACCAACCGCAGCACCTCCCGCTCCCGGGCGGTCAGCAGGTCCGCGCCGGCCCCGCCCCCGGCCGCACCGCGCAGGCCGACCCGCCGCGCCAGGGTGGTTGCCGCCTCGACCAGCGGCGCCGCGCCCAACCGCCGGCCGATCTCGGTGGCCTCGGTGACCGCCGCCGCCGTCTCGTCGCGTTCCCCGGCGGCGGCGGTCACCTCGGCCAGCGCCAGCAGTGCCCGGCCCAGCGGGTACGGCTGCCCGTCGGCCCGCCACGCGTCGACCGCCACACGCCAGGCCGGCAGCGCCTGGTCGCCGACCGCGAGCAGCGCGCTGACCTGGGCGGCGTGCGCCCGGGCCGCCGGGTGCCGCGCCGGCAGGTCGGCGGCGAGCGTGGCCACGGCGGCGGCCAGCTCCCGGTCACCCACCCGGGCCGCGGTACGCGCGGCGGCGCTGAGCACCGGCCAACCCTCGCGGGGCAGTTGCGGCAGGCTGTCGTCGGCCACCGCGACGCGGGCCGCCCGTACCGCCTCGACCTTGTCGTCAGCGGCCAGCGCCGCCTCGATCGCCAGCTCGTGCAGGGGCAGCCGGTGGTTCGGCCACAGGTACGGCCGGTTGAGGAAGGTGAGCGCCCGGTCGACCAGCTCGTCGGCGCCCGGATGGGCGCGGGCCAGCCGTAGCCCGGCGCCCAGCTGGAGCCAGTGCAGCCCGGTGACACCCGACAGGTCGATCCGGGCGGCCTCCGCGCAGACCGCCTCGGCCTCGTCCCACCGACCCAGCGCGATGAGCGCCTCGGCCCGGTTGGAGAGCAGGTACGCCCCGGTGGAGCGGCTGATCCCCACCCGACGCGCCTCGGCCACCCCGGTCTCGGCGGCCTGCGCGGACTCGGCGTAGCGGCCCAACTCGCAGAGCATGTCCGACTCGAAGACCATGGCGAGCACCAGGGCGGGCGCGTCTCCGGCCGCACGGGCCGCGGCCGCCGCCTGGCCCAGCTCGGCCAGCCCTCCGGTGAGGTCCCGCTCGCCGTGGCAGAGCAGCGCGATCCGCGTCGACAGCAGGGCCACCTGCTCTCCGAGCGCCTCGGCGTCGGTGGCGGCCTCGGCGCCCACCCGGGCCGCCTTCTTCGGGTCGATCTTCACCAGGTGGGTGGCGATGTCGGCGAGCAGCCGGACCCGTTCCACGCCGGGCGGGCCACCGGCCGCCAGCCGGTACGCCTCGTCCAGCTCCCGGCTGCCGTCGCTCTTGCCGAGCAGGGCCATCAGTCGACCGCGCTGGTCCAGCAGGCGGGCGGCACGCAGCGGCGCGGCGTCGGCGTCCACCTCGGCCAGTCCCGCCCGGGTCAGGGTGATGGCCCGACTGAAGTCGCCGGCGGTGACCGCCGCGTCCAGGGTCTGTTCCAGCAGCGCCAGGTGGTCCATGCCGAGCAGGTCGGCGGCGTCCGGCACCAGCTCCCACAACTCCAGCGCCCGCTCCAGCAGTCGGCGCTGCTCGGCGTACGCGTACCGGTCGGCGGCGGCGCACGCGGCGGCTCGGGCGGCGGCGAGGGCACGCGGGTGGTCGTGCGCGGCGTACCAGTGGTGGGCGATCTCGGCCGGGGCCCGGCCGGCGGCGACCAGGTGCGGTTGGGCCTCGATGGCGGCGGCGAAGCGGGCGTGCAGCCGGGCGTGCTCACCGGGCAGCAGCTCGTCGTGCACGGCCTCGCGGACCAGCGCGTGTCGGAACTCGTAGTCACCGTCCGGGTTGGCCACCACCAGTTGGGCGGCGACGGCGGCGCGCAGCGCGTCCTCCAACTCGGCCTCGGGCAGGCCGGCGACCTCGGCGAGCAGGTCGTGGGCGAACCGGGTCCCGCCGGCTGCGGCGATCCGCAACACCCGCTGGGCCGGCTCGGGAAGCCGGTCCACCCGGGCCAGCAGCAGGTCACGCAGCGTCTCGGGGAGCGCCGCGCAGCCGATCGGGTCACCGGCGACGGCCAGCTCCTCGATGAAGAAGGGGTTGCCCTGGGTGCGGTCGTGGACGTCGTCGACGGCACGGGCCAGCGGTTCGGCGCCGAGCAGGTCGGCGAGGATCGCGGCGGTGCCGTCGCGGTCCAGGCGGCCCAGCTCGACCCGCTCCACACCCCGGGCCCGGTCCAGCTCGGCGAGGAACGGCCGCAGCGGGTGCCCGCGCTGCAACTCGTCGGTGCGGTAGGTGCAGACCAGCAACAGCCGGCCCGGCCTCGCCGCCCGGACGAGGAAGCCGATGAGGTCGCGGGTGGAGCGGTCGGCCCAGTGCAGGTCCTCGATGATCAGGACCAGCGGGCGAGCGTCGGCCAGCCGCTGGAACAACTCGGCGACCAGGTCGAACAGGTAGCCGCGCGGGGCGTCGCTGAGTGCGGCGGCACGCGGTGCGGCCAGCGCCACCGAGGTGCGGCCCAGCTCCGGCAGGAGCGGGGCGAACTCCGCCTCGTAGCCGGCGAAGACCTCAGGGCCGTCGGCGCGCAGCACCGCGCGCAACGCGGCGGCGAACGGGGCGAACGGCAGACCCGCCTCGCCCAGCTCCAGGCACTGGCCGACGAGCACCCGGGCAGCGCCGTCGGTGGCCCAGCCGGCGAACTCCTCCAGCAGCCGGGTCTTGCCCACGCCGGCCTCGCCGCCGACCAGCACGGTGGTCGGCTCCCCGGCCCGCGCCCGGCCCAGCGCGTGGCGCAGGGCCGTGGTCTCGCGGTGACGCCCGACGAGGACGGAACTGGCGGCGCGCACTGTCACGTGTTCGAGCATGCCATGGCGGCCGGCCGCGCCGACCCCGCCGATCGGCCGGTGGCCGGGCGGCGGGGTCGGATCGGGTCGAGCGGGCACCCCGGCGGGTGCCGTGAACGTGGCTGCCGCGGTGGAGGTGGCCGCCGCGCTGGGCGCGGTCACCGGCGGGCGTCGTCGGTGCGACCGGCCTGCCTGCGCCGGCCCAGCCACCCGCGGCTGACCGGACGCGACAGCGACCGGGCGAGCCGGTCCGCGGCCGCGTCGGCGCGCAGCTCGGCGGCGTGGGTACGGTGCAGGGTGAGCAGGAAATCGCTGTCGTTGCCGAACATGTCGGGCTCCTTCGGGGTGTCGTCGTCTGCTGCTGACGACTCTCCGCGCGAAGGCCCCACCCGGGCATGGGCACGGCGCCTCATCTTCCCCGCCCACAGCCTCCTTACCCGGGCCGTCCGGGCGCGTACGGCGACGTAAGGTACTCAGCTGCCCGGGCACCCGGACGCGGATCAACCGGGCCGGCGGCGACCACTAGACTCTGCGACATGGCAAAGCCCCAGGAGAAGGTCTCGTTCGGCCAGCGGCTGAAGCAGATCGGGATGGTGTTCCAGTTCACCGCCAAGCAGGACCGGTGGTTCGCGCCGTTGGTCGCCGCGGCGGTGCTGATCCCGCTCGCGCTCACCGTGGTCGCGGTCATCCTCTGGGGCTGGATCTGGCTGCCGCTGGGCATCCTGTTCATCCTGCTCGCGGTGCTGATCGTGCTCAACCTGCGGTCCAACAAGGCGATGATGAACGCCGCCGAGGGGCAACCCGGCGCGGCGGCGCAGATCATGGAGAACATGCGCGGCGACTGGCGGGTGACCCCGGCGGTCAGCTCGACCACCCAGATGGACATGGTCCACCTGGTGATCGGCCGTCCGGGCGTGATCCTGCTGGCCGAGGGCAACCCGCAGCGGGTGCGCGGTCTGCTCGGCCAGGAGAAGCGGCGGCTGTCCAAGGTGATCGGCTCCGCTCCCCTGCACGACTACGTGATCGGGCAGGACGAGGGCGAGCTGCCGATCCGCAAACTGCGGACGACGCTGCTGCGCCTGCCCCGCGCCCTCTCCGGCAAGGACGTCAACTCGCTGGACAAGCGGCTCAAGGCGCTCACCGCCCGGCCGCAGATGCCCAAGGGCGCGATCCCGAAGAACATGCGGCCACCAGGCGCCTTCCGCCAGTCGCGGGGCCGCTGACCCTGAGGCGTACGCGAAGAGCCGGACCCGTACGGGTCCGGCTCTTCCGCGTCGTGGCGCCCTGCGCGCCTTGCGTCCCCGTGCCCCGTGCCCCGTGCCCCGTGCCCCGTGCCAAGATCCGCGCCAAGATCCGCGCAACTACAGGGATACTGCTGCCTCAAACACGCGGGAGGCAGCAACATCCCTGAAACTGCGCGGATCTTGAGAGCGGCGACAGCGGGTCAGGCGCGGGGGGCGTCGACGATGACCGAGTCGGCGAGTTTGTCGTGCAGGCCGCGACGGTGCTCGTCCATGATCAGCGCGGGGACGACCAGGGCCAGCAGCAGGCCCCGGATCAGCCCCCGGAGCACGCCGATCCGGCCGCCGTCATGCCAGTTCACGCAGCGGATCCTGGTGATGTACATGCCGGGCGTCTGGGCGAACAGGCCGAGGAAGATGCCGTACACCAGGACCAGTACCAGCACCGGGGCCCAGCCGTCGCGTACCGGGTCGGCGAAGAGGTTGGACGCCAGCAGGCAGAGCACCCAGTCGATGATCAGCGCCCCGAACCGCCGGCCGAGGCTCGGCGCGGTGAAGGTGGGGTCGGTGGCCGGCGCTGCCGGGAGGTGCGGATTGGTCACAGCGCTCAAGGGTATCCGCGCGGGTATGAGGGTCTGCCGGGTGCCGCCGCCACCGTGTGCCGATTCAGGCCAAAGGCATCAGATGTCACTACACTGGCACAGTCGGTACGGCGTTCCTGGCGGGCCGCAGGCGTGGACGGGGACGTCGCTGACCCTCCGCGAGGGACGTAACACGGCAGAAACAACGGAGACACGGCCGGGCAACCCCCCGGCCCTAGCGTCGCCAGAAGCCTAGCCACCCCGTGGACGTGCCAGGAGGATGTGTGTTCGCCAATCCCGAGGAACTGCTGCGATACCTCAAGAACGAGGACGTGAAGTTCGTCGACGTTCGTTTCTGTGACCTGCCCGGCGTGATGCAGCACTTCAACCTGCCGGTCGAGTCCGTCAACGACGATCTCTTCACCGACGGCCTCGCGTTCGACGGTTCGTCGATCCGCGGTTTCCAGGCGATCCACGAGTCGGACATGCTCCTGCTCCCGGATGTCGCCACCGCGTTCATCGACCCTTTCCGCGCGCAGAAGACGCTCGCGCTCAACTTCTTCATTCACGACCCGTTCACCCGCGAGGCCTACAGCCGCGACCCGCGCAACGTCGCGAAGAAGGCCGAGGCGTACCTGGCGGCGAGCGGCATCGCCGACACCGCCTACTTCGGCGCGGAGGCGGAGTTCTACATCTTCGACTCGATCCGCCACGAGACCTCGGCGCACCAGTCGTTCTACTACATCGACTCGGTCGAGGGCGCGTGGAACACCGGCCGCGAGGAGCCGGGCGGCAACCGCGGCTACAAGACCGCGTACAAGGGCGGCTACTTCCCGGTGCCGCCGGTCGACCACTACGCCGACCTGCGGGACTCGATCGTGCGTCGGCTGGTCGACACCGGTTTCACTGTGGAGCGTTCGCACCACGAGGTGGGCACCGCCGGCCAGTCCGAGATCAACTACAGGTTCTCGACGCTGCTGCACGCCGCCGACCAGCTCCAGCTCTTCAAGTACATCGTGAAGAACGAGGCGTGGGCCAACGGCAAGACCGCGACGTTCATGCCCAAGCCGCTCTTCGGTGACAACGGCTCCGGCATGCACACCCACCAGAGCCTCTGGCTCAACGGTGAGCCGCTGTTCTACGACGAGACCGGCTACGCGGGTCTGTCCGACACCGCCCGCTGGTACATCGGCGGTCTGCTGCACCACGCGCCGTCGCTGCTGGCCTTCACCAACCCGACGGTCAACTCGTACCGTCGCCTGGTGCCGGGCTTCGAGGCGCCGGTCAACCTGGTCTACTCGCAGCGCAACCGGTCCGCCTGCACCCGCATCCCGGTGACCGGCAGCAACCCGAAGGCCAAGCGCGTCGAGTTCCGCGTTCCGGACCCGTCGGCCAACGTCTACCTGGCCTTCTCGGCCATGATGATGGCCGGCCTCGACGGCATCAAGAGCAAGATCGAGCCGCCGACGCCGATCGACAAGGACCTCTACGACCTGCCGCCGGAGGAGTGGGGCGACGTCAAGCAGGTGCCGGGCTCGCTGCCGGCCGTGCTCGACTCGCTGGAGGCCGACCACGACTACCTGCTCGACGGTGGCGTCTTCACCCCCGACCTGATCTCCACCTGGGTCGACTGGAAGCGCGCCAACGAGGTCGACCCGGTGCGCCTGCGCCCGACCCCGCACGAGTTCGCCATGTACTACGACTGCTGAGCAGTCACCTCACCACCGGCTGGGCCGGCTCCGCGTCAGCGGGGCCGGCCCAGCCCGTTCCACTCCCCGCTATACCTTCGTGTCCGGTATATTGCGGCGGTGGACACACCGCTACGCGAACCCACCTTCCTGATCCTCACCGCACTCGCCGCCGAGCCGATGCACGGCTACGGGCTGACCCGCGAGGTCGCCGCCCTTTCCGACAACCGCGTGTCGCTCCGCCCCGGGACGCTCTACGGGGCACTCGACCGGCTCGTCGACGCCGGCCTCGTCGAGGTCGACCGGGAGGAGGTGGTGGACGGTCGGCTGCGTCGCTACTACCGCCTCTCCCCCGGCGGCGAGACCACGTTGAGCGCCGAGACCGAGCGGCTGCGCCGCAACGTCGAAGCCGCAACCACCCAACTCTCCAAGCGGCGTCGCGCCGCCCGCCCCGTCACCCCGCGTACGGTCGGAGGGCTGGCATGAACGACCTGGAACGGCGTTACCTCCGGCTGCTGCGCGCGTACCCCGCCGAGTACCGGCGCGCCCGCGGCGCCGAAATCGTCGGCACCTACCTCGACCTGGCCGCCAGTGACCAACGCTGGCCGACACCGCCGGACGCCGCGGACCTGGTGCGCGGCGGCCTCCGCCAGCGGCTGCGGGCCGCGGGCGTCACCGGTCTGGTTCCGGGGGTACGCCTCGCGGCGCTGCTGGCCCTCGTCACCGCGAGCGCTCTCGCCGGCCTCTGGGGTACGGCAGAACTCCATCCGCCGCCCGCGGAGTGGGGTGTCCCTCACGTCGGCCCCTTCGTCTCGCTCGGTGTCGTCGCGTGGGCGGCATGGCTGCTGGTGGCGGTGATGATCGCCGTCGCGCCGAGCCGGGTCGCCCGGTGGGCCATCACCCTCGCGCTCTTGCTGACGATTGCGCTGCCCCCGGTGGCCGCGGCGCTCGACGCACCCCGACCGCCGCTGATGGTGCTGCTGCCGCAGGTGGTCCTGGGCCTGCTGGGGCTCGCCCTGCCCGACCAATCCTCCCGGGCGATCCGTCTCGCGCCGGTGCTGTCCGCACTGTCGGCGGTGGTGGCGACGGAATTCCTGGTGGGCTTGGACGCGGTCGGCACCTACTACGGCGCCACCCTGGAGATCTTCCTGCCCACCGTCGGCGGACTGTTGCTGGTCGTCGGGGCTCTGCTGGCCATGGGTCTGGCACTGGGCGGGGACACCCGCGGCGGCTGGGCGCTCGTCACACTGCTCACCCCCGCCGGCTTCCTGGCGGTGCCCGGCCTGGCCGACAGCTTCGGCCCGGCGTACGGCGCCGTCACCTTCACCGAACTGGCCGTGACCGCTGTCGCTGTCGCGCTCGCCGGCCCCGCCATTCTGTTCCTGACCGTCGTGTTCCGCTCCCGCCGAACCCCCACCCCGAACCCCTCAGGCCACCCCTGCCCCACCTGCGGCGCGCGAGCCTGACGACGACGATCATGAGGTTGGCGAGGCGTTCGGTCCGGACAACCCTCGTCAACCTCATGATCAACGCCGCTGGCGGCGAGCGGCGCGTAGCAGGACGGTCAGGAGCAGGGCGGTCATCGCCACCGCGCCGGGAGCCTTGGTGAACCGGGCCAGATTGGTGCCGTCGGGCAGGGTGAGGAAGGCCGCCGCCGAGGCCGGCAGCACGAACCATGTGGTCCGCCCGGCGGTGAGTGCGAGCAGCGCGAGGGGCCAGGTCGCATACCAGGGGTGGAAGACCGGGGACAGCACAACGGTGGCGACCAGCGCCAGTGCCGCACCGCGCAACACCGCCCGGGAACGCGCCACCTCAACCCGCACCGGCGCGACCAGAGCCCGGCCACTGATCGCAACCGGGTCGGCGTCCAGCCGGCGCAGTGTCCGCCAGGCCCGCCACCACAGCACTACCAACATCCCGGCGAGCAGCAGCAGGGCGACAGCGCGGAGCACCGGCACCGCCTGCGGGTCCCGGCCGACCAGCGCGCCGGCGTAGTCCACCACGAACCCGACGGCGGTGGGTGGTGACGTCCACTGCTCGGAGTCGCCGCTGTGCGTCAGCCCGCCCACCCAGCCGAACCCGAGACCGGACGCCGCCGAGGTGACCAGCAGCGCACCGAGCAGCCCGGCGGCCAGCCAGCCACCGTCGCGCCACAGCGCCCGCACTGTGTACGGGTGCCGCACCCCGGCCAGCACGGCGAACGGCACCACCACCACGGCAGTGGCCTTCACCGTGACCGCCAGGCCGAGCAGCGCCCCGGCCAGCAGCAGCGCGGCCGGCCGACCCGGTCGCCGGATCGCCACCAGCAGCCCGCCAAGCAGCAGACCCAGCATCACGGCGTCGTTGTGCGCCCCGGCCACCAGGTGCACCCCGACCAGCGGGGCTGCCAACGCCAGCCACGCGGCCCTCCGGGCCGGTAGACCGACTGCCCGTGCCAGGCCGGGCAGGCAGTACGCGGCCAGCAACAGCCCGGCCACGGCGATCACGCGCAGCGCCACGATCGTGCCGGTGAGCCCGCCACCGAGGCCGACCGCCAACGCCGCGAGCAGGACGAAGACCGGCCCGTACGGTGCCGCGGTGTCCCGCCAGATCGGGGCGACCGTGTCCACCCAGGGGCAGCCGGCCGCCGCCACCCCCACCGCGTACGGGTCGACGCCGTGCGCGTACGTCCAGCCCTGGCAGGCGTACGAGTAGACGTCCCGGCTGCCCAGCGGTGGCGCGACGACCAGCGGCAGCGCCCACAGCCCGGCCGTGACGTACGCCCACCGGGTCGACGGGGCACCGTCGCGCAGCGACCACCACGCGCCGACCAGCAGCACGGTGCCGACCAGCCAGCAGGTCAGCGCGGCGGGGCCGTCCGTGGCTCGCCAGATCGACGCGGGCGTGACGCCCAGCGGGGCGTCGGGCAGCGCCCCGCCGAGGTATCCGGCCGCGGCGAGCAGGACCGACCCGACCAGGCCTACGTACCGGGCCGAACGCGCGGCCCGGCCGACGGGCCGCGCGCCCGACGGAACAGTCAGCCGTGACCCGGACGGCGGCGGGACCGGCGCACCGGGAGCGGTCACCGGCGCACCTTCCCTCAGTCGACGGCGACCGGCTGACGGGCCGCCCGAGCCGACCGTACCAACCGGACGACCACCACGATCACCAACAGCGTCATCAGCGGCGCCCCGACCGTCTTGGTGTACCGGGGCAGCCCGGTGCCGTCCGGCAGGATCAGGAACGAGGCGACCAGAGCGACCAAGACGAACCATCCGGTCCGCCGGGCGGTGGCGGCCAGCACGAACAACGGCCACGTCCAGTACCAGGGGTGCACCACCGGCGAGAGCGCGACCGTCACGGCGAGCGCGAGGCCGGCGTAGAACAGCGGGTCCCGGGTGCGGGAACGCCACCAGAGCCAGACGAGCAGGACGGCCAGCACCACCACGGCGATCGCGCGGGTCGCCGGCAGTGCGTCGACGTGACCGCCGAACGGCGCCGCGAGATAGCCGATGGTCTGCCCGATGGCGGTCGGTGGGGAGGTCCAGGCGATGGCGGCGCCGCCCTGGGAGAGTCCGCCGACCCAGCCGAAGTCCAGCCCACCGGCGACTGTCACGCCGACCACCGTGGCGACCGCCCCGCCGACCACCCAACCGCCGTCGCGGATCAGCGTCCGGATCCGGTACGGCCCGGCGGTGGCGGCCAGCGCGGCGAACGGCACCACCACCACGGCGGTGACCTTGATCGCCACGGCGACACCGAGGAGCAACCCACCGACCAGCAGCAGCCCGCGTCGGCCCGGGTGGGAGGCCACCACGGCCAGCCCACCGACCAGCGCGGCGAGCATCAGCACGTCGTTGTGGGGGCCACCGATCAGGTGTGTCGCGACCAGCGGGCAGCCCAGCGCCAACCACACCGCCCGGCCGGCCGGAACCCCGGCCCGGCGGGCCAGCACCGGCAGCGCCCACGCGGTCAGCGCCACGCCAACCAGCGACAGGGCCCGGAACAGCACGATGCTGGCGGTCAGCGAACCGGTGACCTCGACCACCGCGCCCGCGATGAGCACGAACAGCGGCCCGTACGGCGCCGGAGTGTCCCGCCAGATGACCGAAACCGTGTCCAGCCAGGGACAGGGCAGCGCGGAGACACCCTGCTCGTACGGGCTGATACCGGCGGCGAAGCTGGCGCCCTGACAGGCGTACGCGTAGACGTCCCGACTGCCGAAGGGGGGCGCGACGAGCAGCGGCAGCAGCCACAGCCCCACGGTGACCAGCGCCCAACGGGTCGACGGCACGCCGTCACGCAGCGCCCACCAGGCGTACGCCAGCAGGCCGGTGCCGACCGCCCAGGCGACGAGAATCAGCGGGCCGTTGGGACCCTGCCAGATGCTGACCGGGGTGCTGCGCAGCGGGCCGCTGGGGAACGCTCCCCCGAGGAACGCGGACAGCGCGATCAGCGTCGAGCCGGCCAGGCCGGTCCAGCGCGCGAGGTGGGAAGGCACGCCCGACATGCTGCCAGCACTCCGGTCGGGCAGCGACGGCAGGCACCGTCAGCAGGCACCGTCAGCAGTGCCGGGCCGGGGCCAGGCTGCTGGAGATCGTGTAGTCGCCGGCCGAGCGGACCCGCACCTCGGTGAACCCGTCCGCGCCCTGTCGCACGCAGCCGTCCGGGCCGTCCAGCGACAGCCAGCGTGACCAGCGCACCCGCACCGGCACGTCGCCGGGCGCGGCGGTCAGCCGCACCGAGCCCCGGTCGGCGGCGACGAGTTGGCCGGGTGCGCCGACCAGCGGCGTCGGGTCGGCGACCGCGTACAGCCGCCAGGTCGTATCACGCCAGACCTCGCGCAGGTACGGCAGGCCGGCGCGGATCAACGCGGCCTCGTCCCGCCCCCACCGGTCGGCCGGCGCGTCCGGTGCGATCGCCACGTACGTCACCGCCTCGTCGTGGAGCCACCGCTGGTAGGTCTGCGCGTTCAGGGTGCCGTCGTAGAACAGCGCGTTGCGGTCACTGTCGACCTGGCGTTCCCAGCCCCGGGCCAGCGGCGCTGTCGGTGGCAGGTACGCGGACTCCCAGTGGTCGCGCAGCGGCACCACCTCGACCCGTCCGACGGGCTGAAGGCGTTGCAGTTGCTCGACGAGCGGACGGTGGAACGCCGGGGCGCTCTCCGGGGCACCGGCCCGGGTGACGTCGCTCGTCATCACCGGTGACTGCCACCACACCGTCGCGGCGAGCAGCCCGGCCAGCCACGCCTTCGGCAGCGGCGCGTACCCGGCCAGCACGGGCAGCGCGAACAGCATCGGCAGCCGCAGCGCGTTGGAACCGATCGGGCTGGGCACGTAGTACGCCCCGACCAGGAGCAGCACGGTGAGCACCGCGCCGATGCGCAGCACCCGGCGACGGCGCGGCAGCAGGACCGCCACCAGCACGGCGAGCGCGACGTTGATCCGCATCGACTCGGCCGAGTACGGCTGGGTGCCGCCGTTGCCGAACAGGACCGCGATCGGCGCCACGGTGACGATCGGCGCCAGGGCCAGGACGAAACCCTCGGCCAGTGGAGCCTCGGCCCGCCATCCACCCGCCAGCGCCCGCCCCGGCCCGTCGCCGCGCCGCAGGGCTGCCAGCAGCAGCGCGGTGCCGGCCAGCCCCGTGAACAGGCCGGCGACCGGGCTGGCCGCCGTCGCCACTGCGGCGCAGGCGGCGGCGAGGGCCAACCGGACCGGACGCGGCGGGCGTTCGGTGCTGACCGCGCAGAGCGCCAGCAGGCCGAACGTCAGCCCGACGGCGAAGGTGATCCGCCCGCTCGCCAGGTTGCCGACCAGGACCACCGCACCGAGGACACCGGCCAACAGCGGGCGCCGGGCCCGGTTGCGGGCGAACAGCCAGGCCAGCGCGAACGCGCCGAGCACGGCGGCGACGGCCCCCAGTGGACGCACCCCGACCAACGCGCCCAGCCGGGCCGTGAACAGGCTGTAGCCGTACTGGTTGACGCCGCCGTACCAACCGAGGTCGAGCGGCGTCGCACCGTACCGGTCGGCGAAGTCGGCGCGGGCCACCTGCGCCGCGAGGTCGGTGCCCATCCGGGGCGCGAGCAGGAACGCGACGGCGAGCAGCACCGCCACCCCGGTTGCCGCCACCCAGCCGGTGCGCCGCCCGAGCGGGCGTGGCGACACCTCAGGCATCGAGGACCCGTTCGGCCGCGGCGCGGGAGCGGCGGCCGGTGCGCAGGTACTCGTCGAGGAACTCCCCCGGGTCGTCGCGGCCGAGCAGCCGGGCCACCCCGGCCAACTCCACCCCGTGCCGGGGCAGTTGGTCGCCGGCTCGGCCCCGGACCAGCATCAACGCGTTGCGGACCTGGGCGGCCAGGGACCAGCCGGCGGCCATCTCCGCGGCGTCCGCCGGGTCGATCAGGCCGGCCCGCTCGGCCGCCGCGAGGGCATCGAGGGTACGCGTACCGCGCAGCGCCGGGTTCGCGCCGGCGTGCCGGAGCTGGACGAGCTGCACCGCCCACTCCACGTCGGCGAGCCCACCGCGACCCAGCTTCGTGTGGGTGGCCGGGTCGGCCCCACGGGGCAGCCGTTCGGTCTCCACCCGGGCCTTGATCCGCCGGATCTCGACGACCTGCTCGCGGGTCAGCCCGTCGGCCGGGTACCGCACCGGGTCGATCATCGCCTCGAACTCGGCGCCCAGGCCCGCGTCGCCGCAGACGAACCGGGCGCGCAACAGCGCCTGCGCCTCCCACACCCGCGACCAGCGGGCGTAGTACTGCGCGTACGCGGCGAGGCTGCGGACCAGCGGACCCTGGCGGCCCTCCGGGCGCAGGTCGGCGTCGACCCCCAGCGGCGGGTCGGGGGCGGGCACGCCGAGCAGCCGACGAAGTTCCTCGGCGATCGCGTGCGCGGCGGCGCTGGCGGCGCTCTCGGCGACCCCGGCGGGCGGGTCGTAGACGAAGAGCACGTCGGCGTCGGAGAGGTAGTTCGACTCGTACCCGCCGAGCCGGCCCATGCCGATCACGGCGAACCGCAACCCTTCCGGCGCGGGTTGGCTGGCCCGGGCGGCCCGCAGCGCGGCGGCCAGGGTGGCGTCGGTGACGTCGGCGAGCGCCGTACCGACCTGGGTGATGTCGGACAGGCCGGGGGCCGGCCGGTTCGCACCGTCCGGCCGGGTGGGGCTGGGTGCGAGCGAACCCGCCCGGCAGAGCACGTCGGCGCAGGCCACCCGGACCAGTTCCCGGCGGCGCAGCGCGCGCACCGCGCTGGTCGCCTCGACCGGGTCGGCGTGCCGGGCCGCCGCCGCCAGGAACCCCTCCCGCAGCACCTCCGGCGGGCGTGGGGCCAGCTCGTTCTCCTCGGCCAGCAGCCGCAGCGCTTCCGGGTCGCGGGCGAGCAGGTCGGCCACGTACCGGGACAGGGCGAGGACCCGGGCCAGCCGGCGGGCGACCGGGCCGCCGTCGCGCAGCAGCCGCAGATACCAGGGGGTGCTGCCCAGCTTGTCGGAGACCTTGCGGTAGTTGAGCAGCCCCCGGTCCGGCTCCGGCGCGTCGGCGAACTCGCTGAGCAGCACCGGCAGCAACGTGCGCTGGATGGCTGCCGTGCGGCTCACCCCGCCGGTGAGCGCCTGGAGATGACGCAGCGCCCCGGCCGGGTCGGCGAAGCCGAGGATCTCCAGACGGTTCCGCGCCGCCTCCGGGGTGAGTCGCAACCCGTCGGCCGGCACCCGGGCCACCGACTCCAGCAGCGGCCGGTACAGCAGTTTGGCGTGCAGTCGGCGTACCTCGGTGGCGTGGGTGACCCACTCGGCCCGGAAGCTCTCCACCGCGCTGCGCCCCGGCGTGGCCGTGAAACCGAGCGCCGCGGCGAGCCAGCGCAACGCGCCCGGCTCGGCGGGCACGGTGTGCGTACGACGTAGCCCTTGCAGTTGCAGCCGGTGCTCGACGCTGCGCAGGAAACGGTAGCCGCGCAGCAGTGCCTCGCCGTCGGCCCGACCGACGTAGCCGCCGGCGACCAGGGCGCGCAACGCCGGGATGGTGCCCGGCTCCCGCAGCGTCTCGTCGCCGCGACCGTGCACGAGTTGCAGCAACTGGACGGCGAACTCGATGTCGCGCAGCCCGCCGGGACCGCGCTTGATCTCGCGTTCCAGCTCCTTCGGCGGGATGTGGTCGATGATCCGGCGGCGCATGGCGCGGACGTCCTCGACCGCCTCGGGTCGTTCGGCGGCCCGCCAGACCAGCGGCGCGAGCTGGTCGATCCACTCCTGGGCCAGCGGCAGGTCCCCGGCGGCCGGGCGGGCCTTCAGCAGCGCCTGGAACTCCCAGGTGCGCGCCCACCGCCGGTAGTAGGCCAGGTGGCTGGCGAGGGTGCGCACCAGCGGGCCCCGGCTGCCCTCGGGGCGCAGCGCGGCGTCGACCGGCCAGGCGACCAGCCCGCAGATGGAGATCAACCGGGTCGCCACCTGGGTCGCGGCGGACAGGTCGGCATCCTCGGCGGCCACGAAGATGACGTCCACGTCGGAGACGTAGTTCAGCTCACCACCGCCACACTTGCCCATCGCCACGACCGCCAGCCGGGGCCGGTCGGTGCCCTCCGCCAACTCGGCGACAGCGATCTCGTACGCCGCTGACAGCGTCGCGTCGGCCAGCGCGGAGAGCGCGGCCATCGTCTGCTCCAGGCCGCGACCGCCGGTCAGGTCGGCCGCCGCGATCCGCAACAACGCCAGGCGGTACGCGGTCCGCAACGCCGCCACCGGGTTGCCGCCGTCGGCCGGCTCCAGCCGCCCCTCGGCGATCGGGGCGAGCCCGTCCGGGGCGGTCCGCAGCGCCTGGTAGTGCTCGGGGTGGGCCACCAGGTGGTCGCCGAGCGCCGACGAGGCACCGAGCACCGCGACCAGCCGCCGCCGCAGCCCGGGGTCGTTGTGCAGGTCGGCGAGCAGCGACGATTCGACACTGCCATCGGTGGCGCGACTTCCGGCGGTGCCGTCGGCGCTGCGGCTCTCCGCTTCCACGATGCGGTGCAGCTGCCGCAGCGCCAGGTCCGGGTCGGCGGCCCGGGACAGCGCCGCGAGCAACTCCGCGGCGGCCTCGTCGACCGGCTCCTGCTCGGCCGGCTGCCACAGCCGCAGCCCCTCCGGGCCGAGCAGGTCCGCGGCGCGCGCGCCGCCGTCGCCTTCGGCGGTGCCGAAGCCGTACCGGGCGAGCCGGCCCGTTGCCCTGGTCGGCCGGCTCATCAGTGCCCGAGCAGCGGCAGGCCGCGCCGCGTCGTGCTGTCGTCCAACTCGCCGAGGGCCAGCGCGGCGAACCGGGCGGCGAACGGTTGCCAGACCTCCTCGATGTCGGCCAGCACCGAGGCGCAGGCCGCGACCACCAGCTCCGGGTCGTAGCCCAGCTCGGCGAGTTGGGTCGAGTCGGTGGCCCAGTCGGCGATCATCGCGGCGTCGCACTCGATGTGGAACTGCAACCCCCACGCCCGGTCACCGAGGCGGAACGCCTGATGCGGATAGCGGGTGGACGCGGCCAGCAGGGTCGCGCCGCGGGGCAGCTCGGTGATCTCGTCGGAGTGCCACTGGAGCACGTCCGGGATCAACGGCACGTACCGGAACAGCGGATCGTTCTCGGCGGCGTCGCGCCGGCCGACCACGCCGGGGCCGATCTCCGGCCCGGACGGGCTGCGCTCCACCAGGCCGGCGTGCGCGGTGGCGAGCAGCTGCGCGCCCAGGCAGACCGCCAGGGTCGGCACCCGGTGCCGGACCGCCTTGCGCAGCAGGCCCTCCACTGCCGGAAACCACTGCGCGCCGGGCGAGCCGTCCGGCAACGGGTACGCCTGCTGGTCGCCGCCCAGCACCACCAGCGCCGCGTACCCCTCCAGGTCGGCGGGGAGCTCGTCGCCGGCGTGCGGGCGCACCACCCACAGCTCCAGCCCAGCCTCGGTCAGCCACTCACCCAGCCGGCGCGCGTCGTCCGTCGGGTCGTTCTCGATCACCAGCGCGGTTGCCACCCGTCGAGGCTAGCGGGTAGACCGCACGGCACCACCCCCCGGCACGGGCCGGTGCGGCGTCCCGCCGCCCGGGAGCGGGTCCGGGTCACGGCGGAGTGGTTAGGCTCTGCTGTTGTGGTCAACGAGGACACGCCTGCCGTACGCCCGCCCGTGCTGCGCCCCGGTGACACCGTGTTGCTGGTCTCGCCGTCCGGGCCGACCTCGCCGGAGCGGGTGGCCCGGGGCATGGAGTTGCTCACCGGCTGGGGGCTGCGCCCGGTGCCCGCGCCGAACGCGTACGCCCGTCACGGCTACCTCGCCGGCACCGACGACCTGCGCGCCGCCGACCTGAACGCGGCCTTCGCCGACCCGCAGGTGCGCGGAGTGATCTGTACGCGCGGCGGTTACGGCGCCCAACGGATCGTGGACGCCATCGACATGGCCGCCGTTCGCCGTGACCCGAAGGTGGTGGCCGGCTTTTCGGACATCACCGCGTTGCAGTTCGCGCTGTGGCGGGGCGCCCGCCTCGCGGGGGTGCACGGCCCGGGGGCGGCCTGGCGCGACGAGCGGACGCCGCTGCGCTCCGCCGAGTCGCTGCACGCGGCGCTGATGACGACCGAACCGATGACCGTCGAGGCGGTACCCACCGAGGAGACCTTCGACGTACGCGTCCCGGGTCGCGCCACCGGCGCCCTGCTCGGCGGCAACCTGTGCATGATCGCCGCGTCGATCGGCACACCGGACCTGCCCGACCTGACCGGTGCGGTGCTGTTGATCGAGGACGTGCAGGAACCCCCGTACAAGGTCGACCGGATGCTCACCCACCTGCGCCGGGCCGGCGCGCTGGACGGCCTGGCCGGGGTGGCGGTCGGGCAGTTCACCGAGTGCGGCGACGGCTGGGACACCACGATCGTCGACGTCCTCTCCGAACGCCTCGGCGACCTGGGGGTACCGGTCCTCGGCGGCCTTCCGATCGGCCACGGCCCCAACCAACTCACCGTCCCGGTAGGTACCCAGGCCACCCTCGACACCACCACCGCAACCCTCACCACAACCCCAGCAGTCCAATGACCCCCGCCCTGGCGCCGGAGTGCCCGGTGATCATGAAGTTGTTGTCACTTGCCACGGCGTGTCGTGGCAACAACTTCATGATCACCGCAGGGGGTTAGGGGGCCAGGTGGGCTATTGCTCCTGATTCCAGGGCTGACCAGATGCCCTTCGGGGTCCGGGTGATGCCGTGGGGTTCGGAGTTGGGGGTGGGTAGCGGGTAGCTCTCGATCCGCCCGGTGGGATCGAGGTGACCGATCCGGTTGGCACCCCACTCGGTGAACCACGCGCCGCCGTCCGGGTCGGCCACTATCGCGTGCGGACGGGCCGCCCGGTCCGGCAGCGGGATCTCGACGACCTCGCCATCCGGGGCGATCCGGCCGAGTTGGCCGGCCGCGATCTCCACGAACCAGATGGTGCCGTCGTCGCCGCAGGTGATGCCGACCGGGCCGGCCTTCAGTGTGGGTAGCGGATACAGCGTCACGGTGCCGTCGAGGCCGATCCGGCCCACCGCGTTCGCCTGGTTGAGGGTGAACCACAGCGCCCGGTCCGCGCCGGCAGTGATCATCGAAGCGAACCCGCCGGTCACCGGCAGCGGGAACGCGCTGTGGGTGCCGTCGATCTCCACCCGGCCGATCGTGTCGGAGGTCATCCCGGCGTACCAGAGCGCGCCATCAGGCCCCGCCGCGATGCCGCACGGCCCGGTGCCGGCCGGCAGCGCGATGGTGCGCTGCTCGCCGTCGACGGTGATTCGGCCGATCCGGTCGTCGCCCGAGCGGGTGAACCAGAGCGCCCCGTCCGGTCCGGTCGTGATGATCAACGGGCGGCTGCCCGCGGGCTCCAGCGGGTAGGTCCGGACCGCACCGTCGGGCGAGAACCGGGCGATCCCGCCGGACTGGGCCAGCGTCAGCCACAACGCGCCGTCCGGGCCAGGCGTGATGCCGTACGGCCCAGAATCCGGCCCGGTGAGGCGAATTTCCCGAATGTCGACGGTCATGTCGCGTCCTTCCGTCGGTGAATCGTCCACCCTGACCGTTCAGGCAGCGACGACACAACCGATTTCGACTACCGCCGGCCAGGATTGTCAGCTCGCTGACAGGGTCGCCATGGCCTCCGCCCAGGCTGCCCGGTCACTGTCGGTAACGACAGCGCACGATCACCGAACCTCTGGAGGACAGCATGTCCCGCACCATCCGTAGGAAGCACCTGCTGGCCGGCCTGGCCACCGCCGGCGTCCTCGGCGTCGGGATCGCGGCCCCGACGATGGCGTTCGCCGCCGACACGCCCACGCCGGCTCCGAGCACCAGCACCGCCCCGGCTCCGGGCGCCAAGGCCGACCGGCAGGGCGAGTTCGCCGAGGCGCTCGCCAAGGAACTGGGCGTGCCCACCGACAAGGTGACCGCCGCACTGGAGAAGGTCCGTGAGCAGCACCGGCCGACCGACCGGCCCCAGCGACCGTCCGCCGAGGACCGGCAGGCCGCGCTCCAGCAGCGCCTGGAGCAGGCGGTCAAGGACGGCAAGCTCACCCAGGAGCAGGCCGACGCCATCACCAAGGCAGTCGAGGCCGGCGTCTTCCCCGGCCCGGGCGGCCACCGTGGCCCGGGCGGCCCGCACGGTGCCGGTGGCCAGCACGGCGAAGGTAAGCCCGGCAAGTGATCCGACGGGCCGGCCCCGGCAGGCGCTGACCCGCCGGGGCCGGCCTCGGCACACCACCAGCGACGCCGGTCCACGCCCCACCCGGCCCGTTGCGGCTTGATCCACTCGGTTTCCTTGAAGTCGGGGTTTCCGACGCCCTCGGATACCCCGACTTCCTGAAAACGGAGTGGATCACCGGCTCCGGTTTCAGCCACGCCAGGCCAGAGCAGGACCGGCCAGGCCACCCCCACGCCAGGCCCGGCCACGCCACGCCACGCCAGACCAGGCCACGCCAGGCCAGACCGGAGCAGGGCCGGCCAGGCCTGGGAAGGGTGGTCAGCTCTGCTGGGGCGGGGGCGAGAACACGCCCAGGCGATTGCCGGTCGGGTCGATCAGGTGGGCCGACGTGAGACCGCTCGGCGTCGTACGCGGCGGCACCAGCACCCGACCGCCGGCCGCTTCGGCCCGCTTGCAGGTCTCCGCGACGTCGGCGACCTCGGCGTAGAACACCGCGTAGTTCGGGGAACTCCCGTCGGTTGCGCGGATCGCCCCGCTGATCCCGGTGTCGCCACCGGCTCCGGTCACCCGGTAGGACCCGCTGTTGGCCGGCGCCTGCTCCTCGAAGGTCCAGCCGAACAGCTCTCCGTAGAACTTCTCCGCGTCCTCGGGCCGGTCGGTGCCGATCTCGAACCAGGTGATGGGCGTGGTGGACCTGGACATCTGTTGCCTCCAGAGATTCTTGGGCGGCCGTTCGGCCGTCGTCTGAAGCAGTCTCGAGGCCGTACGCGACAGCGTCCTGTCGGTGTTTCCGGATCATCCGACGGGTTTTCGTCGACCACCCCGACCAGATCGTCGTCGACCCGGCCCGCCCCGACCGCGCCGCGCCGAGCCGTCTCAGACCAGGCTCAGCGGGCGGAGCCGTTCGTGCGGGATGTCGAGGTCGGTCAGGCGCAGCTCCCGGGCCACCACGTCGGGCAGCGCCCGGACCGTCCGGATCCGGTCGGTGCGGAAGCAGCGAAGCTCGTCGCGCAGCCGGCACCAGGCCACCAGGTACCAGTGTCGGGAGTTGCCGAGGTAGCCGAGTGGCTCGACGTCACGGGTCGAGTCGGCACCGGCGCGGTCGGCGTACCGGATGCGCAGCACCCGCCGCGCGGTGACCGCCTCGGCGACGGAGGCCGGGACGGGCGTGGCCGGCCCGTCGCCTATCAGGTGCACCCGGCCGGCGAGGCGGTGTGCCTCGGCGGCGTCGGCGGCCGGCAGCACCGCCACCAGCTTGCGCAGCGCGGTGGCAGCCGGCCCGGCGAACGGCGAGTCGGCGAGGCGGTGCAGCGCCACAGCCATCGCCACTGCCTCGGCGGCGGTCAGGTTGACCGGCGGCAGGGTGCGGGCACGGTCCAGGACGTAGCCGCCGGTGCGCCCGGGCTCGGCCCAGATCGGCACCCCGGCCTCCTGCAACGCGCCGAGGTCCCGTTCGATGGTCCGGCTGCTCACCTCGAAGCGGGCGGCCAGCCAGCGGGCGCTGCGCGGGCGTGGTGACACCGCCCGCAGTTCCTCGACCAGGGCGTACAGGCGATCCGTGCGGTTCATGCCCGGCACGCTACGGCCGGGGTACGACGCCCCCGGCGACCGCCCGGAGTCGTACGCGCCCGGGGCGCGCGGCCTCAGACGCGCGGCCTCAGGCTATGCAGGCGCAGACGATCAGCGCGGCACCGAAGTGGGTGGCGGCGCTGACCCGGGCGGCCGGGTGCGGCTCCGGGGAGCAGATGACCTCGCCGAGCTTGCCGGGGGTGAGCAGGTCCAGCACCACGAAGGCCAACGCCATGATCGCCAACCCGACCAGCCCGAAGAGCACCGTGGAGGCGAGCCCCTTGCCGAAGTCGCTGTAGCTGGTCAGGATCGCGGTGAAGACGATCCCGGCGATGCCGAGCTGGTTGGCGGCGAGCAGCAACCCCGCGTTGGCGTTGCGCTCGACCCAGATCAGGTCCCGTAGCCGGCCCGGGGTGAGCAGGTCGACGAGCCCGAACCCGGCGGCCATCAGCCCGACGCCGACGATCCCGAACACGACGCTCTGCCAGGCACCGCTGAGCAGATCCTCCAGCACCGACTTGCCTCCCGACTCTCCGCCCGGAGGGGTACCGGCGCGGTGATCGAGACGATAGCGGCAGCGCGCAATCGCGTCAGCCCCTGCGCCTACAGCGCCAGGTAGCGCTGCCGCTCGTACGGGGTGACCTCGCGGCGGTACTGCTCCCACTCGGCCCGCTTGTTGCGCAGGAAGAAGTCGAAGACGTGCTCGCCGAGCACCTCCGCCACCAACTCGGAGCCGGCCATCACGTCGATCGCCTCGGCGAGGTTCTCCGGCAGCGCCTCGTAGCCCATGGCGCGCCGTTCCGCGCTGGTCAGTGACCAGACGTCGTCCTCGGCGCCCGGCGGCAGCTCGTACCCCTCCTCGATGCCCTTGAGGCCGGCGCCGAGCAGCACCGCGAAGGCGAGGTACGGGTTGGTGGCCGAGTCCAGTGAGCGGACCTCGACCCGGGCCGAGTTGGGCTTGCCGTACGCGGGAACCCGGACCAGCGCGGACCGGTTGAGGTGGCCCCAGCAGACGTACGCCGGGCTCTCCGTGATCCGGTCGGGCAGGTGCTGCGGGAAGAGCCGCTTGTACGAGTTGACCCACTGGTTGGTGACGGCCGTGTACTCCCGGGCGTGCACCAGCAGGCCGGCGATGAACGACTTCGCCACCTTGGACAGCTTCATCGGGTCGCCGCTGTCGTGGAAGGCGTTGCGCTCCCCCTCGAACAGCGACAGGTGGGTGTGCATGCCGCTGCCCGGCTGGTCGGTGAACGGCTTCGGCATGAAGCTGGCCTGCACGCCGGTGGAGAGCGCGACCTCCTTGACCACGTGCCGGAAGGTCATGATGTTGTCGGCGGTGGTCAGCGCGTCGGCGTAGCGCAGGTCGATCTCCTGCTGGCCGGGGGCGACCTCGTGGTGGCTGAACTCCACCGAGATGCCGATCCGTTCCAGCGCCAGCACGCCCTGGCGGCGGAAGTCCCGGGCCACGGCGTGAGTGGTGTGCTCGAAGTAGCCGCCGGTGTCGACCGGGGTGGGCACCGAGCCGTCCTGCGGGCCGTTCTCCAGCAGGAAGAACTCGATCTCGGGGTGGGTGTAGAAGGTGAAGCCCTTCTCGGCCGCCTTGGACAGGGCGCGGCGCAGCACGTGCCGGGGGTCCGCCCAGGACGGACTGCCGTCGGGCAGCAGGATGTCGCAGAACATCCGGGCGCTCTCGCCGCTGACCCCACCCTCGAAGGGGAAGACCTGGAAGGTGGTCGGGTCGGGCATGGCCACCATGTCCGATTCGAAGACCCGGGCGAAGCCCTCGATCGCCGAGCCGTCGAAGCCGATGCCTTCCTCGAAGGCCGCCTCCAGCTCGGCGGGCGCCACCGAAACGCTCTTGAGCGTGCCCAGAACGTCGGTGAACCACAGCCGGACGAACCGGATGTCCCGCTCTTCCAGCGTCCGGAGGACGAACTCCTGCTGACGGTCCACTTCCCCAACCCCTCGCGACACTGTTTTGTCCGCCTTGGCCGGGCTGCGCCCGACCTGATCGCCCAGTCTTCCCGGGCCTGGTTACGCAGACGTTACGCGAACTGCCGCCGGCCGTCCCCTCGCATCCCGCCCGCCGAGCGAGGGCCCCGGCCGGACCCGCGACGTCCGCCGCCGGGCGGGCCGGGCTCCCGCCGTCGCGGCCTGGTCGACGCCCGTGGCGGCAGGTGGCGGCAATCTCGTCCGAGGGTACGGATTGTCGCCACGAGGCTGGGGCAAGATGAAGGCATGCCCACCCTGCGTCTCGCCCTGTCCCAGGTCAACCCGACCGTCGGCGACATCGCCGGAAACGCCGACCTGGTCCGCAGCTGGACCCGCCAGGCCGCCGATGCCGGTGCCCAGTTGGTGCTCTTCCCGGAGCTGATGCTCACCGGTTACCCGGTCGAGGACCTGGTCTTCCGGCGGTCCTTCGTCGCCGCGTCCCGGGCCGCCGTGGAGCGGCTGGCCGCCGACCTGGCCGCCGACGGTCTCGGCGAGGTGCCGGTGGTGGTCGGCTACCTGGACGCCGACGGGCCGCCGCAGGTCAGCGGGGACGCCGAGGCGGGCCGGGGTGCCCGTAACGCCGCCGCGCTGCTGCACCGGGGCGTGGTGGCCGCCCGCTACTTCAAGCACCACCTGCCCAACTACGGGGTCTTCGACGAGGACCGGTACTTCGTCCCCGGCGACACGCTGAGCGTGGTGCGGATCGCCGGGGTGGACGTGGCGCTGACCATCTGCGAGGACCTGTGGCAGGCCGGGGGCCCGTTCGCCGCCGCCCGCGAGGCCGGCGTCGGCCTGGTCGTCAACATCAACGGCTCGCCGTACGAGCTGAACAAGGACGACATCCGGTTGCCGCTGGTCCGTCGCCGGGCCGCCGAGGCGAACGCCACGATCGCGTACGTCAACATGATCGGCGGGCAGGACGAGTTGGTCTTCGAGGGCGACTCGATGATCGTGAGCGCCGACGGTGAGCTGCTCACCCGGGCCCCCCAGTTCGTCGAGCACCTGCTCGTGCACGACGTCGAGCTGCCGGCCGCCAGCGCCGCGCCGACCATCGAGACGGTGGCGGACGGCATGCGGATCGTGCACAGCACCCTGGACGGCGTTCCGCCCGCGCCGGCCGGCCCGGCCGCCGTCGGCGGGCTAATCGAGCCGGTGGCCGACGAGGCCGAGGTGTGGCAGGCGCTGGTGCTGGGCCTGCGCGACTACGTCAACAAGAACCGGTTCCCCTCGGTGGTGCTCGGTCTCTCCGGCGGCATCGACTCGGCGGTGGTGGCCGCCCTCGCCGTCGACGCGCTCGGGCCGGACCGGGTGGTCGGGGTGTCGCTGCCCAGCCAGCACTCCTCGGAGCACTCCCGGGAGGACGCCGCCGACCTGGCCAAGCGCACCGGCCTGGACTACCGCGTCGAGCCGATCCAGCCGATGGTCGACGGTTTCCTGGCCAACCTGTCGCTGTCCGGGGTGGCCGTGGAGAACCTGCAGGCCCGGGTCCGTGGCGTGATCCTGATGGCGCTGTCGAACCAGGAGGGCCACCTGGTGCTGACCACCGGCAACAAGAGCGAGCTGGCGGTCGGCTACTCCACCCTGTACGGCGACTCGGTGGGCGGCTTCAACCCGGTCAAGGACGTCTGGAAGACGCTGATCTGGCGGCTGGCCAAGTGGCGGAACCGGGACGCGGCGCGGCGCGGTGAGACCGCCCCGATTCCGGAGAACTCGATCGGGAAGCCGCCGAGCGCCGAGCTGAGCCCGGGCCAACTCGACAGCGACAGCCTGCCCGACTACGACGTCCTGGACCCGATCCTGATCGGTTACGTCGACGGCGACCTCGGCCGTGACGGGCTGGTCGAGTCGGGTCACGACCCGGCGATCGTGGACAAGGTGCTGCGGCTGGTGGATACCGCCGAGTACAAGCGACGGCAGTCGGCGCCAGGCACGAAGATCTCCATGAAGGCGTTCGGTCGGGACCGCCGTCTGCCGATCACCAACCGGTGGCGCGAGCACGGCTGAGCCGTACCCCTGGGGGTGCCGGGTCGGTGGCGCGGCCCGGCGCCGCCTCGCCGGGCCCTCGCGGTGCGGGCCTCGCGTCGCGGCGGAGTGACATCTTGCACTGGGCCCTGCCGTCAGCCCGTCGCGCGGTGCGACGATCGCGACGGAACCCGGGGACCGCGCAGGCGGCCTCGAGGAAGGGAGACAGAGATGGTGGAGTCCACTCCGAACGAGGTGACCGCGTTGTACGGCGGCCCGGCCACCCGACGGGTCCGCACCCGCGACCTGATGGCCGCCAAGGAGCGCGGCGAACGGTGGCCGATGCTCACCTCGTACGACCAGTACACCGCGTCGATCTTCGATCAGGCGGGGGTCCCGGTGCTGCTGGTCGGCGACTCGGCCGCGAACAACGTGTTCGGCTACGAGACGACCCTGCCGATCACCGTCGACGAGCTGCTCCCGTTGGTACGGGCGGTGGTGCGGGCGACCCGGCAGGCGCTGATCGTCGGTGACCTGCCGTTCGGCTCGTACGAGGAGGGCCCGGCCCAGGCGCTGCGGACCGCCGTCCGGTTCATGAAGGAGGGTGGCTGTCACGCGGTGAAGTTGGAGGGTGGCCGCCGTAACGCCGCGCAGATCGCCGCGATCGTCGGTGCCGGCATTCCGGTGATGGCGCACATCGGTTTCACCCCGCAGAGCGAGCACACCCTGGGCGGCTACCGGGTGCAGGGCCGGGGCGACACCGCCGACGAGGTGCTGGCCGACGCGCGGGCGGTGGCGGAGGCGGGCGCGTTCGCCGTGGTGCTGGAGATGGTGCCCGGCGAGGTGGCCAAGCGGATCACCCACGAGCTGCCGATTCCCACCGTGGGCATCGGCGCGGGCCCGGACACCGACGCGCAGGTGCTCGTCTGGCAGGACATGGCCGGCCTGCGCACCGGCAAGGCCCCCCGGTTCGTCAAGCGGTACGCGGACCTGGCCGGCGCGCTCACCGACGCCACCCGCCGGTTCGCCGACGAGGTCCGCGGCGGCGAGTTCCCCGCCGCCGAGCACACCTTCTAGCCAGCGGTGTCGGGGTGTCCCTCGCACTGGGGACACCCCGACACCGAAGCTCAGAGGTCGGTGACGCGGATGCCGGCGTGGGCCTTGTAGCGCTTGTTGATGGCGATCAGGTTGGCGGTGAACGCCTCGATCTGGTGGGCGTTGCGCAACCGGCCGGCGTAGATGCCCCGCATGCCGGGGATCCGGGCGGCGAGCGCGCCGACGATGTCGACCAGTTCGCGGTCCTCGGTGCAGATCAGCACGTCCAGATCGATCCGGTCGACCTCGGGGTCGGCGAGCAGCGGCGCGCTGACGTGGTTGAACGCGGCGCAGACCCGGGAGTTGGGCAGCAGGGCGGCGGCCTGCTGCACGGCGCTGCCCTCGTCGACGGTCAACGCGTACGGGCCCTGCTTGTCGAAGCCGAGCGGGTTGACGCAGTCGACGACGATCCGGCCGGCGAGCGGCTCGGCGAGGGCGGCGACGGTGGCGGCGTGCCCGTCCCACGGCACCGCGATGATCACCACGTCGCTGCGTCGGGCCACCTCGTCGTTGGCGGCACCGGTGACGCTGCCGCTGGCCGGCACCCCGGGCAGGGCGGCGATCTCGGCCGCGGACTCGGCGGCCCGTTCCGCCGACCTCGATCCGATCAGCACGGTCTGACCGGCCCGCGCGAACCGGTAGGCGAGGCCCCGCCCCTGGTCGCCGGTGCCACCGATGATGCCGACCGTCAGCCCGGACACGTCGGGCAGCGTGCTCGCGTCGTATGCCATGGCCTCATCCTCGCAAACCGCCCGGTGGGTCAGCAGCGCCGAGCGTTGTGAGAATCCCCGCTGCCCCGGACTCCCCCGGCGCTGACGGGCACCGGCAGCGCTCAGGCCAGCTCGAACAGGACGCTACGGGCCGCCGGGTCGGCGGTGACCAGCCGGACCCGGACGCGTTCCCCGAGCGGCAGTTGGCCGAGGCAGCGGGCGCGTACCGGCGGGGCGTCCAGCGCGACGGCACCACCGGGCGGGCGGGGCCGGGACTTGCCGTTGGGCGGGGCGTCGACGTCGAGGACGGCCGCGTCGAAGGTTTCGCCGACCCGGTGTTCCAGCACCGCCGCCTCGGCCAACTCGACGGCGCCACGAGCGGCCGACGAGGCGACCCGGTCGGTGCTCGCCATCGCCTCGGGCAGCCGGGGCAGCGCGGCGCGGGCCCAGTCGGGCACCGGCTGGCCGGCGTGCAGGGCCAGGCAGACCTCGGTGGCGTACCGGTCGGCCAGCCGCCGCAATGGGGCCGTCACGTGGGCGTACGCGGCCGCCACGCCACCGTGTTCCGGCTGCTCCGGCAACACGCCGTCGAAGGCGGTGTACGCGGCACCGCGCATCAGCTCGGCCGCCTGGTCGATGAACGCCGCGGCGCGCGGCTGGGCCGGGTCCAGTCCGGCGATGACCTGACCCGGGCCCACGTCGTCGGGCCAGTGCACGCCCAGCGGGGCGGCGGCGGCCCGGAGCCGCTGCACCGCCTCCGGTTTGGGCGCCGGCATGGTCCGCAGCAGGCCGACCCGGCCGGCCAGCATGATGTCGGCGGCGGCCATCCCGGTCAGCAGGGAAATCTGCGCGTTGTGCTCCTCCATGGGCACCGGCGCGCGCAGCACCAGCCGCCAGCCCTCACCGTCGGGCTCCAGATCCTGCTCGGGCAGCGGCAGGTTGATGGCGCCGCGCCGCAATCCCCGCGCGGTCAGCAGGTCGCCGATCTCCGGCAGCAGGGCGATCGGGTCGGCCAGCCGTCCGGCCTCGGCCGCCGCCTGCACGCCGGGGTAGTCGAGTTTGGCGCGACTGCGGACCAGGGCGCGTTCCAGCTCGACGGCCACGGTGGCGCCGTCGGCGTCCAGGTCGATGGTCCAGAGCACCGCGGCCCGGTCGACGTCGGGCAGCAGGCTGGCGGCACCCTCGCTGAGGGTGTGCGGGTGCAGCGGCACGTTCCCGTCGGGCAGGTAGATGGTCTGCCCCCGCCGCCAGGTCTCCGCCTCCAACGCCCCACCAGGGGTGACGTGCGCGGCGACGTCGGCGATCGCGTACCGCACCCGATAGCCCTCACCCGGGCGGCGGGCGAGGTGCATCGCCTGGTCCAGATCCCGCGAGGTGGCGGGGTCGACAGTGACGAACGGTATGTCGGTACGGTCGACGGGCGGCTGCGGCGGTGCCGCAGCCGCCTCGTCGGCCTCACGCTGGGCGTCGGCCGGGAAATCCTCGGGCAGGCCGAGTTCGCGGCGCAACGCGCCGAAGTCGATGCGGGGCGCGAGTACGCGTCGGATGACCACGGGTCAATCCTGACAGTGCCACCGGTGATCCGCTTCCGGTGACCGGCCGGGAAATCCACCTGGCAAGAGATGGTCCGTGCTCAGCCGGTCGCCTTCCGGGCGGCGGAGCGGGCGCCCTTCGGAGCGGTGGCCCGGGCGGCGACCGGGCGGGCCGGTGACTTGCGGGCGGTCACCTTGCGCGCCGGGGCCTTGGCCGCGACGGTCTTCTTCGCCGGGGCCTTCTTCGCCGCCGCCTTGCGGGCGGTGGTCGACGAGGTGCCCGTCGCCTTCGCGGCCGGGGCCTTCCTGGCCGGGGCTTTGCGCGCGCCGCCGCTGGGACGGGTGGACGCGGTCTTCTTCGCCGCTGTCGTCTTCTTCGCCGCTGTCTTCTTGGCGGCGGACGCCTTGGTCGCGACCTTGCGCGCCGGGGCCTTCGCCGCGGTGGTGGTCTTGCGCGCCGGGGCCTTCACGGCCGTGGTCTTCTTCGCCGCCGAGGCCGTCGTCTTCTTCGCCGCGCTCCCCGTCTTCTTCGCCGTCGCGGTGGTCTTCTTCGCGGCGGCGGTGGTCTTCTTCGCCGCCGACGCCGGGGCGCGCTTGGCGGTGGCGGTCGTCTTGCGGGTGGCGGCAGCGGTCTTCGCCGGCGCCTTCTTTGCCGCTGCGGTGGTCTTGGTCGTCGCCCGCTTCGCCGGGGCCTTCTTCGCGGGGGCCTTCTTCGCCGCCGTGGTGGTCTTCTTGGCCGGTGCGCGGCCTGCCGCACCGGCGGCCTTCCGGGCCGGTGCCTTCGCGGCACCGACGGTGGACTTGCGCACGGGGGTGGTCCGGCTCGCCGCCGTGTTCCGCTCCGCCGCGGCGGTCTTCTTCGCGGTGGTGCGTCGGGCGGCCGGGCGCTTGGTGGCCTGCTGTGCTTCGGCCATCGTGGTTCCCTCCTCGGGGGACGTGCTCTCGCGTGCGTCCTCGCGGAGCACGAAATGCCTCGGCGCGAGCCGTCCCGCGCCGCCTATCTGTCGTCCCCGGCCCAACGAGCGTCCTCGGCATCCCACGCCTCGTTCCGCTCCTGCACTCGTTGCAGGGCGTTCTCGGCGTCGGCCGCCGAGTCGTACGGCCCGAGAACGTGCTTCGCCGGACACACGTTGGCGTCCGTCTCGACCCGGTGATGTCGGGTGCACCAGTAGAACTGCCCACCACGTTCGCTGTCGCTCATGGGAATCACTGTGCACCGCGAACCGGCCGGCCGCCACCGGATCGCACAAGTCGCCGACGATCTCCACAGTAGATATGCATCGGCTTTGTCGGGCCGAAACACGGAAAAGAGGTCGGACGAACAGCCGGTTCCTGCACGAAGCCGGCCTGGGGAATGATCTGCGTTCGTGATCAATACGGTGACCAGCACGGGGGCGTGCCCGGGGTGTGGGTCGACAACGGCGTCGGTAAGAGATGCGGTGCCATGGTGTCCCGGCTGCGAGTGGAATCTGGACGCTTACGACCCGGCACGACGCCGACGCGAGTTCGGGTGGAGGTGGATCGACCGGTGGACCTACCGGATGGCATTCCGGGCCACCAGGCAGCAGTTCACCCAACTGGTCGGGCGACCGCTGGGCACAAGCGGCTCCGGAACCGCTCGGACGCTCACCGCGGCAGCGTCACTGCTACTGATCGCGGCGGTGATCGCGCTCGCGGTGGTCGGCGGATGGCTGATCGTGGCGTTCCCATTTCCCAACCTGGCGGTCGTGCCGGGTGTGGCGATGGTCGGTCTCGCGATCGCGTTGCGGCCTCGATTCGGTCGCCTCGACCCGGAACTGGAGGTGCTCGACCGCGATCAGGCACCGGAGTTGTTCGGCCTGATTGACGAGGTGGCCACGGCTGTCGGGGCGCCGCTGCCGGACGTGGTGGGCGTGGACAGCGCCATCAACGCGTACGCGGGCACTGTCGGATTGCGGCGGCGAAAGGTGCTCTGCCTGGGGCTTCCGCTCTGGGGTTCGCTCCCCGCCGGTAGCCGGGTGGCGCTGCTCGGCCACGAACTCGGTCACTTCGTCAACAATGACCCACGCCGAGGGCTGCTCACCCAGCCCGTGTTCACCATGCTCGGCTCGGCCGCCGACCTGTTCCGGCCGGTGCGGACAAACGTCGGGGCCGGGCTAGTGGAGATGCTGGGCGACGCGCTGGGCCGCGCGTTCCAGTGGGTGGTGTCGCGGGTGCTCTTCGCCACGTACCTACTGCTCGCGGCGGTGGCGTTGCGGGACAGCCAGCGCGCCGAATACCTCGCGGACGATCTCGCCGGCCGGGCGGCCGGCACGACCGCCGCTACCGAATTCCTCGACATCCTGCTCACCACCGAGTCGCTGGAGCTGGCAGTGCGTCGGGATACCCGAGCGGGACACGGCCCGGACCGGTGGCGTGCCGCCCTGGCCGAGTCCCGGGTAACCAGGGCCGACCAACTACCGCTGCTGCGGCAATTGTCGGTCCGCGACGGGGCGTCGCTGTTCGCCGCTCATCCGCCGACCGGACTGCGGCGCCAGATGCTCGCCGGTCGCGCGTGGCAGGACCCCTCGGTGACGCTCAGCGAGGCCCGCATGGAACGGATCGACGCTGAACTTGGCAGGGAGTACGACCGCTTCCGCCGTACCGTCAGCTGGTCGGGCTGACGCCCGACGAGCGCCCGCGCGACGGCGTTGGCCAGAGCCGTCGCGGCCTATGATCGCCGAATGGCGATTCCGGACTACATCGTGGGCATGCGCAAGCACGTCGGCCACGACCTGCTCTGGCTGCCGAGCGTCAGTGCGGTGATCCGCAACGACGACGGTGAGCTGCTGCTCGGACAGCGCGCCGACGACGGGCGCTGGTCGGTGATCAGCGGTTTCGTCGAGCCGGGCGAGCAGCCGGCCACCGCGCTGGTCCGCGAGGTGCGTGAGGAGACGGGGCTGGACGTCGCGCCGGTGCGGATGTCCAGCGCCGTGTCGCACCCGCACACGTACCCGAACGGGGACCGGTGCGAATACCTCAACCTGGGGTTCCTGTGCCGGCTGGTGGCCGGCACCGCCCGGGTCAACGACGACGAGTCGCTGGACGTGCGGTGGTTCCCGTTGGACCGGCTGCCCGAACTGGACAAGCACGCCCTGCTGGTCATCGCGTACGCGCTGCGGGAGAACCGGTTGGCCGGTTACCTGGAGCCGGGCACGGCATGGGACGACGTGCCCGACTGAGGTTCACACCGGGGTCGGCAACAGGGCGATGGGCACGGCGGGCGCGGACCGGGCCGCCCGGATGGTGTACGCGAGCGCGTACGGCATGCACGCCAAATAGAACATCGGCTCCAGCAACAAGTGGTCGGTGATCAGGAAGATCTCCCACGACGTGGGGCGGGGCAGGCCGAAGTTCCAGTCGGTCCAGCAGGCAAAGAGCCACAACGGCGCGGAGATCCGGTCGACGCTGTCCGCTGTCATCGCGTCGGCCGCAACGGTGCCAGGCCCCGGAATGGTCTGGATCACAAAGAGGATCACGGCCAGGTCGGCGGCGACGAGCGCGCCGAGGATGCCCACCCACCAGGCGGCGCGGAGACGACCCCGGGCGGCGAGGCTCGCCGCGGCCCAGAGGGCCAGCGTCAGGCCCGCCGACCAGAGCAGCAGACCGGGCACGAAGCTGCCGAAGACACTGCCGTTGAGGACGGACATGAGCCCGAGTGCGGCCACACCGACGGGGAGCACCACGCCGAGCGCGATGCGCAGCGGCCCGTGCAGAGCGGTGTGCCGGGCCGACCGTGCCGCGTACTTCGCCAACAGCACCGCGAGGCCGAGGATCAGCGTCGACCAGAGCGGCAACTGCACCGCGCTCGACCAGCTCACCCGCATCGACAGCCAGTTGTAGGCCTGCGCCATGGCCAGCGCGCTGACGACCACGATTCCGGCGCAGGCGAGCGGGGCCAGGAGCAGGGCGGCGGCGGTACGCCGGGCCTGCTGATGCATCAGGCGACGGTCGAGGAGCGGGGTGCCGGCTCGGCTGACGGCGAGGCTCGCCGCGAAGCCGACCATCCTCGTCCAACGACCACTCTCGGCGAGCACATGCAGCTCGGCGGCCCATTCACGGCGCAGGTCGTCGCGGACCTCGGCCGGCCAGCGGCGCGCGGCCAGCCCCAGCAGCAGCTGGGCGATCCGACGGGTCACCATGTCGGCGCTCCGGTGGTTGCTCGCGTGGCGCTCACCCGTTCGCCGCTCGGGTGCCCGGGTCGGGCTTTCGGCTCGACGTGGACGTCCAGCCGGTGGCGCCGCGCGTCGCCACCAGAGCGGCGGGCGCGGACCGGGCCGCCCGAATGGTGTACGCGAGCGCGTACGGCATGCACGCCAGGTAGAGCATGGGTTCCACCAGCACCCGGTTGGTGATCAGGAAGATCTCCCACTGGATCGGCCGGGGCAGGCCGAAGTTCCAGTCCGTCCAGCAGGCGAAGAGCCACAGCGGCGCGGAGATCGGGTCGACGCGTTCCCGGGCCTCGATCACCGGCCCGGCACCGATTCCGCCCGGGTAGGTGTCGACGACGGGGAGGATCACCGCGAGGTCGGCGGCGACGAGCGCGCCGAGGACGCCCACCCACCAGGCGGCGCGGAGGCGACCCCGGGCGGCGAGGCTCGCGGCGGCCCACAGGGCGAGGGTCAGGCCGGCCAACCAGAGCAACAGACCGGGTACGGCACCGGCCAGGCTCTCGGGACTGGTGACGCGCACGAACAGGATGACGGCCGCGCCGACGGGGATGACCACGCCGAGCGCTATGCGCAACGGACTGGCGAGGGCGGTGTGCCGGGCCCAGCGGCCAGCGAACACCGCCAACACGACCGCCAGCACGATGACGACCGTCGTCCAGATCGGCTTCTGCGCCCGCTCCGCCCAAGCGGCCCGGAACATCAACCAGTTGTAGATCGGGAACATCACCAACGCACCGGCGGCCACGATCCCGACGCAGGCGATCGGGGACAGCAGGAGCGCGGCGACGGTGCGGCCGGTTCGACCACGCATGAGGGTGCGGTCGACGAGCGGGGCACCGGCGCGACTGACGGCGAGGCTCGCCGCGAAGCCGACCATCGTCGTCCAACGACCACTCTCGGCCAGCACGTGCAGCTCGGCGGCCCATTCACGGCGCAGGTCGTCGCGGACCTCGGCCGGCCAGCGCCGGGCGGCCAACTCCAGCAGCAGCTCGGCGGCCCGGCGGGTCACCACGCTGGCGCCCCGGTGGGTTCGGTGCCACCCCAGGACGGACGGCCGTCGGGGATCGCGGCCCGCAGCTCGGCGAGCGTCCGTCGGGCCTGCGCCACGCCTTCGGCGGTCAGCCGGTAGTAGCGGCGAGCCGGCCGGCCGGCCGTGGCGGGGTCGATCACCTCCCAGTCGGCGGCCAGCCAGCCGGCCCCCTGCAGCCGGTGCAGCACCGGGTAGAGGGTGCCGCTGGGCAGGCCGGTCAGTCGCATCAGGTCCAGCCCGTAGTGCTGCTCGTCGGGTTCGGCGAGCAGCGCCGCGAGCACCTTCGCGACCGGGATCGTGATCCGCATCCGGCCACTGTATCGGAACTCTACATAGGGTGGGAGCACCTTCTCCGCGTGTCGGTCGGGTGCTGCCGCATCGATCATCGTGGCGTCGCCACCGTCAGTTCGCCCACCGCGTGGGCGGCCAGCGGCGCGGCGGTCACGTAGTCTGGCGGACTTTGTCTCCTGAGGAGGTTGACGTGGCCGAGTATCCGCAGGACGTCGTGCACCGCTTCCACGGCACCCCCGAACAGGTCGACGCCGGGTTGGTCGGCGAGCCACCCCGGATCTGGGCGTCCATCGTCATCGAGGAGTACGACCCGGCCTGGGCGCAGCGATTCGTCGCCGTCCGGTCGTCGATCGTCGAAGCGCTGGGCGACGTGGCCCTCGGTGTGGAACACGTGGGGTCCACGGCGGTGCCGGGGCTGGCGGCCAAACCAATCATCGACGTCGACCTCACCGTCGAGGACACCGCGACGGAGCCTGCCTACCTCCCCGCGCTGGAGCGGCTCGGGTACCGGCTCGTCCTGCGCGAGCCCTGGTGGCACGGGCACCGGATGCTCGTCGGCCCGGCCGAGGACGTCAACCTGCACGTCTGGCCACAGGGTGCGCCCGAGCCGGTCCGGCACCGACTCTTCCGCGACTGGCTGTGCTCGCATCCGGACGACCGGGCGCGGTACGCCGAGACCAAGCGCCGCCTCGCGCGGGACACGGCACACCGGCCGCGCGACTACAGCCTGGCGAAGAACGACGTCATCGACGAGATCTACGCGCGCATCTTCGCCGCCTGATGACCTCGTGTCGCCGACGGCCACGCGCAGATCTTGGACAGTTTCCGTTACTAGCTAACGGAAACTGTCCAAGATCCGGCCGTAGGCCGGGGATGTGAGCCTGCGAGCGACCATCCGGATTCGTCAGGAACAGTCGAAGCGGTAGTCGAACGGCCGGGTGGGGCAGGCGGTGCAGACGAACAGGTAGATCCCGCCGGCATCGCCCAGCATGAGGCCGCTCGGGTTCTGGATCGCCCGCCACGGGTGATCGTCGTCGGTGTCCCATCCCCAACCGGCCATCGCCGGACGATCCTCTACCGGAATCCACCGCTTCTCGTCACCGCGGCTGAACTCCCAGCTGGCAACCGTCAGCAGATGGTCCATGGGGGATCCGCACCCGCAGACCGGCCAGTCCGGAGACTGGGTCCAGCCGGGGTAACCGCCGACCTTGATCCCCGAGGCGACCGCCAGATCGGTTTCGTACTCCCAACCGGTCTCCTGCGCGACCTGGCTCATCGTGGCCTCGATCTGCGGCCGGACGGCAGCCGGGAGGTCCCAGCCCGGGTACTCGGTGACGCGCTCCGGGTCGAGCACGCACGGGTTGGGGACGTACGCCGGATCTGACTCCACATCCGGTACGGGCATTTCTCGAAGCCGGGTGCCGATGTCGGCGCGACGACGCCATCGCAGTGCAGGGCGGGGTGCCGTCCACGGGTCATGGTCAAATGGGCACCATAGGACCTGCACCACGTCCGTGCCCACTGGGAACGGCACTTCGGGCACGTCCTCGGCCAGCAACTGCGCCACCGGCACCAGCGGTGCCGCCGGCTCACCCGGACAGTCGCGGTAGTGGTCGCCGGACTCCGGCCCGTCGCAGGTCGGCCAGGCTTCGTCGGCCGGCCACAGCAGCGGGCCGCCTACCGAGCTCTGCTCCGCGGTCGGCGAACCCGGGCGGGGATGCAACCGGACGGTCGTCCGGGCCAGGGGCGCAACCGCCGGAAAGACCTGCGGCACGTCGATGGGGCTGGCGGGGGTGGTGTGCACGCCGTCGATCGTAGGAGGCGCGCCATCAGCGTGTTCGGCGCGGCGGTTGCTGCATGATCCAGGTGGGCACCGGCTCCGACAGGGAGCCCACCACCTCCCAGCCGGCCCGGCGGTACAGCCCGACGTTACCCGGGTTGCTGGTCTCCAGGATCGCCGGCAGGCCTTCGGCGGCGGCACGAGCCAGCCCGACCCGCATGACGGCCCGACCCCAACCGCGTCCGGCGCTGTCGGGGTGGGTACCCAGGACACCGAGGTACCAGAACGGGTACGTCGGCAGGGCCGCGTGCACCGTGTCGTCGTAGCCCTGGACCCGGGCCAGCACGTCGGCCGGGTAGGGACCCTCCGTCGGCGACCCGGGCACGGCGGCCGGCCCGGCGCTCGGCTGCCCGGTCGCCGGCGGCTCCCAGATGGCGACGGACGCGCCGGCACCGATCGTCCAGATCGACGACCGGTGCACCCGCTTGTCGAAGAGGTGCCCGAAGAAGACGGCGGCGTAACGCGGGTAGGTGTCCTCGTCGGGGAACAGGAACCGCAGCACGGGGTCCTTGACGAACGCGGCGACCAGCGAACCGACCACCGCTTCGCGGTGGGCTGGGGTGGCGATGGTGATCTCGGGCGTTGTCACAGCAGTCGACACTAGCCGGAAAATGCGCCTTGACCCTGACACGGTGGCGGGCCGGAGACTGCTCCCATGGACCTCGACGACTACCGGAGCCACTCCCCCTACAGCGCCCCCGGCCGGCACCGCGGGCTCCTCGACGCCGTGGCGACCGACATCCCCACCGTGGCAGCGACCGTTCGCAACGTGATCGTCCACTACCGGGTCGGCGGCGTGGAGCTGCCCGACGACCGGCTGGAGGAGGTGAATCACCGCTGGGTGGACCGCATCCTCGACACCGACCAGTCCCGATTTCCGCTGCCCCTCACGAGCGCACGCCCGGCAGCCGAACGGGTGGCCGGCTGCTGTCGGGACCACACACTGCTGTCGGTCGCGATCCTGCGCCAACACGGCATTCCCAGCCGCAGCCGGGTCGGCTTCGCCTCCTACTTCACCCCAGGCTGGCATCACGATCATGTCCTGGTCGAGTACTGGGACGGTCACCGCTGGGTCTGGGTGGACCCGGAGCTCGACCCGGCCGGCGACTGGCAGTTCGACGGCTACGACATCGACCCGAGGGCGGGGCTCTTCGACTCGGCGGCGCGGGTGTGGTCGGCGTACCGGGCCGGGACGATCGATCCCGACGTCTACGGTGTGGCTCCCGACCTGCCGGCCCACGGCGCGTGGTTCATCTACGACTACGTCCTGCACGAGCTGGCCCACCGGCAGAAGGACGAGTTGCTGCTGTGGGACAGCTTCGGGGCGATGACCGACGACCTCGCCGACGCCGACCTCACGCTCGCCGACGAGATCGCCGCGCTGCTGCTTCAGGCGGACGACGGCGACGAGGCCGCGGAGAAGGCGTTGGCCGACCGGTACGCCACCGACAGCCGGCTGCGTCCCGGCGCTCGGGTGCGCAGCTTCTCGCCGGTCTCCGACACGGTGAGCACCGTCGAGTTGCGCGTCAGCCGAAGGTGAAGGCGTACGCCTCGGCCCCGGCCTCGCCGAACGTGATCTCCAGGGTCCGTTCACGGATCGCGTCGTCCTGGCGGACGAGCTGGTAGAGGCGGCCGTCCTGGAGGACGCCGTTGCCGCCCTCGTCGACGTCGACGCCGTGCGACGGGCCGGGGGCAGCGCCGTCGAGCAGCACCCGGAACGGGATCGGCTGTCCCGCCCCGGGTGCCAGCACGAGATGCGCGTCGCGGGCGTGGAACCGGACGGCGACACCGCCGCCGGCCCGGTCGAGCACGACGTTCTCCGAACCGATCGTCCACTCCCCCGCCAGGGCCCACTGGTTGAGGTCGAGGCTCTCCGGCACCTGGTAGGCGCGGCGTTCGTCCAGCGCGGGCTCGTTCGGCGACGCGAAGTGTTCACCGCGGCTGAAACCGAGGTACGTCTCGGGTGTGCGCAGGTTGGCCCAGTCGGCCTCCGCCTCCGGGCCGACCCCCTCGACGGGTACGGGTGCGCGCTCGATGCCGAGCAGTTGCTGGAGCACCCGTTCGGACTGCTCGTAGCGTCCCTCGCCGAAGTGGTCGTCGCGGATGACGCCGTCGGTGTCCACGAAGTAGAGCGCCGGCCAGTAGTGGTTGCCGAAGGCACGCCAGATCACGTAGTCGTTGTCGACCGCCACCGGGTAGTCGATGGACCGGGCAGCGACCGCCCGCCGCACCCAGTCGACGTCGTGCTCGAATCCGAACTCGGGCGTGTGCACCCCGACGACGACAAGCCCGTCGTCGCGGTACGCCTGAGACCAGGCGCGCACGTACGGCTCCTGGCGCAGCCAGTTGATGCAGGTCAACGTCCAGAAGTTGACCAGGACGGCGCGGCCGCGCAGGTCGGCGGGGCCGAGTGGCTCGGAGTTGAGCCACTCGGCCGCCCCGTCGAGCGGGGGCAGGTGCACGGCCATCTAACGCAGCGACCGGAAGGCGGTGCGAAGCTCCTCGGAGAAGATCTTCGGCTGTTCCCAGGCCGCGAAGTGCCCGCCCACGTCGAGCCTGTTGTAGTAGATGAGGTTCGAGTACGCCTGCTCGGCCCAACTCTGCGGCGCCTCGTACAACTCGTCGGGGAAGACGCTCACGGCGACCGGGATCTTCACGCCCTTGGCGGCGAAGAACGACAGCTTGTTCTCCGCGTACAGCCGGGACGCGGAGACCGCGGTGTTCGTCAACCAGTAGAGCGAGATGTTGTCCAGAATGTCGTCGCGGGTCAGGCCCGCTTTCGCTCCGTCGAAGACCTGCGCGATCAGGGCCAGGCTCTTCGCGTCGTGATCGAGCAGGAAGGACGCCAGGCCGACCGGGGAATCCGCCAGCCCGGTCAGCGTCTGCGGACGTGTCGCCATCATGAGGGCGTACGCGACGTGCTTCCAGACGTAGTTGGCTTCCTCGGCGGCACGCATCTCGTCGTCGGAGAGCCCTGATGGCAGTGAACCCATGGCGTTGTTCGCGCCGGTGGTGTCGCCCTGGAACAACAGGTCGATCTCGGGTGGGATCGCACCGGGCATGTTGGTGTGGATGCCGAGCAGTTCCGGAGGCGCCTGGAGGCCCATCTGGTCGACGATGACCGCGCCCCAGTCGCCGCCCTGCGCGACGAACCGGTCGTAGCCGAGACGTTTCATCAGCTCGGTCCAGGCGGTCGCGATCTTCTGCGGGTTCCATCCCGACTCGGTCGGCTTGCCGGAGAAACCGTGGCCGGGCAACGATGGGATCACCAGGTGGAAGGCGTCCGACGCGCTTGCCCCGTGCGCCGTGGGATCGGTGAGCGGCTCGATGATCTTCATCTGCTCGATGATGGACCCGGGCCACCCGTGGGTGACGATGAGCGGCAGCGCGTCCTCGTGCTTTGAGCGCACGTGGATGAAGTGGATGTCCACCCCGTCGATGGTGGTCATGAACTGCGGTACGGAATTCAGTCGCGCCTCGACCTTGCGCCAGTCGTACTCCTTCTCCCAGTAGCGGGCGACGGCCTGGATCGTCGCGAGTGGCACGCCCTGCGACTGGTCGTCCACCGTTTCCTTGTCCGGCCAGCGGGTCGCCTTGATGCGCCTTTTCAGGTCGTCAAGGTCGGCCTGGGGAATGTCGACCGAGAACGGCCGAATCTCCGTGGTGCCCGGACGGGTCTTGGTTTTGACAGCCATGCGTGTTTCCTCTCCGTCTAGGTTTACGCCTCGCGAGGAGAAAGCATCGGGTGCAGGCTCTGCCCGGACTCAGGTGCCAACCATTGGGCACGCCGCCGCCTTATTTCGGAGCCTAGTGTCGGCCGACCACGATGGTCGGCGAAGTCGACACTTACTCGGTTGCCTTCCGGACATCGGTCGACACACCGGCCATCGGGAAGCTGATGCGCATCAGCCGACTGTCGGCCCAGTCTTCGAGCCGCGTCGGCCGGATGGTGCCGGGGTCGTGGGGCTGGTTGAGATCCGCCACGATCTCCGCGAGCACTGCCTGACGTTCAGCCGGGTCGGTGACAGGCGTGGCCCGTGCGGGCAGATCCGCACGTACCCCGTTCTTGAGGTGGAAGGTGAAGTCGGGATTGGCGAGAAGGTTCGCGTGCCAGTCGGTAGCGCCACCGCCGGCTCCGCTACACAGGTAGGTGGTGCCCGCAGCCCGGTAGAAGAAGATCTCGATGCGACGCGCCCGGCCGGTGCGGCGCCCCAGCGTCGTGATGTCGATGATCCGTTCTCTGGTGCCCGCAGCGGGGGTGATCTCGATGGCTCGTCGGATGTGGTCGGGCAGGTGGGACAAAGACAAGTCCGACGGGGTCATGCCTGGAGTGCTCATGCGGTCGCGGCCTGAAGGGCGGGGCCGAGGAGGAGTCCACCGTCGATGACGTACTCCGACCCCGTGATGAACGACGCGTCCGATGACGCGAGGAACAGGAGCAGACGGCTGACGTCGGTCGGCTCCCCGAGCCGGGGGATCGCGAACGGCTCGGGTGAGTAGAAGTCGGCGATCGCCGCGACCGCGCCGGCTGCTGGTTCGTGGATGAAGGAGGTCGATATCACGCCGGGGTGGATGGTGTTCACCCGGATGTGGTCGCGGCCCAGCTCAAGTGCTGCCGTTTGGGTGAGGCCTCGTACGGCCCACTTGCTGGCGACGTACGGCGCGTAGTGAGCCGTGCCGCCCAGGCCCATGGTCGAGGCGATGTTGACGATGGCTCCCCCTGCCGCCCGGCGCAGCGCGGGGGTGGCGACCTTGATGCCGAGGAAGGTCCCGGTGAGGTTGATGTCGAGGATGCGCGACCAGGTGGCCTGCTCCGTGTTGTCGATCGTTGCCGGCGGATTCTGCACGCCCGCGTTGTTGACGAGGACGTTCAGGGCGCCGAAGGCGCTCTCGGCGGCCAGCACAGCGTCGGACCACGAGCTCTCGTCGGTCACGTCGAGACGGGCGAAGCGAGCGCGGGTCCCGAGTTCGTCGGCGAGAGCGGCGCCGCGTTCCGCGTCGATGTCGCCGATCACCACGTTCGCTCCCTCGGCGTGAAAGGCGCGTACGTGGCTCGCGCCCTGGCCGCCGGTCCCACCGGTCACGAGCACGGTCTGGTTGTCGAAGCGGGGCATCAGATGTTCCTTCGGTACGAGGGTGGCTGACCGGGGTCATCGGTGATGAACGGGCGGCCAGTGGTGAGCCGGTCGACTCACCTCTCCCCCGACACTAGGTCGACGGAAGAGGCGAGTCAAGCCACTCACCTCGTATGCTCGGCCCATGAGCAGGGTCTTGACGACGTACCACCAGCGCGTCGCCCAGGAGAAGCGCGCGCTGATCGTGACGGCCGCGACCGCGCTGTTTCTCGAGTTGGGCTACGACCGGACGTCGCTGGCGCGGATCGCCGAGCGCTCAGGAGTTTCGCGGGCCACCCTGTTCAAGCAGTTCCCGAGCAAGGCCGCGCTGTTCGACGCCATCGTGACCGAGTCCTGGTCGACCGCCGACGAGGAGGACCCTCCGCCCACGGGCAACGTCGTCGACGGGCTGAGCATCATCGGTCGCCGTTACGCCGCGTTGCTGGGCCGCGCCCAGATGACCGACCTGTTCAGGATCGTCATCGCCGAGCTGCCGCGGTTCCCGGAGCTGGCCCACGCGCAGTTCTCGCGCGGGAAGATGCCCTACTTCGAGTCCGTCCGCAGCTATCTCCTGGCGGAGCACGAGGCGGGAACGGTGCGGGTCGAGGACGTGGAACTCGCTGCCACCCAGTTCCTGGGCATGATCTCCAACTACGTCTTCTGGCCGACACTGCTGGTGCCGGGCTGGGAGGTGAGCGCCGAACGCACCGCCCAGGTGGTCGACGAGGCCGTCCGCACCACCGCCGCCCGGTACGCCACGACGTGACCAGAGACCTCCGCGCACCGCACCGACGCCCGGCAGGAGCTCCGGGTGCGCCGGTCACGGGCGCTCGACGGCTTTTTCGGCGGCGCGACTGACCTGCTCCCAACCCGCCCAGGTGTCCATCCGCCGACGGGAGATGTCGAACGCCAGGTCGTACACCATGCTGCCGAGCAGGAGCCGCAGCGGCGGGTCGTCGCTGTCGACCAGCCGCAGCAACGCCTCGGCGGCCAGCCGGGGTTCGCTGTCGATCGAGCCTTCCGCCCACTGGCGTTCCAACTCGGCGCGCAGTGGCGCGTAGGCGTCCATCGGGGTGGTGGCGCGCACGCTGGTGTAGAGGTCGGTCCAGTAGCCGCCCGGCTGCACGATGCTGACGGTGATGTCGAAGGCCGCCGCCTCCATCGCCAGCGCCTCACTCATCCCCTCCAGGGCGAACTTGCTCGCGCTGTACAGGCCGGTGCTGGGGAAGCCGCCGAGCGCGGCGATGCTGGAGACCTGCACGATGTGGCCGGACCGTTGGGCGCGCAGGTGTGGCAGCACGGCCTGGCTGACCCAGAGCGCGCCGAAGAGGTTGACCTCGAACTGGGCGCGCGCCTCGGCCTCGGTGAACTCCTCGATCATGCCCATGGACAGGGTGCCGGCGTTGTTGACGACGATGTCGAGCCGGCCGAAGTGCTCGACGGCGGTGCCCACGGCCGCGATCACGGCCGCGCGGTCGGTGACGTCGAGGGTCAGGGCCAGCAGCCGGTCGGCGTACTTCTCGTCGAAGTCGCTGTGAGCGATGGTCCGGGCGGCGGCGACCACCCGGTCGCCGCGGTCGAGCGCGGCGTCGGCGAAGGCGCGGCCCAGGCCGCGGCTGGCGCCGGTGATGAACCAGGTGCGCGGGGCGGCGTCGGACGGGGTGCGCATGCGGAGCCTCTTTCCTCTTGGCGAGACGAGACGGTCCGTCTCGTTATGCCAGAAGGCTAGACCCCCGGCGACACCACGTCAAGACGAGACGGTCCGTCTCGTCGTTGCTATCGTGTGCCCCATGACGCCCAACACGGCCCGCCGACGCGAGACCTCGCGCCGCGCCATCCTCACCGCGGCCTTCGACCTGCTCCAGGAGACGGGGTACGCGAAGCTCAGCATCGAGGGCATCGCCGCGCGGGCCGGCGTCGGCAAACAGACCATCTACCGCTGGTGGCCGTCGAAGGGCGCGGTCATCTTCGACGCCTTCCTCATGCTCAGTGAGGCCACCGAGGGTGGGCCGCCGACGCTGCCGGACACCGGCGACCTGGCGGCGGACCTGACAGTGGTGCTGCGCGCGACGGTCGAGGAGATGAACGACCCCCGCTACGAGCAACCGATGCGGGCGCTGGCCACCGAGATCGCGCTCGACCCCGAGCTGGCCGCGGCGTACGCCGAACGGTTGGACGGGCCGTTGAAGGAGGCCAAGCGGCAGCGCCTGCGCAGCGCCCAGCGGGCGGGCCAGATCGCCGACGACGTCGACCTCGACGTGGCGGTGGACCTGATCTGGGGTCCGGTGCTCGCCCGCTGGCTGCACCACAGCGGCCCGCTCACCGCCGAGTACGCCGACCTCGTCGTCAGCACCGCCCTCAACGGACTGCGGCCGCGCCGATCCGACGAGTGACGACCGGTGGGACGACTTTGCGCTGCCGCAGCACGGTGCGGCAACATCAGGCGCCGTGACGGCACCAGGCACGGCCCCGGACAACGACATTCCGGCCCGCACGCCCCGGGTGAGTCGGCGGGTCAGACACTGGTTGGCCGGTGCCGGGGTGGCCACCCTGGCCGCCGTCCTCGGCATCACCCTCGCCGTACGCGGCGGCGCCACCCCGGCCTGCGCCGCGCCGCCGACCGGCAACGCCGTCCACAAGGGCAAGGCCAGCTTCTACGACGCGGGCCGCTCGGGCGGCAACTGCTCCTTCCCGGGCCCGCCGGCGGACCGGCTCTACGTGGCCCTCGGCGCAGCCCAGTACTCCGGATCGGCGGCCTGCGGCAGCTACCTGGAGGTGAGCGGTCCGAAGGGCACGGTCCGGGTCATGGTGATGGACCGGTGCGGCGGCTGCGGACCCAGCAAGATCGACCTTTCCACCGAGGCGTTCACCAGGATCGCCGACCGGTCGCAGGGCATCGCACCCGTGACGTACCGGGCGGTGGTGAACCCCCCGCTCGACGGCGGGCTCACCTTCCGGATGAAGGGTGGCGCGTCGCAGTACTGGTTCGCGGTGCAGGTCGGCAACCACGGCAACCCACTGCGCTCGGTCGAGGCGAAGGGGCCGAGCGGCGGCTTCCGCAAGGCCGTCCGCCAGAGCGACAACCACTGGACCATCGAGGGCGGGATCGGCCCCGGGCCGTACAGCATCAGGGTGACCGACGTGTACGGACGCCAGGCGACCGCGACCACCATCCGGATGGTCACCAAGCAGGTCCAGCGCAGCACGGCCGCCCTCGCCAACGCCTCCCCCACACCCAGCAACTCCCCCACGCCCTCGCCGACCGCCAGCGCTGCGCCTTCGCCGAGCGCGACGGAATCGGTGGCGCCGACGGCGACAGTCGAGGCGCTCGCCGACGCCCCCGGGCTGGACGCCTCTCGCTGCTGACCGACCTGCCGAACACGATCGTCAGTCCCTGCGCGCACGCAGGATCCGCCTCAGCGGAACGCCCGCGCGACAATCGTCAGTAGCGCCGCACCGAACACCAGTACGCGGTGCACCGCGTACACGATCCACACGCCGAGCATGCCGACGGCGGTGACGATCAGGGCTGGGCCCACGAAGGCCGCTTCCTCCACCACCCAGCCGCCCGCGATCACCACCGTGACCACGACGCCGAGCAGCACAACGGCACGTCCCACCCCCTTTGCCGCCTGCCACAAAACCGTCGCGTGGGCCCGATCTGGCCGGACGCCCGCCGGGGGCATGACCGGCGATGCCGGCGCCCGCGCCGCCAATTCGTCGAGTTGCCGGCCCGCGGCGCGGTCCCGTTCGTCGACGGAGCGACGCAGCACCGCCTCCAGCGCGCGCAGGTCGTCCCGGTCACGGAGCAGCCCGGTGCGTGGATCACCGAGGAGCAGGAGCGGAACCAAGGGCTCCTCGTCGGCCGAGTGAGCGAGCAGCCACGCGTCACCGAAGCCCTTCAGCTCACCCGGTCGCAGCACCGTGACGCTCCCGGAGAGCAGGCTGATCCGCGGCGATGCCGGAGCAGAACCGAGCACCAGGTCAGCGCCGTCGATGATCACTTCGGCGTCGATCAGGTCCCGGCAACTCTCGGTGAGACGCCGAGCGACTGTGGTGACGACGCCGACCACCACCACTGACACGACCAGCACGATGGCGCCGAGCAGCTCGTTGCGTTGTGTCGCCACGACGACGAGCACCAGCGACGGGACGAGGACGACCAGGTACCAGCCGACGAACAGCACGGCCCGACGGCGGTCCAGCCACCGGTTGAGCCGGGCACGCTCGGGCTGGTCCGGAAAGCGCCGCAGAGAAATCCCGTCGGCCGGCGGGACCGGTTGTCGGCTCAGTTGGTGGAAGCGCTCACCCGCCAGCACCGCCAGATCCCGCGCGAACTGGTCCTCGTCGTAGGCCACCTCGGCGAGCTCGAACAGCTCGATGGCCGGCCGGCCGTCCACCGGGCTCTTCTCCGGCAGCGGGACGCCCAGGCTCACCCCGGCCGCCGGCACCAGGAGCAGGCGCGGGCCCCGCAGCAGGTGCCGGCCGGCGGTCGCGGGCGGGTCGGCGAGCACGACCGCGGCGACCTCGTCCCACCGCAACTGGCGATGGAGCTTCGGTGTCCGCACCGACCAGCCCGCCGTGTCGACGTCGACGCGGAACGGCAACACCGCGTCCCGCACCAACCGGCCGCCTGTCGCCAGGCCGAACGCCACGGCCGCCGCGCCCAGGAACAGGCCGACCCAGGCGACGTCCAGCATCGCGTACGCGATCCCGACAGCGCCGGTGAGCAACAGCATCCCGAACAGCAGGAGGACGAGACGGTCGAAGTACGGCTGCCGTACCTTCACCAGCTCATCGTTGAGCACCGGGTCAAGCCCGGCGAGGTGGGCTCAGGCCCAGTTGAGGCGGTGGCGCAGGAGGGCGCGTTCGGCCGGGTTGGTGGCCAGGGCGAGCGCGCGTTCGTCGGCGGTGCGTGCCTGGGTGGCGTCGCCGAGGTCGCGGAGCAGTTCGGCTCGGATGGCGTGGAACAGGTGGTAGTCGTTCAGTTCACCGGCCAGGGTGTCGACTTCGGTGAGCGCGACCAATGGCCCGCTGACGTAGCGCAGGGCGATTGCCCGGTGCAGCCGCGTGACAGGTGATGGGGCCAGGCGCAGCAGCATGTCGTAGAGCACAGCGATCTGGGCCCAGTCGGTCTCCTCCCACCGGCCGGCCTCGGCGTGACAGGCGACGATGGCCGCTTGAAGCTGGTACGGGCCTGGTCTCTTCCGCGCTGCGGCCTGGGCGATCAGCCTGCCGGCGACGGCGATGGCCCGGTGGTCCCAACGGGATCGGTCCTGGTGCTGGAGCTGGACGATCTCATCGTCCCGGTTGAAGCGGGCGCCGGCCCGGGCTCGGTGCAGCCGGATGAGCGCGAGCAGACCCGCGACCTCTGGTTCGGTGGGCATGAGTTGATGCAGCAGGGCGGCGAGGAACTCGGCGTCGTCAGTCAGGTCGCCGGATTGGGCCCGGTCACCGCCCGTGGACAGGTACCCCTCGTTGAAGAGCAGGTAGATCACCGCAAGGACCTCGGTGAGCCGCGAGCCGAGATCGTCTTCCGACGGGATCCGGTACGGGATGGCCGCGTCGCTGATCTTCCGTTTGGCGCGGGTGATGCGCTGCCCTACGGTGCTCTCCGGGACGAGGAACGCTCGGGCGATCTGCGCGGTGGTCAGACCGCACACCACCCGCAGGGTGAGGGCGACCTGGGCGGCCCGGGGCAGCGCCGGATGGCAGCAGGTGAAAATCAACCGAAGTCGGTCGTCCGGTGGCGGCTCGGCCGGCCATGTCACCAGCGCGAGCTTGCGGCGGTGGCGCTGCTCGCGGCGGATCTGATCCAGACCGCGGCGACGGGCCACGGTGTACATCCAGGCAGCTGGCCGCTCGGGGATGCCCTCGACCGGCCAATGGGTCAGCGCGGCCTCGATGGCGTCCTGGACGAGGTCCTCGGCGGCGCTGAAATCACCGACCAGATGCACCAGGGACGCGGCGAGCTGGCCCGCGTGTTCTCGGACCACGCGGGTCAGCTCGGCGTGCGTCGGTTGGCTCATCCGGCGATGGGACGGATCTCCACCACCGGGCAGGCCGGCCAGGACCTGGCGATCCGCAGCGCCTCGTCAAGGTCGGCCACCTCGATTTCGGCGTAGCCACTGATGATTTCTTTGCCCTCCACGAACGGGCCGTCGGAGATCAGCGGCTCGCCTCGGTCCAGCCGAAGCGTGGTGGCGGTCTCCGGCGGCATCAGGTAGGCGTGGTGAGTGATCGTGTCGTGGTGGTCGGCGAACCACTGCTGCACGCGGGCGTAGGCCCGGTTGCGCTCGGGTTCGTCCATGGCGGCCAGGTCGGCGGCGAACTGTGGTGTGTCGACGAACATCAGCACGTACTTCATCGTTCCTCCAGCAGCGGTCTCCGGGACGAGGCGGGTGAAGCGCCTCCACCAACCAGACGACCAGCGAGGGCCCTCATCCGACAACCAGCCGAACCTGTTCCCGGGTACGTGTCAACGACCGGCGCGGCACTGTGGTGACCACCCCGTTCCGGCAGCGGTTGGCCTCCGTCGTCATGAACGCGGGGAGAGCGAATCCCGGTTGCGGCGGGACCGGTGGCGGCGAAACCATCGCCGTGTGGATGTGGTGGTGCAGTGGGTTCACACGTCGTGGACCAAGCGGTCGCGCGGCGGAGCCGAGGCCGCCCGGCGTAACGCCGTACCGGTGTCGTTCGTCCTGCCGGTACGCACGGCGCCGTTCGTCCAGGAGATCGTGCTGACGGAGGCCGATGGGTTCGCGCCTCGCGAGGGGGCGACGCGCCCGCCGTACCGGAGCGAGATGCGTCTCAAGAGGGTGGATGGCGGGCTTCAGGTTGAGCTGATAGCGGCGGACTGGGGTGTGCCACGCCGTCACCGCCGGCCTCCCACTGTGCTACTTGCCCGCGGCGAATGGCTGCGCTGGCACATCAACTACCGCTTCACCGGGATGAACGGCGGGGCCATGTTCTACCGCCTGGACACGCTCAACCTGGCGCACGGCGCGGTCCCGGCCGACACCTTCCTCGGCGAGCCGCCTCGGTTCATCGACGAGCGCGCGCACATCTGGTAGCCACCATCGCCGGGCCTCCGCCAGCGCACCCGGCGTACCATCCGGCGGTGATTTCGGAATCCTTCGATGCCCGGGGTGGGCTCACCTACGTGGACCGCCTCGACTTCACCCGGGGCAACCCCCTCAGAGCCGTCCGTCGACTGGCCTGGCCGACGGTGAAGCTGCACGCCGACGACAGCACAGTGACCTTCACGTGGCGTACCGGATCAGACACCCTGGAACACTTCTGGGTGACCGCGCTGGCGCACCGCCCACTCCACGGACGGTTCCCGCTGCCGGCGACGGCTGTCTCCTTCGAGGTCGAGGGGCGCGACGAGGTCCTGCTGTTCTGGACTCCCCGCGCGGGCGCGGTCCTGCGGGCACTCGAAAAGCTGGGCTGGGACGCCGAAGACGCCACCCCCTAGACCCCGTACGTGTCGAGTTGCTGGCCCGGGCGGGAAAGAGAGAAGGGACACCCTCTGACGCATGTTGACAGCCGTTTCGGGCGAGTGACAGCGTTGTCATCGACTCATTTCCTCCATATGAGACGAGGAGCGCATCTTGCTCTATCGGAACTCACCGCGTCGACGGGCGACGGCAGCCGCCGCGGCCGGCATTCTCGTCACCGGGCTGGCGCTCGCTCCGTCCGCGCCGGCCCAGGCCGGCCGCGACAAGCCGAAAGACGGGACCGTGCGGTCGGGCAACGCACGTTTCGAGGTGCTGTCCCCAACCCTGATCCGCACCGAGTACCAGAAGGACGGCAGGTTCACCGACGCCGCCACCTTCAACGCCATCGGGCGCGACGACTTCCCCCGTACGCGTTTCACCCAGCACGTCGAGCACGGCTGGCTCACCATCGACACCGGCGCGATGACGCTGCGCTACCAGGTCGGTTCGGGGGCGTTCACCGCCGACAACCTCACCGTGCAGCTCAAGGCCGGCAAGCAGCTCGTGCAGGGCCAGCCCTGGGCCGGCCACACCGCCCCGGCCTGCGCGTTCGGCGCGCTCTGCGAGGCCGAGTCGCTACAACTGAACGGCCCCGGTGTGGCCACCGACCACCAGGGACACACCGGGCGCGGCTTCGCGGCCGGTTTCGCCTCGTCCGGCGACTCGGCCACGTTCGCCCTCGACGCGGCGGAATCCGGCACCAAGCAGCTCACCGTCCGCTACGCCAACAGCACCGGCGGCGACGGCCAGAACGTGGCCCGCACCCTGACCGTTCAGGTCGACGGCGACACCGGCCGCATGCTGACCCTGCCGCCCACCACGAACTGGGACACCTGGGCCCTGGCCAGCGTGCCGGTCGACCTCACCGCGGGCCGCCACGAGATCAGCATCGTGCGGGGTCCCAACGACTCCGGCAATGTGAACATCGACAGCCTCGCGGTGGTCAACCCGGGTGCGGCGTACCCGGCACCGGCCGCGCCCCAGCCGCAGTCGCTGCGGTTCGGCACCCTGGGCGAAGCCGAGACCGGCGCGCTGACCGGCGGCGCGAGGCCCGCGAACGACCACAACGGCGCTTCCGGTACGGGATTCCTGGCCGGCCTGGAAAACACCACGTCCGCCGTCGCGCTCACCGTGACGGACGTCCCGGCCGCCGGCGACTACCAGCTGCAGATCCGCTACGCCAACGGCCAGGCCGGTGCCCAGCCGAGCCAGGCGCGCACCATGTCGGTCACCGCCGGGACGGCGGCACCGGTCACGGCGACCCTTGCGCCGACCAGCGGGTGGGACCACTGGAACACCGCTTCCGTGCCGGTCCACCTCGACCGCGGCACCACCACCGTGACCCTGGGATGCCCCACCGACGCCAGCTGCAACGTCAACGTCGACACCGTCGCCGTCACGAGCAAGGACTCCCCGCTGCTCGCCCCGCACGCGCCGCTCGGCGGCTACCGCCGCGGCCTGGACGGCGTGACCGGTGCCGCGCTCACCGCCCCGGGCCTGCTCTACCAGGACGGCTGGTACCTGCTCGACGACTCGGCCTCGGCCCTGCGCACCACCAAGCCCCGGCCCGCCCCCGAACAGGACGGCTACGTCTTCGCGTACGGGCAGGACTTCACCCGTGGCCTCAAGGACCTGTCGACCCTGACCGGGCCCACGAAGCTGCTGCCCCAGTGGGCGTACGGGGTGTGGTACTCCGAGTACTACGACCGCACCGCCACCGAGTTCCAGGACCTGGTGAACCGGGCCAAGGCCGAGGGTGTGCCGCTGGACGTGCTCGTCCTCGACACCGACGTCAAGGCCCCGGACAAGTGGAATGGCTGGAGCATCGACCCCACCCGCATCCCCGACCCGAAGGCGTTCTTCGCCTGGGCGAAGAAGCAGGGCCTGCACACCGGCATCAACATCCACCCGAGCATCCTCGGTTCGGACCCGAAGTTCGCCCAGGCGCAGGCCACCGCGAAGGGCAAGCTGCAACGCGTCGGCTGCAACGGCGGCCCGGACTGCTACACGTTCGACTTCGGCGACCCGGACCAGCTCAAGGCCTATATGCAGCTCCACGACGGGATGATTCCGAAGGGCAGCAAGGGCCTCGACCTGTGGTGGCTGGACTGGTGCTGCGACAACACCAGGTCGTCGCTCGCCGGGGTGACCGGTGACGCGTGGATCAACCAGCAGTACGCCGACAAGACCGGCTTCGCGTTCTCCCGCGCGTACGGCTCGTTGCAGGCCGGTGGTTACAGCAGCCCCACCCCCGTGGCGACCGGCCCGTGGGCCGACAAGCGCACCACGCTGCACTTCACCGGCGACACCACCAGCGACTGGTCGACCCTCCAGATGGAGGTCGGCTACACCCCGGGCGAGTCGGCAGCGACCGGGCTCGCCGCCGTCAGCCACGACATCGGCGGGCACACCGGCGGCCTCCAGGAACCGGGCACCGAGCCGGGCAGTACCAAGCTGCCCGACGACCTCTACGCCCGGTGGGTCCAGTTCGGCACGTTCCAACCGATCGACCGGCTGCACTCCAACCACAGCGACCGGCTGCCCTGGCAGTACGGTCCGGCGGCCAACGCGTCGGCCAAGAAGTTCCTGAACCTGCGCAAGGAACTGCAGCCCTACACCTACGCCGCCGCCAAGGAGGCCACCCGCACGGGCACGCCCATCGTCCGCTCCATGTACCTGGCGTACCCGAAGGAACAGGCCGCGTACGCCACCGCCGGATCCCAGTACCTGTACGGCCCGGACTACCTGGTGGCACCGGTGACGACGCCCGGCACCACCGCCACCACGTCGGTGTGGTTCCCACCGGGCAACACCTGGACCGACATCTTCACCGGGAAGACGTACCGGGGCGGCACCACGCAGAACATCACCACCACCCTGGACACCATGCCGGTGTTCAAGAAGCACTGACGGCCGCCAGCCTTACGGGGCTGGCTTCCACGGATCCGGACATCGGCCGGGTGGGGCAACCCACCCGGCCGATGGCCGTCCAAGGGTGCTGTCATCTTCGACGCGTTCCTGATGCTCAGCGAGGCCACGGCCGCGTTGGCGGCCCAGTATGCGGAGCGCGGGGATCGTGACCAGATTCAGTGCGAGCACAACGAGGAACGGCGCGCTGTGGTGGAGCGTGAACAGTGTGCCGAAGAGGATGGGGCCACCGATCTCGGCTGCCATGAACGAGTACTGCCACACGGCCAGGTAGTCGCCCCGTTCCGCCTCGGGTGCCATGTTGCTGACGATGGCGACCGATGTCGGCGCATGGAGGATCTCGGCGAGACTGAACACGAGGACCGCCGCAGCGAGAGGAGCGACCGCGAACGGAAGCGCGGAGGATGCCGCGAACGCCAGCAGCGCGCAGCCCGCAACCCATGCGACGGCCGCGGTCCGCAGCACGGCGAACGGTTCGCGGCGACCCGCTTGGCGGGCGCCGATGATGCCGAAGCCAGAGATGAGCAGCGCGTTCCCGACCAGCACGACGGAGCTGACCCATCCCGGGCCGTCCAGCGCCGTGTTCATGACCACCGGCACAGTCAGGCCCAGGAGGAGCGTCGAGATCGCGAAGACGACGTTTGTCGAAAGCAGACCGAGAAAACGCCCGTCACGCAGCACCGTCCCCTGCGCGTGCGATGCGCCGGGGATCCGTGCGCGCGCTCGCGACCGTGCGACAGGCAGCATGAGCAGGACGGATACCGCCAGACAGCCGGCGGCGAGGAGGGCGAGCACGATATAGACCCGCGTGCCCGGAATCGTGAGCGCGATGCCGGTGATGATCCCGCCTGCCGCAATCCCCGCGGTGCGGGCGATGTTCGCCATCGCGAACCAGTGCTGCTGCCTGGGCCCGTACTGCGCGTGATCAGCGAGGGCCGCGAAGATCGTCGACCAGAACAGCCGACCGCCGATCGACATGATCGCAGTGACGGCGAAGACGCTCAGCGGGTCTCGGGCGACGGCATAGCCGAGGTAGGCGAGCGCCTGAATGCCTTGCGCGATGAGTACGAGTCGGCGTGCGCCGTATCTGTCGGCCAACCGGCCGGCCACGGCGGGCACCGGCACGGACGTGAAACCCGCGAGCCCCACGAGAACGCCGAGCATGCTCAGGCGGATGTCGGTGAGCTCGACGAAGAACACCAGTGAGAGCGGTAGGAACAGTCCGCTTCCGATGGATACGAACACAAGCGAAGCAGTGAGCGACGCGTCAACAGCACGGCGCCCGGAGTGGACAGACATTGAAGACCTTCGCGGCAGAGGTGAACAGGGCAGCATCCATCGCCCGCGCGCCTCGAAGACCCGCGGGAGCTAGCCCTGTCTCACGTCCATCGCGACCTTCACGGCCATGACTGTACCCGCGCGCACGCCACTGAACGTCCGCGCCCGATACGTGCCCTGAGCAGGCGCTTCGTTCGGCAGGTACCCGCTCAGTGCGTCGCCAATGGAAGAAGAGCAGGCGGCCGATGTAGTGCGCCGCAGCTTCACCAGGTCATCGGACTCCGAGCAAAGCGCCTGTCGCGCTCACCCAGGACCTCAAGCCCGACCGGACCGGCGAGGCCGCCGGGCCAGGGACAACCGCCCGAGGAACCTAGCGTGCATCGCAGGCAGGTTCGGGCGCAGCCCCAGGCCGTACGCGTCGTCGATCGCGTCGTGCATCGACGCGGCCAGGTAGAACGCCAAGGCGATGGAGCAGCCGTAAAATTCGGCGGCGAGGGCGAGTTGAGCCGGGGTGCACGGCCAGGGTGCGGCACAGTTGCGGCACAGCCACGCCGGACGCATCGGCAGGTGCGGGCGAGGGCGGGCGGTCATCCGACGTGCACCCGGGCTCGCCGGCGTTGGGCCGGCAAGGCCTGCATCCGCACGCCCGCTCGTCGCACGTACAACTCGCGCCGCGCCACGGCGTCGCCTGCCGCGTTGAGCTGGTAGCCCTCGACCCAGACCCATCCGTCGTACGTGTGCCGCTCGGGCAACTCGCGGATGACGCGTACGAAGATCGGGCGCAGGAACTGCACGCTCGCCGCGGTGGTCAGACAGACCACGTCCCCGGCCTTCAGGAGCTTTTCGGGTTTGTCGTCGGGCACGGTCTCCCCCTTCTTGCCGTTAGGAAGGGGCCGCTCCCGTGAGTGCTCGCCCGTCAGGAGCGGCCCCGCTGCGAGCGCGACCGCCGGGTCTCGTGATCCTCACCAACCGCGCCGCCTGGTGACACTCTGCTGTGGAGACCACTACGCTCGGAAGGTGCTTCCGTCGTCCGGGCTGACCTGGCCTAACGGGGTCCCGACGTGTGGCACCTCGGGTAGTCGATCTCCGATTTGAGGAGCGTTGAATGGCTGACGTGCCGAGCCCTCTCGCGGACTTCATCGTGAGCGAAATCCGCCGCGCTCGCGGAGCGTCCGGAATGACGCAAGAGTCGTTCGGCCGGGCAGCGGGCTTCAGCGCCTCACACGTCAGCGCCGTGGAGAGCGGTACCCGAGCACTGACGATGGACTTCATCAAGGGCGCCGACCGGGCGCTGAACAACGGCGGGCTCTTCGAGCGCCTGGCGACGAAGCTCGGCGCTCCGTCGTGGTTCCTGCCCTGGCTGGATGCTGAGCGCGAGGCGACACAGCTTCGCTATTTCGAGCCGAACCTGATTCCCGGGCTGCTACAGGTGGAGCACTACGCCCGCATCGTCCTGCGAACAGTCGAAAGCCTCACCGATGACGAGGTTGAGCAGCGCGTGCAGGGGCGCATGAGCCGGCAGGCGATTCTGACCGGCGAGCGTCGGCCGCAATTTGTCGCCGTGCTGGACGAAGTCGCGATCCGGCGAACGGGTGATGGTCTGGGCGGGGTCATGGCCCAGCAGGTCGCCCATCTGGTCGCGATGGCCGAACTCCCCCACGTTCACGTCCACGTCATCCCGATCGCCAGCGGCCTGCACATCGGGCTGTCCGGACCGTTCGCGCTGGCCCGGTCCAGCGAGGGCGTCTGGGTGGGACACCTCGAAAACCAGCTTGGCGGGGACGTCATCGACAAGGACGATGAGGTGGCTACGCTTCAGGCAAGGTGGGAGAGCGTCCGAAACGAGGCTCTACCGCGCCGGCAGTCCATCGACCTGCTGAAGGAAGTTGAGAGCCATCATGGACCTCAGTAACGCCCGGTGGCGCAAGTCCACCCGCAGCGGCGCGAGCGGCGGCAACTGCGTCGAGGTGGCAAGCAACCTGCCCGGTGTTGTGGCCGTCCGCGACTCGAAGGACGTCGCCGGACCAGCACTGGCCTTCTCCCCGGCCGCCTGGGCCGCGTTCGTCGCCCAGGTCACCGAGCGGCCGTAGCGCCCGCACCCGAGGCGGAGCGGGCATGGGGTGCATTGGGTTGGCCTGCCACTTGGCGCACTGTCAAGATCCCTATGCAGTTGAGGGACGCCTCGCGCACATCGACCAGGCCCGCCGACTGCGGTTCTCGTAGCGGCGGCAGCCACCGCCTCGTCTTGGGTCCACACGACCGTCGAGACTCGGCGGTGGCTGCTGCAGCGTCTACGGACAAACGACACCGTCGCCGCAGTTCACAACAGACCTCTTGCTGGAATGTTGCGCCGCCTCACATCCCTGACGGCACGAGCTGGTGGTGTCAGCTGAAGAGGGCGGTGGAGATGTCGGCGTAGAAGAGGGCCGGGTCGCGGGAGAGCGAGGCCTTGACGTTGGCGGTGGGACTGTCGGCGATTACTTCGAGCTTGCCCGCCTCCAGGCCGTCCAGAGCCAGGGCGACCACCTCGTGGGGTGGGAGTTTGGGGATGTCGTAGGCGGCCATCATGTCGGTGTCGGCTATCGCCAGGGCCAGGGCGGTGACCTGGGTTTTCTGGTCGGCCAGCTCAAGTCTGATCCCGTTGGTGAGAGACCATTCGGCGGCTTTGGAAGCGGCGTAGCCATTGCTGGCAGGGGCGAAGGTGTACCAGCTCAGCGCTGAGATGACGTTCAGAATGGCACCCCCGCCGAGCCGGGGAGCGAAGGCGCGGATGACGTTGAGGGTGCCCCAGAAGTTGGTGTCGAACTCGCGGCGGATGTTTTCCGTGGAGGGGCCGAGCAGGGGCGCGTTCGTGGAGATGCCGGCGTTGTTGATGAGGATGTCGAGTTCGCCCACCTCGGCTGCCGCGGCCTCGATGGACGTCGGGTCGGTGATGTCCAGGTGAAGGGGAACGGCGCCGGGGATGTCGATGCTCTCGGGCCGGCGGGCGGTGGCGTAGACGGTGGTGGCACCGCGGGCGAGCAGCGCCTCGGCGAAGGCCTTGCCGAGTCCACGGTTGGCACCTGTCACGAGGGCTTTCGTACCGTTGATCTGCATGCTCCCCACGCTAAAACCTCACGTTAATGTCAGAGGCAAATATCTGCGAGGTGGGTCACTGTGCGGGTAGGCACTAGTTGCCGACGCCGAGGCTCGACATGAACGCCGCCGGGTAACGGTCACCGCGCGCGGCACCCTTCGGCACGGCCGCCTCGATCTCTTCGAGATCATCGGCCGACAGCTCCACGTCCAGCGCCGGCAACGCCTCGGCCAGTCGCTGCCGGGTACGCGCGCCGACCAGCGGCACGATGGACGGGTCCTGCGCTGCCACCCACGCGATCGCCAACTGCGCCACCATGCACCCCTTCGCGTCGGCGACCCGGCGCAACGCCTCCACCAGGGCGAGGTTGTGCGACGCGTTCTCCGCGGAGAAGCGGGGACTGCGGTTACGCGGATCGTCCGCCCGCCCCGGCACCCAGTTCCCCGAGAGCAGGCCACGGCCCAGCACCCCGTACGCGGTCAGCCCGATGCCCAACTCCCGCAGCGTGGGCAGCACATCGGCCTCGACCGCCCGCGACAGCAGCGAATATTCAATCTGAAGATCAGCGATCGGATGTACGGCGTGCGCCCGCCGGACGGTCTCCGCGTCAACCTCGGAGAGCCCCACGTACCGCACGTAACCGGCGTCGATCATCTCCTTGATCGCGCCGATCGTGTCCTCGATCGGCACCGACCGGTCCAGCCGCGCCGGCCGGTAGATGTCCACGTGGTCGACGCCCAGCCGGGTCAGCGAGTAGCTCAGGAAGTTCCGCACCGAAGCCGGGCGGGAGTCCTGACCGGCGAACCGCATGCCCGGCCCCACCTGCTGCCCGAACTTCACACTCAGCAGGTAGCTGTCCCGGTCGCGTCCCCGCAACGCCTCCGACAGCAGCAGCTCGTTGTGCCCCATGCCATAGAAATCACCGGTGTCGACCAGCGTGACCCCCGCGTCCAGCGCGGCCCGTACGGTGGCGATGCTCTCCTCGCGATCGGCCGGGCCGTACGTGCCCGACATGCTCATCGCCCCCAGCCCCACCGCGGAAACCGTGGGACCCGTGTTGCCCAGAGTGCGTGTCTGCATCGAAACTCTCCCTCATCGGTCGATGTCGGCTCCACCCTGCGCCGCTTTCCGGCCCGCCGGCAGCGGAGCGCTTATCGTGGGAGCGCCGCTCCCTGGCTCGGTGCACAGTCCCGGGGCAGCATGGAGGCATGCAGCGTGAGCAGCTCGCCGACTTCCTGCGGCGCCGGCGCGAGGCCATCCGCCCCGCCGAGGTCGGCATCGCCGACGGTCCCCGCCGCCGCACCGCCGGCCTGCGCCGCGAGGAGGTCGCCATGCTCGCCGGCATGTCTGTCGACTACGTCGTCCGTCTTGAGCAGGGCCGCAGCAGCCAGCCGTCGACCCAGCTGCTGGGTGCCCTGGCCCGGGCCCTGCGCCTGACCGACGACGAGCGAAGCCACCTGTTCCACCTGGCCGGCCACCAGCCGCCGCCCGCCGACGGCATCGCCCGCCTGGCCCGGGCCGGCCTGGTCCGCCTGCTCGACCTGGTGGGCGACACTCCCGCCATGGTCCTGTCCGACCTCGGCGAGGTTCTGGCGCAGAACCGCATGTCGATCCTGCTCACCGGCGACCACACCGGGCTGACCGGCGACCGCCGCTACGTCGCCTACCGCTACTTCACCGACCCGGTCATCCGCGACCTCCACGGCCCCGAGGAATGGCAACGCCACGCCCGCCAGCAGGTCGCCGACCTACGCGCGGTGGCCGGCCGGAGGCCCGGCGACCCGGCCGTGACCGGCCTGATCGAACGGTTGCGGGCGGCGAGCGACGACTTCCGGCGGCTGTGGGCCGAACACGAGGTGGCGGTGCGCCGGGCCGACCGCAAGACGTTCCTGCACCCGCGCGTGGGTCGCATCACCATGGACTGCGAAACCCTGGTCACCCCCGACCTTGGCCAGCAACTGCTGGTGCTGACCCCGGCCGACGCCGAGGCCCGGGAGAAGCTTGAGCTGCTGCGCGTGCTGGGGGTCGAGGAGTTCCCGGCCGCCGTGCCGCACTGACCCTGTCGCACCCAGGCGGCTTGGTGGGCGACGGACGAGTCGACCTGTACGCCGGATTATGAACGTGAGATGTGCCCTGAGCAGGGGTTTCGTTCCTCTGGCACCCGCTCAGGGCGTCGCCAGGGCGTCCGGGCCGTGCGGGGGTGGGTCAGGCCGGCCTCTTGACCCTCAGTCGTCGAACTCGAAGCCGCTCGCCTCGGCGTCCCTGATCAGCCGCCGCATGCGTTCGCCGTCGGTGGCGACCGCGTTCATCCGCGCTTCCAACTCTTCCAGCGCCCCTCGGTCGGTGCCGTGGGCGCAGAACGTGCCGCCCTCGGAGGCATAGACGAATCGACCATTGAGCGACTGATCCTCAGTGCTGACGAGAACCTGCGCCACGCCTTCCCAGAAGTACCCGTTGGGCTCGTGACCGAGTTCTTCGACCAGGTCGTCAACCGGCGTTGTCCCCGCGTTCAGCAGCAAAGAATACTCACCGGGCGTTGTCTCGATCATGAGAAGCAAGGTCATCGGGGAAGAATGGCAGCCGTCGGTAGCCGGCGACAAGAATCGCGTCGTCGCTCTCACGATCGCGCCCCCGCATCTCCTGACCCGGGCTCGAATAGGCGGTCGATGGCGTGTCGCGTGCGTTCCTCGCTGGCCGGCATCAGGTGCGTGTAGACGCGGAGGGTGAAGCCGGGGTCAGCGTGCCCGAGGTACGACGCCAAGGCCTTGATACTTTCCCCTGCGTCGAGCAGCGACGAGGCGTAGAAGTGCCGTAGCGCGTGCATCCCGGTGGCCCGGGTCGGTGTGATGCCGGCCGCCACCACAGCGGGACGCCAACTCTTGTTGTCGAAGGTGCGCCGGTTGATCGCGCCCCGCCGGGTGCTGGTGAACAGCAGCGGCACCGTGACCCGCTCGTCGTCGGCCGGGTTCTCCCACGGCAGGGTGAGCGTTACCGGGTCGCAGTCCTTGATGTGCTGCCGCAACACCTGGGCGACGGAGTCCGGCAGCGGCACCCGGCGGTCCCGGTCGTTCTTGGGTAGCCCGAAAACGAGCCGGGAGCGGACGAGCTTGACCTGACGCGAGACATGCACCCATCCCGCGTCAAGGTCGATGTCGTCGACGCCGAGCCCCAGGATCTCGCCTTGGCGCAGCCCACAGCCGGCACCCAGGTCGACCATCGCGCGGTACCGGTGGGCGAGACCACCGCGGATTGCCGAAACCTGGTCGTAGGTCCATGGCACCACCCGGCGCTGCACAGGTCGCGGCGGCTTGACCGACTTTGCCGAACACGGGTTCTTGGCGATCCGCTCGTCGTCGACGGCCGCGCCAAGGATGGTCCGCAGGTGGGCGAAGACCACGGCCCGGGTCGCCGGGGCAAGCTTGCCGACCATCGCGGCATCCCACTCCCGGATGTGGCCCGGCTTGATCTCGGCCAGCTTCCGCGAGCCGAAGAACGGCAGCAGGTGCTTGCGTACCCGATACTCCGAGGGTGTCCCGCTGGTGGACCTTGCCCTTGCAGCGGCTCGGCTTGAGCTTCGCGTGCGCCCCCCTTCGGCTGGACGCCGTAGAGCAGCCAGTTCGCGCAACGTTCAGTGCACGGGGTTAGCTGGAGTTCCTGCAACAGCCGGTCCAGGTGCGCCCGCTGCCGACCGCTGGTGATCTTGTGAACGTCGCCGGTGTGCTTGGTGATGTACTTCGTGACGTACCGGATAGTCCGCTCGGCGTCCTCGGTGCCGGGCATGACGCCGCGTGCGTCGACCTGGGAGCCGAAGCGCACCACGTGCACCGGTTCGGCGTCCGGGTCGTCGTCGATTGCGTCGAGTGCTTCCGACCAAGTGGTCAGCGGCGCGCGGGTGTCCGGGTCGACCCACGCCGCTGCCTGCTCGTCCCAGACCGGGAGCCGGTCGAGGGTGTACCGCTGCACGTCGACCGAGGGCCACCACACCTGGTGATAGGTCGCCGCCGCCACCGTCCGCAGCACGTCACGCGGGATGGTGCCCCGAATGGCGAAGTGAGCGTGTGGGGCGAGACGGCGTTGCGGCTCGACAGAGCCCGCGTACTGGACGTTCCAGCCCTCGCAGCGGCGCAGGTTCTGCCAGAACCGGTCCAGCAGTCGGGGGAAGTGCACGGCATCCCAGGCCGCGCGGCGGTAGTCGTACCGGTCGGGGTTAAGCGGGGTGCCGTCCGGGCGGACCGGGCCGTACGAGTCGAGGGTGAGCGTCAGCCACATCGACGGCCGGTAGATCGAGCCGTCCGGCGCGGTGTACGTCTTCCCGACCGTGCGGCGCTCGACCTTGCGCCGAGGCAGGTCCGGGGCATCCTGCCGTCGCCGGGTGGAGCGCTTGCGGCGCCGGCCGTTGTCCTCGTCGTCCTGGTCCTCGTCGCCGGTCGTGTGCGGCGGCGCGACCCGTCCTCGGAGCCCTTCGGCGGTGATCGCGTCTTCCACCTCGCGGATCGCCTCGTCGAGGTCGGTGGCCTGGTCCCACTGGCTCGCGCGGGACGCCTCGTCGCGGGAGAACTCCAGGTGCCCGCGCAGCAGGACGAGCGCCTTCTGTTCCTCGGTCGCCGGCTCCGGCGGCGGCAACGGTTCGTCGTCGCGGTGCCAGCCCTCCCGGATCTGCGCCTGCCGCAGCCGGCGATTCTTCTTCGCGTACGGGGCGCACTTGTCCTCACGGGTCGCCCCACAGGGCAGGTCGATGACCTCGGTCAGCCCGGTGTTCAGGTCTGTGCGGCGCATGGCGAGCGGACGGACACAGACGCCGTACTCGGCGGCGATCTCCTTGAGCACGTCGACCGAGCGGGGCAGCGCCATACGAGCCGCCCGCGACCCCGGCCGAGGTGCAACCGGGGTCGGGGCGGTTCGAGGCCGGGCAGGGTCGGAGCGGTCATCGGTTCACCGCGACCGGGCAGTGAAAGCAGTGGTGACGGTTGCGGGTGGATCGGTACTGTGCGGGCTCACGACCGACGGGGGCAGCGGAGTCAAGATGAGCAGCAGCGCGGGTACGACGGTGTTGTGGCGCCCGACCGGGCCGCAGGAGTTGGAGCTTGTCCACGCCTCGGGATGGCGAAAGTGGCCGCCCCGTCTGCCCGATCAGCCGATCTTCTACCCCGTGCTGAATGAGGACTACGCGATCAAGATCGCCCGGGACTGGAATGTGCCCGCCTCTGGCGTCGGGTACGTAACCCGCTTCCACGTCGAGACGGAATTTCTCAGCCGCTACCCCGTCCGCCAGGTCGGCGGCGACACGATCCTTGAGCTGTGGGTACCCGCCGAGGAATTGGACGAGTTCAACACACACATCGTCGGTGAGATAGAGGTCGTCCACGAGTTCCGGTAGCCGGTGAACGGCCCCGACGGCGCTCATCGAATGATCCCGACGACGTGCGGCCGGTCGGACGGGACGACGGCGCGCGGAGGCACTAACGCCGGAGCGATAGACGGCGTCGGCTCTGCCGAGCGGACCGGTTCGACGTCGACGGGTTCCTCGTACTGGTACGCGGTCGGCTGGTCGGGCTCGTCGGCCGGCGGGGTGGCCGGAGCGTTGGACAGGACGACCTTGACCAGTGCGAGGAACGCCAGTGACGGCACCGCGGCCACGGTCCAGCCCCACACCGATGGTTCTGCCTCCGCAACCTGGGCCGCGAGGGACAGCAGCGCGAACGCCACCAGGAGCGACCCGACCAGGCCGACCGGGCGACCGGCATGTTGGCCGAGCGTACGCGGACCCGGAGCGGATGAAGCCCAATCCGGCACCGATCCTGCAAGCAATACAGGCAATAGGCGAGTCGCAGAGCCGAGGTGTACTGGTCGGCGACTCACTCACGGACATCGGAGGGGCGCGGGCGGCTGGGGTGCGAGTGATCGGGTGCGCGAACCGTTTCAGCCAAGGTTGAAAGTTTCCGGTCGGCCGGAGCCGATGTAGTCGTCACAGCATGCGGGAAAGTCGCCGACGCGCTAGTCAACCGGCTCAGCATCTGACGTTGTCCTTTTCTTGGGTGATCTAGGTTCGATCATTGTGTGAAGAAGCGTGGCCACACCAAGCGCACAAGTGACGCCTTCTTGAACCGAGGTGAAGAGGCCCAGAAAAATTCCTGCACATGCGCCTGCAGCCAAGATCGATAGGATTCGCAGTGTCATTGGCTTCCTTCCGTAGCGCCATCACAAGAAGCGTGGAGGGCGACGGGAGCGGCGTTAGCCAGTTCTCCGGTGACGTGTGCGGTCGTGGACAAGCGCGCCATGCCTGCTCACCACCCCCTCGAAGATTCACAGCCGTCAGGATTAGCCGTAACGCTCTACGATGTGCCAGTGCCTGGTAACGACCGTGGATGCCAGATGTGCGGCTCTCCGCTCCCTGAGCGAAGCAGGAGAGACAGGAAGTACTGCTCCGGCCGTTGCCGACAGCGCTGGCATTACAACAAATGGCGGTTTGGCGGCATTGATCGTGATGTGTACGTTATGCAACAAAACATGCGGTATAGCCTAGTTTGGTCGGCCGCTCGACGCCTGGAAGAGCCAATTTCGCCAGCTGATATTGCGCTCGAAATCAGACGTGAATTCCGCATGCCGTTTCAGGTAGAGCGGCTACCCAAACTGTGCGCCCGGCTGGGATGCGGGGTGCCGGTAAATCCGAACTCTCGGAATGACCGCGCCTTTTGTTCCAACGCCTGCCGACAGCGCGCTTATCGCCACGCTCGCCGAAGCGGTTCCGCAAACTGAGCCGTGAACGATTGACGCTTCCTGCGACGGCAGCGACCAGGGCAAACGTGTTCACACTTTCTTTACTTGGTCAAGCGCGGGCCTGGCGGCCGGTCACGCCCCGCCACACACGAGGCAGTGCGGGGAGGCCATAGACACGGCTACGAGGCCAAGCCAGGCCGGCACGACGAGGTGCGTCGGGCTCGGGATCGCTGAGCGCATTTCCGGTTTCGTCTGTGGCTCAGTTGTGAAGACCGAGAGGCGTGGTCACCCGGTTGCCGACTCGCGGTAGCCGCTAACTCTGGCAGGGGTGCCACCACGGCCGATCTTGGCCTGTGGAGAATTCCCGCCGCTTGCCGCCTGCTTGCCGCAGGAGGTAGCCGACCAGGCCGCGCGGGGGATCCTTCTTCCGCAACCAAGTTCCTCGGCGACCATGGCATCCAGGTCGAACGTGCCAGTGGGACCGCTCTTGGGCGTCGAGAGGTAGAAGCCGCCGAAGCGCTCCGGCGAGTGCCGCAACTGCTGGACAAGGGTTGAACCTTATGGGTGCGCCGAATAGTCGTTCAAGTCTCCGGCACTCTGGCGCATTTGCGGAGGTACGGATTGCTGCATGACCCGAAGATCTATCACGCGCGGGCGGTCAGTGTGCCAACTAACTTTCGACAGGTTCGACGGAGTCAGGTCACGTGTAGATCCAATGACAACGTTCAGCGGTAGATGCACTTCTTGCAGGTCCTCGAAGGCACCTACGGCTGCTAATCTAACTCGCTCAGTTGTTGGATTTAGCCGATGCACATCAGAATCTGATCCCGGTTTATTGGAAGGGGGGCGATCATAGACAATTAGGAACACCGTGGGAATGAAGTATCTCTGAAGATCTTTTTTGGCGGCTCGCTGCGCCCGCAGCGACCAAGAAATGGCTTCATCGAGGCGAAGACGTGCGGAACTGGGTGAGCTAACCGTTCGGATGTCTACGAGGAGGTCGGGGATCCGTTTATTTGGCGATGTAATGGCGGCATCGGCAAAGGTGTTACCGATCTTAATGTCGGGCACAATGTCGACCATGCCGCCATACGTGAGCCTGAAGGCCTTCATGACCGCTGCCTCCGTTAGCTTCGCGTTTAGCTGGGCAGATGACACAGTCACCCGTGTAGGCCGCAGCTTCGGCTCATACGGCTCTGCGATGTCGCCTGGGCCAGCCTCTTGGGTAGCCTGATTTTTCCCTGACTCTTCACTAAGGACTTCCGATGTCGCCTTATCCTCGCGGACTGAGTCAGCAACATCAGGTGGCTCTTGATGTTCACGGAGCAAAATCAGCGTTTCTTGGTAAGTCTTTTCACGCTCTGTTTCGAGCTTGGCCACTTCGGCAACTTCTCGGCTGTCGGTCCGATTTTGTTGCTTCTTCCACCTTACCGCCCCCAAACGATGAGGCCTAGGCCGACCAGGATTAAGAAAGTCGATATGTATGGCCAAGTATGCAATAGGAATGCGACCTGCCCCTGCTGCATCTTTGTAGCTTTTTGCCCCTCCGGGGTCATTTCGATTAACTGCTTCTGAGTTACCTTAAAAACGGATTGACTCCGAAGGAGAACGACGGGGAGGCCCGCGCCGACCCCGCACGAGAGCCCTCCGACGCTCACAAGAAACTTGTGGAAGTCGGTGTACTGAAGCGTCGGAAGCACCTATCGAGAGTAAGGGGCATCCACAATGGCTTCAACAGGCGACACGCAGCACGCGGCTGCGTGTCAGCAATGTGATGGGTTGTCGGGAGGGCGATGAGACCGGTCCTGCAAGCCGACCAAGCCCTCGTCGGCATAACGACAGCCACCCGTGCATGCTCTGCCGCGACACTCCGACCTTCCATGCCACCTCCACAATCTGATCGCCAGCAGGACCGCCATCACCGCTGCTCCACGTCGGCATTTCCACCAGTGTCAATCTCGGCTCCCAGATCGAGTGCTACCGCAACAACACGCGATCAAGAAGCCAACCGGTGATCATGTCAAGCATCAGGTGGGAAGCGAGTGTGAAGCATCAGCCGTGACGGGACATCCGTGAGCAGTGTTGCTACTGCCGATTTCCTCTGTTCTGGATCAAGGCACCGCGCTGCGCGCGGTGCGGGGCGGCGAGCCCGGCCGGCGGCAAGCCGCCCCGGCCGCCTACGGCGCCGGGGCGGTGAGCCACCGACAGCCGCCGGGAGACCGCCCCAACCCGGAGTAGGAGCCAGCTCCAAGCCAGGCCGTGCCGGAAGCCTTCGTGGCCACTCTGCGCGGGTGGTCGGGGCTTCCGCCTGCCGCGCCAGTCCAACCCCAGGACTGGCTTGCCACCGGGTCACCGGGTCACCGGGAGCACGTCAGGAGGCACCCCGGCCCGATCGCGCTCCGCAGCCGTACCCTCGTGGTCGTCGAGGAGGTTGCCGGGTGACCATTTCGTGGAGCGCCACGTCTCCGACGTCAGGGAAGTTCGCTCCGGTGGAGCGGTCGGACTTCGCCGGCCTCATCGAGCGGTTCAACGAACTGCGTGCCCAGGGGCGCGGCTACCTCGAAGTACGGGTCAGCGCCGCGTTCCCTGTGCTGACACTCGGGTTCGCGGGTTCTGCGGCGGTCGTCCATCTCTTGACGGACGAGGATGCCGTGTCCCTCCTGGCCGCCGGTGAGCCTGCGGACGCAGATGCGGAAGTGGTGGTGCTGGACGACCTGGTCGACTTCACCGCGTACTTCGTTCTCAACCTTGAACGCGCCTGGCAGGTTGTCGAAGAGTTCGTCCGCACGGGTGATACTCGTCGGGCAGGAGAGTGGCACGAGTTGTAGTGATGGCTATGGCGGATTGCTCCCCGGCGTTGCCACAGCGGCCAAGCTGGTACGGGGCTTGCTGAGCCGGCGCTCAGGGCGTCTCCAGGGCGTCAGGGCGTCGTCAGGGCGTCAAACGCCGCCCAACGTTGACCAAGAACGACCATCGGCACCCGGACATAGAACCAGCTCAGAGCCTTGATCACGGCTCTGAGCTGGTGGGCGACGGACGAGTCGACCTGTACGCCGGATTCTGTGCCCGGCGCGTACCCCGAGGGGTTTGCGCCGGCGGCGGCCATCCATCTCGGCCTGCCGTTGCCGACAGGCTCTAGCGGCCTACCCGCAGACATCGGGCGGGCAGCCCTCAAGCGTCTGCGCCGGGTCGTCATCTTGCGGTGACGGCCCTTGCTTGGCCTTGCTCCGGGTGGGGTTTACCGAGCCACCCCGGTCACCCGGGGTGCTGGTGGGCTCTTACCCCACCGTTTCACCCTTACCGTCCCCGCTGGGGTCGGCGGTCTGTTTTCTGTGGCACTGTCCCGCGGGTCGCCCCGGGTTGCCGTTAACAACCACCCTGCCCTGTGGAGTCCGGACGTTCCTCGGCGGCGGGCCGAAACCCGCCGACGCGGCCGCCCGGTCGACTCGTCCGTCGCGCTTTCATCCTAACGACGAGCGTGCTGCCGGTATTGCCGCCCCGCCTGGGCAAGATCGCCCAGCTCATGACGGTCCGCCGAATCCGCCTCGCGGGGTGACGGCTAGCCTCGTGGGGCTATGGATCTCTCCCACGCCGCGCTGCTGCTCGCCGCCGGTCTCGCCGCTGGCACTGTCAACGCGGTGGCCGGCGGGGGTTCGCTGATCACCTTTCCGGCGATGATCGCGGTCGGGTTGCCGCCGGTGCCGGCGAACGTCAGCAACTCCGTCGCGGTGTTCCCCGGGTATCTGGCCAGTGTGGCGGGCAGCCGGCAGGACCTGCCGCGTCCGCGTGCGCTGGCCACGCTGGTGCCCACCACCATCGCGGGCACGATCGTCGGGGCGTTGCTGTTGCTGGCCACTCCGGCCCGCGCGTTCGAGTTGGTCGTACCGTTTCTGGTCCTCGGCGCGACGGCGGTCCTGGCCTTCCAGGATCCGCTGCGCCGGCTGGTCGGTCACCCCCGGGACATGTCGCCACGCCAGCGGACGGTAGCGGTGCAGACGATGGTCGCGCTGGGGGCGGTGTACGGCGGGTACTTCGGTGCGGCGCTCGGGGTGATGCTGGTGGCCGGACTGGCCCTGGTGCTGGACGCGACCCTGGCCCGGGTGAGCGCGATCAAGAATCTGCTCTCCGCGCTGGTGGGGTGCACCACGCTCGTGGTATTCGCCCTGTTCGGCCCGTTGAACTGGGCGGCCGTCGCGGTGGTCGCGCCGGCCACCCTGATTGGCGGGTACGCGGGTGCCCGGCTGGTCCGTCGGCTGCCGCCGGTGGTGCTCAAGACGGTGATCGTGGTGTTCGGTACGACGATCGGTCTTTACCTGCTCTGGCGCGCCCTGCGCTGAGCGGTACCCCCAACACCCCCGACACCCCCGCGCCCCGCGCGGCCGGTGCGCCCGGCGCCCCGGCCAAGATCCGCGCAACTTCAGGGGAGGTGCTGCCTCAATCGGCGGCGAGGCAGCAGTTTCCCCGAAACTGTCCGGATCTTGGCCGGTGAAGTCGCGGACCGGCGGGGCGGCGGGGCGGCGGGGCGGCGGGGCGGCGGGGCGGCGGGGCGGCGGGGCGGCGGGGCGGCGGGGCGGCGGGGCGGCGGGGCGGCGGTCAGTAGGCCTCACCGACCGGCTCCTCGGGGGTGTTCTCGGCACTGGCGGCACTGCGGTTCCAGCGGGACCAGAGCACCCGCTCGCCGTAGCCGGCGGCCATCACGTGCGCGAAGGCCAGGTAGACGAGCACGCCGACGGCGAGCACCCCGAAGCCCACCCAGAACGGCAGCGACAGCGACTGCTCGGCGAGCTTGCCGGAGATGATCGGTGCCGGTGCGGCGGCACCCCAGCGGACCAGGTTGAACGCGCCGGTGGCGACGCGCCGGTCGGTGGAACCGAGGCCGAGCGCCAGGTCGGTGAGGTTGGCGTTGGCCAGCCCCATGCAGAGCCCGGCGAGCACCAGGACCACGAGCGACTCGGCGGTGCTGCTGGAGGTGGCGAAGAGGACCATGCAGACCAGCAGCCCAACGATGGCCACGCCGACGGTCTGCACCGCGCCGATGCGGTGGGCCAGCCGGTGACCGATGACCAGGATGCCGGTGGCCAGGCCGAGACCCCATCCGGTGAACGCGAGCCCCAGCGGGATGATGTCCAGGCCGAGGAAGAGCGGCGTGTAGCCGAGCACCACGAAGAACACGAAGTTGTACGCGGCGGTGACCGCGCAGAGTGCGATGAAGGCCGGCCGGCGGTAGGTGCTGAAGATCTGGCCGAGGCGTACCGGGGCCTGCCGGTTGGTGGGTTCGCGGAGTTTGCGGGAGGCCACGCCGAGGGCGAGGACCATGAAGACGCCGCAGACGAAGAACGGCAGCCGCCAGCTGATCTCGCCGAGCAGGCCACCGATCAGTGGTCCGACGGCGAAGCCGAGGCCGAGGGCGGTTTCGAAGAGGCCGACCACCCATTCCCGGTCGATGGCCAGGTTGACCAGCACCACCATGGCGGTGGCGAAGAACATCGCGTTGCCCAGCCCCCAGACGCCGCGCAGCACGGAGAGCTGCACGATGTTGTCGCTGAACGAGGCGAGGATGGCGGCGAGGCCGACCACGGAGACGCCGGTGATGAGCACCGGTTTGAAGCCGAACCGGCCGCTGGCCAGCGTCGCCGGGATCATGCCGAGGGCCATGACCGCGATGTACGCGGTGAACAGCAGTTCGACCTGCCAGGCGGTGACGCCGATCGCGTCGCCGATGGCGGGCAGGATCGGGTCGACGACGGCGATGCCGGCGATGGCGAGGAAGGCCACCAGGGTGGTGGCGTAGATGGCACTGCGGTTCGGTTCGGAACGCCGATCCACTCCGACTCCTCAGATAGCTGTATCGTACAGGTACTTATTCTGTATCATACAGCTATGAGCGACGACAGTGACGAGAGCACCCTCGGCCAGATCGAGACCGAGGTCGCCCTGCTGATGCGCTTCGGCGAGGCCACAAGGCGGGCCACCGGCACCGCCGAGCACCGGGTGCTGGACCGCGCGGCGTACGTGATCCTGCGCCACCTCGCCGACGCCGGCCCGCAGAACGTCTCGGCGCTCGCCGCCCGGCTCAACCTGGACGGCTCCACGGTCACCCGTCAGGTGTCAGCGCTGCAGCGCGACGGCCTGATCACCCGTACCCCGGACCCGTCCGACGGTCGCGGCACCGTCATCTCCCCCACCCCGGCCGGTCTGCAGCGGATGGCCGCCGTCCAGGCCGCCCGCACCCGGCTCTACGGCGACATGCTGGCCGACTGGAGCGCCGAGGACCGCGCCACCCTCGCCGCCCTTTTGGGCCGCCTCAACCAGGCCCTGATAAACCGCAACCGCCCCCGCTGACCGACCCGCGACACCTCTGCCACCGGAAGATCGCGCAAGATCCTGGTTGTAGTGGCATTCCGCGCGGTCCGACACCACGACAACAATGATCGAGCACGATCTTGACAGCCGAACAGCGCCACGTCGCCGGCCCGGCGCGGCAGTCCCCGCCACCCCTGTTAGTCGCCGGCCCGGCCCGGCAGCCCTCGCTGACCCCGCCCTTGCTCGCTGCCCATGTTGACGGATGCCTGATTCGTTTGCGACATCAGCTCTAAAGCATCTGAAGGCACCTCACGGCCCCGCGACAACGCCGTCCACAGCGACGACCCGAGACGACCGACCCCGGCGACCAGCTCCAGACGACCAGCCTGGGCACAGATACGCCCGGGCACCGACCGGCGTCGGCACCCGGGCGTATCAGCGGTCAGGCGACCGGCTCGCGGGCCGAGTCGGCGTCGCGCTCGGTACCCGGGGTGACCCGAGGGTCGCCCTCGTCGGCGAAGTAGTCGTCCGGCTCGGTGCCGTCGGCCCCGTCTTCGACCTTCGCGGCCCGCAGCGCCAGCGTCAGCAGCGCCGCCACGGCCAGGTTCACCGCCACCGCCACGATGCCCACGTAGATCGTCTTGGTGGTGTCGAACCCGAACTCCGACAGCGGGAACGCCGAGCCGCCGAAGTGCTTCCGGGTCGGGCTGGCCACCTGGTAGAGCATCCACATGCCCAACCCCATGCCGACCGCCCAGCCGACGATCAGGCCGGTGCGGTGGAACCAGCGGGTGTAGAGGCCCAGGGCCACCGCCGGCAGCGTCTGCAGGATGATCACGCCGCCGATCAGCTGGAGGTCGATGGAGAACTGCGGATCGAGGAACACGATGCAGGCCACCGCGCCGACCTTCACCACCAGTGAGGTGATCTTCGAGACGTTCGCCTCCTGGGCCGGAGAGGCGTCCCGCTTCAGGTACTCCTTGTAGATGTTGCGGGTGAACAGGTTCGCCGCCGCGATCGACATGATCGCCGCGGGCACCAGCGCGCCGATGCCGATCGCCGCGTACGCGACACCGGCGAACCAGTCCGGGAACTGCTGGTCGAAGAGCAGCGGCACGACGGTGTTGCTGTCGACAGTGCCCTCCTTGGCACCGGGCAGCGGCTTCACACCGGCCGCGATGGCCATGTAGCCGAGCAGCGCGATCAACCCGAGCAGCAGGCTGTACGCGGGCAACGCCGACATGTTCCGCTTGATCACGTCGCGGTTCCGGCTGGCCAGCACACCGGTGATGCTGTGCGGATAGAGGAAGAGCGCCAACGCCGAGCCGAACGCCAACGTCACGTACTGAAGCTGGTTGTTGCCGTTGAGCAGGATGCCGTCGTTCGGGTTGGGCGAGGCGTCGAATTTCGCGTCCGCGGCGGCGAAGATGTCACCCCAGCCACCCAGCTTGTACGGCAGGTAGACGACCGCCACCAGGATCACGATGTAGATCAGGCTGTCCTTGACGAACGCGATCAGCGCCGGCGCGCGCAACCCCGACTGGTACGTGTAGGCGGCCAGGATGGCGAACGCGATGATGATCGGCAGGTGCCGGGCCAGCGCGTTGTCGCCGGTGACGCCCATCGTCTTGAGCACCGCCTCGATGCCGACCAGTTGCAACGCGATGTACGGCATGGTGGCGACGATGCCGGTGATCGCGATCAGCAGCGCCAGCACCGGCGAGTCGAACCGGTTGCGGACGAAGTCGGCCGGCGTGACGAACCCGTGCCGGTGCGACACCGACCAGAGCCGCACCAGCACCAGGAAGACCAGCGGGTAGATGACGATGGTGTACGGCACGGCGAAGAACCCGGCCGCACCGGCGCCGAACATCAACGCCGGCACCGCCACGAAGGTGTACGCGGTGTAGAGGTCACCGCCGACCAGGAACCAGGTGATCCAGCCGCCGAAGCTGCGCCCACCCAACCCCCACTCGTCCAGGTGCGCCATGTCCTTCGGTGCCCGCCACCGGGCGGCCACGAAGCCCATCACGCTCACCAGCAGGAAGAGGAACGTGAAGACGATGATCTCGGTGAGATGGTCCCGCCACATCAGGAGTCACCCCGCTTCTTTGTCATCTGGTAGACCAACGTGGTGGTGCCGACGCCGAGCAGGATGAAGGCCAGTTGCAGCCAGTAGAAACGCGGGAAGCCGAAGACCCGGGGCGAGTCGCCATTGAAGAAGACCGGGACCAGCGGCACCACGATGGGGATGAACAGCAACCAGTTCCAGGGGCTGTGGTCCTTCGCCCTGGTCGGCGCCGTGGTGGTGGGCGCCTCCGGTTCGGGTGCAGCCATCTGACACACCTCCGGGGAGTCGTGGATCTCGATGTAACGGCCGGAGGCTACGGCTTTGTGGCGTCCGTCACGTGACCCGTCAGGTGCGTCGTGCGCCGAGCGGCGAGTGCGGTGCGCCGAGTGACACCCTGCGGGCACGGGACAGCGCGGACCGTGCCTGCCTACTAGCCTGATGGCGACCAGGGGTTGCGGGGTGATTACCGTGTCGCGGTACGAAGTCGAGGCCATGCGGGCGTTGGGCACGTCCTTCAGCACGTACGCCGACGAGCTGGACCAGCAGACCAACTTGGCACTGTCCGGGTTGGAGATGCCGTCGGCGGCGTTCCCCCTGTTCGCGTTGTCCGCCGTCGACGACTACGAACGGTCCCTCTCCGCCGTGGGCGCGGTGACGGCCACCCTGCGCGAGACGTTCGAGGCGATCGGCACGGCGTTGCACCGGGTCGCCGGGCACTACGACCAGTTGGAGGCCGACCAGGCCGACGGCTTCCGGTCCCCGTACAACTGACCGGCCGTGCACGACCGACCGGCCCCGCACGACTGATCGGCCCCGCACGACCGAGAGGAGCACGAGGTGTCCGGCTGGGACGAGGGATCGTGGACCGATCCGGACAGCGACGCCTTCGACACGTTCCTGATGCGCGGTCTCGTGGTGGCCGCGACGGGCGCGTTGATCGTCGCCCTCGAACCGTCCGGGTCGGGGATGGCCGCGGCGTCGCTGACCGCCCTGCTGGTGATGCCGAACGTGGTCGACCCGGAGCCGTGGTTCGGCAACTCGGGCACCTGGGGCGAGCTGAAGAACACCTACGACAGCATGCACGCGCAGTTGCTCAGCCAGATCGAGAAGGTGAACGGCTACTGGGACGATTCGGCTGCCCGCCAGTTCCACGCGTTCGCCACCGGCGACCTGTTGCCCGCCCTGGATCGGCTGACCCAGACCTGCGCGCTGATGGATTCGTACTGCGCGCAAATGGCCGTGGGGGTCAGCACCACGCTGGTGGCCTTCCTGGTCGGCACGGCCGCGGCCATCGGTGGTGCGATCGCGGCCAACGCCTCCGGTCCGGTGTCGCCCGCGGTCAAGGTGGCGATCTTCGTCGCCTGGGCGGGCTTCGCGGTCGCTGTCATCGGCCTCCTGGTGGGTTTCGCGTTGCTGGTGTGGCAGTCGGCGAAGAGCCTCGGCGACGCGAACGACGCGCTCGCCAACAAGTTCGCCGACCAGGCCGGGAAGATCGACACCCGCAGCGTCCAGCTGCCCGAGTCGTTGAAGATCGAGATCGGTGATCCGAGCAGGTGGGAGACGCGGTGACGGGGGATGCGGAGGCGCTCGCGGCGGCGGCGCGGGAGGCCCAGCGGCAGGGCTACACGGAGGCGTCGCTGCGACAGGTGCAGAGCCGGGTGAACGAGCTCAACGAACGGGTGGCGTCGCTGCGGGAGGAGACCGTGTCCGCCAGCGACGGGACGGGCACGGTGACCGTCCGGGTGAGCGGCGACGGGGAGGTCGCCGAGGTGTACCTCAGCCCACAGGCCATTCGGGACCTCGACGCGGACGCTCTCGGCAACGCCTGCGTGGAGGCGGTCCGCGAAGCCCAGACGCGACTCGCCGCAGTGCTCGGCGAGCGACTTCGGGAGATCACCGGAAACGACGGGGTGGACCAGTCGGTCAGCCTGCGGCAGGCCCTGGACGAGTTCCGCGACGCGGCGAGGAGGGCCAGCTGATGCAGCGACCCGATCTGGGCGCGTTGACCCGGCAGATGAACGCGCTCATCACCGCGACTGTGGAGTTCGCCGAGCAGGCCGCCGACCGGCGGCACGTGGTCTCGTCGCCCGACGGGGAAGTGACAGTCGAGATGTCCGGCAACCGGGAGCTGCTCACCGTCCGGATCGACCCCCGCGCCCGTCGTACGGTCGACAACCTGACTCTCGGTGACCTGGTCGCCGAGACCATTCGGGCGGCCGGCCGCGAGGTCGACCAGGCCCGGCAGGCACTGCTGGATTCGTTGCCGATCGGCGACGAACGGGTCGGCGACGTGCTGCGCGACCCGCAGCGCCTGCTGCGGCACGGGCCGGGCGCGGAGGCAGCGGAGTGAGCCGCCGACCCCGGTCCCCGCGGGCCAACAGCGCGATCCTGCTGGTCTGGTTCGTCGCGGTGACCCTGCTGCTGGGTGGGCTCGCGCTCGACGGCGAGATGCCCGGCCTGATCCGGCTCGCGCTGGCGCTGCTCTGGGCCGGTCTCGCCCTGCCCACGCTCTACCTGCTGCGGTGGCTGCACCGCAGAGGCACCTCCGGGCAACCCGCCCGGCCGGGGCAGGACCGGACGAGCCGATGAGCCCCGACCGCCGCTGATCAGAGCGCGGCGAGGTGGGCGGTGTCGTTGACCGTCCGCACGGCCACGCCGCCGTCGGGCCACATGTCGAGCACCGAGATGCCGGCCGCGTCCAGGAAGAGCCGGTGCAGGAAACCGTCGCCGGCCGCGAGGGCGTCGCGCAGCACCAGCTTGATCGGCGAGACGTGCGAGACGACCACCACCGTCTCACCGGGGTACGCGGTGAGCAGTCCGGCGATGACCCGGTTGGCGCGTTCGGCGACGTGGGTGAACGACTCCCCGCCCGGCGGCGCGATCCGGGGTGAGGCGAGCCAGGCGTCCATCTCCCCCGGCCACTGCTCGCGCACCTCGGCGAAGGTGCGCCCTTCCCACTGGCCGAAGTCGCACTCGATCAGGTCGTCCTCGGTGCGGACCGGCACGTCGCCGAGCGCCCCGGCGATCGCCGCCGCGGTGGCCGTACACCGGGACAACGGTGAGCTGAGCACGGCCGCGGCGGACGGGGCCAGCTCCGCCACCCGGGCACCGGTGGCGCGGATCTGGGCCCGGCCACGCTCGGAGAGCGGCACGTCGCCGCGCCCGGAGTAGCGTCGCTGCTCCGTGTACGGGGTTTCGCCGTGCCGGACCAGGATCAGGCGGGTGGCGGTGAAGGTGGGCCGTGGCTCCCAGGAGGCCGGCGCGGTCGCCGGGTCACTGCCGGTGGCCGGCTGGCCGGCGGCCGGCGCGGGACGGCCCACGGTGTCAGCCGGCGCGGGACGGCCGGTGGTCGCGGTGGCCGGTGGGCGGCCGGCGGCGGCGTCCATGGCGGCGTTGGCGAGGGCGTCGGCGTGCCGGTTCTGCTCGCGCGGGATCCAGCTGAACCGGACCGCGCTGAACCGGCCCACCAGCGCGGCGGCCTGGGCGGCGAGGGGCCGCAGGCCGGGGTGCTTGATCTGCCACCGGCCGCACATCTGCTCGACCACCAGCTTGGAGTCCATCCGGACGTCCACCTCGGCGGCGCCCAGCTCGGCGGCGGCGGTCAACCCGGCGATCAGGCCCTGGTACTCGGCGACGTTGTTGGTGGCCGTGCCGAGCGACTCGGAGCGCTCGGCGAGCACCTCGCCGGTCTCCGGGTCGCGGACCACCGCGCCGTAGCCGGCGGGGCCGGGGTTGCCCCGGGACCCGCCGTCGGCCTCGACGGAGACCACGCGCGGCGCCACGACCTACAGGCCCGACTCGTTGGTGCGGACCATGATCCGTCGGCAGTCCTCGCAGCGGACCACGTCGTCGGGGGCGGCCTTGCGGATCCGGGCCAGGTCGGCACCGGACAGCTCCAGGCGGCACCCACCGCAGCGGCCCGCGGTGAGCAGCGCGGCACCCAGTCCGGTGTCCTCGCGGATCTTGTCGTAGAGGTTGACCAGCTCGGCCGGGAGGTCGGCGGCGAGCGGCTGACGGGCGCCCCGCTTGAACTCCTCCTCCTTGGCGATCTCAGCCAGCGCCTCGTCGCGGCGCTGCTCGGTAGCGGCCCGCTTCTCCCGGGTCTCGGCCAGCCGCTGCTCCACGCCGTCCAGTACGCCCTGCGCGGTTTCCCGCTGCTCCATCAGCTCCAGCTCGGCGTCCTCCAGGTCGCCCTGGCGGCGCTTCAACGAGACCAGTTCGTGCTGGAGCGCCTCCAGCTCGCGGGCCGGGCCGGTGCCGGCGGCCAGTCGGTTCTCGTCCTTCTCCTTGCGGGCCCGGACCTGGTCGACGTCCTTCTCCAACCGGGCGATGTCCCGGTCCAGGTCGTCCACCGCCACCTGGGCGCGGACTCTCTCGTCCTCCATCGACGACAGCTCACGGGCCAGCGCCTCCAGCTCGGCGCGCTCGGGCAGCGAACGCCGGCGGTGGGCGAGCTGGGCGAGGTTGGTGTCGATCGCCTGGAGGTCGAGCAGGCGGCGCTGCACCTGAGGGTCAGCCTTCACGGTCGGGCTCCTTGTCGTCCACAGCGGGTGCGGCGGCGTGCACGGTCCACGGGTCGGTGTCCAGGTCGGACACCAGCGTCTCGACGTCCAGCGCCTCCCGGAGGAAGGCGGCCAGGTCGTCCAGCCACGGTCGTTCGGTCGCCCAGTGGGCGGCGTCGATCAGGGCGGGACCATCGGCGGCGAGGTGCTCGCCGGCCGGGTGGTGCCGCAGGTCGGCGGTGAGGAACGCGTCCACCCCGGCGGCGGTCGCGGCGCCGAGGAAGCTGTCCCCCGACCCGCCGCTGACGGCGAGGGTACGAACCATACGCCCGGGATCCCCCGCCGCGCGAACTCCCCAGGACGTGACGGGAAGCACCGCGGCGGCGTGCCGGGTCAGTTCGACGAGGGTCATCGGCTCGGGTAGTTCGCCGATCCGGCCGAATCCGCGGTCGTCGCCGTGGGCGGGCGAGCCGGGCGCGGGCCGCTGAAGTGGCCGTGGATTGGTGAGCCCGAAGCGGGCAGCGAGGGCGTCGGAGACGCCTGGGGAGGCGACGTCGGCGTTGGTGTGCGCCGTGTAGAGCGCCACCCCGGCCCGGATCAACCGGTGGATGATCCGCCCCTTGAAGGTCGTCGCGGCGACCGACGACACCCCCCGCAGCAGCAGCGGGTGATGCGAGACGATCATGTCCGCGTCGGCGGCGAGCGCCTCGTCGACCGTCTCGGGCACCACGTCGACCACGCAGAGCACCCGGCGGACCGGGGCGGCCGGCTCGCCGAGAACCAGGCCCACCCGGTCCCACTCCTCCGCCCAGACCGGCGGAAATCGCCGTTCCAGCTCGGCCACCACGTCGCCGACAGTCGGGGCGGATCCGCTTGTGCTCACGGCGGGCCAGCTTACCGGCGTGGCGGCCACCGGGCGGTGACACCCGGCCCGGCCGCGTCGGGCGGACGCGCTAGGCGGCGGTCCAGGAGACGGTCTGCAGCGCGGCCAGCGGCATCGCCCAGGGGAAGGCGTGCATGTGCTGTTCCCCCGTCCCGGGCGGATGCAGCGCGATCACGTCGTCGCCGAAGAGCACGGTGACGCCCCACTCGGCCAACCGGGCCACCCCGGCCCGAAACGCCGGGTGACAGGCCATCGCCGCGTTGGTGTACGGCACTGCCACGATGGGGACGCCCTTGCCCTGGGCCTCGACCAGCAGCCCGAGGGCCAGGGTGTCGGTGATCCCGGCCGCCCACTTGTTGACGGTGTTGACGGTGGCCGGGCAGACGATCATGGCGTCGGCGGGCGGCAGCACGTCCGGGTCGCCGGGATTCTTGTAGTGCGTCCGCACCGGATGGCCGGTCTGCCGAATCAGGGCCGACTGGTCGACGAACTTTGCGCCGTCCGGCGTGGTGATCACACAGACGTCCCAACCGTCCTGTTGGGCGAGGTCGACCAGCCGACCGACGTGCCGTGCCAGCGGCGAACCGCAGGCGATGACGTAGAGCACCTCGCGGTGCCCGCTGTTGCGCGTTGTACCGGCCATCAGACCGGCTCCGCGCTCATACCCCTACTCCCATGTGCTCAGCCAACTCCGCTACCGGAGAAGGCGGCGCACCACGTGTGCGACGGAGGATGTCGGACATCACCTCGTGCGCGATCGGCCGGCAGCGGATCTCCGACGGGGCGAGCCGGTCACCGAGCAGCAGCATCTCGCCGGCGTTCGCCACGTCACCTATCTGGGCGTAGCCACGGGCGATGTCGAGCAGGTGATGGGCACGGCGCTCGGGCAGCAGCGCGTTGAAGGACGGCTCCGCGATGCGCAACTGGTGGACCTCCACGGCCCGCCCGCCGTCGCCCAGCTCCACCGCGGCGGCGGCCCGGTGCAGTTCGACGTTGGTCGGGCCGAACGACGTCCAGTAGTGGTTGTGGTCCCCGCCGAGCAGGTTGGCCGCCTCCTGCGCGCAGTTGATCAGGTCGTCGACGCTGGCCGAGTCGCCGATGCGGGACGCGGCCATCGCGCCCTGCAACAGCAGCATCCCGTAGACGGAGAGGCGGGCCGGGGAGACCTCGTTGCTCCCACCCGGTGCCAGCCGGTTGGCGATCTGGACGTTCAGCTCCAGCGCGGGACGGGCCCGCCCCATCGCGACCAGGGCGTTGCACACCCGCGTGGTGGCGATCCCGGCCAGCAGGGGGTCGTCGGCCCGCTGGGCCACCGCCATCGACCGGTCGGCGGCCAACCAGGCGAGCTCGCACTCGCCGAGCTTGCGCAGCACCGAGGAGGCGATCTGGTAGACCTGGCCCAGCAGGTGGGCCGCCTCGGCGGCCTGCTCACCGCCGTACGCGGCGTCGGCCGCCTGGGCGTCGCGCAGCAGCTTGGGCAGCGCCCGGGTGAGCATTCCGTAGCGGCCGTACTGGTAGGTGAGCCAGGCGTGGTTGACGGCCTTGCGCATGTCGTCCATCGGCGGCGGGAACGGCGCCGCGTCGAAGTACGCGCTCATCGAGTCGTAGCGTTCCAGCGCCGCCCGGATCTCCTGCACCTCGACCTGGTCGATGCAGTTGAGGGCGTCGGCGCGGCGCTCCGGATCCTTGCCCATCAGCAGCTGGACGTCCATCTGGAGGATGTCGGCGATCTCGTAGAGGACGGAGAACTTGTCCAGCCGGCGGACGCCGCGTTCGACCTTGTCCACCCAGCTCTTGGACTTGCCCAGCCGGTCCGCGAAGACCTGTTGGGACATCTTGCGTCGCCCCCGCCAGTAGGCCACTCGCCGTCCTATGGGTAGCTCGTCCATCTCCCCATCCTCCCCTGCCACCGACGACCAATCGAGTCGGGGCGATGTCCGCGGGTGCGGCGACTGCTTTTCACTTTCAGATTTTGGCTGGTCGCACAGGATGTACGTCAGCCGTACAGCTGGCCCTCGTACTTTTCGTGCAAGTTGCACGAGCCGTTCGTCAACCTCAACGATCGTGGGTTACGGCAGTGACGGTGCTCGACATGCGACCTGGCGAACGCCGGGACCGACGAGAGGAGTTGGCACACATGTGGGGGAATGTCGGACCGCGCGTCGCCGAACTGTCGCCGCTGGAACGGGTCCGGCTGCGCCGGGTCGCCATCCGGTACGCCGCACACGGCTGGCAGGTCACGCCGGGCGCCTGCCTGGCCCGCAGCCGTTTCGTCTGCGGCCGGGCCGGCTGTCCCACGGTGGGCTGCCATCCCGCGCTGGAGAACTGGGAGCTGGCCGCCAGCGCCGACCCGGCCCGGGTGGCCACCTGGTGGCGGAGCCGCCCGCACGGGGTGCTGCTGCCCACCGGCCGGGCCTTCGACGTGCTGGAGGTGCCCGCCCACCTCGGCCGGCACGTGCTCGACGCGGTCCAGATCCACCCGGCCGGCACGGGCGTACGCGGACCGGTGCTGGTCACGCCCACCGGGCGGTGGATGTTCCTGGTCCGCCCCGGCGACCCGCTCCGGCCGGAGTTGGAGCACTGCTTCCACGTGGTCCGGCACGGGCCGGGCTCGTGGATCCCCGCGCCGCCCACCCGGCTGCCGGAAGGCACTGTCCGCTGGGCGGTCGCCCCGGAGCAGGCCCGCTGGCAACTTCCGGATTCGTACCTCGTGCAGAACACGTTGATCGGTGCGCTGCGCGCCACCGGGGTGACGCTCACCCCGGACCTGCTCCCCGGTCACCTGCCGCTGCCCCGACGAGGCATATGAGAAGGGGCCGCCCGACGATTCGATCCGGTGGCCGACAGCGTCGCCGGAGCGCCGGTCCTCGTTGACAGGGGGACGGTGCCAACGCGCGCCACGATCGGGGGAACGATGTCCACCAACGACAGGGCGCCTCATCCCGGCGGCACCGAGCCGCCCCGGCGCGGCCACCGACGGCACCGCTGGGCCGGCACCCGACCGGCCGGGTCCCGCCCCGGCCGCCCACGCCCCACCGGCTCCCGCCCGGCCGGCACCCACCGACCCCTCCGTTAGGGCCTGTTTCGTAGCACTTGGCCCTAGTCGGCGAGCGGCAGATCGACGGAGAGATACTGGCGGGCGTTGTCGGTGATGGCCGCGTGGGTGTGGTCGTCGAGGCGGGCCAACCAACCGAGGCCGGGGGCACCCATGGCAAGGGCGGCGGTGGCGTACGCGTCGGCCACCCCGAGGTCGGTGCCGACCACCGTCACCGAACGCAGCCCACTGGCCGGCGTTCCCCGGCGCGGGTCCAGCACGTGCCGGCCCCGCTCGTACACGCCGGAGGTGGCCACGGCCAGGTCCGTCCCGCTGAGCACCAGGCAGGCCGCCATCGCGTCCCACGGGTGCCGGATGCCGATGCGCCACGGCTCCCCGGACGGCGACAGGCCCCGCACCCGCACGTCACCGCCGGCGTTCACGCAGTGGTTGACGGCGCCGGCGGCGACCAGTCGGTCCGAGGCGACCTGGGCCGCCCAGCCCTTGACGAAGCCGGACGGGTCGAGCCGACCGGTGGCGTACGCGTCGAAGAACCCGTCGGTGGCGCCCCACAGGTCGGCACAGGTCTCCAGCACGTACCGCAGGTCCGCGGACGCCTCGGAGAGCAGCACCTCACCCCGGTCGAAGCGGCACACCTCGCTCGCCGGCTGGTAGGTGCTGAACCGCGCGTCCACCTCGTGCATCCAGGCGAAGACCTCGTCCGCCAGCTCGCGCAGGGTCGCCGGGGGCAGATCGTCGGCGAGGTCCACCGTGACGGCCGTACCCATGATCTGTTCGACCCGGCACAGCCCGGGTCGGGTCAGCGTGGCCCGCACGTCAGAATGCCTGCTCGATGGCGGACCGCAGCGACTGCCTGTAGGAGTTGCTGGTCTCGGTGGCCCCGGAGACGGTGTTGAGGTTGGCGTTCTGCTTCTGCACCACCTCACCGCCGCTGCCGTCGTAACGGTCGCGCACGTCACTGCTGTGGATGTCGGATTCACCACCGCTGGGCAGCGACAGCGCGACGGCTTCGACGATCCGGTTACCCGAGACGACGATCTGCACCTGCACGTACCCGTACTCGTTGTCGAAGCCGCTGCCGGTGACCCGGCGGGTGGTCGGCTGGGCCGCCTTGGTGGTACGCGGGGTGCTCGGGGCCTTCGTCGTGGTCTTCGTGCCGGAGGGGCGGGCGGTGGTCTTGCCGGGCTTGGGCGTCACCGGCGCGTCGGCCGTCTTCGACGGCGTGGCCACCTCCCCGTCCGGGCCGGTGCCCGGCGCGGCCGGGTCGGCGCTCGGGTCGGCGCCCGGCGCGGTGGGGTTGACCGGCTGGGCGGTCGGCAGGTTCTGGGCGACCTGGGTGGCGCCCGGCGAGCCCTTGAACACCACCAGCGCGGTGGTGCTGGCGGCCAGGCCGGTGATCGCGAGGAGCGCGCGACGCATGGGTATGCCCTTCCTACAGCTCGAACGTGGCCAGGTGGATCTGCCGCCGGGGCACGCCGGCCCGGCGCAGCGCCCGCACCGACTGTTCCACCAACCCGGGCGGCCCGCACAGGTAGACGTCGCGCCGGGCCACGTCGGGCACCAGTTGGCGCAGCCCGTCCGGGCTCATCAGCTGGCGGGGGCCGGGGTCGTCGCGGGAACCGATGACGTACCAGAGCGAGGTGTCGCGCTCCTGGGCCAGCCAGTCCAACTCGCGGCTGAGCAGCACGTCGGCCGGTGTGCGGGCCCGGTAGATCAGCGCGGCGCCCGGCGGCAGCTCCTCCAGCATCGCCCGGATCGGGGTGATGCCACTGCCGCCGGCGATCAGCAGTGTCCGCTCGCGCAGCCGGTGCGCCGCGGTGAAGGTGCCCGAGGGGCCCTCGGCCCAGACCCGGGTGCCCGGGTCCAGGTCGCGCAGGTCGGCGGTGTGGGTGCCGACCACCTTGACGGTGATCCGCAGCCAGCGGCCGTTGGCGGCGGCGGAGACGGAGAACGGGTGCGACTGCCACCAGCAGCCCCGGGTGAGGAAACGCCAGCGGAAGTGTTGGCCGCCGAGCATCGCCAGTCGACCGAGCCGCTCCCCGGTGAGGTAGATGGAGATGGTGTCGGGGCTCTCGGCGACCACGTCGGCGACCCGCAGCTGGTAGCGCAGGTTGAACGCCAGCGGCGCGATCACCCGGCCCCAGAGCAGGGCGGCGACCACCAGGAGGTAGAGCGCGATCCAGCCGGTGCGTACCGGGCCGGGCTTGTACAGCTGCGCGCCGTGGGTGAACTGGTGGCCGAAGCCGAGCAGCAGGATCAGGTAGCTGGACAGGTGCAGCAGGTGCCACAGCTCGTAGGGCAACGCCCGCCGGATCGCCCGGATGCTGCTGAACCCGACAAGCACCATGATGCCGGTGGCGACGAACGCGGAGACCATGTCCTCGTAGTCGCCGAGCAACGTGCCGACCTCGGCGAGGATCGACTGGTTACGCAGGTCGGCGTAGCCGACGAGGATCAGCGACATGTGCGCCAGCACGGTGACGAGCAGGGTGGCCCCGATGTCCCGGTGCCAGCGGGCCGTGTGTTCGCCGCCGATCCACCGTTCCAGCACCGGCAGGCGACTCATCATCAGTACCTGCACCAGCAGCAGGTAGCCGGCGACCAGGCCGGTGATCCGGCCGGCGGCGGTGACGGTGGCAGCGGTGGTCCGCAGCGATCCGGCGGGGGTGTCCAACCACCACGGGAGCACGCTGGCGAGCAGGCCGACCAGGAGCAGCACGCCCAGCAGCCGTCGGCCGCCGGGTCCGCGCCGGGCCGGGATCTGCGGGGGTACGGGTTCCGCCGACCGGCCGCCGTGCCGGGACGAGGTCCCGGTACGACGGCCGGTGGCGTGGGTGTGCGAATACGTCACGCGTACAGCTTCATCGGGGCGTACTTCTGGCGGGGGAAGATCTTGTCGACCTCCGCGTTGGTGAGTCCGAACCGGCCCTGGGCCACCGCGCCGTAGACGTTGAACATGTTGTTGTACTCCGGCACGTCACCGGAGTCCAGCTTGCTCAGACCGTTCCAGGTGCCCAGCAGCGAACCGGCCAGCTTCTTGCCGGACAGCAGGGTGACCACGCCGCCGTGCCCGTGGTCGGTGCCGCCACCGTTGGAGCCGACGCGCCTGCCGAACTCGCTGGACACCATGATCGTCACGTCGGCGGCCTGCGGGCCGAGATCGGTGAAGAACGCGGCCATCGCGCTGGCCAGTTCGTTCAGCCGGCGGTGCAGCTGGCCGCCCTCGCGGGTGCCCTGGTTCTCGTGGGTGTCGTAGCCGCCCATGCCGACGGTGGCGACCCGCACGTTGGCACCGCCCTTGATCAGCTGGGCGAGCTGCTGGAACGCCCGGCCGACGCCCTCGTACGTGACGCCTGCGGCGGGCTGGTACGGCTTGGCGGCGAGCTTCTGGGCGGTGGCCAGCGCGCCCATGCCCTCTTGCACGGCCTCCTCGACCGGGTGGTTGATCCCGGTGAAGAGCCCTTTGATGGCCTTCTCGGTGGCCGCCCGGAACTTCTCGTCACCGTTGAGCCGCAGCGAGCCGACGCTGTTCAGCGAGAGCGCGCCGTTGTTGCCGACGAGCGAGCGGGGCAGCGTGCTGCCGATGCCGACGCTGCGGAACGCCGTGCCCTTGCCGAGGTTGTCGACGAGCCCGTCGAGCCAACCCCGGCCACCGGTCTCGTTGGGCAGCCCGCCCAGGTTGCAGGCGTCCGCGGCCTGGAAGTGGCTGCGGGACAGCCGCTCGTCCGAGACCGCCGGGATGAAGCCCAACTGACCGGCGGTGAGCCACTTCTCCAGCGGCTTGAACGCGCTGGTCAGCTTGAAGCCGCGGCCCAGGGCCAGCGAGTCGTTCCCGAGCAGCAGGTCCGGGCGGGCCTTGGCGAGCACCGGGTCGTTGTCCGGAGCGACGAGGCTCAGCCCGTCCAGCCCGCCGTAGAGGAAGACGTGGATCAGGGTGCCGGTCTTGGTCGCCGCGAACGACGCCGAGGTGGTGACGAACTGGGCGGTGGCCAGCGCGGTAGCGGTGGCCGCGGCACCGGCGACGAAGGTCCGCCGGGTCACGCCCCGCCCGTCCTGCTGGGCCTCCTCCAGGTTCTCCAGGGTGCGGTACCTGTCGAACTCGGCGGCGTTCTCGGCGGCGACGATGTCGGCCTCGGCGCGCAGCAACGCCTCGGCCGGGTTGTCGGCCAGCCGTCGCACGTCCGGGCATTCGGGGTGCAGGGGGAAAGAGTTGTACACAGTCTTCTCCATCGGGTGCCTCACCGGAGGTGGTGCTGGGGGGAAGCGAGGATCGCCCGCGCGACGGCGGTGATGGCCCCGTTGAACGTGGCGTCGACCTTGGCGGTCGCCGTCACACCGGCCACGCCGAGGATGAGGTTCTTCTCCCGCGTGCTGAACTTCTGGCCCACCAACCGCAGCGATAGCGCGTCCACGTACGCCCCGGCCGTCGCCGGCGGCTTGGCGACCAGCTTCTCCGGCGCGGTGTACGTGAAGGTGGTGCGGTAGCCGGCGAGGATCTCGCCCGCCTCGTTCCAGCCGTTGACCATGGTGCCGGCCGAGGTCCAGGCGACGTAGACGTCCGGGTAGCCGTCCGGAGTGGGCTGGCCCATCGGGTAGTGGCCCAACTCGCGCAGCTTGTCGTTGATCTGGCGCAGCCCACGGGCGTACGCGGTGCGCTTGCTGTCGCCGTTGTTGTGCTTCGGCGACGCCTCGGGCGAGACGCCCAGGGTGCGGTACGTGGCCACCAGGTACTCCATCGGCCGGCGCACCTTCTGGCCGACACCGGCCCAGAACTCCGAGGAGCAGAAGAGCGTCATCAGGACCGGCTTGATCATGCCCTTGTTGGTGGTGTACGTCTTGGCCAGCCGGTCCACCAGGGACTTGGGCGGGGTGTCCGAGACGAACCGGGTGGCCAGGCTCTGCGCCACGTACTTCGCCGTCGACGGGTGCGTCGCGATGTAGGTGATGTACGCGTCGATGGCCGCTTCGGCCTTCTTCGGGTCGGCCGAGTTGTTCGCGTGGGTGAACCCGAGGATCTTCACCTTGCCGACGTAGTGCTGCTCGGGACGGAAGACGTACTTGCCGTCCTGGACCCCACGGCCGGTCTGGAGCATGGCGGCCTGCCGGACGTCCGGCTCCTTGTAGCCGCCGTCGACGCCGACCGAGTAGAGCTCGAGGTTCTCCCGGGCGAGGTTCTCGTTGATCGCGTCCTTGCGGGAGTCCTTCTGGTTCAGGTAGATCAGCAGCGCGGGGTGCTTGTTCGCGGCGACCAGCATCTCCGGGTAGCTGCCCAGGGCGTGCTTGCGGATGACGTCCTGGTCGAACGAGTTGCGGTACGCCTCGCCGCCGTCGAAGTCCGCGGCGACGTGCAGGAAGTCGTTCCAGAAGTCGACCATCACCTCGAACAGTTGGCGCTTGGACCAGATCTGCCGGGCGATGGTGGCGTCGACCATCTCCTGCTCCGGCTGGGCACCCTGCTCGTTGAGCTTGTCCCGCTGGTCACGCAGCTGCTGCACGGAGAGCTTCTGGGTCGGCAGCTCGGCGAGCTTCAGCTCACCCTTGCTCGGCTCCAACTTGTCCGGGTCCAGCTGGGCGCGGATCCAGGCATCCATGCCCTCGCGCTTGATGTCGGCGAGCAGCGCGGGCGTCACACCGAAGGTGGCACGCCGGGCCAGGTGCAGGATCGGATCCTTGGCCAGCACCGTCTTCACTGTCACCTTGGTCGCCGCCGCCGCCGCGGCCGGACCGGAGTAGGTGCGGCCACCGGCCGGCGCGTTCTTCTTCAGCGCCTCACCGGCGCGCGAGCCCATGTAGCTCTCGTTCTGCTCGGTGTAGGTACGCACCGTGCTGGGCTGCTGGCCGCTGGGCCGCGCCGCGGTGCCGTCGGTCACCGTGCTGCCGGTCGCGTCACCGGCCACCGCCTCGTCGCCGAAGAGGCCCCGCAACTGCGGGGTCATGGCGAGCGCCGCGCCACCGGCGACGACGGCGGCGGTGCCGCCGAGGGCCACCATCGCCTTGCGGCGGCCGACCTTGCGACCCGGTTCGTCGTCATCGTCGAGGGTGGGCAGTCCGGTGCCGGCCGGGCGGGCCGGAGTCGGGCGGCCAAGGCCCTCCGGCCCGATCCACTGCGGACCGCGCGGGGCGGGTGCGGGTTGCCCGGCGTACTGCTCACGCGGGTCGACCGGCGCGGCGTAGCCGCCCTGCTGGGGGTGGGGCGATTCGTAGCCGTAGGGCGCGGGCGGGTGGGGGTCGCCGTAGCCGTCAGCGTTGTGGTGCTGGCGTCCGTCCCAACCGCGGTCGTCCCGCGGTCGACGTGGTGGCACATTCTGGTCGGCCATGTACCAATCCCGATTTCTGATGAGCGCCGGAAGCTGCTACCGGGCAGGTGCGGCAGTGCGGCGACTGTTGCCTGAGGGAGTTGCTACGGCAAAGTAACCAAGGCCCCAGGGCCCTTCAAGGTGGCCGGAACACCCCCGTGAGGGCACTTAAGACAGCGTTCAGTGCGACCTCGGCGGCGGGCGGTGGGCGAGGGCCGACCGCAGACTCTCCCAGCAGGGCGTACGCGTGCCAGCCGAGTACGGATCGGACCACTTGCCGGTAGCCGACACTTTCGGCGCCGTTCACCACCAAAGGCAAACTTAAGGTCCGGGTAAGCCGGACATGAGGGGCGCTCGTGTGGAGGAAAAGTAGCAGCAGCGGGCGAGCGTGAGCCGCCACCGCAGCGGGTATGCCGCCGAACCGCTGAACGCGTGAGGGGAAGGCAGCGCCATGCTCAGCAAAGAGGATCAGCGCAGATTCGACCAGATCACCCGTCAGCTCCGGGAAAGTGACCCGGCCTTCTTCAAGAAGCTGGACCACCGGGTGCGGGCCCGCAGGGGCCGCTACCTGATGTTGTTGACCATCGTGCTGTGGGCGTCACTGCCGGCGATAGCCGTATTCGCCGGTCGGCTCACCGGCGCGATCTGCGCGGTGGTGCTGGTGGCCAACGCCGCGATCATGTGGCGGTTCCGCCGCCGCTGGACATGACTGCTGCGCCGCTCGACGGGACGGCTCACCGGTCGGCCGGGCCGAACGCCCGGTACGCGCGACGCAACCGTTCGAGCGTTCCCGGCCCACCGATGGCCGCAGCCGGCGCTCCGAGCTGGCGCAGCAGCAGGTCGGTGCCCGTCACCAGTCGGGGCGGCCGGTCCGGCAGCGGCACCGGCGTCGACCAGAACCGGTCCGCCGCCTCGGCCAGCGGCGTCGCCGACAGCCCGGCGAGCGCACGGGCGGCACCGACCGGCGTCAGGACGTCCGCCGCCGACCCGGCACCGTCCGGTTCGGACGGTTCGTCGACCGGCGGGGGCGGCGGGGTCGCACCGGTGGCTACGGCCCGGCGGGCGCGGAGTTCGTCGAGCAACTCCGCGCGGGACCGACCGCGCCAGTGCAGCAGCTCGAACGGGTCCGCGTCGAACGCCTCGGCCAGCAGGTAGAACGTCGCCGCGAGGTGCTTGCAGGGCACCGCGAAGTCCGGGCAGTTGCAGCGCTGGGTCAACTCGTCGACGGCCGCCGGGAACAGCGGCGCGCCGGCGGCGGCGAACAGCTCCTCCAACTCGTCGGGGAGGTCCCCGGCGAGCAGCCGGGCGCTGAAGAACGCCTGCCCGGCCAGCTCGTTCTCGATTCGGGACCAGAGCGCGGCCGGGAACGGCCGCATCCCGATCGACACCTGGTACGGCTGCGGCCGGGAGCCCTGCACCACCGCGCTGACCCGCCCGGGTGTGATGTCGAGCGTGAGCACCTGACCGGCCCGCGCGTACGACCGGCCCCGGGTCAACCGGGTGCCCAGCGCGAACGACTCCAGCACCTCCAGGAAACGCCGCGACCACCAGGACCGGCCGATGGCGCCCCGGGCGCTGCGGGCCCGCAGACCCCCGTCGACCTTGCGGGGGCGCCCGTAGTCGGCGAACCGGTCCGTGCTCACGCGCTCGCTCCGCTCGCTCACTCCACCACCGCCCCGGCCTCCAGGGCGAACAGGTCCCGCAGCTGGCCGGTGGACAACTCGGTGATCCACTGCTCGCCGGTGCCGACGACCCGCTCGGCGAGGCTGCGCTTGTCGGCGATCAGCGCGGCCACCTTCTCCTCGACCGTGCCGGCGCAGACGAACTTGCGGACCTGCACCCGTCGGCGCTGCCCGATCCGGAATGCCCGGTCGGTGGCCTGGTCCTCGACCGCCGGGTTCCACCACCTGTCCACATGCACCACGTGATTGGCGGCGGTCAGGGTGAGGCCGGTGCCACCGGCCTTGAGGGACAGCACGAACAGCGGTGGACCGTCGGCGGACTGGAACCGCTGCACCAGGGTGTCCCGCTCGGCCTTACCGACCCCACCGTGCAGGAACAGCACCTCCCGGCCGAACCGCGCCGACAGGTGACCGCGCAACATCGCACCGAACTCGGCGTACTGGGTGAACAGCAGCGCCCGCTCCCCCGCCGCCAGCACCTCCTCCAGGATCTCGGTGAGCCGGGCCAGCTTGCCGGAACGGCCCTCCAACGGCGAGCCGTCGCGCAGCAGTTGGGCGGGGTGGTTGCAGACCTGCTTGAGCCGGGTCATGGTGGCGAGCACCAGGCCGCGTCGCTCGATGCCGTCGCTGGTCTCGATCCGGGCGAGCATGTCGTCGACCACCACCCGGTACAGCGCGGCCTGCTCGGCGGTGAGGTTGCAGAGCACCTCCATCTCCAGCTTCTCCGGCAGGTCGGAGATGATCGACGAGTCGGTCTTGAGCCGGCGCAACACGAACGGGCCGGTGATCCGGCGCAGCCGCTCGGCGGCCTCGGCGTCGCCGTGCCGCTCGATCGGTTCGGCGAACCGCTTGCGGAACGTCGCGGCCGGCCCGAGCAGGCCCGGGTTGGCGAACTGCATGATCGACCAGAGGTCGGCGAGGCGGTTCTCCACCGGCGTACCGGTGACCGCCACCCGTTGCCGGGCGGGCAGCGCACGGACCGCCTCCGCCTGCCGGGTCGACGCGTTCTTGATCGCCTGTGCCTCGTCCACCACCACCCGGTGCCAGTCGATGCCGGCCAGGTCGGCGGCGTCGCGGGCGGCCACCGAGTAGGTGGTGAGAACCAGGTCCGCGCCGTGCGCGGCCGCTGTGAACTCCGCCCCCCGCGCCCGCTCGGCACCATGGTGTACGTGCACCCGCAGCCCTGGGGTGAACCGCGCGGCCTCCCGCTGCCAGTTGCCGACCAGCGACATCGGACAGACCAGCAGGGTCGGCCCGGCCTCCGGTGGGTCCCCGGCGAGCAGCGCGAGCAGTTGCACCGTCTTGCCCAGCCCCATGTCGTCGGCCAGCACACCGCCCAGGCCGAGGGAGCGCAGGAAGGCCAGCCAGGCCAGCCCACGCTGCTGGTACGGCCGCAGCGTCCCCTGGAAGCCCGGGGGCGGGTCCAGCGGGGTGAGCCGCCGCTCGACCGCGCCGGCGAGCAGGTCGCCCAACGCCCCGTCGGCGGTCACCTCCAGCACCGGCAGCGCGCCGGTGGCCTCGCCGTCGGCCAGCCCGAGACGGAGCAGGTCGGCGACGGTCAGCTCGCCTGCGGAACGGAGCAGGCGCAGACCGGCGGCGAGCCGCCCCGGGTCCAACTCCACCCACCGGCCGCGCAGCCGGACCAGCGGGGTCTTCATCTCGGCCAGCGCCGCCAACTCCTCGGCGGAGAGCGGCTGGTCGCCGAGGGCGATCTCCCAGCGGTAGTCGACCAGGGCGTCCAGACCGACACCGGCGTCGACGCCACCGACAGTGCCCGGCGCGGTACGGCTGCGGGCCCGCAACCGGGCACCCAGGCGCGCCGACGGACGCTGCCACCAGGACGGCAGCAGCACCCCGAAGCCAGCCGCGTGCAGCACCGGGGCACCCGCGCTGAGGAACCGGTGGGCTCCCTCGACGTCGAGTTCCATCGCCTCCGGGGCGGCGGTCCGCAGCGCGGCGTCCAGGTCCGGCCAGAGCCGGCTGGCCCGGCCCAACTCGGCGAGCAGGGTCTCCTGCGGGCTGGTCGTCCGGCCCGCCAGTCCACCGAGTGTCTGCGGCCCGCGCCAGACCTCCCCGGCGTCGATGTGCAGGCCGGGCTCGTCTGCGGCCTGCAACCCGAACTCCAGCCGCCAGCGCCCGCCACCGGTCGACCCGACCGGCACCGACGCGGTGTCGACCAGTGCGGGCGCGGTGTCGGCCACTGCCGGCGCGGAGGCCACTGCCGGCGCAGAGGCCGGTGCCGGCCGGGTGGCCAGGAACGGTTCGGTGACCTCGTCGGGGGCCGGCTCGACCAGTCGGAAACTGGCCCGCACCGGGCCGCCGGCGGCGTCGCGCTGCCAGGTGTCGAGTTCAGCGCGGAGGGTGTCCAGCCCGGCCGGGTCGATGGTGAAGTCCCGCTGCGGGCCGGCGAGGGCAGCCAACCAGGCCGGCGCCGGACCAGCCGGGCGCAGCCCCCGGGCCAGCGTGGTGGTAGCCAGCGCGGCCCGCGCGGCGGCGTCGGTCAACGCGTCGAGCGCGTCCGCGATTAGCGCGGCGGCGGTCAGCTCACGCTCACCAGAACCGGCGGTCGCAACGGCCGCACTCTCGCCGGACCGCTGAGCAGCGGCGGTAGCACTCTCGCTGGACCGCTGAGCAGCGGCGGTAGGCATCGGCGAGCCGGCGGCCGTGGCCGGCAGGACGACGGCGCGGGCGGCGGGTGGCAGGGCCAGCGCCAGCGATCGCGCCCAGGCGGCGTCGGTGCCGGTCAGCAGCGGACGCCAGACCGCCTGCGCGGGCACCTGCGCGGCAGCCCCGGACGCCACGGTCCCGTGAGCGCCGGAGGGCTGGTCGCCCGCCGTCGCATCGGGCGGCTGGTCGTCCGTCGTCGCACCAGCGTCGGGCGGCTGGTCACCCGTCGTCGTGCGTACGCCGGGCAGGACCCGGCCACGGGTCACCAGGTCGGCGGCGAAGTCGGCCAGCTCGGCGAGGTACCGCAGGGTGGCCCCGGCCACCGCCGGGATGTCGTCCAGGGTGTGCAGCAACGACAGGGCGTCGTCCGGGGCGTACACCAGAATGGGCACCCGCCACCCGGCCAGGGTGAGCCGGCCGCGGGTCGCCGGTGCGACGGTGGTGCGGATCAGCTCGGGTGAGTCGGTCGGTGCGCCCGCCAGGGTGGGCAGGGTGAGCAGCGCGGTGTCCAGTCGGGTCGGGTCGGCGGCCTCGGCGAGGACGGCGGCCAGCTCGGTGTGCCCGGCGGCGAAGGGGTGCGGGCGGTCCCGGGCCGGGCGGCCCGCCCGTGCGGCGGGAATCGGCGCCGCGCTGTCCTCGGCCCAGACGGCGAGGCCACCTGTCGAGCTGGCACCTGTCGAGCTGGCACCGGGCAACCACAGCCCGTGGATGACCAGCACCCGTTCCCCCTCGTCGTCGCCCGCGACCAGGATAGGTGGCCCAACCTGGCCGGACCGACACCCCCACCGGCGCGATCGTGCGGTTGGTGTCGGTGTTCGGCGAAGAGTGCCCCTCCTGTCGCCGCAGAAAGTGCACGATCGCGTGGCCTGGAGGCTCGGCCGGCAGCAGGTTAGCGTCGGCGGCGTGGTCGATCTGGTGGTACTTGGCGGGCTCGGGGTGGATGTGCGGGTCCGGGTGCCCGCGCTGCCGCTGCCGGCCGCCGACTCGCACACCGTCGAGCCGATCGAGTTGCGGATCGGCAACACCGGTGCCGGGGTGGCGCTGGCCGCCCGGGCGCTCGGCCTACGGGTGCTGGTGGTGGACACCCTCGGCGCGGACCCGGCCGGTGAGCTGGTCCGGGCGGCGTTGACCCGGGCCGGGGTTCCGGCGGTGCTGGCCGAGAACCGGGACGGCACCCGCCGTTCGGTGAACCTCGTGGACCCGGGCGGGCGACGTACGTCGCTGTACGACCCGCGCCCGTGGCGGGGCGGTCCGCCGTTCTCCGTACCGGAGTTGGCCGCGCTGGTTCGTGACGCCCGGCACGTCCACCTCTCGATCATGGATTGGGCGGTGCCGCTGCTGCCCGCCGTGCGGGCTGCCATTGCGGCAGGTGTGGCGCTCTCCACCGACCTGCACGACTGGGACGGCGAGAACGCCTACCATCGGCCGTTCGCCGACGTGGCCGACCTCGTTCTGGTGAGCGGGGTGCGGCTGGGCGACCGGGCCGCGTCGCTCGCCGGCACGCTGGCCCCCCGGACGGTGCTGGTGACCAGGGGCGCGGACGGCGCCGAGCTGTTCCCGGGCGACGGCACGGTGACGCCGGTGCCGCCCGCCAGCGCACCCGGGCCGGTGATCGACAGCAACGGAGCGGGCGACGCCTTCGCGGCCGGGCTGATCGCGGCCCGACTGCGTGGCGAGCCGCTGGCGGACGCGGCCCGGTACGCGGCCCGGGTCGCCGCCGCGGCCTGCGCCCATGACGGGATGGAGTACCCGCCGGGTCTGCTGCCCAGCGGCTGATGGCACGCCGCCGCGCCGACGGCGGGCGGCGGGCTGGGCTCAGAACGCGCCGCACTCGCCGTCGGTCAGCTCGCGCAGGATGTCGGCGTGGCCCGCGTGCCGGGCCGTCTCCTCGATCAGGTGCACCAGGATCCACCGCACCGACACCTCACCGAGCTGCGGATGCGGCACCACGTGGTCGAGGTCGACGCTCGCGGCGACCGCCCGGGACCGCTCACAGGCCCGCTCGTACGCCTCGACGAGCCCGGCGACGGTCTCCTGGTCGTCGAGCATGAAGCTGGCGAGCGCGTCCTCCTCGGAGGTCAGGTAGACGTCGCCGGGCTCGGGGGCCAACAGGGTCGGGAACCAGTTGCGTTCGACAAGGGTGAGGTGCTTGACCAGCCCGACGAGCGTGGTCGCCGAGGGCACCAGCCGGCGGCGGGCGTCGGCGTCGGAGAGACCGCGCAGTTTGCGCAGCAGCACGGCCCGGTGGAAGTCGAGGAACGAGGTCAGGACAGCGCGCTCGTCGCCGGTGCGGGCGAGCACCGGACCGAGCGTGGGATCGATCGTCTGCTCCATCCGCCGACCCTAGCCACCGGCCGGTCGCCCCGCTGCCCCGCTATCCGCTGCGAGCGAGCGCCGCGCCGGGCAGGATGGGCGCATGGCTTCCTCCGTGCAGATCCCTCTCGTCGGCGGCACGGCGGACGGGCAGACCATCACCGTCGAGCTCGACAGCAACGGTCGCCCGCCGCTGACCCACCATCACCTCGGCTCCGGTGGGCTGGCCGACGCGCAGATCTACGAGTTGGAGAACTTCCGCGAGGACGCCCGCGAGTGGCGCTACCGGTGGACCGGCCCGGCGGTGTGACAGCCCGCTCAGACCCGGGTGAGGGTCTGGCTGCGCAAACTCTCCAACACGCCACGGGTGACCTCCGAAGTGCCCCGCGCCTGATCGCACACCTCCGCCACCCGTCGTGCGGTGGCGTCGGCGCGTTGCTCCCGCTCGTCCCACAGTCGGTCGACCTCGGCCAGCAACGGCCCCTCGACCTCCCGCTCCACGCCGCGTAGCGCCGGCACACCGAGCCGCTGGGCCAGGTCGAAGACCTTCCCGGCGTACGGCAGGGGCAGGAACGGCGTACCGACCATCGCCGCGAAGATCAGGAAGTGCAGGCGCATGCCGACGGCCAGGTCGAAGTGGCGCATCAGCCCCAGCACCTGCTGCGGAGAGTAGGTGCCGTGCAGGATCCGACCCCGCTCGGCGGCGACCATGTGCGACAGCACCCCGTGGGCGTGCCGGATGTCGTCCCGCTCCATGGGCACGAACAGCACGTACGCGTCGATCCGGTGCACCAGGAAATCACCGATCTGGGCCAGCAGCCGGTGGTAACCGTCCACGTCGAGGCGTTCGGCGGCCCGGCCCGGCTCCCGCACGCTTATCCCGACCAACCGCTTGCCGACCGGCACCCCCTCCTCGGCCAGCAGGTGGGCCGGGAACTCCTCCGGTTGCAGGAGGAACGCCGGGTCCGCGGTGACAGTGATCGGGTTGAGCAGGCCGGCCTCCTCCAGCACCATCCGGGACTCCTGGTCCCGGACGGTCACCTGGGTCGCGCTGGAGAGCGTCTCCCGGACCATGCCGGTGTCCACCCCGTCGCTGAGCGGGCCGACCCCCACCGCGTACGTGATCAACGGCAGGCCCCGCTCCTGGGCGACCCGGACCACCCGCAGGTAACGGCGGGCCTCCCGGTCGTAGAGGATGCCGCCGCCGCCCAGGATGAGCAGGTCGAGCTGGGCCAGGACCAGGGCCGAGTCGGTACGGCTCACACCCTCCCACGGCACCGCTTCGACGTCCGGGTGCGCGGCCCGGGTGTGCTCCGGGTTCCGGGAGAAGACGATGATCCGGGCGTTCGGTTCCTGCGTCCGCAGATCGGTGAGCAGGCCGGTGAGGATTGCCTCGTCGCCGAGGTTTCGCCCACCGTACGAGCCGAGCACACCGATGGTCAGTCCGGCGCCGTGCGTCATCCGTCGCTCCTCCCCAGGTGCGGTCCGCGCCGGTTTCCCGCTGGGCAGGTGAACAGTCCTGCCGGGAGGACCGACAGTGCCGGGCGTCGGCGGTTCAGCCCGCCGGGGTGATGCGTTTCGCCATCTGCTGCGAGGTGACCTCGAAGCCCAGACTGCGGTAGAGGCCGAGCGCCACGGTGTTCGTACCGAAGACGTTCAGACCCAGCTCCGGCACGCCGAGCTGGGCGAGTTCGGCCTCGATGAGCTGGATCATCCGCCGTGCGTACCCGCGTCCCCGATGTTCCTCGTGCACCTCGATGTTGTGGATCCACGCCTGGTTCGGGGCGGCGGCCGTCGGCACTGTCACCCAGATCCAGCCGACCTCGGTGTCACCGTCCCGGGCCATCCGCAGCAACGCTCCCTCGGTGTCCACGCCGGCCGGCAGCGACTCCGCGATCTGGGTGACCGTCCGCTCACGGGCCGCCTCCGGGGTCATCCCCCGGTGGGCCACCAGGTCCTCGGCGTACCCCTGCTCCAGTGACCCCAGCAGGCGGGCCAGCTCCGGTGCCGTCATCGGCGTCAGCGTCAACTCCACCGCGTCTCCCCCTTCATCGTCGCCAGCGGGTAGTGCAGCAGAACCGGCCCGGACGCGCCAACAGGTTCACCGCCGAGGCGGGCGGGGTCAGGATGTCGGCGGCGGGTCCAACTGGCGGGCCAACTGCGCCAGGTCGTGCAGCCGCAGGTCGCCGTCGAGTCCCTTCAGCGCGGCGGTCATCGCCCCGGCCGCCCGCCCGGCCCGCAGGCCGACCTCGGCGTCCTCGACGACCAGGCACCGCGCCACCGGTACGCCCAGCAGCGTGGCGGCCCGCAGGTAGCCCTCCGGGTCCGGCTTCCCGACGCTGACGTCCTCCACCGTGACGAGCACCGGCGCCTTGATGCCGGCGGCGTCGAGCCGGGCCTCGGCGAGCCGCGCGTCGGCGCTGGTCACCACCGCCCAGGGCAACCCCAGTCGGACCAGCACGTTCAGCAGTTCGTGCGCACCGGGGGTGGCGGTCACGTCGGACAGGTCGTCGTACTGCAACGCCAACTGTCGGGCGGCAGCGGTGGCGACCGCGTCGTCGTCGAGCGCGGGCAGCAGCCGGCGGATGGTCCGGTCGGCCGGGCTGCCGTGCGCGATGGCCAACGCCGCCGCCGGGTCGACGGTGTACTCGCCGGCCCACCGCTCCCAGGCCCGCTCCACGGCGGCGTCGGAGTCGACGAGGGTGCCATCCATGTCGAACAGCACTGCGCCAATGCCCGCCAGTTCCACGACCACTCTCCCCGTATCGCTCGCCCCACCCTCCCCCACCTGGCAAGATCCGCGCAACTTCGGTGATCCTGCTGTCTCCTCGCCGGGTCAGGCAGCAGGATCCGTGAAGCTGCGCGGATCATGGCGGCCTGCCGCGTCCGCGGGCCGTCGAGGGTCGCGGGTACCGGACCTGACGATCGGGACGAGGGGTCCGATAGCCGCCAGACGGCAGGCCGGCGCGGCCAGATGATCGTTTGCATGACGACGACACTCAACGACAGGGTCGCCCTGGTGACCGGAGGTTCCCGGGGCATCGGGGCCGGCATCGCCCTGCGTCTGGCCCAGGACGGGGCCGACGTGGCGCTGACCTACCGGCAGGACGCCGAGCGGGCCGCGACAGTGGTGAAGCAGATCGAGGCGCTGGGCCGACGGGCGCTGGCCATCCAGGCGGACGGCGCCGACCCGGCCGCCGTGCGGGGCGCTGTCGACCGGGCAGCCTCCGAACTGGGTCGGCTGGACATCCTGGTGAACAACGCCGCGGTGTTCCTGGTCGGCGCCCTGGACGAGCTTGGCTCGGCCGAGGTGGAGCAGACCGTCGCGGTCAACATCCGGGCACCGTACGTCGCCGCGCAGGCGGCGCTGCGGCACCTGGGCGAGGGCGGACGGATCATCAGCATCGGCAGCAACGTCGGTGAACGGGCGGTCTTTCCGGGGCTGAGCCTCTACGCGATGAGCAAGACCGCTCTGGTCGGGCTGACCCGGGGCCTGGCCCGGGAACTGGGCTCCCGAAACATCACCGTCAACCTGGTCAACCCGGGGCCGACGGACACCGACGCCAACCCGGCGGATGGGCCGAACGCGGCGGTGATCAGCGGATTCACCGCCGTCGGCCGGTACGCCCGCCCCGCCGACATCGCGGCCACCGTCGCGCACCTGGCCAGCCCCGAGGCCGGCTACGTGACCGGTGCGGTGGTCAACGTGGACGGCGGCTTCACGAGCTGAGGAACCCGGGCGGCGTCGGCGCCACCCGACGCCGTCCGGGCTCAACCAACCGAATGCCGGCTCGTCAGCCGTCGTGGCCCAGCACCGGGCGTACCGCGTCGACGAACGAGGTCCGGTGATTCGTGCGTACCTCGATCGCCGCGAGCCAGCGCTCCCGGTGCCGGTCGCGTAGCGGCGCGCCCCGGTCGCCCGGCTCGTCACCGAGCCGGCGCTGGTCGGCGTGCTCCGCGGTGAGGCTGGTCAACACGGCCCGGCCGACCGCCGCGACCTCCGCCGGGCCTTCCAGCAACACCAGGTTGTACGCCTCGTCGACGGCGCGCATCGCCGCGTACGCCTCGTCGTAGCCGGGCACCGGCTCGCCCCCGCCGGGTTCGAGCCACCGCCGGTCCAACTGCCGGTACGCCTGGTCGCAGGCGCCCAGAAACCCGACGTACGCGTCGCGGCGCAGCTCGTCCCGACGCGTCGCCCACCGCTCGACGCTCTCCTGGCGGGCGACGGTGAGTTGGTGGGTCAGTTGCCGGCGGGTGCTGAGCGCGCCGACCAGCCCGGTCAGGGTGGCGGCGGCCAACGTGGACAGTGAGGTGATCAGCGCGACGGCGACGGTGTCCTGCACCCGCCCATCATGGCGCGCTCCAAGAAGCCCAACGGATGGCAGTCCCCGTCGCCCCCGATCGGCGGTTCGGAGTGACAGTGCTCGTCACCGTCCGCCTCGACTGCGGCCTCATGCAGATCACCGCCGGCGGCGTCCCGCGTCGAGCTTCCTCCTCACCGCGGGCCAGTCTTCGGCGGTGACGCATGCCGATGCCGTCATGTTCCGATTACCGGCGGTGGACTACAACTGAGCCGGATGGTGGGCCGCGCCGGTCTCTGCGGGCCCACACGATCGGGGGAGGTAGCGGTGAGACGACAGGCCGAACGGGACTCTGTTTGGCCGGCGGTGCTGGTGGCGGTGCTGCTGGTCTGTGGCGCTGGTGCGCTCGTCTCCTGGGAGGTGATGTGGCGGCACTTCCGGAAGACCACCGAGGCCAGGGAGGCGGCGGAGGAGGCGGAGTGGCATCGGCACATCCGGCTCTATGGGGACGCAGTGATCGCCAACGGGGAGACCGCGCCGAGCGACGAGCAACTCGTCGCCCTTGGGCAGCCATGGCACTTGAAGGTGTGGGAGATCCGCCGGGTGCCGTCGCTCACTGTGGTCGTCTACAACCTGGGGTACGGCGCGTCCGGCTTCCGGTGTGACCAGGTCACCTTCCTGGACCTGGGTCGACCGGGCGCCACCGCACGGATCGAGACACTCCCGGCCTGCCCGGCCGCCACCGGGCCCCCGACCCCCACGAGAACCGGCCCCTGACCGACCGTCGGCCCCGGTGGGCGCCAGCACCGGCCCGAGGAGTGATCTTCCTGGGGCGGTTTCTGCTGATGGTGAAGGGTGGGCGCGGCAGGTTTCGAACCTGCGACCCCTCGCTTGTAAGGCGAGTGCTCTCCCACTGAGCTACGCGCCCGGATCGCCCGTGTGGCGGGCCGGTGGCTGGCAAGCTTACCTGCCCGCCACCGACCCGGGCGCACGGCGTACCCCGGTCAGTTGGTCGCTTCGGCGACGGCCTTGCGCCAACCCTGCTGGTCGCGGGCCTCGCCCGGACCGTTCATCTCGGCGAAGCGGACCACGCCGGCCCTGTCGATGACGAAGGTGCCCCGGTTGGCGAAGCCGGCCACGTCGTTGAAGACCCCGTACGCCTGGGCGACGGCACCGTGCGGCCAGAAGTCGGCCAGCATCGGGAACTGGTAGCCCTCACGGTCGGCCCAGATCTTGTGGCTGTAGACCGAGTCGACGCTGACGGTCAGCACCTGGACGTCGTCGTTCACGTACTCGTCGAGGTTGTCTCGGATCTCGCTCAACTCGCCCTGGCAGATGCCGGTGAAGGCGAGCGGGTAGAAGACCAGCAGCACGCAACGCCTGCCCCGGAAGTCCGACAGTCGGACCTCCTGGTTGTTCTGGTCCTTGAGCACGAAGTCCGGTGCCTCGGCACCAACCTCGATGAGCATGCGCACTCTCCTCGGGTCGAGTCGGGTGAACGGCAGCGGCCTGCCACCCGGCGGTGGGCGGACCGTCGGGCGCGCGGAGCGGCACTGGCTACTTCTTGGCCTTGGCCCCTCGGCGCAGCACCAGACGTGCGCCGCTCCAGTCCCGGCCGGCGTTCACGGTCGAGGTCTGCTGAAGGCCGGCGGTGGGCGCGGACTCCGCGACCTCGCTCGGCTCGACGTGCCCCTCGCGCCCCGCCTTGGGGGTGAGCAGCCACACGACGCCGTTGTCGGCCAGCGGGCCGAGGGCATCGACGAGCAACTCGAAGAGGTCGCCGTCGCCGTCCCGGTACCAGACCAGCACCGCGTCGACCACCTCGTCGGTGTCCTCGTCGACCAGATCTCCACAGCGGTCGGTCAGGGCGTCTCGGAGATCCTGGTCGACGTCGTCGTCGTACCCCATCTCCATGACGACCATCCCCGGTTCGATCCCGAACCGGTCCGCCAGGCTGCGTACCCCGTCGGCGGCCTGACCAGCGGTCGCGCTCACTGTCGCGTGCCTCCTCATCTCGTCCCTGCTCGCGGCGTCGGTCCGACGCCGTCAGGCAAGTCCACACAGTTGTTGGTCCCTGCGCAAGTGGCGCACCGGGTGGAACGGAATTTACCGTGCCAGCAGCGTACGGGCACCGTCGGTAATGGCTTCCGCGGAGACCAGTACGTGACGTGCTGCCGGACCTAATGGTACAAACGAGTCAACTCCCGCCACTCGCCGCGCGGCGCCGACGTACCCGGCGTCGACGAGCGCGGCGATCACGCCCTCGCCGACCCCGCCGGAGCGGCGTGTCTCGTCCACCACCAGCACCCGGCCGGTCGCCGAGGACTCCCGGATGATGTCGGCCACCGGCAGCGGGGCCAGCCAGCGCAGGTCCACCACCCGGGTGCCCACCCCCTCCTCGGCGAGGACGGCCGCGGCCCGCAGCGACATCCGCACCCCGTTACCGAAGGTGATGATGGTGAGGTCGTCGGCCGAGCCGACCCGGTAGACCCGGGCCCGCCCGATCGGCACGTGACCGGCCACCCATCCGCCTGGCTCCGGGTAGCCGGCCAGCCACTCTCCGTCACCGTCGGCGTACAGGTCGCGGGTGTGGTAGAGCGCGATCGGTTCCAGGAACACGCACACACTGCCGTCCACCGCCGCGCTCGCCAGGCAGGTTCGCAGCATGGGCGCGGCGTCGTCCGGCCGCGCCGGCACCGCGATCACCAGACCGGGCACATCCCGGAGTACGGCCACCGAGTTGTCGTTGTGGAAGTGCCCGCCGAACCCCTCCTGGTACGCCAGGCCGGCCACCCGCACCACCATCGGGTTGCGGAACGCCCCCTGCGAGAAGAAGCGCATGGTGGCCGCCTCACCCCGCAGCTGGTCCTCGGCGTTGTGCAGGTACGCCAGGTACTGGATCTCCGGCACCGGCAGCATCCCGGCCAACCCGGCACCGAGGCCCAGCCCGAGCACCGACGTCTCGTCGAGCAGGGTGTCGAAGACCCGGGCCGCCCCGAACCGGTCGCGCAGCCCCTTCGTCACCCCGTACACGCCGCCCTTGGCGGCCACGTCCTCACCGAAGACCGCCATCTGCGGGTGGTCGAGCATCCCGTCGGCGAGCGCGGCGTTGATGCTCTGCGCCAACGTCATCGGGCCGGCCAGCTCCGGCGGCTTACCGCCGAACGCCTCCGCCCGGGCGGCCGCGCCCGGCCCGCTGGCCCGCGCCGCGGCGTCGGCCACCGCCCGCGCCACCCGCACCGGACGGCGGGGCGCCAGCGCGGACACCACGTCGGCCGCGCCGGCCAGCTTCGGCTCGCCCAGTACCTCCTCGGCCAGCCGGCGTACCTGCCAGCCGGTCTCGTCGTAGCGGGTCAGCAGTTCCTCGCCGGTCGCCACCCCGGCGTCGACGAGCAGGCGCGCGGTCGCGGCCACCGGGTCCCGGTCCAGGTCCTCGGCCAGCTCGGCCGGGCTCCGGTACGCCGTCTCCGCGTCCGCCCCGGCGTGCCCCATCAGCCGCACGGTGCGCAGGTGCAGCACGGCCGGCCGCCGGTTGCGGCGCACCCACGCTGCGGCTTCCGCCGCCACCGCGTACGTCTGCACCGGGTCGCTTCCGTCCGCGCTGAAGTAGCGGATGCCCGGCTTGGCGCGCAGGGTCGCCTCGACCCAGCCCTCCGGCGAGCGGACGCTGATGCCCAACCCGTTGTCCTCGCAGACGAAGAGCACCGGGATGCGCAGCCCGGCGTGGTCGTACCAGCCGGCGGTGTTGAAGGCGGCGGTGGCGCTGGCGTGGTTGACCGACGCGTCGCCGAACGAGCAGACGACTATCGCGTCCGGTGGCCAGGGGGCGTGCGTGGCGCCGGCGCCGCTGCCCACCCGCACTCCGGCCCCGGTACGCCGTCCGGCGCTGTCCAGCCGGCGCAGCCGCTCCACGGCGAGCCCCATGCCCACCGCGCGGGGCAGGTGCGAGGCGATGGTGGAGGTGGTCGGCACGATGGCCAGGTCGGCGCGGCCGAACACCTTGTGCCGGCCACCGGCGATCGGCTCCAGGCTGGACGCGACCATCCCGCGCAGCACGTCCCGGGCCGCGTCGGCGTACGCCGTGAAGCCACCGGCGGCCTCGGTGACCTGCTCGGACCCGGACGGCTCCGCTTCGGACACCACAGCGTCGGCGGAGGGCACCCGAGCGGAGGTCGGCTCGGTCTCGGTGGTCGACTCGGACTCGGTGCTCGGCTCGGTGCTCGGCGCGGGATCGGCGGCGACCTGGGCGGCGCGGAGGCAGTAGAACGCTCCCGAGCGGTAGTGCAGCAACGCCGGATCGGTGGGACGCAGCGCGGCGGCGACGGCGGCGTTGGCCTCGTGGCCGGCCGAGCCGATGGTGTAGAAGCCCTCCCCGAAGCTGCGCAACCAGCGACCGGCCAGATCGAGTTGCCGGCTGGTCACCTGCGCGTCGAACAGGTCCAGCAGCTGCGCGCCGGTCAGTGGGGCGTCGTCGGTGACCGGGTCGGCGGGGTCACGCCGCCGCTCGGCGGCGGGCAGCGCCGCCAGCGTCTCCCGGAACCGGTCGTCGAGATCTTGCGGGGTGGTCACGTCCGACAGCATTACCGACGGGAGCCCGGCTCGCCCAGTGGGACACGGCCAGCCGGGGTGCGCTCACGGTGACTCGAAGGACTCCGGGCAGCCGCCGTCGGACACCTTCCAGACCAGGTCACGAAGGGTGTTCAGCTCCTCGTCCGTCAGCCCGGACAGCAGTCGGGAGTCGGACATCACCTCGATCACCCGGGCCCGTACGACGCGCCCCTCCCCGGTCACCAGCAACGTCTTCTGCCGGCGGTCGGTGGGATCGGTGCGGCGCTCGACCAGCCCGGCCTGTTCCAGCTTGTCGACCAGCACTGTCACGTTCGACCGGTCACAACCCAGCTGACCGGCGAGGTCGCGGGCCGGCAGCGGGTGGTCCGGGTCCAACTCCTGCAACGCCCGGGCCGCCGCCGGGGTGAGGCCCAACTCGGCGAACGCGGAGCCCTGCCGGTGTCGCAGCGCGGCGGTGACGTGCGCCATCCGGCGCACCACGTCGAAGGCGAGACCGGCGCGATCCACCGGTGCGCCTGCCGCGGGACTCACCTCCTGCGTCACTGCCACATCGTACGCAGTGACGGGTGTCGTCGGGCCCCGGCGCGGCCAGCCGGAGCACCCGCCGGTCGGCGACCAGCACGAATCGACTGTGGTCATCGGTGTTCGACTGCCGGCGACGAGCAGGGCGACTCGCTGTCACCTGTCGGCCACCGGGGCTCGCGAGGCTCCCGGAGTCACGAAGATCGGACTCTGGGGAGGATTCGTGTCACTGTCCCGACGTACCATCCTGCTGTCCGGCGCCGCGATCGGCGCCGCGGGCGCGGTCACCGGGCTGCCGGCGGCGGCCGGCGCGGCGGCGGGCCGGCCGCTGGCCTACCCGTTCACCCTCGGGGTGGCCTCCGGCGACCCCGACCACGAGGGGTTCGTGTTGTGGACCCGCCTGGCCCCGCAGCCACTGGCCGAGGACGGCCTCGGCGGCATGCCGGACCGCGACGTGCCGGTGCACTGGGAACTGGCCGCCGACGAGCGGTTCCGACACGTGGTGCGCCGCGGGATCGCTGTCGCCCGCGCCCGCTCGGCGCACAGCGTGCACGTGGAGTTGGCCGGCCTGCTGGCCGGGCGCGAGTACTTCTACCGGTTCCGGGCCGAGCGCCACGTCTCGCCGACCGGACGCACCCGCACCGCCCCGGCACCCTGGACCATGCCCGCCGCCCTCGCGATGGGCTTCGCCTCCTGCTCCCAGTACGAGCACGGCTACTTCACCGCCTACCGGCGGCTGGCCGAGACCGAGCCGGAGCTGATCCTGCACCTGGGCGACTACCAGTACGAGTACGCCCCGGACACGTACAACGTCCCCGGTGGCAACCCCCGTGACCACGAGGGACCGGAGACCCGGACGCTGGCCAACTACCGGCAGCGGCACGCCCAGTACAAGACCGACCCGGACCTGCAGGCCGCGCACGCGGTGGCGCCGTGGGCGGTGGTGTTCGACGACCACGAGGTGGAGAACAACTGGGCCGACGAGGTGCCTGAGGCGCCGGACCCGGAGTTCCCCGCGCGGCGGGCGGCGGCGTTCCAGGCGTACTACGAGAACATGCCGCTGCGGCGCACCTCGATCCCCCGGGGCATCGACATGCAGCTCTACCGGCGGGTGCGCTGGGGACGGTTGGCCACGTTCCATATGCTCGACACCCGGCAGTACCGCGACGACCAGGCCTGCGGCGACGGCTATCGGGACTGCGCGGCGGCATCCGACCCGGCCCGGTCGATCACGGGGGCCGCGCAGGAGGCGTGGCTGCTGGACGGCTTCCGCCGCTCGGACGCCCAGTGGGACATCCTGGGCCAGCAGGTCTTCTTCGCGCAGCGGGACAACAACTCCGGCCCGCTCACCGTCACCAGCATGGACGCCTGGGACGGCTACGTGGCCTCCCGGGACCGCATCACCCGGGGTTGGTTGGCCGCCGGGGTACGCAACCCGGTGGTCCTGACCGGCGACGTGCACGCCCACTGGGCCAGCGATCTCAAGCTGGACTACGCCGACCCGACCTCACGGACCGTCGGCACCGAGTTGGTCTGCTCCTCGATCACCTCGACCGGTGACGGCGCGGACTCGGCGTCCGGCTCGCACCCGTGGTTCGCGTTCAACCCGCACCTGCGCTTCCAGAACAACCTGCGCGGGTACGTGCGCACCACGATCACCCCGGGGCAGCTCACCGCCGACTTCGACGTGCTGCCGTACGTCAGCCGGCCGGACGCGCCCGCGTACACCCGGGCGTCGTTCGTGATCGAGGACCGCGTGCCCGGCCTGCACCAGACGGCCGACAACCCGCTGCCGTCGGCGCTGCGCGGCGGCGCGCCGTCCGTCGACCCCGGCCAACAAACCGTCGACCAGGAAACCGTCCGCCCGTAACCGCCCCGACGCCTCAAGATCCGCGCAACATCAGGGAACCTGCTGCCTCGCCAGGCGCTGAGGCAGCAGTTTCGCGGAAGTTGTGCGGATCTTGAGGAGGGCCTGCGGGGCGGGGGGCGGGACGGAGCGGCGGGGCGGGGCGGGGCGGGGCGGCGGGTCAGCCTGGGAGGAAGGAGAAGCGGACCTGGCGGGTCGGGTTGTCGCCGTTGGTGTCGACGAGGCAGATCGACTGCCAGGTGCCGAGCGCCAGTCGGCCGCCGAGCACCGGCACCGTGGCGTACGGCGGGATGAACGCCGGCAGCACGTGGTCACGGCCGTGCCCGGGCGAGCCGTGCCGGTGCCGCCAGCGGTTGTCGGTGGGCAGCAGCGCGTCGATCGCGGTGAGCAGGTCGTCGTCGGAGCCCGACCCGGTCTCGATGATCGCCACACCGGCGGTGGCGTGCGGCACGAAGACGTGCAGCAGTCCGTCGCCCTCACCGGAGACGAACTGCTGGGCCTCCGCGGTGATGTCGCGGACGGCCGGACGGGACCCAGTCTGGACGGTGATGACCTCGCTGCGCATATCCCGCATTCTGCCCGAGCGGAAGGTCCCGAGCCGCGCCACCACCGACCGGGTCAGCGGCGCTGCCGGGCCAGCCGGTGCGGGTCAGGAGCCGCCGCCACCGCCACCGGAGTCACCGCCGCCGCCGGACCAGCCGCCGCCGGAGTCACCGCTGGACCAGCCCCAGCCGGAGTCACCGCTGGTGCCGCCGACGGACTCCGTACCGCCGGAGGTGTCGCCGTCGCGCTGGCGGTTGACGTGCCACTCGCTGCCGACGTCGCCGGTCGGCCCCGGGTAGACGCTGTGGCCGCTCTCGTCGGTGCCCGGGCGGCGGCGGCCGGACCCGCCCGGTTGCCGGGCCGCGCGGGCCGTGTCGCGGAGCAGGACTGCTCCGAGCACGGCCACGAGGGCGCCGATGGCCACCAGTCCCACCAACGCCGCCTCGCCGGAGGCGACTTGGACGACGCCGACCACCAGGCCCGCGACCCCGGCAACGATCATGGTCGCGGCGACCGCGACATGACGCCTGTTCATGTCCGCAACGGTAGGAGTGGCGAGCAAACCGCCCAGGGTTCCCCGCGTCGTCGCGCTAAGTTACCGGCGAGTACCTGTGTTCAGCATCGCGTCGAGGGCACCTAGGCGTGACGACAGGTGCCACCAGGGGGCAGGATGGCGCTAGAGACCTATCCCACACACAACCGAGGGAACGCCTGTGGCTACGGAACGCAAGCGCCCGGTGATCAGCGACGGCCTACCGAGCCAGCTTCCGGACATCGACCCTGAAGAGACAAGCGAATGGGTCGAGTCGCTTGACGGTGTCATCGACGAACGCGGTGCCAAGCGCGCCCGCTACGTCATGCTGCGCCTGCTGGAGCGGGCCCGTGAGCGCCAGGTCGGGGTTCCGCCCCTGACCACCACCGACTACATCAACACCATCACACCGGAGCGCGAACCCTGGTTCCCGGGTGACGAGCACGTCGAGCGGCGGATCCGGGCGTACGTCCGGTGGAACGCCGCCATGCTGGTGCACCGGGCGCAGCGCCCGGAGATCGGCGTCGGCGGGCACATCTCCACCTTCGCCAGCTCGGCGTCGCTCTACGAGGTGGGCTTCAACCACTTCTTCCGGGGCAAGAACCACCCGGGCGGTGGCGACCAGATCTTCTACCAGGGCCACGCCTCCCCCGGCATGTACGCGCGGGCGTTCCTGGAGGGGCGGCTCAGCGAGCACCAGCTCGACGGGTTCCGCCAGGAGCTGTCGCACCCCGGCGGTGGGCTGCCCTCGTACCCGCACCCTCGGCTGATGCCGGACTTCTGGGAGTTCCCCACCGTCTCGATGGGTCTCGGCGGTCTGAACGCGATCTACCAGGCCCGGTTCAACCGGTACCTGCAGCACCGCGGCATCAAGGACACCTCCCAGCAGCACGTGTGGGCCTTCCTCGGCGACGGCGAGATGGACGAGCCGGAGACGCTCGGCGCCATCGGTGTGGCCGCCCGCGAGGAGTTGGACAACCTCACCTTCGTGATCAACTGCAACCTGCAGCGGCTGGACGGCCCGGTCCGGGGCAACGGCAAGGTCATGCAGGAGCTGGAGGCGTTCTTCCGGGGTGCCGGCTGGAACGTGATCAAGGTCGTCTGGGGCCGCGAGTGGGACCCGCTGCTCGCCGCGGACACCGACGGCGCGCTGGTCAACCTGATGAACACCACGACCGACGGCGACTACCAGACCTACAAGGCGGAGTCGGGCGCGTACGTACGGGAGCACTTCTTCGGCCGGGACGCCCGGACCCGCAAGATGGTCGAGCCGCTCAGTGACGACGAGATCTGGAACCTCAAGCGGGGTGGGCACGACTACCGCAAGCTCTACGCGGCCTACAAGGCGGCCACCGAGCACACCGGTCAGCCCACCGTCATCCTGGCGAAGACGATCAAGGGCTGGACGCTCGGCTCGCACTTCGAGGGCCGCAACGCGACCCACCAGATGAAGAAGCTGACGCTGGAGGACTTGAAGACCTTCCGTGACCGGCTCTACCTCGACATCCCGGACTCGGCGCTGGAGGACAACCCCTACCTGCCGCCGTACTTCCACCCGGGCGAGAAGTCCGAGGAGATGGCGTACCTCAGGGAGCGGCGCGAGCAGCTCGGCGGGTTCCTGCCGTCCCGGCGGACCAGCACCAAGCGGCTGGCCATCCCCGGCCCGGAGCGGTTCGCCGACGTCAAGCGCGGCTCGGGCAAGCAGAAGGTGGCGACCACGCAGGCCTTCGTCCGGCTGCTCAAGGACGTGATGAAGGACAAGGAGTTCGGCAAGCGCTGGGTGCCGATCATTCCGGACGAGGCCCGCACCTTCGGTCTCGACTCGATCTTCCCGACCGCGAAGATCTACTCGCCGCACGGCCAGCGCTACACCTCGGTCGACCGCGAGTTGTTCCTGTCGTACAAGGAGTCGACCTCCGGGCAGATCCTGCACGAGGGGATCAACGAGGCCGGTTCGGTGGCCTCGTTCACCGCGGCCGGCTCGTCGTACGCCACGCACGACGAGCCGATGATCCCGATGTACATCTTCTACTCGATGTTCGGGTTCCAGCGGACCGCCGACGGGCTGTGGGCGGCGGCCGACCAGATGGCCCGGGGCTTCCTGCTCGGCGCCACCGCTGGTCGGACCACGCTCAACGGTGAGGGCCTTCAGCATGAGGACGGGCACTCGCTGCTGATCGCCGCCACCAACCCGGCCGTGGTCGCGTACGACCCGGCGTTCGCGTACGAGATCGCGCACATCATGGAGCAGGGTCTGCACCGGATGTACGGGGACGCGCAGGAGAACGTCTTCTACTACCTGACGGTCTACAACGAGCCGACGGTGCAGCCGGCCGAGCCGGCCGACGTGGACGTGGAGGGCCTGCTCAAGGGCATCTACCGCTACTCGCCGGCGCCGCAGGTCGACGGCCCGAAGGCCAACCTGCTCGCCTCGGGCACAGGGATGCAGTGGGCGCTCAAGGCCCAGCAGCTGCTCGCCCAGGACTGGGGGGTGGGCGCCAGCGTCTGGTCGGTGACCTCCTGGACCGAGCTGCGCCGCGACGCGGTGGAGACCGAGGAGTACAACCTGCTCAACCCGGGCGCCGAGGCGAAGGTTCCGTACATCCAGCAGAAGCTGGCCGACGCGGACGGGCCGAAGGTCGCGGTCAGCGACTTCATGCGCGCGGTACCGGACCTGATCGCCCGCTGGGTACCCGGCGACTACACGTCGCTCGGCACCGACGGTTTCGGCATGTCGGACACCCGGCACGCGCTGCGCCGGCACTTCCACGTCGACGCGGAGTCGATCGTGGTGGCCACGCTGCGGCAGCTCGCCCGCAGCGGCGCGGTGCCGGCCACGGTACCGGCCGAGGCCGCCAAGAAGTACGCGATCGACGACGTCAACGCCGCCCCGGTCGGCGAGACCGGCGGCGACAGCTGACTCCGCACCACTGAGGAGGGCCCGGCGCACCCGCGCCGGGCCCTTTTCCGTTCCGGGAGCGGCGGTGGTCCGGGAGCCCTGGCGGGGATCCGGACCACCGCCGTCGCGGGTGACGCCGGGAGGATGGGCGCTCGTCAGCCGACGGCGGCCAGGTCGGTGAGCCGGGCCAGCGAGTCCTCCAGGTCGGCGCCGACCCGACGCAGTCCGAGGCGCAGCAGGGCCGCCTTGACCGGGCCGGCCGGCCAGCGGACCACGATGAGGCGCACGATGGTCCCGCCCTCCTCCTCGTCGGCGGTGAGCTGGACGTAGATTTCGGTGCGCGCCTCCGCACGAGCACCGGCACCCTTGGCCCGCTCCCGCCAGCCGATCAGCGTCGGCTCCTGGTAGGCGATCACCTCGGCCTCATGCGCCGAGCCGCGCCCCGCCTGGACCAGTTGTCGTCGCCCGAAGCCCTCACCCGAGAGCACTTCGGCCGCGCGGACCCCGGCCAGCCAGGCCGGCAACTGCTCGGCCCGCTGCACGACATCCCAGACCACTTCAATTGGCGCCGCCACGTGCGCACTGCGTTCCACGAGGATCATTTCCGTCTTTCCTCCGGTGAGGACATCCCACGATATCGGCACTCTATGCGTTAAATCGGACTTACCAGGACGGGTTCGGAAAAAGACACGCCGATCAACCATTGCGGAATGCGCCAGGCCGGCCTATGGCGCATTCATCGACAGCGCCCTAAAGTCCCGAGCACGTTTCACGTTGACCGGGAGGGCGTATGTCGACAGCACCGATGCCCCAGTTCCCCACCGGCTTCCGCTGGGGCGTCTCCACATCGGCCCACCAGATCGAGGGCGCCATCACCGCTGACGGCCGGGGTCCGTCCATCTGGGACACCTTCGCGCAGTCACCGGGGCGGATCAGCGACGGCAGCAGCGGCGCGGCGGCCTGCGACCACTACCACCGGCACACCGAGGACGTGGCGCTGCTGGCCGGCCTGGGCGTCGGCGCATACCGGTTCTCCATCGCCTGGCCCCGGATCCAGCCCACCGGCGCCGGCCCGGCCAACGCGGCCGGCCTGGACTTCTACGACCGCCTGGTGGACGAGTTGCTGGCCGCCGGCGTCGACCCGGTGGCCACCCTCTACCACTGGGACCTGCCGCAACCCCTCGAAGACACCGGCGGGTGGCTGCACCGCGACACCGCCGCCCGGTTCGCCGAGTACGCCGAGAAGACCGCCGCCCGGCTCGGCGACCGCGTCCGGCTGTGGATCACCCTGAACGAACCGTTCATCCACATGAGCCTCGGCTACGGCATGGGCCAGCACGCCCCCGGCCGGATGCTGCTGTTCGACGCCTTCCCGGCCGCCCACCACCAACTGCTCGGGCACGGGCTCGCCGTCGCCGCGCTACGGGCCCACACCACCAGCCCGGTGGCGATCGCCAACAACTACTCGCCGGTGCGGGTACTCGGCGACAGTGACGCCGACCGGGCCGCCGGGGCCGCGTACGAGGCGCTGCACAACCGGCTCTTCACCGACCCGCTGCTCGGCCGCGGCTACCCCGACCTACCCGGCCTCGACCCGGGCATCGTCCACCCCGGTGACCTCGACACCATCGCCGCGCCGATCGACGTGCTCGGGGTCAACTACTACAACCCCACCGGGGTACGGGCCGCCGAGGCAGGCTCACCCCTGCCGTTCGACCTCGTCCCGCTGGACGGCTACCCGCGTACCGCCTTCGACTGGCCGGTGGCCCCTGACGGGCTGCGCGAGCTGCTCGGCTGGCTGCACGACACGTACGGCGACGCGCTGCCACCCATCGAGATCACCGAGAGCGGCTGCGCGTACGACGACGCACCCGACGCCGACGGGCAGGTGGCGGACCCGGAGCGGATCGCGTACCTCGACGGGCATCTGCGCGCGGTCCGGGCCGCCATCGACGACGGGGTGGACGTCCGCGGGTACTTCGTCTGGTCGCTGCTGGACAACTGGGAGTGGACCGAGGGGTTCACCAAGCGCTTCGGTCTGGTGCACGTCGACTACGCCACCCAGACCCGTACCCCGAAGTCGTCGTACACCTGGTTGCGGGACGTGATCGCGGCCAGCCGGCCGGAGTCGGCGCGGTGACCACCCTCGACCCGACGCCGGCATCACTGCCGGCGGCGCTCGCCGAGCCGACCGTGCCGGTCCGGCGCGGCTGGATCGGCCTGATCTTCGCGGCCAACCTCGGCGTGTGGATGGCGTTCTTCACGCCGATCCAGGTGCTGCTGCCGCAGCAGATCGAGCAGATCGCGCCCGGCGACAAGGAGAACATGCTGGCCGTGGTCACCGGCCTCGGCGCGCTGGCCGCGGTGCTGGCCAACCCCCTTGCGGGCGCGCTCTCCGACCGGACCTGCCTGCGGATCGCCGGCCGGGAGTTCGGTCGTCGGCACGTCTGGACGGTGGGCGGGGCGGTGCTCGGCGCGGCGGCCCTGGTGCTGCTGGCCCAGCAGCGGACCATCCTCGGTGTCGCCCTCGGCTGGGTGGCCGCGCAGGTCTGCTTCAACGCGATGCTGGCCAGCCTCACCGCCGCCATCCCGGACCGGGTGCCGGTGCGCCAGCGCGGTGGCGTCTCGGGCTGGGTGGGCATCCCGCAGGCGCTCGGGTTGGTGCTCGGCGCGGTGCTCGTCACGGCCGTGGTCACCGGCAACGCCGCCGGCTACCTGGCCATCGCCGTGGCCATCCTGCTGTTGTCGCTGCCGTTCGCGCTGCTCACCTCCGACGAGCCACTGCCGCGTACGCATCGACCGGTGCTCCGGACGCGGGCGCTGCTGGCCTCGATGTGGATCAGCCCGCGCCGGCACCCGGACTTCGCCTGGGCCTGGATCACCCGGTTCCTGGTCCAGCTCGGCAACGCGCTGGGCACCCTCTACCTGCTGTACTTCCTCAGCGACGGGGTGCGTCACCCCGACCCCGAGGGCGGCCTGCTGGTGCTGATCCTGCTCTACACGCTCGGGATGATGCTGACCGCGGTGGTCGCCGGCCGACTCTCCGACCGGTCCGGCCGCCGCAAGGTCTACGTGATCGTCTCCGGGCTGATCATGGCGGTGGCGGCGCTGCTGCTCGCGGTCGCCCCGCTCTGGCCGGTGGCCATCGTCGCGGCCCTGCTGCTCGGCGCCGGCTACGGCGTCTACCTCTCGGTGGACGCCGCGTTGATCACCCAGGTGCTGCCCCGGGCCACCGACCGGGCCAAGGACCTGGGCGTGATCAACATCGCCAACTCGGCGCCGCAGGTGCTCGGCCCGGCGCTCTCCGCCCCGCTCGTGGTGTATCTGGGCGGCTATCCCACGCTCTACGCGGTCACCGCCGTGGTCACCCTCCTCGGCAGCGTCCTGGTCGTCAAGATCCGTTCGGTGCCCTGAGTCAGGGGGCCGTGCCCAAAAGCGCTCGCCGCCCGCCGTAGGCTGGGGGACGTGACAGTACGTGTGCGCTTCGCCCCCTCCCCGACCGGTATGTTCCACGTCGGCGGCGCCCGCTCGGCGCTGCAGAACTGGATCTACGCCAAGCAGCAGGGCGGCGTGTTCGTGCTGCGGATCGAGGACACCGACGCGGCGCGCAACAAGCCCGAGTGGACCGAGGGCATCCTCTCCGCGCTGGACTGGATCGGCATCACCCGGGGCAGCTACGAGGGCCCCTACTTCCAGTCGGCGAACGCCGGCGAGCACCGGGCCGCCGCCGCGCGCCTGTACGAGTCGGGCCGTGCCTACTACTGCGACTGCACCCGTGAGGACGTGCAGGCCCGCACCGGCTCGCAGTACCAGGGCTACGACGGCTACCACCGCGACCTCGGCCTCGGCCCCGGTGAGGGTCGCGCGCTGCGCTTCCGTACGCCGGACGAGGGCACGACCGTGGTGGTCGACCTGATCCGCGGCGAGCCCACCTTCGAGAACAAGCTCATCGAGGACTTCGTCATCGCCCGGGGCGACGGCTCGCCGGTCTTCCTGCTGGCCAACGTCGTCGACGACATGACCATGGGGATCACCCACGTCATCCGGGCCGAGGAGCACCTGCCCAACACCCCCAAGCAGCAGCTGCTCTGGGAGGCCCTCGGGGTCAAGCCGCCGGTCTGGGCGCACGTGCCGGTGGTGGTCAACGAGAAGCGGCAGAAGCTCTCCAAGCGCCGGGACAAGGTCGCCCTGGAGGCGTACCGCGACGAGGGCTACCTGGCCGGCGCGATGCGCAACTACCTCATGCTGCTCGGCTGGGCGCCGTCCGGCGACCGGGAGATCGTGCCCTGGTCGGTGATCGAGGACGAGTTCCGGCTGGACGAGGTCAACCTCTCCTCGGCGTTCTTCGACGAGAAGAAGCTGCGCGCGTTCAACGGTGAGTACATTCGCGCGCTGCCGGTGGCCGAGTTCATCGACGCCTGCCAGCCGTGGCTGACCGGCACCGACACCATCGCGCCGCCGCCCTGGCAGCCCGAGGAGTTCGACGCCGAGGCGTTCGCCGCCGTGGCGCCGCTGGCCCAGACCCGGATCGCGGTGCTCAGCGAGATCGTGCCGAACGTCGACTTCCTCTTCCTGGCCACGCCGCTGATCGACGAGGCGGCCTGGACCAAGACGATGAAGGACGGCTCCGCCGAGCTGCTGGACGACGCCGTCGCGGCGTTCGAGGCGCTGGAGTCCTGGGATGCCGAGTCGTTGAAGTCGACGCTGGAGGCGGTCGGCGCCGAGCGGGGCCTCAAGCTCGGCAAGACGCAGGCACCCGTACGGGTCGCGGTCACCGGCCGCACCGTGGGTCTGCCGCTGTTCGAGTCGCTGGAGGTGCTCGGTCGCGAGCGCACTCTGACCCGCATCCGCGCCGCCCGCCTCCGCCTGGTCTGACTGTTGCGCGTCGACGCGTCACGGGCGCGTCGCCGGCCCAACTCCGCATCGCCCCGCCTTTGCTCTGCACCCCAATAGGCACCGGTCGCAGACCGTAACCGTCGCCTCCGCGGGTGCAGAGCAAAGGATGGCGCGCACACCTGACCCACCCGGAGCGGTGAGTGTCAGAGAGTCACCGAACCCCGCGCTGGCGGCGGAACACGAGGCCGGCTCCGAGCGCGGCGAGCAGCAGCACGCCACCGAGCCCCCAGAGCCACCAGCGACCGCCGGAGTCGGACTGCTCCGACGCGGCCGGCACCGTCGACGCCGTCGAGCTGGCGGGGGTGGTTGACGCCGGCACGGCGGAGGGCGAGGCGCCAGCCGAGGGCGACCCGGCCGCTGTGGTCCCGGCCGCGGTCGACGGCGAGGCGGACGGGTCGGCGGCCGTACCGGTCGTGAGGGTGAACCGCACTTCGCCCTTCACCGGGTGCCCGTCGGCGGACGCGAGCTGGTAGCCGACGATGTAGAGACCCGCCGCCGCGGGCTTGAACGGCACCCGCACCCGGCTGCCATCGAAGACCGGTGGGCCGCCGGCGACCACATTGTCCGGTCCGGTTATGGTGATCTTCGTCGTTGTCGGTGACGGCTTGGCGAGGAACCGCAGCTCGACCCGGGCGGGTGCCGTCGCCACACGGGCACCGTCGCGCGGGTTGCTGCCGGTCAGCTCGTTGTGGGCGGCGGCCGGTGTCGGCGGCACCAGAAACGACACACCGAACGCCACGCCGAGCACCACTGGCACGACCCACACCGTACGTGTAACCCTGCCCCCCATGAACCCCTCCGTAAGGGTACGATCCGCCCGCTGATCAAACGGCTCCTCATTAGTCGAGCAGAGATCGCAGATAGTTCCAATTACTGTTCCGAAAGCTGCAACTCATCGACGTTCTGCGGAGTCTGTAGGAGTGGACGCGGCCATCTGGTCGATGCCCGCACCGGCAGGTCGGTCCGGACGTCACGACGAAGCCATCCATCGAGCGGGGCGAGGAGGCGGGATGGTCCGACACATGAGGCGGTTGGCCGCCGTGTTGGCGGGCACGCTGGCGGCGGCACTGCTGTCGCTGGGCACCGTCGGCCCGGCCTCGGCCGCGCCGAAGCCGGCACCCGCCGGAGTGGACATCACCGGCACAGGGCTGTCCGAGCCGCTGCGAATGCACGCGGACACCGAGCCCGCTCTCGTGGGCGCGATCATCGACCAGGTCAACTTCCTCGCTCGCACCGGCATGCCGACCGGTCCGAAGGCGGCCAACCTCGGTCCGAAATACACGGTCGTGGTGCTCGCCGGTGATACGCCGAAGCAGACCTACGACCTCTATCCGAAGGCGGTCGGTGGCCCCCGCGTCTACCGGCCGGCCAAGCAGCCGGACGGCCGCAAGACCAGCGCCGGCTGGTTCCTGGGTCGGCTCAGCATGTCCGAGACCCTGCGCACCGCCGGTGTGCCGCTGGAGCGGCAGTTCGACACGGTCAGCGGCGGCGCCGGCGGCGGCGAGCGGGTGCTCCCGGAAGACACGCTCGACCCGGCGAAGGACCTCGACGAGGCGCTCGGCGACCTGCAACGCCTGCTGCTGCTCAACGTCGGCGTGATGTTGACCATCACGGTCGGCCTCGCCGGGATCGCCCTGCTGATCCGCCGCCGCACACGCTGAGCCGCCGCCGCACACGCTGAGCCGGCACTGAGGCTGAGCCGGCGCCACCGCTGCGCCGGCGCCACCACTGGCACCGGCGCATGTGCTGGCCAGCGCCTCACCTGGCGCTGGTCAGCACCAGCGGCGCGGTGGGCGCTCCCGGCGGGTGGCCCGTGGACGCGGTCGGACCGGGCCGTGCCGGTGCGCCCCGGCCCAGCCGGGAAGTTCACTCAGGCAACCAGCGGGGACGTCAAGGTCGGGCTCGCCGAGGGTGTTGGGCTCCGCGGAGCGCTGGCGCGGCAGCACGGGCTCGTCGTCAGCCCGCCCGGTGAGCGGCTCCGCCGGGTGCGATGGTGCGCCGCCGACCGCCCGGCGGTGCTTACCCGCCGCCTGCGGGTCGTGGTGCCCCGGCCGGCAGGGCTCGCCCTGGGCGCAGCCGTGCTCGGCCTCCCCGTGCGCCATCCCCGGTCTCCTCACGCTCGCCCCACCCTCGGGTGCTCTCCCCGAGGTGCCCTGTCACCGTACTGGCCGGGACCGACGGGCCGCGCGCAGCGTACCCGGCGTCCGGACGGGCCGGTCCCCGGCGACGACGCCGAGCGCGGAACCCGGTTACGCAGTTCACAGCATCTTTTCGTGCCGTTCACCGAAGGGCACGACGGAGGCGGACCGGGCGGAGCGCTGTGCGCGTACCCCTTTCGGCGCATGGGGGTGCCGTCGAGGTCCTCCCCCGGTCGGAGTTCGACAGGCGACGGCTGTGGTGGGATCGGGTCATGCGTCCGCCACCGTGGCTCGACTCCGGCACCCTCGGCCGTGATCTCGCGCTGGCCGGCGCGTCGCTGGCCGGTGGTCTGGTGTTGCACGCCCTGGGTTGGCAACCGCAGGTCCGCCCGAACGCGGAGGTGCCCTCGGCATTGTTCCTGCCGCCGTTGGTGGCGGTGTGCGTCGCCGTCGGTCTTCGGCGGGTAGCGCCGCGCGCCAGCCTGGCGGTGGGCACCGGCGCGCTGGTGGTCGACACGGCGCTGGGCAGTTCGCTGGGCACGGTCCTGGTCTACACGCAGGTGCTCTACGACGCCTGCGTGTACGGCCCACCCCGGCTGTGGCGGTGGTTGCTACGGATCACCGTGGCGCTGAGCCTGGTCGGGGCGGTCGTCGGGGTGCTCGCGCACGGCCACTGGCGTGGGGCGGCACTCGGGGTGCTGGTGGTGCTCGTCGGGCTGTTGCCGGTGCTGACCGGCATCAGTGTGCGGCAGTACCGCGACCAGGCCGCCGCCGAGCGGGCGCGGGCCGAGCAGACCGCCCGGCTGGTCGAGTTGGACCGTCGGCAGGCGGTCGGCGCCGAACGGGCCCGGATGGCCCGCGAGTTGCACGACGTGGTCGCCAACCACCTCAGCGCGGTGGCCATCCACGCCACCGCCGTGCTGTCGGTGCCCGGGTTGGATCGCGGTCAGGTGGAGGCGGCGTTGCGGGTCATCCGGGAGAGCAGCGTGCAAGGACTGGCGGAGATGCGTCAGATGATCGAGGTGCTGCGCGAGCCCGGGAGCGGCGGTGGCCAGGCCACGCCGGAAGTGGTCACCGCGCGGTTGGCCGAGGCGGACGGGCTGGTCGAGCGGGCTCGGGCGGCCGGCCTCGCGGTGCGGGTCCGCACCGACGGCACGCCGGGCGCGCTGCCTGTGGGGGTGGACCTCGCCGCGTACCGGATCGTGCAGGAGTCGCTGACGAACGCGCTGAAGCACGGTACGGGTGAGGCGGAGCTGACGATCGCGTACCGCCCGGCCGAAGTGGTGCTGACGGTGGAGAACCCGGTCCGCCGGGGCGCGGCCGGGCTGCCGGGCGCCGGGGCCGGGCTGATCGGCATGCGGGAGCGGGCCACGCTGCTGGCCGGTCGGTTCAGTGCCGGGCCGTGCGACGGTCGCTGGCAGGTGCGGGCGGCCCTGCCCACCGGGGAGGCCGGGTGACGGGGGCGGCGCGGCCCACGGACGACGCGGACGCGACGACGGTACGGGTGGTGCTCGCCGACGACCAGCCGGCGGTACGGGCCGGACTGGCCCTGATCTTGAACGGCTCACCGGGTGTCCGCGTGGTCGGCGAGGCTGCCGACGGCCACGCCGCGGTGCGCCTGTGCCGGGAGCTGCGCCCCGACGTGGCGGTGCTCGATGTACGGATGCCCCGCTCCGACGGGATCTCCGCGACCCGGGCGATCGTCACCGACGGGCTCGCCGACGTGCTGGTGCTCACCACCTTCGACCTGGACGAGTACGTCTTCGGGGCGTTGCGGGCCGGCGCGGCCGGGTTCCTGCTCAAGGACACCGACGCCGACGGTCTGGTCAGCGCGGTGCGGACGGTGGCCCGGGGCGACGGGTTCATCGCGCCCACGGTGACCCGCCGGCTGATCACGGCGTTCGCGGCCACCACGCCGGGCGCGTCGGCGGACACCCGGGCCGCGCTGGCCACCCTCACCCCGCGCGAGCGTGACGTCCTGGCCTGCCTCGGGTTGGGCCTGTCCAACCAGCAGATCGCCGAGCGGCTGGTACTGGCGGAGAGCACCACCAAGACCCATGTGAGCCGGATTTTGGCGAAGCTGGACCTGCGCAGCCGGGTGCAGGCCGCCATCCTGGCCCAGGAGTTGGGCCTGCCCGCTCCCCCGCAGCCGTGAGCCGTGCCGACCGGTGCCGACGTGGTTGGCCTGCTCACGACGTGTCAGGCTAGGACGGTGAGCACGCCGGGCGGTGGGGAACTGTCGGCCACGCTGCGCCGTATCGAACGATCGGCGGGGGCGTTGGCCACCTCCAGCGTGGCCCGGATGGACGAGACGCTGCCCTGGTTCCGGTCGCTGCCGGCCGACCAGCGCTCCTGGGTGATGCTGGTCGCCCAGGCGGGCGCGAGGTCGCTGGTGCAGTGGCTGCGCGAGGGCGGAGGCACGGCGGACAGCACCCAGGAGGTCTCGGACGAGGTCTTCGCCGCCGCCCCGCAGGCGCTGGCCCGGTCGATCACCCTTCAGCAGACCGTGGCGTTGATCAAGGTGACGATCGACGTGGTCGAGGAGCAGGTGTCGCACCTGGCCGCCGAGGGCGAGGAGCAGCAGTTGCGCGAGGCGGTGCTGCGCTTCTCCCGGGAGATCGCGTTCTCCGCCGCCCGGGTGTACGCGCGGGCCGCCGAGTCGCGCGGCGCGTGGGACGCCCGGCTGCAGGCGCTGCTTGTCGACGCCCTGTTGCGCGGTGACTCGCCGGACGTGCTGGCCAGTCGGGCCGCCGCGCTCGGCTGGACGGACGCGCCGCCGGTGGCGGTGGCGGTCGGCCGGTCGCCCGGTGGCGAGGTCTCCGCGGTGCTGCACGTGGTCTACCGGCAGGCCCGCCGGATCGGCGTGGAGGTGATCGGCGGTGTGCACGGCGACCGGCTGGTCATCGTGCTGGGCGGCGCACCGGATCCGCTGACCGCCACGGCGAAGCTGCTGAGCGCGTTCGGGGACGGCCCGGTGGTCGTCGGTCCCGCCGTTCCGAGCCTGGACGAGGCGACCGAGTCGGCGCGGGCCGCGCTGTCGGGCTTTCGGGCCGCGCCGGCTTGGCCCAGCGCGCCCCGCCCGGTGCCGGCGGCGGACCTGCTGCCGGAGCGGGCCCTCGCCGGTGACGCGGAGGCCCGTCGGCGGCTCCGCCACGATGTGTACGCGACGCTGGTGCGCGCCGGTGGAGAACTGCTGGCGACCCTGGACGCGTTCCTGGCCGCCGGTGGCACGTTGGAGAGCGCGGCCCGGGCACTGTTCGTGCACCCGAACACGGTGCGTTACCGGTTGCGCCGGATCGCCGAGGTGACCGGGTTCTCGCCGTTGTCTCCGCGCGACGCGTTCGCTCTCCAGGTCGCGCTGACCGTGGGTCGGTTGGACCCGGTTGCCCCGCTCGCCTCTGCGGTCCCGACTCAGACAATGACCCCGGCCGCTCGGAAATCCCCTCAAAACGAGGATGATCCCCGCCGATCTTTGTAGGAAACCTCCAAAGGTCCTAGTACGGTTTGGTCGAAGGCGGCACAGCGTTACCCGCCTTTATCCGGGAGAGTCATAGGCGTGCTCGCTGTACTTAGTCCCGGCCAGGGTTCTCAGAAACCCGGCTTCCTGACCCCCTGGCTCGACCTGACCGGCACTGAGGCGCGACTGCGCGAGTGGTCGGCGTTGGCCGGGGTCGATCTGCTGCACCTGGGCACCGCCGCCGACGCTGACGAGATCAAGGACACCGCACGCACCCAGCCGTTGCTGGTCGCCGCGGCGTTGCTCGCGGCGGAGCACCTGCCGTTGGACGGCGTCGCGCTCACCGCCGGCCACAGCGTCGGTGAGTTGGGTGCCGCCGCGCTGGCCGGAGTGCTCTCCGCCGACGCCGCGATCACCCTGGCCGGCGTACGCGGCCGGGAGATGGCCGCCGCCTGCGCGCTGGAGCCGACCGGGATGGCCGCCGTGCTGGGCGGTGACCCCGACGAGGTGATCGCCGCGATCGAGGCGAACGGGCTCTACCCGGCCAACCGCAACGGCGCCGGGCAGATCGTCGCCGCCGGCGCCCTGGACGGGCTCGACAAACTCGCCGCCGCCCCGCCGGCCCGGACCCGGATCATCCGACTCCAGGTGGCCGGCGCGTTCCACACCCCGTACATGGCTCCGGCCGAGACCGCGCTCGCCGCGACGGCCGCCGGAATCACCCCCGCCGACCCGGCCCGGACCCTGCTGTCGAACCTCGACGGCACCGCCGTCGACAACGGCGCGGCCATGGTGCAGCGCCTCGTCCGTCAGGTCACCGCGCCGGTGCGCTGGGACCTGTGCATGCGGACGCTGGCCGACCTCGGCGTCACCGGCGTGATCGAACTGCCCCCGGCCGGCACCCTCGCCGGCCTGGTCAAGCGGGAACTCAAGGGCGACGGCGCCCCGGAGATCGTCACCCTCAACACCCCGGACGACCTGCCGGCCGCACGGGACCTGATCGCCCGTATCGGAGGTCGTTCATGACTGGCAGTCGCATCGTCTCGATGGGGCACTACCAGCCGTCCCGGGTGGTGACCAACGACGACATCGCCCAGCTCGTCGACACCAACGACGAGTGGATCCGTGACCGGGTCGGCATCGTCAGCCGGCGGATCGCCGACAGCGAGACGGTCGCCGACATGGCCGCCGCGGCCGCCGGTAAGGCGCTCGCCAACTCGGGCCTGACCGCCGCCGACATCGACCTGGTGGTAGTCGCCACCTGCTCCTCCATCGACCGCAGCCCCAACGTGGCCTGCCGGGTCGCCGCCAAGCTGGGCATCAACGCGCCGGGCGCGTACGACCTCAACACCGCCTGCTCGGGCTTCGCGTACGCGCTGGGCACCGTGGACCACGCCATCCGGGCCGGGGCGTCCCGCAACGCGATCGTCATCGGCGCGGAGAAGCTCTCCGACTTCACCGACTGGACCGACCGCTCCACCTGCATCATCTTCGCGGACGGGGCCGGCGCCGCGGTGGTCTCCTCCACCGCCGACGACGAGCCGACCGGGATCGGCCCGGTCGTCTGGGGTTCGGTGCCGGACAAGAGCGACGCGGTCCGCATCGAGGGCTGGCGCCCGTACATCCAGCAGGAGGGGCAGGCGGTGTTCCGCTGGGCCACCACCGCGATCGCGCCGCTCGCGCTCCAGGCCTGCGAGCGGGCCGGGGTCGACCCGTCGGAGCTGGCCGCGTTCGTGCCGCACCAGGCCAACGCGCGGATCATCGACGGCATCGCCAAGCGGCTCAACATCCCCGACGCGATCATCGCGAAGGACATCGTCGAGTCCGGCAACACCTCCGCGGCGAGCGTTCCGCTGGCCCTGTCCAAGCTGGTCGAGCGCCGGGAGGTGCCCTCGGGCGCGCCGGTGCTGCTGTTCGGCTTCGGCGGCGGTCTGACCTACGCCGGTCAGGTCGTCCGCTGCCCCTGATGACCCCCTCGGGCGCGTACGCGTCGAGGAGTGGCGGTGGGCGACGCCGACCGCCGGATAATCCCGATGAAAGGAACCAACCGCAATGACCCGTGACGAGATCACCACCGGCCTCGCCGAGATCCTCGAAGAGGTTGCCGGGGTGAACCCGGACGACGTGGCCGAGGGGAAGTCCTTCACCGACGACCTCGATGTCGACTCGCTCTCCATGGTGGAGGTCGTGGTCGCGGCCGAGGAGAAGTTCGGCGTCAAGATCCCGGACAACGAGGTGCAGAACCTCAAGACCGTCGGTGACGCTGTCAGCTACATCGCGGCCCAGTCCTGATCATGAGTCGTCCCGACGTCGTCGTCACCGGGCTCGGCGCGACGACCCCGCTTGGCGGGGACGTCGCGTCGACCTGGGACGCCATGCTCGCCGGCCGCTCCGGGGTGAGTGCTCTCACCCAGGAGTGGGCCGAGCAACTGCCGGTCCGCATCGCCGCCCAACTGGCGGTGGAGCCGTCCGAGGTGCTCGACCGGGTCCGCCTGCGCCGCCTCGACCGTTCCGAGGCGATCGCGATCATCGCGGCGCAGCAGGCCTGGGCGGACGCCGGCCTCGCCGGCTCCGACCTCGACGGGGAGCGGTTGGCCGTCAGCGTCGGCTCCGGCATCGGCGGTGCCACCACTCTGCTCGCCCAGGACGACATCCTGGAGGCCTCCGGGCCGCGGCGGGTTTCCCCGCACACCATCCCGATGCTGATGCCGAACGGTCCGGCTGCCTGGGTGGGCCTGGAGCTGGGCGCGAAGGCCGGCGTGCACTCGGTGGCCAGCGCCTGTGCCACCGGCGCCGAGGCGATCTCGCTGGGCCTGGACATCATCCGCTCTGGCCGGGCCGACGTGGTGGTGGCCGGCGGCACCGAGGCGGTCATCCACGCACTGCCGATCGCCGGCTTCAGCTCGATGCGGGCCATGTCGACCCGCAACGACGACCCGGAGCGGGCCTCCCGCCCGTGGGACCGGGGTCGGGACGGCTTCGTCCTCGGTGAGGGCGCCGGCATTCTGGTGTTGGAGCGGGCCGAGCACGCCGCGGCCCGGGGAGCCCGGGTGTACGCGCGCCTCGCCGGTGCCGGCATCACCTCCGACGCGTACGACATCGTGCAGCCGCACGCCGAGGGCGAGGGCGCCATCCGGGCCATCACCAAGGCGATCGCCGACGCGGACATCGCCAAGCGGGACATCGTGCACGTCAACGCGCACGCCACCTCGACCCCGGTCGGGGACATGCTGGAGATCGGCGGGCTGCACAAGGCGCTCGGCGACCACCCGGTGCTGTCCGCGACGAAGTCGATGACCGGTCACCTGCTCGGCGCGGCCGGCGCGCTGGAGTCGATCGCCACCATCCTGGCGATCCGCGACAGCGTCGTCCCGCCGACGATCAACCTGGACGACCCGGAGCCCGGCCTCACCCTGGACGTCGCCGCGCACAAGGCCCGCCCCATGGAGATCCCGGCCGCGTTGAACAACGCGTTCGGCTTCGGCGGCCACAACGTGGCGCTCGTCTTCGCCCGACCCTGAGCTCCTGCGTAAGGGCCTCTCCTCGTCGAGGAGGGGCCCTTGCGTCGTTCAGCCCCGGTTGCGGGGGTGCTGTTTCGCGGTGCGTTCGTTGCCGTGGCGGTAGTTGCCGGTCCAGCGGGCCATCACCAACTGCGGATCGTCATCGACCTCGGCGAGGAACTCCGCGGCCCGCGCGCCGCGCAGCGTCCCGGCGACCCGTCCGTGGTGGGTGATCACCACTGTGCCGTCCGCCCGTTGTGTGTGCCGGAATCCCGCTGCCGCTCCCATGGGTGGAGGCTGTCAGACCGGCCGGGGGCGAGGCGACCCGATTTCGGTGGCGCGGACACGATGCCGATTGACGCCGGGACAGCGCCCGGCTTAGATGGGCCGACTGAAGATCGACTGACGGGGATCACCACCATGGACGCTCGTACCCGCGTTGCCGTGTCGGCGGTGCTCGCCCTCGGCCTGCTGGCCGGCTGCGGCGACGACGCTCCCACCGGTGCCACGGCCGGCGGGCCCGCGCCGCAGGCCACGGGTGAGCCCTGGTACGACGAGGTGGCCCCGGCGTCGCCCGGCGGCACGACCGGCGGCACGGGTTCACCCTGCCCGGTCCCGGTGTCGTTTCCACTGGCCGACGGGTGGACGGCCAAGGCCGTCGAGCCACCCAAGGGTGAGCTGGCCGAACTGGTCGGCGAGGCGCTCACCAAGCGCGGCGGCACCACGGTGCGCTGCGAGGTGGACGGCCGCCCGGCCGGTGGCGGATTCCTGCGGATCTGGGCTGCGGACTCGCCAACCGGCACACCGCGCGCCGCGCTGGAGGGTTTCGCGGCCGGGGCCGGCGAGACGGTCGCCGGGGCACAGTTCCGCGACCTGCGCGCCGGCGGCTTCGACGCCACCGAGATGACCTGGATCGCCACTAACCCGCTGGCCGAAGAGAAGTCGCGCAACTGGGCGCTGGCCATCCAGTCGGCCGGGCAGACGCTTGTCTTCGCGGTCAACGAGGGGCTGATCACCGAGCGGACCGACGTGCTGCCGGCATACCGGCTCGCGGTGCGCGGGCTCGCGCCCGGCAAGTGAGGTCGCCCCGGCGCGGGCGGTGATCCACCGCGCGTCGACCGGTCAGGTGCGACAGGTGCTCGCGGGCAGTCCGGGGACGGCCACCGGCGACCGGCCGCCCGGCCGGGCCTTGCCGGCGAGCACGGCGGCCAGCGCGGTCATCGACGCCCGGCTGGAGGAGTACGTGGCCAGCAGCGTCGGTGACGCGGCGCCGGCCAGCACGTACGGGGTGTCCATGGCGACCGTGACCGCCGCGTCGGCGCGCAGGTCCTCGGCGCCGTCGCCGTAGCCCACCAGGTGCACGACAGTGCCGCCGCTGGGCTTGACCGACACCCCGGCGGCGGTCAGCGCCGCGGTGAGCGTGGCCCGGGTGCCGTCCCGACCGCCGGACGAGGTGACGGTGACCGGCCCGCGTACTTCCGCGCCGCAGGTGCCCCGCAGCACGGTGACGGCGGCGGCGGCCAGCGCCTCGGCCGCCGCCCGGTGCGCCGGGGTGTTGAGCGTGGACATCTGCGCCGCCGGCAGCTCCGCGAGCTGGAACTTCATGGTCAGCACCCGGGTGACCGCCTCGACCAGTCGGGTCCGGGGCAGTGATCCGCCGCGCAGCGCGGCGAGCAACCCGTCGTACGCCTGAGCGACGTTCGGGGTCATCAGGATGAGGTCGTTGCCGGCGTTGAGCGCCCGGACCGCCGCCTCGCCGGGAGCCCAGCGCTTGGCGGGCGGCATGTTCATCCCGTCGGTGATCACCACGCCCTTGAAGCCGAGTTGGCCGCGCAGCACGTCGGTGAGCAGCTTGTGCGAGAACGTAGCCGGGGTCCCCGGGTCGATCGCGCGCGCGTCCAGGTGACCGGACATCACGGCCATCGCGCCCGCGTCCATCCCGGCGGTGAACGGCGGCCACGCGCCGCTCTGCAACGCCGCGGCGGACTGGGTGAGCACCGGCAGGTCCTGGTGCGAGTCGTCGGCGCTGTGGCCGTGTCCGGGGAAGTGCTTCAGGGTGGCCGCGACCCCGCCCGCCTGGAGGCCCCGGACCGCGCCGCCCACCTGCGCGGCGGCCTGCTTCGGGTCGGCGCCATAGGACCGGGAGCCGATCACGGTGCTGCGGGTGGCCAGCACATCGGCCACCGGGGCGAAGTCGACGTTGATGCCCATCGCGGCCAGCTCGGTGCCGGCCGCCCGCCAGGCGGCCTCGGTGAGTTTCGGGTCACCGGCCGCGCCGGCCGCGAGGGCGCTGGGCAGCACGGTGACCCCGTCGGTCACCCGGGTGACGACGCCGTACTCCTGGTCGGTGCCGATCAGCAGCGGTGCGGGCCCGGTGGCGAGCCGACCGGCGGCGGCACGCAGCCCGGTGGTGAGCTCGTGCACCTGCTGCGGGTTGTCGACGTTGGTGGTTTCCTGGTTGCCCTTGGTGGGGTCGTCGGCGCTGAAGCCGACCAGGATCAGGCCACCCAGCCGGTACTTGGCGATCATGTCGGCGGGGGTGTCGACCCCGGCGAGGGCCTGGTTACCGGCCGCCGAGCCGGCGGAGACCTTCGTCGCCGAGTCGCCGTAGGCGTACGGCATCAACACCTGGCCGACCAGGTCTTCGTCGGACAGCGTCGCCACCAGCGCGGCCGCGCGGCCGGCGGGATCGGCGGCCGGCGGCGCGGCCGGGGCGCTCGGACCACCGGACGGGGCGGTGGGGCTGGGTGTCGGGGCGGGGCGGGGCGAGCCGCCCGAGCAGCCGGCGACGAGCAGGGCGGTCAGAGCGGCGACAGCGACAGGGGCGCGCCACGGGCGATTCGACACGCCGCCTATCCCACCAGCTTCTCCCTTATCGGGGCAACTTGACCTTACCGCCCGTGCATGCCCGGGCGGACGGGCGTGCACGTCGCCGACTCGCGGACCGTCGGGTCAGCCCACCCGGGTGAGCAAGGTCACCGGGGCGCCGTCACCGGCGTACCGGTAGGGCTCCAGGTCAGCGTCCCACGCCGTGCCGAGCGCCTTGTCGAGGGCGTGCGCCAGCGCCTCCGGGGCCCGCGAGGCCGCCATCAGCGTCCGAAGCCGGTCCTCGCCGAGTTGGATGTCGCCGGCCACGCCGACCGTCGCCCGGAAGAGGCCACGGGCCGGCACGTACATGAAGCGTTCGCCATCGGCGCCGGGACTCGGTTCCTCGGTGACCTCGAAACGGATCATGGGCCACTGCCGTAGGGCAGCGGCCAGCTCGGCGCCCGTCCCCGGACGACCGGTCCACCCGCACTCGGCCCGGCGTGCGCCGGGGTCGACGGGCTGAGCCGTCCACTGCAGGTTGACCGGCGCGGCTAGGACGCGCGCGATCGCCCACTCGACGTGCGAGCACACGGCGAGCGGGGTCGAGTGGACGTATACGACGCCACGCGTTGGCACGGTGACCTCCCGGAGAGCGAGGTGCGTCTTCCCCTACGACCTCGTCCACCCAGGTGGCTGCTGCAACACATGATGACTTGTGTGACGCGTGGTGCGCCAGGGAATCGGAAAAATCGCCGGTCGGAATAGCCGGACGGGTGGTCGCCGTTGCCTCTCAGGACACCGCGACGACCAGCATGATGTCGTGGTCCTGTACAGTTCCACCGGCGGCTTATGCCGCGTTACATCTTCGCGGGTCGAGTTCACGTACGGCCCGCACACAGCCCCCGGACGTCCAGTCCTCCCGTACGTCTTGCAAGGAGTACCTCCGTGGCGAGCAACACCTCTAAGACCGCGCGCGCGTCCGTCCGGGCCGGCCAGGCTGGCCAGGGTGGCGCCCTCAGCGTGCTGGGCGAGTTCAAGTACCTCATCCCGCTCAACGGCGGCAAGCACGCCTACGTGCGGAACCTGACCAACGGCAAGACCGCGCACCTGCGCACGGACTCCGACGCGTTCGTCGAGGAGATCCGCGTGCTGGCCGCCGCCGGCCACGCCGCCAAGATCCGGGCGGAGATCAACAACCTGGCTGCCACCCACCCGGGTGACGGCTGGGAGGCCACCGAGAAGCGCCTGGTCGCGGCCGGCGTCTTCGAGGGCTGAGCCCTCCCCCACCGCACCAGCCGAAACCGCCCGCCGGGACAGTCCGGCGGGCGGTTTCGCACGTCCGGGGTCGGGTCGGGCCAGCCCGCCCGAGCAGGGGGCGGGGCAGCCAAGGGGGCGGGTCAGGCTGGATCGATCAGGGCGACCTCGCCGGTGGCCAGGTCGTAGAGGCCACCGACCACGGCCACCCGGCCGGCGGCCACCGGCCCGGCCAGCAGGTCGTCGACGCGCAGGATGCGCACCGTGCGCCGGACGTGCCGGCGGATCGCCAGCGGTTGCACCGCCGGGTCGTCGAGCCCCACCTCGGTCACCGCCGGGGCGATCTCGTCCACCAGGTGCGCCAACGACCCCCCGGGGCGCTGCCCGGCGCGCAGCGCCCGCACGGTGGCCTCCACCGCGCCGCACCGCTCGTGGCCGAGGACCATCACCAGCGGTACGCCGAGCTGGCCGACCACGTACTCGATCGAACCGCAGACCGCGCGATCGAGCACGTGCCCGCCGGTACGGATCACACAGATCGCACCGAAGGTCTGGTCGAAGATCGCCTCCAGCGGCACCCGGGAGTCGATGCAGCCCAGCACCACGGCGTACGGCTGCTGGTCGCCGGAGGCAGCGGCGGCGGCCGTGACGTCGTGACCGTGCAGCGGCTGACCGCTGACGAACCGCCGGTTGCCGGCGAGCAGGTCGGCCAGCGCGGCGCGGGGCGTACCGCCGGCCTGCCGCCCCGGCCCCGACGTCGCGCCCATGGGCGCTCCCGACCACCCCATGCCGTTCAGCTTGGCCCGCCGCCGTCCGCCGCGGGTGCGGTCGGGAATGTTCGCCACGGCGCGATTGGCGTGGTGTCATGGCGGGTAGCCGGTGTTACCGCCGGGTATCCCGGTGTTCGTGGTACTGGGCGGCCCTGGGGAGGTGGCGATGCCGGAGCGGTTCGAGGTCGCTCTGCCGGACGGCGTACGGCTCAACGTCGAGGCGACGGGTCCGACGGACGCCCAGGTCACCGCCATCCTGCTGCACGGCTGGACGCTGGACGGACGCGCCTGGCACCGGCAGGTCGACGCGCTCACCGCGACGCCGTTCGGGGACGCGGTGCGGGTGGTCGCCTACGACGCGCGAGGGCACGGCCGGTCGAGCTGCATGGCGTTGCCCACCGCCACCCTGGCGCAGTTGGGTGACGACCTGGCCGCGGTGATCGACACCGTGGCGCCGACCGGCCCGGTGGTGCTGGTCGGGCACTCGATGGGCGGCATGACGATCATGGAGTACGCCCACCGCCACCCCGCGCACTTCGCCGCCCGCGCCGCCGGCCTGCTCTTCGTCTCGACCACCGCCGAGGGGCACACGCACACCGTCTACGGGCTCTCGCCGCGGATCGCCCGGTTGATCCGGCTGGCCGAGACGACCGGCGCCGGCGTCCTGGCCCGGTGTGGTTCGTGGCGGGCGCCCCGGGCACTGCTGAACGCGCTGCAACCGAGCATCCGGTGGATGCTCTTCGGCGACCGGTGCGAGCCGGCCGACATCCGCCTGGTGACATCGGCGGTGGCCCGTGCCTCGCTGCGGTCGATCGGTGGGTTCCGCGCCTCCATCGGCACCCAGCACCGACTGGACACCCTCGCCGCGCTGGCCCACCTGCCGGCCGCCGCCCTGGTGGGCGACCGGGACCGGCTGACCCCACCGCCGTGCGCCGAGTCGATCGCGGCGGCCCTGCCGGCCACCGAGCTGACCGTCTGCCCGGGCGCCGGGCACATGCTGATGATGGAACGCCCGGACGAGGTCAACGCCGCGCTCACCGGGGTGCTGCGGCGGGTGCTCGCCGAATCGCCGCCGGCCTGCGGTGACGCGAGCCCGGCTCAGACGGGTGCCTGAGCACGTTCGCGCACCTCGGGCGCGGCGGGTCGAGCCGGGGGCCGTACCCTTCTGCGGTTGGCCCGCGCGGTTCCCGCCGCCTGCCGGCGACCCTCGAAGGAGCGTGCGTTGACCGACCAGAACGGCCTTGAGCAGGAGATTGCCGTCGAGCAACGACACCTCGACCGGGTGTACGCCCGGCTGGCCGAGCTGCGGCAGTCGGCGGTCCGCGCCGAGCGCGACGGTTACCGGATGGCGCGGGTGGGCACGTTCGGCGCCCTCGTCGAGCGCGACGCGATGGTCTTCCACGCGGCGCAACGACGGCACACCCTGGACGCCGAGCACGAGGGGCTGGTCTTCGGCCGGTTGGACCTGCGCGACCGTCAGGTGCTGCACGTCGGGCGGCTCGGGATCCGCGACGAGGACGCCGTCACCCTTGTCGTCGACTGGCGCGCGCCGGCCGCTGCCGCCTTCTACCAGGCCACCCCGGCGCAGCCGTTGGACGTGGTGCGACGCCGCACGATCCAGTCCCGCGCCGAGCGGGTCACCCGGATCGAGGACGACCTGCTGGACCCGACCGCCGCCCCGGAGGGGATGACGGTGGTCGGTGACGGCGCGTTGCTGGCCACCCTGTCCAAGGCCACCGGTCGGGGCATGCGCGACATCGTGGCGACCATCCAGCGGGAGCAGGACGAGGCGATCCGCTCGCCCGGCTCCGGGGTGACGATCGTCGCGGGCGGCCCCGGCACCGGCAAGACCGCTGTCGCCCTGCACCGGGCCGCGTTCCTGCTGTACTCCGACCGCAGTCGCTACGCGGGCGGCGGCATCCTGGTGGTCGGCCCGTCGTCGGTCTTCGTCGAGTACATCGGCTCCGTGCTGCCCTCGCTCGGTGAGGACACCGCGACCCTGCACTCCTTGGGCACCCTCTTTCCGGGGATGACCGCCACCCGCACCGATCCGCCCGAGGTGGCGGCGGTGAAGGGCTCGCTGCGGATGCGCCGGGTGCTGGAGCGCGCGGCCCGCGACGCGGTGCCGGGCGGCCCGGGTGAGTTGCGGCTGCTCTACCGCGGCACGCTGCTGCGGCTGGACCGGGCCACCCTGGACCGCATCCGCGACCGCGCGCTGCACCGTGGCGCACGGCGCAACGAGGTGCGCCGGGCCGGTTTCGACGGGGTGTTCGCCGCGTTGTGGGCGCAGGCCCGTGAGCTGAGCAGCGGTCGGCTGCCGGAGCAGCCGGCCTTCGAGGCGGAGATCGCCGAGCGGCCGGAGTTCCGCGAGTTCCTCAAGGCGTGGTGGCCCCGGCTGCACCCCCGGCACGTGCTCGGCTGGCTGGCGCAGCCGGACCGGCTGCGCCGGTACGCCGGGGGGATCCTCTCCTCGGCGGAGATCCGACTGCTCACCGCCGCGTACCGGAACCTGGACTCGGCCGGGCTGACCATCGCCGACGTGGCGTTGCTGGACGAGTTGGACGCGCTGCTCGGTAAGCCCGCGCAGCCGGCCAAGGCGCGACGCGATCCGTTCCAGCTCGCCGGTGGTGTCCGCGAGCTGAGCACCCTCGGTGAACGGCAGCGGGCCGCTCGCGCGGCGGCCCGGGAGCGGCCGGAGGACTACCGGGACTACGCGCACGTGGTGGTGGACGAGGCGCAGGACGTCTCGCCGATGCAGTGGCGGATGATCGGTCGACGTGGCCGGCTGGCCTCCTGGACGGTGGTGGGCGACCCTGCGCAGACCGCGTGGACCGGCGACCCGGAGGAGCTGACCCGGGCCCGGGACCAGGCGCTGGGCCGGCGCAAGCGGCACGAGTTCACGCTCACCACCAACTACCGCAACTCGTCGGAGATCTTCGCGGTGGCGGCGGCGGAGATCCGCCGGCTCTACCCCGACCTGCCGCTGCCGACCGCAGTCCGCTCCACCGGGGTCGAACCGGTCGAGCTGGTGGTGCCGGCCGCCGGGTTGGAGACCGCGACCGTGGAGGCCGCTACCGGACTGCTGGCCCAGGTGGAGGGTACGGTCGGGGTGATCACGCCGGTCCCCCGCCGCGACGAGGTCGCCGGTTGGCTCGGCGCACTCGGCGCGCCCAGGTTGCAGGTGGTGACCAGCCTGGAGGCCAAGGGCATGGAGTACGACGGGGTGGTGCTGGTCGCCCCGAGCGAGATCCGGGCGGACCCGGGCGCCGGCGTACGCACCCTGTACGTGGCGCTCTCCCGGGCCACGCAGCGGCTCACCACCATCGACCCGACCGGCTGACCTGCGCGGACCGCCGCCAGCGCGAGGCATCGCCCGTACACTTGCACACATAGCGATGTGAGCATACATTTGACCGGGTCCCGGCCGGCGGCGGAAGGTGAATCTCGTGGGCGCAGGTCATGACCACCACCATGGGTCCGTCGCCAATGCCGCACACCAGCACCGGGGTCGACTCTGGGCGGCGTTCGGGCTGCTCGCCACCCTGATGGTGGTCGAGGCGGTGACCGCCCTGCACACCGGCTCACTCGCCCTGCTCTCCGACGCCGGGCACATGTTCACCGACGTGCTCGGCATCGGGATGGCGCTCGCCGCGATCACGGCGACTCGGCGGGCCACCAACGACCCGCAGCGCACCTTCGGGCTCTACCGGCTCGAGGTGCTCGCCGCGCTGGCCAACGCCGTCCTGCTCTCCGGCGTGGCGATCTACGTGGTGATCGAGGCGATCCGCCGGTTCGGCGACCCGCACCAGGTCGTCGCCGGTCCGATGCTCGCGGTGGCCGTACTCGGTCTGCTCGCGAACACCGCCGCCTTCGCCCTGCTGCGCGCCGGAGCGCGGGAGAGCATCAACCTCCAGGGCGCCTACCTGGAGGTGCTCGGTGACCTGCTCGGCTCGGTCGGCGTCATCGGGGCGGCGCTGCTCATCACCGTCACCGACTGGTGGTGGGCGGACCCCCTGGTCGCGGTCGCCATCGGCGTGTTCATCCTGCCGCGCACCTGGCGGCTGGCCCGCGCCGCCATCCGCATCCTGGTGCAGGCCGCCCCGGAGCACCTCCAGGTGACCGCCGTGCACGACCGGCTGGCCGCGGTGCCCGGCGTCGTCGAGGTGCACGACCTGCACGTCTGGACGCTCACCTCGGGCATGGAGGTGGCCTCCGCACACCTGACCATGGCACCCGGGGCGGAGGTCGGCGCGGTGCTCACCGCGGCGCGTACGGCCCTGCACGACGACTTCCGCATCGAACACGCGACGTTGCAGATCGAGCCGGGCGCCGCCTCCGGCGTGTGCGGCTCCATCGAGTGGTGACAGGTCTTTTCGGAGCGTTGCTTCACTTTTAGGGTAATTTTCCGTGGTGACGTACGCACCGTCCGTCACATTGGCTGCAAGGGCCCCACCGGCACCGGTAGGCTCGGTCCCGGCCTCCACCAGGCGGCGCCTCCCGGCGCCGGTGGCGGTCGCCGCCTAATCGCCCAACCGGGCGAACCGGGGAACCATGTTCCTGGGGTGCATCCGCGTCAGCGGTAGGGATCTTCCGTCCCGAACCCGTCAGCTAACCCGGTCGGCGGCTGACGGAAGGACATGCGCAGTGGCACCAGCACGACCACCCGCCGCCCGACTGGCGGCCCTGATCGTCGCGATGTTCGCCCTCGGCGTCGCGCTTCCGGCCGGCACCGCCTCGGCCGCTCCCCCGACCGGCCTGCGGGCCGCCGCACCCGACTCGGACGAGGAGGGCGGCACCCCGGCGTTGCGCGCCCAACTCGACGCGGCCAGCAAGGGCTACCTGGACGCCAAGCGCGCCCTGGACACCTCGGTACAACGGCAGAAGCAACTCACCACCCAGCTGAAGACCATCGAGGTCGAGATCGAGCAGCGCAACGGCAAGGTCGGCGAGATCGCCGAGGTGGCGTACCGGACCGGACGACTCGGCGCGATGTCGGCGCTGCTCAACAGCAGCACCCCGGAAGGCTTCATGGACCGGGCAGCCGCCCTGGACGCGGTGGCCGCCAACGAGGACCGGGTGCTCCGCGACCTGCTGAAGAGCAAGGACCAGGCCACCCGCACCCGCGTCGCGCTGGACGGCGAGATCACCGAACAGCGCAAGCAGGTCGCCGTGATGGCCAAGCGCAAGGAACAGGCCGAACGGGCCCTGACCGTGGCCACCACACCCAAGACGCAGAGCGCCACCGACACCGGCTCCAACCGGGGCACCTCCACCGCCAACGCGACGGCCGCACCGCGCAACTCCGACGGCTCCTGGCCCGCCGAGTCGTGCAGCGTCAACGACCCGACGCCGGCCAGCGGCTGCATCACCCCGCGCACCCTGCACGCGCTCAACCAGGCCAAGGCCGCGGGCTTCACCCGGTACGTCTCGTGCCACCGCCCCAGCGGCTCCGGTGAACACCCGAAGGGCCGGGCCTGCGACTTCGCCGCACAGAAGGGCGGCTTCGGCGGGGATGCCACCGGCGGCGACAAGACCTACGGCAACAACCTGGCCGCGTACTTCATCCGCAACGCCGACCGGCTCGCCGTGCTCTACGTGATCTGGTACCGGCAGATCTGGCTGCCCAGCAGCGGGTGGAAGTCGTACAGCGGGGCGGGCGGCGACCCGTCCAGCGACCACACCAACCACGTACACCTGTCGGTCTACTGACCCACGCCACGTGATGCCTGTGAGTCATGGTGATGACTCACAGGCATCACGTGCGTCCGGGGCCGGCTACGTCGCCGGGCGTACCCCTGGTGTCGTCGCTCGGCGGACGACCCGGCCGGGGCCGGCGGGCAGCATCGCGGTATGCCTCGGATCCGACCCACCGCCCGCAAGGCGCTGCTCACCCTGCACCTCGTCACCTCGCTCGGCTGGCTCGGCACCGACCTGGTGCTGCTCACCCTCGGCATCGCCGTGCAGCGGGGCGCCGACCCGGCGGTGGTCTACCCGGTCACGGCCCTGATCGGCACGGTGCTGTTCGCGCCGCTGAGCGTCCTGGTCTGGCTGATCGGAGTGGCCAGTTCACTGCTCACCCCGTGGGGCCTCCTGCGGCACCGCTGGGTGCTGGTCAAGCTCGTGCTCACCACGGTGATGGTCGGGCTGGTGCTGCTCCTGCTCACCCCGAACCTGCGCCACGCCGGAGCGGTCGGCGCCGCCCTGCCCGCCCGGGACCGCGCCGACCTGGTCATCGCGCCGGCCGTGTCGACCAGCTTGATGATCATCGCGACGGTGCTCTCCACCTACAAGCCGTGGGGCCGCCGGCGCACCGCCGCAGCCACCCTCGCCGGCCGTGGCCGCGCCACCGCACGTCCCTGAGGACCCCGGTCGTGCCAGCGGGGCGAGGCTGTGGGTCAGGACGGGGGTGGTGGGGGGTCGCCGGTGCTGTCGAGGGCCGCGCCCAGCCGGGTGGCGAGGGCGAGGTGGGCGGCTCGGGCCTGGCGGAACGCGTACCGGAACAGCGGCGTCGGCGCCGTCAGGGTGATCTCCACGTCGATGCGGACCAGACCGTCGGGCTCGGCGCGCAGCCGGGTGTGGTTGCGCACCGTGGTGGCTGGCCACTGCCGGGCCACCATGACGATCTCGTCGGTCTCGCTGATCAGCACGTCCGCGTGGTATGTGGTCCGGAAGCGCAGCGGGCCGGCCACCAACCGGTCGTTGATCGTGTAGCTGGCCCGCGCTCCGGGCCGGGGCGGCACCCGGCGGACCCGGACGATCAGCGGATGCAGCTCGCCCTGCCGGGTCAGGTCGCTGAGCAGCGCTGCGGCCTCGGCTGGTGAACTCCGGGCCTGGACGGTGTAGCTGAAGGTATCGCTGCTGAGCACACCGTCTCCCGCCGCCGTTGGTCGCCCGATCGTCCCGTACCGATGTCCGGCTGGCAACGCCCGATCGCATCCGACGCCGCGCCGAGCCGAGCCGATGCGGCAACCTGCCCCACCTGTCCCAATAAGATCAGTTAGTGCGAAATCTTCCGAAGATGCCGGAACGCGGCAACCTGTACGGCGACAACCGATGAGCGGGCACGTGATGGTCTTCGCGCCCACTCCACAGCTGACGGTGACCGTGGACCAACCCAACGACCACCCCGAGCTGCACCTGCACCCCGGCGGGCAGGGCGTCTGGCAGGCCCGGATGGTGATCTCCCTCGGTGTCGACGTGGTGCTCTGCACCGCCCTCGGTGGTGAGATCGGCCAGGTGCTGGAGCCGCTGCTGGTCAGCGAGGGCGTGGACCTCAAGGTGGTAGTCCGTGACTCCGGCAGCGGCGGGTACGTGCACGATCGCCGGGACGGCTCCCGGCAGGAGATCGTCGACGTACCCGGGCAGCCACTGAGCCGGCATGAGATCGACGAGCTGTACAACCTCGCTCTCGGCGAGGGCCTGCGGGCCTCGGTGAGCATCCTCAGTGGACCCAATGAGCCCTGGCTCGTACCGGCCGACCTGTACCGACGCTTCGCCGCCGACCTCGGCGCGAACGGCGGCCGGGTGGTGGTCGACCTCTCCGGCGATCACCTCGGTTCGGTGCTGGAGAGCGGGGTGTTCTTCCTCAAGGTGAGTCACGAGGAGTTGATCCGCGACGGCCGCGCCCGCAGCGACGACACCGCGGAGCTGACCCAGGCCATGTACGAGTTGCACGCGGGCGGCGCCGAGACCGTCGTGGTGAGCCGCGCCGACCAGCCGGCGTTGGCGCTCGTCGACGGGGAGTTGTTCCAGGTCGAGATGCCCCGGTTGGAGGCCGCCGACCCGCGTGGTGCGGGCGATTCGATGACCGCCGGAGTGGCGGCCGTGGTGGCCCGGGGCGGGGACATCCGTACCGCGATCCGCACCGGCGCCGCCGCCGGGGCGCTGAACGTGACCCGGCACGGCCTGGGCACCGGGCGACTGGACTCGATCACCGGCCTGGTGGATCGGGTCAGACTGGTGCCGGCGGACAGCCGGCAACAGGAGCGGACCACCCCGGACGAGTTGGCCGACCGGGTGGCCGAGCGATGACACTGCGGGTGTTGATCACCAACGACGACGGGATCGCGGCGCCGGGCATCCAGGCGCTGGCCTGGGCGGCCAGACAGCGGGGCCTGGACGTGGTGGTCGCCGCGCCGATGGAGGAGGCGAGCGGCACCAGCGCCGCGATGAGCGCCATGGAGCGCGACGGGCGGGTGGTCGTGAACGACCACCCGCTGCCGGACCTGGCGGGTGTGCCGGCGTACGGGGTCGCCGGGTCCCCCGGCTTCATCACGCTGATCGCCCTGCACGGGGCGTTCGGTCCACCGCCGTCGGTGGTGCTCTCCGGAATCAACCGGGGTGCCAACGCCGGCCGGGCGGTGCTGCACTCCGGGACCGTGGGCGCCGCGTTCACCGCCGCCACGAACGGGTGCCGGGCGATGGCGGTCTCCCTCGACGTGCTCTCGGCCGGCGAGGCGACGGCCGCGAGCGGTGGCGCCGCAGTGGACGCCGCCGCCCGCGTACGCGACGCCGAGCGGCACTGGAGCACCGCCGCGCGGGTCGCCCTGGACCTGCTCCCCCGGTTGACCTCCGCGCCGTCGGAGAGCGTGCTCAACGTGAACGCCCCGGACCTGCCGCACGGGCAGCTTCGCGGGGTGCGACGAGGCCGCCTGGCCAGCTTCGGTCAGGTGCAGATGACGGTGGCCGAATCCGGCCACGGCTTCGTCCGTACCTCGCTGGAGGAACCGGGGCAGGCCGCGCAGCCCGGCACGGACGTGGCGTTGCTGGCCGCCGGGTACGCGTCGGTGACGGCCGTCCGAGCGGTCACCGAGGCGACCGACATCGACCTGACCGGCCTGGACGAGCAGCCCTGACCGGAGGCGGCGCGCTCAGGCGCCGGGCAGCACCTCGGGGGTGGCGGCGCCGGCGAAGTAGGGCTCCGGGGCGCCGAAGAGGCCGAGCAGGCCCGTCACCCAGAGCTGCCGGTGCACGAACCGGCTCGGCTCGGTGACGACCAGCTTGACGTCGCTGACCTCGGCCGTCTGGAAGCCGGCCACCATGGCGCTGATGCCGACCGAGTCGATGAAGGTGACCAGCCTCATGTTGAGTTCGATGCGCAGCGGCCGGCCCTTGGCCAGCACCTCCGCGATCGCTTCGCGCACCTCGTACGCGGTGTCGACGTCGATTTCGCCCCGTGGGGCGATCTCCACGACACCACCGGACAGAACCGACTTCACGATCGACAGGCTCACGCGAGCACCTCCACCCGCCCGTCCCCCGGGCGCCTCATCAGTACGCGGGCCGCGACCGAGAGTATTCCTCCGATGGCCTCGGTCGCCACCCCTCGGGATGAGCAATTCGCGGATCCGGGCCCAAAAAGCTGCCCATATCCGCACTTTTCAGTATTTGATTACTCAAGAGTTTTTGTTATCCGAGCATCGGCGATCAGTCGGGACCGACGCGCCGCCGAACCAGGGTAGCGGTCCGGACGCGGCACGCCCGACAACCGGTCCCCGACGTACGCCCACCCCGTGCGCCGTCGGCGTGTCGCACCCGATCGGCCGGCGCGATCCACGCCCCTGGTTGCCCACGCGCCCTAGCATCGGCCGGGACACCCGCCGTGACGGAGAGGATCTTCGATGATCAAGCGACTTGCCGGGTTGGCCGGCGTCGGCGTTTTGCTCGCCCTCGTCCTGGCCTGCGGTTTCGGTGGCGGAGACGACGATGACGACGATGACGACGACTTCGCCCGTGGCGTCACCGTGTCAGCGGTGCGCTGAGTCGGTGGCGCGCCGGGGTGATGGTGCGCCGAGGTAGCGGTGCTCCGCGGCGGTCGGGGTTTGCGTCCGGCTGACGCGGGGCACTGCGGGGTGGACGACACCGTGACGCGCTGGAAAGACGCCGAAGTCCGAAGTGGCCGGCGGCTTCGGCACCCGAGGAGGTAACCACGATGTTCGGAACCAACCTGCTGGACCGCCGCAGCAAGCCGGAGCGGATCGCTGAGCAGGCCTGGGAGCACCTGCTCTCGGCGGTCAGCTCCGCCGGAGACAGTGTGCTGGACACCGCCCGCTCGGCCCGTCGCAGCAGCAGTGACCTCGCCGACGGGGCGGGTGACCTGGTGGGATCCGCCGCCGAGGAGGCGCGACGCCGCGCCTCGCTGGCCTTCGACGCGCTCGCCGGCCGCCAGCCGGCACTGCCCTGGACGCTGCTGATCGGCGCCGCGCTCGTCGGCGCGGCTGTCGGTTGGGCCGTCGGTTCCGCCGCGCGGGCCGCCGGCAGCCGCGACGACCGTGCCGTCGACGACGTGGAGTTCGTCGACGTCGACCGCCCCAACTCCCCCGCCGTCTGAACGACAGCGCCACCACGGGCCCCGCACGACCGAGGTCGGGTGGGGCCCGTGGTCGCACCGCGACGCTCTCCAGCGCACTTCTGTGAGCACAGGTAGGTGGGGGTGATGGGCCGGTCCGCCGGGTGCCGGACCCCTCAGGCGGCCCGGCGGACCGGTGTCTGGGTGGGTGATCCGGGGTCCCGTCCGGATCACCTGCTCAATGGCGCGCGCAGGTGCCGGCAGGCCCCGGTCCGGGCGACCACCAGCCGGAGTGCGCGCACGTTGTCACTCGATGGCAGGCCGCGGGCCGACGTGGAGGCCGGCACGGGTGGAGGGCGCCGGACCGGGTCTGCGCATCTGCGGTTCCTCTCGGGCGGGGACCCCGGGGGACGAGGTCGATCGCCTGCCTGACGCCGTGGCCCGGGGGACGAGCACGACGACGGGGACGGACGGAGCTGCCCTGGCTCCATCACCCGACGCGACGGCTCCCGCGATCGAGGAACGCGATTACCGTAACCGAAACCCGCTCGCTTTGGAAGCGCTCCCATCATCGATGTTGATCCGCGCCCTCCCGCCGCGCCGCCCAGGTCGGCCCACGCCCTCACCCGGTCCGGGCGAGGGCGGCTCACCCCGGGCGGCGGCAGGCTGGCGGCACGGCGGACCTCCGGCCGCGACCAGCGTCAGGTCCGCCATCGCCACAGCGGAGGAGGACAGATGGCCATCGCGGAGATCAACCGCACCGATCAGGACATCCAGTCCGCCGTCCTCGATGAGCTGACCTGGGAACCGCGGGTGCAGCCGCACGAGATCGGCGTGACCGTCGCCGAGGGCGTCGTCACCCTGACCGGCCGCGTGGACAGCTACGCCAAGAAGTGGGCCGCCGAACGGGCCGCGCACCGGGTCACCTCGGTCCGGGCGGTCGCCAACGACGTGGCCGTGCAGCTCACCGACAGCACCGAGCGCGCCGACAGCGACCTGGCCGCCGCAGCCAGCCACGCGCTGGAGTGGGACGCGTTCGTGCCCATCGAGAAACTCCAGGTGACCGTCTCCGCCGGCTGGGTGACGTTGCACGGCGACGTCGAGTGGGAGTACCAGCGCCGAGCCGCCGAACGCGCGGTCGCGCGACTGACCGGCGTACGCGGGGTCAGCAACGGCATCACCGTCCGACCGGCCAGCGCGCCGGACGGCCACAACCTGGCCGAGCGGATCGTCGACGCGCTGGCCCGGGCCGGCGCGACCGAGGCCGAACGGATCAGCGTCCGGGTGCACGGCGACACGGCGATCCTCGCCGGGTTGGTGCACTCGATGCCCGAACGGGCCGAGGTCGAGCAGGTGGCCTGGTCCGCGCCGGGCATCCGGGAGGTGCAGAACCACATCGCGGTCGCCCCGGTGCTGCGCTGACCCGCCAGCACCGTGCGGGCGCGGAACCACCCGGGGTGGGTGAGCCCGCCTCACCCGCCCCGGGAGCAGGCTGGTGGCATGAGTGATCCGAACGGGCTGATCCAACCGGGACGTACCGCGCCTGGTTTCACACTGCCGGCCACCCCGGACGGGGCTCTCGTCGGGCCTGAGCAGTTCCGGGGCCGGCCTGTCGTGCTCGCCTTCTACCCCGCCGACTGGAGCCCGGTCTGCGGGGACCAGATGTCGCTCTACCAGTCGGCGGCACCCGTCTTCGCCCAGTACCAGGCGGTGGTGCTCGGCGTGTCGGTCGACAGCATCTGGTCGCACCGGGCGTTCGCGGAGGACAAGGGTATCGAGTTCCCCCTGCTGTCCGACTTCGAGCCGAAGGGCGAGGTGGCCTGCCGCTACGGCGCGTACCTGCCGCAGCGGGGCGAGGCGGCCCGCGCGCTGGTCGTGCTCGACCCGGCCGGGACGGTGGCCTGGAGCTACCTGTCGCCGCCCGACGTGAACCCCGGCGCCGACGGCATCTTCGACGCGCTGGACCAACTCGCCGCCGATCGGAAGGTGATGGCCGGATGAGCACGCCACTGCAGGTCACCGCCCGCCTTCGCGACCCGGTGACCACCGAGGACCACATCCGGGGGCCGGCCGACGCGGCGGTGACCCTCGTCGAGTACGGCGACTTCCAGTGCCCGTTCTGCGGTGCCGCGTACCCGAACCTGCACGAGGTGCTGCGACAGCGGGCCGACACCGTACGGCTGGTCTACCGCTATTTCCCGATCGCCAACGTGCACCCGTACGCCGAACGCGCCGCCGAGACGGCCGAGGCCGCCGGTGTCCGCGGCCGGTTCTGGGAGATGCACGACTGGCTCTACGAGCATCAGGACCAGCTCGACCCGGTGCACCTCTCGCTCGGTGTCGAGCAGGTCGGCCTGCCGCCGGACGAGTTGAACGCCGAGGTGGAAAACCGGACGCACGCGGACCGGGTGCGCCGGGACTTCGTGGGTGGCATCCGCAGCGGGGTGAACGGCACCCCCACCCTGTTCGTCAACGGCGTCCGGCACGACGGTGGGTACGACCTGCCCGACCTGCTGACGGCAGTGGACGCCGCCGCCAACGCCTGAGCGGTGCCCGCTCAGATCAGCCGCAACTCGCGCGCCCGCCGGACCGCCTCGCGCCGGCGGGTCGCGTCGAGCTTGCGGTAGATGTTGCGGACGTGGGTCTTCACCGTGTTGACCGAGAGGGACAACTCGCTGGCGATCTCCACGTTGGACAGGATGCTCTGCAGATAGCGCAGGATGGTCAGCTCCCGCTCGGTGAGCGGCTCGTCGAGTGCGCCCCGCGGCCCGGTGGCCGGCCCGGCGGCGCTCTGCCCCGCACCCCGGACGAGGTCACTGACGAGCGCGAAGTGCGCCGTGCCGGCGTCCAGGTGCGCGGCAAGCAGGTCCCGCACGGGCGGCTCGGCCCGGGTGAAGACCCTCCGGCAGCCCTGCGGACCGGCCAGGTCCAGCGTCTGCTCCAGGATCCGGCCGGCCCGACGCCCGTCCCCGGCCCGCTCGGCCAGCACCGCGTCCAGCAGGCCCGCGTCCAGCCGTACCGGCAACGGCCAGGCGGTGGCGGCCGGCGCCTGCCAGTCCGGCAGGGTGCGCGCGGCAGCGGCGGGGTCGCCGGCCAGCAGTTGCACCTTCGCCAACGTCACCGCGAGCACCGGGTCCGTCCCCTCGTCGGCGGCGTCGGTCAGCAGGTCGCGGGCGGAGTCAAGGTCGCCCCGCGCGGCACGCAGTTCGGCTTCGGCGGCCCGCAGCAGACCGGTCAACCTGGCGGCGGAGGGCCGGTCGGCCAACGCCTCCCGGGCCTGGACGAGCAGCCGCTGGCCGGCCGCCGGGTCGCCGGAGTCGCGCCGCAGCTGAGCCCCGCACAACGCGGCCACCGCCGCCGCCACCGGTTCCCTGGCCGCAACGGCCAGCCACTCGTCGCCCACCTCCGCGTCGCCGGACCAGCCGCCCGCCACGTCGAGCGCCGGGAGGGCGAGGGCGAGGTTCGCGGTGGCCTCGTCGGGCTGGTCGCGCAGCAGCGCCACCACCGCAAGAGCCAGGTACGCGTAGCCGCAGTCGAGCCGACAGGACCAGCCCCGACAGGGCGGCATGCCCAGCGCGTCCCGGGCCGCCTGTTCGGCCGCCCGCAGTTCGCCGCGCACCGCGAGCAGCAGCGCGGCGCGGCTGGCGCCGACCAGTTCCGTGCGCGGTCGCTCAGCCTCCCGAGCTGCCGCCCGGGCCCGGACGAACCGGGCGGTGGGCAGCGCGCCGTCGGCCATCTCGACCAGCCCCAGGGCGGTGCCGGTGAACGCCCGCAGGTCCAGGTCGTCCGCCGCGCCGCCGCCACCGGCCGTCGGGGCGGAGCTGACCACCCCGGTCGGCGGGCTGTCCGGCACCCGGGTCGGTGTGGCGTCCGACGGGCGGGTGCGCAGCAGGCGAGCGGCGGCGGCCCGCACCTCACCGCGATCGTCGGCGAGCCGGGCCACTGTCAGCTCCAGCGCGGTGACCAACCGCAGGAACCGGTCCCGGCGCGGCACCGGCAGGCCTGCGGCGTGCCCGGCGGCGGCGCGCAGGTGACCGCCGGCCGCCGGCAGGTCACCGACGTACGCCCGCTCGGCGGCGCACGCCAACGCCACCTCCGGGTCGGCACGGATCACCTCCGCTGGCGGCGGCGCGGGTGCCGGCGCGTGCACCGGGCCACTGTCATAGCGGGTCAGCTCCGGCCAGTGCGCGACGAACAGGTCACCGGCCAGGTCCCAGCGGCCGGCGGCCAGGGCGTGCCGCAGGCCGTCGGCGGGCCGGCCGTCGCCCGCGTACCAGTCGGCGGCCCGCACGTGCAGCTCGCGCAGCTCGTCGGCGGGCAACCGGGCCAGGTCGGCGCGGAGCAGGTCGGCGAGCAGCGGCTCACACCGGTACCAGGGTGGCCGGGTGTCCTCCCGGTGCAGCAGACCACCGGTCCCGGCCAGGTCGGCAAGCGCCTGCCCGGCGTCGGCGCGGCCGGACAGGGCCTCGGCCAGATCGGCGCAGACGGTGTCGACCAGGGCGGTACGCCGCAGCAGGTCCACCTCGGCCGGGTCGAGCGTCGCCAGCACCTCCTCGTGCAGGTAGCCGGCGATCTCCGGTTGGTCCCCGCCGAACTGCCCCACCCAGCGCTCCGGGTCGGGTTGTCCGCGGATCGCCAGGGCCGCGATGCGCAGCGCGGCCGGCCAGCCGCCGGTGCGCTCCCGAAGCCGGCGCACGGCGCTCGCCGGCAGCGCGGCAGCGTGGGCGGTGAGCAGATCGGCCACCTCGTCGTCGGTGAACGCCAGCTCGTCCGGGCCGATCTCGGTCAGCTCACCGGCGAGGCGCAGCCGGTGCAGTGGCAGGTGCAGTCCGGCGCGCGCGCCGATCACCAGCCGGAGCCGCCGGCCGGCATGCCGCAGCAGGAACTCCAGGCCGGTCAACGCCGCCGGGTCGGCGACCCGGTGCAGGTCGTCCAGGATCAGCAGCACCGGCCGGTCGGCGGCGGCGAGCGTGGCGGCCAACGCCTCCAGTTGGTCGGGGCGCGGTGGCCGGTCGGGCACCGGGCCGTCGTCGGTCGACCCGATCGCCGAGCGCAGCGCCGCGGCGAGGTACGCCCAGAGCCGGTCGGAGTCGTCGCCGGCCTCGACCGACATCCAGGCCGAGACCGGGGTGTCCGCCGGCGACACCGACAGGTCGCCGGAGTCGGGCACGACCTCGCCGGGCTCGACGTCGGGCGGAGCGCCGCCCAGCCGCACCCAGGAGGCGAGCAGTGTCGTCTTGCCCCAGCCGGCGGGGGCGGCCACCACTGTCACCGGTCCCGCGCTGCCCTCGTCCAGTCGGCGCAGCAGCCGGGGCCGGGCCACCACCGGCTCCGGCGGCACGGCCGGTGTCAGCCGGGACGCCAACAGCGGTGGCCCCGGTGCCGGTTCGACCCGTACCCGATTCTGTTCCGGCACCCAGCCCCACCCCCACCACGCGCTCCGCCCCCGGTCGGCGAGCGGTTACCCGACCCGGGCCGGTTCACCCCTTCCGGGCGAGCGCGCTTCACCCGGCGGCGACCGACGATCGGGGGACGTGAACCGGGAGGACGGGTGGTGCCGATGGGACGGCTGGCGCGGGCGGGACCCGCCCTCGGCGGCGCGGCGCTGGCCGGGGCGGAACGGTTGCTGCGCGTACCCCGTCGGGGTGGCCGACCGGGCGCGGACGGCGACGCTGACGCGCCGCCCCGGTGGGAGGTGGTGACCGTCGACCGGCCGCCGGAGCAGGTGCTTCCCGACGGCCGCTGGCCGGAGCCGCTACGCCGCCTGGACGGGGCGATCGAGGTGCGGGTGCGGCCGGCGCCCGGCGATCGGGGCACCGAGCTGGCCGCCCGGCCGCTGGCCGGCGTCACCCCGCCCACAGGGCTGGCCGCGCACCTGGTCGGCGACGACCCGGGTCTGCTGGTCCGCCGGACGCTGCGGCAGGTCAAGCAGCGGGTGGAGGCCGGTGAGGTGCTCCGCGCGGACCGCTCCGCGTTGGACCGCCCCGAGGTTCCCGGGTGAGGGCGCTGTGCTGGGTGGCCGCCGGTGAGCTGGGGGTACGCGAGGTGCCCGACCCGGAGCTGCGCAACGAGCGTGACGTCATCGTGCGGGTGCGGCGCAGCGCCACCAGCGGGGGTGATCTGCCGCTGCTGTCCGGCCGGCACCCGTTGCTGCGCGCCGGCGACGTGCTCGGCGCGGAGTTCCTGGGCGAGGTGGTCGAGGTCGGCCCCGGGGTTCGCCGACACGGGGTCGGCGATCGGGTGGTGGTCGGCGCGAGCGTGGCCTGCGGCGGCTGCTGGTACTGCCGCCAGGGCCGGCACTCCTGCTGCGACAACGCCCATGCCGACCCGGCGGGCGCCGACCCCGACTGGACCCGCTCGGACGCCGGGTGCTTCGGCAGGCCCAGGCTGGCCGGCGGTTTCGCGGGCGGTCACGCCGAGTACGTGCGGGTGCCGTACGCCGACGTGAGCGCGTTCCGGGTGCCGGACGGCGTCGACGACGACCGGGCGGTGTTCGGTGCCGACGCCGCGCCGAGCGGGTGGCTCGCCGCCGAGCTGGGTGCGGTAGGCCCCGGCGACGTGGTGGCGATCTGGGGCGCCGGGGCGGTGGGCCAGTTGACCGCGTGGGCGGCGGTGCGGCGCGGTGCCACCCGGGTGCTGATCGTGGACCGGCACGAGGAGCGGTTGCAGATGGCCGAGCGGCACTGCGACGCCGAGCCGCTCGACTACCGCCGCGACGACATCGCCGCCGAGCTGCGCGACCGCAGCGGTGGGCGCGGGCCGGACGTGTGCGTGGTGGCGGTCGGCGCGCCGCCGACCCGGTCCATGGCCGACCGGTTCGGCGGCCGGCACGTCGACCGGCCGGATGCTCTGCGGGAGGCGGTGCACGCCTGCCGCAAGAGCGGCGTGGTGGTGGTGCTCGGCGGAACGGCTGGTTTCGTCGACGCGTTCCCGCTGGGTTCGCTGACCGAGCGGCGGCTCACGCTGCACGGGGCGGGCCGGCCCGACCTGCGGGACGTGCCGATGCTGCTGGACCGGATGGCCCGCGACGAGCTGCGGACCGAGCACCTGGCCACCCACCGACTGCCGTTGGCGCGGGGCCCCGAGGGGTACGCGCTGTTCCGGGACCGGGCCGACGGTTGCGTACGGGCCGTGTTCACGCCGTGACGAGTGTCGATCGGCGAGGGCGAATGGCAGACTGCGGGGATGGCCGTGCAGCGAACGTACGACGTGGTGTTGTTCGGCGCGACCGGGTTCACCGGCGGCCTGACCGCCGAGTACCTGGCCCGACACGCGCCGGCCGGGCTGCGCTGGGCGCTGGCCGGGCGCAACCCGCAGCGCCTCGCCGCCGTCCGGGACCGGCTGGCCGCCATCGACCCGGGCCTGGCCGACCTGTCATTGCTCACCGCCGACGTGACCGACGCCGACTCGCTGCGGGCGGTGGCCGAGTGCTCCCGGGTGGTGGCCAGCACTGTCGGCCCGTACATCCACCACGGGGAGCCGCTGGTCGCCGCCTGCGCCCGGGCCGGCACCGACTACCTGGACATCACCGGCGAGCCGGAGTTCGTCGACCTGATGTACGTGCGTCACCACGCCGAGGCGACCCGCACCGGCGCCCGGCTGGTGCACGCCTGCGGCTTCGACTCCGTCCCGCACGACCTGGGCGTCTGGTTCACCGTCAGGCAGCTGCCCGCCGACGTCCCGATCACCGTGGACGGGTACGTGCGCGCCGGTGGCCGGTTCTCCGCCGGCACCTACCATTCGGCGCTCACCGCGTTCTCCCGTACCGGGCAGGCCAGCCGGGCCGCCCGGGAGCGTCGGGCGGTCGAGCCGCGCCCCACCGAACGTCGGGTGCGGGCGGTGCCCGGCCGGCTGGCCCGCTCGGCGGAGCTGGGCATCTGGACGGTGCCGCTGCCGACCATCGACCCGCAGGTGGTACGCCGCTCGGCGGCGGCCCGCCCGGAGTACGGCCCGGACTTCCGCTACCGTCACTTCGCCGCGGTGAAGCGGCTGCCCACGGTGCTTGTCGGTGCCGCCGGGCTCGGCGCGCTGGTCGGGCTGGTGAAGCTGCCGCCCAGTCGGCGCTGGCTGCTCGGCCGGCTCGCGTCCGGGCAGGGGCCCACCGCCCAGCAGCGGGCGTCGTCGTGGTTCCGGGTCCGCTTCGTGGGCTCCGGCGGCGGGCAGCGGGTGGTCACCGAGGTCGCCGGCGGTGACCCCGGCTACGACGAGACGGCGAAGATGCTCGCCGAGTCGGCGCTGTGCCTGGCGCTCGACGAGCTGCCGCCGACCACCGGGCAGCTCACCCCGGTCGCCGCGATGGGTGACGCGCTGCTCGACCGGCTGGTCCGGGCCGGCCTCACCTTCCGGGTGCTGGAACGCCCGGCTTGACCCTCAACCGGGTCGAGGGGGCAGGATGCCCAGCGTGAGCCACCTGCACAGCATCGGCGAGCTGGCCCGGGCCAGCGGCCTGACGGTCAGCGCCCTGCGCTTCTACGACTCGGCCAGCGTGCTGGAGCCGGCCCTGGTCGACCCGGTGACCGGCTACCGCTGGTACACCGACGAGCAGGTCGCCCCGGCCCGGCTGGTGGCCGGGCTGCGCCGGATCGGCATGCCGGTGCCGCAGATCGCCGCCGCGGTACGCGCCGAACCGGCCGTGGTGCACCAACTGCTCGACGCGCACCTGCGCCGGCTCGCCGACGGACTCGACGACGCCCGCCGTGAGGTCGACCGGCTCCGCGCCCTGGTGGACCCGGCCCCGCCGACGGCCACCACGCTCCTGGTCTCCCCCGCCGCCCTGGCCGCCGCGCTCGACGCGGTGCGGTTCGCCGTCGGCGTCGATCCGGAGCTGCCGATGCTCGCCGGCGTGCTGTTCGACGTGGAGACCGACGGCGTCCGACTCGTCGCCACCGACCGGTACCGACTGGCGCTGGCTCGGGCCGCTGCCGACGTCGACGGCCCGCCGGTGCGGGTGTTCGTGCCGGTGGCCCTCGTCGACCAGCTCCGGCCACTGCTCGACGCCGCCGACGCCTGGCCGGTCCGGCTGACGGTGGCGGGCGCGGACCTGCGGGTGCGGGTGGCCGAGGGCACGGTGACCGGCACCGCGCTGCCGTACGACTTCCCGGACTACCGGCGCCTGCTGCGCAAGGCGGTCGGCGAGCGGTCGACCGCGCGGCGGATCCCGGTCGACGTGGCCACCCTGCGCGCCGCGTTGGCCGACCCGGCGGCCCCCACCGTCGCCCACGACCATGACGGCACGACCCGTGCGGTCACCGTGCTCGGCGTCGACGGCCGGGGCGAGTTGCGGCTGCTACCCGCCGCCGACCTGGGCACCGACGCGCTGCGGGTCGGGGTGGACGGTGGTTACCTGCTGGACGCGCTGAACGCGGCCGGCGCGCCGCAACTGGTGCTGGAGCTGGACGGGCCGATCGCCCCGCTGGCCGTACGCCGACCGGACGACGCGGACACCTACTCGGTGCTGATGCCGATCCGGCTCTAGAACCTCCCCGTCCCGGGCGGAAAAGCCCGCGACGGTAGCATCTGGTGGTCCACCAGTGACCCCGGACGGAGGCGTACGGAGCAGCATGCTCGACATGGAGTTGATCCGGAAGGATCGCGAGGCGGTGGCGACCGCGCTGGCGAAGCGTCTGGATCCCGCCGAGGTCACCCGATCCCTGGACGAGATCCAGCGGCTCGACCAGGAACGACGCGCGCTGATCACGGAGATCGACGCCGAGCGGCAGCGCCGCAAGGCCGAGGCCCGGGCGTACGCGCAGGCGAAGCGGGCCGGCGAGGAGCCGCAGGTCGCCGCGCCGGAGGCGGAGCGTCGGCAGCTCGCCGACCTGGAGTCCCAGCTGGACGAGGTGCAGGCCCGGCTGCGGGACGCGATGAGCGAGCTGCCCAACCTGCCCAGCGACGACGTGGTGGCCGGCGGCAAGGAAGCCAACCGGGTGGTGAAGACCTTCGGTGAGCCTCCGGTGATCGAGAAGGTCCGCGACCACGTGGAGCTGAGCCGGGCGTTGGGCCTGGTCGACTACGAGCGCGGCGTCAAGCTCGGCGGCTCCGGTTTCTGGATCTACACGGGCATCGGCGCCCGGCTGGAGTGGGCGCTGCTCAACTACTTCGTCGACCAGCACATCAGGGCCGGCTACGAGTTCCTGCTCCCGCCGCACCTGCTGCTCGACTCGGCCGGCTTCGCCGCCGGGCAGTTCCCCAAGTTCTACGACGACGTCTACCACCTCGATGCGGCGTCCGCCCCGCGTGGCCAGTTCCTGCTGCCCACGTCGGAGACGGCGATCCTCGGCGCGTACCAGGACGAGATCCTGGAGACCCCGAAGCTGCCGCTGAAGGCGTTCGCGTACACCCCGTGTTACCGGCGGGAGTCGGCCGGTTCGCACTCGGACGAGCGCGGCACCGTGCGCGGGCACCAGTTCAACAAGGTGGAGATCTTCCAGTTCACCCTCCCGGAGCAGGCCGACGCCGCGTTGGAGGAGATGCTCGCCCACGCCGAGAGCCTGGTCGAGGGCCTCGGCCTGCACTACCAGCGCACGCTGCTCTCGGCGGGTGACGCCAGCGCCTCGATGAAGAAGACCCTCGACATCGAGGTGTGGATGCCGAGCACCGGCAAGTACAAGGAGGTGTCGTCGGTGTCCTGGGCCGGCGACTACCAGGCGCGTCGGGCGGCCATCCGCTACCGCGAGCCGGGGGGCAAGCAGACCCGCTTCGTGCACACCCTCAACGGTTCCGCCCTGGCGACGAGCCGGCTCTTCCCGGCCATCCTGGAGCAGTACCAGCAGGCCGACGGCAGCGTCCTGGTCCCGAAGGTCCTCCAGGAGCGCCTGGGCACCGACCGTCTGACCCCCCTGCGCTAGCCGGCCCCCGAAGCGTCGACGGGGGCGGGACCGGTGCGGACGCACCGGTCCCGCCCCCGTTTGTTCGGGCCACGGGTATGACGCCGTGATCAATCCCGACGCGGAGCTGTTCCGGCTCCTGCGCGGACAGGCGGTGCCGGTTCAGGCACCGAACACCTCCACGGAGGTCAGCCGGGCGTCACCGGGCTGCCAGTCGGCGACCTCGACCGCCAGGTACCGGGCGGACGAGCTGGTCGAGATGGTGGTCTCGGGTTTCGGCTTCGGCACCGAGGCGACCGCCGCGTAGCCGAGTCCGTCGGCCGAGGTGGCCACGGTGACCGCCCGCCGCCGACCGGGAGTCCAGGTCAGGCGGACCGATGCCAGCTCCTGGAGCGATCCGAGGTCGATCACCATTCGGCCGTTCGGGCCGGGTTGCCAGGCGGTCCCCGGATCGCCGTCGACGGCGGCCGACGGGTCGGTCATGCCGGCCGGGAGCGGTGACGTCGGGTAGGTCGTCCGGGACCGGGCCAGGTCGTTGATCGGCGTCACCGTCCCACCCGCGAACGCGACGTCCTTGCGGTGTCCGGCGGGGACCGTCACCCGCTGTCGGGCGCCACCGGCCGCGGACTCCACCTGCACCTTCACGGTGTGCCCGGCGGGTGCGGTGATTCGGAGATGGTGCGAGTCGGTGACCTCGAACCGGGTACCGGCGGGAATCGCCTTCTCCGGCTGTGCCGCGGTCACGGTGAACCGGGGCGGCTCGACGCGTGCGGTCGCGGCGGCAAGGTCGACCTGGTAGGCCGTGGTTCCCGATCCGGTGACCTGGCTTCCGTGGTACAGCCGCAGCGTGGCGGGCTGCGCAAGCGTGACGACCGCCGTGGTGATGTCGTCGTCGGACAGGTTGAACAGGCTCAGGTATCCGTCCGCGTCACTCACCCGCAACGCCTCCGGACCGCCGCTGGGCAGGGTTCGCGACGCCGCGGCGGCCAGGGCCGACCTGCTCGCGCCCGGGTACCCCTCGATGACCAGCCGAGTGCTGCCGGTGGCCGGTCCGCTGGACAGGGTGACCGTGGTGGCGGTCACGGTGATCGGATTCCGGGCGTTGTGGACCACCAGACCCGCCCGTCCGTCGATGTCCAGCCAGGAGCCGGCGATGGTCGGGCTGTCCGGCACCACCGCCGCGTCGCTCCAGTCGGTGCCGTCGAGAGAGGTCTGGATGACGTAGCGGGTGCCGTACGCGGCCTCCCAGTCCAGGCGTACGCCGCTGATGTCGACCGCCTCGCCGAGGTCGACGGCGAGCCAACTGTCAGCGCGGGCGCGTTCCTCCCGGGCGACCGCCCAGCGGGTGCCGGGGTTGCCGTCGGTCGCGCGCGAAGCGGGGTAGGCGGGGTCGGCGGACGAGGCCGTGGTGGGCCGGCCGACGGCGCGATCGACCCCGCCGGCGCCGAGCACGGCGAAGGCGAACAGCGAGTAGCCGTACTGGTTGGCGGGGGATCGGCCGAGCATCCGCACGTACCTGGCTGAGCGAGGCGGGAAGCTGATCTGGTCGGTGCCGCCGTCGCCGACACCCGATTGTCCGGCCAGGGTGACGGACCCCTGTTCACCGGTGAAGGTACGGGTGCCGGTGAGCCCGGGTACGCCGGGCATGTTCAGGTTGAACAGGGTGAGCGTGCCCTCGTCGGCACCGGTGCCGGTGGTGGTGTACACGACCGTACCGGTGGGCAGCGTGACATACCCGGCGGTGCCGCCGGCGACGCGGAGAACGGTAGCCGTGGCGTCGAGACCGTCGCGGGCCGCTGTGTACGCGGCGGAGGTGCGGCCGAGGACCGGCGCGGACTGCCTCGGCAGCAGCGAGGCGGCCCGGGTGTCGAACAGCCAGTTGTCGTGGGCGGGGGCCCACTGGAACGAGACGAATCCGGTCTTGCTGACCGCCGCGGCGAAGGCCGTCGGTGTTTGGTGGGCGGTCAGCCCGGCCTGCTCCCCGAAGTCCCGGGTGCCGGCCGCCGCCGCGAAGTACGTGGTGCTGGCGACCGGCTGGACCACGCCGCCGTTGGCTGCCCGCCAGGCGTGGAAGAGATAACTGATGGCGAGTTCGGCCCGGGCTTCGGGCTCGTACTTCGGCTCGCCGCTGAACTTGGTGAGCCGATTCTCGGGCGGGTAGTTCAGGTAGGGCATGAGCCGGTCGGCGAGGTCCGCCTCGGCCCGGGCGGCGTGCCGGTCGCCCTGGACCTGCGCGAGGAAGGCGAGCGGCAGGACATCCCGGCCGTACAGGTGGTAGCGGTCCGCGACCATCGGCATGAAGGGTTCGCCGGCATCGCTGGCCAGCAGCCGCATGGTCCGCCACAGCTCGGCGCCGTTGGGCTGCCGGGTGAGTGCCTCGGGGAGCGGTTGGCCGGCGGTCAGGAAGTGCGCCGCGGTACGTCCCGCGGTGCGCCACAGTTCTTCCTGGTAGTGCGGGCCGAAGGAGCCGTGATTCTCGACGAGGAACGTGTCGTGGACGTTGTGGGCGGTGTTCCAGTCCGCGACCGCCCGCCCGTCGACGACGGCGGCGTTGGCCCGGTCGGCTGCCGGTAGTCCACTCGCGTTGAGCATCCACGTCAGGAACCGCTCGCGCCACGCCGGGGCTGCGGGGTCGTCCGCCGCCCAGGCCAGGCCCGGCGCGATCGCCTGGGCGTAGACCCCCATCTCCTCGAGCTTCGTGTCACCGATCCAGCCACCGGTGAGGCCGTTCGGTGTCCAACCGCCACTGAGCGGGTCGTTACCGGTGCCGAGGGAGTGGGCGTACGCGGCCTGCCCGCGGGCGATGCGGTCGACGTTGGTGCGGGTCACCTCGTCCAGGTCGGACCAGAGCAGTCGGGCGGCCAGGACGAAGTACAGCTCGAAGGTGCTGTCCCAGAACAGCTGTCGGCCCCACTCGGTGCCGCCGGTGAGCCGGTTGGTGGCCGCGAACCGGCGGATGGTGGCGACGGTACGGGCGTGCAGCGTGTCCCTGTCGACGCCCGCTGCCGCCGGGTCGTACCCGGGCGAGATGAGCAGGACCGCGTTACCGAGGACGACCGCGAACCTGAAGTCCGCGAGGCGGTACGCGTTGATCGCCGGATCCCATTGCTCCTCGGCCCACCGGGTGTGGGCGAGCAGCAGCGCGTGGTAGGTGTCGGCAACCGGGCCGGTGGCCGCAGCCGGTGGCGTGGTGGCGGCTGGCCCGGCCTGGGCGGCGGTGGGTCGGGCGATGGCGAGTCCAGCGCCGATAGCGCCGCCAAGGATGAGGAGCCGCCGCCTGCTCAACTCGAATTCGGATATACGCATGGTGGTCCTTCGGTGTGACAACGTTGTCAGCCAGCCTCCGATGATCGCTTCCCTATGTCAAGACCAACGCGTTACCTCAGGTCTCCACCCCCACCCCTGCCGTTGATCATGAAGTTATTGCTCCTCACCTCGGCGTGTCGGGGCAATAACTTCATGATCAACTAGGGGCGGGGTCGGGCGGTGGGCGCGCTTTGACAGGAGCGCGGCCAGGAGGAACAGGGCGGCCAGTGCGGCCAGCAGGACCGTTGGGCCGGCCCGGTCCACAGTGTCGGCCAGGGCTCGCTGGGCCTGCGCGGCCACCCGGATGACCGGGTCGTGCAGCGCGTCGCGTTGACCGGCGGCGAGCCGCAGCTCGTACCAGCCGTACCAGGCGACGTAACCGCCGGCGAGCAGCAGCACCAGGCCGCTGAGGCGGGGCACCAGCGCACCGGCGACGCGCAGCCGGGCCACCAGGCCGTCGCGCAGCAGCGCCACCCCGAGCGCGGCGACCGCGACCACCAGACCCATCCCGAGGGCGTACGCGCCGAACAGCGCCAACCCCTGACCGGTCGAGCCGGCCTGGAGGCTGGTCACCACGATGGCCAGGAACGGTGCGATGGCGCAGCCGAGCGACGCCAGCGCGTACGCCGCGCCGAACAGCGCCATCGACGGCCAGGACCGGGTCAGTCGGGGCGCCCGGGCGGACCAGCCGGGGGTGGGCAGCCGCCGACCGGCGAGCAACCAGCAGCCGGCCACCAGCAGCAGCACACCGAGCGTCACGGTCAGCCACGGCAGCCGGGGCCGCAGCCAGCCGGCCAGCGGCGCGAGCGCCAGGCCGAACGCGCCGAAGACCAGCACGTACCCCACTGTCAGCCCGGCCGCCGCGGTGAGCGCGCGGCCGACCGCGCCGCGGGTGTCCGACGTCCCGGCGACCAACAGCGAGAGGTACGCGGGCAGCAACGCGAAGCCGCACGGGTTGACCGCGCCGAGCATGCCGGCGGTCAGCGCGAGCAGCAGTGCGCCGGTCACGCCCCGGCCAGTGCGGCGACCCGGGCGGTGAGCGCCTCACCGTCCAGGAATCCCTGGTGGACGATTGCGCCGTTGCGGTCGATGACCACGAAGATGCTCTGCTCGGTCACCTTGAACCGCTTCCAGAGCACTCCCCTGCTGTCCTCGATCTGCGGTGTGCCGTCGAGCTCGAACTCGGTGACGAACTCCTTCATTGCCTTCCGTTCACCCAGCCCGGCGACGCCGACGATCGGCACGGTGTCCCGGTACTTCGGGGCGATCTCGGCCACCGTCCAGGCCTGACTGGCGCAGGTGGCGCACCACGGCGCCCAGAACCACAGCACCACCGGTTTGCCGGCGAGCTGCGCCGCGTCGAACGCGGCCCCGCCGAGGGTGGTCCCGGTGAAGCGCAGCACGTCCGGGACCTGCGCTGGCGCGGCGGGTGGTCCGCCGGTGGCCGAGCCGGTCGGCGAGGGCGGTGTCCCGGTCGGCGCGGCACCGGTCGGGGCCGGGGCCGATCCGGCGGCGGCGGGTCCGCCCGGCGCGGTGCCGGTGCAGGCGGCGACGCCGAACAGGGCCACCACGAGCGCCCCGGCGGCGGCGCCACGGCGTACCGACCCAGCCGCTGTCCAGCGGCTCAACTGCCCGGCCGCTGCCCGGCGGCGTAGCTGCCCGGCCGCTGCCCGGCGGCTCAGCTGCCCGGCCGCTGTCCACGTCCTGCTGATCCGCATCCGCTTCTCCGTCTCCGGTCCGGAAGGGACCCTTGCTGGACCTGAGGCTTACCTACTCGGCCTTGGCGAGTCGGAGGGCCAACTCGGGGCAGACCTTGACCGCCTTCAGCGCCCCCTCCCGAAGCCAGGTCGGCACGGGGGTGGCCGGAAAGGCCGGATATCCGTTCGCGTCGAGGCGGATGAAGTCCGGGACGACGTGCGCGCACAGGCCGTGCCCGTCACAGCGCGACCAGTCCAGGGTGAGCTTCTGCGGGTTTGCGTCGGGTGCGCCCGGCAGCCCCATCACGCCCTTGACCCGTCGGCCGCAGCCGTCACCGGTGCTGTGCAGCCGCAGGTCCTCGGCGAAGACCTCGATCGCGGAGAGCGCGAACCGGGCGGTGCCGTCGGGGTGGCTGCACGCGCCGCGGCCCTTCACCTCGCCGGCGGCGGCCCGCACCACGTCGGCCGGTTGGCTGCCGGCGACGGCCAGGTCCACCGCGCGGGCCAGGTCCGGGAGGCCCATCTTGCACGGTCCGCACTGCCCGGCGGACTCACCGGCCAGGTAACGCACCACCTGGGCGGCCTCGCCGAGCGGGCAGGTGTCGACGCCGAGCGGGACGATGATGCCCGCGCCGAGCGTGCCGCCGACCGCCGCCAGACCCTTGCGGGAGACCTCGGCCTTCTCCGCCGCCTCCGGGGTGATCCACTTGCCGTGGTATCCGCCCATCAGGATGCCCTGGACGTCCGGCACCTCGCACAGGTCGAGGACGTCGCGCAGCGGCATGCCGGCGGTGCACTCCACCACGGCCGGTCGACCGGCCGCGCCGGTCACGGTGAGCAGCACGGTGCCCGGCTCGTCGTCGGTGCCGAGCGCCGCGTACTCGTACGGGCCCAGTCGGGCGCCGATAGCGAGCTGGGCGTACGTCTCGGCGTTGGACAGCAGGGTGGGCAGGCCGCTGACCCCGGAGTCGCTGGAGCGCTTCTTGGTGCCCGGCGGGATGTGCGGCAACCCGTTGATCCCGTTGACGAGTGCGCCGCCCTCGCCGGAGATGAACCGGTGCGGCACGGTGACGATCGTTGTCTGCACCGGCATCCGGCGCTCGTCGAGGGCGTCCATCAGCGAGTCCCGGCCGACGCCGTCGTCCGCCACGCCGATCACGATCTCGTCGGCGTCCAGGGCGTACGCGGCCAGCGCCGCGCCATCCAGGATCAGGTGCGGGGCGCGGGTCAGCAGCACCTTGTCCTTCCAGCTGGCCGGCTCCCCCTCGGTGGCGTTGACCACCACCACGGCGGCGAGGTCCTGCCGCTCGCAGGACTCCAGCACCGCGCGGAGTTTGCGGGCGAACGGGAACCCTGCCCCGCCCTTGCCCTTGAGTTGCATGCCCTCGGCGAGCCGGAGCAGTTGCGCCGGCTCGATCGGGCCGATCGGTCCGTGCACCTCCTCGTGCGCGAGCAGGTCGAGTCGACCGTACTCGGCGAAGCCGGCGGTGAGCCGGGGCTCACCCACACAGGCGACCGGTGGCACGGCGGTGCGCATCACTTCGCCTCACCCCGCAGCCCGGCCCAGTACGCCCCGTCCACCGCGTCGGCGCTGGCCTTGCGACGCTTGGACCGGCCCTCGCCAGCGGCCCGCTTGGCGCGGCGGGACGCCAGGTCGACAAGGGTCGGGGTGTCGTCGACGGGCGGCACCTCGTCCGGCACGTACCGGGCCGGCGGACGCCAGTAGTCCGGCTCCTCGGGCAGGTCGTCCTCGGCGCTGTGCCGGCCGCTGCCGCTGCGCGGCGCCGACGAGATCGGGCTGCCGGAGACAGGGCCGGCGGAGATGGGCTCGGCGGAGACCGGGCCGGCGGAGATCGGCTCGGTGCCCTGCCAGCGGCGCGGGCTGTCCCACGGCTCCTCGGGCTCGGTGAGCGCCGGCAGCGGCGGCGCCGAGTAACGGCTGCTGTCGTCCTCGCTGCGGGACCGGCGACGGGAACGCTCGGCGGCCGGCTCCTCGGCGCGGCGCCGTCCGGTCGGCACGGCCTCGTCGCGGGTACGCGAGGCGCGCCGCCGGGTCACCGGCTCGGCCTCCTCCTCGTCGCGCCGACGGGTGTCGGTCTCGTCCACGCCACGGCGGGCCGAGCGGCGGGGCGTCGGCTCCTCCTCGGCGCGCCGGCCGCGCGAGGACCGTTCGGTGTCGCGGTAGGCCGCCGGCTCCTCCTCCCGTCGGCGTCGGCTGGGCCGGGTCGGCTCGACGAGCGAGCCGGGCTCGGGCACCACCGGGACGGTGAACCGTTCCGGGTCGCGGCGGGCGGGCGGGGCCGTCCAGGTGGCGGTGGTGGTCTCCGCCCAGGCGGGACGCTTGTCGGCGGCCTTCGGGCGGCGACCCAATCCGGCCAGCAGCGACCGGGCGGTCTTCGCCTCCTCGGCCCGGCCGACCATCACCGCGTTGCGCACCGCTGCCTGGTGCTGCTCACGGCTGCGCCGACCGAGGGTGACCGAGAACCGGACCAGCAGGGCCAGCACCACCAGCAGAACGCAGCCCAGGTAGCTGAACATCACCCAGGGCGCTGCGGCCCGACCGGCGTTGAGGCCGTGCACGATGGCGAAGGGCCAGGCGAGGTACGCGGTCGAGTGCAGCGCGCGCCAGAGCCACCTCGGACCGACGCCCGCGAAGCGGGCGCGGATGATGCCGGTCCAGATCACGCTGACCATCAGCAGCGCGGCGACGGTGCCGAGCCCGACGTAGAGGCCCCGGCCGCCGACGAACGGCACCAGCGCGTCGGTCGCCGCCGCCCGCCCCGTGCCGATCTTGGTGAGGACGTGAAAGCCGAGCCCGGCCACCCCCAGCACACCGGTGGCCCGGTGCGCGGACTGCATCAGCACCCGGTGCGGGATACGCAGCACCAGCCGGTCGGTGGCGAGCAGACCGAGCATGACGGTGAGGCTCAACGACACCAGGGAGACCACCCCGGCGAAGAACTCGGTGAAGAAGAAGCCGTACGCGTACGCCGTCTGACCGGTGCCGGTCAGCATGATCGCCGCCCAGAGCGCGGCGAGCACCGACGCGATCAGCAGGGCGCTCGCCGACCGGGACGGGGTGCGCACCCCCCGACTGCTGGCGGTGGTCCGGACCGTCGTCGCCTGCTTGTCCTGCTGTGCCCGGGCCATCTGCTCCTCGATCGTCTCGCGGCGGCGTACCACCGGCCGACCCCTGCTCCCCCATCCAGTACGGACCGGCAGGGCGCGCGGATCACCCGCCGCGAAAAATTTCTGGGCCCGGATCGAACCGAGGGGCACGGCCGTGCGTTGCACCCCGCTCCCACCCACCAGATGGGACAGTGACGAACGTGCATGCATTGACACTCCCTGCAACACGCTTGTAACCTTTCAGCAAATTTCAGCCAGGGTTGCAAGATTCCGGCAACCCGGCGTTCCCCCACCGCACCACCACCCCCGCTCCCGTCAGGAGTCCCCATGCACCGACGTCGACACGGCTCGGCGCTCCTCGCCCTCGGCCTGATCGCCAGCCTGCTCGTCCCCACCACAGTGACGGCACCCCCGGCCGTCGCCGCCCCGTCCGGCGCCAAGAAGGTCATCGTCCAGCTCTTCGAGTGGAACTGGCCCTCGGTGGCCAGCGAGTGCCAGAGCACGCTCGGCCCGAAGGGCTACGGCTACGTGCAGGTCTCACCCCCGCAGGAGCACGTGCGGGGCAACCAGTGGTGGCTGGCGTACCAGCCGGTCAGCTACCGGATCGAGTCCCGCAAGGGCACCCGGGCCCAGTTCCAGTCGATGGTGAACACCTGCCACGCGGCCGGGGTCAAGGTGATCGTCGACGCGGTGATCAACCACATGTCCGGTCAGGACAACGGCGGCACCGGCTGGGCCGGCTCGTCCTACTCGCACTACGACTACCCGGGCATCTACCAGACCCAGGACTTCCATCACTGCGGGCGCAACGGCGGCGACGACATCGCCAATTACAACGACCGGTACGAGGTGCAGAACTGCGAACTGGTCAACCTCTCGGACCTGAAGACCGAGTCGGACTACGTCCGCACGAAGATCGCCTCGTACCTCAACGACCTGCTCTCACTCGGCGTCGACGGCTTCCGGATGGACGCCAGCAAGCACATGCCGGCCGCCGACATCGCCGCGATCAGGGGCAAGCTGTCCCGCTCCGCGTACATCGTGCAGGAGGTCATCCACGGTGCCGGCGAGCCGGTCCAGCCGACCGAGTACACCGGCAACGGTGACGTGCACGAGTTCCGCTACGGCAAGGACCTGGCCCGGGTGTTCCGCTCCGAGCGGTTGGCGTACCTGCGCAACTTCGGCGAGGGCTGGGGGCACCTGCCCACCGGCCCGGCCTCGGTGTTCGTCGACAACCACGACACCCAGCGCGACTCCGGCGGGGTGTTGACCTACAAGGACCGCGGGATCTACGCCCTGGCGAACGCCTTCATGCTGGCCTGGCCGTACGGCTCCCCCACCGTCATGTCCAGCTACACCTTCAGCAGCCGCGACGCCGGCCCGCCGTCCGACGGGGCCAACAAGACGCTCAACACCACCTGCTACTCCGGCTGGGAGTGCGAGCACCGTTGGCCGGTGATCGCCAACATGGTCGGCTTCCGCAACGCCACCGAGGGCGCCGGGGTGGCCAACTGGTACGACAACGGCAACAACCACATCGCGTTCAGCCGCAGCGGCAAGGGCTTCATCACCGTCAATGACGAGGACGCCGCGGTGAACGGCCGCTCCTACTACACGGGGTTGCCCGCCGGCCGGTACTGCGACGTCATCCACGGCACGTACGCGGGCGGCACGTGCAGCGGCCCAGTGATCACGGTGGACGGTAACGGCTGGTTCGCGGCCAACGTGCCCGCTCACGACGCCGTGGCCATCCACATCGGCGCACGAATCTGAGTCGATCGGGGCCTCCGGGCGGCGGATTTCGCCGAACCGGGGGCCCCGGCGTAATCGCCACCATAGAGTGATTTCGTGTCGTTTGACCGAAAGACTCCATCCCGCCGTCGCGGCGTCTGGGTGACCGCCGCCATCGGCGTACCCGCGCTGCTGGTGACCGCGCTGCTGGTCGGCCAGGCCCTCACCCCCAGCTCGACGGCCCCCGACGACCGCAACGTGGTGGTGGCCGACCCGACCCCGAGCAGTGTGGAGCAGAGCCCGGACGAGTCGGTGCTCCCGGCCGCACCCGCCCCGGACGGGCTGCCGGTGGTCGACTACGACCCGGCACCCCGCGGGTTCCCCGCCGATCCGGCCACCATGGACGTCACGCCGCTGACCGAAGGCGCGCACCCGACCAGACGGATCGCCGCGTACGACGCGCCCGGTGGTCGTCCGCGCGCCTTCCTCGAACCGACGATCCGCGGTGTCGAGCTGACCATGCCGATCGCCCAGCGGCGGGCCGGCTGGACCGCCGTCCTGCTGCCCTCGGCCAACCGGCGGCTCGCCTGGCTGCCACCCGGCGGGTTCGAGACGGTACCGCTGCGCGACCAGATCGTCGTCGAACGCAAGGCCCACCGGCTCACCTGGTACCGGGCCGGCAAGGCGGTGCGCTCCTGGGAGGTCAGCCTCGGGCAGTCCGGCCAGGAGACTCCACTCGGGCGGACCTTCATCCTGGGCCGCACCCCACCGCCGGAGTCGGTCTACGGCGGGGTGGACATCTACGCCCTCGGTTCGGTGCCGGACGACCCGGAGTCGGTGCCGGACGGGCTGCGCGGCGCGCACATCGGCGTACACACCTGGCACAACGACGACGAGCTGGGCGAGAACACCACGAACGGCTGTATCCGGCTGACCCGATCCGGGCAGCGGGAGCTGCTCGCCGAGGTCCGCCCCGGCAGCAGCGTGGTGGTGGTCGACCAGTTGGCCGCGCCGCCGCCGACCGCCTGAGCGTCGGCACACCCGGTCACTCGCCGAGCAGCCAGCCGTTCCGCTCGGCGACCCGGATGGCGTCGGCCCGGTTGCGGGCACCGGTCTTGCCGATCGCCGCCGACAGGTGGTTGCGGACCGTCCCCTCGGACAGGTGCAGGGCCCGGGCCAGGTCGGCGACGGTGCCGCCGCCCCGAGCGGTCCGCAGCACCTCGGTCTCCCGCTCGGTCAGTGGGCTCGCGCCGGTGGCCAGGGTCTCCGCGGCCAGCGTCGGGTCGACAACCCGCAGGCCGGCGTGCACCCGGCGGACCGCGTCGGCGAGCTGCCGGGCCGGGGTGTCCTTGACCACGAACCCGCTCGCACCGGCCTCCATCGCCCGACGCAGGTAGCCGGGCCGACCGAAGGTGGTCACCACCAGCACCCGGCAGGTCGGCAGCGCCACCCGCAACGCCGAGGTGGCGGCGATCCCGTCCAGGCCGGGCATCTCCACGTCCAGCAGGGCGACGTCCGGGGCGCTGCGTCGCGCCTCGGGCACCACCTCGTCGCCGCGACCGACCTCGGCGACCACTGTCAGGTCCTCCTCCAGCGAGAGCAGGGCGGCCAGCGCACCCCGGACCAGCGCCTGGTCGTCGGCGAGCAACAGCCGGATCGGCGTCGGACCGCCGCTCACCGGCCCTCCTCCGGAGTGTGCACCCGCAGCAGAAAACCGTCACCCTCCGGCCGGCGACCTACGGTCACCACCGCGTCCAGCCGCCGCGCCCGCTCCCGCAGGCCGACCAGCCCGTGCCCACTGGCGTCGGGAGTGGACGGACCGCGCCCGTCGTCACTGATCTCGACCCGATCCGGATGCACCCGGATCACGCAGCACCGCGCCCCACTGTGCCGGACCACGTTGGTCACCCCTTCCCGTACCGCCCAACCGAACAACCGGTCCCACTCCTCCGGCAGCTCCGGCAGCTCGACCGGCAGGTCCGCCGCGATGCCCGCCGCGGCCAGCGCGGAGCGGGCGCCGGCCAGCTCCGCGCCGAGACTGACCTCGCGGTACGCCCCGACCGTCTGTCGCACGTCGGCCAACGCGGCCCGGGCCAGCGCCTCCACCTCGGCGATCTCGGCGGCGGCCCGGTCCCGGTCGACCTCGATCAGACGGCCGGCCAACTCGGCCTTGATCGCCACCACGGTCAGCGAGTGCCCCAGGATGTCGTGCAGGTCGCGGGCGGCGCGGGCCCGTTCCTCGGCGACCGCGAGCCGGCCGATCTCCTGCTGGGCGGCCCGCAGTTCGCTGTTGCGCTGAGCCAACTGGGAGAACCCGAACATGGCGAACGAGGCGAGCAGCACGGCGAAGACGATGCCCTTCTCCGCCTCCCACCCCGGCACCAGCCAGGACGCCAGCACCGGGGTCACCGCGCAGAGCAGCACGGTGGCCAACGCCTCCCACCGCGGCAGCAGGAACACCGCCGCAGCGGCCACGTAGACCACGGTGGCCAGCCAGTCCCCGCCGGTGCCCGGGAGACTGGCCAAGCCCACCGCGAACAGCAGCGCCAACGCGACCCGCGCCCGGCCCGCCGGGATCGGCAGCAGCGACTGACGCAGCCTGCGGGCCCACTGGAACAGCAGCACGTAGCCGATGCTGAACACGACCAGGGCGGCCACACCGAGGATCCGTCGCCACGGCTCCGGTTGGCGCAGCGCGGTGGCGAGCGGCACGTTGAGGAAGAACAGCCAGACCGCGGCCAGCAGCCAACCGGTGAACCGCCAGTGGCGGTTCACCGGCCAGGGCTGCCCCGTCGAGAGGTCCATCGGGTTCACGCTAGCGGCCCGGCCGGTCAGACCCGCGCGGTGTCCCGGCGGAACAGCCGGGCCGCGCCGACGCCGAAGACCAGTGCCCAGACGACGAGGTTGACCACCGCCGCCATGCTCACCCCGTCGCCGGTGAGGGGGGCGCGAGCCAGCACACCCATGCCGTACACCGGGGTGAACGTCGCGACCTGCTGGAGCACGTCCGGCAGCACCTCGACCGGGACGAACAGCCCGCCGAACATGGCCAGCACCGCCAGCACCGGGCCGATGATCTGCATGACGTTCTCGGCCGGCGCCAGGTACCCGATGAACAGACCGAAGGCGGCGAAGACCAGCGAGCCGACCCAGGCGGCGAGCCCGGACAGCAGCCAGACGTACGCCGGGACGCGGACGCCGGCCACGGCGCCCACCAGGAACTCGATGACGACCGCGAGCAGGCCCAGGCTCATCGCGGTGATCAGCTTGGTCGCCACGTACGCCGCCGGGCGCAGCGGGGTGAGCCGCAACTGTCGGCTCCAGCCCAGCGCCCGTTCGGTGGCCACCGCACCACCGACGCTCGTGGTCGCCACCATGGCCGCGTACACGGCCAGGCTGATCATGACGTACGCCGTCACCGGGCGACCATTGTCCAGTGACTGCCCGCCCTGCGGCAGGCCGAAGATGAGGAAGAAGACCCCCGGCATGATCAGCGTGAAGGCGAGGGTGCGGCGGTTGCGCAGCACCCGGCGCAGCTCGATACCCAGGGCACCCGGGGCGAACCCGCCCAGCGCGGGCAGTCGACGGTCCGGTGCCGTGACACCGGGGCGGGTGGAGGTGGAGGTGGTCATCTCAGGCTCCGGTCTGCGTGGTGGTCAGGGCGAGGAAAGCGTCCTCAAGGTTGCGGGAGGTGATCTCGACGTCCCGGGCGGCGGTCCGGGTCAGCAGGTGCCGGGCGACCGCGTCCGAGTCCCCGGTCCGCACCAGCACGCTGTCGCCGCGTACCTCCACGGCGTCCACGCCGGGCAGTGCGGCGAGCACGGCCTGGTCGGCGCCGGGCAGGGTGGCCCGCACGGTACGGCCGGCGGCCAGGTTCTTGATCTCGGCGGTGGTGCCGTCGGCCACGATGCGTCCCTGCCGGACCAGCACGATCCGGTCGGCGTACGCGTCCGCCTCGTCCAGGTAGTGGGTGGCGAAGATGACGGTCCGTCCACGTCGGGCGTCGCGGCGCAGGGCCTGCCAGAAGTCCCGCCGACCCTCGACGTCCATGCCGGTGGTCGGCTCGTCGAGCACCATCAGGTCCGGGTCGGGCAGCAGGGCCAACGCGAAGCGCAGCCGCTGCTGCTGACCACCCGAGCAACGCCCGACCACCCGATCGGCGATGTCGGTGATCCCGGCCCGTTCCAGCACCTCCGCCGCCGGACGGGTGTGCCGGTAGAAGTGGGCGGTCATCCGCACCGTCTCGCCCACTGTGAGGTCCTTGAGCAGCCCGCCGGTCTGCAGGACGGCAGCCACCCGACCCCGGGCCACCGCGTCGTCCGGGGTGCCGCCGAGGACGCGGACGGTGCCGGCGTCCGGGCGGGACAGCCCGAGCAGCATGTCGATGGTGCTGGTCTTGCCCGCCCCGTTCGGGCCGAGGAACGCCACCACCTCGCCGGGCTGTACCCGCAGGCTCAACCCGTCGACAGCGGTGACCGCGCCGAAGCTCTTGCTGAGGCCGTCCAACTCGACAGCCGGATGCGTACTGGTCATGGCACTGATACTCCGGCGGGGCGTACCCCGATGCCCGGAGCGGTCGTCACCTCCCGGCCGTGACATTTGTCAGGGTCCGGACGACACGGAGAGTGACCTCCGTACGAGCAAACACCGCGACGAGCGTGATGCCCCTGAGTCATCACGATGCCCCTGTGTCATCACGCTCACTGCCACGTCCGCCCCCGAACGCGACCCGTCGAGGCGAGCAACCGGCGGAGGAATTCCCGGCACGGCAGCGGGTAACCGCTGCCCCGGATGCCGCGACACCGGGGGGACGAGATGGGTGCCACGCCGCAGGGCCAGGTCGACACGGTCGTGCTGATCCACGGGCTCTGGATGACGCCGCGCAGCTGGGAGGGGTGGGCGCAGCGGTACACCGAGCGTGGCATGCACGTGATCGCACCCGCCTGGCCCGGGATGGACCGGTCGGTGGAGCAGTTGCGGGACGATCCCAGCCCGATCGCCGAGCAGAGCATCGCCACGATCGTCGCGCACTACGACAAGATCATCCGGGCGCTGCCCCGACCACCGATCATCATGGGGCACTCGTTCGGCGGCCTGTTCACCCAGATCCTCGTCGACCGGGGCCTCAGCGCGGCGGCGGTCGGGGTGCACCCCGCGCAGGTGAAGGGGGTGCTCAAGGTGCCGCTGAGTCAGCTCCGATCGGGCTTCCCGATCCTGCGCAGCCCCGCCAACCGCAACAAGGCCGTCCCGTTCACCCCGGACGACTTCGCCTACACCTTCGGCAACGCCATGAGCCGGGAGGACTCCGACCGGGCCTGGCAACGCTACGCCGTCCCCGGTGCCGGGCGGGTCTACTTCGAGGGTGCGTTCGCCAACCTCGACCCCCGCTCACCAGCCCGGGTCGACGTCGGGCGTAACGACCGGGCACCGTTGCTGCTGATGGCCGGCGAGGTCGACCACGTGGTGCCGGCGTCGGTGGTCCGCGCCAACGCCGGGCTCTACCAGAAGTCCCGCGCCCTCACCGCGTACGAGCAGTTCGCCGGCCGCTCGCACTTCACGGTCGGGCAGGACGGCTGGGAGAAGATCGCCGACTACGCGCTGGACTGGGCGCTGCGGGCGGCGGCGCTGCCCCGGGAGGCCACCATCGCCAGCGAGACCCCCCGCCGCTGACAGGCCGCCAGCTCAGAGGTGTGGCGTCCCCCGTTGGGGTATCACCGCGAGGGTGCCCGGCCGGCCCGCTGTGAACGTGGGCAGATGTTCGCTCGGCATGGTCGACCGATCACACCAACCGAGCCGCCACCTCGTCGACTGGCATGGGCAGGCCAAGTAGGGGTATGGGGCCGGGATGAGGGCAAGCTTCCGGCTTGGCCGGGTCGCGGGAGTGCCGGTCGGCGTCAACTGGAGCGTGCTGGTCATCTTCGCGCTGATCGCGTGGGGGTTGGCCGCGAACCAGTTCCCCCGCTCGTACCCCGATCACTCGCCGCTGGCGTACACCCTCGCCGGGCTGGCGGCGGCGGTGGTCTTCTTCGTCGGCCTGCTCGCCCACGAGGTGTCGCACGCGGTGGTGGCCAAGCGCAACGGGCTGACTGTCGACGGCATCACGCTGTGGCTGTTCGGCGGTGTCGCCGAGTTGCGGGGCGAACCGCGTGACCCGGGCGCGGAGTTGCGGATCGCGGGCGTCGGCCCGCTGGTCAGCCTCCTGATCGGGGCGTTCTTCGGTGCCGTCGCGGCGCTGCTCGCACTGGCCGGGCAGAGCGGGCTGCTGTTCGGGGCGGTGGCCTGGCTGGCGGGCATCAACGTGCTGCTGGCCATCTTCAACGTGCTGCCGGCCGCGCCCCTGGACGGTGGACGGTTGCTGCGCGCCGCGGTGTGGAAGGCCACCGGTGACCGGACCCGGGCGTCGGTGGTCGCCGCCCGGGCCGGCTGGGTGCTGGGGGTGCTGCTGATCGGCCTGGGGCTGTGGCAGTTCCTGTCCGGGGTCGGTTTCGGTGGGCTGTGGCTGGCGCTGATCGGCTGGTTCCTGATCGGCGCGGCCGGGATGGAGGAACGGCAGGCCCGCACCGGCACCGCGCTGCGCGGGATCCGGGTGGGCGATGTGATGACCCCGCAGCCGCAGACCGCCTCGGCGGAGATGACGGTCGCGGACTTCGTCGACCACTACCTGTTCGCGTACCGGCATTCGGCGCTGCCGCTGACCGAGGACGGCCGGCCGACCGGCCTGGTCACCGTCGACCGGGTGCGCGGCGTGCCAGCCGACCGGAGGGCGTCGACCACGCTGGCCGAGGTGGCCTGCCGCGCCGACCAGTTGGTGCTGGCGAAGCCCGATGAACAGCTCAACGACCTGCTCCCCCGGCTCACCGAGTGCGCCGACGGCCGAGCCCTGGTGGTAACCGAAGACGGCCGCCTAACCGGGATCATCTCCCCCAGCGACATCAGCCGAGCCGTCCAACGCAGCACCCTCCGCACCCCCACCCCATCGCGTTGATCATGAAGTTATTGCGCCGACACGCCGCGCCGAATGGCAATAACTTCATGATCAACGGGGGTCAGCGGGGGACCAACGAGGGTCAGCGGGGGAAGTGGTGGTCCAGGGGCGCGGTGTGGAACTTGGCTTTCGGGTCCAGGTCGGTGAGGAGGGTGGCGAAGTCGGCGTGGCGGGGGTAGTGGGCGGCCAGCTCGGCCGGGTCGGTGACGAAGACCTTGCCCCAGTGCGGTCGGGGCGCGAAGGGCGTCAGGCGCTCCTCCACGGCGGCCACCACCGGCAGCACGGCCGCGGTGTCGTCGATCCAGGTGAAGTGCAGCACGAAGCTGTCCCGCCGGTAGTTCGGGCTGAGCCACAGCTCGTCGGCCGCCACGGTGCGCAGCTCGGACACCAGCAGCACCGGGGCGATCAGCTCCGCCACGTCGTCCAGCGCGGCGAGCGCGTCCGCCGCCGCCGCCCGCGCGACGTGGTACTCGGACTGCAGTTCGTCGCCGCTGCTCGGGGTGAAGCCGAGCTTGAAGTGCGGCAGCCGCTCGTGCCACGGGCCCGGCTCGCCGAGCTGCGGGGTGCAGTTCTCCGCCGGCATGCCGAGCACCGGGTGCCGGGGCTGGTCGGCCGCTGTGGTGCCGAGCCAGTCCACCGGGGGTGGCGGCTGGTCCGCCAACTGTTTGCGCCACACCTCGCGCAGTCGGGGCGTCCGGAAGTCGGTGAAGACACTCACGCTGTACGCCGAGCCGAGAGCCTCGTCGAGCGCCGCCCGGTCGAGGTCGAGGCGTACGTACTGGCGCAGCGCGAAGGTTGGCACCACGTCCAGCGTGACCCGGGTGACCAGGCCGAGCGCGCCGAGCCCGACCACCATGCCGGCGAACCTGTCGGTGTCGCGGTCGACCCGCAGCAGGTCGCCGTCGGCGGTGACCAGTTCCAGGCCGGCGACGGCGCTGGCGAGGTTGCCGTGGCTCGGACCGGACCCGTGGGTGGCGGTGGCCACCGCGCCGGCCACCGAGATGTGCGGCAGCGAGGCGAGGTTCGCCAGCGCGTACCCCTGGGTGTGCAGCTGTCGGGCGAGGTCGCCGTAGCGCATTGCGCCACTCACGGTGACCTGCCCGCGCTCGTGGTCCACCTCGACGACCGGGGGCAGCCCGGCGAGGCTGACCAGGTCACCGTCGGTGTCACCGAGACTGTTGAAGGAGTGCCCGCTGCCCACCGCCCGGATCCGGTTGCTGCCGGCGACGAGCCGGCGCAGGTCGTCGACGGAGGTGGGCCGGTGGAACGCCTTGGCGGCGTACCGTACGTTGCCGGCCCAGTTGCGGCGCGGAACGTCGGTGGCCGACGCGGCGTGCGGTCCCTGCGCGGTCATGTGGCGGTCTCCCGATCGGTGCTCTGCTGGTCGGCCAACGCGGCGACGAGGGCGTCCAGAACGGTATCCGTCTGGAGCGTGTGGTAACCACGCTGGGCGATCGGCAGACCGGCCGCGCCGGCGCGTTCGATCTCGCCCCGGGCCGCCTGCCGGGTCGCCGCGTCCCCGGACAGCAGGGCGTCCTGGCCGCGTCGGATCAACCGGTCGACCCGGTCCATCTGGTAGCCACGCAGGCCGACCGGGAGGTCCGGGGCATCGAAGGCGGCGCGCCGCAGCGCGAGCAGGTCGACGAAACGACCTCCGGCGTAGCGGGTGAGTGCGGCGGACACCTGGTCGGGCTGCTCCCGGACCTGGTCGAGAACGAGCAGTTCGAGGGCGGGTCGGCCGTCGAGCGGGTGCCGGGCGGTCGCCGGCTCAAGCCGCACTCCCGGCGCGGGAACCAGCAGCAGCCGCGGCGGTTCGGGATGACCGTCGCGTCGGGGCGGCTCGTCGAGGACCAGCGCGCCGACGTCGGCCCATCGGATGTCCCGGCGCAGGCCGGGCCGTCGGATGGTCAGCCCGTCCCCGTGGATCCTGAAGCGGAACGGGCGCAACGCGCTGACCAGCGCCGCCGCGCCGATCGCGATCGCCCCCACCGCGATGATCGTCCGTAGCAGGGCGCCGTCGCTGGGATAGACCAACAAGAGCACCCCGCCGAGTACGCAGACCAGGGCGAGCACCCGGGCGCCCCGACTCCGGCGCAGTTCCACGCTCGGACCCCCGTTCATGACCGTGGCGTCGGTCCCCGCATCTTCCGCCAAACCGGGCACCGAGGACACCGGTCGATCGGGCACGGTTGTTCTCGTCATCGTCGGGGAACCCTACGCTCATGAGCAGCTACCGTGATCCGGCCGCCCGAGGTGACGTCTTCCCCTCCGAGGAGGAACTGGACCCGACCGGCACCGGAGTCGAGCAGGCCAGCGCACCGCCGGCCGGCGGATTGCCAAGTCACCCGTCGCCCACACCCGGCCCTCGGCCCACTCCGGCGCCCGCGCCCGCCCCGACGCCGGTGCCGGCGCCGGGTCCGCCACCGCGCGCCCCCGGCGCCCAGTCGATCGTGACCCGTCACCTGGACGGCTCGGTGGAGGTGGTCACCGACCTCGACGGGGACGGCGTCGCCGACGTCGTCCAGATCGATGTGAACGGTGACGGTGTCCCGGACATCACCTACGTCGACAGTGACCGTGACGGGCGGCTGGACACCGTGCTGGGCGACCCGGGCGCGGTCGGGAGCGGCGCCCACCGGGCCTGACCGGCGGCGTCGCTCCACAGCCACCCGCCCGCGCTCAGAGCTTCGCCATCACCTCGCTGGCGACCAGCTCCAGGTGCTCCAGGTCGCTGAGGTCCAACACCTGGAGGTAGAGCCGCTGACTGCCGATCTCCGCGTACCGGCCGATGGTGTCCAGCACCTCGGCGGGCGTCCCGGCCAGACCGTTGGCCCGCAGCTCGTCCGGTTCGCGGCCGATGGCGGCGGCGCGGCGGGCCACCTCGGCGTCGTCGCGCCCGCAGCACAGCACCAGCGCGTTGGACCAGACCATCTCGGCCGGGTCCCGGCCGATCTCAGCGCAGGCCGCGCGGACCCGGTCGAACTGCGCCGCGGTGTCCGGCACCGAGGCGAACGGCAGGTTGAACTCGTCGGCGTAGCGGGCGGCCAGCCGAGGGGTGCGCTTCGGACCGGTCCCGCCGAGCAGGATCGGTGGGCGCGGCTGCTGCACCGGCTTGGGCAGGGCGGGCGAGTCCCGGACCGGGTAGTACCGGCCGTCATGGTCGAACCGCTCCCCCGCCGGGGTGGACCACAGCCCGGTGATGACGGCGAGCTGCTCCTCCAGCCGGTCGAACCGCTCGGCGAGCGGCGGGAACGGCATGCCGTACGCGCTGTGTTCCTCGGCGTACCAGCCGGTGCCGATGCCCAGCTCCACCCGGCCGCCGCTCATCTGGTCGACCTGCGCGACGGTGATCGCCAGCGGGCCGGGCAGCCGGAAGGTGGCGGCGGTCATCAACGTGCCGAGCCGGATGCGGCTGGTCTCCCGGGCCAGGCCGGCGAGCGTGGTCCACGCGTCGGTGGGGCCGGGTTCGCCGCTCACGTCACCCATCATCAGGTAGTGGTCGGAGCGGAAGAACGCGCCGTAGCCAGCGTCCTCGGCGCACCGGGCGACGGCGAGCAACTGGTCGTAGGTGGCGCCCTGCTGGGGCTCGGTGAAGATCCGAAGTTCCATGATCCGAGCATAGGGAGCCGATCGGTGCCCCCGCCTCGGGATGGACACCCCTAACACATGCCTTGACAGTCATATGAACGACGCGGCATGTTAGGTTGGTGTCCACCGACGCCTTCACCGTCCTTGCCGAGCCCACCCGGCGCCGGATCCTCGACCAGCTCCGCGACGCCGAACGCAGTGTCGGCGAGCTGGTCGACGGGCTCGGGGTCAGCCAGCCGGCCGTCTCCAAACACCTACGGGTGCTTCGCGACGCCGGCTTCGTCACCTGCCGGACGGCCGCCCGACAGCGGATCTACCGCCTCGACCCCGGCCCGTTGCGGGACGTCGACGGCTGGCTCGCCCCGTACCGGCGGCTCTGGGCCCGACACCTGGACGCCCTGGAACGGCACCTCGACAGTCAGGAGCAGTGAATGGACCGCGACGCGTTTCGCCCGAGTCCACCCGCCGACGTGCGCGCCGAGCCGGCAGACGCCGGCGCGACGCTGGTCTTCGTCCGCGACCTGCGGCATCCGCCAGCCACCGTCTGGGCGGCCCTGACCGACCCAGCCCAGCTCGCGCAGTGGGCGCCGTTCCTCGCCGACCGCGATCTCGGCAACGCCGGTGCCGTCGTGCTCACCCTCGTCGACGGCGAGACCACCCAGGAGGATCAGGCGACGGTACGCCGGGCCGAGCCGCCGCACCTGCTGGAGTACACCTGGGGCGACGACCTGCTGCGCTGGGAGTTGAGCCCGCTGGGCAGCGGCACCCGGCTCACCCTGCGGCACACCGTCGCCGACCGGGGCATGCTGCCGATGGTCGCGGCCGGCTGGCACCTCTGCCTCGACGTGGCCGACCGGCTGCTCGACGGCGATCCGGTCGGCCCGATCCGCGGCGCGGAGGCCAAGGACTTCGGCTGGCCCGAGCTGCGCGACGCGTACGCCGAACGGCTCGGTGAGGGCTGACCGGCGCGGTCCCGGCGGCCCCGGAGCCCGGAGCCGCCGGAACCCGGTCAGACGTACGGCCGTTTGGCGTACGCCTCGCGCAGCGCCGTCAACCCGGGCGCCTTAGGCGTCAGGGTGCCCCAACCGGAGTTGAAGTAGTTGGTCCGCACGATCCGTGGTCCACGCTCGGCGTTGAGCTGGGCGATCGCCGCCGGCACGGTGGCGATCCAGGCGGCCTGGTTCGGGATCTCGGCCACCCGCACCCCCCACTCGGCGATGATCACCGGTCGGGACAGCGCCACCGGGCCGAGATCGGCCACCGCCCAGTCCTTGGTGCGACGAAACCGGGCCAGCGCGGTGTGGCTGGCGTTGGTGGCGTACGCGTTCCACTGGAGATAGTCGAGGCGGGACATCAGCGACTCCGGGTGGGTGCGCTGGAAACAGGCCCTGTCGAAACCGCCGAGCCCCACCGAGAAGGTCGTGCCGGCCGGCAGCGTCCGTGACTTGAACCAGGTCAGGATGTAGTTCATCGCCTGCACCGCTCGCGCGTCCGACTCGGCCCAGCTGTACGCCTTGCCGTCCTCGGTGGTGCCGAACTCGTGATCGGTGTCCAGTTCCGAGGCGAGCTGGATGTTCACCCCGAAGCCGAGCGTGCGGTACTGCGACAGCGCGCGCGCCAGCAACCCGTCGCACTGCCCCTTGATCACCTGCCCGTACCCGTACGCCCTCGGCCAGGTCGTGCCGGGTCGCTGCTGGATGGTCATCGTCGGTGCCGGCACCGTGTAGCTGGTGCCGTCCACCGAGAAGCTCTGTGTTCCGTAGTTCGAGGCGCCGTAGTGCTTCAACTCCAGGACCATGTTCATCTGCACACCGGCCTTGCCCAGGTTGACCAGCCAGGGTCGGTTGTAGCCGGGAAAGATGTAGCCGTCGGCGAGGCTGCGGTACTGGGTGAGTGACCGGAAGTTGCCGCCGGCCATGTCGGCGGTTGGATCGGCGCCGCCGGAGAGGTAGTAGCCGCCGAGCACGGGTTGGCCCAGGCTGTAGTCGGCGGCGGCCGTCGCGGTGTTGCCGGCGGCGTCACGGACCTGGACGGTGACCCGGGGCATCACGCCACCGACCGATACACGGCCACGGAGCCGTTGTCGGAGACCCGGGTCCAGGTACGTCCGGAGTTGTCGGAGACGGTCACGGTGAGTGGGTCGATGACCGCCGTGACCTTGACCGGCGCGCTGCTGTTGCCCTGCGCGTCGGTGACCACGATGGTGACGGTCAGCGGTTTGGTGTCGGCGTCCGAGTAGGTCACGGTCAGCAGCATCTGGTCACCCGGCGTGAAGACGGATGCGTTCAAGGCTGCGGTCGCGGTGGGAGCGGCCATGTCGGGCCCTTTCTGGCTCGGTCGCCAGGGCTCGGCGCGCGGTCGAGCGACGCCGGACCCCGGCGGGGTCCACGGTGCGAAAGGCCGGCGGGGCACGGGGGCGGCGGGCACGGCCGGCGGACGGCGTTGCCTGACAGCCGACGGTGCTGACGTCCTTGTCCCGGTGGGCGGAGGCACCGCTGCGGGCGCCCGCAGGGGTGTCGGTGGCAGCCTCGGCCTGTCGTACGCGCGATCGGATCGGCAGCTGTGCCGTGACCGTCGCGGCTTCGAGGCCGGGCCGGGTGAGGGCGGCACCGGTACGGACGATCTTGTCCGAACCGGGCCGGAGGATCGGGATGTGGCCCGCCACCCGTCTACCTCCACCTGCCCCAAGAGTGCTCTACCAGGGGCTTTACCGTCTTGTCCGAATTGCGACAACCTCCGGCGAGGCCCGGCGCGACGGCTACTCGGGCGTGCCGCGTACGGCCCTTCAGTCACGTTCGAAATGCCAGATATAGCCTGCTTCGCCCTAGTGCCTGGAAGTATGAACACCGTGACGACGAATCATCCGGCATCTGCGGCGACAGACCCTGGGTACGCCGCCGCGCTGGACACGGCTGAGCGTCTGCTGGGCTTCCGCTTGGAACGCTTCCTTGGCGCCACCCCTGGTGAGCCAGCCAACGGCGCAGACTTCAAACGGATCGCGACGATGCACGCCTTCGGCGACGTCTGGCCGCGCACCGAGCACCTGGATACACGGACGCGGGCACTGGTGTCCGTCACCATCGCGGCGACGCTCGGCGTCCTGGAGCCCCTCCGTGGTCAGCTGCGCATCGCGCTCAACGCCGGCGCCACCAAGGAAGAGATCGCCGAAGTCTTTCTTCAGGTCGCGGCCTACGCTGGCGTAGCACGCGCGTTCGACGGCTATCAGGTCGCCGCCCAGGTCTTCGCAGAGAACCCGGAGCCCTCGGGCCCTGGCAAGTAAGGCCCCCCGCAGGACCTGGTCACCCACCGCCAGGACCGTTACGCCCCAGCGACCCATCCGCGCAGACGCTCAGTGCCTGCCCGTCAGCTTCGCCCGACGCCGCGCAACAGCGCGTCGACGACCAGGTCGGCGGCCGGCGCGGCGGCCAGGTCGGGAAAGTTTTCCGCGGTGGCGTTCACGAGTTGGTCCAGCAGCGTCCTGACCCAGCCCGGTGGCAGGTCGGCGCGGAGTAGCCCCTCGTCGGTGGCGCGCTGGATGAACCGGTCGAGCCGCTCACCGAGTTGCTTGCTCCGGGCCGCGGCCTCGACGTCCATGTTCATCATCGGCTTGAGGACCTGGAGCGACCAGCGCCGGATGACCGGGATGATGCCCTCCACATAGCGGTGCAGGGCCACCGCGACCGGTGCCTCCGTCAGTCGGGCGTCGTCGAGCGCGCGCTCGGAGGCGTCGAGCTTGGCCTGGTAGACCCCGGCGAGCAGGGCCTCCCGGGTGGCGAATCGGCGGTAGACGGTGCGCCGGTCGACGCCGGCCGTGGCAGCGATCGTGGCGATGCTCGTGGCCGGATCCTGCGCGAGTAGTCGAGCACCCACGTGGAGGACCGTGTCGAGGTTGCGGGCTGCGTCGGCTCTCATAGTGCCGTCAACTCTACCCCTGTGTGGCAGGTCACGCGGCTAGCTGCACATGCTAGTGGCGGGACCCAAGGTAAGTGCTACGGTTTTGTGGCAGCTAGCCGCACGACACGCCACATCGTTGTGCCCCTGATGGTCGCGACGTGGAACGCGTACGCGGCGGGGGCCGCAGCCCGGACGCCGATCACGAATCGGCCCAAAACCTGCAATAAGGGAGTAATCACCGTGATCGTTCACGACAAGCTCTACGTTGGTGGCCAGTGGGTCGCGCCCGTCGAGGGCGGCCTGCTCGACGTCCACTCGCCGCACGACAAGTCGCTGGTGGGGCGGGCCGCCGAGGCATCACCGGCCGACGTCGACCGGGCGGTCGCCGCCGCGCGGAAGGCCTTCGACGACGGGCCGTGGCCCCGGATGACGCCGCAGGAACGCCAGGCGGTCGTCGCCCGATTCAACGAACTACACGCGGCGCGGGCCGACGAACTGGCCGCGTTGATCACTTCGGAGAACGGCTCCGCGTCGTGGTTCACCCGGTGGACGCTGCACGCACTGGCGGAGCAGACCGGCGCCTACCTGCGGGCCGCCGAGGCCTTCGGGTGGGAGGAACGGGCAACCGAATCCGGCCCGCTGATCCGGCGCGAGCCGGTCGGTGTGGTCGCCGCGGTCATCCCGTGGAACGCCCCGCACCAGTCGGCACTGGTGAAGATGATTCCGGCGTTGCTGGCGGGCTGCACGGTCATCCTGAAGGCCTCGCCCGAGACCGCGCTGGACGCGTTGGTGCTGGGCGAGATCTTCGAGCAGGCTGGGCTGCCGGAGGGCGTGGTCAGCATCCTGCCGGCTGGCCGGGAGACGAGCGCGTATCTCGTCGCGCACCCCGACGTGGACAAGGTCGCCTTCACCGGATCGACCGCCGCCGGACGCACGATCGCGTCCGTGGCGGGCCAGCAGCTCAAGCGGGTGAGCCTGGAGCTGGGCGGCAAGTCCGCGACGGTCATCCTGCCGGACGCGGACCTCTCGGCCGTGGTCGAGGGACTCAAGTTCCTGTCGTTCGGCAACAACGGCGAATCCTGCGTCGCGCACACCCGCATCCTGGCCCCGCGTAGCCGCTACGAGGAGGTCGTCGAGGCCGTGAAAACCATGACGGAGAGCCTCGTCGTGGGAGACCCCGCCGACCCGGGTACGTGGATCGGCCCGATGGTCCGCGCCGACCAGCAGCAGCGGGTCCGGAGCTACATCGAACTCGGCATCTCCGAGGGAGCGCGTCTCGTCACCGGCGGTCCCGAGGTGCCGGAGGGGCTCGAGGGCGGTTACTACGTACGGCCGACGGTCTTCGCCGACGTCGACAACGGCATGCGCATCGCCCAGGAGGAGATCTTCGGACCGGTCCTCGTCATCATCGCGTACGAGGACGAGGACGACGCGGTACGCATCGCCAACGACTCCCCGTACGGGCTCGGCGGTGGGGTGTGGACGGCCGACGTCGAGCGTGGCCTGGCGCTCGCCCGCCGGATCCGTACCGGCTTCTTCACCGTCAACGGCGCCGACCCGGGCTTCGACGCGCCCTTCGGCGGCTACAAGGGCAGCGGTGTCGGCCGCGAGTTCGGAGCCGTCGGCCTGGCCCAGTACGTGGAGCACAAGACCATCGCGGTCTGAGGAGGACCGCTGTCCGCTCCCCACCACCGAGAACTGGAGTCTTTCGTGGCTCGGACCACCACTCGTACGCCCTACCGGATCACATTCGCCGTCCTTGCGGCCGGCGCTGGCTTCTTCGCGATGCTGCAGTCGCTCGTCAGCCCGGTGCTGTCGACGATCCAGCACGACCTGCACACCTCGCAGAACACCGTGACCTGGGTACTGACGGCGTACCTGCTCTCCGCGTCGGTCTTCACACCGATCCTCGGACGGATCGGTGACATGGTCGGCAAGAAGCGGATGTTCGTCGTCTCCCTGGTCGCGCTCATCGCCGGCTGCCTGCTGGCCGTCGTCGCGCCTAACATCGGCGTGCTCATCGTGGCCAGGATCGTGCAGGGTGTCGGCGGTGCCGTCTTCCCGCTGTCGTTCGGGATCATCCGGGACGAGTTCCCGGCGGCCCGGACCACGTCGGCGATCGGGGCGATGTCGGCCCTGCTCGCCGCCGGCGGCGGACTGGGCACCGTGCTCGCCGGGCCGATCGTCGGTGCCTTCGGCTATCGAGGGCTCTTCTGGATCCCCATGGTCGTGCTGATCGCGACGGCCGTGGCGGCGCACTTCCTCGTACCGGAGTCGCCCGTACGGACGCCGGGCCGGATCAACTGGCTCGCCACCGTACTGCTGTCCGGGTGGCTCGTCGCGTTGATGCTGGCGGTCAGCAAGGCGCCGGCGTGGGGTTGGACCTCGGGTGAGGTCCTCGGTCTCCTGCTCGTCGCGGTGCTCGTCCTCGTCTCCTGGGTGATCACCGAGACCCGTTCGACCAACCCGCTCATCGACATGCGGGTGATGCGCCTGCCGGCGGTGTGGACCACCAACCTGGTCGCGCTGCTCTTCGGCGCAGGCATGTTCGCCATCCTCGCGTTCCTGCCGCAGTTCGTGCAGACCCCGACGGTCGCGGGCTATGGGTTCGGGGCCAGCGTCACCGAGGCGGGGCTGTTGCTGGTGCCGATGCTCGTCGCCATGTTCCTGACCGGCATTGTCAGCGGCCGGATGGAGCGGATTCTCAGTGGTAAGGCACAACTCGCCGCGGGCTCCGCGTTCAGCGTGGTCTCGTGCGCCCTACTCGCCGTGGCCCACGACGCACGCTGGCAGATCGTGGTCGCCTCGGCCCTGTTCGGGATCGGCATCGGCCTGGCGTACGCCTCCATGACGAACCTGATCGTGCAGAACGTCTCGGCCGCGCAGACCGGCGTGGCGGCGGGGATGAACGCGAATATCCGGACCATCGGTGGATCGATCGGGGCGGCCGTGATGAGCAGCATCGTCACCGGCCACCTGCGCTCGGACGGTCTGCCGTACGAGTCCGGGTTCACCCACGGGTTCGAGATGCTGACCGTCACCTCGCTCGCGGCAGTGGTGGCGGCGCTTCTCGTGCCCGCCGTCCGCCGAGCGTCCCGCGCGGGCGCGAGCGGTGTGACACCGGCCCCGCTGGTCGCGCGGCGCGCGTAGGCGAGGGCGCGTCGGACCAGGGGGCGGCGGACGGGATGTCACCGAATCGCCCCCTGGTCCGGCATTCCGGAGCGATGCGACAGGCCAGGGGCCGTCGGTGCTGGCGTTCAGTCGAGATGGTCGGCGGGGGCGGTCTGGAGCAGCCAGGCCAGCGGCATCCGCGCCAGCGTCTCGTAGCTGCCGTCCCCGCCCAGCCGGTGCAGGGTGACCGTCTGCGCGCCGTCCCGATCGACCACCCAGTACTGCGGGATCCCCGCCGACGCGTACTCGCGGACCTTGGTCACGGAGTCCATCGCCTCCGAGCCCGGCGAGACGATCTCCACGACGAGTACGACGTCGGCGACGGCGGCCCAGACGCTGCGGGACGGCGGCTTACGCCAGACACTCAGGTCGGGAATGCGGCCACCGTCGCCGTCCGGTCCGGAGATGCGCACACCGACTGCCTGAAGCACCTGCTCGGCGGGCCAACCCGCCACGATCAACCAGGCGAACAGGCGACTGGCGATCATGGCGTGTTCCGAATCGGGCGGCGGCATGACCGACAGGACCCCCTCGGGGCTGGTCTCGTAGCGGCGACCGTTCGGATCGGCGGCGTTCATCGCCGCCACGTCGTCGAGCGTCACAACGGCGGGCATGTGCATGCCGACAGCCTCAGCGCTCATGGGTCTCATCCTAGGTGACCAGTGGCGTCGATCACCGCACCTGGAGGCTCAGCGACGCCGCAGCGCCGGGTCGAGCAGGGCGGGCGGGGTGTCGAACTTCTCGGCTGCGGCGAGGTCGACCCCGGGTGCGACGATCGTGTCGATCGCGTCGAGCACGTCGGCCGGGAGCACGGTGTCCGCGGCGGCGAGTTGGGCGTGCAGGTGGTCGATGGTGCGGGGGCCGATGATCGCGCTGGTCACGGCCGGGTGCGCGGTGACGAACCCGAGTGCGAGCTGGATCAGGGTGAGCCCCGCCTCGTCGGCGACGCTGGCCAGCTGCTCGACGGCGTGGAGCCGGGCCTGGTTGGCCGGGACGCTGAGGTCGAAGCGGGCGGGCAGGATCGCTGAGCGGCTGGTGGTGATCTCCCGGCCGGCGCGGATCGCGCCGGAGAGCCAGCCCGAGGCGAGCGGGCTCCAGGCGAGCACGCCGAGCCCGTACTGCTCGGTCACGGGCAGGACATGGGCCTCGATCCCCCGTTGCAGGATCGAGTAGCTGGGCTGCTCCGTGACGTACCGGCCCAGGTGGTGCTCCCGCGCGGCCCACTCGGCCTGCACGATGCGGTACGCGGGGAAGGTCGAGGAGCCGAAGTAGCGGATCTTTCCCGCCCGTTGCAGGTCCGTCAACGCCGACAGGGTTTCCTCGTCGCTGGTGGTCGGGTCCCACCGGTGGATCTGGTAGAGGTCGACGTGGTCGACGCCGAGGCGGCGCAGGCTGTTCTCCAACTCGGTGACCAACCAGCGGCGCGAGCTGCCCCGCTGATTGCGCTCGTCGCCCATCGGCATGCCGGCCTTCGTGGCCAGCACGATGTCGTCGCGACGGCCGGCGATGGCCTTGCCGACCAGTTGCTCCGACTCGCCCTGGCTGTACATGTCGGCGGTGTCGATCAGGTTGATCCCGGCCTCCAACGCGGCGTCGACGATCGCCGTCGCCTCGCCCTGGGTGGTGTGCCCCAGTTTGCCGAAGTTCATTGCGCCGAGCACGAGGGTGCTGACCTGGACGCCGGTGCGCCCCAGGGTGCGGTACCGCATGACTGTTCCTCCACGGAAGGGTGAGGTGACACTGGCCCACCCGCTCTGGCATCCTGAGCAAGTGGAACCACGTTCCGCTAAAACGATACGGAACTCTGTTCCGTTTGACAAGTGACGGAGGCAACGGCGGGCTGGCCGGCGAGGGCGCCGGGCCGCGATAGCTTTTGATCATGGCGGACTGGGAGCTTCGGCCGGCTTCGGCGGCGGACGTCGAGGCGGTGGCCGAGTTGCGGGCGGTGGTGCTGCGGGCCGACCTGGAGCGGCTCGGGCGGTACGACGACCAGCGGGTGCGGCAGCGCCTGCGGGACGGGTTCGCACCGGCGTACACCTGGGTCGTCGAGGTGGACGGCGCGTTCGCCGGCTGCGTGGCCCTGCGACCGGACGGGGACGCCCACTGGCTGGAGCACTTCTACCTGACCCCGCGGCTACAGGGCGGTGGCATCGGCACGGCGGTGCTGCGCGAACTACTGGACCGGTGCGACCGCCTCGGCACGCCGGTGCGGCTGAACGTGCTGCGGGGCAGCCCGGCCCGACGGCTGTACGAGCGGCACGGTTTCACCCTCGACAGCGAGGATCCGGTGGACGTGTTCATGGTTCGCGCGCCCAGGATGATCAGCGACGAAGGCCTGTCAATGTAACGTTGACGGATGACGTCGGAGCTGGCGCGGTTGGCGGAGGTGCGCGCCGCCCGCGCCCGCCTGGACGAGCAGGAGCTGGAACTCATTGATCGGGCCCGCCACGACGGTGCGACCTGGGCGCAGATCGCGACGGCCCTCGGCCTCGGCAGTCGACAGGCCGCCGAGCAGCGTCGACAGCGGCTGGTGGCCGCGCGGTGGTCGCGGCGGCAACAGCTCGACCTCCGACTACCTCCGCAGATCGCGGCACTGCGGGCGGCGGTCGCCGACCTTGCCCGGTGGATCGGCGCCGATCAGCGGTGGGACAGCCGATTTCGCCGCGCGGCTCTGGTCCGGAGCACTGTGGAGACGGCGTTGGACGCCGCCCCGGGCTCGCTGTACGCGTTGGCAGTGCACCTCGTCACCGATCTCACCGAAGCGGGTGAGCGACTGCCCGCGCCCGCCCGAACCGCCGCACTCACGATCGACGCCGCCTTGTCAACGGAGCGTTGACAGCGCTCGACAGCATTGCGTGCACCTAGCTCACGCCTGAGGATGTGAGTCACCTCGACTCAACTCGGAGCGCTCATGCGTCGCAACGCGAGCCTGTTCGTGGCGATCTCCCTGCTGTCCGGCTTCGGCAGCAGCGCGATGTCACTGGTCAACGGCATCTGGATCCTGGACCTCACCGGCTCCACCGGCCTCGCCGCCCTCGCCGGGCTCTGCGTGTACGCCCCGGTGCTCGCCGGGCCCTGGCTGGGCGGCCTGCTCGACCGGGTGCCCCGGCGACCGCTGGTCATCGCCGTCAACCTCCTGTTGGCAGCTGCCCTGCTGACCCTGCTCACCGTGCGAGGGCCGGGGCAGACCTGGCTCATCTTCACCGTCTCGTGCGCGTACGGCGTCAGTTACGTGCTGATCGACGCCGGCGAGACGGCGCTGCTGCCGTCGGCGCTCACACCCACGGAACTCGGCGATGTCAACGGGTGGCGCTCCAGCGCGCAGGAGGGCATGAAGCTCGTCGCTCCCCTCGCCGGGGCCGGCCTCTACGCGTGGCAGGGCGGTCCCGCCGTCGCCGTGCTCAGCGCCGCGATGCCGATCCTGGTCGCCGTCCTGTACGCGGTGCTCCGGCTGCGCCGGACACCCGCCGACCAGCGGATCGAAGCCGGCCGCGGCCTGCGTACCGGACTGGTGGTCCTGTTCGGAGAGCGGGCGACACGTCTGCCGGTCGTGCTCGCCGCGGTGTCCATCGCCATGTCCGGCTTCACCACGGCGGGGATCTACGCGATCGTCGTGACCGAGCTGCGGCTGCCGACGACGTTCCTCGGTGTGCTGGCCAGCGCGCAGGGGGCCGGTTCGATCCTCGGTGGCCTCGTCGTCGGCCGGATCATCGCGGCCAGGGGTGCCGTTGCCGTCGGTGTCGCCGGCACGGCGCTGTTCGCGCTCGGCTGCCTGGCACGTTGCCTGCCGTGGTGGCCGGCGACCGTCCTCGGGGCGGTGGTGGCCGGCGTGGGCCTGCCCGCGACCCTGGTCGCGGCCGTCACCGCCGTGCAGACCCACACGCCGGCGGCGCTGCTGGGACGGGTCGCCGCGACGGCCAACACCGCGATGTTCGGACCGCTCGTCGCGGCGATCCCCCTCGGCTCCGCCGCCGTGCACCTGGGCGCCCGCCCGCCGCTCATCGCCGCCGCGGCGATCTGCCTGACAGCAGCGGTGGCCGGCACGCTCCCCCATCGGTCGACGGTGCGCGGCCGGACGCCGACCGTGCCCGCGCCGCCGCACCGGACGGCCGGAACGAGCTCGGCGAGCCGCTGACCGGGCTCACCCGCGTACCGGATGGGTTGCCTGGAACGCGAGCCGGAGGTCCGCGTCGGCGGCGATCCGGTCGAGGATGTCGTCCAGGTCGAGGAAGACCGACCAGCGTTCGCGGCCGGTGACGTCGGCCAGGCGATCGACGAGCAACTCCTCCAGGTCGGTGACCCGCTTCCCCTTCCACACCTTGTCGGCCACGCTGACCAGCAGGTCCTCGACGTCGATGCCGTCGCGGTGCCAGGACGCGTGATCGCGCGCGAACCGGGCCGACGACTCGGCCACACCGTGCTGGAGCAGCAGCTCGTAGCCGGCGGGCTCGTGCGCGGACCCGGGACCGGACAACTCCTCCGGGTGCCGGACCTTGCCGACGTCGTGAGTGGCGGCACCGAAGAGCACCGCCTCCCGGTCGAACCGGAGCTGCGGGAACCGGGCCATCACCGCGTCGGTGAGCTGCGCGGCGACCTCGTGCACCGCCCGCAGGTGCGCGGCGAGACGCGGCGGCGCGTGCAGGGTCTCCAGCAGGGCGACGACCTGCTCGGGCAGGGGCCGCAGCGGCGGGTCCGCGGGGGCGGTGAGAGCACGGCGCAGCGCATCGGACGTCACCACCGAAAGGGTACGACCAGCGCGCTCGATCACGTGATCGCAGCACCTGCACGCAGCGGCCGGAAGAAGGCGCGCAGGTCGGCGATCAGCAGCTTCGGCACCTCGAGCGCGGGGAAGTGCCCACCGCGATCGTGCTCCTTCCAGTACCGGAGGTCCGGATAGCGGCGGGTCACCCAGCGCCGGGACGGCCGGGGCAGCTCGGCGGGAAAGATCGAGGCACCGACGGGTACGCGGACCTGAGTGGCGTCTTCGCCGCTGATCCACCCGGACACCCGGTCGATGCTCTCCGCGTACAGGCGTGCTGACGATGCCGCCGTCCCGGTCAACCAGTACAGCGTGACCTGGTCCAGGATCTGGTCCCGCGTCAGGCCGGCGGAAGGGCCAGCGGGGTCGCTCCAGCTGATCAACTTCTCGCCCATCCAGGCGCACAGGCCGGCCGGCGAGTCCAACAGGGCGTACCCGACGGTCTGCGGCGCGGTGCGGTGGGCTTCCGAGTACGCCGAGCTGGACGCGCCGCGTTGGCGCAGGTGAGCCAACGCTTGGCGCTCGGCATCGGTGAGGTCCTCGGCGGCGGCCGGGTCCGGTCCCGCGAGCGGCGGTACGAGGTGAACGCCGGCCACGTGCTCGCCGTCCAGTGCCCCGAGGAGGCTGGAGACGCTGGTGCCCCAGTCACTGCCGGCGGCTCCGTACCGGGTGTAGCCGAACGCCGCCATGATCTCCGCCCACGCGGCGGCTATCCGTTCGATACCCCACCCAGGGCGGATGGGTTTGCCACTGAAGCCGTACCCGGGAAGCGACGGGATCACCACGTCGAAGGCGTCCTCGGCGGTGCCGCCATGGCTCAGTGGGTCGGTGAGCGGCTCGACCAGGTCGACCAGCTCCAGCACCGAGCCAGGCCAGCCGTGAGTCAGCACCAGCGGCATCGCACCCGGGTACGACGACCGGGCGTGCAGCACATGGATCGTCAAGCTGTCGACGGTGACGAGGTACTGCGGGACCGCGTTGAGCCGCGCCTCGGCGGCCCGCCAGTCGTACGACTCTGCCCAGTACCCGCAGAGGCTCCGCACCTCGTCCAGGGGTATGCCGTGTGCCCAGCCGGACGCCGTCGCCGCCTCTGGCCAACGCGTACGCGCCAGCCGAGCACGCAGGTCAGTCAGCTCCGACTCCGGCACGGAAATTCGATAGGGCTCGACGTCGACGGGCATGCGGGTCCTTAGCTGCCGAGCGTTGCTGACGGCGACACCGGAAGTCCTCAGTCTTCCATGAACGACGCTGTCGGGTACGCCGTCGCTCGGTCGGCGAGGTCGCGGGCGTGGTTGACTATCGAACCATGCCGCTCAGTCCGGACGAGGTGGAGCTGTTCGAGCGCTCCAGGGCCCGCCTGGAGGCGATCGCCTACCGCCTGCTGGGCTCGGCCAGCGACGCGGAGGACGCCGTCCAGGACACGTTCCTGCGCTGGCAGGCCGCTGACCGGGAGCACGTCGAGACGCCCGAGGCGTGGCTGACGAAGGTCCTCACCAACGTGTGCCTCAACCAGCTCACCTCGGCGCGCGCCCGGCGGGAGACCTACGTGGGCACCTGGCTGCCCGAACCGGTCCTCGCCGGGGACCGGATGCTCGGCCCCCTCGACACCGCCGAGCAACGCGAATCGGTCTCGATGGCGGTGCTCACCCTGTTGGAGCGGTTGTCGCCCAACGAGCGCGCGGTGTACGTGCTGCGGGAGGCGTTCGGCTACTCGCACGGTGAGATCGCCGAGATCCTCGGCATCACCGAGTCGAACTGCCAACAGACCTACCGGCGCGCCAAGCAACACGTCAGCGCCGAGCGGGCCCGCGCGGAGGTCGACCGGACCACCGCCCGGAAGATCGTCGCGGAGTTCCTCACGGCGGCCAACAACGGCGAGATCCAGCGGCTGGTGGAGTTGCTGACCGACAACGTGACGAGCACCGCCGACGGCGGCGGCAAGATCCCGGCCCGGTCCGCGCCGATCGTCGGCGCACTGGCGGTGGCGAAGTTCCTGCGCGGCCTGTTCAAGCCCGCCGACGTCAAACGGGACCTGGTCGGCGGCAGCCCCGCCCTGCACATCGCCACCGCCAACGGCGCTCCGGCGGTGGTGGTCGTGGTCGACGACCGGGTCATCGGCGTGATGTCGCTGCAGGTGACGCCCGAGGGGGTCACCGCCATCCACAACCAGGTCAACCCCGACAAGCTCGTCCGCGCCAGCCGGCAGTGGTCCGCCTCGGAGCACGAGGAGCCCGCCCTGCACGTCTGGTGATCCAGCTCATAGCCCGTTCCTGTCAGGAATCGGGGCGCTGTCCGGTTCAGGAAGCGACCACCACCGAGACAGGAGTGCCACCATGAAGCACCGCATCGTCGTCCTCGGAGCGGGCTACGCCGGAGCCATGGCCGCTGGGCGCCTCGCCAAGCGGTTGCACCCCGGCGACACTGAGATCACCGTCGTCAACGCCGACGCGGATTTCGTCGAGCGGGTCCGCATGCACCAGCTCGCCATCGGGCAGGACCTCAAACCCCGCCCGCTGAGCGAGATCTACGCCGGTACCGGCGTTGCGCTCCGGTTGGCGCGGGTCACCACCGTCGACGCCGACCGCCGGACCGTCGCGCTCACCGACGACCATGGCACCGACGAGATCGCCTACGACACGCTCGTCTACGCCCTCGGCAGCACCGCCGCCGACCATGGCGTCCCCGGGGTCGCCGAGCACGCGTACGACATCGCCGGCAGGCCGTCGGCGCTGCGGTTGCGCGACCGCCTCGCCCACCTCGCGGCCGGCGGGACCGTGCTCGTGGTCGGCGGCGGCCTCACCGGCCTCGAAGCGGTCACCGAGATCGCGGAGGCCCGGCCGGACCTCCGTGTCGCGCTCGCCGCCCGCGGTGGTCTCGGTGACTGGCTCAACGGCAGGGCGCAGCAGCACCTGCGCGGCGTCTGCGACCGGCTCGGGATCACCGTGCACGAGCACGCCGACATCGCGCGGGTCGAGGCGACCGGCGCGGTCACCCGCGACGGTCGGGAGATCCCGGCCCAGGTGACGGTCTGGACGACCGGCTTCGCCGTGCACCCGATCGCCGCCGCCACGACCCTGGCGGTCGCGGAGACCGGGCAGATCATCGTCGACGACAGCATGCGGTCGGTCTCCCACCCCGAGGTGTACGCGGTGGGCGACGCCGCGATCGCCGCGGGACCGGGCGGCAAGCCGCTGCGGATGTCGTGCGCCTCGGGCGTCCCGATGGCCTGGCAGGCCGCCGACGCCATCGCCGCGCGGCTGACCGGTCGGGCGAAGTTCCCCAAGGCCCCGCTGCGCTACTTCAACCAGTGCATCAGCCTCGGCCGCCGCGACGGCATCATCCAGTACGTCACCGCCGACGACCGGGCCAAGCCGGCTCTGCTCACCGGGAAGCTGGCGGCCCGCTACAAGGAGATCGTCTGCGCGGGCGCCGCGTGGAGCATGTCCCACCCGGTGCTGTACCCGGTGCGCCGCCACCGCGTCGTCGCGACCCGATCGGAGATCCGCACCGGCGGGTCTTGACCTGGCCACGGACTGCGGTTCGGCCGGTCACCGTCAGTGGCTGGCCGAACGCGCGGTCTTGCGGAGATACCGCGCCAACGGCCGCCGACCCAACTTCAACGCCGCGTTGGTGACCGCCTGGTCCCGTTGCAGGGAGAGCTCGGCGAACCGGGCGCGCACATCGGTCAGCGGTTGGTGTGGTGCCCAGATCGTCCGAAAGGCCCTGGCCTGGTCGGCCAGGGCCTGGTTGGTCGCAGCGGAGACGAATGCCACCTCGCTGCGGTGCGCCGCGCCCGAACTACTCGCGATCGAGGCCAGGCCGGCGGCCACCAGAGCGGCGATCGCGGCTACCGTGCCCAGCTCAGCCGAGGCCAGCCCGGCAGCCCCCGAAGCACCCGCGATCACCGCCGACAAGACGGTGGTCAGGGTGTTCCAGCGTTGCCACCATGCGGCCTGTTTCCGCTGCAGCACAGCCCAGCTGTCGTGCCGCTGTTCGAGCAACTCGGCTTCAGCGATGAAGACGGCGCGCTCTCGCTGCTCTTCATCCAGGTGCGACATTCTGTCAGCGTCCGACAACATCGGGATCCTGTCCCCAGCAGTGTCGATCTCCGGACATTGACCGGAGCTTCTGGTCCGCCGGCGCGAGCCGGCGACTCACTCCTCCGGCTGTTGATCAGTGGCTGCCCCACCGGACTCAGCCTGGCGCTCGGCCAGCCAGACGGCGTGCTCCTTGAGCAGGTATCCGATCCAGTAGACCGCGAAGAGGATCAGGAAACACGCGAAGAACACCCCCGAGACGATGCTCGCGATGATGAGTGCTTCCCGGCCGTCGCCCGCCCCGTGCGCGGCAAACGCAACCAGGCCCAGCACGAAGAAGAGGACCATGTAGAGCGGCAGTGTCGAACTGTCCGCCGGGTGGGACGAGCGGGACGGCCACGGGAGGCGAGGGTCGCTGCTGATCACTCGAGGAGTATCAGGGAACGCTCGGTCATCGGCTGTCCCTGCCGGCGCTGCCGCCGGTGGCGAGCGGCCGCAGGCGGAACCCGCCCCGCGTCGACCGGTGACGTCGATGCGGAGCGGGGCCGTCGGCGGCTACCGGTTAGAACCCGTTCCACTGCTGAGCCGAGCATTTCCAGGTCTTTCCGTCGTTCTTCGAGACGCAGACCACGGCGACCCTGCCGATGAAGGGAATCCTGAAGGTGACGATGTGGAGCTTCATCTTTGCGTACGGGACCCCGGATTTCTCCGCGATGTCAGCCAGCGCCCACCCCGGGTCCGGAGCGTCCACTGTGGCCATCCGTCGCAGTGACTCGACGTCGCCGCCGTCGAGGAGCGTCTTGATCTCGTCTGCGGAGGGCTCAACCTCGCCGACCAGTGTTTCCACCGTGTCCGGGCCGTCGACGGTGACGCCGTTGGCCTTCTCGAAGGCAGCCTTCGTCGCGCCCAGCGTGGTGCTGCCGGCGAGGTCGAGGGTGAGAATCAGGTCGCCCGTCCGGCGCGACAGCAGGCATTCCCAGACGGACTTGCCCGAGGCGACGCACATGGTCAGGCACCACTCCCTACCGCCGGCAGCGGACGAGGCGAAGAGCAGTGACGTCGCTGTCCCGCTGTCGCCGGTGCCGTCGTACGTCCCGTCGGCGAGGTCGGCCATGGTCGTGGCGAGGACGCCCCGGCTGCCCGCAATCGTGCCGACGACAGTGACACCGTCGACCTCCTTGCCGGCGACCAGCGCTTCGAGCTGGTCGCCGGTGAGGTTCCGCCCGCCGGTGTCGACGGCCAGCACCTTGTCCAGGTCACCGACGGGGTGGCCGGTCAGCTCCTCGAACCGTTGAAACATCATGCCCGGGGCACCGGGCTGGTCGGTGATCGTCGTCCGGGCCTCGTCCTCGGCGGCCTGCGACGGGGCGTACGACGCGGTCAGCCCGACGATCAGGGCCGCGGTGACGACTGTGGCGCGTCTGGTGATGGTCCGCAGAGCTGTCATCTTCTTCCCCTCACTGTCTCGATGAGCACTGTCGGTCCGGCTACCAGCGGCACGTGACGATGTCGCCGACGTCATTGGGGGATCCCCAGTCGCAGTGGTCGTCGATCCACTCACCGATCTCGCCGATCGTGTCGACGATCCAGGCGAACACCGCCTTGATCGCTCCCCAGAGGCTGAAGTAGACGACTGTCGTCTCGGGTGTGCCGCCGGCCTCGTCGATGATCTCCTTCGTCGACATGGCGGCGTCCGGCTTCTCGACGATGTCCAGCACCCGCACGCCGGTGTCGTCCTTGCCGGCCAGCAGCGCCGCGACCTGCTCCGGGGTCCGCTCCTTGCCGTCGTCGACCGCCACGATCGCGCGGTCGACACGCACCTCCCGGCTGCCGCTGACGGCCTGGGCGATGCCGGCGATCTCGCCCACGGTGAGGTCGTTGCCGAGCGCCGGCCCGGTGAACCGCCGCGCCGACACGGCACCGGCCGGGTCGACCTGGATCTCACCCGCCGTGATCAGGTCGTCGGCCGCGAAGGGCGCCCAGCCGAACGTCCACTGTCCGCCGACGCAGCGGAACACGCCGTACTCCCGCCCTTCGGGCGCTGTCTCGGTACGGACGGTTCCGCCGCGTTCGTCGACGTGCTGGACCACGCAGTCGGCGCCCTTGCGCGGCGGCTTGTCGGTCTGGGCCACGGCGGCGGAGGACATGGCCAGCACCGTCGCGCTGGCCACCCCGATCACCGCGAGGCGGTGTGCCAAAAGACTCATCGAACGCTCCATTCCTGGTGCGGAGGAAACTGGTGTCCGAAGAGTGCCGGGCCGCGCTGAAGCGGCCCGGAAACGGCGCTGAAAGCGGGGTACGTCAGCGCAGTCGACTGCCGTCGAGCTGGTCGAGGTTGGCGCGGATCGCGTCGGCGTCGGCGTCGCCGAGTTCGTCGAGGATGGTCAGGGCCCGTCGCCAGGCGGCACGGGTGGCACCGAGGTCACCGAGCGCCCGGTGGCTGCCGCCGAGGTTGACGTACGTGCTCGCCTCGGCGTACCGGTCGTGGACCTGCGTGAAGAGTTCGAGGGCGTGCTCGTAGCAGGCGATCGCTCGCCGGTCGTCGCCGAGCTGGTGGTGGGCGTGGCCGAGGCTGTCCCAGGTGTCGGCCTGCCCCTGGACATCGTCCACCTCCTGCAACATCCGCAGCGCCTCACCGCACGAGGCAAGGGCGCTGTGGTAGTTGCCGAGCAGCGCCTCCTGCCAACCGACCGCGTTGAGGGTGTAGCCCTGACCGGCCCGGTTCCCCGCCGCCCGGAACAGGGCCAGCGCCCGCCGGGAGTGGGTGAGCGCCTGCTGGTGCTGGCCCTGCCGCTCCGCCAGCTGACCAAGGTTCAGGCAGGTGTGTGCCCGTCCGGCGTCGTCGCCGACGTCGGTGAACAGGTCGAGCGCCCGCCGCAGGTGGTCGCCGGCCTCGTCGTACCGTCGAAGCCGCGAGCAGGCGAGACCGAGGCTGCGGTGCGCGTGGCCCTGCCCGGCCTGATCCCCGATGCGGGACGCGGCGGCCAGCGCGATCCGTTGCGTGCCCAGCCAGTCCTGCCAGTGGCCCTGCCGGTGCAGGAAGCCGGCCATGGTCCAGGCGAGCCGCCAGGCGTGCCCCTCGAACCCGGACCGCGCCGCGAGCGGCACCGCGGCGAGCAGGACGGGGATTTCGGTGCCGAACCACGCCGCGGCGGCCGACCGGTTCCGGGGTCGTTCCGGCAGTACGCCCGCGCGGGGCGGCGGGAGGCTGATCGCGCTGAAGTGCGGGTGCAGGGCGAGGTCGGCGGCGTGCGCGGTGTGCAGGCAGTGGTCGAGCAGCCGGTGCACGGCGGCCCGCTGCTCGGTCGACGGCTCCACCTCGGCGGCGAGGCTGGCCGCGTACGCGCGCAGCAGGTCGTGGAACGCGTAACGCCCGTACGTGTGCTCGGTGAAGAGATTCGCCCGGGTCAGCTCGGTGAGCAGCGGACCGATCGCCGGCCCGTCAGCGCCGGCCAGGCTTGCCACGGCCGGGGCGGACACGTCCGGGCCGGGATGCAGGCTCAGCAACCGGAACAGTCGGGCCGCGGGCGGGCTGAGCGTCCGGCACGACCAGGAGAAGACCGCCCGGACGTCGGTGGCCTCGTCACCCGCGTGGAAGGCGTCCAGGTCGCCCAGCTCACCGGCGACGGCCGCCAACGAGAACTGCCGGTTGGTGGCGGCTCTGGCCGCCACGATGGCCAGGGCGATGGGTAGCCGCGCGCAGCGGTCGGCGATGTCGTCGGCCGCCGCGGGTTCGGCGGCGACCTGACGCTCGCCGAGCCGGCGGACCAGCATGTCGCGGGCCTCGCCGGGGCTCAGCAGGTCGAGGGGCACCGGCTGGGCGCTTTCGGTGACGACCAGCGGGATGAGCTGGTCGCGACTGGTGACGATCGCGAGGCAGTGCGGTGAGCCGGGCAGCAGCGGTCGGACCTGTTCCGCGTCGCGCGCGTTGTCCAGCACCACCAGCAGGCGCTTGCCGGCCAGCGTGGTGCGGTACAAGCTCACCATCGCGTCCGGGTCGCCGGGCATCCGTGCCGCCGGAACACCGAGCGCCTCCAGGAAGCCGTGCAACGCCCGCGCCGGGTCGGTCGGTGTGGCTGCCGGGTCGAAACCCCGCAGGTTGACGTAGAGCTGCCCGTCGGGGAAACGTGCGGCCGCGCGGTGCGCCCAGTGCACGGCAAGCGCGGTCTTGCCGACGCCGGCGGTCCCGGAGACCACGACGGCGCCGCCCCGCTCGACGAGCGCGTCGAGGGCGGCGAGCTCCGCGGTGCGTCCGGTGAAGGTGGGTACGGGGGGAGGCAGTTGCGCCGCCACCGGCGCCGCAGCGGACGCAGCGGGTGCGGGCGCGGCGATGGCGGTGTCCTGGCGCAGGATGGCGCACTCCAGGTCCCGCAGTCGCGGACCCGGGTCGATGCCGAGGTTCTCCCGCAGGTTGTCGCGCAGCCGTCGGTACGCGGCGACCGCTTCGCCCTGTCGGCCGTCGCGGTACAGGGCGAGCATCAGCTGGGCGTGCAGGTGCTCGTCGAAGGGGTGCTGTCGGACGAGCCGTTCCAACCCTGGGAGGATCCCCGCGTGCTCGCCGACGGACAACCGGGCCTCGACGAGCGACCGTTCGGCCTCCAACCGCAGGAGTGCCAGGTGTTCCGCCTGCTCCTCAAGCCACGCCGACCCGGCCACGTCGGCCAGCGGTGGACCCCGCCACAACGCCACCGCCGCCGTCAGGTGCTTCACCTGCTCGTGGCCGTCCGTCGACCGCCGGGCCAGCTCGATGAGGCGTTCGGCGACCTGCACGTCGGTGGAGTCCGGCCCGGTGTCGAGCAGGTAACCGGGCTGGCGCGCCACGATCGATCCCGGCTCGCCGAGCACCCCACGCAGGTAGGAGACGTGACGCTGCAACGTGTTCGCCGCGGTGGCCGGCAGGTGGTCGCCCCAGACCACGTCGAGGAGCCGGTCGACGCTGACCACCCGGCCCACGTGCAGCGCCAACGTCGCCAGCACCGCCTTGCGGCGCAGGCCGTTCACCGCCTGCGGACTGCCGGCGACGACCACCTCCACCGGCCCGAGCAGCCTGACCCGCACGCCGGTGCCAGCCGTTGAGATCACCAGGTCAGGCTATTCCTGACCCCACCGAGCTCGGTCTGTTCGTCGCGCACTGGACACGATCCACGGTCGAACAGGACCTTAGGCTGACCCGAACCTGTCGAATCTGTCGGATGCGGCGCGGAGGATTACCCGATGACCACAGGTAGCAGCAAGGTGATCGCCGACCAGACCATCTCGGCCGACGGATATTCGGCCGGGCACAACCAGACCGAGGAGCGCCCGTTCGGCGACGACGGCGGTGACGGCTGGGGCCGCCGGCTGCACTCCTGGATGTTCGACTCCGCCGAAGAGAACCGGCCCGAGATCGACCAGGTCAACGCCGCCTCAGCGGTCATTATGGGGCGCAACATGTTCGGCCCCGTGCGTGGCGGCTGGGACCGGCAGTGGAACGGCTGGTGGGGTGACAACCCACCGTTCCACAAGCCTGTCTTCGTCCTCACCCACCACGCGCGTGAGCCGCAGCCGATGGAGGGCGACACCACCTTCCACTTCGTCACCGACGGGATCGAGTCGGCACTCGCGCAGGCGCGCGCCGCGGCCGATGGCGGCGACGTCCTGATCCACGGCGGCGCGACCACCATCAACCAGTACCTCACCGCCGGTCTCGTCGACGAACTGTGGTTGCACATCGTGCCGGTCACCCTCGGCGCGGGTGTGCGGCTGTTCGAAGATGTCCCGCCGCTGAACCTCGAACAGGTGACGGCGCGGGCGGCAAGCTCGGTCCTGCACGTCACCTACCGCGTGCTCCGCTGAGCTGACCCGCACCTCGCCGTCGTCGTTCCGCTCGTACCTGCTAAACCCATCCCGGCGTACCGTGCCGGCGATACTGTGCGCGTGGAGTACGTGTCCAGAGTGCCGCGACCGCCGCTGGACGGGCTGATCGACGACCTCTACTACCTGGAGGGTGTGCCGCCGTACGCCCGGTTGACGCTGCCGCCGATGCCGGCGGCGCTGCTCATCGTCAATCTCGGGGCGCCGTTCCTCATCCGTGCCGGCGCCGAGATCGAGACGACCGAGTACGCCGACGGCTGCGTCATCACCACGCCCACCCGGGCGTTCGAGTTCGGCTACCCCCTGCGGACCCGGTCCGTCGGCGTACACGTCAAGCCGTGGGGTCTGGCACCGTTCCTGCCGATGCCCGCGGCCGAGCTGTGTGACCGGCCGGTGCCGGTGGAGCACGTGTGGGGTCGGGCCGCCACTGCCGAGCTGCGCGACCGGCTGGCCATGGCGGACGGGCCGCACGAGATGCTGACGCTGCTCGAGGAGGAGCTGATGCGCCGGCTGCGCGAGACCGCTGGTCTGGGGCTGGTCCGCCACGCGAGCAGCGTCATCGCCGCGACCAGCGGTGCGGTGGCCATTGACGACCTGCGAACTTCCGCCGGCGTCAGCAGCACCCACCTGGCACAGAGGTTCAAGCAGCTCGTCGGCGTCACACCGAAGCGGCTGGCCCGCACCCACCGCTTCGCCGCCACCGTGTTTTCGATCGACCCGGCCAAATCGACCGACTGGGCCGAGCTCGCCAGCAGGGCGGGCTACTTCGATCAGGCCCACTTCGGCCACGAGTTCCGGGCGTTCACCGGGCTCACACCGACACGATATGTCGACGTCCGGCGACGGTTCCTACGCGAACATCCCGGTCACGTGTTCGATGGTTGGTCGCTGCCGACCGATTGATTTTGTACAAGAGCGACAGCCCACGAAACTCTAATCTGAGGGCAATCCCAGCAGAGGAGTGCCAGTGGGCAAGGTGGTCATGTACGGCTCGGTGTCGGTGGACGGGTTCATCGCGGACGAGAACGACCAACCCGGGCCGTTGTTCGACTGGTTGTCCAGCGGTGAGGTGGCGTTGGACGACAGCGGCGCGTTGACGGTGTCGCAGACGTCCTACGACTACACCCGGCCGTACTGGGATCAGATCGGCGCGACGATCGTCGGCCGCCACGTTTTCGACATGACGGACGGCTGGGACGGGAAGCCGCCGGGCGGGGTCGACCACGTGGTCGTCGTGACGCACCGGCCGAAGCCCGAGGGCTGGGACGCCGAGGCGCCGTTCCACTTCGTCGAGGGGGTCGCGGCGGCCGTGACGACGGCGCAGAAGCTCGCGGGTGACCGCGTCGTCGAGGTCGCCGCTGGCGACGTCGGTGGCCAGGTGCTCGCCGCGGGCCTGGTCGACGAGGTACGCATGGACGTCGTACCCGTCGTGTTCGGGTCCGGCAAGCGCTACTTCGGGTCGGTCGACGCGCAGCACCTGTTGGTCGATCCTGACGTGGTGATTCAGGGCGACCGGGTGCTTCACGTGCGCTACCGGGTACGCCGTTGACCGATTACCTCTCGCCACCGCTCCGCTGTCCACCGGGCTTGCGCGGACGGCCGAGACGGAACCGGGCGGCGAGGTCATCGACCAGATCGTGGACGGCACGCGATCCATCAACGGTCATCACCGGCAGGTGCAGCTCGATCGCCTGACGCCGGACTTCTGCGTCCCACAGTTCATCGCGGGCCAACCGCAGAGCGAGCGCCTGGCTGTGGTCGCTGTCCCCCCAGTTCGCTCGGGCTCTCGCGGCGTCGGCGAACCGAGCCCGCAACGCCCTGTCGCGGAACTGTGGCGTCGGCAGGAGGAAGGCCGCCTGCTCCGGCCACGTCAGCAGCGGAGCCACCTCACGGGGCAGGGTCCGGAAATCGTCCACCACGACCGGGCGTTCCGTGGGCAGCGCGAGGAGGTCGTCGACGACGAACCCGAACGTCTCACCGTGCAGACTCGGCATCGACTCGAAGATCTCCTGAGCACTGCGGTCGTTCCAGTTCCGCGCCAACGGAGCTTGCCGCAACGCCCACAGGTAGGGCTGCTCGTGCGCAGTGCACCGGCTGACGTAGTCGCGCTCCGCGCGGTCGCCGTCGTAGATCAGCACGTCGTAGCGCTCGGCCAGGGCTCGGGCCAGAGTGCTTTTGCCTGACCCGGTGCCTCCGGCGAGCCATCGGACATGCGAAAGGCGGCGAGTGTGATCTACCCGGTGGTTGTCGGCGGCCATGCCACCAGAGACTGCCGATACGGCGGGCAAAGAAACAGTCTTGTTCTCCTACCGGCGGTCGGTGAAGATCAAGGAGAGGGAGGGTCAGGCGGCCACGGACCTCGGCCCGATGGTCTCTTCCCCGGCCGACTCTCCCAGACCGGGCGCTGGGGCTCGTCGTTGTGCACGACCATGTCGGCGTGCCAGGTCGGACGGACCGTCGCGAAGTAGAGCCGCTGCGAGGGGATGTAACGCTCTCGCCAGCGTCGCTCGACGGCGGCCCGGGTTGACACCTGACGTTCCCGGATCACAGCACGATCCACTGTCCTCTCCAGCGTCGTCGACACGAAGATGCGCAGGTCCCACCGGTCGATCAGCTCCGGGCGCAGGAGGAAGACACCGTCGAAGACGAGCACGGCGTCGGCTGGGGCAGTCGTGACCGGCGGGGACAACACCGCATCCGTGGCGTGGTCGTAGACCGCGTACTGGAAGCGTCGATCTCCGTTGGGCCCGAGCGGGTCGAGCAGAACCCGGGTCAGCGCCTCGTTGTCATGGGTGTCGTGGTAGCAGCCCTCGGCCGAATACTCGCCGCGCGGATAGCGCTGGGCCCTGGGGAAAAGAAAGTCGTCGATCGTGGCTCGGATGACGTCGCGGCCCTGCTCACGCAGGAGGACGGCCACCTCGTCGGCGAGAGTGGTCTTGCCGGCGGCGGGTGGCCCGTCGACGGCGACCCGCGTCGGATGGGCCAGGGCGACCGACCCGACCGCCTCAGCCAGGCACCCGATCAGCTCGTCGCGGGTGCCCCGCACCCTGTCTGCTGGGTCTCGGCTCACATCGCTCCCCCGCCGTCCGTCGACCGCCCGCGAATCCCTGTCACAGTCGGCCCATCACGTAGGGTCTACCAATGGTCGCACGGTTCCTGGCGCACCTCCGCCCGCCGCTTGTCGTCTGCGGACACATGGTTGCAGTGGTGCTGCTCGTCCTGGATGCGCGCCGTGAATGGAGTGCGTACGGGTTTGTCATGCTCCTCCTGGTGCTTGGTGCGCTCGCCGCGATACCAGCGGCGTTGGTCGACGCGCCGAGGTTCCGGCTGATCAGCCTGGTCACACAGACCATCGGAGCCGGCGTCGTCGCATTGGCCCTCCACGACTCAGCCGACAAGCGGGCCCTCTGGGTGTACGCCCTGTCCGCCCTGCTGGCGGTGATCGCGCCGACCAGCCGGCCAGGGCTTGGCCGGGCGACCATGATCGGTGTGGGGGCGGCAGTGGTGCTCACCATCGGCGTGTCGGCTCCAGCACTGGCCTGGGGTGGTGATCAGCCTGAGGCGGTGGTGTGCGTGCGGCAGGGCGGGTCCGCTGAGGAACTGGTGCGCGAGAGCCACCGCTTCGACCCCAACCGCGTGGTTGCGGGCTTCGGCTCAGAAGGCCCGCAAGCGCCGTGCCTGGAGGTGCTGTTCGATCCCGGTGCCACCGCCGCCGACGCCGCCGACGTCGTCCGCCGTTACTCCGTCGACCCGAGGGTCTCGTCCGTCAGCCGGCCCCGCTGACACTCAGCGCACAGGTGCGCCAGCTGGATGGTGTCCCCGCAGCGTCTAGGTAACGTCGTCCGCATGGCTGACGCTGTCGTGATTCCCGGCGGGAGGTTCGGGCCGGGCGCTCCCCTGCTGATGTATGCCGGCGATGTGGCGGAACAGCGGGGCGTAAAGGTACATCGGTACTCGTGGTCCCAGGAGTTTCCGACGTTCGATCAGCCGGAGATCGAGAGCTGGGTCGGCGGTGAGATCACTCCACTGATCGACACCATCAGCGGTGGCCCGCTGCTGATCGGCAAGTCGCTCGGCACCAATGCGGCAGCGATCGCCGCCGAAAGAGCTTTGCCCGCCGTGTGGCTCACACCTCTGCTGACCATGCCGTGGGTGGCTGACGCACTGGGCCGTGCGACCGCGCCGTTCCTGCTCGTGGGCGGCACTGCCGACAAACTGTGGGACAGTGACCTGGCCCGCCGGCTGTCACCCCACGTGCTCGAGGTGGACGAGGCGGATCACGGCATGTACGTACCCGGCCCGCTCACCGAGTCGATCGCGGTGCTCAGTCGCGTCGTGGTCGCCGTGGAGGAGTTCCTCGACGCGATTGGTTGGCCGAGCCAGCCATAGCTGCCGGTACCTGGAAGCGGATCCTCGTCGGGCAGTCGCCGGACCTGCCCCCCCCCGGCTGATGTGCGACACGCGTCCGCCAGGTGATCTGCGGCAAACGAGAGTACGGGTCGCGGCTGGATCAGCGTGCGCGTCAGGTTACGTCGTTCGGTTTGTCGAGCGCGCCGTCACGCTGGTCGTCGTATCGGTGCGGGCGCGCCCAGCAACCGGCCGGCACGGGCCACAGGAGGCGACATGTCCGACGAGATCAGGCTCAGCGCGGTCACCGTGGATTGCCCGGACGCCGTCGCCTTGGCGGGGTTCTACGCCAGCATCACCGGCGGGACCCTGACACACGCCGGGGACGGCTGGGCATGTGTGCTGAGCCCGGCCGGGCGGATCAACTTCCAGACTGTGCCCGGATACACGCCGCCCACCTGGCCCGACCCCACCTCGTCGATCATGATGCATCTCGACTTCATGGTCGTGGACCGAGACGCCGCCGAGGCCCGCGTGCTCGCTGCCGGAGCGACAAAGTACGACTTCCAGCCCAACAGCGAACAGTGTTACGTCTACGCCGACCCGGCGGGCCACCCGTTCTGCCTGACCACCTGGGAGGCCACTGCTACGCCCACTCAGCTCGGCTGATCGAGCCGGGCAGACGAAAGCCACGGTGCTGCGAGCGCAGGGGCCGGTAGCAGGATTCGCCCTATCCCAACCTCTCGCGGACGAACGTTCCCAGCGCTTCTCGGGACGGATGTCCCCAGCCGATGCAGAACGGGTGGCCGGCCGGATCGGCGTACACCTGGTGCCCCTCATCGCTGTCCAGATCAGCGGCTTGCAGCAAGCGGGCACCGAGCCTCATCGCCTGATCGTGCGCCGGTCTGGGGTCCTCGACGTGGAGGTCCAGGTGTACCTGCTGAGGCTCGCCGTCCGGCCAGTCGGGAGGAACATGCTGCGGCGCGAGCTGGACGCCGATCCGCCACTCGCCGACCGCGTCGATGACGGTGTGGAACGTCTCGTCCACAAAGACGTGCCCACCTAGCATCCCGGCCCAGAACGCACTTTCGGCGTGCAGATCAGCGGCGTCGAACACGACGACGTTACGTTTTATTTCCGTGAGAATCGATCCTACGAACGCGTCCGACGGCGGCGGCGGAAGGTGCCAACGGCTGGTGAGCCGGAGGTACCACCATGCGAACCACGCCGCCACGATCGCCGGCGACCCACTACCGCTAACTTTGCCAAGCTCACGGGCACCAGGCGGTGCCCGTCGAACCCCGCCCGCCCGTCCGACCCGCCGGTGCGGTTCGCCGATGCGGAAGAGATACGCGTCGCAGTCGCCATCCTTCATGACTCGTCAGTTCGTCTGTCCGGTCGGTAGGTGCCGGCCGATGTAGCCGACATAGATCCGTCCGCTCCGCGCCGTGTCGTCGTAGTAGTGCATGCGGGGGCTGATCATCGCGGACTTAACGATCTTAAAGTGTGCACCCATGAAGATCCTGCCCACTTGAACAACGGAGGCTGGTACGGGGAGGAGCCGCTTCCTCCGGAACGCCGGGTTGGTTCGGACCTCCTCGCTTTCGTCACGGGCGTGTCGTCGCGTCGGCCACTCGTGGCAGCCATCTGGAGTGTTCTCCAGGAAGCCATGCACGTCGCGATCCCAGCGCCCGTCTGCCTTCGCCGCTGCATAGTCTTGGAGCACCAACAACGCGTCCCAGGTCTTCGAAGCCCAGGCGCCCAGGGGGTCGTTGCTGTCGAGTTCCACAGCGCAGTCAGGATCGCCCGTAAAGACGACGTGCTGGAGCCTTGTTAGCCAACGGAGCAACTCGCCGAAGCTGTCCGGCCGGGAAACGTCCGCTTCCGATGGCTGTGCCGTCCAGGCCATCTCTGCTTGCCCCATGGAGGCGAGCCGGTGGCGCAGCGTCCGTTCAGTCTCCGCGGACCGGGTCAGGCGTTCAACCGCGTCCCGGTTCTCAATCTGCTCATCATCCAGTTGCCATTTAATGTCGTGATACGCCTTCTGTGTCTCATCGAGTTCGGCCTGGAGTTGCGCGAGTCGGGATGCGATGTCTTTCTGCGCCTCCTGCGATGACCGACCGACCTCGATCAGACGCACGATCTCGTCGATCCGGTCGACGGTCAGGTCCTCGATCCCTACCTTGATCTTCAGGTAGTCCAGCAACATGCCTTGCTGCGCGCTGACGTCATCTTGCCGGCGATCACTCTCTCGCGTCTCGACGGCCGCCGCCTCGGGTTGCGACGGAACGAGCGATGGCCGCTTCGAACTGACGTCGCCGAGCCGGTGCACCAACATGTCGTCGGCGATGCGTTCCAGCATCCGGTGTACCCGCGCCACCGATGCGGGTAGCGGCTGTTCGAGAGCCTGAAGTTGGGCATTGGAGGCGAGGACCCGCGCGAGCCGGGGCTGTTCGTTGTCGTCGGCGATCCGTTCCGCGCTCAGCACCCGGTGCCGCAGCCCGTCGACGACCGAGTCCGGTTGCACCTGGGAGCGATAGGTACGAAGCCGGCCGGGCAGTACGGCGTGGGCCTGGCCGAGCCGGCCGTTGAGTAACTGTGTGGCCTCTCCGTCCAGCACGTAGCACGAGGCCATGCCGATGGTGAACCGGGTCAGGTTGGCTATCCGGTTAGTCCATGGGACTGAAGGCAGCGAGTCGTCGTTGCCTGCGACGAAGACGACACCTCGCCGCTCGGTGTCGATGAGGGCTTGGTGGACCTCGTCGACTTCGTCGCCCCGGATGAGGTTTGGTCGCGTCGTCAAACGTGCGGCACCGTCCCAGGCATCGATGATTTCGAGCATGGGGGCGAGAAAGCGGGGGGGTGCCTGCGAGGCGGGGGCGGCTGCGTGGGTCCTCGCTGTCGGGGTCGGGGGATTCGATGTCGATCCAGGCCCACGCCGCCCGCTCTCTCGCGTTGGGCGAATGTACGGTCAGTTGGACGATCCACTGCCCGTCCGGCTTTGTTTCAACGATCCGTACGCGCGTTGATGTCGATCCATCCTGCCCCTCGTGCTGCAGTAGGAGGGCCCTGACGTTGTCGCCGATGGTCGCCCACCGATTCTCCAGAAGCGCTGACGGATCCCAGCCCTTGGGGCCCGCGATCCAGCGGTCGAGTTGTTCCCGTACCAGTGGCTGTAGATGGTTACGTTCGCGGTGGGTCGTGAACACAGACCTGAAACCGAGCATTGTGCCGTCCCGAGGGGTTACAGGCGAGAGGCTCCGCCGGACGCGCCGCCGTACTCGCTCGATGCGGCCCCGCTGACCTCCGTCTGCTACTCAAGCACCTGGTCTTGGTGCGGAAACTGGAGTAGCAGCGGCGGTGTCGAGGTCGGCATCTGGACAAAGAGAGGTCAATCCGCTTGCTTACTGGTCACCGAGATGAACTGTTGATCATGGCGCGGATTCCAGGTCATTGAGGAGCGCGTGTACAGGAGCCCAGCACATCCGCACCGTGTCCAGGTCGGGCACGAGCCCATAGTCGATCTGGTGGCGGGGGTGGACGAAGTTGCGGTAGTCCCGGACCTTCTCCATGAAGTCCTTGGCGTCGGTCTGGACCCATTTCTGGCGGTGCGCGTACTCAAGAAGCAGGTGCAGGCCTGCTCGTTCGGCCCGAACCCGTCGGCCGTTCCGGTCGACCAGGCCGTTCCTGCGCACCGTTTCGTCGCGGTCAGTCACCACGACGTGCAGCAGGCCTTCGACGAAGCTGCCGATGCCGATGATCGCCAGAGCGTAGGCTCCGTTGTTCTGGCAGATGGATGCTTCGTCGGCGCGGGCCATGAGGATGTCGACCGCCTTGCTGTTGGGGGACAGTCGTCGTACCCGCTCGTGGAGGTCCGGCGGCGGCCCGTACAGGGGAACGTCGCTGCTCTGACTGATCTGACCGAGCACGGGGCGCCCGCCGACGTAGGTGATGGTGAGCTGCTCGGGAGCCAGGATGCGGTTCAGCTCTTGCGCGATCGGCTCGGCGGCGTCGACGCCGCCGTCGTACTCCAGCGGATCACCGATACGACAGAGCAGCCGGTCGAGGGCGGCGGCGTCATCGGCATGGCAATTGAGTACTTCTGTCAGCCAGGGGATCCGCGGAGAGCCGTCGTACTGCGGATCGCCAGGCCACCGGACTCGATGCAGAAACCGCTCGATCTGCGTACCGGTCCGCTCGTAGGGACCATCGACGTCGCAGATCACGCGGGCGACGCGTTCCAGGGTGAGCGGGTCGAGGGCAATCATCAGGATGCCTCCCGGTCGGCGCGCTGCTGCGCGATGTCGAGTGCTTCGGTCAGGCGCTGGAGGATGGTTGAGCCGCGCTTGCGGAAGCCAAGTTCGCTCATGGCCTCCTGGAGGCGCTCATCCCGATCACGCTGAAGCTGGTCGCTCACCAGCCAGGTGCAGATCTGTACCAGCTGTTCCCGCGTGTAGTCGGTGATCCGCAGACCGATCGGCACGTCGGGGCGGGGGCCACGGCGGGTTGCCGGCGGCGACGGTGGCTGAGCGGGCCGGCGTGCCGGCGGTACGGGGTGGCTCCTCGCGGCGTGGTTGGCGCGGTCGACCGCCAGCTTCCAGCGGGCGATGAGTCGGGCTGTCTGGCCTGCCGGGTCCACGTACCAGTCGGTCGACCAGATGCGGTGGAACTCCCACCCGAGGCGCTCGAGATGTTGCTGGCGCAGCCGGTCCCGGTCCCGGGCGCTGTGTGCCTGGTGGTACGAGTGACCGTCGGTCTCCACAGCGAGGACCATGCGGCCGGGCTGGTCTGGATGGGCGAGGGCCAGGTCGATGCGGTAACCGGAGACGCCCCACTGCGGCACGGCGTTGATGCCCTGCTGCTGGAGGGCCCTCAGGACGCTGCGTTCGAGGCCGTTGAGCTCGACCCCGGTGTGCTGTCGCGCGCCCAGGGCGCCGCCGAGGTCGACAAACTCGAGGTAGCGGCGGAGCAGTTCGGGTCCGCGGTTCCTTGTTGCCGCGGTCTGGTTCGGATCCATGTCGTTGTGGGAGAAGGCGCTCACCACGGTCATCCGACTCCGGGCTCGGGTGACCGCGACGTTGAGGCGCCGCTCACCACCCTCCTGGTTGAGCGGTCCGAAGCGTAGCGGAAGTCGACCGTCTCTGGTCTTGGCGTAGCCGATACTCAGGATGATGGCGTCTCGCTCGTCGCCCTGGACGTTCTCCAGGCTCTTGATGAAGAACCGCTGGCTCGCGGCCCGGTCCTGGGAGAAGAAGTGGTCGAGGTGCTCATGCTCTCGGCGTCGGCTGCGCAAGGTCGCCTCGATCCGCAGGGCGTGCTTCTGCCCCATCGTGATGACCCCGAGGCTCTCGTTCGGTCGCTGCTCGGCATGCTCGAGAATCAGCTCGACCGTCCGGTTGACCTCCTCCGTTGACGAGCCGCCCTGCCCGGGGGCGACACGGCCGTCCACCGTCTCCAAACGCAGCGGGCTGTCGACCTGCACGCCAGGGAACGTGACGAGGGACCGGTTGTAGATCTCGACGTTCGAGAACGCGATCAGGCGCTCGTCTCGGCTGCGGTAGTGCCAGGTCAAGCGGTACCGGTCCGAGATGAGCCCACCGAGGACGTCAAGAACGGACTCGTAGTCCTCAAGGCTCTCGTCGCCGAGATCATCGTCTTCGCCAGCCGGGCTCTGCTGAATGAGGCGTCGGAAGAACGGCGTGGGTGGGAGCTGCTTCGGGTCACCGGCCACTACGAGCTGGGTGCCACGCATGATCGAGGCGACAGCATCGTGCGGCTCGATCTGGCTCGCCTCATCGAAGATCACCACGTCGAACGACCGCTCAGGCGGCAGGATGCGGCTGACCACCAGTGGCGACATGGCCCAGCACGGGAACGCGGCGAGGAGCACCTCCGGTGCGCTACTGAGCAGCTTCCGCAGAGATAGGTGCCGGCTTTTCTTGGCCGCCTCCCGCCGGACGAGGCCGTTCTGGTCGGGATAGGCGTCTCGGGCCTTCCGCAGGTTCACTGCCACGTTGCGGCGCACGTGCCGGGCGGCCATCTCGATGTGCCGGCTATCCGCAGCGCGAAAGTCCTGAACCACCGCGGCATGCTGCTGCCCGACGAACTGACCGAGGTACGGGACCCGCATGCGCATCTCGTCGAGGACCACCTGCAACCAGGATCGCAACAGGGTGTCGGCTGCCTCGTCGCTCGAGACCTGCCGGTGGGCCAGGTCATCGAGCATGTGGCTCAGCCCCAACGAGCGGAACATCTGCTGCTGTTTGTTCAAGTCGGGCATCAGGAACAACGTCTCGCGGTCGGCGTTCAACTCGGCGAGCGTGTTGGCGGCGGTGGCGGTAGGTCCACGCTCAAGGCCGTCGATCCGGGCACATGCCGCCACCGCGGCGAGGTGGTTACGCACCTGCGTGAAGGACGACATGCACAGGTCGGCGCCCGCCAGAGCAGTTGGTGCGGTGTCCTGACGGCTGAGCGTCCGCCACCGCTCACGCTGGCCTGCCGCAGCGACCAGGCCCTGATACATCTCGGATCGGCTCTTGGGAGGGGCCGGACAGGTCCGTCGCAGCTCGCGGCGCAGTTGGAACCGGCGGAAGATCCCGAGCGGCTCGGAGCGGCGCGGCCGGGATCGCCCTGGTGCTGTCGCGTAGACGAAGTCGTCCAGATCCGGGCCGAAGACCTGCCCGCCGTAGCTGGCAATGGTGCGGTCGACCTCGCTGAGCAGGTCGAACAGGTCCCTCCACGCAGCGAGGTCGTCCGGCACGTCCAGCCCTGCCTGGTCGACTAGGTCCCGGATCTGGCGCTGTGCACCCTGCAGGGCGCCGGCCGCGAGTTCGTCGAGATGCACCAGCACCTTGCCGACATCGTCTGGTGTGCGGACAGCGGCCTTCGCCCACGGCGACTCCCCGCGCCAGATCCTCAGGCCGCCTCGATCCACGAACGTCCGAAGGTCCTCCCGCGCGGACTCAAGCCTCGAGCGGTCAAGGTTCCGCAGCTCGGACGCGCGCAGGTTGTAGCCGCTGACATCGAGAGTCGGAAGCGCGAGGAGCTGCTCGATGACCTGAAAAGCGCTCACCCCCCAGGGCTGCCGAACCTCGTGCAGCTCGGCCGGGTGCCGTTTCGCCACGGCCCGGCGGCTGCTCAGGCGGCGGTGCAGATCGTCGGTGTCGACGGGTGGTTCAGCGCCGGCTTGAGTGAGGACATTGGCGATGCGCTGCGCGACCTGCCGCTTGCTGATCTTGCGGTCGTGCAGGTCGAACACCAGGTTGTCGAGCCCGACGTCGCCAAGACGGTTCATCACCGCTTCGATGGCAGCCCGCTTCTCCGAGACGAACAGCACACTGCGGCCCATCGCGGCCATGTACGCGATGACGTTCGCGATCGTCTGACTCTTACCCGTGCCGGGTGGACCCTCGATGACCACATGCCGGCCAGACAGCACCGCGTCGATCGCTGACTGCTGAGACGAATCCGCGTCGTGGACCAGGAACTCCTTGGCCGGATCAATCCGATCGGCACTGGAACTGGACCCCTGAGCTTGCTCAGTGCGCAACTGTTGCCGAGCGTCGCGGTCGCCCGCCATCGCGCCGATCACTGGGTGCGATGCCAGCAGCTCGGCCGAGTTACGCAGATCCTTGACCATGGCGAGCTTGTCGAAGCTGAAGACGCCGGCAACCACTGCGGGCTCGAGCCGGAGAGACAGGCCGCTGGGCGCGGCTGCCTCGGCGATCAGCTCGTAGGCGGCACTGAGCTGCTGGTCCGGATCAGCGATCTCGGACAGCATCGCGCTCACTTTTTCGCCGAGGACGCTGATGTCCGCCTCCACGCCGTACTGCCGTTCCAGCGCGTACAGGAGTACGGGATTGATCTCGGGTGACTCCGATAGCTCCAGCGTGAAGTCGTTCTCGGTCGCCGTCCGACTGTCCAGCGCAAGCTGCTGCAGGATCAACGGCGCCCGCAGCGGTTGCATCGGCACGGAGCCGCGCGTGTACGGACCGACCATGCAAAGCAGACCGCGGGTCACCCAACCAGCCTGGATGCCCTGCTCCTCCTCCAGCTCGACCAGCTTCCGGCGGAGGCTGCGGGCAGTGTTGCAGGCGGTGGTGTGCCGGTCCTGGTCCGGGAACAGCGTCCGTAGGCGAACCTTCTGCCCCCGGAGCAGATCGGCGACCACTTCAGCAGCCGCCTCGGCGAGATCGAGGGTGGTGGTCTGTCGCTCCTTGAAGTAGAGCAGCGTGTTGCGCGGGCCGAAGTCGATCAGTTGGTCTGCCCACCGGCCGGCGGCGTGTTGGACGAGGTGGAGCACATCCGGTTGGGTCAACAGCATCTCGTCTCCAAGTCAGTCGACGTACACCAGTGCTGATCCGCCGGGCCGTCGGCCCGAGGCAAAGCCCTCCAGGATAGGGCGCGGGAGAGGTTGGGTGATGCGTCAAATTCCCGACAGGCGTCGTCATTGAAGAGATACCAAAAAGACACTTATATCTAGGTATCCACCTGAAGGGCATGCGGTTAGGTCGACGCAGCCTCGCTGCCAGGGATGCTGCGCGTGGGGTGGCGGGGCATTCAGCTACACAGACACCGCAAGCCTGATGCATGTAAGCGGCCAGGTGATGTTTGCTGGCGGAACAAGCGAGGTCAGGACCCTTGTCAGCTTCGCGACAACCATTCTGCCGGCTCGATGCGCCAAACCCGCGACAGCGTTTTCGATCGGACCAGTCAGCCTGCAAGCGACGGCTGCGCGAAGTTACCTCACCAACCAAAAGGACTAATTTCTCGGCGCCAGCCGGCTTGTCCGCGCCGATGGCAGGACGGTCGGGGTCGTGCCGGGAAGTTCATCACCATAAAGATGGCAACGGGTAGACCAGTGATCAAGTACCGACAACGCGTCGCGACGATTTCCGGGGCCTACCTCAGGATTTCGTACGACAAGTCGCTGCATTGATCAGATCAACAACTCCTCCCGGGTGAGGGACTTATGCCAACATGATCGGCACAGCGGTCCTGGACCAGGTGGCGGATCGTCGCGACCGGGCTGCGGGTCGTGCTGCTGCGGACTGAGGGCGCTGGCCCAGACCTCGACGCGGTACGTCCGGGTCGCCGGCAGCATGGTTGACCAGGGAAAACGGATGGTGGGGCGGGCGGGACTCGAACCCGCGACCGAGGGATTATGAGTCCCCTGCTCTAACCGGCTGAGCTACCGCCCCGAACACCGCGCCGGATCTTATCCCGCTCGGCGGTCAGCAGCCAGCACCGCGCCGGCCGGCGCCCACGCCTGCGCCAGCACGATGGGCAACAGGAATATAACAGCGCGCTCAGGTACGCCTGTCAGCCGGCACGCAGCTCGTCCAGCACCGCGCCGGCGGCGCGCCAGCCGCTGGTGAGAGCGCCCTGGATCGATGGGCTGTCCCGGTGGTCACCGGCCACGAACAGGCCCTCCCCCAACGCCACCGGCTTGCGCAGTTGGCCCTGCGGTGGTGGTGCGGCGGGCAGCGCCTCGGGGACGGCGACGGTGGTGAGGTGGGTCCAGTCGGCGGTGGAGCGGCCGTACAGCCGGGTCAGCTCGGCCCGGATGGTCGGTTCGGGTGGGGCCGTGGGGCCGACCACCGAGGTGGCGATCAGGTGCCGTCCGGCGGGCGCGTAGGTGGGGGCGGCGTTGCTGAGCACCACGGTGTTGGCGACGAGTTCGCGCCGGTCGCCGTCGACGAGCAGGATCGGCTCGGTGAGGGGCGGCTCGGGCGCGCTGTGGTAGTAGGTGGTGTAGCTGTGCATGCGTACCCTCGCCAGGGTCGGCAGCAGCGCGGACGCGGCGGGTGGGTCGACGGCGACCATGACGGCCCGGCAGCGGATGTCGCCGGCCTGGGTGCGGACCCGGCCGGGGCTGACCTCCGCGACGGGGGTGTCCAGGTCGAGCAGGTCGGCGGGTAGCGGCGCGGCGATGGCCGCTGGCAGCGCGGCCATCCCCTCGGCGGGCAGGCCGATCCGGCCGCGGGCGAAGGAGCGCAGCACCATTGCCAGTACCCGGCTGGAGGTGGACAGTTCCCGGTCGATGAAGACACCGGAGAGGAACGGTCGCAGCAGTTCCTCGATGATGGCGTCGGAGAGGCCGGCGCGGCGTAACGCCGTCTCGGTGCTGGTCTCCGGCGCGGCGAGCAGCCGGGACGTGGGCAGGGTGGCGCAGCCGGTGGCGAGCGCGGCGAAGCGCAGCCGGTCGAGCAGGGAGCCGACCCCGGCGAGCGCGGTGCCCGGCCCACCGGTCGGTTCGCGCACCGGGTTGACCAGCCGCCGCAGGTTGTCGCCCTTGCGGACCAGCACACCGGAGGTGAAGTAGCCGAGGTTGAGCTGGTCGGTGTCGAGCAGCGTGCCGAGCCGGGGGTAGGCGGTGTTGAGCACCTGGAAACCCCGGTCGATGAGGTGACCGTCGATCACTTCGGTGGCGACTCGGCCGCCGAGTCGGCCGCTGGCCTCCACCAGTCGCCAGGGCACGCCGGCGCGGTGCAGTCGGCGGGCGGCGGCGAGGCCGGCCAGGCCGCCGCCGATGATGACGACGTCGACCTCAGCGCCCATGCCCTCATCCTAAGCCGATCAGCCGCGCGACCTCGGTGGTTGTCACGGGCGCGAGGAGTACCCGGACGCGAACGAACCCCGGGTTCTCGGCGGTACCGAGGCCCCGGGGTTCGGAAGGAACGTCAACCGGCGAGCGCCAGATCGGCTGTCGTGGCCTTGATGCCGCGCATGAGCGTGAGGACGGCCTGGACGGACGGCAGCATCAACGCGCCGGAGCGGGTCAGCGTGACGCCGGCGGAGGTACGGACGAACAGCTTCGTGCCGAGGGTCATCTCCAGGCACTTGATCTGGTAACTCACTGCGGGCTGCGAGTAGCCCAGGGCCCGGGCAGCCATGTCCATCCGTCCGTGCTCGGCTACCGCGACGAAGGCCTGTAGTTCGCGCTCGTTCACCTGATACCCCCGAATATCGACCGGCTCCACCTGGCTTGTCATCACCAGGCAGTCATCAGAGTAATGACTTTCGTCATGCCGGTCAATACCGTCCGGCGGAAGTCCCAGCCGCATCGTGCCCGGTCAGAGCGGCTTTCAGGAAGTACACAGCGAACGTGTGGTGACTCCATCGGAGTCATGCGCTACAGGAGACTCAGTCATACTCGATGACTGAGTGGATCGAGAGCCGCCGTTGGCGGTCGAACGTCCGCACGACGACAAGGACCTCCGTCGCAGGTGGCAGTCCCACCTCGACCGGAGGTCCTTGTCATCACCGCTCGCCGGTGCCGCCCGCACCCGACCTCACCAGCAGGCCCTGGCGACCCGCCCGACAGTGGTCACCAGAGCGTCGTCGAAGCGCCGCACGCGGTGCCCGCGCACAGCCGGGCGGTGGCGGAGGGCCGACCGACCAGGAAGGTCTGGAAGGTCGTGACGAACGACTGCGGGCTCTTGCCTGCGCAGGTCACCGGCGACTCCCAGGTCGTACCGGCGTGCTGGATCTGGACGTGGAAGCAGCCGGTGGCGGCGCCGGTCGTGATGATGCCCTTGACCGTACGCTTCTGGCCGACGCCCAGCGGGTCCTGCTGGACGGTCTGGGTGCCGCTCGCCGTGGCGCCGTCATAGCTCGCCTCCCACGCCAGGGGCAGCACGGACGAGGTGGCGGCCGGGCGGGCGAGCGCGGGCGCGGCGACGGAGACCGCGGCGGCAGTCATCAGTACGGTCGCGGTGACCACCCGGCGGACTTTTCCTGACAGGGACATGAATTGCCTCCGAATACCGATCGATGGTTCGGGAAGCGGCGCGGCGGAAATGATGCGGCAGGTTACCGATCACATTGCCGTGCTCTCGCCGAAGCAATCTCAGCCATCGGGTGACGGGGCGGGCAACGCCATATCGAACTCTTGAAAGAGCCGCCAGCCGCCGGCGGGGCGGCGCGCGATTTTAAGGGCAGCCGGCAGCCCGACGCCACCCCCGATCAGTCTGGCTCCAAAAAATTCGAACCAGACTCCACCGGCGCGACGCGAGCCACTAGACATAGAGGCATGACGAAGCACACCGCAGCCGCCGCCACTGACGACAGCCGCCTCGTTCGCCGCCTGGTGATGCCGGCGATCGCGTTCGCCGCGATCGCGCTCGCCGGCTCGGAGGCCACCGACGAGACCGCTACCGACACGTCTCAGACCGGCGTCGTCGCGGTCGCCGACGCGCCGGAGTTCGCGGCCCCGGCGTCGGCCGACTGGCCCTGGTGAACGACGACGCTCGATCAGCCGGCCGCGGCAGCGAGGGAGCCGCGGCCGGCTTCGCGCCCTCCATCACCTGACGGTGCCGGAGGGCTTCTCCATGTACCCGCCCCTTGTTCGCGGGACCATGTACCCGCCCCTTGTTCGCGGACCCAGAGCATCTTCGCGGACCCACCGCTTCTTCACGGACCCGGCTCAGGACGACGGAGCCTCATCCACCTCACGCCAGATCTGGACCGCCCGCCGGTACGCCGAAGCAGCCTCGGCGAGCTGAGCCGCCCGGCGCAACGAGCCGGCGGCCTCCTCGGATCGCCCGCAGCGGCGCTGGGCACGGCCGACCGCCAGGACGAAACGCACCCGCTCGATGGCCGACAGGTCGGCCTCGTCGACCGTGCTGGCGATCTCCAGCGCCCGCTCCGGTTCGCCGACGGCCACCGCGTACCGGACCTCCAGGCTGGCCGCGGCGGACGGTGAGGTGGCGAGATCGGCGGCGGACATGGCGGCGCGGGCGGCGACCATGTGCGCGGTGATCTCCGACAGGTCGGCTTCGGCGTCCATCAGCGCGGACACCGCTGCGGCGGCGAACCGCGCCCAGTCCCGCAGCGAGGTGGTGGGGTTCGCCAGCATCTCCCGTGCCGATCGCAGGTGCTCCAGCGACCGCTCGACCTCGCCCATCCGGGCCATCGCGATACTCGCCACCCAGTGTGCGCGCCCGGTGATGGCGGGGCTGTCCAGCTCCAGCGCCATCGCCATCATCCGCTCGACGATCCGGATCACCTCGGCCCCGCCGCCGGCGTCGCTCAGCACCGAGATGTGCACCGCGTACAGACGGATGTGCTCGCTGCCACGGACGAACGCGGTGCTGGTGATCTCCTGCTCGGCGAGCTCGATGTGGGTGAAGGCCTCGTCGAGGCGGCCCACGTCACGGGCCGCCCCGATCAGCGCGATGCGGGCGCGCACGAGCGCCTCCGGGACGCCGGTCTTCTCGGCGACCTCGACGAGTTCCTCAAGCAGCGCGTGTCGGGCGACCCGGTCGTTGCGCTGCTCCAGGATTCGCTCCAGGGCCAAGCCGTGACTCAGCGTCGACGCCGCCTCACCGGCGTCCCGGGCGGCACGGTAGGCGCTGGTCAGCCCCTGCTCGGCGCGGACCAGATCGCCCTGCTCGATGGCGCTGTTGGTGACCAGTTCCTGGGCGAGCCGGGCGGCCTCCACCGGCGGTCGCGCACCGTCGTCGGACGGTCGCGGCCCCGACGACGGCGCGGGCGCGGGATCCAGGGCGGCGTCGTCGATCAGGGCCGCCATCGGTACGCCGAGGACACCGACCAGGTGGGCGACGACCTCCAGGGTCGGCACCCGGGTGCCGGACTCGAGCAGCGAGATGTAGGACTGGTTGACCGCACCCACGGCAAGGTCCCGTTGGGACATTCCGCGTTCGGTGCGGAGGCGTCGCAGCCGTCGCCCGAAGTCGGGCTGAGCAATCTGCGTGGCCATGCGACTACCTCGTGTGCCTTTCCGTAATCCAATACGACGCGGTCCGACGCTGGACCAGGGAGCAGAATACGCCGAGCACGCCGACGCATCGCCTCCGCCGAATGGCCCGCGCTGAATTCTGCCGGGACCATACCGGGGTACGGGAGCGGGGGCGGTGAACGCCCCCGCGAGCAACCCCGGGGGAAGGTGCTCGCGGGGGCCGGGACCCGGCACGGCCCGGAGGTGATGACTCCGGCATATGACTGGCCCCGGCTACCTGCCCGACGGGGTCCGACTGGACACCTCCGGGTGGGTCGCGCCTGCTCCCCTCTATCCCACCGAAACCGACGCAGTCCGACAAGTCGCTATTGAAGATTTCGAATCGGCACCGGGCACCGGCACCTGGTGTGGTGCGGCACCGGCAGGTGAGCGGTTCAGCAACCGGTCCAGCACCCCCCGGGCCACTTGGGCGTCGAACCGGGCCGACAGCCCCGCTCCGGCCGTCGCGACGAGGCGTCCGGCCAGCTCGTCGTCCCGGAGCAACCGGACCAACTGGCCGGCCAGCTCCGCAGCGGTCTCCCCGCCCAGGACGTCGACGCCTGCCACCAGGCCCATGCCCTCGAAGGCGATCGGCGTGCCCACCACCGGTACGCCGTACTCGATCGCCTCGCCCACCTTGCCCTTCACGCCGGCGCCGTAGCGCAGCGGCGCGACCGCCACCCGGGCCTGCCGGTACATCGGTGCCAGATCGGGCACCCAGCCGTGCACGGTGACCCGGTCGCCGGCCATGGCCCTGACCGTCGGCGGCGCCGCGTCACCGACCAGATCCACCGTCACCTCCGGCAGCTCGGCCCAGACCAGCGGCATGATCTCGGTACACAGCCAGCGGGCCGCGTCGACGTTCGGCTCGTGCAGATAGTTGCCGACGAAGAGCACACTCGGCGTCGGCGCCCGCCGCACAGTGGTCCGCGCCGGCCGGTGGATGTTCGACAGCACCTCGACCCACGCGTCGGGCACCAACTCCTGCAGCAGGTGGCGCTCCTCGTCGGAGACCACCAGCGTCACGTCGCATTCACGGGTCAGCAGCAACTCCACCGTCCGCATGCTGTCGGCTCGGGCCCGCAGCGCGTACCGGTCCGGGCTGCCCTGCGCGGCGGCCAGCGCCGCCTGCCGGTCGAGTCGACGAAAGTGCACATCGACCGTGTCGTACGCGACGAGGCAGCCCGGCGCGGCGTCGCGCACCCGCGCCAGCATCTGCACCGCCGGCTCGGGGCGGCAGAGCAGCGCCAGGCCGATCCGGTGCCCCTGGTCGGCGAGGAACCGGGCCTGCTGCCTCCGATCGGTGATGACGCCGACGCCGGCCGCCCGCAACCGGTCGGCGTACTGCCGCTCGGCCGTCCCGTTCTGCGGAAAGAACAGCACCTGACGCCCGAGGGCGAGCAACTCGTCGATGACGCGTTGCAGGCGCAACGAACCGGAGTCGCGGTCCGGGGTCGGCAGCTGGTGGTCGACGACGAGGACCAGGTCGGGGGCGGGTGACACGGCGGTCAGCTCGCGGCGAAGAGGATCAGGAGCTGTGCCGTGTCCAGCCCGTGGAAGGCGTCCCGCAGCGGGCCGGACGCCCAGGCGGTCCGGGCGATCTCGGCGGCCCGCTGCCGGGTCGCCTCGTCCCGGGCACCGGGGACCGCGCCGATGCCGTGCAGGATCGTGATCAACACGGCGGTCTCCTCGTCGGGCCGCGCGCCGTTGAGAGCCGCGTCGATCCCGGCCCGGATCTCCCGCTCCCGCGAACCGTCAGCGGTCGGGAAGCTCCGGGTCTTCACCAGGCCGAGCACGCGATTCTCCTCGACCCGGATCGCGCCGTCGGCGGTGAGCAGCTCGAGCAGCGGCTTCCAGCAGTCGTGCCCGAGGTTCTCGGCGGCCCAGCCGACCTTGATCGGCTTCTCCCCCAGCTTCGCCAGCGCGGTGTCCAGGGCGGCGTCGCCGGTCGGGGTGCCGTCGGAGACCACCACCCGGGCCTCCCGGGCGTCGCCCGACGCGGGGATCGAGATGCGACCGGCCCGCACCAGGTCGAGCAGCACGGCACTGCCGACCGCCCGGTACCGGCGGCCGAGGTCGACGGTGCTGCGCCCGCTCTCGTCGTCGAGCAGCAGCAGGACAAGGTCTTCGGCCAGTCGGGACATGAGCACTCTCCTCGGTGGGATCGGATGAACGTCGAACAGCTACGGGTGGATCGGGGTCAGGCGGCGCGGCGGCTCAGGGCGCGGTCGCGGCGGGCGGCCATCGTGGAACCGGACTCGCGGCGGGCCATCAGGCGCAGCACCACCGGCGCGGCCAGCATGCCCAGCACCGCCCAGCCGCCGAGCACCGCCACGGTCTCCCAGTGCCGCCATGACTCGCCGATCTCGGCGGCCAGGGCGCTCTCCGGCAGCAGCGCGGACCGGGCCGCCAACCCCAGCCAGTACAGGGGGAACACCTGCGCGACGACCTGCATCCAGGTGGGGAAACCGGCGATCGGGTGGAAGATGCCGGAGATGGTGGCGAGGGCGAAGACCGGCAGCATGATCAGACCGATGCTGCGCGGGCTCTCGATCAGCGAGCCGAAGACCGCGCCGAGGGGCAGCATCGCCAGCAGGCCCAGCGGCAGCAGCCAGAGCAGGGTGAGCCACCGCCCGGCCTCGCCGAGGTGCAGACCGTCGACGAGCAGCGCGCCGGTGCCGAGCACCGCGACCCAGGCGACCAGGACCATGCCGGCGACCAGCAGCACCTTGCCGATCAGGTACGACACCATCCCGTGCGGCAGCGCCTTGAGTCGCAGCAGCGTGCCGTCCTCGCGTTCGACGACGAGCTGCTGCGCCAGGTTGAGCAGGCCGTTGAAGCCGATGCACATGCTGAGCAGGCTGGGCAGGACGAAGGCCGCCACCGACACGTCGGTGCCGGCGAGCATGTTGTCGCGCAGGAAGTAGATCGGTGCCAGCAGGCCGATCAGCCACACCAGGTTGCTGCCGAGATCCTGGCCGTTGCTGAGCACCTGGCGCAGCTCGGTGCCGCCACGACCCAGGCCCTGCCGTACGGCGTTGCCCGTCACGTTCATCGCTTCGCCTCCTCGCCCGCCACCATGGACAGGTAGATCTCCTCCAGACCGGCCCGGTGCACCTGCAGGTCGTCGACCTCCGCGCCATCCTGGATCAGCTGGCGCACGAAGGCGGAGACATCGGCGGTACGGGCGCGGTGCGCCCGGCCGCCGCTGGTCCAGGTCACCTCGGCCTCCCCGCCGAACTCGCGGGCCAGCTCGGCGACGGTCCCCCGGGCGGCGATCCGACCGCCGGCCAGGATCAGCACCTGGTCGGCCAGCTTCTCGGCCTCGTGCAGGTCGTGGGTGGTCAGCAGGATCGTCATCCGGGCGTCGGCCAGGGTTCGGAGCAACTCGTGGAACTCCTGCCGAGCCTGTGGGTCGAAGCCGACGGTGGGCTCGTCCAGGAAGAGAACCTCGGGCCGGCCGACGATGCCGACGGCGATGTCGAGGCGGCGGCGCTGCCCACCGGAGAGCGCGGCGATCGGCTTGTCGGCCTGCTCGGTCAGCCCGACGGCGGCCAGCAGCTCGTCGACATCCCACGGCCGCGTCACGCCGTCAGTCGCGTACGGCCGGTAGAAGGAGCCGAAGTGGGACAGCAGCTCCCGGACCCGCCACTTGCCGTGGTCACGCCAGGACTGCAGGACGATGCCGAGCCGGGCCCGCCACGCCTCGTCGCCACGAGCGGGGTCGACGCCGAGCACGCTGACCTCACCGGCGGACCGGAGCCGGAAGCCCTCCAGGATCTCGATGGTGGTGCTCTTGCCGGCGCCGTTGGGCCCGAGCAGGGCGACGATCTGGCCGCGGGTGATGGTGAAGTCGATGCCCCGCAGCACCTGCTGGGTGCCGTAGCTCATCCGCAGCCCGCGCACCCGCACCACGGGCGGCGGCTCCGCGGGGGCGGTCCGGACCGGGTCCGGTGCGGTGGCTGTGGTCGTCATGCCGCGCGTCCTTTCTCGACAGGGGTCGCCCCGGCCAGGGGCAGGTGCAGTTCGATGTGGTCGGCGGCGGCGCGGGCACCACCGGCGGCGGCGATCTCGGCCCGCAGGTCGTCGAGCCGTACCCGGGTCTCGGGGCTGGTCGTGACGGCCCGCACCGCGTCGCGCACGGCTTCTGCGTCGAAGGCCCGGGGCGGGACGACCCGGCCGACGCCCAGGGCCTCGACGCGGGCGGCGGTCACGAACTGCTCGACGCCCTGCGGGACCACCACCAGCGGCACGCCCTGGGTGAGCCCTTCGAGGACGCTTCCGGTGCCGCCGGCGGTCACGAAGACGCCGGCCTGTTCCAGCACCCGTACCTGCGGCACCCAGCGGTGCACCTCGACGCCGGCCGGCAGGTCGCCCAGCGCGGCCGGATCGACTGTGGTGCCGGTGGCGATCACCACGTGCCAGCCGTCGCCGGCCAGCGCCGCCGCGCAGTCGGCGAAGACACCGGGCCGGGTGTTGTACGTGGTGCCGAGCGAGACCAGGGCCACCGGGCGGCCCGGCGGGGCGGTCCAGTCACCGTCGGTGCGTCGACGCCACGGCACGGGGCCGACGAAGACGTACGCGTCGTCCACCTGCGCGGCGTTGACCTGCAACGATCGCGGCATCGCCACCACGCACGGCTTGACGTCGGGGGCGACCCGCACCGGGGCGCCGATCTGCTCCTCGCTGCCGGAGTAGAAGACGTGGGTCGGTGAGAACTGCACCTCCGGCACCCGCCAGTGCCTTGCCAGCAGCGGGGCGTGGGCGGTGACCGTGTCGTACACGATCAGGTCCGGGCGGTCGCCCTGGTACGCCGCCGCGACCTGCGGCAGCGCGACGTCGCGTTCGCGGGCGAAGACCGTGGCGGCCTGCCGGCCGTCGTCGTCGGTGGCGAGCCATCCGCGCCCGGGGGCGTCGGGCGACGGGAACGTCGAGGTGTACGGCACCAGGGTGGCGCCCGCCTCCTCGACCAGCGCACCGAAGGCGGGTGCGGTGGCGAAGGTGACGCGGTGCCCCCGGCCGACGAGCTCCGCCACCACGCCGAGCATGGGGTTCACGTGCCCGTGCAGCGGCACGGACATGAAGGCGATGTGGGCCCCGGGCGGCGAGTGGGTCGGCGTCACTGTTGTTTCCCCCTCTTCCAGGTTGGCCGCCGCCGGTGCGAACGATCAGGTCGCTACGGACGGGGGCGGTCGTCGGTCACCACGCTGTCGGCGACTCGGCGAAGCTCGGCCATGTGCGCGGTGAAGACAGTTCTACCGAGCGGTGTGAGCGCGACCCAAGCGTGGATTCGAGAATTGAATGACTCCTTGCGCACTGTCACGTAACCGGCTTCCTGCAACACTTTGAGCTGCTTGCTGAGCACCGAGTCGCTGACCGCCAGGGCGTCGCGGATGGTCGAGAACGACAGTGACTCGACCCGGCTGAGCATGGCGCAGATCTGCAGTCGGTTGAGCGGGTGAATGACCTCGTCGAAGCCGGACCTCATGCCCGCCGACCCAGGTCGCGTACGAGCGCCGCGTCGATGCGACGGCCGGCGACGATCGTGATGACGAGCATGACGACACCGCAGGCCGCCATGCTGCCGCGCAGGTCGGCACCCCATTCGAGGGCGAGCCCGAGCACGATCAGCACGGGCAGCGCCGCACCGGCGCGGACGCTGATCCGGCGGGCGCCGGGGGTCGCGTGGTAGCGGTCCAGTGAGATGCCGGTGACGTGGTTGGCCGCGAGGTTGAACAGCAGCGGCCCGACCAGCAGACCGATGATCACGCCGTACGGGATCCACGCCCAGCCGATGGAGACTGCCGCGAACGCCCACAGCAGTGACAGGCCGATACCCAGGTGGTACCACCAGGGCGCGACGGCCCGGTCGGCGATGATCTCGCGGCCACCGGCGACCTGGACCAGTGCCTGGCGAGCTTCCTGCGGGCCTATCCGGTTCATGATTCCTCCTGTTTCCATAATGGAAAGTCTAGGCTCGACTTTCCACAGCGGCAAGTCGATCCGTCGAGAAGTCGGCCGGCGGATCACCCAGCACGACGGTGTGGCTCAGCGCGCCGAAGAGGTCCCGGGCGGCGGCGGACACGTCCACGGGTCGAGGCGTACGCAGCAGGTCGGGCCGTCGCACCACCCAGTCCAGTCCGCGCCCCGAGGCCGTGGTGTGCCGCAGCGCGTCCGCCAACCCCGCCGGTGAGTCGAAGGCCGACAGCAACTGCGCCGAGCAGTACCGGCGCACGGCCGCCAACTCCTCCTGCGACGGCGGCTCGGCGATCAGCGCGGCAACCTCCGCACGGACCCCCGCCACCGCCTCGCCGATCCGGTCCCGCGGCACTGCCAGCCGCACGGACGCCCGCCGGTACCCGGCCAGCACGTCGCGGCGCGCCACCATGACATCGGCGTGACCCAGGCGACGACACCGCTCGGCCAGCCTCGCGGTGGTGTGCCCGCCCAGAAGGGCGGTGGTCAGATACCGGGCGGGCTCCGCCGACCCGACCTCGGGCTCCCGCCCGGAGAGCGTGAGGTGGACGGTGTCGCCGGCCGCCTCACGCAGGAGCAGCAGCTGCGGTCCGGGATCGTCCGGTGCCGGTCGGGCAGCGGGCCCGGCAGGCCAGCCGCCCAGGACGTCGGCCACCGGGGCGAGGAGCGCCTCGGCGTCGGCGGCGCCGACGACGACCAGCGTGGCGTGCTGCGGACGGAACACCCGCCGGTGCAGCGCGGTCGGGGCGGCCGGTGCCTGCCCGGTCTGACCGGCCCAGTGCCGGCGCAGCGCCTCGTCCATCCGCTGCTGCGGGGCGACCGGTGCCGGCCGGGCCGGCGGTAGCGGTCGCCACTCGGGCAGCGGCCCGGGAACCAGCACGTCGGCCACCACGCGCAGCAACGCCGGCAACTGCGCTACCGGTGCCCAGGCAGACACGTCGGCCCACTGGCCGTCCTGCGTCAGCTGCAACTCACCGCCGATGCCGGCGACCCGCCGGCCCGCGTCGGTGTGCGCGCCGAGGACCCGCAGCAGCTCGGCGGCCCGCCGCGGATCACGCCAGCCGTCCGGCCCGAGGGGTAGCCGCAGCCGCAGCTCCACCAGTTCGGCCCGGCGATCGGGGATCGCGATGACCCGCAGACCGTTGCCGAGGCTGATCTCCCGCGCCCCGGCCAGCGTGGGCGGGACGGGTGCGCCCAGCTCGGGCATCTGGCGGGGTCCGCCAGGGCTGGAACCGAGTTCGGCGGCGGTGCGTCGGGCCCGGCCCGGACGCCGGTCCAGCGCGTCGCCCGCTGCGGAGTCCGGCCGCCGGGTGGGCCGGTCCTCCCCGTGCGGGCCGGCGACGAGCAGCGCGCTCGGCGCGGCGGCCAGCGCCGCGGCGGCCCGGGACACCCGCTCAGCCGGGGTGTCCGCGATCAGGCGGGGCAGGTCGTCGACCAGTTCCGCCCGGCCGAACAGCAGCTCGAAGCGGCCCATCGCGCGGCAGCGCTCCTCCAGCCGGGCATGCCGGCGGCGGTGCTGCCCGGCCAGTTCGGCAACCGCCCGTCGCACACCGGCCCCGGCCCGCGCCGGATCGCCGAGGCCTGACCACTCGGCCGCCAGGTCGCCGACGAAGCCGTCCGGCGTCACGTCGTCCGGCAGCACGGCGGTCACCACGAAGGCATCCGGTGCCAGCGCGTCCAGCGGCCCGAAGAAGCCGCAGCCGGCGCTGGCGCGTACGCCGGCCCGCGGCGGCCGCCACCGGGTGGTCATCCAGCCCAGCACCATGCACGCCAGGTAGTCCGGCAACTCCCGCTGGGGATCAGGCAGTCGGTAGCCGAGTGCCAGCGCGGTCCGCACCGCGTCGGGGACCCGCTGACGGACCTGACGGTCGAAATCCGGCGGTGGCTCGGCGATCCACGGCGGCGGGTCCGCCGGCCGGGCGGGCACGCCCGCGAAGTGCCGCTCCACCAACGGCCACACCGCCGCCGCCGGGTGCGGGGTCACGATCGTGAGAACCGCGTTGGCGGGTACGTAGTGCGCGTCGAAGAAGGCGGCGCAGTCGTCCACCGTCAACGTCCGCAGCCTGGCCACGTCGCCGTACCCGTCGTGGGCGTTGGCGAACGACCGGAACATCACCTCGGGCAGGCCCGGCCACGGCAGCTTGCCGTACAGCCGACTGTCCCGCATGCTCTCGATCTCGCGGCCCACCTCGACGAGTTGGCTGGCCAGCTCGGCGTCGGTGAACCGCGGCGCGCGCATCCGGTCCGCCTCCCGGAACAGCGCCTGTTCCAGCGCCGCGGCCGGCACCACCTGGAAGTAGTCGGTGTAGTCGGCGTGCGTGGTGCCGTTGGCCGTACCGCCGAGCGGGTGCAGGTCGTCGTAGAACCGCCCACCCGGCAGGCTCTCGCTGCCCCGGAACATCAGGTGCTCGACGAGGTGGGCGATCCCCTCGCTACCCGGCGACTCGGCCCGGAAGCCGGTGCCGTAGTGGACGCTCACCGCGCACCGGGGGGTCGGCCAGTCGGGCAGGAGCACCACGCGCAGGCCGTTCGGCAGCGTGCGCCGGTGCAGCGGATGAGCGGGCCGTGACCCAGCCGGGACAGTCATGGGTTTTCCTCAGGAGGACAGCAGGTGCCGGGCGAACCCGGTGTATTTGTCGAAGACCTTCGGCTCCCAGCCGACGTAGCTGATGTAGTCGTGCACGTGCAGCAGCACCCGGAACGCGACGGTCTCGCGCCACCGGTCGTCGAGTTCGCGGGCGTAACCGTCGAGCAACGCGTTGATCAACAGTTGCCACGCCGGCCGGTCGCCGCCGAGGTACCACTGCAACTCGACCAGCTCACCGAGGACCCAGCCGAGGTCGTAGTACCAGGGCGCGGCGCACACGTCCTCGCCGATGAGGGCGTCGGCGCACTCCAGCTCCCCCTCCGCCGGAATGAGCGAGCCCAGACCGGGCGCACCGTGGCACAGGACGCGCTCGTCGTCGGCGGCGAGCTGGGCGGTGTGCTCCCGCACCCGGGCCAGGGCCGCGCCGCCGAGCCGGGAGCGCAACAGGGATTCGGCGTACGCGCCGCGCGGGTGCGGCGAGCGCCCGTCGAGCCAGCGGGTGAACCGGATCAGCCCGCGCGGCGCTCCCCCCGCCGCGACACCCGGCGGGAGCGGTTGCGCGTGCAGCTCGCGCAGCGCCTGGCCGAGCCCGTGCAACAGCGACTCCAGCGCCGGCTCGGGACCGTTGCCCAACAGGACGGCGGCCACCGAGGTCGCGCCCCGTACCCGGTAGGTGCGGGCGTCGCCGTCGGGCTCACCCACGACCCAGTGCACCGGTGTCGCGGCCGGTCGGGCGGTGCCGAGCCGGCGCGGTACGGTGCCGGCCGGCACGAACGGCGCGGGCGCCAGCGGCCCGGGGGCGCGCCGCCACCGGTACCCACCGGCGGGTTCGGGGCGTACGGCGGTGACCAGCAGACCGGTGCCGAAGTCCCGGCCGTCCGGCGCGGTCAGTGTGGCGGTGGTCATCGGGTCGCTCCCCCGGTCAGGACCGGCACGTCCACCTCGGCCAGCTCGCGACGACGGGCCTCCAGCCTGCGCAGCGCCTCCGGCAGTGGCGGACTCACCCAGCCGTCGTCGCGGCCGGTGGTGAGGCTGCGTGCGGGAAACGGCGGGATCAGGGCCACGTTGCGCCGCTCGGCCAGCGTCGCCCAGTGCCGCTGGAACGCCGGGCTGTCCAGGCCACCGGGCGGCAGCGCGGGTGACAGGCCGACCGGCGCGGAGGTGCACTGCATCGCCAGCAGCGCCGGGCTGTCGGCGAGCCCGAGGGCGAGCCGGGCGACGAAGTGGAACGTCGCCGGGTAGACCAGCATGGCGTCCGCCCACTCGACGTGCTCGACGTGCCGGGCCCGCTCGCAGTCCTCCCAGGTGTCGACGAGCACCTCGTGGTCGGTTCGCAGGCTCAGCGCCTGTCGGGTCACGAACCGCAGGGCGCTGGGGGTGGCGACCACTGCCACGTCCAACCGGGGGTAGGTCTCCCGGAGCCAGTTCAGCCAGGTCGGCACGTTGCTGGCCGCGGCCGAGCCGGTGACCACCAGCAGCAGCCGGCTCAGCTCCAGCTCCGGTGTCTCCAGGAACTCCAGCGGTGGCCCGGCACTCATCGCGCCACGTTCCCGAGGATGGTCTCCAGCTCGCGCAGCGTGGTCTTGGCCCCGTAGGTCACGCAGACGCCGGCCAGGTTGAACGCCACCTCGTCGGCGCCCGCGGCACTGAACTCCTTGATGCCCTGCGTCAGCTCCTCCTGGTCGCCGTAGAGGAAGGCGCCACCCTCGACGAGGGCCCGACCGCTGGCCCGCGGGTCGTCGGCCATGTCCACGTCGATGCCCGAGCGGCTCAGCATGTCGATGTAGTGCGGCAGGCGCATGTGCCCGGAGTTGCTGTTCAGGGCGAGGTCGACCGGGTCGCGGTCGGGCGTGCGCAGCGCCATCGGCACGATCGCGACCACGCGCGGCATCGGCCGCCCGGCCCGCTCCGCACCCCGGCGCAGCGCGGGCACCACGGTGTCCCGCAGGTACGAGGCCGGCGTCAGCCAGGTGATCGCCACGTCCGCGACCTCACCCGCCAGCTCCGCCATCCGGGGCCGCAGCACGCCCAGCCCGATCTCGATGGCCGGGCGGGGGAACGTGCCCAGCTCCATGCCGCAGGAGAAGAACTCGCCCTGGTGGTTGACCCTGCCGGTCTCCAACAGGGAGCGGACGATCGTCACGTACTCGCGGACCGCGCCGAGCTGGCTGCGGTACGGGGCACCGAGCGTGCCGCGCTGCAACGACGCGCCACCGGGGCCGAAGCCGGCCACCACGCGGTGTCCGGTGGCCACCGCCAGGGTCTGGGCGCGCAGCGCGGCGTCGTACGGGTGCAGGAACGGCATGAGGTTGACCGAGGTGCCCACCGGGACCCGGAAACCGCTTGCCGCGGCGTACGAGAAGCTGACGTGGGTGTCGCCGACGTTGCCCTGCCCCTGCCAGAGGCAGGATGCCTCGCTCCACTGGGTGAGCGCGGCGAACGGCAGCAGTTGCTCGGGGCGGCGCGGCGCGAACGGCATCATGATCGAGTAGTGCGTCATGCCAGGGCTCCTGTTCCGACCAGCATCTGGCCACGGACCAGATCGGTGTAGTTCGAGCAGTTGCGCAGAAGCTCGTCGTGCGGTCCCTGACCGACGACCTCGCCCGCCTGGAGGATGACCACGTGGTCGGCGTGCTGGATCGTGGAGATCCGGTGCGCCACCACCAGCACGGCGCGGGTGGCGGCCAGGTCGTCGACCAGGTCACGGAGCTTCTGCTCGTTGATGCTGTCCAGGTGCGACGACGGTTCGTCGAGGAGCACCAGTGGGGCGTCGGTCAGCATGGCCCGGGCGATGGCGAGCCGCTGACGCTGACCGCCGGAGAGATCCACGTCGCCGGCCAGGACGGTGTCCAGGCCCTGCGGCTTGCGGCGGATCTCGTCGGCCAGGCCGACGCGGTGCAGCACCGCGTACAGCTCCCCGTCGGAGAAGGCCGCGTCGCCCCGGCCCAGGGTGAGGTTGCGGCGCACGGTGTCCTGCACCGAGCTGGCCGCCTGGTCCACGTAGGCCACCTGGGCGCGCAGGTCGGCGAGTGGCCAGTTGCGGGTGTCCCGGCCCTGCACACGGATGCTGCCCGCTGTGACGTCGGCGAAGCGCTGGATCAGCTCCACCGCTGTGGTCTTCCCCGCTCCGGAGAGGCCGACGATGGCGGTCAGCCCTCGGGCCGGCACCTCGAAGGAGACGTCCCGCAGGACCGGCGTGCTGCCGTAGCTGAAGTCGACGTGGTCGAACTGCACCGCCGGAACCGGACCGGCCGGGGCGGCGACCGGCTGCGCGGTCTCGCCGCCGGACTCCTGGGGCTTCTCGAAGAGGCCGGTGAAGCGTTCCCGGGCGACGGTGCCCATCTTCAGTGCCGTGACACCTGCCGCGATCATCATGAACGGGCCGGTGAGCTGGAGCAGGTAGAGCAGGAACGCCACGAAGTCGGCCAGCGACAGGGTGCCGGCGACCAACCGCGCGCCGCCCCCGGTGATCACCGCGACCAGTGCGATCTGCTGGCCCAGGTTGACCACCGGGGTCATCAGGGCCTCCATCCGGGCGGCGTCGATCTCGCGGCGGGCGACGGCCTCGGCGTGGGTGGCCAGGTCCGCGCTCACCGACTCCTCGGCCCGGTACGCCTTGATCACCTTGACGGCGTCGACGGCCGCGACGAACCGCTGGGCCAGCAGGCCGGTGGACTCCTGCACCGCGACGTAGCTGCGCCGCAGCCGTTTGACCACCAGGGTGATCAGGCCGCCGGCGACAGCGAACGCGCCCACCGTCACGGCCAGCAGAAGCCAGTCCAGGAACCCCATGATCACCAACGTGCCGATGGCGGTGAGCCCGGCGATCGGGAGCTGGATCGGGCCGACGTCGATCAGCTTCTTGACCCGCGAGGTGTCAGCGGTGATCCGGGTGACCAGGTTGCCGCTGCCCTCGCGTCGTACCTCGGCGAGCGGCAGACGCAGCGCGTGGCCCATGGTGCGGACCCGCAGCCGGCAGATCATCCGCTGGCCCAGCCGGGAGAGCAGGAAGGTGGCGAGCGTGTTGGCCAGCGCCGCGCCGAGCCCGAAGACGATCAGCCAGACCGTCCACCGGTCGGCGGCGCCGTCGCCCAGCGTGGCGATGAGCCGACCGACCGCCCAGGGCAGCGCCAGGGTGCCGGCGGTGGACGCCAGGGCGAGCAGGCCGATCAGCAGCATCGTGCCCGGGTGCCCGGTGGCCAGGTCGCGCAGGATGCGCAGCGGCCGGTCCGCTTGTTGCCGCGCCTCCGGCGGATGGTGTCGCATGGGATTCTCCGTTCGGCAGCTGTGCTAGTGGGCGGTGAACTCGATCAGGGTCCGGACCGCCGTCGCGGGGCCGCGCCAGGAGACCTGGAGGCCGGCCTCGGCGCCGAGCCGCTCGATGTCCTCGGCCGTCCGCGTGGGCGCCGGCATCATCGACCGCAGCTGAAGTTCCGAGCCGGGGCCGGAGACCGGCATGGCGATGTCGGCGACCAGCACCCGGCCGGTGGCCCCGGCCGCCTCCCGGCAGCGCTTCAGGATCAGGACCGCCTCGTCGTCGGACCAGTCCGCGAGGATGGCGGAGAGCAGGTACACGTCCTTGCCGGGCGGCAGCGGGTCGAAGAAGCTGCCCTGCACCGCCGTCACCCGGTCCGCGACGTCGCTGCGCGCGAAGCGTCGACCGGCCTCCGCCGACACGTTCCGCAGGTCGAGCAGGGTGCCGTGCAGGTGCGGGTGGGCCCGGGCCAGGGCCATGGTCAGGCTGCCGAGGTGACCGCCGACATCCATGAAACTGTCGACGCCGCTCCAGTCGTACTCGGAAATGATCTTTCCGGCGTCCCAGCGGAGCACCTGCTTGTCGAGCTCGTCGGCGGCCTCGCCCTGCTCGCGCCACTCGGCGACGAAGGCCGGGTCGGTGTTCACCGCGTCCCAGTACTCCCGGCCGAACTCGGCGGCGTAACCCGGCCGGCCGGTGCGCACCGTGTGGTCGAGGCGCAGCAGGCTCAGCGTGATGCTGCCGATCATGCCGTCGTTGCGCAGGACCTGACGCACGCTCTGCGGATGGTCGGAGCGCAGCGGGTCGCCCAGCGGGGTCAGTGCGTACTCCCCCTCGGGGCCGCTCTCCAGGATCTTGATCTCGACCAGGTAGCGCAGCAGCGTCCCGGTCACGTCGGGGGCGCTGCCGGCGCGGTGGGCGATCTCGGCAGCGGTGGTGGCGCCGGCCGCGATGTGGTCCGCGATGCCGAGCGTCGCGGCCGCGCGGACGGCGGCCGGGACCAGAAGGTCGGTCATGGTCAACAGTTGCTGGAAGGACGGGATCTCAGTCATCGCGGTGCACCTCGCTAGGGGTCGACAGGGTCCGAGCGGCGGGCCGGCGGGGTTCCGGCCCGCCGCTCCGGACCTGGTACTCGTTTCAGCAGCCGTCGTCGATGGTCTTCGAGACCACCTGGCCGCTCATCCAGCTGACGCCGGCGCTGACGATGGCGCAGCCGGGAGTCGTGGCGGGAGCGTCCGAGACGGCCGAGAGGTCGATGTCCTCGGCGGTGCTGTAGGTCTCGTAGCCCGCCAGCAGCTCCTCGATGTTGTTCGCCTTCTCCTGCATGTACCTCTCCTCTGTGTGCGTGGTGTTACCTGACGTCCGCGCGACCGCGGACGGGATCGGGGAAGAGCTGGTCAGCAGGTCGCCTCGTAGGTGGCGGCGGTGAGGAAGCTGACCGCGGCGCTCGCGCAGTACCAGGTGGTCGCCGGGGCGTCCGCGACGGCGGAGACACCCAGGTCGTCGTCCGCCTCGAGGTAGGTCTCGTAGCTGGACACGAGCTCCATGATGTTGTCGCTCTTGGTGATGTCCGTGTTCACTTCTCTCTCCTTCGGGGAAGCACTGAGCTCCAAACTGGGAACGCCCCTGTTGACCCTCCCAGCAAGCGAGCTCAGGTCTTGGCGATGTGTTGTCGGTCGGTTTCAGACGGTGGTGTTGCGGGCCGGGTTGGTCGGGTCGATGCCGGCCTCCCGGAAGCGCGAGACGATCAGCGAGTCGACCCGCTGGAGGTCGTCGGCGGCCTCCACCAGTGCCGCGGCCAGGACGGTGGCGCGGTGCTGGCCGAAGCTCAGCCCCTGCCGGCCGGACCTGCCGTCGACCGGCTCCCAGGCCGTGCCGACGCCGGGGGCGATCCGCTCGACGAACACCGACGTCTCGGGGCCGGTGCCGCGCAGACCTTGGGCCAGCTCCGCCAGGTCGGCGGCGACGTGCTTCCAGTCGCTGCCCAGGTAGACCACGATCGCGTCGCGTCGGGGATAGAGCTCCCGGGCGGAGAGCACCTTCGCCCGGTACGGCACCTGGCGCTCCTCGAGGAACGTGAGCACCTCGCGCCAGGCCTCGACCGCGTGATCCACGTCGAGGACGTTGAGGTAGACCCGCAGCACGCCCCGGGAGGTGTCCCGTTGCCGGGAACCGTCGACAAGGAAGAAGCCCGGTGACAGCGCGGCCCGCCACGGCGGCACGGCCAACCGCACCGGCTCGCCCGGGGCGTACCCGGTCGTGGTGATCGCTTCGACCGGCGCCCAGATCCGCAGGCCCTCACGTTCGACGAGGATCCGTCCGCGTCCGGCGGCGTCGCGCTGGACGGTGGACCGGACGACCGCCCCGACCTGGATCTGCCGGTGTGGCACGGCCGCGGTGAGGCGTTCCTCGAGTGCGTCCTCCCGCAACCGGGTCGGCACCTTGCCGTCCGGCTGGCCGGAGTGCAGCACGTTGTAGATCGATTCGGCGAGCAACCGGCGAAGCTCGCGGGGGAAGTCGGCGACGACCTCGCGACCACCGATCACGGCCGTGGTCCGGTCCGGGGAGACCCCGGATCTGACGGACCGCGTCCCGGATCGCGGGGGCCAGTTCCCCGGCCAGTGGTTCAGCCTGCAACGTCATCGGGCACCTCCAAAGCCGAGGGTGGTGGCGAACTTCTCGGGGTTGACCAGCGCGGCGCGGCCGACGCCGGCGGCGGCGCGCTGGATGGCGGACAGCCGCGACGAGGACAGGGCGCCAGCGACCAGCCGGTCCAGCAGGTGCCAGCCGGCGAAGGCGGTCGCGCGGACCGCGAGGCCCGCATCGATGTCCGGCCGGACGTCCGTGTACGCCCGCCAGAACTCGTGCACCAGCGGCAGCAGTCGGCGCATCTTCTCGACGCCGCGTTGCAGGACCAGCTCGTGGGTGAACTCGGTGTCGACGAACGCCTCGTCGCCCCGGTTGGTGACCAGGTCGAGCACCGACCGGTAGACCCACTCCCCGGCGAACGCGCCGACGTCACGGGCCGGGTCGGCCAGTCGGAACTCCTCCCAGTCGGTGAGGAACAACCCGTCCTCGGCGACCAGGAACTGGTCCACCCGCAGGTCGCAGTGCGAGGGAACGCGGGGAGCGTCCCGTTCGGCGTCGCGCAGGCGCTGCACCGCGGCGATCAGCTCGGGGTCGTTCTGCAACAACCGCCAGGCCTCGATCTCGCCGGCACTCGACTTGAGGAACACCGAGAGCGGCAGGCCCTGCAGGAACGTGACCGGCGGGAACCCGGGTGGCGACTCGTCGAGGCGCAGACCCTCCGGTGGCGGGGTCGCGTGCAGGTGGCCGATCGCCCGGCCGACCTGCTGCGCGTGGGCCAGGCTGAAGGTCTCGTCGACCATCAGCGCGGCACCGTTCACCGCATCGTTGATTCGTTCGAAAACGACGATCCGGTGGTCGGGGTGACTGCCGATGAATTGCGGCCAGTGCACATTCTCGAAATTGGCTTTCGCGGCGTAAGCCTCGAAGTCGAGCAGCCTGCGCATTCTGTTCTTGGTGTCCTCGACCTGCCCGGTGAGACGCTTGACGAAAACGTCCCGGCCACTTTCGGTGACTCCCGACCAGGCGTCGTTACGGCCGATCGGAGCAGAGACGGTGTCCCGTACGAACGGGCCGACACCCAGCTCCACCAGCACTTCGTCAACCTCGGGGACCGAGTCCAAGTCGATCGGCATCACGTGTTTCGTGACCACCGTCGCCACCTCCAACAATTCTCGGACGGGCACGCCAAGGCGCAGCCAACGTTCAGTTGAATATTCCGGCGAGGGCGCCGGACCCGGTCTTCCGCCTGCCTTCCGACTGTCTTTCTGTCGTACCGGCGAGCGGCGTGGTTGAAGATAATCACGACCGGGTAGGACCCGGCAAGGCGTCGATGTCGGGCCGTATTAAATTCGTTTCTACGGGCCGCGGCATTTTGTCCGATGTACCGGTTGGCCGATCCGAACGCGACGGCCGGGAAGCCGGCGAAACCCCAGGTCAGCGCGGATCGACGGGGGTTCACACCTGGAATTTCCCGGGTTCCAACTTTCGCAACTGGACAACCCACTGGCCCAGCGGCGGCGAGGCCGCCGCAGCGTCCCGCCGGGATGTGCCAAAGTGGCTGGTCAGGGTCTGTCCGGCGGTCCGCGCGACAGTGGCGCTACACCGGTCGCCGGGTCTGGCGGGGCCTTCCACGTACCCCCGAAACAGTGCGGCAGACATTTATGATCTTCCGATGCAGACGACTGTGGACCGGGCGGGAATCGGCAGACTCATCTCCGCGGCCGGAGGCGGCGCCGACGGCATCACCGCGGTGATCGACGACCTCGGGGTGGACGCCGTCGCCGCCACCGTGGTCGGCGAGCTGCTGCACCGGGCAGACGTTCCGGCGGGTCCCGACGTCGCCGTCCAGGTGGGGCTGCGGCACGGCGACGCGACGATCCGGTACGGGCTCCAGGTCGGGTCGGCGGGGGTCGCGCACCTCCCCGACGGGGCGGGTGAGCCCGTCGGGACGCCCGACGCGTCGCTGACCCAGGACCTCACCGAGGTGGTCAGAAGCCTGTTCGGGCCGCGCGGTGCGCAGTCCAGCGCGAGCCGGGTGGTCCGCTGGGGGCACCTGGAGGACCCGTCGGCGTTCGACCGCCCACTGCCCGCCTACGACGTGGTGCGACGAGTCGTGGACGCGCTGGACCGGCCGTACGACGTCGGCCTGGCCGAACTCTGCGTCCGCTACGGCTCCGACAAGTGGGGCCACCACACCTACCCCCGCCGGTACGAGCAGCACTTCGGCCCGCTGCGCGACCAGCCGCTGACCATCCTGGAGATCGGGGTGGGCGGGTTCGGCGACCAGCACCGCGGCGGGGCGTCACTGGAGGTCTGGCGGCGCTACTTTCCCCGGGCGCTCGTCTACGGGCTCGACATCGTCGACAAGTCGCACCTCAGCGGCCAGCGGGTCACCGTGTTGCAGGGCGACCAGTCATCCCCCGCCGACCTGGCCCGGGTGGTGGAGGTGATGGGCAGGCCGGACATCGTCATCGACGACGGCAGCCACGTCAGCGCCCACCTGCTCGCCTCGTTCGCGGCCCTCTTCCCCGTCCTGCGCCACGGCGGCCTGTACGTCATGGAGGACCTGCAGACGTCGTACTGGCCGACCTTCGGCGGTCGGGCCGGAACCTACGACGACCCGGCGACGAGCCTCGGGTTCCTCAAGACGCTCGTCGACGGCCTGCACCACGAGGAGATCGTCGGACGGACTCCCGCCTTCACCGACCCGGACATCGGGGGCGTGCACTTCTACCACAACCTGGCGTTCGTCGAGAAGGAGCGCAACCTGGACGGCGGAGCGCCGTCCTGGATTCCCCGGGGGGTGCGGCAGCGCGCCGGCGTGCCGGACTGACAGCGGCGCGCGACCGTCTCAACCAGCGTCGCGCGCCTCCCGCTCGCCGTTCGCCCGGGACAACCGGCCCGGCCACCAGATCTTCGGCCCGATGTCGTACGCGAGCGCGGGCACCAGCAGCGAGCGGACGACGATGGTGTCGATCAGCACCCCGATCGCGACCGCCGTACCCAGCTCGACGAGCACCACAAGCGGCAGGACGGCGAGGGCGGAGAAGGTCGCGGCGAGCACGATGCCGGCGGAGGTGATCACGCCGCCGGTGACGGCGAGGCCGGAGAGCACCCCGGCGCGGGTGCCGCGCTTCACCGACTCCTCGCGGACCCGGCTCATCAGGAAGATGTTGTAGTCGATGCCGAGCGCGACCAGGAAGACGAACGCGAACAGCGGGAACGACGAGTCCACGCCGGGGAAGTCGAAGACGTGGCGGAACAGCAGCGCGCAGAGGCCCAGGGTCGCCGCGAAGCTGAGCAGCACGGTGGCGATCAGCAGCACCGGGGCGAGCAACGCGCGCAGCAGCAGGGCCAGGATGACCGCGATGACCACCAGCACCACCGGGATGATGACGTTCTGGTCGCGCTTCGCGGCGTCCGAGGTGTCCACGTTGATCGCGGTGAAGCCGCCGACGACCGCGTCCGCGCCGGGCACCTGGTGTACGGCGACCCGCAGCTCGCGGATGGTCCGTTCGGCGCCGTCGCTGTCGGGTGGGTCGGCCAGGGTGGCTTCCAACTGCACCCGCCCGTCGACGACCTTCGGGGCGGCGTTCGCCTCGGGTGGGCCGGTCTGCGGGCCGGTGGTGAGGGGGCGGACGTCGGCGACGCCGGGCACGTCCTTCGCGACCTGGGCGACCTGCCGGGCGGTCTGCTCGGTGGTGAAGATGGTGGCTGGGCTGCCGGTGCCGGCCGGGTAGTGCCGGGCGATCACCTCCTGGCCGTCCACCGAGTCGGTGCGCTGGGTGAAGAGGTCGGACTGGCCGAGGGTGGTGGCGCCGAGCTGGGTGAGGCCGAGCGTCAGCACTGCCAGCACCACGGCGGTGCTCAGCCAGATCGGCCGGGCGTGCCGGGCGACGAAGCCGGCGATGCGGCTCCAGATGCCGTGTTCGGCCCGTGGGTCGGCCTGGTCGGCTTCGGGCCGTCGGGGCCAGAACGCCCACCGCCCGCCGAGCACCAGCAGCGCGGGTAGGAAGGTGAGCATCACCAGCAGGGTGGCGGCGATGCCGATGGCGGCGACCGGGCCGAGCGCCCGGTTGGAGTTGAGGCTGGACAGCAGCAGGCAGAGCAGGCTGACGATGACGGTGCCGCCGGACGCGATGATGGCCGGTGCGGCACCCTTCCACGCGGCCTTCATGGCCGGCCAGGGACGGTCGTGCCGGTGCAGCTCCTCCCGGTAGCGGGCGATCAGCAGCAGCGCGTAGTCGGTGCCGGCGCCGAAGACCAGCACGGTGAGGATGCCCTGGGCCTGCCCGTTGAGCTTGAGCACGTCCGCGTCGGCGAGCAGGTAGACGAAGACCGAGGCGAGGGCGTACGACATGCCGGCGGCGAGCAGCGGGAAGATCCAGAGCACCGGGCTGCGGTAGACGACCAGCAGGATGATCAGCACCACGACCAGGGTGACCAGCAGCAGTGGGCCGTCGATCGCCGAGAAGACCTCGATCAGGTCGGCGAGCAGGCCGGCCGGGCCGGAGACGTCGACGGTGAGACCGTCCCGGTCGCCGCCGGTGATGTCGCGCAGTTGCTCGACGACCGCGCCGATCTCCTCGCCCTCGGCGTCGTCCACCGGTACGACGACCTGGAGTGCCTGGCCGTCCTCGCTCGGGATGGGTGGGGGCAGCGGGGTGACCACGCCGGGGATCTGGGCGAACCGGGCGGCGTCGGCGCTGACCCGTTGCCGGTCCGCGTCGGTGATCCCGGAGGGCCGCTCGTAGACGACCAGCGCCGGGGTGGTCTGCCGGTCGACGAACTCGCCGGCGAGATCCTGGGCGCGGGTCGCCTCGGCGTCGGTGGGCAGGAAGGCGGCGTTGTCGTTGGTGGCGACCTCGCTCAGACGTCCCGCGTACGGGCCGGACACGCCGCCGATCACCAACCAGGCCAGCACGACCGCCACCGCGATCAGCGTGGCCTTGCCGCCTCGTCCGGACATCCGCACTCACCCCAAGGATCGACGCATCAATCGACGCAGCGGGAGCCTCAGTCGACATCGACCATCCTGCCGGGCAGGCAGGTCCAGGGTGGGTGAAACCCGGTCACACACACGAAAACGCCCGTCGGCCGGTGGCCGACGGGCGGGTGAGAAGCTCCCCCGATTGGACTCGAACCAATAACCTGCCGGTTAACAGCCGGCTGCTCTGCCAATTGAGCTACAGGGGATCGTGCACCGTCCGACTTCGGATCTCCCCGACGCCGTGCGACGGGACAAGAGTACAGGACATCCCCCGGTGGCGGTCCAGTGGGTTCCCTGCCCGCCGTCACCGTGACAATCGGGGTAAATCGCCATCCCGGCACAAGCATGCTTGAGCGGAGAGCAGGATGGGTAGTTAGCTGCGGACAGAGGACGCAGGCGCGAACAGGTCGCCTTCCGACGGGGCAACTCGCCGGGAGGATGACGGCGCGTCAGGTACGGAAGGAGCCGCCATGCGCGGAAAGATCATGTTTCTTGGCGGGCTGGCTGCGGGATTCGTCCTGGGCGCCCGTGCCGGCCGGGAGAAGTACGAAGAGCTCGTGGTCCGGGGCCGCAAGGTGCTCGACCACCCGACCGTCCAGGAGGCGGCCGGGGTCGCGCAGGCCCAGGCCAACAAGCTCTACAGCGAGGGCAAGGACAAGCTCGGCCAGACCAAACTGGCCGAGAAGCTGGGCACCGGCAACGGCAGCACCGGCAAGCAGGAGTTGACCGCCGCCGACGACGCGTTCGCCGGCACGCCCGCCACCGTGGGCGCCAAGGCGGGCACCAGCACGGTCGGCACGACCTCCGGGTCGCCGTCGTCCACCAACCCCCGCACCAAGCCGTCCGGCTCGGGCACGAACGCCAGCACGCTCTGACCACACGCACGTACACGGGCCGGTCGCCGCAGGGCGACCGGCCCGTGGTCGGTCCGGGGTGCGGTCAGTCCTTGCTGCTGAACGCCGCGTCGAAGGCGGCGCTCGGTGCGTCGAAGGCGAGCCGGCGGACGAACTGCAACGCCTCCGGGGCGCCGACCAGCCGGTCCATCCCCGCGTCTTCCCACTCGACCGAGATCGGGCCGGTGTAGCCGATCGCGTTCAACGCGCGGAAGCAGTCCTCCCAGGGCACGTCGCCGTGACCGGTGGAGACGAAGTCCCACCCGCGGCGCAGGTCCGCCCAGGGCAGGTGCGAGGCGAGCCGGCCACGCCGGCCGTCCCCGGTACGCACCTTCGCGTCCTTGCAGTCCACGTGGTAGATCCGGTCGGCGAAGTCGAAGATGAAGTTCACCGGGTCCAGCTCCTGCCACACGAAGTGCGACGGGTCCCAGTTCAGACCGAACGCGGGCCGGTTGCCGATCGCCTCCAGCGTCCGCTTCGTCGTCCAGTAGTCGTACGCGATCTCGCTCGGGTGCACCTCGTGGGCGAACCGCACCCCCACCTCGTCGAACACGTCGAGGATGGGGTTCCACCGGTCGGCGAAGTCCTGGTAGCCACGCTCGATCATCGCCGGCGGCACCGGCGGGAACATCGCCAGGGTGTGCCAGATCGACGAACCGGTGAAGCCGACAACGGTCTTCACCCCGAGCTTCGCCGCCGCCCGCGCGGTGTCCTTGATCTCCTCGGCGGCCCGCTGACGAACCCCCTCGGGCTCCCCGTCGCCCCAGATGCGGCCGGGCAGGATGTCCTGGTGCCGCTCGTCGATCGGGTGGTCACAGACCGCCTGGCCGACGAGGTGGTTGGAGATCGTGAAGACCTGGAGGTTGTACTTCGCGAGGGTCTCCTTCTTACGCTCGACGTACGAGTCGTCGGCGAGCGCCTTGTCGACCTCGAAGTGGTCGCCCCAGCAGGCGATCTCCAGACCGTCGTAGCCCCACTCGGAGGCGAGCCGGCAGACCTCCTCGAACGGAAGATCGGCCCACTGGCCGGTGAAGAGCGTGATGGGTCGCGCCATTGTCCTTCTCCCCTGTTGTGATGGGGATTCCCTGTGCGGACCGGGGCGAGGGGTGACCGGACGTACGCGGCGTTCGCGCGGTCACCGGTGGGTGCGGAACACACCTGGGCCCGGCGGGTTGCGCCTCCCACCGGGTCACCGGCCACCAGCACGGTCGCCGCCCCCAGCCTATTTCCGAGGTGCCCGATCGGGGAAGCCCTGGAGTCGACCGTTCATCCGATCATTTCCTCGGGCGCGGGCAGGACCGCCCGTACGGTGAAGCCGCCTCCGGCACGCGGGCCGGCGGAGAAGGTGCCACCGAGCCGCTCGGCGCGCCTGCATACCTCGAGCAGACCTCGCCCGGCGACCTGGCTGCCGCCGCCTGCCTGGGCGGGCCCGGCGCCCTCGTCGCGGATCTCGATGGTGATGCCCGCGGCGTCGTAGCGCAGGCGGACCCCGACCGGAGCGCCCGGCGCGTGCCGGCAGGCGTTGGTCAGCGCTTCCTCGATGATCCGGTACGCCACCACGTCGACCGGGCCGGGCAGCGGCCGAGGTTGCCCGGCCATGCTCCACCGCACCGGTTGGCCGGCGGTGAAGCCCTCCACCAACGCGTCGAGACGGTTCAGGCTGGGCGTCGGCTCGGACGGGTCGTCGGGCTCCTCCGCCCGGCCCAGCGCACCGAGCAGCTGATGGCCTCGCGCCAGCACCGCTCCACGCCACTGCGCGAACAACCCCATGCAGGTCAAGGTACGGCAGCCAGCTGTGAACCGGTCGACGGCGTCCACGGAGTGTGCCGCATCCGAATGCCCCGGCAGCGGTGCGGGGGACCAGCCCCACACCAGGGCTCCGACCTCCCCCGCGACCCCGCGCCCACGGCGGGCCGGCGATGGCGGGCCGGCGGGCGAGGCGGTGATGCCTCTGAGTCATCAGGATGACTCAGAGGCATCACGCTCGTGGGAGACACCGCTCGTCGCGCTTGTGCCGATGTGAGTGGCCCGCGGGGGACGCCAGCCGGACACGTCGGCGCTCAGGCCGGCTGACGCGGAGGGGCCGACGACGTGGATCGCAGCCCCTCCGGGATCAGTCGGTCAGGGGAGCGTCCACTTCTGGTTGGCCGCGTTGAGGCACGTCCAGAGGTGCACGATGGTGCTGTCGGCGGAGTTGTTGCCGGAGACGTCCAGGCACTTGCCCGACGACGGGTTGCGCAGGGTGCCGTCGGACTGCGCCGCCCAGTTCTGCGCGCCGGTGCCGTTGCAGGTCCAGAGCTGGATCTTGGTGCCGTCGGCGGTGCCGCTGCCGTTGACGTCCAGGCACTTGCCGAGCGCCTTGATCGTCGAGTTCGGCGTCACCGTCCAGGTCTGCGCCGCGCTGCTGTTGCAGGTGTAGATCTGGATCTGGGTGCCGTCGGCGGTGGCACCGTTGCGCACGTCCAGGCACTTACCGGCGAGACCCTTGATCGGGCCGACCCCGGTGCTGCCGCCGCTCCCCTTGACCAGTGTGAAGTCGTCCACGTCGAAGAGCCCGGTGCCGTTACCGGTGAAGGTGAGGTACAGGTTCTGGGTACCGGACGGAACGTTGGACAACGCCGTGGTGACGTTGGCGAAGGTCGTCCAACTGCCGGTGTTGGGCACGGCGACCGAGCCCAGCACCGGGCCGGTGGCCGAACCGGTGCGCACCTGGATGGTGCCGCCCGCGCCGCCGGAGACCACCCGGGACGTGAACGAGGTGACCCCGGTCAGGTTGACACCGTTGTAGGCGGCCCAGTCGCCCGGGTCGATGTAGCCGATGGTCTGCCCGCCGTTGGCGCCCGCCTTGGTGAACGCGGAGACGCCGTTGGCCGAGCTGAACGTCTCGGCCTGGATCGTGGTGTTGCCGGTCGGCGGCGGCGTGGTGCCCAACTCCTTGATCCGGATGTTGCGGAACGAGGCGTCGTCACCGGTGCCGTGGTTCTGGATGCCGATGTGGCCGGCCAGCGATCGGACCGGGTTGGTGTTGGTGAAGTCGTTGATCTTCACGCCGTTGAGGAAGATCTGGAGCCGCTCCCCCTCGACCAGCAACTCGTACGTGTTCCACTCCCCCGGCGCGTTCAGCGCCGCGTCACGGGCGGCGATGTCGGCGGACTTGAAGGTGTAGACCGCGCCGGTGGTGCGGTCGGCCGCGTCGGTGGCGTCGATCTGGATCTCGTAACCGTTGTCCACCGCCGACCACGGGTCACTCGACGGCGGGAACCCGATGAAGATGCCGGAGTTGTCGTCACCGGCCAGCTTCCAGTCCAGCTTCAGCGAGTAGTTGGTGAACTGCTTGGCGTTGTACCAGAACAACCCCATGCCGCCGACCGAGGTCAGGGTGGCGTCGGAGTTGGTGAAGCTGCCCGGGCCGGCCTGTGACCAACCGGCCGTCGAGCCGTTGAACAGCGGGGTGTAGCCGGTCTCGGGCCGGCAGTCGGCCTTGCTCCGACCGGAGGCGTACCGGATGCCGCCGAGCAGGTGGTTGCGGAACGCCGGCTCCGCGTACGACGCCTGGGTGTGCCCCGCGCCGGTGTAGAAGGACCGGCCGCCGCTGTAGCTCTTGCACCAGCTCAGCGGGTGGTCGGCGCCCATGCCGCCGCCGGAGTACGACGACTCGTCGAGGGTGGCCAGCACGTGGGCGCTCGACCGGGCGTTGGTGCGGTAGTTGTACCACTCGTCGGTGCGGGTCCAGGTCTGCGGCAGATGCCCGGTCGCCGCGTGGCCCCGGTCCTCCACCTTCATGTTGGCCTGCTGGATCGCCGGGTGCGAGGCGAACCAGGCGCCCACCAGGTTGCCGTAGAACGGCCAGTCGTACTCGGTGTCGGCTGCGGCGTGCACACCCACGTACCCACGGCCGGAGCCGATGTACGACTCGAAGGCGGTCTGCTGGCTGGCGTTGAGCACGTCGCCTGTGGTGTTCAGGAAGACGACCGCCTCGTACTGGTTCAGGTTGCCGGTGGTGAACGCGGCGGCGTCCTCGGTCGCGGTGACCGTGAAGTTGTTCGCCGCGCCGAGGTCGCGGATGGTCTGGATGCCGACCGGGATCGCGTCGTGCCGGAACCCGGCGGTCTTGGAGAAGACCAGCACGTCGTACGGGGCGTCGGCGGCGCTGGCCGGGGTGGCCGGGGTGGTGCAGGCGATGACGGCGAGTGCGGCCATTGCCGCACCGAGGACGGGTCGCAGGCGTCTGCGCATATCGCTCTCCTAATTGCGGTTAGGAGGGGCCCCTCGCACCACACTAGGCGTTGTCGAAGGGCCCCTCCCGCCAGCTCAGGGCAGGGTCCACTTTTGGTTGGCGGCACCGCTGACACAGGTCCACAGGTGGACCACGGTGCTGTCGGCGGAGTTGTTGCCGGAGACATCGAGGCACTTGCCGGACGACGGGTTGCGGAGCGTGCCGTCGGCCTGGGCGGCCCAGTTCTGCGCGGCCGTGCCGTTGCAGGTCCAGAGCTGGATCTTGGTGCCGTCCGCGGTGCCGGCACCCGAGACGTCCAGACACTTGCCCAACGACTTGATCGTCGAGTTCGCGGTGACCGCCCAGGTCTGCGCCGCGCTGCCGTTGCAGGTGTAGATCTGGATCTGCGTGCCGTCGGCGGTGGCGGCGCCCCGCACGTCCAGGCACTTGCCGCCCAGGCCCTTGATCGGGCCGGTCCCGCCGGCCGGCGGCGTGCCGGTGACGAAGGTGAACGCGTCCAGGTCGTAGAGCGCCCCGGTGCCCGACCCGGCGAAGGTCAGGTAGAGGGTGGTCGTGCCGGTCGGCGGGTTGCTGATCGTCCCGGTGACGGTGGTGAAGGTTTCCCAGCCGCCGGTCACCGGGACCGTGGCCGAGCCGAGCACGGTGCCGGTGGCCGAGCCGGCCCGGACCTGGAGGGTGCCACCGGAACCCGCCGAGGAGACCCGGGCGTTGAACGAGGTCACGTTGCCCAGCCGGTACGGCTGGAACGCGATCCAGTCGCCGTTGTTGATGTCACCGACGGTCTTGCCACCCTCTGCCGGGGTCTTGCTGAACACGTTGATCCCCGACGAGGTGGCGTAGAACTCGGCCTGACGGTGCCGGGGCGGCAGCGTGTGCTGGGTGTGCGTGGTCAGCCCACCGGCGTCGGTGTACTCGGCGTCGAAGATCGCGAAGATGTTCGCCGCGTCGTCGTGCTCACCGTCGACCGGGATGGTGATCGATCCCGAGCATCCGGTCTGCGAGGTGATCTGGTGCCCGTGCTGGTCGTGCCCGAGCACGTAGGTCATCTTGACCTTGGTGCAGTCGATGGTGCCGTCCTCCGGGTCGGTCACCGTGATGCTGTACGGCACGGTGTCCCCGAAGCTGAACAGCTGACCGTTGCCCGGGTTGTTAATCGTGACCGTGGGCGCGGTGTTGCCAACGCTGATCTGCACGCTGCTGCTGCCGGTGGCGCCCTGCGGGTCCCGCACCGTCAACGTGGCCGTGTAGGTGCCGTTGGTGTTGTACGTCTTCGACGGGTTCGCCGAGGTGGAGGTGGTCCCGTCACCGAACGCCCACGAGTAGGTGAGCGCGCCGCCCTCGGGGTCGGACGAGCCGGCCGAGGAGAACGCCACGGTGAGCGGGGCCGCCCCGGACGTACGGTTGGCGCTGGCCTTCGCGGTGGGCGCCCGGTTGCCGCCGCCGACGTAGTCGAAGCGGTAGAGCGCCGAGTTGGCGTCACCGTTGAAGTAGCCGGTGCCGTAGTCGAGCACGTAGTACGCGCCGTCCGGGCCGAACGCGGAGTCCATCACCTGCTTGCCGACCCAGGGGAACGTGTCGATGGCGCCCCGGGAGCCGTCGGCGTTGACGTGGATCGGCTTGATCCAGCCGCGGCCGAACTCGGTGGCGAAGAACTGCCCGTCGAACGACTGCGGGAACTTGGTGGTGGAGGTCGACGAGGCGTTGTACCGGTAGACCGGGCCGCCCATCGGCGACTCGGAGCCACCGCCGAACTCGGTCGGGGTGCCGGCGTCTCCGGCGTACCGGATCCACGCCGGCTGGGCCGGCGGCAGGGTCGTCAGGCCGGTGTTGCGGAACGAGTTGTTTGTCGGCCCGCCGGTGCAGTTGTACTTCGCGCCGCTGGTGTTCGTCGCGAAGTCCCACTCGTTGTACGTCTCGGTGCTGGTGTTGGTGCCGGTGCAGTACGGCCAGCCGTAGTTGCCCGGTGCGGCGACCCGGTTGAACTCGACCTGGCCGGACGGCCCACGGGTGGAGCTGGTGGAGCCGGCGTCCGGCCCGTAGTCACCGACGTAGACCACCCCGGTGGCCTTGTCCACGCTGATCCGGAACGGGTTGCGGAACCCCATCGCGTAGATCTCCGGCCGGGTCCTGGCCATGCCGGGGGCGAACATGTTGCCCGACGGGATGGAGTAGGTCCCGTTCGCGTTCACCTTGATCCGCAGGATCTTGCCGCGCAGGTCGTTGGTGTTGCCGGCGCTGCGCTGCGCGTCGTACGCGGGGTTGCGGTTGGTCCGCTCGTCCAGCGGCGAGTAGCCGGCGGACTCGAACGGGTTGGTGTCGTCGCCGGTGGACAGGTAGAGGTTGCCGGCGGCGTCGAAGTCGATGTCCCCACCGACGTGGCAGCAGATGCCCCGGCTGGCCGGTACGTCGAGCACGTCGACCTTGCTGGACTGGTTGAGCGTGAAGTCCGCGTTGAGGGTGAACCGGGAGAGCCGGTTGACGCCGTTCCAGGCCGAGAAGTCGGTGCCGGTGGCCGGCGCGTCACCGCCGGGGGTGGAGAGCGGCGGGGCGTAGTAGAGGTAGATGTACCGGTTGCTGGCGAAGCCCGGGTCGACCCCGACGCCCTGCAACCCCTCCTCGTCGTGGGTGTAGACCGACAGGGTGCCGATCACGCTGGTGGTGCCGTTGGCGTCGGTGCGGCGCAGGGTGCCGTTGCGGGCGGTGTGCAGGACCGAGCGGTCCGGCAGCACCGCCAGTGACATCGGCTCACCCATGTCGGTCACGCCGCGGGCCAGCTCGACCTGCTGGAAGTCGCTGGCGACGATGGTGTGCGCCTGTGCGGGGGCCGACCCGGCGGCGAGTGTGACAGTGCCGGCGGCGACCGCGAGCAGCAGTGCCGATCCGGCGGAGAACCATCGTCGGGACCGTTGTCTGGGAACGTCCTTCTTGGACATCTGTGCTGCCCCTTCCTGACGAGTGACTGCCAGGCCGGGCGCGCGCCGTCGCGCCGGATGCCGTAGCGGTGGTGGGGGGTCGATGGGTTACCGCGCCGCCGGTTCACCTCGACGAAACATTGTCGTGTTGGTCACGACACTAAGTCCCATGTGTCGATGTGTCTATATCTTCCGGTGGCTCAGCATCAACTTTCGTCGATTTGATCGAAAGTCGCCGGTCAGGCGCGTCGGTCGATCGCCTGTCCGGCCAGCTCGACCAGGGCCGCGCGGGCCTCGTCGGCCACCGCCGCGCTCTGTAGAGCGGACAGCGCGGCCGCCGTCCGGACCCGGATCATCTGCTCGATCCGCTCCCGCGCGCCGGTCGCCTCGATGATCTCGCGCAACTCCGCCGCGCCCTCGGCGTCCAACGCCGGGTTGCCGAACAGCTCCCGCAACCGGACGGTCTGCGGCCGGTCGGCCGCGCTGCGGGCCAGCGCCATCATGACCGTCGGCTTGCCCTCACGCAGGTCGTCCAGGACCGACTTACCGGTGACCGCCGGATCACCGAAGACGCCCAGAACGTCGTCCCGGAGCTGGAACGCGTCACCCAGCGGATCACCGAACTCGCCCAGCGCGGCGATCAGCTCCGGTCCCGCGCCGGCCAGGGCCGCGCCGATCTGCAAGGGTCGGGTGACCGTGTACCGGGCGGCCTTCATCCGGATCACGGTGAGCGCGCTGGCCACCGAGCCGTCCCCGACGCCGGAGACCAGGTCCAGGTACTCCCCCGCGATCACCTCGGTACGCATCAGCGCGAACACGCCGTAACCCCGGTGCACCTGCTCGGTGCTCAGCCCGCACTCGTGGAACATCTGATCCGACCATGCGGCGCAGAGGTCCCCGCAGAGCAGCGCGGTGTTGCGGCCGTACGCCTCGGGGTCACCCCGCCACGACGACCGGGCGTGCAGGTCGGCGAAGAGCCGGTGCACCGACGGCTCACCGCGGCGGCGGTCGCTGCCATCCAGGATGTCGTCGTGGATCAGCGCGAACGCGTGGAACAGCTCCAGCGCCGCCGCGGCCACCACGATCGGGGTGCCGTCGGCCGCCCCCGCGCCACGCCAGCCCCAGTAGCAGAAGAGCGGTCGTAACCGCTTGCCACCGGCCAGGACGAACCGTTGCAGGGCGGTGAACACGCCACGCGGTGCGCCGTCGGGCCAGTCCGGGCCCTGTCGCTCGAGGAACCCGGCCAGTTCCGCGTCGAAGCGGGCCCGCAGCCCGCTGGTGTCGGTGGGCGCGACGGTGACCGTCATGTCCGCTCCCCTGAACCGCTCGCGCCGTCGACGCCTAATCCGGCCAGCTCCAGCAGCAGCGCCTTGACCTCGGTGGCCGCGATCTTGTCGCGGGCCGCCGTCGGGTCGGAGCAGAGCAGCACCGGCGCATCGGCCGGTTCGTCCGGCAGCCGCCCGTGCGAACCGCGCACCGCCCGCGCGCCGGCGTCCAGGCCGACCGCGCTCATCAGGTAGCGCATGCCGAGCTTCTTGCGGGCCAGCGCGACCCCGGCCCGGGCCTTCGCGGCACCGGGGTTGGCCGGGTCGAAGAACAGCTCCGCCGGGTCGTAACCCGGCTTCCGGTGGATCTCCACCAGCCGGGCGAAGTCGGGTGCCCGGGCGTCGTCCAACCAGTAGTAGTACGTGAACCAGGCATCCGGCTCGGCCACCAGCACCAACTCACCGGCGCGCGGGTGGTCCAGCCCGTGGGCGGCTTTTCCGTCGGCGTCGAGCACCTCGGCCACCCCGGGCAGGTTGGCGCAGAGCTTCGCCACCGCCGCGACGTCGGCCGGGTCCTTGACGTAGACGTGCGCCACCTGGTGGTCGGCGACAGCGAACGCCTTCGACGTCCACGGGTCGAGGTACTCCATGCCGGCCTGGGTGTGCACCCGGAGCAGCCCTTCGGCGCGCAGCAGCCGGTTGACGTCCACCGGCCGGGACACGTCGGTGATGCCGTACTCCGACAGCACCACCACCGTGGCGTCCCGGGCCCGGGCGGCGTCCAGCAGCGGGCCGAGGACCGCGTCCAGCTCGGCCGCCGCCGCGGCGGCCTCGGCTGACGAGGGACCGAAGCGTTGCAGGTCGTAGTCCAGGTGCGGCACGTAGACGAGCGTCAGGTCGGGTGACACGTCGGCGAGGATCTGCTCGGCCGCCTGGCAGATCCACTTCGACGACGGCAGGCCCGCCGTCGGCCCCCAGTAGGTGAACAGCGGGAAGGTGCCCAGCCGGCCGGTGAGCGCGTCGTGCAGCTCCGGCGGGTCGGTGTAGCAGTCCGGCTCCTTGCGCCCGTCGGCGTAGTAGACCGGCCGGGGCGTGACCGTCCAGTTCACGTCCGCGCCCATGGCGTACCACCAGCAGACGTTGGCCACCGTGTAGCCGGGCTCGGCCCGGCGGGCGGCCTGCCAGAGCTTGTCCCCGCCGACCAGCGCGTTGTGCTGCCGCCACAGCAACACCTCGCCCAGTTCCCGGAAGTACCACCCGTTGCCGACGATCCCGTGCCCGCTGGGCGGCTCGCCGGTGAGGAAGGTGGACTGCACCGAGCAGGTCACGGCGGGCAGCACGGTGCCCAGCTCGGCCCGGAAGCCGCCGTCGGCGACTCCCCGCAGTCGCGGCATGTGCGCCAGTAGTCGGGGCGTCAACCCCACCACGTCGAGGACCACCAGTCGCCGGCTCATCGCGTCACTCCCATGCTCACGGATCGCTGCGTGGTCAGGCCGAGGCCGACCAGTTCGTCGCGGGCGAAGGCCAGTTCCGCGGCGATGCCGGCGGCCAGCTCCGCGTCGGTGCCGGGCCGTCGTGCGGCCGGCAGCACCCCCCAGGTGTACGTCTCGACGTCGAGGTGGTCGCAGCCGGCGGTCGGGCCGTCGAAGAGCGCTCTCAGGGCCGCACGGAGCACCGGCAGGGTCGAGCCGAGCGGTTCCTCGGGTGGGGCGTGCAGGGGCACGTGGTAGTGCACCCGCCACGGGCCGGGCAGCGCCCGGTCCAGCGCCTCGTCCAGGTCGTCGGCCGCGTACGTCGGGTCGGCCGGGTCGGAAAGACCGGCACAACCGGCGCCCCGGGTCTGGTGCAGGAAGCGGGGCTCCACCCAGCGGCGCAGCGCCTCGGCCCCACCCTCCGGGTCGGCGGCCTCGACGGCGGCCGACACCTGCACCTTCACCACCGGAAGGCCGGCGGCCCGCAACCGGTGCAGCGCCTCGGCGGGCTCCTCCCAGGCGCAGGCCAGATGGGCCAGGTCGACACAGACACCCAACCGGTCGGTGTCCATTCCGGACAGCATCGCGGCGGCCTGGGCGGTGCTCTCCACGACACAGCCGGGCTCCGGCTCGAAGGCGATGCGCACCTCACGGCCGGTGTCCCGCTGCACCGCGGCCAGGCCGGCGGCCAGCTGGTCCAGTCGCTGTCGCGCCGCGTCCGCGCGGGCGGTGTCCCACGGTTGCCGCCAGGCCAGCGGCAGGGTGGAGATCGAACCCCGGGCCGCGTCGTCGGGCAGCAGGTCGGCGAGCACCCGGGCCAGGTCCAGGGTGTACGTCAGCCGCTGCTCGGTGGTCCAGTCCGGGTGGTACACGTCCTGCTTCACCACCGGCGCCTGGAAGGCCGCGTACGGGAAGCCGTTGAGGGTGACCACCTCCAGACCGCGCGCGTCCAGTTCGGCGCGGAGCCGGCGGCGCAGCGTTTGGTCGGCGGCCAGTTCGGCGGCGACCGGGGCGGCCAGCCACAGGCCGAGCCCGAGCAGGTCGCTGCCGAGCGCCTGACGCACCGGCACGGCGTAGGTGTCCAGTTGGCTGAGGATGCCGGCGAGGTCCTCGGCGGGGTGCACGTTGGTGCAGTAGCCGAGGTGGACGGTCTCACCGCCGGCATGTCGCAGCCGCATCAGCTACCGCCGCGCAGGATCGAGTTGCCGGTCTGCGGGTCCACGGCGGTGGGGTCCTCCAGGTCGCTGAGGTCGAGCCGCCCCGACTGCCCGTAGAACTCCACCGGGTTGCGCCACAACACCTTGTCGACATCGTCGTCGCTGAACCCTGCCTCGGCCATCGCCTCGCCGGTGGCCCGGGTCAGCAGCGGATCGGAACGCCCCCAGTCGGCCGCCGAGTTGACCAGCATCCGGTCCGTGCCGTACTCGCGCAGCAGCTCGACCATGCGCGACGGGGTCATCTTGGTGTCCGGGTAGATCGAGAAGCCCAGCCAGCAGCCGCTGTCCCTGACGAGCTTGACGGTCACCTCGTTGAGGTGGTCGACCACCACGCGACCCGCGTCGATGCCGGACTCGGCGACCACGGCGAGGGTGCGTTCGCAGCCGCGCGCCTTGTCCCGGTGCGGGGTGTGCACCAGCGCCGGCAGGTCGTACGCCACCGCGAGGGCGAGCTGCGCGGCGAACGCCTCGTCCTCCTCGGGCGTCATCGAGTCGTACCCGATCTCGCCGACCGCGACCACCGCGTCCTTGTCCAGGTAGCGGGGCAGCAGGTCGAGGACCGGACGGCAGCGCGGGTCGTTGGCCTCCTTGGGGTTCAGCGCGATGGTGGCGAAGTGGCGCACCCCGAACTGCCCGGCCCGGAACGGCTCCCAGCCGATCAGCGAGTCGAAGTAGTCGGTGAACGAGGCCGCGCTGGTACGCGGTTGCCCCAGCCAGAACGCCGGCTCCACCACCGCGCGCACTCCGGCGGCGGCCATCCGTTCGTAGTCGTCGGTGGTGCGTGAGGTCATGTGGATGTGGGGGTCGAAGATGCGCATGTCACGCCTCCCGGGGCAGTGCGGCGGTGAGCCGGTGGAGCAGGTCGGTGGCGTCGGCGGGCAGGTCCCGGCCGGCGGCGTGCCGTTCGGCGGCGAGCGCGGCCAGCATCGCGGCCAGTTCGCCGTCGGCCCGGGTGTCCAGGTCGGCCACCGCGGCCAGCGGGACGCCGCTGAACACGCACTTGAGCACCGCCTGTCGCCAGGCGGCCGGGTCGAGGTGCCGGGCGTACGGGCCGAGCGCGGCGGCGACCAGCCGGGTGTCGTTGGTCCGGATCGCGTCGTGCAGCAACGGCACGCCAGCGGCGCCGATCGGCAGCAGCGGCAGGGCCCGCAGCACGGCTCGTCGCTCGGCCGCGTCACCGTGCTGGTAGAGGCGCTCGGCGTACTCCGCGTGCTCGCCGGGCAGGCTGGTCAGCAGCAGCACCCGGGCCGCGTCGTCGGCGGTCCAGCCGGGGGCGTCGGGCAGCGCGGCCCGACCGCAGCGTCGGCCGACGGCGGGGAAGAGCCGGGTGATCGCGGTGGGCTCGGTGGCGACCCGGCGCAACGCCGTGTCCAGCCAGTCGGGATCGGGTACGCCTCCCAGCGCGGCCCGTAGTGAATCCGGTGTCATCCCGTCTCCTCCCTCTTGCTGCTCCAGGCGCCCCACCACCCTTTGCTCTGCACCTACATATGCGCCGGGGCCTCTTCCGTGGGTGTCGCCTCGGCGGGTGCAGAGCAAAGGGGGCTGGCAGGGTGGCGATCGGTGGCCGCGGCGGCACGCAGGAACTCGATCGACCGGGCGGCCACGGCGGGTGCGGCGTGCGAGTCGCGGGGCAGTTCGACGGCGACCAGGCCGCGGTAGCCGGCGTCGCGCAGCGCGGCCAGCACCGGCGGGAAGTCGATCTCGCCGACCCCGAACTCCAGGTGCTCGTGCACGCCCCGGCGCATGTCGTCGATCTGCACGTTGACCAGGTGATCGGCCACCTCGGCGACGCACTGCGGCACCGGCCACGGCTCCAGGCACCGGCAGTGGCCGATGTCGAGGGTGATGCCGAAGCGGACCGGGCTGCCGAGGGCGTCGTACAGCCGACGCCAGTCGGCGATGTCCTGCACCAGCATGCCCGGCTCCGGTTCGAACCCGACTGTGACGCCGGCGGCGTCGGCCGCGTCGACCACCGTGGCGCACCCGGCCACCAGCCGGTCCCAGGCGCACTGCTGCGGCACCGCCTCGGGTCGGACGCCGGCCCAGAACGAGACCGCCTCCGCGCCCAGGTCGGCACCGATCCGCACGGCCCGCCGCAGGAACTCGATGCGCCGGGTCGGGTCGTCGTGCAGCAACGTGGGGGCGTGCTTCTGCCACGGGTCGAGCAGATAGCGGGCCCCGGTCTCGATGACCACCGCCAGGCCCAGCGATTCCAGCCGGCGACCGACGGCGGCGACCCGGCGGGTGAGCCCGGGCGCGAACGGGTCCAGATGGTCGTGGTCCAGGGTGAGCGCCACTCCGTCGTAGCCGAGCTCGGCGATGACGGCGAGCGCGTCGTCGAGCCGGTGGTTGGCGAAACCGTTGGTGCCGTACCCGAGGCGCAGCGTGGTGGCGTCGACGGCCGGCGCGCCCGGTCGGGGCTCGGGGACGCTCATGTCGGGGAGACCTTCCGGGCCAGCCGTCGGCCCAGCGGCGCGGCCGCCGCGACGGCCACCCCGAGCAGACCTGCTCCACCGCGCGCGGTGAGGGCCCCCTGGAGGGCCGGCAGCCCGGTGATCCCGGCGCCGACGGCGGCGCGGACCCGTCCGGCCGACGGGTCCCGGACAACCTGGGCCTGCGCCGCGCCGTACCGGGCGGCGTACCAGCCGGCCAGCACGGCGGGCAGCACCGCGGCGATCCCGGCCGCGCGGCTGCGACCCGCGTTCACCGCGATCTCGCCGGCGGCCTCGGCCCGGTCGGTGACTCCGGCCCGGTCGGCGGCTCCGGCCTGTTCAGCGGTACGGGCGGCGGCGCGGCGGGCCCCCGGCGCGGCGACGGCGGCGCTGGCAGCGACCAGCGCGGTGCCGGCCAAGGTGCGCATCGGCAGGGTGGCGTCGGCGCCGGTGACCTCCCGGCGGGACAGCGCGGTGACCGTCCAGGTGTGCGCGGCGACCGTCGCCGCCGCCGGCAACGCCCGGGTCAGCCGGCCGCCGGACGCGCCGAGCAACACGTCCAGGCCCCGGCAGGCGGCCATCACGGCCGGGCCGGCGGCGGTGTTCTTGGCCAGCAGGTCGTACCCCCAGATGGTGGCGGCCAGCGGCACGGCGAGCGCGGCGGCGCGGCGACCGCCCACGGCGGCGGCCAGGCCCACGCCAGCGGCCGTGAGGCCCGCCGCGAGACCGACCGCGGCGGCCGGGGTGACCCGCCCGCTGGGGATCGGTCGCTCGGGCCGTTCCTCGGCGTCGAGACGCCGGTCGGCCCAGTCGTTGGCGGCCATGCCGGCCCAGTAGAGCAACACCGAGGCGCCGGCCAGAGCCGGGGTACGCGGGCTCAACGCGCCGGCCGCCGCGGCCCCGGCGATCACGTCACCGGGGACCGAGAGCGCCGCCGGAGCGCGGACCAGCTCGGCAAGATCAGCCAACGTTGTCATGGGCACCGTCCGCGCCGTGCAGTTGCCGGGTGAAGGCGGTCAACCGGGCCCACTGTTCGCCGAGCGAGTGGGTGGGTGCGCCCAGCGGGTCCTTGAAGAAGAAGCCCAGGTCGACGAGCGGTCCCACCTGCCCGGCGGCGTGCGCGGCGGCGGTGAGTCGGGCCAGGTCGAGCACCAGCGGCGCGGCCAGCGCCGAGTCGCAGCCGTGCCAGGTGAACTCCATCCGCATGCCGGTGCCGAGGAACCCGCTGAAGGTGATCAGGTCCCAGGCGGTCTTGAAGTCGCCCAGCTCCTCGACGTACTCGATGCGGGTGCCGCCCTGCGGGACGTAGCCCAACGTCTCACCGAGCACCCGCTGCTTGCTCTGCACCTTCGCCGCGTTCGCGGCCGGGTCGGCGAGGGTCGCGCCGTCGCCGCCGCCGAGCAGGTTGACCCCGGACCAGGAGCCCACGGCCAGGTTGCGCATCGCGAACATCGGCGCGAGCACCGACTTGACCAGGGTCTCCCCGGTCTTGCCGTCGTGCCCGGCGTACGGCAGTCGGGCCTGTTCGGCCAGCGCGGCGAGCGCCGGCAGCCGCAGCCCGGTGGACGGGGTGAAGTCGACGTACGGGCAGCCGGCGAGCAGCGCCGCGTAGCCGTAGAGGGAGCTGACCGGCAGCACCTCGTCCGGGCCGTCGAGGGCGGCGCGCAGCGCGGCCGGGTCGGCGTGCCCGGGGTGCGGTCGAGGGGCCGGCTCGGTGGCGGAGACGTTGACCACCACCACCCGGTCCAGCTCGTGCCGCTCCCGGAAGTTGGTGAGATCACGGACCACGGCGGCGGCCCGGTCGGCCTGGGTGTCGCCCACCGGTGCGGGGCGCAGCTCCTGCTCGACCACGCCCAGCTCGTCGCGGAGCGCGGCGACCAGGCGCCAGGGGATGACACCGGCGTCAGCGAGGGCCTCGGCGCGCTTGCACAGCGGGGTGGTGGCCAGGTCGTGCCCGCCGAAGACGAGGTCGGCGAAGGCCGGCAGGGCCGGGCCGCGCAGCTCGGGCAGCTCGGTGACGCAGCCGGTCGGCCCGGCCAGGCCGGCCCGCAGGGCGAGCCCTCCGACGATGCTGGTGGTCGCAACGGACCCGCGCGCTCCTACCAGCCAGACACCTGTTCGCATGGTGCTCCTTCCCCGTTCACGAGGAACCGTCGGTACCGCTAAATATAGGAATATCAGAATATGTTTCGGAAAGATACGCCCCGGTTTTCCGAACAGCCGGGGTGGATGGGCCCCGTCCGCCCGTCCCGCACCGGAACAACACCGGCCTCCGACGTCGGCGTCGGCGGCGACGACGCCGGACCGGTCCCGGCAGGTACGAGCAGACGGGGCTGGTAGGCAGGGTCGGGTCGGCGTCTCGACCCTGCCTCCCCCGCATCCGGCCGGTCGGGGCGTTGGCGTGCCCCGGCCGGGCGCCTCAGGTCGCCGCGCCCACCGGATCACCGACCGGACCACGACCCGCCGGAAACCGGCGGGCGGGTACGGCAGGGCTCGGGGTAGCGGCGGACGGTCTCATCAGGTCCTGTGGATCCTCACCGGTGGTGGCGGTCCTCCGGTGCGACCGGGGAATCCCGGTCCGGTCACACCGGACGACCGTCCTGCTCGTGCGCCACCGGGCCGTACGGCCCGGCTGCACGCTCCCCGACGCCGACCTCTGTCCCGGCCACGGGGCGCAATCCGTGGCTGGTCCCTCGCCGGTCGGCGTCGGAAAGCCCGTCGGGCGACGGCGGCGCGTTCACCGCCGTCGCGGATGGTCAAAGGTCAGACGGCCGCCGCGGTCAGTGTCGGCGCCACCTCGGCCCAGGAGGAGCCGAGCTCCGCCGAGCGCGTCACCGCGTCCAGCACCAGCTGGACCTGCAACGCGTCGGCGAAGGAGGGAGTCGGGTCGACACCGGTGGCGACCGCCTCGATGAAGTCGCGCATCTCGTGCGTGAACGAGTGCTCGTAGCCGATGATGTGGCCCGGGGGCCACCACGCCGACATGTACGGGTGCTCGCCCTCGGTCACCAGGATGCGGCTGAAGCCCTGCTCGGCGGCCGGTCGGGTGGCGTCGTAGAACTCCAGCTCGTTGAGGCGCTCCAGGTCGAAGACCACGCTCCCCAGCGATCCGTTGATCTCGACGCGCAGGCCGTTCTTGCGGCCGGTCGCGAAGCGGCTGGCCTCGTACGTGGCCAACGCGCCACCGTCGAGTCGGGCCACGAAGACCGCGGCGTCGTCGACGGTGACCGGCCCGGTGGGCGCACTGCCGCCGTCCACGGTGGCCGCCAGGCCGCTCGACTCGGCCGGCAACGGCCGCTCCTTGACGAACGTCTCGGTGACCGCGCTGACACCACTGATCCGCTGACCCGTGACGTACTGGGTCAGGTCGATGATGTGCGCACCGATGTCCCCGAGCGCGCCGGAGCCCGCCCTGTCCTTCTGCAACCGCCAGACCAGCGGGAACTGCGGGTCCACGATCCAGTCCTGCAGGTACGTCGCACGGACGTGTCGAATCACCCCGAGCCGTCCGTCGGCGACCAACTGGCGCATCATCGTGACCGCGGGGACCCGGCGGTAGTTGAACCCGCACATCGACCGCACTCCGGCGGCCCGGGCGGTGTCCGCCGCGGCGGTCATCGCCCGTGCCTCCTCCACCGTGTTGGCCAACGGCTTTTCGCACAGCACGTGCTTGCCGGCGGCCAACGCGGCGAGAGCGATCTCGGCGTGACTGTCGCCCGGGGTGCAGATGTCGACGACGTCGATGTCGTCCCGGTTGATCAGGTCACGCCAGTCGGTGGTGTACGCGTCCCAGCCGAGCCGGTCGGCGGCGTCGGCCACCTTCGCTGTGTCTCGGCCGCAGATCAACGCCATCCGGGCCCGCGCCGGCAGGTCGAACACGCGGTTCACGGTGCGCCACGCCTGCGAGTGCGCGGCGCCCATGAACGCGTAGCCGACCATGCCGACCCGCAGTTCTTTGTCGTTCGTGGACAAGGTGGGTCTCCCCCCGGTATGTCAGAACCCGAGCTTGTCGTAGCTGCTCGCGTTCTCCTTGGTGATCGTCTCCGAGGCCAGGGTCACTTCCTTGGGCACCTGCAGCTCCGTCAGGTCGCCCAGGCCCCGGCCCTGCGCGATGAGCCGCGCGAGCGAGATCGCCGAGGAGGCCATCGACGGGTTGTAGGTGACGGTGGCCTTCAGCACGCTGTTGTCGGCCTTGATCGCGTCGATCGCGAGCTTGGAGCCCGCGCCGCCGACCATGAAGAACTCCGACCGGTTGGCCTGCTTGATGGCCGCGAGTACACCGATGCCCTGGTCGTCGTCGTGGTTCCAGATAGCGTCGATCTTCGGCAGCGCCTGGAGCAGCTGGGCCGCCTCGCGCTGGCCGCTGTCCGAGGTGAACTCGGCCGAGCGGCGGTTGCTCACCTTGAACCCGTAGGTCGCCAGGGCCGCGTTGAAGCCAGTGGTGCGCTCGACGGTCAGCGGGATCTCCAGACCGGCGATCTCACCGATGACCGGGTTGGTGACACCCTTGTCCTTGAGCATCTTGCCGATGAAGTGACCGGCGGCGACGCCCATGCCGTAGTTGTCGCCCTTGATGACCAGCCGCGAGGCCAGTGCGTCCGGGAAGACCCGGTCGAGGTTGACGATCGGGATGCCCGCCTGCATCGCCTGGAGGGCAACGGCGTTGACCTCCTTGCCGTCGTGCGGCAGCACGACGATGATGTCCGGCTTCTGGGCGATCAGCGTGCCGAGCGTGGAGCGCTGGGCCTCGGAGCTCGAGCCACCGTCGACCTCCTTGAACTCCACGTCCGAGTACGCCGCGGCCTGCGCCTTGGCGTTGGCGTGGATCGCGCCCATCCAGCCGTGGTCGGCGGCCGGGGCGGAGAAGCCGATGACGACCTTCTTGCCCGGGGCGTTGTTGCCTTCACTGTTCCCGGCGGCCTTGGTCTGGGTGCTGGCGGCCGGAGTCTCGTTGCTGGTGCACGCGGTGAGAAGGGTGGCAGCGCCCACTGCGGCTCCACCGAAGAGCAACCGGCGGCGCGACAGGTCACGACTGTGCTGGGTCATGAATGACCTCCTGGGAGCGGGATTTGACTTTGTGAGGGTGTGCGGGCCCCGGCCACCGTCGAAGATCTCGACGTCGCCAGGACAACGGGTGCGGTGCGTCAGGTTGCGGTGGTGACCCTGTTCCGCGCGAGGAGCCGAGTGACGGACTTGAACTGGAACTGCTGGACCAGGACGGCGGCGACGATGATGCCGCCCTTGACCATGTTCTGCGCCTCGATGGAGAGGCCGTTGATGGCGAAGAGGTTCGTGATCGTGGCGAAGATGATGACGCCGAGCAGCGAGCCGACGATCGTGCCCCGGCCGCCGCTGAGCAACGTCCCACCGATGATCGCCGCGGCGATCGCGTCCAACTCGTACAGGTTGGCCATCGCCGCCTGCGCCGAGGTCGCCTGCGAGGTGAGCATGATGGCGGCGATGCCGCAGCAGAGACCGGAGAGCGCGTAGAGCAGCATGGTGTGCCGCCGGACGTTGATGCCGGCCAACCGGGCCGCCTCCGGGTTGCCGCCGACGGCGATGGTGCGCCGGCCGAAGGTCGTCCGGTTGAGCACCACCCACCCGGCCAGCACGACCGCGCCGAGGATGTAGACCAGGATCGGGATGCCGATCACCTTGCGCGCCGCGATGTCGTTGATGAAGGTGCTGCTCGACACCTGGGTCTGCTTGTTCGAGATCGACGCGGCGAGCCCGCGCGCGGCCACCAGCATCGCCAGCGTCGCGATGAAGGGCACCAGCCGGCCGTACGAGATGAGCACACCGTTGACGAGGCCGACGCAGATGCCGACCACCAGGGCGGTGAAGATCATGCCGCCGGCGCCGTAGCTCTGGGTGGCCACAGTGGTGCACCAGACCCCGGCCAGCGCGACGATCGCACCGACCGACAGGTCGATACCACCACCGATGATCACGAAGGTCATCCCGACCGTGACCACGCCAACGACGGAGGCCAACTGGAGGATGGCCAGCACGTTGTTCCAGACCCAGTTCGGGTCGCCGTACAGGTCGGGCTTGGTGACCGCGCCGACCACGATGAGCGCGGCCAGCACCCCGATCAGACCGAGGTTGCGCTTCGCGCCGTCGCCGCCGTCACCCCGCCACCAGGAGAGCTTCCCCCCGGAGGATGCTGTGTCGCTGGCCACCGCGGTCTCCGCCGGGTCCACCGGCGGCGACTGTGCCGGAAGCTGCGGGCGCTCCGGTGTCGCGGTGGGAGTGGGAGTCGCGTCGCTCATGCCGGTGCGCCTTCCATCAAGGACCCCGCCATCACGAGGTCAAGCACAGTGTTCTCGTCGAGTTCGCCGGCCGCGGCTTCGCGGACGACCCGCCCTTCCCGCATCACCAGCACCCGGTCGGCCAGACCCAGCACCTCGGGCACCTCGCTGGAGACCAGCAGCACCCCGACGCCCTGCGCGGCCAGTGCCCGGATGACCTGGTAGAGCTCAGCCCGGGCGCCCACGTCCACGCCCCGGGTCGGCTCGTCGAGAAGCAGCAGTTTGGTGCCGCCGAGCAGCCACCGCCCCACCACCACCTTCTGCTGGTTGCCGCCGGACAGGGTGCGGACCGGCCGGTCGACGTCGCGGGGCCGCAGCTCCAGGGTCTCGGCGATCCGGTCCGCCTCGGCGCGTTCCTTGGCCGCGTTGGTGAAGCCGAGCCGGGCGTACCGGCCGAAGGTGGCCAGCGTGACGTTGCGGTAGATCGGCTCGCCGAGCAGCAACGCCTGGCTCTTGCGTTCCTCCGGGGCCATCCCCATGCCGGCGCGAACCGCAGCGCCGACGCCGGGACGCAGGACCTTCCCGTCCATCCGCACCGTGCCGGCCTCCGGCAGGCGGGCACCGTAGATCGTCTCCAGCAGCTCGGAACGCCCGGAGCCGACCAGCCCTGCGATGCCCACGATCTCCCCGGCGCGCACGTTCAGCGAGACGTCGGCGAACTCGCCCTCCCGGGTCAACCCCTCCACCTGGAGCAGGTCGGCACCCGCCGGGTCGTCGGCCGGCCGGTCCGGGAAGACGTACTCGATGGTGCGGCCGGTCATCCGGCTCACCAGGTCGCGGGTCGGGGTGTCGCGCGCCGGCAGGTTCGCCGCCGTGGTCCGGCCGTCCTTGAGTACGGTGACCCGGTCGCCGATCTCGCGGATCTCCTCCAAGCGGTGGGAGATGTAGATGACGGCGATGCCCTGCGCGGTCAGCTCACGGATGATCCGGAACAGGTTGCCGACCTCGTCGTGGGCCAGCACCGCGCTCGGCTCGTCCATGATGATCAGTCGGGCCTCGTGCGACAGCGCGCGGGCCATGCTGACGATCTGCTTGCCCGCCGCCGGCAGGGACCTGACCATCCGCCCCGGCGGGATCTCACCGTGCCCGAGCCGGCTGAGGATCTGCCGGGTGTGCCGGGCCATCCGGCCGCGCCGGACGAACCCGAAGCGGCGGTACTCGTGCCCGAGGAAGGCGTTCTCCGCCACCGACAGGTCCTCGACCAGGTCGAGCTCCTGGTAGATCGTGGCGATGCCGGCCTTCATGGCGGCCTGCGGGTTGGCGAACGTGGTCGGCTCACCGCGCCACTCCACCTGCCCGGAATCCGGTTGGTGCACCCCGGCGAGCACCTTGATGAGGGTGGACTTGCCGGCGCCGTTCTGCCCGAGCAGGCAGTGCACCTCGCCGGCACGCACCTCCAGCTGCACGCCGTCGAGCGCGCGTACGCCGGGGAAGGTCTTGACCAGATCGGTGAGGCGCAGGACCACCTCGCCCGCGACGGTGTCGGCGGGAGCCTCGACCAGCGGCACCTCGGCGACGGCCTCGGCCGACGCGGTGGCGGGGTCATCCTCGGGCAGGGCCACAGTCTCCTCCTCGCTCACGACGGAACCTCGAACCTCTTCATGCGGCTTCCCCGAAGGCGACATCGCTCGCGAGCACCGCCGCGCCGGTGACACCGGCCCGGCCGCCCAGCTCGGACAGGACGACGGGAAGGTTGCCGGTGGCCAGCGGCAGTGACCGGCGGTAGACCACACTGCGGATCTCGGCGAGCAGGATGTGACCCAGCTGGGCCAGCCCGCCGCCGATCACGATCATCGACGGGTTGGTGAAGCTGACCAGGCCGGCGAGCACGCCGCCGACCCGCCGCCCGCCGTCGCGGATCAACTGGATGCAGGTCAGGTCGCCCTCGACGGCGCCCTCGGCGACGTCCAGGGCGGTCACCACACCACGCAGCGCCAGCCGCTCGGCGAGCGCCGGCGACGTGCCGCTGCGGGCGGCGGCTGCCGCGTCCTTGGCCAACGCGGCGCCGCTGAACAGCGCCTCCAGGCAGCCGACGTTGCCGCACGAGCACATCGGACCGTGCGAGTCGACCTGGATGTGGCCGATGTCGCCGGCGCAGCCGTCGGTGCCCCGGTAGACCTCGCCGGTGAGGTAGATGCCGCACCCGACGCCGGTGCCGATCTTCACAAAGAGGAAGTCGTCCACCGAGTGGGCGACACCGCCGTGCCGCTCGCCGATCGCCATGATGTTGACGTCGTTGTCGACGACCGCCGGGCAGCCGTGCTCCCGGCTGAGCAGTTCACGCACCGGGAACCGGTCCCAGCCCGGCATGATCGGCGGTGAGACCGGTACGCCGTCACGGAAGCTCACCGGGCCGGGTACGCCGATGCCCACCGCGTCCAGTCGTTCGTACGCGCCGTCGACCCGGGCCTTGTGCAGCAGCTCGTTGACCCGTTGCAGGGTCACCTTCGGGCCGTTGCGGATGTCCGCCGCCTCGGCGTAGTGCGCCACCGGTTCGAGGCGACCGTTGACCACCTCGACGTCCATCGAACTGGCGCCCAGGTCGACGGCGGCGAAACGCAGCTTCGGGTTCAACTCGACGAGCGTCGAACGTCGCCCACCTCGGGACGCGGCGAGCCCCGCCTCGGCGACGTAACCCAGCGCCACCAGGCGATCCAGCTCGGCCAGCATGCGCGGACGCGGCATCTGGAGGCGGTCGCCCAGCTCGGCGCGGGACACGGCCCCCTCGTCGCGGAGCAACCGCAACAGTCGCACGTGCAGGGGGTCGATGGTCCGCACCGGGGAGGCCCCCTCTTCATTGGCAGCGTTCACATCGACGCAATGCCGATGTGTTGTGTCCGACACAGTAAGAGCGTTCAGCGCCGCCTGTCCAGAGCTTCAACCGTTCCGAGACCAACTTTTGTCCGAAAGAACAAAAGCTACTAGTCGATCAAGGAAAGGATCACGGACGGCCCGCGAACCCTCGCCGCCAGTTCCATCGACGCGCATGCAATCGCCCCGCCAGCCGATCCTCGGTGGCGGGGCGATTGGCGCCGGGGTCGTCAGCGGCGGCCGGCGGAGTTGCGCTTCTTGCGGAGCTTGCGATCGTCGCGCAGCTCGACGTACGGCTCGTCGTCCACCGGGTGGCCGGCCGAGATCGCGCGACCACGTTCCAACTCCGCGTCGAACTCCGCCCCCAGCAGGATGGCGATGTTGCTCAGCCACAACCAGACCAGGAAGATGATCACGCCGGCCAGCGTCCCGTACGTCTTGTCGTACGAACCGAAGCGGCTCACGTAGAAGGCGAACAGGCCGGAGATCACCAGCCAGATCACCACGGCCAGCACCCCACCCGGGCTGACCCAGCGGAAGCCGCCGTGCCGCGCGTTGGGCGACGCCCAGTAGAGGATCGCGAACATCAGGCTGACCAGGATCAGCAGCACCGGCCACTTGGCGACGTCCCACACCGCCACCGCCGTCGAGCCGACCCCGATCACGTCACCGACCGATTCGGCGAGGCGGCCGGTGAAGACCACGATCACCGCGCTGGCCAGCAGCAGCACCCCGATCACCGCCGTCACGCCGAGGCGGATCGGCAGCGTCTTCCAGATCGGTCGCCCCTCCGGCACGTCGTAGATGCTGTTGGAGGCGCGCATGAACGCGCCGATGTAACCGGAGGCCGACCAGAACGCAGCCACCAGACCGACGACCGCGGCGATGCTGGCCAGGCCACCGTTGCGGTTCGCGGTGTCGATCGCGCCCTCGATGATCTTCTGGATGTTGTCGTTCGGCACCGCCTGGTCGACGGTGTCCTTGACGCCCTCGGTGGCGCTTTCACCGAGCAGGCCGAGCAGGGAGATCAGCACCAGCACGCCGGGGAAGATGGACAGCACCCCGTAGTACGTCAGTGCCGCCGCCCAGTCGGTCAGGCTGTCGTCCTGGAACTCGGTGATCGTCCGGCGGAACGCCGCCTTCCAGCCACTGCCGGGCAGGTCGGTGGGGCTGTCCGGGCCCGCGTCGGGGCCAACGGGCGTGGTGGCGGGATCACGCTCACGCTCGCGCTGGGCGGAAGACTCGTCCGAGGCCATCGCCCCTCCTCCTGGTCGGCGGTGTCACCTCCGGTCATGCCCCGTCGACGGGCGCGGATAACCCCTACGTGTAGAGCAACCTGGCCATTCGCCGGGAAGCCACCAGCAGGCCGAGCACCACCATCGCCAGCAGGTAGAGCACGTCGAGCAGCCAGAGCCAGCCGCCGCTGCCCAGCGTGACCCCGCGGATCAGGTGCACCGAGCGGTACAGCGGGGTGATCTCGACGAGCCAGTGCAGCACCGTCGGATAGGCCTGCGCCGGCACGAAGGTGCCGGAGAAGAGGAAGAGGGTGAACTGCGCGGAGCCCATCAGATCGAAATCCTGCCAGCTGCGCATCAGGGTGGCGATCGTCATGCCGAGCGCCCCGAACGCGAACCCGACCAGCACTGCGGCCGGGAGGGCGGTCAGCGCGCGGGCGACGCTGGTCAGGTCCAGGGCGACCATCACCCCGAGGAACGCCGCCGAGTAGGCGCTGCCCCGCAGCATCGCCCAACCCAACTCGCCCACGGCGATCTCGAACGGCCGTACCGGGGTGGCGATCATCCCGTCGTACAGCTTCATGTACTTCATCTTGCCGAAGAAGTTGAAGGTGGTCTCCGCGAGCGCCCCGGTCATCGCCGACGAGGCGAGCATCGCCGGGGCCACGAACTCGGCGTACGAGACCAGCCGCCCGTCGGGCAGCGGCAGGTCGCCGACGAGCGCTCCGACGCCCACCCCGATGGAGAGCAGGTAGAGCAGAGGCTCCACGAAGCCGGAGAGCAGCAGCAGCCAGTAGACCGACTTCAGCGCCGCGACGTTGCGCCCGAGCACCGACGCCGACCGCCGGGACGCGGCGGAGACGTCGACCAGCCGGGGCAGGATCAGCGTGACCACGACACCCTCTCTGCTCGCTCTTCGGATTGCTGTTCAGACGACGAGCTTGCGGCGGAACGCGCGCACCGCCAGCAACCAGCCGGCGACCGCCCAGGCGGCCAGGTAGAGCAGGTGCCCGACGATCGACCACTGCGGGGCGACACCGAGCGTGGCCGCCCGACACAGGTCCACGGCGTGCCACAACGGCGTCACGTACGCCAGCCAGCGCAGCGCGTCGGGCAACGACTCGACCGGGAAGAACACCCCGGCGAAGAGCGTCATCGGAATGACCGCGAACCGGAACAGCATCGCCAGCCAACTGTCGCCGGACACCGACGCTGCGTACGCGAAGGTCGGCGCGGCGACGGCCAACCCGAGCAACGCCACCACCGGTAGGGTGGCCACCGCCCACGGCGAGCGCAACGCCCCGAAAACCCCGGTGACCAGCAGGAACGCCGCGATGGTGGTAAGCACCCGGAACAGCACGAAGGCCAGGTGCCCGGCCACGATGTCACCCACCCGCAGCGGCGACGCGCCCTGCGCGAAGTAGGTCTTGACCCACTGGAAGTTGCTGAACACCGGCCAGGTGGAGTCACCGACGGTCACCTGGAGCGCGGTCGAGGCGATCAGCCCGGGGACCAGCCAGTCGAGGTAACGCACCCCGCCGACGCCCTGGTCGATGTAGGCACCGACGCCCACCCCGAAGCCGAGCACGGTCAGCACCGGCAGCAGGAACGAGGAGAACACCCCGGCCCGCCAGGTGCGTCGCAGACCCACCAGGTAGTGCTCGAACACCGCGTACGCCGGCACCCAGGGGAACCGCGCCGATCCCGCCACACTCACCCGATCACCCCGCCCACCGCGTCGTCCACCACGACCTGTCTACCCCTGGGGTACGACAGACCGCCGGTCACCCTACGACGGGCCCGCCGACGTGTCGCCCGGGTTTCGCCGCGTTGACCGGGTCGCCCTGTCGCCCTGGCTCCGCTCGTTGATCGACTCGGTTTCCAGGAAGTCGCGGTGTCAGAGCCGCCCCAATGCCCCGATTTCCTGAAAGCCGAGTGGACCTAGGCCGAGCAGCCGGAGACTGAGCCCCGTGAACGTTCGTGGTCACCGCACCAGCTAACGGCGGACGGGGTCGGACCCGACGAACGCGCGCCACGCATCAGGCGGGAAGAGCAGCACGGGGCCGGTCGGGTCCTTGGAGTCACGCACGGCCACCAACCCGGGCAGATTGCCGGCAACCTCCACACAGTTGCCGCCGCTGCCGTTGCTGCGGGTGCTCTTGCGCCACAGGGCGCCGGTCAGCTCCATGTCTCCGCCACTTCCGCGATCAGGTCGAGGGACTGCTGCTGCGATAGTGCCTCACCCCGGATCGACTCCCACACCTCGACCATCTGCCGGACGTACTCGGCGCGGTCGATGACCTGCCCGTGGCGCTGCCCATCCAGGTAGACGACGTCCTCACCGGTGGCTGTGGTGGCGATCACGAAGGGACCATCGAGCCCAGCGTACGCACCTGCCGACAGTGGCACGACCTGGATTCGGACCCGGGGCAGGGCCGAGCCGAGCTTCACGAGGTGCCGCAACTGCTCACGCATCACCTCCGCCCCGCCGACGTGGCGGCGCAGCGCGTACTCGTCGACGACCAGGCTGAGCAGCGGTGGCCGGTCCCGGGTGAGCATGCCCTGTCGGTCGAGCCGGGCGGTCACCTGCTGCTCGACCTCGTCCGGCGCGAAGAGCCCGGCACCGGCCAGGATGGCGCGGGCGTAACCCTCGGTCTGCACCAGACCCGGCACGTAGAGCGGCTCGAACGAGCGCAGTGCGGTGGTCTCCTGCTCGATGGCGGCCCAGTCGCGGAACCACGGCACCACCGCCTCGCGGCTGATCCGCCGCTGGATGCGTTCGAACCGTCCGTCAGCTGAGAACACGGCGTCACACCGGCGGGCGAAGTCGAGACTCGGCCGCCGCTCGGACGTCTCCACCTTGGCGACCAGCGCCCCGGAGTAGCTCAACGCCTCGGCCAGCGCCGTCTGCGACATGCCACTGGCGGCCCGGGCCAGCCGCAGCTCCTCGGCGAAGTGCTCCAGCATGGACGAACTCTCCACGGACAACCCCCGTACATCCTCGTACCGTGCCGGGCCGGCCGCCGTACGCGCTGGTCGTCGGCGTGCGGAACCTCCCACCGTAGTCGGGTTCTCAGCAGACTGTCACGCAGCGGAACCGCTCACGGGATCGGACGGCGGGCGGAACCAGGCCGGGAGCGCCCCGTGACCCCCCGATCCGGGGCGCTCCCACCCACCCGATGGAGGTTGCCCCGTGCCACTGACCCGGTCGACTCATGACGGTGGCGGGCACTGATGCCCCGGTACCGCCCGCACGTGGCGGCCCGGCCATCCTGGCGCTGCCGGGTCTGCGGCGCGGCGTGGCCCTGCTCGCCGGCCCGTCTGGCGCTGCTCGGCGAATACCGCGAGGACCGGATCAACCTGCTCATCTACCTCGCCACGGTGCACCACGAGGCGGCCGGGGACCTCGCCAGCCAGGTCGACCACGACCGGCTGCGCGACCGGTTCCTCACCTGGGCCAGGGCCCGCTGAACGGTGATCGTTGGCAGCTCAGCAGCGCGACACGCGGCAACGGTTGCTGCTGAGCTGCCAACGATCGGAAGGGGGCGGCCATCTGATCGACTCGGGTTTCAGGAAGTCGGGCTGTCGGGCCCACCGCGTCACCCCGACTTTCAGGAAGCCGAGTGGATCTTCGCGGTCCCCGGCGTTCCTGACCTGGCTGGAGCAGCGTCGAAGGGCCGGGCCGGGCCGGTCCGGGCCGGAGATGTCGCGGCCGCGCCGGCGGCGGCCCTGCGGGGCCGGTCAGTCGACCAGGGTGCGGCCGGTCAGATGCAGGAAGACATCCTCCAGGCCACTGCGCCGGACCAGCACGTTGGCCGGCTGGAGCCCCAACGCGGCGACCTTGGCGACCGCCGTGTCACCATCGGGCACGTAGAGCAGGACCCGGTCGGGCAACACCTCGACCCGCTCCCCCAGCCCGTCGAGCTTGCCGGCGAAGGGCTCCTGCGACTCGGCGGCGAAGCGCAGCTCGACCACCTCGCGGGTCGAGTGCTGCTCGATCAGCGCCCGGGGCGAGCCCTCGGCGACGATCCGCCCGCCGTCCATCACCACCAGCCGGTCACAGAGCTGCTCGGCCTCGTCCATGTAGTGCGTGGTGAGCACCAGCGTGACGCCCTGCTGCTTGAGCCGGAACAGCCGCTCCCACACCAGGTGCCGGGCCTGCGGGTCGAGCCCGGTGGTCGGCTCGTCGAGCAGCACGATCTCCGGGTCGTTGACCAGCGCACGGGCGATGGTCAGTCGACGTTTCATGCCACCGGACAGCGGCTCGACCTTGCTGTCGGCCCGCTCGGTGAGCTGGACGAAGTCGAGCAGCTCGGCGGCCCGCTCCCGAGCCGTCCGGCGGGATATGCCGAAGTAGCGGGCGTAGACGGTCAGATTTTCCCGGACGGTCAGCTCCGGGTCGAGATTGTCCAGTTGCGGGCACACCCCGAGGCGCGCGCGGATCGCCGGCCCGTCGGCCACCGGATCCATGTCGAGGATGCGCAGCTCGCCCCCGCTGGGCGGGGAGATGCAGCCGACCATCCGCATGGTGGACGACTTGCCCGCGCCGTTGGGCCCGAGGAAGCCGAACGCCTCACCCGAGCGGACCTCGACATCGATGCCGTCCACGGCGGTGAAATCGCCGAACCGCTTCACCAGCCCACGAGCCTGAATCAGTGGTCGCCCCGAAGTCACCGCCCGACACTAACCGCCGGGTCCGACAGACCTCCACGCGAATACCGTCCGCACCAGCCGGTAGCACCGGTGCCCGTTCCGTCGGCGGCGAAACGCCGATCGATGCCCCACCTCTCAGCTGATCGACGTGTATCGTCCCCCTGTGCCGCCCATCAGCTCGCCCGATGGTTCGTCGTCACCTGCCCGACCAGCCAACTTGCCCGCCGACCAGACCTCGGCGCGCCCCGGCGGCGGGCCACCCCGACCACGACCGGAAGCCGGGCCGGCGGAACCCGCCGAATCCGACGACGCCCACCCGCCCCACCCCACCATCCCGGCGACAACGCGCAACCAGACCGGGCCCGACCAGGCCAGGCCCGACGAGAGCAAGCCCGACCAGACCGGGCCCGACCAGGCCAGGTCCGACCAGACCGGGCCCGACCAGGCCAGGTCCGACCAGAGCGTGCCCGACCAGACCGGGCCGGGCGTCGCCGAGCAGGCGACCCGGGACCTGGCCGCCCAGTTCGAGGACGAGAAGCCGGGACGGGTGCTCTCCGGGCCGACCGGGCTGCTCCTCACCACCGCGGCGCTGGCGGTCGGCGCGCTCGCCCTGTGGCAGGTGTTCCAGCCCCTGTCGCAGGGCAGCAAGTATTACCTGATCATCTTCCTGGCCGGCGTCCTTCCGCTGGTCTTCCTCGCCTACCCGGCCGACCTGCGGTTGCCGGCCCGCCTGCGCATCCGGCGGCGACCCGCGTCGACGCGGCCCACCGTGACCGACTGGGTGCTCGTCGCCCTGGCCGTCGCGGCCTGCCTCTACCCCGTCGTGCCGATCCGGATCGGCGACGGTGGCGGCGGCTACAACGCATTCCTCGACCGGCAGGGTCTGCTGTCGCCGACGGATCTGGTGCTGGGCACCGTCCTGCTGCTCCTGCTGCTCGAAGCCTGTCGACGGACCACCGGTTGGATCCTGCCTGCCATCTGCCTGGTGTTCCTCGGCTACGGCTACTACGGCGGGTTGCTGCCGCAGTCCTGGCCGGTCGCGCACGCCGGGCTGGACTTCAGTCAACTGGTCGACGCGTTCTACAACTCCGACAGCGGCTTCTACGGCACGCCACTCGACGTGGCCGCCTCGTACATCGTGCTGTTCACCATCTACGGCGCGGTGCTGGACCTGTCCGGGGCCGGGCGGTTCTTCGTCGACCTGTCGGCCGCGGCGTTCCGGCGCTCGCGTACCGCCGCCGGCCGGACCGCTGTGGCCTCCGGCTTCCTGCTCGGCACCGTCTCCGGCTCCGGGGCGGCGACGACGGTGAGCATCGGCGCGGTCACCTGGCCGCTGCTGCGCCGCGCCGGCTACCCGCCCGAGCGGGCCGGCGGCATGTTGGCCGCGGCCGGGGTGGGCGCCATCCTCTCCCCGCCGACCCTGGGCGCGGCGGCGTTCATCATCGCCGAGTACCTGGGCGTCTCGTACCTTCAGGTGCTGGGCTGGGCAACAGTGCCGACGGTGCTCTACTACCTCGGCATCCTGCTCGCCGTGGAGATCGACGCCCGCCGCTCCGGCGTACGCCCGGTGGTGGTCGACGTCGGCTCGCCCTGGCGTCTGCTGGGCCGGTTCGGCTACCACTTCGCCTCGCTGATCGCCATCATCGTGTTCCTCGCGATGGGCATGTCCGCGACGAGGGCGGTCGTGTTCGCCACCGTTCTGGCCGTCGCGCTCTCCTTCCTGGACCGCGCGCACCGGCTCACCCCGGGCAGGCTGGTGACAGCGCTCGTCACCGGCGTACGCGGCGTCCTCGCCGTCACCGCCGTCTGCGCCGCCGCCGGCATCATCACGGCGACGACCACGAAGACCGGACTCGGGCCGCAGGCGGCGGCGCTGCTGATCGGCGGGGCGAAGGCGGCCACGTCGGACCCGACGCTGGTGCTGGTGCTCACCGCGCTGCTCGCCGCCGTCGCGCTCAGCCTGCTGGGTCTGGCCGTGCCGGTCACCGCGTCGTTCGTGATCGGTTGGGTGATCGTCGGCCCGGCGCTGCTCGACCTGGGCGTCACCGCGCCGGCCGCGGCGATGTTCGTCTTCTATTTCGCGGTGCTGTCCGAGGTGTCCCCACCGACCGCGCTCGCCGCGGTGGCCGCCGCCGCGGTCACCGGCGGCCGGCTGGTGCCCACCATGTGGCAGACCCTGCGGTACGCGCTGCCGGCGTACCTGACCCCGATCGCCTTCGTCATCACGCCGGCCGGGCTCGGTCTGCTCGGCATCGGTGGCGTCCAGCGCATCGCCTTCGCCGCCGTGGTCACCGCGCTCAGCGTGGCCGTGCTCGCCGTCGCCGCCGGTGGTTGGCTGCCCGGGGTGGGGCCGGTCGGCGCCCCGGAACGGCTGCTGGGCGTCCTCGCCGGCGTCACACTGCTGTGGCTCGAACCCGTGCCGGTCGCGGTCGGCGCGGCGCTGGCCGCCGTCGCGGCGACGGGTGTGTTCATCCGACGCGGATCCGCCGGTCGGCCATCGTCCGGATCACCAGCCAGTCCTGTGGAGGAACAACTGTGAGACGAATCGACGTACGGCTCGCCGCGAGCCTGAGCGTGCTCGCCCTCGTCGCGGTCGGCGCCGCAGGGTGCGGAGGTCAGCAGGGCGGTGCGGCCACCGACGACGCGGCCAGTGAGGTCACCTGCGAGGTGACCAAGGAGACCCGCGTCGGCATCGCCACCGGCAACGCGACAGGCGTCTACTACGTGGTCGGCAACGCCCTGGCCGGGCAGTTGTCGGGGGCGACCGGCGGCAAGCTCACCGGCACCGCCGCCGAGACCGGCGCGTCGGTGCAGAACGTCGAGCAGCTCGTCGGCGGCCAGTACGACGTGGCGTTCTCGCTGTTCGACACGGCGGTCAACGCGGTCGAGGGCAAGGGCAGCTTCTCCGCGCCGCAGCCGGTGCAGGCGCTGGCCCGCATCTACGACAACTACACCCAGGTGGTGGTCCGCAACGACTCCGGGATCACCTCGGTGGCCGACATGCGGGGCAAGCGGATCTCCACCGGCTCACCGAAGTCCGGCACCGAGGTGATCGCCAACCGGCTGCTGGAGGCCGCCGGCCTCGACCCGGCGAAGGACATCCGGGCCCAGCGACTGGACCTGACTAAGACGGTCGAGGGGATCAAGGACGGCAGCGTCGACGGCTTCTTCTGGTCCGGCGGTCTGCCCACCGGAGGGCTCACCGACCTGTTCACCACGGCCGGAGACTCGGTGAAGTTCGTCGACCTCTCACCGTTGCTGCCGAAGATGGCCGCGTTGAGCCCCGGCTACCAGGAAGGCACGATCGGGCGGGACGCGTACCGCACGGCGACCGACACCCCGACCATCGTCGTACCCAACGTGCTGTTGGTCCGCAAGGACCTGGACGCCAACGTCGCCTGCGCGATCACCCGGACGGTGTTCGACAAGCGCGACGCGCTGGCCCAGGCCAACCCGGCGGCCAAGGGGATCTCGCTGGAAAGGGCCCGCAGGACGCTGCCGGTGCCGTTGCACCGCGGCGCGGAGAAGGCGCTGAACGACCTCGGCGCGAGCTGACCCGGCCGGTCAGTCGTCGGCCGGCGCGGTGGCGGCGCGGGCCACGCCGACCAGCCGGTCGGTCTCGGTGAAAAGGGCCTCGTCGTCCGCCGCAGTGCCGGGGTCCAGTCGGACCGTCCAGGTCAGACCGTCGACCCCGGCCACGCGTCGGGCCGCGACCCGCGCCGCGCCGCCGGGCACCGGCTGGTGCTCGGTGTACGCGACCGAGCGGGTCACCCGGGCCCGCACCTGGTGCGGCAGCTCGCCCGGGTCGAGCAGCAGGTACGTCTCCGCCGGACCGTCGACGACCACCGTGTAGCCGTCGCGCTCGGCGACGGGCTCGGCGGGTGTGACGGTCAACTCCCGGCCGGACCAGACCGCCTTGAGGATGGTGTGCCAGCCGAGCCGCTGCCCCCGACCGGGCAGCCACAACCCGAGGTTGGTGGCGACCACCACCCCGTCGCCCTCGCCGTTGCCGACGGCCGCCCAGGCCAACACCCGTTCGTCGGAGGTCAGCGGCGGCCGGTCGGCCGGCGGCAGCTTCGGCTTGCGGCTGAACAGTCCCATCTAGAGGCCCCCCGCAGCCTGCTCGCGCAGCGCCCGGGCGTGCTGCTCCAGGGAGAGCAGCTCACCGAAGGCGGCGAAGTACTCGTCCTTGTTGTTGACCGGGTTGATCCGTTGGATGCGTGACTTGAGGTCCCGGATCCGGCCGGTCACCGACCCGAACTGCACCCGGGCCATGGTGATCGACACGTAGCGCGGGTCCGGTTCGCCGTCGATCCGCAGCGGTTCGACGGCCAACTCACCGACCAGCGCCGCGGCCGCCAGATCGTCGCAGGCGTCGCGGACCGACTCGATCCAGACCGCGCCGCCGGTCGCCGACCCGGCACCACCGGCCACGGCGATGGCCGTCCGCACCGCGATGTGCACCGGGTGGCGGTATTCGGTGGCCTCCACCGCGTCGAACATCGGCCCGGCCAGGACCGGCTGCTGGAGGGCGAGTTTGAGCGCCTCCCGCTCGACCATCGACTGTGGGCTGTCCACTGCCGGCTCGGGGCGGGCCGAGGTGGGTCGGGCGGCGGGGGCGTCGCGGGGGCCGGGCGACGCGGTGTTGCCGGCGGCGAGCACCGCCCGCTGCACCGGCTCGATCTCCATGCCGAGGTCCATGGCGAGCTTGCGCACGTACTCCGGGCGCTTCTCCCGGTCCTTGAGGCGGGCGACCAGCGGCGCGGCGTGCCGCATCGCCTCGACCCGGCCGTCCACGGTGTCCAGGTCGAAGCGGCCGATCACGTGGCGCAGCGCGAAGTCGACGAGCGGTTCGCGGCGGGCGACCAGGTCCCGCACCGCCAGGTCGCCCTTGGCCAGCCGCAGATCGCACGGGTCCATGTTGTCCGGGCTGACTGCGATGAAGGTACGCCCGACGAAACGCTGATCGTCCTCGAAGGCGCGCAGCGCGGCCTTCTGCCCGGCGGCGTCGCCGTCGAAGGTGAAGATGATCTCGCCGGCCACCTCGTCGCTGTCGAACAGGAGCCGCCGCAGCACCGAGATGTGGTCCGCGGCGAACGCGGTGCCGCAGGTCGCCACCGCCGTGGTCACCCCGGCCAGGTGACAGGCCATCACGTCGGTGTAACCCTCGACGATCACCGCCCGCCCCTGCTTGGCGATCTCCCGTTTGGCCTGGTCGATGCCGTACAGCACGTGCGACTTCTTGTAGATCGGCGTCTCGGGGGTGTTCAGGTACTTCGGGCCGTCGTCGTCGTCGAAGAGCTTGCGCGCCCCGAAGCCGATCACGTCACCGGCGAGGTCGCGGATCGGCCAGAGCAGCCGCCGACGGAACCGGTCGATCAGGCTGCCGGAGCGGGCCTCCCGGGACAGCCCGGCGGTGACCAGCTCCTGGTGGGTGAAGCCCTGCTGGCGCAGGTGCTTGGTGAGCAGGTCCCAGCCGTCGGGCGCGAAGCCACAGCCGTAGCGCTCGGCGGCGGCCCGGTCGAAGCCCCGTCGGGCCAGGAACTCCCGGGCCGGCCGGGCCCCGGCGGTGCCGAGCTGAGCCCGGTAGAACTCGACGGCGGCGGCGTGCGCGGCGACCAGGCGCTGCCGTTGGCCCTGCTGCGGGCGGGGCCGGGGGGTGCCCCTGTCGTCCTCGACGTAGCGCAGTTGGATGCCGGCGCGGCCGGCCAGCCGCTCGACGGACTCCACGAAGCTGAGGTGGTCGGCGTCCATCAGGAACTTGATCGCGTCGCCGCCGGCCCCGCAGCCGAAGCAGTACCAGACGTTGCGGGCCGGAGACACGTTGAACGACGGACTCTTCTCGTCGTGGAACGGGCACAGGCCCTTGAGGTTGCCGCCGCCGGCGGACTTCAGGGTGACCGTCTCGGAGATCACATCCCCGATCGAGGTGCGTTCCCGGACCAGTGCGATGTCCTCGTCCCGGATCCGCCCAGCCATTCGCCACCCCCTCCCCGTACATCCTGCCCTGCCGGACCGACGACACGCCGGCCGGGGGACGCCGGTGTGGCGGCGGCCGCTGCCGGCTGGGCGGTTCCGACCCGCGAGCCGGGTCCGCGCGGGGACCATGACCAGATGCGCCGGGTACGGACCCAAGCTCCCCGCCTGCCGAGATGGCTGGCCGGCCTTGTCGGGCTACCCGACCAGACCCCGGGTGCGGACGAGGCCGGACATCGGCACGCCACCTGGTTGGAACTCTTCCTCGACCTCATCTTCGTGTACGCGCTGGCGGCGGTGGTGGCCCGGCTGGGCGACGAACCCAGCCCGTCGCCGAGGGCGGTGCTGGCCGTGATCGGGCTCTTCGTGGTGATCCAGTGGGCCTGGATGGGGCAGGTCTACTACGACACCCGCTTCGACCCGGACGACGCGCTGCACCGGGTGCTGGTGCTCGTCGCGTTGGTCGGCGCGGGCGCGATGACCCTCGGCGTCGACGAGGTGCCGGAGAGCGTGCTCCTGCCGGTCGGGTACCTGATCGTGCGGGGCGTGCTGCTCCTGCTGTACCTGCGCGCCCGCCCCACCAGCCCGATGGCCCGGATGGTCACGACGGTCTATCTGATCGGCTTCGGGTCGGGCTGGTTGCTCTGGCTGGTGTCGCTGACCGTGCCCAGCGAGCTGCGCCCGGTGCTGTGGATCGTCGCGATGGTGATCGAGCTGGCCACACCGTGGGTCGGGGTGCGCTGGCTCAACCGCTGGCCGGTGGACAACCGGCACCTGCCGGAGCGGATCGGCCAGTTCACCATCATCGTGCTGGGTAGCGCACTGGCCAGCCTGCTCTTCGCCGTGCCGGACCACCCCCCGCCACACATGATCCTCACCGCCGCGTTGGCCTTCCTGATCCCGGCGGCCGTCTGGTGGGTCTACACCACGTTCGTCACCACCCGCCTGCTCCAGCGGCGGCTCCGTGGCGGGCAGGCGTACAGCTACCTGCACATTCCGCTCGGCGGTGCGCTGCTGCTGCTCGGCTGGGCGCTCGGGCAGGTCGTCCGACTGGTCGACGACAACGCCAACCGGCTGCCGCTGGAGCTGCGGCTGCTGCTGGGTGCCGCGATGGTGATCTGGACGCTCTGCGGGCTCGCCCTGTACTGGCTGTGGACCCGACCGAGCGGCGCCCGGTTGGCGATCGCCGCCTACGGGGTGGTCTCGGTCTGCGTGATCACCACGACGGTGCACCAACCGAGACTGATGCTGTCGCTGCTCGCCCTGGCGGTCGTCGGGTACGCCGTACTGCTCAGCCGACGCCTCGCGCGCGCCGGTCAGGAGATGAGCACACCCGAGGGATGACCGGCGCGTCAGGCCGCCGCGGCCGACGCCGGGACCGTTGCCTCCTCGGCCGCCACCTGCTGGTTCCAGGCGGCCTTCGCGGAGCGCCAGCCCTCGTCGTCCATACCGCGCCGCCAGTAGCCGGAGATCGAGAGCCGGTCCAGGGGTACGCCCCGCTCGCCGCGCAGCAGCCGGCGCAACTCCCGGACGAAGGCCGCCTCGCCGTGCACGAACGCGTGCACCTGGCCGGCCGGGAACTCCAACGCCCGCACCGCCGCGACCAGCGCCTCGCCCACCGGGCGTGCGCCGCGATGCAGCCAGGTCAGCTCGACCGCCCCCGGGCTGAGCAGCTTCTGCTCCTCCGCCGGGTCGGAGATCTCCACGAAGACATGGGCCCGAGCGCCCAGCGGCAGGCGTTCCAGGGCGGCGGCGATCGCCGGCAGGGCGCTCTCGTCACCGACCAGCAGATGCCAGTCCGCATCCGGGTGCGGGGCGTACGCGCCGCCGGGCCCGAGGAAGCGCACCGGGTCGCCGGGGCGCAGCGCGGCGGCCCATGGGCCGGCCAACCCCTCGTCGCCGTGGTACACCACGTCCACGGTCAGCTCCCCGGCCAGCGGATCCCAGCGCCGCACCGTGTACGCCCGCAGCCGGGGCCACTGTTCCCGGGGCAGGTCCCGGCGGATCGCGGCGAGGTCGAACGGCTGCGGATACGCCACCCCCGGCTGCGGGAACACCACCTTGATGTAGTGGTCGGTGAACTCGCCCACCGGCAGGCCAGCCAGTTCGTCCCCACCGAGGACGAGCCGGATCAGGTGCGGAGTGGGCCGCTCGGTGCGCAGCACCCGGGCCGAGGTGACGTTCCTGGGGCGTTCCGTCATGTCAGTTAGGTTAGCCTAAGTTAGCTCGTGGCCGGTCGGGGGTGCACCGGTACCGACCAGGCGGGTGTGCCAGGTCACCGCCGCCGGGTCGGTGAGCGACGCCACCTGGTCGATCACCACCCGCAGTCGGGCCGCGTCGTCCGGGGCGGCCCGCCACAGCGGGGCGAAGATCGGGTCGAGCCCTTCCGGGGCGTGCCGGACCAACGCGGCGACCAACTCGGCCAGCATCGTCCGCTGCCGCTCATAGCGGCCCCGGAAACCGCTGCGACGCATCACGTACCGCAGCGCGATGCCCTTGAGCAGCGCGCACTGCGCCCGCACCAGTCGGGGCACCACCAGGTCGGCGCCGTAGCGGCGGTGCGGGCCCGGACCGAAGCGCTCCTCGGTGGCAGCCACCGCCGCGGACACGAACAACCCAGTCACGCCGCTGGTGGTCGCCTTCAACGCCACCTGCGCCCGGTGGCTGCCGTCGTACCCGGCGAGCGGGGCGAGCAACGGACCAGCCAGCAGATCGACAAGGACCTCGGCCAGGTCCGACGCGGACTCCCCGGAATAGGCGGCGGCCACGTCCGCGCAGAGCGCCGCCCGCTCGTCGGCGTCGGTCAACAGCGGACGCAACGTGACGTAACCACCGTGGATGCCGTCCTCCACGTCGTGCACCGAGTACGCCACATCGTCGGCCCAGTCCATCACCTGGGCCTCCAGGCAGCGCCGCTCACCCGGCGCACCGGCCCGGATCCAGTCGAAGACGGCGGCGTCGTCCGCGTACACCCCGAACTTGCGCTCGCCCGGCCGGCGCGGCCAGGGGTACTTGCCGATCGCGTCGAGCGACGCCCGGGTCAGGTTCAGCCCCGCGGACGAGCCGTCCGGGGCGAGCACCTTCGCCTCCAGGCGGGTCAACACCCGCAGGGTCTGCGCGTTGCCCTCGAACCCGCCGCACGGCGTGGCGAGCAGGTCCAACGCCGCCTCGCCGTTGTGCCCGAACGGCGGGTGCCCGAGATCGTGCGCCAACCCCGCCACGTCCACCACGTCCGGGTCGCAGCCCAACCGGGCACCCATCTCCCGCGCGATCTGGGCCACCTCCAGCGAGTGCGTCAGCCGCGTACGCAGGAAGTCGTCGGTGCCGGCGGTGTGCACCTGCGTCTTGGTGGCCAGCCGGCGAAACGCCGCCGAGTGCAGCACCCGGGCCCGGTCGCGCTCGTACGGCGACCGGCGGTGCCCGGTGTCCTTGGGCGGCTCCTCGACCAACCGTGCGTCCGCCGCGTCACTCCTTCCGCGCATCAACCCGCTGCAGTTCGCGACTGCGGGGCTCGCAAAACCGGCTCACTCCTCGCGCTCACGGAGAACGCAGAACTCGTTGCCCTCGGGGTCGGCCAGCACCGTCCACTCGACGTCTCCCTGACCGATGTCGACGTGCCGGGCGCCCATGTCGACCAGCCGCTCGACCTCGGCTTCCTGGTCGGCGGGGCGCAGGTCGAGGTGCAGGCGGTTCTTGCGCTCCTTACCCTCGGCGACCGGCACGAAGACCAGGCCGGGCAGGCGGTCTGCGGACTGGCGGATCTCCACCTCGTCGGGCTTCTCGGTGACCACCTGATAGCCGAGCGCCTCGGCCCACCAGCGGGCCAGCCGGGCGGGATCGCGGGCGTCGACAGTCAGGCTCTCCCAGACACTGGTCATGCAGTCACCTCTTCCCGTTCGACGCGGCGCCCAATCGGCCGTGTGCGAGGGAGCCCAGATTACGCCCGCCACCACCGCGCGAAGCACCCACGACGCATCGACGGATGGCACACAACCACCGATTGGCCCCCAGTTGCCAACCGATCGCCGTGGGTTACGGGCTCGCGGTCGGAAGTGGCTACCGGTAGCGTTCCCAGCGCGCAACGTGACCAGCCCACTGACACGCAGAGCCAACCGATGAGGGGTGACGCTCGTGGACGCAGACACGGTGATGGGTTCGGAGCTACGCGGGCTACGCCAGCGCCGCCCCGACGTCGCCGGTGCGGTGCTCGCCGGCACCGACGGGCTGCTCATCTCCAGCGACCTGCCCCGCACCGACGCCACCCATCTCGCCGCGCTCGCCGCCGCGAGTTTCGGGCTCGGTAACCGGGTGGCCGACACCGTCGGGCACTGTGAGTTCCGGGAGTCGGTGGTGTGCACCACCACCGGCTGCGTGGTGACCTACCCGGCCGGGAGCAGCGCCCTGCTGACGGTCGTCACCGGGTCGACGGTCGGGGACCTGGAGGCGTTGCATGAGGAGGCGCGGGCGGTGGCCCGTCGGGCGGGATCGTTCCTGGACATCCGCGGCGAGGGCATCGGCGCCACCTCCGTGCCGGACGCGCACGCCCCGCTGGCCACGCGTACCCCGATGGCGACCCTGCCGGCGCAGTTGCGCCGCTCGTCCCGACCCACCTGGCGTCGCCCGCCGATCTGAGCGTCGACGGCGGCCCGGACGTCCGGGCCGCCGTCGACGTGCGTCAGCGGCTGTCCGACCCGCCGCTCTCCACGACCGCCCGACCGGCCTCCAGCCGCGCCACCGGCACCCGGAACGGTGAGCAGGACACGTAGTCCAGGCCGACCTCGTGGAAGAAGTGCACCGAGTCGGGGTCACCGCCGTGCTCACCGCAGATGCCGAGCTTCAGCCCTGGCCGGGCGGCCCGGCCCTCCTCGGCGGCGATCCGCACCAGCCGGCCGACGCCGTCGCGGTCGATCGACTCGAACGGCGAGATGCCGAAGATGCCCAGTTCCAGGTACCGCCAGAAGAACGCGCCCTCCACGTCGTCGCGGGAGAAGCCCCAGCCCATCTGGGTCAGGTCGTTGGTGCCGAAGGAGAAGAACTCGGCGGCCTCGGCGATCTGCCCGGCGGTCAGCGCTGCCCGGGGCACCTCGATCATGGTGCCGATCAGCACCTCGACGCCGCTGTCCCCGACCACCTCCGCGATGATCTTCTCGGCTTCGGCCCGGACCGTCTCCAACTCCTGCACGGCTCCGACCAGCGGCACCATGATCTCCGGCTTGGCTACCCGGCCCTCCCGGGCGCAGGTGACGGCCGCCTCGGCGATGGCCCGGACCTGCATCGCGAACAGGCCGGGGATGACCAGGCCGAGCCGGACGCCGCGCAGCCCGAGCATCGGGTTCTCCTCGTGCATCCGCCGGACGGCGGCGAGCAGCGCCTCCTCCTTGGCCACGTCCTCACCGCGTTCCTGGGCGACCGCCACGTTGACGGCGAGCTGCTCCAACGGCGGCAGGAACTCGTGCAGCGGCGGGTCGATGAGCCGGACGGTGACCGGCAGCCCGTCCATCTCCCGGAAGATCTCCACGAAGTCGGCCCGCTGCAACGGCAGCAAAGCCGCCAGGGCCGCCTCCCGCTCATCCGCGCCGCGCGCCAGGATCAACCGCTCGACCAGCTCCCGCCGGTCACCGAGGAACATGTGCTCGGTGCGGCACAGCCCGATGCCCTCGGCGCCGAAGCGCCGGGCCCGTGCGGCGTCCGCGCCGGTGTCGGCGTTCGTGCGGACCGCCAGCCGCCGCTTTCCGTCGGCGTGCGTCATGATCCGGTGTACGGCCCGGACCAGCGCGTTGTCGATGTGCTCAGGGTCGAGGCTGCCCTCGAAGTACTGCACGACCTCGGAGGGCATGACCGGTACCTCACCGAGGTAGACCTTGCCGGTGGTGCCGTCGATGGACACCACGTCGCCCTCGTTGACGGTCTGCCCGGCCACCGTGAACCGCTTCGCCGGCACGTTCACGTCGATCTCGTCGGCACCGGAGACGCAGGTCTTGCCCATCCCCCGGGCCACCACCGCGGCGTGGCTGGTCTTGCCGCCGCGCGAGGTGAGGATGCCCTTGGCCGCGATCATGCCGTTCAGGTCGTCCGGGTTGGTCTCCCGGCGGACCAGGATCACCGACTCACCCTCGGCAGCCAGCTCGACGGCCCGCGCGGAGGTGAAGACGACCTTTCCGGACGCCGCACCCGGCGACGCGCCGATGCCCTTCGCGACCGCCTCGAACTCGTGGTCGAGCTGGAATCGGGGGAACATGAGTTGCGCGAGCTGAGCGCCGTTGACCCGGTGCAACGCCTCGTCCAGGTCGATCAGGCCCTCGTCGACGAGCTGCCCGGCGATGACGAACGCGGCGGCGGCGGTGCGCTTACCGACCCGGGTCTGCAACATCCACAGCTTGCCGCGCTCGATGGTGAACTCGATGTCGCAGAGGTCCTTGTAGTGCTCCTCCAGCCGGGCCATGATGCCGAGCAGCTCGTCGTAGGAGGACTTGTCGAGCCGCTCCAACTCCTGCAACGGCACGGTGTTGCGGATGCCGGCGACCACGTCCTCACCCTGGGCGTTGGCCAGGTAGTCGCCGTAGATGCCCTGCGCGCCGCTGGCCGGGTCACGGGTGAACGCGACCCCGGTGCCGGAGTCCGGCCCGAGGTTGCCGAAGACCATGCTCACCACGTTGACAGCGGTGCCGAGGTCGGCCGGGATCCGCTCCTGGCGGCGGTAGAGCACCGCGCGCTCGGCGTTCCACGACTCGAAGACCGCCCGGATGGCCAGGTCGAGCTGTTCGCGTGGCTGCTGCGGGAACTCCCGCCCGGTGTGTTTCAAGAAGATCTTCTTGTACGCGTCGACCAGCCCGCGCAGGTCGTCGGCGTCCAGGTCCAGGTCGTTGTGGGTGCCCTTGGCGTGTTTGACGTCGTCGAGCGCGTGCTCGAACTCCTCGCCCGGCACCTCGCACACGGTCTTGCCGAACATCTGGATGAGTCGGCGGTAGGAGTCCCAGGCGAACCTGTCGTTCTGTCCGGCCTGGGCGGAGAGCCCCACCACGCTCTGGTCGTTGAGGCCGACGTTGAGGACGGTCTCCATCATGCCGGGCATGGAGAACTTGGCACCGGAGCGGACGGACACCAGCAGGGGGTCCTGCGGGTCGCCGAGGCGTTTGCCCATCGCGCGCTCCAGCGCTTCCAGGTGCGCCTCGATCTGACCGGCGAGCCCGTCCGGCTCCCGGCCCGTCAGCAGGTACGCCTGGCACGCCTCGGTGGTGATGGTGAATCCGGGCGGGACGGGCAGGCCCAGGTTGGTCATCTCGGCGAGGTTCGCCCCCTTGCCGCCGAGCAGGTCCTTGAGGTCCTTGTTGCCTTCGGAGAAGTCGTAGACGTACTTGTGATCGACGGTCTCTTGCGCTGCCACCAGAGCCTCCACAACACACGCGCCGGGATTGACACTTAACGAAGGTTCAGTTTTCTTCTTCCCCGGGACGGACCGCCGGTAATCCCGGGGTCAACGTCGGTCGGTGGGCGAAGGTTAAGCGAACATCGAGTGACCTGGGACCGTTCGGTGACAATTGGCACAGCCATCACGACTATCCGTGTTCGTACCGGTTTTTGGGAACGCTTCCATGCGCACCATCACGCATCCCGGCCGAGCGTCGTACGCTTGACGCCACGCCAGCCGGTGAACCTCGCTTTTGCCATAACCGACGCGAATACACCCCCGGAGCCGCCGCCGTGTCGACCACCCCCTCCCCCGGCCCCACCGCCGTCCCCGCCACCGACGCGACGCCTCTGCCGACGCGGGAACCGGACGCGGCCACGCTGGCCCAGGCCGACGCGGCAACGCTGGCCCAGGCCGCCGAGCGGGCGGCGGGCGACCTGCTCGCCCCGCCGGCTCGACACCGGCTGGCCGACGTCATCCCCGCCCCGCAGCACGTCCAGTCGGACGCGACCGGGGACTGGGTGCTGCCGGCCGAAGCGGTCATCGTGGCCAGCGCCGACCCCGCCGCGCTGGCGGTCGGCGAGCAGCTCGCCCACCTCCTGCGGCCCGCCACCGGCTACCCGCTGCCGGTCACCGACGCCACCACGCCCGAGCCCGCGGGTGGCATCGCGCTGGTGCTGGACGACACCGTCGACCTCGGCGCGGAGGGTTACCGGCTCGACATCACCACCGACGGGGTACGCCTCACCGCCAGCACCGCCGCCGGCCTCTTCTACGGCGTACAGACGCTGCGCCAACTGCTGCCGGCGGCGATCGAGAGCCCCGGTCCGGTCACCGAACGGTGGTCGTTGCCCGGCGGGACGATCACCGACGCACCCCGGTTCCCCTACCGGGGCGCGATGCTCGACGTCGCACGGCACTTCTTCGCCGTCGAGGACGTGCTGCGGGTGGTCGACCACCTGGCCCGCTACAAGCTCAACCATCTCCACCTGCACCTCACCGACGACCAGGGGTGGCGCATCGCCGTCGACTCCTGGCCGAAGCTGACCACCCTCGGCGGGACCACCGAGGTCGGCGGCGGCCCCGGCGGGCACTACACGAAGGCCGACTACGCGCGGATCGTCACCTACGCGGCCGACCGCCACATCACCGTCGTCCCGGAGATCGACCTGCCGGGGCACACCAACGCAGCGCTGGTCGCGTACCCCGAGCTGGCACCCGACAAGACCGCGCCGCCGCCGTACACCGGCACCGAGGTCGGTTTCAGCTACGTCGACCCGGCCGACGAGCGGACGTACGACTTCGTCGCCGACGTGTTGGGCGAGGTGGCCGCGCTCACCCCCGGCCCCTGGTTGCACGTCGGCGGCGACGAGGCGTTCAAGGTCAAGGGCGAGGTCTACACCGGTTTCGTCGAGCGGGTCCAACGCATCGTGGCCGACCTCGGCAAGACCGTCGTCGGCTGGCACCAGCTCGCACCGGCCGCCCACCTCGACGGACGGGTCCTGCAGTGGTGGGGCACGAACGGCGAAGACCCCACCACCGCCGAGGCCGTACGTCGTGGCGCTCGGCTGATCATCTCCCCTGGAAACCACGCCTACCTGGACATGAAGTACGCCCCGGACACTCCGATCGGGCACGACTGGGCCGGACTCATCGACGTGCGAAAGGCGTACGACTGGGATCCCGGCATGCACGTCACCGACGTGCCCTCATCGGCGGTCATCGGCGTGGAGGCCCCGCTCTGGACCGAATCGGTCACCTCGCTGACCGACATCGAACTCCTGCTGCTGCCCCGGCTCCCCGCCATCGCCGAGCTGGGCTGGTCGCCCCGAGCGACCCACGACTGGAACGGCTTCCGCGACCGCCTGGCCGGCCACGGTCCGCGCTGGGAGACCGCCGGCATCACCTTCCACCGCGCGCCCGAGATCCCCTGGCCGAGCGGACCGGCCATCCCCGCACAGCGCGACCCGGCCGTGCCCACGCAGTCCGACACCACCCGAGAGGGCGTTGACCTGACATAGCGACCGCCTCGGTGATCGACTCCAGATCGCCGAGGTGGTGGCATCCTCCGACCCGAACGCCCCCACATCGCCGCCCCGGCGTGGGTCACCTCGCCCCGATGTCCGTTATCAGGCGTAACGTCCCGTGGCCGGGGCCACCCGGGTGGTGGAATCGGGGGCCGGGCAGGGTCGTTATACCTGGCACGCCACCGCGACTGTCGGTCGTCGTTGCGGGGCAGCCGCCGGGAACACCGGCCGGGCCGCCCCGGTTACATCCCCCGCACCGCCGAGCAGCACGGGCCGAGGAGCCCGGCGGAATGATCCGCCGCCCCGGACCGTTGTGGTCTGTCCCGACGCCGGCCCCACGGGCCGCCGGGCAGTGAACTTTCCTCGCACGGCCGTCCCCCCGTGAGTCGTGCGGTATCCCCCGATGAAGCAGAGGAGCACGCCATCATGCGTACCGATCTGATTCGTAAGACCGCCCTGACCGCCGCCGGTCTCGCGTTCACCGGTGGCGCCATCGCCGGACCCGTCACCACCGCCTTCGCCGCCCCGAACACCAGCAAGCCCGCGTCGCAGGCGCAGACCGACCGCAACGGCCACGGCGAGCGTCAGCTGGGCGTGCGCTACGAAGCCCAGCCGAACTTCTACTACTGCGGCCCCGCCGCCGCCCGCAACGCCCTGTCCGTACAGGGCAAGGACATCAGCGTCGACGCCATGGCCAAGGAGATGGGCACCACCGAGGCCGGCACCAACTCCATCAACGACATCACCCCCGTGCTGAACAAGGAGACCGGCAAGAACAACGCCTACCACTCCGTCGAAATCAGCACCCCCAAGGCCGACGACAAGCAGACCGACAAGCTGCGCGCCGACATCGTCCGCACCGTCGACGACGGCCGGGCCGTGGTCGCCAACATCGCCGGCACCACCACCGACACCGACGGAGGTATCCACTCCTTCGAGGGCGGGCACTACATCAGCGTCGTCGGCTACCGCGACAACGGCAACATCGTCAAGATCGCCGACTCCGCCAACCCCGACACCGCCTCCTACGAGGTCACCGTCGAGCACCTCGCCGACTGGATCGCCACCCGCGGCTACGCCACCAGCTAAAGCACCACCCAACACCGAAGGGCCGGACCCCACCACGGGGCCCGGCCCTTCACCTTGCTCGGATCAGGTGTCCGCGCCTCGCGCCTCGCGCCTCGCGCCCCGCGCCCCGCGCCCCGCGCCCCGCGCCCCGCGCCCCGCGCCCCGCGCCCCGCGCCCCGCGCCCAAGATCCTCACAACATCGGGGATGTTGCTGCCTCAGACGCGCGGGAGACACCAACATCCCCGATGTTGCGCGGATCTCGGCGACAAGCACCAACGCGGGCCTATTGGTTGTGTCACGGGTCCTTTGGAGCTGATGTCGTAGACGAATCAGCGTCGTAACGGCATCCGCGGGGCATCGCGGGGGCACCTCGCCCGACAGCAGCGCCGCGATCGCAGCGCCGACCGGTGGCAGCGGCGGACGGTGCAACACCGCAGTGGCAGCAGCGCCCGACACCAGCGGCGCCCGACAGCAGCGGTGGGCAGCGCACTCCAACCCGCTCGCGGGTGCTCCGGGCGCTGTCGGCGCTGCGTTCGGCTCGGTCATGACGAGCCTCGGTCATGACTCGTTTACGACATCAGCTCGATAGCGTGCCGCAGCCCTGTCCGACCCCTGCGGCCGGCGGAGCCAGGTCGGCAACGCGGCAGGGATAGGCCGCCGACGGCGAGCCGTCGCAGACCAGGGGCCGAGCCGTCGCAGACCAGGGACTCAGCCGCCGGAGTCGTCCATCTCGGCGCCCTCGGGGACGGTGTCGTCGTCCCGGCTGGCCAGCCAGCCGTCCGGCAGGGCGACCTTGCCCGGCGAGTTGGTGCGCCCGCGCGGCTGCCCGAGGGCGGTCACCGGGAACGGCTCCGCCGGGTCGAGCTTGCCGAGCAGATCGTCGAGCTGGGCCAGGCTTTCGATCATCGCCAGTGAGCGGCGCAGCTCGCCGCCGACCGGGAAGCCCTTGAGGTACCAGGCGACGTGCTTGCGGAAGTCGGTGCAGCCGTCGCGTTCGCCTCGGGCCGGGTTGCGCGCGCCGGCGGTGAACTGGTCGACCAGCAGTTCGGCGTGCCGCCGCATGGTCACCGCCACCTCGCCGAGGGTGGGCAGCCGCCGCTCCGGTCGACCGTTGAAGGCGGCTTCCAGGTCGGCGAAGAGCCACGGGCGGCCCAGGCAGCCGCGCCCGACGACCACGCCGTCGGCACCGGTGTGGGCCACCATCCGCAGCGCGTCGTCGGCCTCCCAGATGTCGCCGTTGCCGAGCACCGGCACGTCGAGGGCCTGCTTCAGGGTGGCGATCGCGTCCCAGTCGGCGGTGCCGGAGTAGCGCTGCGAGGCCGTTCGCCCGTGCAGGGCCACCGCGGCCACGCCGGCGTCCTGGGCGGCGAGGCCGGCTTCGACGTACGTCAGGTGGTCGTCGTCGATGCCCTTGCGCATCTTGACCGTGACCGGCACGCCGGACGGTGCCGCGGCAGCCACCGCGGCCCGCACCAGCCGCGCGAAGAGCCGGCGCCGCCACGGCAGCGCCGCGCCGCCGCCCCGCCGGGTGACCTTGGGTACGGGGCAGCCGAAGTTGAGGTCGATGTGATCGGCCAGGTTGCGCTCGACGACGATCCGCACGGCGGCGGCGGTGATCTCCGGGTCGGTGCCGTAGAGCTGGAGGCTGCGGGGCTTCTCGTCGTCGCCAAACGCGATCATGCGCAGCGTCTTCGGGTTGCGCTCGACCAGCGCCCGAGTGGTGATCATCTCGCAGACGTAGATGCCGCCGCCCTGCTCACGGCAGAGCTGGCGGAACCCGACGTTGGTGATCCCGGCCATCGGCGCGAGCACGACAGGCGGCCACACCTGGTGCTGGCCGAGAGTCAGCGGGCGCAGCGCCGGCACGGTCGAGGCAGTCACCGCACAAGTGTACGGGGCCCCGACCGGCGCTGATCGCGTCGGCCGAGGCCCCGTGGGCGGAGTCTCAGAGGCCCCGTGGGCGGAGTCTCAGCAGCCCGGGAGACGCTCGATCAGGTAACGCTCGACCTGGTCCAGGGAGACCCGCTCCTGGGCCATGGTGTCCCGGTTGCGCACCGTCACGGCGTTGTCGTCCAGGGTGTCGAAGTCGACGGTGACGCAGAACGGGGTGCCGATCTCGTCCTGCCGGCGGTAGCGACGGCCGATCGCCTGCGAGTCGTCGAACTCCACCACCCAGCGCTTGCGCAGCAGCGTGGCGAGGTCCTTCGCTTTGGGCGACAGCGCCTCGTTGCGGGACAGCGGCAGCACCGCCACCTTGACCGGGGCGAGCCTCGGGTCGAACCGCATCACGGTGCGCTTGTCCACGCCACCCTTGGTGTTCGGCGCCTCATCCTCGTCGTACGCCTCCAGCAGGAAGGCGAGCACCGCCCGGGTCAGACCGGCGGCCGGCTCGATGACGTACGGCATCCACCGCTCGCTCTTGCTCTGGTCGAAGTACGACAGGTCGACGCCCGAGTGCTTGCTGTGCGTGGAGAGGTCGAAGTCGGTGCGGTTGGCGACACCCTCCAGCTCGGCGAACTCGGTGCCGCCGAACTGGAAGCGGTACTCGATGTCCACAGTCCGCTTCGAGTAGTGCGACAGCTTCTCCTTGGGGTGCTCGTACAGGCGCAGGTTGTCCGCCGAGAGGCCCAGGTCGAGGTACCAGTTCCAGCGCTCCTGGAGCCAGTACTCGTGCCACTGCTCGTCGGTGCCCGGCTCGACGAAGAACTCCATCTCCATCTGCTCGAACTCGCGGGTCCGGAAGATGAAGTTGCCCGGGGTGATCTCGTTGCGGAACGACTTGCCGGTCTGCGCGATGCCGAACGGCGGCTTCTTGCGGGCGACCGTCTCGACGTTCTTGTAGTTGACGAAGATGCCCTGCGCGGTCTCCGGGCGCAGGTAGTGCAGCCCTTCGTCGCTCTCCACCGGGCCCAGGTAGGTCTTCATCAGGCCGTTGAACATCTTCGGCTCGGTGAAGGTGCCCTTGTTGCCGCAGTTGGGGCAGTTCAGCTCCGACAGGGAGGTGAGCGGCTTGCCGTGCTTCTCGGCGTACGCCTCCTCCAGGTGGTCCGCGCGGAACCGCTTGTGACAGAACTGGCACTCGGTGAGCGGGTCGACGAACTCGGCGATGTGGCCGGACGCCTCCCACACCTTGCGGGCCAGGATCACGGCGGAGTCCAGGCCGACGACGTCGTCGCGCTGCTGGACCATGGTCTTCCACCACTGCCGGCGGACGTTCTCCTTGAGCTCCACGCCGAGCGGACCGTAGTCCCACGCCGATCGGGTGCCCCCGTAGATCTCGCTGGAGGGGAAGACGAAGCCTCGGCGCTTGGCGAGGCTGACGACGGCGTCGATACGGTCGGCTGGCATGTTTCCTCCTACGCCGGCTGGCGGTCGGCGGGGGCGAGATGTGGATGGAACGGTCGGTTCGGGGACAACGGTACGACGACCGACCCCCCGAGCCCCAGCAGAATACCGGGGGCGGGTCAGCTGACCTCGCAGACCTCCACGCCGCCGGTCTGCCCGTCCTGGCCGAGGCTGACCTGTTGCCGCTCCCGATCGCCGCCGGCCAGGGTCACGTCGACCGGCACGGTCAGGTAGGTGGTGTCCACCTCACCTACCCGGAACGCGGTCACCTGCGGCTCGGCGGCGGCGCGCCGCTCGAACTCCGGCCGGGACTCACGCCGCTGCGCGTCGTCGCAGAGCTGGTCGTACGCCCGCCCGTAGTCCCGCTCGACCAGCGCCTGGTAGTAGTCGCCGGTCACGGTGCGGGCCTGTTCCCGGATCGCCTGGACTCCGCTGACGGCCAGGCCGACGACAGCGGTGCCACCTCCGCCGCAGCAGAGCACCACGGCGAGCGCGCCGACGCCGAGGCCGATCCAGAGCCGGGTCCGGCGGCCCTCGGTGGGGGGCGCGGCGAACGGCGGAGCCACGCCGGGACCGGGTGGCGGGGCGGGTGCGGTCATAGGAGCAGCGTAGTGTCCGGCGGCTCAGCGGTAAGGACCCGCGGCCCGATCACTCTCGGCGACGACCACGGCCCCGCCGGGGGCGGCGGTGGCCAGCGCCTCGTAGGCGGAGGGCTCGTCGACGGACTCGGCGAGCAGCGGCACGGCACTGACCTTCACCTCGAAGGCGCCGAGTGCCCGCCGGTACGTGCCGACCGACTCCCATTCGGTGACCAGTGACCAGTGCCGGGGGTCGTCCAGCGCCCGGACCAGTTGACCGCGCAGGTAGCCGGGCCGGGCGGCGAGCGCGGTGAGGGCGGCGTGCGCCCGTTCGGTGAAGTCGTCGGCGGTATCGACGTCGACCACGAACCGGTTGGTCACCAGCACCGGGGGTTCCTCCTCGTAGAGTCTGTGGGATGCAGCGTACGCAGCGCCCTCTGCTCGCCCGGTTGGCCGGGGCGAACCCGACGTCGGTGTTCCTGCTCACCCTGGTGGTGGTGCTGGTGGCGTTCTTCACGCCCGGGGTGATCGGCGGCCTGCTGACGCTCGCGCTCGCGGGGGTCCTGATCGCCCTGTTGACGACGACCTGGGCGGTTCAGGCGCCGCAGACCCGGCTGATCCGGCTGGTGATGCTCACCCTGCTGGTGACGGTGGGTCTCGCGAAGCTCCTCTGACATGCAATCATGCGTTTTTGACAATCATTATCGTTGCCACGGACAGTTGACGACATGACCAACCGCGCCACGTCCCGTTTCCTGGCCGCCACGACCGCCCTCCTCGCCCTGGGCGCCGGGGCCGGCTGCTCCACCGATGGTGCCGGCGCCGACCCTCAGCGAGTCGACGTGGTGGCCGCGTTCTACCCCCTCCAGTTCCTGGCCGAGCGGATCGGCGGCGACGCGGTCCGGGTGACCAACCTGGCCAAGCCCGGCGCCGAGCCGCACGACCTGGAACTCAACCCGAGTCAGGTCGGTGAGGTCAGCGAGGCCGAGCTGATCGTCTACCTCAAGGGGTTCCAGCCGGCGGTGGACGACGCCGTGGCCCAGAACGGTGGCGACCGGGCGTTCGACGTGACGAGCGTGCAGCCGCTGCTGGACGCGTCCGCCGGCGGCCACGACCACGAGGGCGAGGAGGGGCACACCGAGGAGAGCGGCGGGAAGGACCCGCACGTCTGGCTCGACCCGACCCGGCTGGCCGGCATCGGCGACCAACTCGCCCAGCGACTCGGCAGCGCCGACCCGGACCACTCCGCCGACTACACCGCCCGGGCGGCGGCCCTGCGCACCGACCTGACGACACTGGACGACGAGTTCAAGCACGGACTGGCGACCTGCCAGCGGCGGGAGATCGTGACCAGCCACGCCGCGTTCGGCTACCTCGCCGACCGGTACCAGCTCGACCAGGTCGGCATCACCGGGCTGAGCCCCGACGTCGAGCCCTCGCCGCAGCGCCTCGCGCACGTGATCGAGGAGGCGAAGGAGCACCAGGCCACCACGATCTTCTTCGAGACCCTGGTCAGCCCGAAGGTGGCCGAGACCATCGCCGGTCAGGTCGGCGCGAAGACCGCCGTGCTCGACCCGATCGAAGGGCTCGCCGCCGGCAGCGACGGGGACTACCTTTCGGTGATGCGCACCAACCTGCGGACCCTGCAGACCGCCCTGGGCTGCTCGTGACCTCACCTGTCATCACCGTCGAGCACGGGGTGGTCGGCTACGACGGCCGCCCCGTGCTCCGGGACGTCTCGCTCACCGTGACCGCGGGCGAGGTGGTCGCGATCCTCGGCGCCAACGGCTCCGGCAAGTCCACCCTGATCCGCGCCGTGCTCGGGCTGGTGCCGATCAGCGCCGGCTCGGTCACCCTCTTCGACCGGCCGTTGCGCCGTTTCCGACAGTGGGCGCGCATCGGGTACGTCCCGCAGCGCCTGGGCGCCGGCGGCGGCGTGCCGGCCACCGTCCGCGAGGTGGTGGCCTCCGGCCGGCTGGCGCGTCGAGGGGTGCTGCGTCCGCCGGGTCGGGCCGACCGGGCCGCCGTCGACGCGGCGCTGCGCGCGGTCGGGCTCGCCGACCGGGCTGGCGACCCGGTGTCCACGCTCTCCGGCGGTCAGCAGCAGCGCACCCTGATCGCCCGTGCCCTGGCCGGCGAGCCGGAGCTGCTGGTCCTCGACGAGCCGACCGCCGGGGTGGACGCGGCCAGTCAGGAGGCGTTCGCCGGCGCGCTGCGCGACTTCGTCGCCCGTGGCGGGACGGTGCTGCTCGTCGCCCACGAGCTGGGCCCGCTGCGCCCGGTGATCAGCCGGGCCGTGGTCGTCCACGAGGGTCGCATCGCCCATGACGGCGCGGTGCCGGACCCGGCCGGCCACCACGCGGAGCCCGACCACGACCACGTGCACCCGCACTGCTACGACGAGCCCGCCGGGCTGTGGAGCAACTGACCCATGGAACTCTTCCAGTACCCCTACATGCAGCGCGCCCTGATCGGCGCGCTGGTGATCGGCCTGGCCGCGCCGGCGCTCGGCATCTACCTCGTGCAGCGCCGTCTGGCGTTGATCGGCGACGGGGTGGGGCACGTGGCGCTGACCGGGGTTGGGGCGGGGTTGCTGCTCAACCGCTCACCGGTGCTGGTCGCGGTGATCGCCGCCACCATCGGCGCGGTCGCCATCGAGATCGTCCGCGCCCGCGGGCGTACCTCCGGTGACCTTGCCCTGGCCCTGCTCTTCTACGGCGGCATCGCGGGCGGCGTACTCCTGGTTGGTCTCTCCGACGCGACGAGCGCGAACCTGAACGCGTACCTGTTCGGGTCGCTGACCACCATCTCGCCCGCCGACCTGACCACCATCGCGGTGCTCGGCGCGGCGATCCTGGTCACGATGATCGCGCTGCGGCCGGCGCTCTTCGCGGTGAGTCACGACGAGGAGTACGCCCGGGTCTCCGGCCTCCCGGTCCGCACGCTGAACCTGCTGATCGCGGTCGCCACGGCGGTCACCGTGACCATCGCCATGCGGGCCGTCGGGGTGCTGCTGATCAGCGCGCTGATGGTGGTGCCGGTCGCCACTGCGCAGCAGGTCACCAGGGGTTTCCGCAGCACGATGGCGGCCGCGATGGCGCTCGGGTTGTTCGCCGCCGGCTCGGGTGTCTGGGTGGCGGCCACCGCGGACACCGCGCCGGGCGCGTCGGTGGTGCTGGTGGCGATCGCCTCGTTCCTGATGGTGGCGGTGGCGGGCGGTGTCTGGCGGGTGGTGCGCCGCCGCACGACGCCGACCGCCGTACCGGCACCGGAGCCGCACGAGGTCGTGCTGAGCTGAGCCTGCTCGGTGGACGTCGGTGGTATTGGTTACCGTTGCAGGATGACCAGCGCAACGGGCTACGACGGATTCGACGGGGCCAGCGAGTTGCTCCGGGCCCTGTCCGCGCCCATCCGGCTGGCCATCGTCAGTGAGCTGGCCGGCGGCGAGCGGTGCGTACACGAGCTGGTCGAGAAGCTCGGGGCCGCGCAACCGCTGGTCTCGCAGCACCTGCGCGTGTTGCGCGGAGCGGGCGTGGTGCGCGGCTCCCGCCGAGGTCGGGAGATCGCCTACAGCCTGGTCGACGAACACGTCGCGCACATCGTGGCGGACGCGGTCAGCCACGCCGGGGAGGGATCATGAGCGAGAGCGGCGCCGCGGTGCGCAACACCCGGCAACGCTCGGCGGTGAGCGCGCTGCTGGGCGAGATGGAAGGCTTCCACAGCGCTCAGGACCTGCACGCGATGTTGCGCCAGCGCGGCGAGCGGGTCGGCCTGACCACCGTCTACCGCACCCTGCAGGGGTTGGCCGACGCGGGTGAGATCGACGTGATGCGTCCGCCGGGCGGCGAACACCTCTACCGCCGGTGCAGCGAGGGGCACCACCACCACCTGGTCTGCCGGGTCTGCGGTCGTACCGTCGAGGTGGCCGGCCCGGCCGTGGAGAGCTGGGCCGACCGGGTCGCCGCGCAGCACGGCTACGCCGACGTCAGCCACACCCTGGAGATCTTCGGCACCTGCCCGACCTGCCCGCGCTGACCAGCGGCGCCGCCGCTGGCGCGACGCTCCGGTGCCGTCGGCGGCCGGTCGCGTGCCGGGCTCACATCACTGCTGCACGGAGCGGGACGTTCGTGGCACGCTGACCGGCGTGAAAATCTATGCCGATCGGTTTCCGACCGCCGCCCGTCAGGTGCTCACCGACCTGCTCGTCGTCGTCTGGGTGTACGCGGCGATCCGCGGCGCGCTGTGGCTGCACGACCTGGTGCAGAAGCTCGCCGTACCGGGGCAGAAGCTGGAGGGCGCCGGTAGTGGCCTCGCCGACAACCTGGGCGACGCCGGCAGCAAGGTCGGCCGGGTGCCGCTGGTGGGCGACGAACTCACCGCCCCGTTCCAACGTGCCGCCGACGCCGCCCGATCGCTCGCCGACGCCGGGCGCGACCAGCAGCACCTGGTCGACCAGTTGGCCCTCGCCCTGGCCATCGCGGTGCTGATCTTCCCGCTCGGCATCGTGCTCCTCGGTTGGCTGCCGTTGCGGGTCCGCTGGATGCGCCGGGCCGGGTCGGCGGCGAAGCTGGCCGCCGGGCCGGCCGGCCGGGACCTGCTCGCCCTGCGCGCGCTGGCCACCCGGCCGCTGGGCCAGTTGACCCGGATCGGCCCGGACGTCGCCGAGGCGTGGCGTCGCGGCGACGACGCGACTGTCGACGCCCTGGCCGCCTTGGAGCTGCGCCAACTCGGCCTGCGCGGCCGGGGCCGCTAAGGTCTTCGGGTGTTCTACTTCCTCGTCGTCATCGCCGTCCTGCTGCTCGGCTACGCCGCCGTCCTGGTCTCCTTCGTCCGTCGGGGCAAGAAGATCCCGCCTGCGGCGTACCTCGCCCTGGCCGGGCTCAATGGTCTGATCCTGGCCGGCGTGCTGGCCTGGGCGGTCTCCCGCTGACCGCCGCCGGGTCAACGGCGAGGTGGGGGTATCGGGGCTGCCGGATGCCGACACCTCGACGATCCGGAGTTGATCAAGCCCGCCGGCCCGCGCGTCTGTGACGCGGGGGTCAGGGCTTGGGTGGGATGCGGCGACGGACGTCCTCGGCGGTGGACGGGCCGGGCGACCAGCGGGCCACCCAGGGCAACTCCTCGGACGGGGTGAGCACACCCTCCTCCAGGCCCGCGTAACGGCCGGCGAGGATGCGCTTCGCGGCGGCGGTGTCGACCGAGTCGGTGTTGTCCCAGAGCGCGGCGAACAGGGCGTCGACCCGCACCCGCGCCTGCCGGCAGAACAGGTCGGCCAGCTCGACGTTCTCCGGTCGGCTGTCCCGTTCGGCGGTGGCCCGGACGCAGACCGCTGACATCGCGAACAACTCGGCGCCGATGTCCACTACCCGGCCGAGGAACGCCTGCTTACGCTCCATCTTTCCCTGCCAGCGGGACATCGCGTAGAACGTCGACCGGGCCAGCTTGCGCGAGGAACGCTCCACCTGGCGCAGGTGCGCGGCGAGCGGGGCGAACTCGGCGTACGCCGAGGGGGTCTGCCCCCGGCCCACGGCGAGGGTGGGCAGCCACTTCGCGTAGAAGGCGCCCGCCCGCGCGCCGGCTCGGGCCTTGCGGCCCAGGCCCGCGTCCGGATCGATGATGTCGCCGGCCACCGACAGGTGGGCGTCGACCGCCTCCCGCGCGATCAGCAGGTGCATGATCTCGGTGGAGCCCTCGAAGATCCGGTTGATCCGCAGGTCGCGCAGCATCTGCTCGACGGCGGCCGGGCGTTCGCCACGGGCGGCCAGCGAGTCGGCCGTCTCGTAGCCGCGCCCGCCCCGGATCTGGACCAGCTCGTCGGCGATCTTCCAGGCCATCTCGCTGGCGTACAGCTTGACCAGCGCCGCTTCGATCCGGATGTCGTTGCGGTCGTCGTCGGCGAGCAGGCAGCAGAGGTCGAGCATGGTCTCCATGCCGTACGTGGTGGCGGCGATGAAGGACAGTTTCTGCGCGACCGCTTCGTGCTCGCCCACCGGTCGACCCCACTGGACCCGGTCGGCGGCCCACCCACGGGCCACGTTCAACGCCCACTTGCCGGCCCCCACGCACATCGCCGGCAGTGAGAGCCGGCCGGTGTTCAGGGTGGTCAGGGCGATCTTCAGCCCCTTGCCCTCACCGCCGATGACGTTCTCGGCGGGCACGAACACGTCGTGGAACCGGGTCAGGCTGTTCTCCAGGCCGCGCAGACCGATGAACTCGTTGCGCCGCTCGACGGTGATGCCCGGCGTGTCGCCGTCCACCACGAACGCGGTGATCCCGCCCCGGCGGCCCTCCGTGGCGGGCACCCGGGCCATCACCACCAGCAGGGTCGCCACGATGCCGTTGGTGGCCCAGAGCTTCACCCCGTTGAGCCGGTAACCCGTGCCGTCCTCGGTCGGCTCGGCGACGGTGGCCAGCCGGGCCGGGTCGGAGCCGACGTCGGGCTCGGTGAGCAGGAACGCGGACACCTCACCGGCCGCGAGCCGGGGCAGGAAGCGCTGCTTCTGCTCGGCGGTGCCGAACATCTTCAGTGGCTGTGGCACACCGATCGACTGGTGGGCCGAGAGCAGCGCGCCGATGGCCGGGCTGACCGAGCCGGCCAGCATGAGCGCCCGGCAGTAGTGCAGGTTGCTCAGCCCGAGCCCGCCGTACTTCCGGTCGATCTTCATGCCGAACGCGCCGAGGTCAGCCAGGCCGTGGAACACCGAGTCGGGAATGGAGCCGTCCCGTTCGATGGCGGCGCCGTCCACCTCGGAGGCCAGGAAGGCGCGGAACCGACCGAGGAACTCCTCCGCCCGGGCCACGTCGTCCGGGTCGGATCGGGGCCACGGGTCGATCAGGTCGAGCCGGAACCGGCCGAGGAACAACTCCTTGCCGAAGCTGGGTCGGTCCCAGGTGGACTCTCGGGCGGCTTCGGCGACCTGCCGGGCTTCCTTCTCAGTGACCTGTCCGGCTTCCGCGGGCAGTGGCGCCGCCGCCTGGGCGGTGGCTTCGGAGTCGGGGCCGTCCGGTGCCGGTCGGCCGTTCTGCGTCGTGGTCACGGCTGCCCCCTCGAAGTTCGGTGCGGCTGCGTCGACGGGTGCGACTACCGTCACGCTACCCCCGGTTGTTACCCGGGGGTAGCGCTGCGTGCGGATCGGCGGGGGTCAGCGGCCGTTGATCGTGTCCGGGTCGTCGTCATCGTCGTCGATGTCGTCCTCACCCCAGTTGCGCCGGGCGAACGGCAGGATCATCCAGAAGGTGAGGAACCACAGCCCGGTCAGGGCGCTGAGCAGGAAGGCGATCGGCCGGTCCAACACGAAGTCGGTGATCAGCAGGACGGCGCTGACCATCGCGATCAGCATGAAGGCGAGACCGCCGGTGGCCATCCGGTGGGCGAACCGCACCAGTTCCGGCTTACGCCCCTGCCGGAAGAGCGCCCGGTGGAACGCCACCGGCGAGATGATCATCGCGGTGGCGGCGGCCGCCGCGAGCAACGCCACGATGTACACGTCGCGTTGGAACTCGCTGGTCCTGGTGAACCCGTTACTGAACGGCAGGGTGAGCAGGAAGGCGAAGAGGATCTGAACACCGGTCTGAGCGACCCGCAACTCCTGCAGCAGGTCGGCGAAGTTGCGCTGCCAACGCTGCTTCTCGGTCTCCTTGGACACGCGCTACCTCCGGTGAGACGCTACTGCCGGCGGTCCCGGCCGCCGGCAGCAACGCCAATGCCCCACCCGGCCGAGCGCGAAACAAGTTCACGACATCCGCCGTTCATACTGTGGCAACGTCAGGACCCGCGTCGGATGCGGCCCGCGTACCGGGCTTCCAGCTCGTTGTTGTGCGCGTCGCCGTCGGGGATGTTCGCCGACAGGTAGACCGGGGGCCGCTGCCCCGCCGCCAGCAACCGCGCCACGACCTCCACCGTCACCTGCTGCGCCAGCAACGCCGCGGTGATCGAGGAGACCGCGCCGACCGCGCCACCGCCGGGCAGGGGCAGCGTCGCGTCGCCGTACGGGGCGCCGTTGTCGAGCACCACGTCGGCGAGGTCGCTCAGCTTGCGCCCCGACGGGTGCCGGGACGTCATCCGACCGGAGTGCTGCGCCGAGGTGATCGCCACCAGCCCGTGACCGTGCTCCTTCACCAGCGTGGCGAACTCCACCATCGCGCCGTTGACCCCGGAGTTCGAGGCGAGCACGAAGACGTCGGTGGGGCGCACCGGGGCCAGCTCGTAGAGGCGGTGCGCGATGGCCGGGTCCCGTTCCAGCAGCGGGCCGAGCCGTTCCGCCGGCTCGCCACCGATCAGCACCAGGTCGCGTAGCGCGATCCGGTTGGTCGGCACCAGACCACCCGCCCGCCCGGCGATCTCCATCGCGAGGGCCTCCGAGTGCCCGGTGCCGAACGCGTGCACCACGCCGTCGGCCCGGACCGCCTCGGCGATCAGGTCGGCGGCCCGCCCCACCGCCTCCCGCTGGCTGGCGGCCACCCGGCCGATCGTCTCGGTCACCACGGCCAGGTAGTCCTCGGCACTCACCGTCATACGTCCTCCGTCGTTCGATTGCCTGCCACTTAGCCGGCCCGGGCCAGGATCGCCTCGGCGAGTGGGGCCGGCGCCTCGTCCGGGATCCAGTGACTCACCCCGGACAGCTGCACGAACCGGTAGTCCCCGGTGACGTTCGCCGCGCACGCCTCGGCGGCGGTCCGGCCGATGGCGACGTCCCGGTCACTCCAGACATACGTGGTGGGCACCGTGACCGGGCCGACACCGGCCAGGTCGGCGCGGGACATCGCCCGGTACCAGTTCAGGGCCGCCGTGAGCGCTCCCGGCTCGCGCATCGGGTCGGCGTACCTGTTCACCCGGGACGCGTCGCCCACCCCGCCGAGCAGTTTGCGCAGCGCGGCGGCGTGCCACGCCAGCAGCACCTTCTCCGCCGTGTCCGGCTTGCGGAACAACGCCATGTACGACGAGCGGGCCTTCTGTCCGCTGTCGGTGGTCAGCGCGTGCGCCATCGCCGCCGGATGCGGCACGGACACCGCGGTCAGCGTGTGCACCCGGTCGGGGTGCCGGGCGGCGACCGCCCACGCCACCACCGCGCCCCAGTCGTGGCCGACCAGGTGCACGGCGTCCAGCTCCAGCGCGTCGAGCACCGCCACCACGTCGCCGACGAGTTCGGGGATGCGGTAGTCGGCCACCGCCGTGGGCCGGGCACCGGGCGAGTAGCCGCGCTGGTCCAGCGCGTACGTGCGCAGCCCACCCGGGTGCAGCCGCGGCACCACGTCGTCCCACTCACCGCTGTGCTGAGGGAAGCCGTGCAGCAGCAGGACGGGTACGCCGTCCGGTGGACCGTCGACTGTCACGTCGAACGTGAGGCCTCGCGCATCTACCCGCATGATCGGAAGCGTACCCAGAAGGCGGTGGGCCGGCCGCTCCCGCAGGTCAGCGCATGCCCTGCTGGGCCCACGACCCGGGTCGGTGTTAGCGTCACCGAGACAACTTCATATCCGACAGGGGAGCGCACAGCGCTGAGAGTGTGGGTACGCCCGCAGACCCTCGAACCTGATCTGGGTAATGCCAGCGCAGGGAGTTCGGTCGACCTCCAGCCGCGCCGCAGTCCGGTGCCACCGGACGCGGCGTGCGTCTTCTCCTGGTTCTCTTCGTTGAACTGGGAGCAATCATGGACAACACCACCAACCGTTGGCGCACCATCGACATCGTGGTCGCCTCGGTGATCGCGGTCGCCTTCGGCGTCATCTTCTGGGCCTGGGGCCTGGTCTGGAGCGCCACCGAGGGTGCGTTCGCCTTCTTCCCGCCGGCGCAGACGCTGCTCTACGGCGTCTGGTTGATGCCGGCGGTGATCGGTGGGCTGGTCATCCGCAAGCCCGGTGCCGCGCTCTACTGCGAGACCGTGGCCGCGGTCCTGTCCGCGCTGCTGGGCAGCCAGTGGGCCGGCACGGTGATCCCGCAGGGGATCGTGCAGGGCATCGGCGCCGAGCTGGCCTTCGCCGCCTTCCGCTACCGGTCGTTCCGGCTGCCGACAGCCGTGTTCGCCGGCGCGCTGACCGGTGTCAGCGCCGCGCTGTTCGACTTCTTCGTCTGGAACGTCGACTACGCGCTGGCCGACTACCGCATCCCGTACGCGCTGCTCACCGTCGTCAGCGCCACCGTCATCGCAGGAGCGGGCGGCTGGCTGCTGACCAAGGCCCTGGCCAACACCGGCGTCCTGGACCGCTTCCCGGCAGGCCGGGACCGCGCCCTGATCTAACCCCACCCGCGCCGCACCGATCCTCGTTGATCATGAGGTTGGCGGTGGAATGGATCTCTGAAACCCCCGCCAACCTCATGATCAATCGGCCGGGCCGTGGGGTGGGGCCGGGGGTGGGGTGGGGTGGGGTCTGGGGGTGGGTGGGAGCGGAGGGCTGGGGGGTTCGGTGGGCGCTGTGGTGTTGCGGGGGTTCGGGTGGCGGCACGCCGGGCGGCGGGCCTGGGCGCTGCGCGGGGTCGACCTGCGGATCGAGGTCGGGGAACGGGTGCTGCTGCTCGGGCCCTCGGGGGCCGGCAAGAGCACCCTGCTCAGCGCGCTGGCCGGGCTGCTTCCCGACGACTCCGGCGAGCAGGAGGGCACCGTCGAGATCGACGGGCTCGACCCGCGCAAGGGGCGGGAACGGGTCGGCGTCGTCTTCCAGGACCCGGAGACCCAACTGGTGATGGCCCGCTGCGGCGACGACGTCGCGTTCGGGCTGGAGAACCGGGGGGTACCGGCCGACGAGATCTGGCCCCGGGTCGACGAGGCACTGCACCGGGTCGGCTTCCCGTACCCCCGGGACCGCCGCACCGCGGCGCTCTCCGGCGGCGAGCAGCAACGCCTCGCCCTGGCCGGCGCGCTGGCCCTGCGCCCCGCCCTGCTGCTCCTCGACGAGCCGACCGCCAACCTCGACCCGGCCGGGGCCGACCTGGTCCGGCACGCGGTGGCCGGCGCGCTGGACGCCGACACCACGCTGATCCTGGTCGAGCACCGGGTCGCCGAGGCGTTGCCACTGGTCGACCGGGTGGTCGTCCTGGAACCGGGAGGCGGCGTCCGCGCGGACGGCACCCCCGAGGCGGTCTTCGCCGCCCACGGCGCCGCCCTGGCCGCCGAGGGCGTCTGGGTGCCCGGTCACCCCGTCACGCCCCGGCCGGCCACTGCCGCCCCCGGGGAGCTGTTGCTCACCGCCGACCAGGTCGGCCTGCCACCCCGGCTGGGCCACACCAACCTGTCGGTACGCGCCGGCGAGGCACTCGCCGTACGCGGACCGAACGGTGCCGGCAAGTCCACCCTGGCGTTGCTGCTCGGCGGTCTGCTCCGGCCGGGCAGTGGGCGGGTCACCGCGTCCGCCGAACTGGCCGGCCCGGACCACCGCACTCCCCCGCACCGCTGGCGGGCGCCCGCGCTGGCCCGGCGGATCGGGTCGGTCTTCCAGGATCCGGAACACCAGTTCGTCACCAGCACCGTCTTCGACGAGCTGGCGCTCGGCCCGCGCCGCACCGGTCAACCCGAGGCGGTGGTCAACGAGACCGTGGCCGGGCTGCTGGAACGGCTGCGGCTGGCCCGGCTCGCCGCCGCCAACCCGTACACCCTCTCCGGTGGTGAGGCGCGGCGGCTGAGCGTGGCGACGGCCCTGGCCACCGCGCCCCGCCTGCTGATCTGTGACGAACCCACCTTCGGCCAGGACCGGCGGACCTGGCGGGAGTTGGTCGACCTCTTCGCCGACCTGCGCGACGCCGGCCACGGCGTGGTCACCGTCACCCACGACGCGGACTTCGTCGCCGCGCTCGCCGACCGCACCGTCACCCTGCACCGAGCCCCGGACGACCACCGATGATCAGCATCGAGCCGGTCGCCGCGCCGGACGCGCCGTTGGCCCGCCGCAACCCGGTGGCGAAGGTCGCCGCCGCACTCGCCTTCTCGTTCATCCTGCTGGCCACCCTGGACCCGGTCGCCCCGGCGATCGCCATCGCCCTCGAACTGGCCGTCCTGCCGCTGTTCGGCATCCGCTACCGGGTACTGGCCCGACGGGCCTGGCCGCTGCTGCTCAGCGCCGCCGGCATCCTGGTCACCCTGGTGCTGTTCGCCGCCGACCGGTCCGGTCGGGTCCTGCTGGACGCGGGGCCGGTGCTGGTGAGCACCGGTGTGCTGCTCACCGCGCTCGGCCTGGTGCTGCGGGTGTTCGCGGTGGCACTGCCCGGCGTGATCGTCTTCGCGACCACCGACCCCACCGACCTGGCGGACGCGTTGATCCAGAACGCGAAGGCGCCGGCGCGGTTCGCCATCGGGGCGCTGGCCGCGTTCCGGCTGGTGCCGCTGCTCGGCCAGGAGTGGCAGATGATCAGCATGGCTCGGCGTGCGCGCGGCGTCGACGCGGGACGCGATCCGGTGGCGAAGCTGCGGCTCTTCGCCTCCACCGCGTTCGCGCTGCTGGTAGGGGCGATCCGGCGCGGCACCCGGCTGGCCGTGGCGATGGACGCGCGTGGCTTCGACGCCGGCACACCCCGTACCGTCGCGCGCCGGCAACACTTCACCCGCGCCGACGCCCTCCTGATAGCCGGGGCAGCGGCGCTGGCTGCGGCAGCCCTGACCACGAGCGTGCTGGCCGGCACCTTCCGCCCCCTGATCGGCTGAGCCCCGGCCGCTCCCACCCCGCACCCCTCCCGCACGGCGTCGATTTGCATCGCCGCGCCGGCATGATCCGCACAACATCAGGGATGGTGCTGCTTCGTTGGGCAATGAGGCAGCACCACCCCTGAAGTTGCTGTCTGCCTCACCGCCCGGGGGGGTCGGGGGGCGGGACAGGGTGGGTGGGTGGGGGGGGGTCAGCTGCGGCGGAAGGCGTAGCGGCGGTTTTGGCCAGCTTGTTGGCCACGCCCGCCGATCGCCCGCGTCCCGCCACCCTGCGGCGGTCCGGCCGTCGGTGCCTTCGGTCGCCCGGTCACCTTCGGCAGGTCCGCCGCCACCGGCGCGTCGGCTACCGCCGGCACGTCGACCGGCGGCACCAGCTCACCCGGCACCGCCTCCGGCAGAGCCGTCTGATTCAGCACCGCCGGCAGTGGCGGCTCGACCAGGACTGCCGGATCACCCAACGCTGCGGGAAGCGCCAGCTCGGCCAGGAACGCCGGTTCGACCGCGAGGTCCACCTCGGGGCGGCTTGGTAGGAGCGCGTCATGGCCGGCCGCCGGGTCCGTGCTGGCGGAGGTAGGTGTGGCTGTACGGGACCTCTTCGGTTTGCGCCTGGTAGGCATCCGGGCCTCCTTCGGGCCGATCGACACGGCCGTCCCGCGCTCCGGCGGTCGGTCGGTTCGGCTGGTGACCGTCGCACCACGACGGTCGAACGGGGAAGGGACTGCTCACCGGGGTCGGGACACAGCCAGCGCCGCCGAACGGCGGGTGGGAGATGCGGGACGCCCAGGAGCGCACGGACCGCGGCGCGGGGCGGCGGACCGGCTCGGAGAGTGGGGCGTCAGTTGCGCATGCCCGCACGCTATCCCGTTGGCGGGCACCGGCGCACCCGAATTTCCTGACACGATGGGCACCATGCTGATCGCGTTCTCGATCACCCCGCTCGGCGGTGACGATTCGGTGGGTGACCTGGTCGCTGAGGCGGTTCGGGTGGTCCGTGCGTCCGGCCTGCCCAACCGGACCGATGCCATGTTCACCACCGTCGAGGGCGAGTGGGACGAGGTGATGGCGGTGGTGAAGCGGGCGGTCGACGTCGTGGCCGCGCGGGCACCCCGGGTGAGTGTGGTGCTGAAGGCCGACGTCCGGCCCGGGGTCACCGACGCGCTCACCGGGAAAATCGCCCGTATCGAAGCCCGTCTCGCCGAAGGCTGACGCGCGCGGCGGGCAATGACGGCAGGTTTCCCTGCGCAGGGCTCGCCGGCCATCGTCGGGCGTCGAAACCGCCGGCGGCATCGTCCACGTCACGTGCAGTAACGGGACCTCGATCACTGGTCCGTATCGGCTCACATCACGGTAAGTTTCCAAACGCTGATAGTGGTGTGACGAGAGGTGGCGGCACGAATGGCTGATCAGGCGAGGGCTCAGATCGGGGTGACCGGGCTGGCGGTGATGGGTCGCAATGTGGCCCGCAACCTGGCTCGCAACGGCTTCACGGTGGCAGTACACAACCGCTCGCCGGAGCGCACCCGCAGCCTGGTCGCCGAGCACGGCGACGAGGGCACGTTCGTGCCGGGCGAGACGATGGCCGATTTCGTGGCGTCACTGGAGCGGCCCCGCGCTGTCATCGTGATGGTGAAGGCCGGCGCGCCCACCGACGCGGTGATCGACGAGTTGGTCCCGCTGCTCGACGAGGGCGACATCATCGTCGACTGCGGCAACGCCCACTTCGCGGACACCCGTCGCCGTGAGGAGGCGCTGCGGGCGCAGGGGCTGCATTTCAGCGGCACCGGCGTCTCCGGCGGCGAGGAGGGCGCGCTGCGCGGGCCGAGCATCATGCCGGGTGGTTCCGCCGAGTCGTACGCGAAGCTCGGGCCGATGTTCGAGAAGATCGCCGCCCAGGTGGACGGTGTGCCGTGCTGCATGCACGTCGGGCCGGACGGCGCCGGGCACTTCGTCAAGATGGTGCACAACGGCATCGAGTACGCCGACATGCAGCTCATCGCCGAGGCGTACGACCTGCTCCGGGCCGGCCTGGACGCGACGCCGGCCGAGATCGCGGAGATCTTCCGGGAGTGGAACAACGGCGAGTTGGAGTCGTTCCTCATCGAGATCACCGCCGACGTGCTCGCGCACACGGACGCGGCGACCGGCCGGTCCTTCGTGGACATCGTGCAGGATCGGGCCGAGCAGAAGGGCACCGGTCGGTGGACCGTGCAAAGCGCCCTGGACCTGGGCATCCCGATCACCGGGATCGCCGAGGCGACCTTCGCCCGCTCGCTCTCCGGGCACGTCGACCAGCGTGAGGCGGCCCGACGGGCGTTCCCCGACGCGGGTGAGAAGTGGCAGGTCACGGACCGGGAGACCTTCATCGAGGACGTCCGACGGGCGCTGCTCGCTTCCAAGATCGTCGCGTACGCGCAGGGCTTCGACCACATCCGCGCGGGCAGCCAGGAATACAACTGGGACATCGATCTCGGGGGCACCGCGACGATCTGGCGGGGCGGCTGCATCATCCGGGCCCGCTTCCTCAACCGGATCCGCGAGGCGTACGACCAGCAGCCGGACCTGCCGACGTTGCTGGTGGCCCCGTACTTCGCCGAGGCGGTCAGCGCCGGAGTGCCGAGCTGGCGACGGGTGGTGGGCGACGCGACCCGGGCCGGGGTGCCGACGCCCGCGTTCTCGTCGTCGCTGGCGTACTTCGACGCGTTGCGCGCCGAGCGGCTGCCCGCGGCGCTGATCCAGGGTCTGCGGGACAACTTCGGCGCGCACACCTACCAGCGGGTGGACCGCGACGGCTCGTTCCACACCACCTGGGCCGGCGACCGCACCGAGTCCCCGGCGTAACAAACCCACGGCCCACGGCCCACGGCACGATCGTGCTCGATCCCTGATGTAGTGGCCTCCCCGATGCAGGGAGGCCACTACATCTATGTTCGAGCACGATCATGGGAGACGGCGCAGCATGCGGAGGCGCCGGCACGGCAGACGGCGCATCCGGGACGCCCGTCAGTTGATCGTCGCGTGCATCTCCCAGACGAGGATCTCGGCCGGTTCGTCGGCGGTGACCCGTCGGCCACCGGTCATGGTGAGCCGGGCGGCGTCGCCGGTACCGAGCGGGCCGCCGCCCTCCAGTGTCACGGTGCCGTTGGGCACGTAGAGGTGCACGTAGGGCGCGTCGGGGATGGTGACCTCGTCGCCGGGCGCGAGACGGGCGGCGTGCAGGGTCGCGTACCGGTTGCGGATGCGGATCGCGGACGCGCCGTGGTAGCGGTCCATCCCGGAGGCGACCGGCACCAGACCGCCGCGCAGCAGCTCGTCCTCGATCTCCAGCTGCTCGTAGCCGGGGTCGACGCCCTGTTCGTCGGGGAGCACCCACATCTGCACGAAGTGCACCGGGTCGCTGTGCGGCTCCTGGTTGTTCAGCCGCCAGGCGTCGTTCTTCTCCGAGTGCAGGATGCCCGTGCCGGCGCTCATCCGCTGGGCCAGACCCGGGTAGATCACCCCGGAGTGCCCGGTCGAGTCCTGGTGCACCAGCGAGCCGCGCAGCACCCAGGTCACGATCTCCATGTCCTGGTGCGGGTGGGTCTCGAAGCCGGCCCCCGGCCGGACCACGTCGTCGTTGTTGACCAGCAGCAGGCCGTGGTGGGTGTTGGCGGGGTCGTAGTGCCGGGAGAACGAGAAGGAGTGCTTGGAGTCCAGCCAGGAGATCCGGGTGGCGAAGCGATCGTCGGCCCGGCGGATGTCGACGGCGGGCGCGGGCGCGGTCACCAGGCACGCTGCCCGGCGTCGGGGGTCGACGGCGCCCAGCTCAGGGCAGGTTCACCGATGGCCAGTTCGGCGATCTCACCGCTGCGCAGCTGCGGTGTGTGGCCGAACTCGGCGCAGTGCTGTTCGGCGATCTCGGCACAGATCTCGGCCACCTGCTCGCAGATCGGGTCGCCCAGATCGGCGGCGTTCAACGCCATGATCATCTTGTATCGGAGATCCCGCATGTCCACCCCCACCGCGTCGCCCCACCACCTCCGGACCCTACCCGCCCGCCTGCGGCAGCACCCCGAAACGACAGCACCACCCCCTCGGCGTCCGGAGGGACGCAGCGGCGCCGCCCGCACCGGGTGCGGACGGCGCCGGGGCCAGGTGGTGTTGGTCAGAAGATGCGGCGGCGCTTGGCCTTCTGCGGGCGGATCAGGTCCGCACCCTTGGTCAGCAGCCGGGTCGCCCCGGAGGGACCACGCCGGGCCTCCAGGGTGTGGCTGAGCCGGCGGGCACCGGCAGCGGCCAGCGGCACCGCGATCGCCATCACCGCCCACTGGGCAATGCGCTTCTGGATCATGTGGGTTCACCTCCGTCAGTGGCTCCTGACGTTTCTGGTACCCAGAGTGACGTGCGGGTAAGCGCGTCGGCTCAGATAACCGGGGCGACCGGGTTGGGCAGCGCGCCGCCGAAGCGTCGGTCCCGCTGCGCGTACAACTCGCACGCGTACCAGAGGTGGCGGCGGTCGAAGTCGGGCCAGAGCGTGTCCAGGAAGACCAACTCGGCGTACGCGGTCTGCCAGAGCAGGAAGTTGGAGATCCGTTCCTCCCCGGAGGGACGCAGGAACAGGTCCACCTCCGGGATCTCCGGGTGGTAGAGGTACTTCGCCACGGTCTTCTCGGTGACCTTCGCCGGGTCCAGCCGGCCGGCCGCCACGTCCCGCGCGATCGCCGCGGCGGCGTCACCGATCTCGGCCTGCCCGCCGTAGTTCACGCAGAACTGCAGGGTCAACGTCGAGTTGTCGCGGGACATCTCCTCGGCGGTCTGCAACTCCGAGATGACGCTCTTCCACAGCCGCCCGGACCGGCCCGACCACACCACCCGGACACCGAGGTCGACCAGCTGGTCACGACGGCGACGGATCACGTCCCGGTTGAACCCCATCAGGAACCGGACCTCGTCGGGCGAGCGCCGCCAGTTCTCCGTGGAGAACGCGTACGCCGACAGGTACGGGATGCCCATCTCGATGGCGCCCTCGATGGTGTCGAAGAGGCTGTGCTCCCCCGCCTCGTGCCCCTTGGTGCGGGGCAGCCCGCGGTCCTTGGCCCAGCGGCCGTTGCCGTCCATCACCACCGCCACGTGCCTCGGCACCGCCTCGGCGGGCAGCGCCGGAGGGCGGGCCCCGGACGGGTGTGGCACCGGCGGGGTCGGCTCACGCCGGTCGGCCTTCTTCGATCGGATCACTCGGTCACTCCCTGTTCGCGCCGTCCGCCCCGGCCTCGACGTCGCCACGTGGCCGGAGCACCACGGCCCCGGTGCCTTCCGGCGGCGAGGCCGCGCCGGTCGCCGAGGGACCCCGGTCGACCAGCGGCAGCGAGCGTAGCGCGCGCTCCAGGTGCCACTGCAGGTGAGCCGCGACCAGCCCACTGCACTCCCGACGTACGGCGGCGTCGGTGGCGTCGGCGATCACCCAGTCGCCGGTGGTCAGCGCGGACATCAGATCGATGGTGGCCGGCGCGGGATGAGCCGCCCCGGGCGGCCGACAATCCGGACAGACCGCACCACCGGCCGGTACGGAGAACGCCCGGTGCCGCCCGGGCGTGCCACAGACCGCGCAGGCGACCAGCGCCGGCGCCCAGCCGGCCAGCGACATCCCCCGCAGCAGGTACGCGTCGAGCACCAGGGTGGTGGCGTGCTCGCCCCGGGACAGCGCCTTCAGCGCGCCGACGGTGAGCTGGAACAGCCGCAGCGACGGCTCCCGCTCCACCGGGGTCAACCGCTCGGCGGTCTCGGCGATCGCGCTGGCCGCCGTGTAGCGCGGATAGTCGCCCAGGAACCGTTTGCCGTACAGGTCGATGCCCTCGACCTGGCTGACGGTGTGCAGCGAGCTGCCCTGGTTGCCCTTCGGGTCACCGGCGAGCTGGAGGTCGACGTGGCCGAACGGCTCCAGCCGGGCACCGAACTTGCTGGTGGTGCGGCGGATCCCTCGGGCCACCGCGCGCAGCCGGCCGTGCCGACGGGTGAGCAGGGTGATGATCCGGTCGGACTCGCCGAGCTTCTGCACACGCAGCACCACCGCGTCGTCGCGGTAGAGCTGTCGGCGATACCCGGCCATCGGGCCATTCTCCCTCGGGGTGTGAAATCAGGGTTGGTTCGGGGTGCGAGCGCGGATGAACCCCGATGCGGCCGAGTCGTGCCCGGCCGTAGCGTGCTGCTCATGCAACTGCGCCTGACCTCCACCACCCCCCGCCGGCGTCGCGTCGCCGCTCCCGTCGCGCTGGGACTCACCACCACCCTCATCGTGCTCGCCGGGTGCGACAACCTGTCGTTCCGCCGGCTCGACTACGACAACACCGAGGCGGTCCGGATCACCACGGTCCGAGTCTCCGGCGGCTCGGGTGACGTGGTGGTGCGCGGCACCGGTCCGGCGTCCGAGGTGCGGATCAAGCGGGTGGTGCGCTACCAGGGCGGTGAACCGGACAACACCCGCTACGAGATCAAGGGCACCGAACTGGTGCTGGACACCGACTGCGGGTCGCGGTGCAGCATCTCCTACGAGGTGACGGTGCCAGAGGGCGTGGCGGTGCAGGGCGAGACCAGCTCCGGCAACGTCGAGCTGAGCCGGGTCGGCGCGGTGGAGCTGCAGGTGAGCTCGGGCGACGTGCGGATCTCCGGGGCGTCGGGCGCGGTCGGGGTGGAGGCCCGCTCCGGCAACATCGAGGTGAGCGAGGCAACCGCGGCGGTACGGTTGCGTGCCTCGTCCGGGGACATCACCGCACGCCGGCTGGCCGGCACTGTCGACGCCGAGGCCAACTCCGGCAACGTCGACGTCCAGCTCGACCAGCCCGCCTCGGCCCGGGTGCACGCCTCCAGCGGTGACGTCACGCTGCTGGTGCCCCAGGGCAGCTACCGGGTCCGGTCCAACGCCGACTCCGGCGACGAGAACGTCACCGTCGCCGACAACCCGGGCGCGTCCCTGGTGCTCGACGGTTCGGCCAACAGCGGCAACCTCACGATCAGCCAGCGTTGAGCGTGACGCTGGACTCCTCCCCGGCCACCCGCTGCGCCGGCACCACCGCTCGGCCGCTAGTCGTCCCGGCACCGTCCGACGTGTCGCCGGCCGGCTGGACCGCCTCGTCGGCGGGCTGCGCCGATCCACCGGGGATCAGCTCCGGGCGGCGACGGGCGGCGACGTCCTCGACCCAGCCGACGGCCAGTGTGACCAACCCGACCAGGGCGAAGACCAGCAGCACCCGGATGGCCAGGCCCACCGGGTCCTGGTGGGACCAGCCCACGACGTCGACCAGTGGAGTGAGCGCCACCACGAACGGCATGTGCCAGAGGTAGACGGTGAGCGCGCGCCGGTTGAGCACGGTGACCGCCCGCTCGGCCAGTCGGCTGCGGCTCAGCCAGGAAACCCCGGCCGGTGCCCGACCCAGCACGATCAGGATGAAAGCGGCCGACCAGAGGGCGTTGCCGAGGTGGTTGTCGTTCAGGTCGTACCCGCGCGGCCCGGGATGCCCGACGATCCAGGCGCCGCCGCCCACGGCGAGGGCGAGCGCGAGCGGGTACAGCAGCCAACCGGAAAGTCGGCGCAGCATCCCGGCGTGGTGGGCGAAGCCGAGCAGCCACGCTCCGAAGTAGAGCCCGAACTCGCGCAGCACCGGCGGCGCCGGGTAGATCCCCACCTCGATCATCACCAACAGGAGGTACGGGGCGAGCAGGGTCGGCAGCGGGGCACGCCGGAACAGCCAGAACGCGACCGGTGAGGCGAACACGAACCACAGGTAGTCGCGCAGGTACCAGATGACGCTCAGCGCCAGCGCGCCCCAGTGGTTGGCCGGCGGGTCGGCCACCGGGAACAGCCACAGCAGCACCCGGGGGCTCACCGGCAGCCCGGTGAACAGCATGGCCGGCACGAAGACCACAGCGACCACCCACAGCGACGGCAGCAGCCGACGCAGCCGACGCCCGACCGCCGCCGGCCCGGAGCGGGTCAGCGAGGCGGCCATCAGCGAGCCCGCCAGCGCGAACATCACCGACATGGCGGGGAAGACGAGGGTGAGGGTCGCCCATCCGGTGACGTGGTAGACCACCACTCGCACGATGGCCAGGGAACGGAGGAGATCGAGGTACCTGTTGCGCATCAGCCTGCCAGGGTCGGGGGACGCGGGGCCGTAACTCCCCTACCCTGCGCGGTGCCCGCGCGAAACGGTCACCGCCCCGACCAAACGTGAGTCTTTCCACCCACCTGACCTCCGACCTCCACCGGGTCCGTTTCCGGCCTATCGACGGGCGGCCGATCAGGCGAGGCACCGGCCGTGCGGCAGCGCACCGACCGCCTGCGGCTGCCCCGCGCTCCGACCGCCGCCGTCAAGGTGGCCCACCACGCAGCCAGCGCCTGCCCGTACCGCGTAGACGATGGCGGACCGGGGTGCGGGATCCGCCGGTCCGGCGGGTCGTACGACGATGTCGGTAAAACCAGCGGCGGTGAGCGCCTGCCGGACGCGGTCGGCGGTCTGCTCGGGGCTGCCCGTGGCCGGAAACATCCGCCGGCGGGCCTCCTCCGCCAGGCACTCCTGGCTGACGGGCTCGGCACATTCCAGCGTCACCTGGCCGATTGCCGCGTCGACGGCATCTGCTGTGGTCTCCGCCTCGGCGCGCTGCCCCGAGGTGAGGTTGCTGCGGCGGAGCTTGTCGTCCGTGACCCGCCGACAGTAGGCAAGGACGTCGTCGCCGCCAGCCGGGCCAGCCCCGCTGCAGAGGGTGGCAGAGGGCGTATCGACCGGAGCGGGTGAGTCGTGATCACCCTGCCCCTGTGCCGGCGCGGAGGCGGTGGACCCGCTGCGTGGCGCCGAGGCCTGCGGCCCACAGGCCGTGAGTGCCAGGCCGGAGAGCACGAGCCCTACCAACGCGGCCCGGGCGGGGCCGGTGACCGTAGCCTGCGGGTGCACTGCCGCAGCATAGCCGGGCATCGTCCGTTTTCCGGGGCCGGAAACGATGCCAGGGCTCCACCTGCCCAGGTGGCAGAGCGTGTCGGATAGACGACAGATGATCCGGCCGTCTCCTCGACATCGCCCATCCTCGATCCGAGCGTGCCGGCGGGCCGAGCACGCCAACGGGGGAACGGTATCGACCGCGCGCGTCTGCGCGCGGTAGCTCTTGGCAACTCTCCCAGGCTGCGCGTGGTCCGCCAGGCCGGCCGACGTGGATCGTCCACATCGGCAGACAGGGAGAGCAGATGACGAAAACTCGACGATGGTGGGCAGCCTCCGTGGCGGCAACGGTCGCCTCGGCGGTGATGGTGGTGCCGCCTGCTGCGCAAGCGGCACCGGCGGCACCGGCGGGGACCACCATCACCACGACCGCCAGGCAATTGGGCTCGGGCAAGGTAACGGGCTTCACGGAAACGCCGACCGCTGAGATTCCGGCCACGCCCGCCGACAGTTCGGCGGCGGAACTGCAGGACATCGCCCGCAAAAGAGCATTCGCCTCCAAGCAGAACATCGGTTTCGACGTGGCACAGGCGGCCCGCGAAGCCCAGCGCAACGCCCCTGACTCTGGAGCTGAGGGCAGGGACGAAGGCGACTACGGGATTCTGCGCGAAGTGATGCGACCGCCCGCGGTGCCGGAGAACGACTTCGCGAAGGAGTGCGAGACCAGCGCCGCCGCTGCCAACGACCGGGTCGGCTACATCAAGAACCGCATGCAGTGGTGCGCGACCTATCGCGTCACCGCGGTGGACGTCGCCCCGAACCGCGGGGGATTCATGGCCATGACGTTCGTCGTCGTCGGTTACGGCCGTGACGACGGGGTCCGCGACCTGCACTTCTTCCTCAGGCCCATGAGCGTGGTGTTCTTCGGTAGCTTGACCGCCACGGACAGCCTGTCCTTCGGCATCGACTGCTACCACGACACGCCCGGGTGCAGCGAGAGCGGCGACCAGCGACGACCCCTCGGCGAGTGGCTCGCCCACGCGGCGACCGGCACCTGGACGCCGTTCATGCTCGCCTCGGACGCCAACACGGACCAGCCGGACAAGATGCTCTTCCATCCGTTCGCCATCGAGTACCAGTTCAAGACCCTCCTCCCGGACTATGTCCGGGAAGACGGTACGAACGAGCCGCTGGACTACTTTGTCCGCTGTGACTCGGCCACGTACTTCGGCACTCGGACCGCGGCGTGCATCTTCCACGACGTTCTGCCGCACCTGATCTATCCGGTGCTCAACTCCGACGGTTCTGGTAGTCCCGTCAAGGAGGTCGCCGAGCACATCCGGGACGCCTTCGCCGATCCGAACAGCACAAGGCCGTACCGACTCGACGGCGACAAGCGCATACCGGGCAACTACGACGCCCGCACCACTACCAACTATCTGCAACGCGTGCAGTACGAGGGCTCGGAGTGGCAGGAGAACAGCTCCGAGAAGGACCGTGCGTGCCACGGGACGTGGCCCTACGAGGAGACCGGAATCCCACCCGAGGAAAGGCCGCTGTTCGACGAACAGTGCGACGAATTCCCCTTCGCCAGCACCCTGCAGGGTGCGGGCGCCCGTCGGTTGCGCGGTATGCCGGTGGACTTCTCGGTACGTGCCGTGCTCGCCGAGGACAACGAGGCGGCTGGCAGGCAACTGCCGCCGTTCTACCGGGATGACCGGATCCTCTACGGGGAGAACGACTGGTTCTGGGTGCAGATCGTGCCCCAGTCCGACGCCGGTACCGCCAACGGGCCGATCGTCAGCGTCGCCCCGAAGGCGGAGGGCACCGAGGGGCAGCCCATCCAGTTGCGCGCCACGATGAGAACCGAGGTCGCGGAAACCGACATCACCTGGTCCGTCGTGGGAACGGCAGGCAACGACCCGGGAGCCAGTTGCTCCTTCGACAATCCGCACAGCCTGGAACCGAAGATCACGTGCAACGACGACGGGGTCTACTACGCCACCCTGACCGTCGACGACCGAACGCACCCGCCAGCGTCGGGCACCACCGAAGTGACGGTCCACAACGCACCGCCGAAGGTGAGCATCACCAGCCCCACACCCTGGCAGGTGTTCCGCGTGGGCACCCCCGTCCAGCTCAGCGCACCCTTCACCGACGCCGCCAACGACACCCACACCTGCGACGTGTCGTGGGACGACTCCACCTCCACCCGATCCATCCCCTCCGCCCGTGTCTGCGCCCAGACCCACACCTTCACCAGCGCCGGCATGTACACCATCGAGGTGGCGGTGACGGATGACGACGGAGGCACCGGTACCGCGACGGTGATGATCGTCGTCTACGACCCGGAGGGCGGGTTCCTCACCGAGGGCGGCCACATCACCTCACCCGTCGGAGCGTTCCCGGCCGGTCCGGACCACACCGGCAAACTGATCATGCAGGCATCCGTCAAGTATCTGCCGGGTGCGAGCGGTCCGGTGCCCGGCAACGGCAGGGTCGCGGCCGATCTCGAAGGCGGTGAGATGAGGCTGCAGTCCACCGGTATCGAATGGCTCGTCGTCTCGCCGACCGGAAAGGTTGCGGTCAAGGGTGTCGGGACCGTTGGCGGCCAGGCCGGCTACGGATTCCTCTTCTATGGTGAAGACGACCCGGACGGTCTCCGCCTGGTCGTCTGGCGACTCGGCAGCAGCACAATTCCCAACGATCAGATCGTCTACGACAACAGGCCGAGTGACTACGACCTCGACAGATCCGGCCTGACCGAAATGACCTCCGGCTCAATCCAGATCCACAACTGACGGGAACACCGACGATTGCGGGGCCGGCGGCTCGGCCGGCCCCGCAACCACCGTGAGGGACGATGACTGAACCACTGGCCAGCGTGGAGGCGCTGCTGGCGCCAGCTCACCGCGTCATCATCGTCGCGGGCGCGGCCGCCGACTTTTTGGACCTGCCGGGCCGGGCCAGCGCGCTGTGCTACGCCGGCGACGACGTCCTTTACCTGATGAGCGGTTCGGGTTCCTATCACCGGGCGCGGATCGTGCTCGAGTCGTGGGCCTCCGCCCCGCCGGACGACCGGACCGACGTGGACGCTCAGCAGCAGGTGACACTGGCACTGAGCGACGGCACCGTGCACGTTTCCGGCATGTTGGAGGTCCCGGCCAGCCCGATCCTGACCCTCGGTCCGCCGGGCCGCTACCACGCCCGGGTCGATGTCACCGGGCGTGCCGAACTGCGCCGCGTCGAAGCCCGACCGGACCACCCCATCCCCATCACGGACGTGGAACGGTTCCGGGTCCGCTTCTGGGCCGCACGTCCGGGCGAGGGGTGACCGGATCACCCCGCCGGTGAATGCTGGCGGATCAGAAGCCCAGCTTGCGCAGTTGCCTCGGGTCGCGCTGCCAGTCCTTCGCGACCCGCACGTGCAGGTCGAGGTAGACCCGGCTGCCGAGCAACTCCTCGATCTGCTTGCGGGCGGTGGTGCCGACCTCCTTGAGCCGACTCGCCTTGTGCCCGAGCACGATGGCCTTCTGGCTGGGCCGCTCCACGTACAGGTCGGCGTAGATCTTCATGACCTGCCCCTCGGGGATCATCTCCTCCACCACCACGGCGATGGAGTGCGGCAGCTCGTCACGGACCCCCTCCAGGGCGGCCTCCCGGATCAGCTCCGCGACCAGCACCTGCTCGGGGTCGTCGGTCAGCATGTCGTCCGGGTAGAGCTGCGGCGACGGCGGCAGGTAACTGGTCATCACGTCGACCAGAGTGTCCACCTGGTGCCCGGACACCGCGCTCACCGGCACGATCTCGGCGAACTCCCCCATCTCGCTGACCGCGAGCAGCTGCTCCGCCAGGCGGCGCTTGTCGACCAGGTCGGTCTTGGTGACCACCGCCAGGACTGTCGCCTTCAACCCGGCCAGCTCGCCGGTGATGAACCGGTCACCGCGCCCGACCGGCTCGTCGGCCGGGATGCACAGGCCGATCACGTCGACCTCGGTCCAGGTGGACCGGACCAGGTCGTTCAGACGTTCACCGAGCAGCGTACGGGGGCGGTGCAGGCCCGGGGTGTCGACGAGGACCAGCTGCGACTCCGGGCGGTGCAGCACCGCCCGGATGACGTGCCGGGTGGTCTGCGGCTTGTTCGAGGTGATGGCGATCTTGGTGCCGACGATGGCGTTGGTGAGCGTCGACTTCCCGGCGTTGGGACGACCGACGAAGCAGCCGAACCCGGCCCGGTACGGTCGCGCCTGCGGATCCTGCACCGGGCTCACTCGGTCACCGTGCCGAGCACCGTGCCGTCCGGAGCGGCCACGTGGACCGGCGCGTCGGCCGCGAGGTCCCGCACCGCCGCGTGCCCGGCACCGTCCAGCGTCGACGCCTCGGTCACCACCACCGCTGCCTCCAACCGGCTCGCCCCGGCCGCCACCGCCGAAGCGACAGCCAACTGCAACGCGGTGAGCGTCAGCGACGGCAGCGCGACACTTGCCGCCGCGTACGTCCGGCCGTCCTGGTCGCGGACCGCGGCACCCTCCACGGCACCGACCCGGGCGCGGGCTCCCCGGGCCAGGACGACGAGCTTGCCGTCCTCGGCGCTCAGATCGCCCGACGCGGTGGGGGTGGGCCGGGCGGCAGGCGCGGCGGGTGTGTCAGGCATCGGCGGGTTGCCTCTCGTCGTCTCGGTAGTTGTCCGTGTCGTCCCCGGGGCCGGCGTGCTCGCCGCGCCCCGCGGTGTCCTGCTCATGGCCCGGCTCCACCCGACTGACCAGCACGGTGTCGATCCGGTTGCGCCGGCCGGTGGTGCCCTCGGCGACCAGGCGGAGGCCGGCGACCTCGGCCTCGGCACCCGGGATCGGCACCCGCCCCAGGGACTGGGCGAGCAGGCCGCCAACCGTCTCCACCTCGTCGGTGGGCAGGTCGGTGTCGAACATCTCGCCGAGATTCTCCACCGGCAGGCGGGCGGTCACCCGCACCGAGGAGTCCCCCAGCCGTTCGACGGGCGGGCGCTCGACATCGTACTCGTCGGTGATCTCACCGACGATCTCCTCCAGGATGTCCTCGATGGTGACCAGACCGCCGGTGCCGCCGTACTCGTCGACCACGATGACCAGGTGGTTGCGGGCGGCCTGCATCTCGGACAGCAGGTCGTCGACCGGCTTGGACTCCGGTACGAAGGTCGCCGGGCGCATCAGCTCGGCCACCGGCAACTGCTCGGCTCCCGGGTCACCACCGCGGGAACGCCGGATCAGGTCCTTGAGGTAGAGCACACCCAGCACGTCGTCGACGCTCTCGCCGATCACCGGGATGCGGGAGAAGCCAGAGCGCAGGAACAGCGCCAGCGCCTGCGCGAGCGTCTTGCCCTCCTCGATCCACACCATCTCCGTGCGCGGCACCATCACCTCACGGGCGATGGTGTCGCCGAGCGCGAAGACCGAGTGGATCATCTGGCGCTCGCCGTGCTCGACCACGCCGCGTTGCTCGGCCAGGTCGACCAGTTCCCGCAGCTCCACCTGGGTGGCGAACGGGCCTTCCCGGAAGCCGCGCCCCGGGGTGACCGCGTTGCCGATCAGGATCAGCAACGACGCGAGCGGGTTGAGCGCCCGGCCCAACCAACGGACCAGCGGCGCCACCGCACGACCCACGGCGTAGGCGTGCTGGCGGCCGAGGGTGCGCGGGGCCACGCCCACCACCACGAAGCTGACCACTGTCATCGCGCCGGCGGTCACCAGCGCGGCCCGCCAGCCGGCGCCGAAGCTGTCCACCGCGACGAGCGCCACCAGCGTGGTGGCGGTCAGCTCGGCAAGCAGCCGCAACAGCAGGAGCAGGTTGAGGTGCCGGACCACGTCGCCGGCGACGACCTGGAGGGTACGGGCGCCGCGCACACCGTCGCGGGCCAGCTCGGCGGCCCGGGCGGGTGAGACGGCGGCGAGGGCCGCCTCGGTCATCGCGATCAGGCCGGCCAACACCACCAGGCCGGCCGCGAAGACGATCAGCTGGAAGTCGGGAAGGCCGGCGGCGGCGCCGGCCGCCAGTAACGGAGGAGTTGACATCACTGGGTGCGGGTCGACCGCCAGCTCGCCAGCAGCCGAGCCTGGAGTGCGAACATCTCCCGCTCCTCCTCCGGCTCGGCGTGGTCGTAACCGAGCAGGTGCAGCACCCCGTGCACGGTGAGCAGGTGCAGCTCGTCGGCCGACGCGTGCCCGGCGGTCGCCGCCTGCTTGGCCGCCACCTCGGGGCAGAGCACGATGTCGCCGAGCAGGGCGGGCTCACCGCCAGCCGGTGCGGACTCACCCGGGCCGTGGTCGACGCTGCCCTCGTCCATGGGGAAGGCGAGCACGTCGGTCGGGCCGTCACCACCCATCCAGCGGTGGTTCAGCTCGGTCATGTAGTCGATGTCGACCAGCAGCACTGACAGCTCGGCGAGGGGGTTGACCCCCATCTCGTCGAGGGCGTGCCGGGCGACGGCGAGCACGGCGTCGGTGTCGACGTCGACACCGGACTCGTTGGCGATCTCGATGGACAACTGCTTTCCTCTGCTTTAGCGGCGGCGGCCGGCCCGGCCGCCCTGGGCGGGTCGCCCAGGCACGGCGTGAACGCCCTGCGCCTGCTGATTCTCCCGCTCGGCGTCCCAGCGGGCGTACGCGTCGACGATCTCCCCGACCAGCCGGTGGCGGACCACGTCGGAGCTGGACAGCTGCGAGAAGTGCACGTCGTCGACGTTCTCCAGGATCTCCCGGACCACCCGCAGGCCGCTGCTCGTCCCGCCGGGAAGGTCCACCTGGGTGATGTCACCGGTCACGACGATCTTCGAGTTGAAGCCGAGCCGGGTGAGGAACATCTTCATCTGCTCGGGCGTGGTGTTCTGCGCCTCGTCCAGGATGATGAACGCGTCGTTGAGCGTGCGGCCCCGCATGTAGGCCAGCGGCGCGACCTCGATCGTGCCGGCGGCCATCAGCTTCGGGATCGTCTCCGGGTCGAGCATGTCGTGCAGCGCGTCGTAGAGCGGGCGAAGGTAAGGGTCGATCTTCTCGTTGAGCGTGCCGGGCAGGAAGCCCAGCCGCTCGCCCGCCTCGACCGCCGGCCGGGTGAGGATGATCCGGTTGACCTGTTTGGCCTGCAACGCCTGGACGGCCTTCGCCATCGCCAGGTAGGTCTTGCCGGTGCCGGCCGGGCCGATGCCGAAGACGATGGTGTGGGTGTCGATCGCGTCGACGTACCGCTTCTGCCCGAGCGTCTTCGGGCGGATGGTGCGGCCGCGCCGGGAGAGGATGTTGAGCGTCAGAACCTCGGCGGGCCGCTCGGCGCTGCCCTGCTCGAGCATGCCGACGGTACGCCGGACGGCGTCAGTGGTCAGGGTCTCGCCTTTCTCGATGAGTTCGAGGAGCTCACTGAAGACCCGCTCGGCGAGAGCGTTGTCCGCGGGGTCACCGGTGATGGTGATCTCGTTGCCGCGGACGTGCACGTCACTGGTGACCGAGCGTTCGACGAGTCGGAGGATCTCGTCGCCCGCGCCGAGCAGATTCACCATGATCTTCGGGTCAGGCACGGTGATCCTGGTCTGCACCCGGGGCGGGCCGGGAGGTGGGGTGCCGGTCATAGGTCGGGCCGAAGGGCCCTGCGCCACCTGCTCTCGATCTCGGCGCCGGCCTGCTGGCCTGGCGTGCGGACGTTACACCCATCGTATCGGTTCAACACGGGCCGCATCGCGCCCATTTCCGCTGGCCGCGATCAACCCCCGGCCCGGAAGTCGTACCGGTCGAAGGTCTCCTGGTGGCGGGTGAACCGGTACGTCGCCCAGTGCATCCGGACCACCACGCCGGCCTCGTCCCGGGTCAGTCGCAGCAGCTCACCGGCCTCCCGACCGGAGACCACCCGGAACACGTCCGGCTGGTCCGGCAACGGTGCGAAGATCGCCGGTGGACGGCCCGGCGGGTCGCCCCCGCCCTGTGCCCGCAGCGTGCCGTCGCGCCAGGAGAAGACGTACTCGAAACCCTCGCCCCACCAGCGGCCGAGCATCCCCCGCAGGGCCGCCGGGGCGGGTGCGCCGGGCGTCCACGGCGCGATGTCGGCCGGGTCGTGTGCGACCGCCTCCGCGAGCAGCCGGTGCGGCAGGTCGAACACCTCGGTCGCGGTACCGGACGAGCCGAGCACCGCGGCGCCCATCGCCCCGGCGGTGCCGTCACCACCGCGACGGCCGTACACCCCGGCGAGGAAGCCGGGCATCGCCCCGTCGTGCCCCACGTGCATCACCCGTTCCCCCTGCGGGATCAGGATCAGCCCGAGCCCGAAGCCCGCACCCCAGAGCGTCTCGTCGGTGGTGGTCAACGGCCAGCGCATCTCGTCCAGGGTGGCGGGGGCGAGGACCGCGCCGGCCGGGTCCAGCGCGGCCGGGTCGGCCAGGAACGCCGCCCAGCGGGCCATGTCGGTGGCGGTGCTCCAGAGCTGGGCGGCCGGGCCGACCGCGCCGAAGTCGGTCGGCGGTTCCGGGTGCACCTCGTCGGAGTACGCGTCGACCAGGAACCCGGTGGCCGCCGTCGGCCGTGGGGTCACTGTCGTGTCGGTCAGCCCCAGCGGCGTCAGGATCCGCTCGGTGAGGGCCTGCTCCCAGCTCCCGCCCCGCAGCCGGGCGACGAGCTGGCCGAGGACCGCCATACCCAGGTTCGAGTAGTGGAACCGGCGGCCGGTCGGCAGCACCCGCTCGGCGCGGTCCAGCTCGGCGACCAGTTGGTCGGCGTCCGGTGCGCGAAGGCTGTCCCAGACGTCGCCGAACGGCTCGCGTTGCAGGCCAGCGGTGTGCGACAGCAACCGGCGTACGGTCAGCTCGCCGTGCGCCGGGAGGTCGAGGTGCCGGCCCACCGGGTCGTCCAGGTCCAGCAGCCCGTCGTCGCGGCACTGCAGGACCAGCACCGCGGTGAACGTCTTGGTGACCGAGCCGATCCGGAACTGGGTGCCCGGCTCCAGCGGGTTGTCGGTGCCGGTCATGCCGACGGTGCGGGTCCAGAGCGGTCGGTCGGCCCGGTGCAGCGCCGCCGACACCGCCGGCACCCGTGCGTCGGCCTGCACCCGCCGGACGAGTCGGTCCAGGTGCTCGTGCACGCGGCTGTCCGGCACGCTCACCCGAGGTCCCGGGCCAGCATCGGGCCCAGCGGCGCACCACCGAGCAGGTGCGCGTGCACGTGGAACACCTCCTGCCCGCCGTACGCGCCGGTGTTGAACATCAGCCGGAAACCGTCGCCGAGCAGGCCCTCGTCCTCGGCCACCGCGGCGGACGTCGCCAGCACGTCGGCGGCCAGCGCCGGGTCACCCTGGGCGAGCGTCGCGACGTCGGCGTAGTGCTCCTTCGGAATGACCAGGACGTGCACCGGCGCCTTCGGGTCGATGTCACGGAAGGCGAGCGTGGTGTCGGTCTCCCGGACCACGGTGGCCGGGATCTCCCCGGCGACGATGCGGCAGAACAGGCAGTCGGATCCCATCCGGGCAGTCTAAGGAGAAGAGGGCTACGGCAGGATGTCCGGCATGACGGATCGGGCGGTACTCGTGACCGGAGCTTCGCGTGGCATCGGCCGCGCGGTGGCGGAGGCGTTCGCGGCCAGCGGGGACCGGGTGGCGATCCACCACCGGGACTCCGCCGAGGCGGCCGAGCAGGTCCGCGCCGGCCTGCCCGGCACGGGGCACGTCGTGGTCCGCGCGGACCTCACCGACCCGGACGCGGTCCGGGCGATGGTCGACCGGGCCGCCGAGCTGCTCGGCGGGCTGGACGTGCTGGTCAACAACGCTGGGACGTACGGCGACCGCGACGACCCGCACCCGATCTTCGGTGCCTCGTACGAACAGTGGCAGAACCGCTGGCGGCAGGTGCTGGAGACCAACCTGACCGGAGCCGGCAACGTCATCTGGTGCGCCGCCCAGCACATGCGGGAGCGCGGCGGGCGGATCGTCAACGTCTCGTCCCGGGGCGCGTTCCGCGGTGAGCCGCACCAGCCGGCGTACGGTGCCAGCAAGGCGGGGCTGAACGCGTTGGGTCAGTCCCTCGCGGTGGCGCTCGCGCCGTACGGCATCGCGGTGGCCACCGTCGCACCGGGGTTCGTGGCGACCGACATGGTCACCGAGTATCTGCGCGGTGATGAGGGCGCCGCCATCCGGGCGCAGAGCCCGTTCGACCGGGTGGGCCGGCCGGAGGAGATCGCCGCCGCGGTGCACTGGCTGGCCTCGCCCGAGGCCGAGTGGGCCTCCGGCACGATCGTCGACCTGAACGGGGCTTCGTACCTGCGCAGCTGACCTCGCGACCCAGGCCCGGTGCGGCGTTCACCGACGGACCGGGCGGTGCGCTGCGCCTCCTGCGGGCGGACGGCGGATACCACGGTGAGCGTGATGCCTGTCAGCCATCTTGATGACTGACAGGCATCACGCTCACCGGAGTGGGCGGCCCCGATCCCGCCCGAACCACCGGCCCGCAGGCCGCGCCACCAGCGGCCGAAGCGCACGCGGGCCCAGGCGGGCGGCCGAAGCGAGCGGCTGCCCAGGGTCGCGGTGGGTCGGCGGTGGCCCGGCTACCAGCGGCCGAGCCGGGTGGCGAGCACACTGAGGGCCGCCACCCCGGCCGTCGAGGTGCGCAGCACAGCCGGCCCGAGGCGTACGGGTCGACCGCCGGCGTCCGTGAAGGCGCTCAGCTCGGCCGGGGCGATGCCACCCTCCGGGCCGACCACCAGCACGATCTCACCGGTGGCGGGCAGCTCGGCGGTGGTGAGCCGGTCCTCGGCCTCCTCGTGCAGCACGAACCCGGCGGCGGCACCGGCGATCCGGCGGGCCACCGTGGCGGTGGACTCGTCCGGCGCACCGGCCACCACCGGCAGCCACGGTCGGCGGGCCTGCTTGGCCGCCTCCCGGGCGGTGGCCACCCACTTCTCCCGGGCGCGTACGCCCCGGTCGCCGCGCCACTGGGCCACCGAACGCGACGCCGCCCAGGGGACGATCTCGTCCACCCCGACCTCGGTCATCGCCTGCACGGCCAGCTCGCCCCGGTCGCCCTTGGCGATGCCCTGCACCACGACGATCCGGGGGACCGGCGCGTCCGCGTACCCCCGGGAGGTGACGGTGACCTCCAGGCTGCCCCGGCCGACGGCCGTGACCACGGCGGCGGCCGTGCCACCCCGGCCGTCGGCGAGCAGCAGCTCCTCGCCGACGCGCAGTCGCTGCACGGTCGCGGCGTGGTGCCCCTCCGGGCCGTCCAGGGTCAGCGTGCCGCCGGTGGGCAGCGCCTCGACCAGGAACAGCGGCGCGGACACTCAGGCGTGCCCGTTGAACGCGTCGCGCATCCGGGAGAAGAAGCCACCCTGCTTGGACAGCTCGGCGACCTCCTCGCCACGGGTCTTGGCGAAGTCGCGCAGCATCTTCTCCTGGTCGGCGTCGAGCTTGGTCGGGGTCCGCACGTCGAGGTGGACGTAGAGGTCACCCCGGCCGGTGCCGCGCAGGTGCGGGACGCCTCGGGCCCGCAGCCGCAGCGTGCTGCCCGGCTGGGTACCGGGCTTGACGTCGACCGGCTCCTCGCTGTCCAGCGTCTTGATGGTCAGCCGGGTGCCGAGCGCGGCGGCGGTCATCGGCACGGTGACCCGGCAGTGCAGGTCGTCGCCCTTGCGCGAGTAGACGTCGTGCGGACGTTCGTGGATCTCCACGTAGAGGTCGCCGGCGGTGCCGCCGCCCGGGCCGACCTCGCCCTGCTGGGCCAGCCGGATCCGCATGCCGTCCTCGACCCCGGCCGGGATCTTCACGGTCAGCGAGCGGCGGGTGCGGACCCGGCCGTCACCGGCGCAGGTCGGGCAGGGGTGCGGGATGGTGGTGCCGTAGCCCTGGCACACGGTGCACGGCCGGGCGGAGACCACCTGGCCGAGGAAGGTGCGCTGCACCGACTGCACCTCGCCCCGGCCGCCGCACGCCTCGCAGGTGGCCAGGTGCGTGCCGGCGGCCGTGCCGGCACCGGAGCAGGTGGTGCAGAGCACAGCGGTGTCGACGGTGATCGGCGCCTCGACGCCGAACGCCGTCTCGTGCAGGTCGAGTTCGAGCCGCAGGATCGCGTCGGCTCCCGGGCGGGTACGCGGCCGGGGGCCGCGGGCGCCGCCGCCCGCACCGCCGAAGAACGCGTCCATGATGTCCTGGAAGCCGACGAACGGGCCGGCTCCACCGGGGCCGCCCGGGCCACCGGCGCCGCCGCCCGGGGCGAGCGGGTCGCCACCCAGGTCGACGATCTGCCGCTTCCGGTCGTCCGAGAGGACCTCGTACGCGGCGTTGATGTCCTTGAACTTCTCCTGAGCCTCCGGGTCCGGATTGACGTCCGGGTGGAACTGGCGCGCCAGCTTGCGGTAGGCGCGCTTGATCTCGTCATCGGAGGCTTCCCGGCTCACACCGAGAATGCCGTAGTAGTCCCTGGCCACTGCGTTCCGTGTCCTCATGTTCGTCTCGCGTTGCGCCGGTCGGCGGCCGCAGCCGGCCGCATCGGCCCTGACCAATCAGTTCTGGGCCAGCAACTCGCCCACGTAGCGTGCCACGGCGCGCACCGTGGCGATGTTGCCGGGGTAGTCCATCCGGGTGGGCCCCAGCACCCCGAGGCCGCCCACGATGGTGGTGCCCGGGCCGTACCCGGTGCTGACCACCGAGGCGGCGCGCAGGTTGTCGAACTCGTTCTCGTCGCCGATCAGCACCCGGGTCGTGCTCGGCTCGGTCTCACCGATGAGCTTGAGCAGCACGACCTCCTCCTCCAGCGCCTCGAGGATCGGCCGCAGCGAGCCCTGGAAGTCGAGCAGGCCACCCCGGGTGAGGTTGGCGGTGCCGGCGAGGGCGATCCGTTCCTCGTGCCGTTCGACGAGCGTCTCCAGCAGCACGCTGGCGAGCGTGGTCATGGTCGGGCGCAGCCCGGTCGGTGCTTCCTCGACCAGCGCCTGCACCAGCGGTGGCGTCTCGGACAGCCGGGCGTTGGCGAGCTTCTCGTTGATCAGTCGGCGCAGGTCGGTGACGTCGTCGGCGGGCACCGGCCCGGGCAGCTCCACGAGTCGCTGCTCCACCCGGCCGGTGTCCGCGATCATGACGAGCATCAGCCGGGTGGTGGAGATCGGCACCAGCTCCAGGTGACGCACCGAGGAGCGGGCCAGCGACGGGTACTGCACGACGGCGACCTGCCGGGTGAGCTGGGCGAGCAGCCGCACCGTGCGGTGCACCACGTCGTCGAGGTCGACGGCGCCGACCAGGAAGCGCTCGATGGCCCGCCGCTCGGCCGGGCTGAGCGGCTTGACCCGGGACAGCCGGTCGACGAAGAGGCGGTAGCCGCGGTCGGTGGGCACCCGGCCGGCACTGGTGTGCGGCTGCCGGATGTAACCCTCCTCCTCCAGCACGGCCATGTCGTTGCGGACCGTGGCCGGGGAGACCCCGAGCTGGTGCCGCTCGACCAGCGCCTTGCTACCGACCGGCTCCTGGGTGGAGACGTAGTCTTCGACGATGGCGCGGAGCACTGCGAGTTTCCGGTCGTCGAGACCCATCCTCCGCACCTCCTGTCGCACGTCGGCCGCCGGCGCCCTGGGCCGGCCGAGCCGTCCTGGCACTCGACTGTAGCGAGTGCCAGTCTACGTCGGCAGGCCCGCCGACGCGATGATCAACGGCCACCGGTCGGTGCGGCCCGCGCCACCGCACTGGGCCGATCGGCCCGCACTGCCGGGCGGTGTCGCTCTGGTGCGACGTTGCCACGGGCCCCTACCGTGACATCCATGACTGAACCTCCTCGCCCTCCCGGTTCGGGTGAGCCCGGCAACTACCCGCCGGAGCCGACCTCCCCGGGCCCGTTCCCGTCGGCCGAGCCGCCCACCGCACCACTGTCCGGCGCGCCCGGCCCGGCCGGCTATCCCCCGGCCGGTGGCTATCCGCCGCCCACCGGTGACCAACCGCCGTCAGGTGGCTACCCTCCGGCAGGCGGCTATCCCCCGCCCGGGGGCTACCCGCCCGGCGGCTATCCGGCCGGTGGGGCCTACGGCGGCCCCGGCGGCGGCTACGCCAACAACGAGGACAAGACCTGGGCGTTGGTCGCCCACTTCGGCGGCGCGCTCGGCGCGCTGATCAGCTTCGGTCCGCTGGGCTTCGTCGCCCCGCTCATCGCCTACCTGGCCCGCGGCCAGCAGTCGCCGACCGTCCGGGCGCACGCCCTCGCCGCCCTGAACTTCCAGATCCTCTGGTCGATCATCGCGTTCGTGCTGCTCTTCGTGAGCTGGTGCCTGCTCTTCCTGCCCAGCATCGCCGTCGTGGTGATCCAGATCCTGTTCGGGATCATCGCCGGCGTGAAGGCCAACGAGGGCACCCCGTACCGCTACCCGATGACCGCCAACTTCATCAAGTGAACCGAACCGGCCGCTCCCCCGGCCGGTTCGGCACACCGCCGCCCCCGCTCAGGGCAGCAGGTCGCGGACGACCGCGTCGGCGAGCAGCCGCCCGCGCAGCGTGAGCACCGCCCGGCCGGCGGCGTACCCGTCGGCGGCCAGCAGTCCGCCGGCCAGCGCCCGCTCGGCACCGGCCCGCCCGGCGGCGTCGAGCACCGCCAGCGGGAGACCGCTGGCCAGCCGCAGCCGCAGCATCACGTCCTCCATGTGCGCCTCGTCGACGGTGAGCACCTCCCGGGCCAGCCCGGGAGACGCACCGGCGGCCAACCGCTGGGTGTACGTCGTGGGGTGTTTGACGTTCCACCAGCGCACCCCGCCGACGTGGCTGTGCGCGCCCGGGCCGAGGCCCCACCAGTCCGCACCGGTCCAGTAGAGCAGGTTGTGCCGGCACCGGGCCTCCTCGCTGCGGGCCCAGTTGGAGACCTCGTACCAGGAGAACCCGGCCGCGTCGAGCGCGGCCTCCGCCGCCAGGTAGCGGTCCGCGGCCACGTCGTCACTGGGGTACGCCAGCTCGCCGCGCCGCATCCGGGCGGCGAGCCGGGTGCCGTCCTCGACGATCAGGGCGTACGCGCTCACGTGGTCCACCCCGGCGGCGACGACCTGCTCCAGCGAGGCGGCGAAGTCCTCGGCCCGCTCCCCCGGTGTGCCGTAGATCAGGTCCAGGTTGACGTGGTCGAACCCGGCGTCGCGCGCCTCCAGGGCGGCCGCGGTGGCCCGGCCGGCGCTGTGGGTACGGTCCAGGATCGCCAGCACCCCCGGGGAGGCGGACTGCATGCCCAGCGAGATCCGGGTGTAGCCGGCCGCCCGCAGCAGCTTCAACGATTCCGGGGTGACCGACTCGGGGTTGGCCTCGGTGGTCACCTCGGCGTCGGCGGCCAGCCCCCAGGTGCGGTCGATGCCGTCGAGGATGCGGGCCAGGTCGTCGGCGGGGAGCAGGGTGGGCGTGCCACCGCCGACGAAGACGGTGTCGACCCGGGGCGGTGGGTTGTCGCCCAGCACGCGGGCGGCGAGCGCCAGTTCGGCCAGGACGGTGTCGGCGTACCCCTCGCGGCTGGCACCGCCGCCCAGCTCGGCGGCGGTGTAGGTGTTGAAGTCGCAGTAGCCGCAGCGACTGGCGCAGAACGGGACGTGCACGTACACGCCGAAGCCGCGCGCGCCGACCGCTGCGGTGGCGGTGGCGGGCAACGATCCGTCGACGGGGACGGTCTCACCATCTGGAAGGACGCCGGGCATGGCCACTAGTGTGCCCGGCATGACCTCTCCCGACGTCCTCGTGCGGGTCGCCACGGCCCGTGGGGTGACCACCCTCACCCTGGACAGCCCACACAACCGCAACGCGCTCTCCACGGCTCTGATGACCCAGTTGCTGGCCGGGCTGACGGACGCGGTGGCCGACGAGGCGGTCCGCGTGATCGTGCTCGACCACACCGGCCCGGTCTTCTGCTCCGGGGCGGATCTGAAGGAGACCGCCATGGCGTACGCCAGCGGGACGGTGCCGGCCGGCATGTTGGGTGACGTGCTCGCCGCGGTCTGGGAGTGCCCGAAGCCCGTGCTGGCTCGGGTGGCCGGGCCGGCGCGGGCCGGTGGGCTCGGCCTGATCGCCGCCGCCGACCTGGCCGTCTGCGCCGACGAGGCGACGTTCGCGTTCACCGAGGTCCGCATCGGGGTGATCCCGGCGGTGATCTCGGCGACCGTGCTGCCCCGGCTGCACCCCCGCGCCGCCGCCGAGCTGTACCTGACCGGCGACACCTTCGACGGTCGCCGGGCCGCCGAGATCGGCCTGGTCACGGCGTCGGTCCCGGCGGACGGGCTGGACGACGCGGTGCGCGGCTACTGCGACTCGCTGGTGCGCGGCGCGCCGGGCGCGTTGGCCGGCGCGAAGGATCTGCTGCGCCGGCCGGCCACCGCCGAGCTGCGTGCCGAGCTGGCCCGGCTCTCCGCCGTCTCGACCGGTTACTTCCTGTCCGACGAGGGACGTGAGGGGGTCACCGCGTTCCGCGAGAAGAGGTTGGCTCGGTGGGTGCCCGCTCCGGACGATGCTTCCGCTGACCATGCCGGGTAGGACCGGGGTGCCGCCTTCGGTTGGCGGCACCCCGGTCGTCGGTGGGATCACCAGGCGGTCGCGCCGCCGTCGACCGGGTAGTTCGCCCCGGTGATGTACGACGCCCGGTCCGAGGCGAGGAAGACCACCAGCTCGACGACCTCCTCGGGGCGCGCGAAGCGCTTGAGCAGCGTCTTGGCGGTGATGGCGTCCCGCGCCTCCTGGTTGTCACCGAGGTCGCGTTCGCTGGCCGGGGTGAGGGTGGGCCCGGGGCTGACCGCCACGGCGCGGATCCCGTGCGGCGCGCCTTCGAGCGCGAGCTGCCGGGTCATCCCGATGATGCCGGCGTTCGCGGCGGTGTGACCGACCATCGGCGGGACGTGGCCGCCGATCGTCCCGGCCATGGAGGCGGCGCTGATGATGACGCCGCCACCGCGCCGGACCAGGTGCGGCCAGGCGAACTTCGACACGAAGTACGGAATGTCGAGTTCTCCGGTGATGGTGTAGCGCCAGTCCGCCACGGAGAAGTCGGGCATCGGGCCGAAGCGGAGCGCTGCCGCGTTGTTGTAGACCACGTCCAGCCCGCCGTAGGCGGCGGCAGCGTCGTCGACGAGCGTGCGTACCTGCTCGGGGTCGGTGAGGTCGACCGGCGCGATGCCGGTCATCTCGCCGCCGGCACGGCGGACGAGGTCGACCGTCTCGTCGTTTCCGGCGACCTGGAGGTCGGCCCCGACGACCTTCGCGCCCTCGCGGGCAAAGGCCAGCGCTGCGACGCGGCCCAGACCACCCCCGGTGCCGGTGATCAGCACGACCTTGCCGTCAAGCATTCCCATGACACTCCTCCTCGTTCGGTGACCGACTCGCCCAGGTGGTGGCGGTCAGTCGGATTGACATGTCAACAGGGTTAAGTCCTTGATTGGTCAATCGCTTCCCGCCGTCGCGTACCCAGTGACGCTCCCGACAACCCGGCACCGGGCAGGTGACAGAACCAGCGAGCAGGTGAGATCGCCACCGAAGCGGGAACGTCGCCAACCGGTACGCGACAACGGAGCCGGTCCGAACCGGTCCGAGGCGCCCGAGTCGGGCCCGAACCGCTCGGACGACCCGGAGAGGGCGTGCGGGGACGTACGCTTGGCGGACTGTCGATCTGGGGGTGTGGGTGCGAACTCGGGCAACCGTGGCGGGTGGAGTGGTGCTCATCCTCGTCGCCGTGATCGCGATCTGGCTCGTCGTACGGCAGGTCGGCGACAACCTCACGCTGCCGCTGGTGGCCCGGAAGTGCACGGTGCAGGCCGATGGCCGGGTCGCATTGGACGCCGACCAGATGGCCAACGCGGCGACCATCGCGGCGATCGGCGCGAAGCGTGGGATGCCCGAGCGGGCCGTCGTGGTCGCGCTCGCCACCGCGTACCAGGAGTCCGGGTTGCGCAACCTCGCCGACGGCGACCGCGACTCGGTCGGCCTGTTCCAGCAGCGACCGAGCCAGGGGTGGGGCACCCCGGCGCAGATCCGCGATCCGCGCTACGCGGCCAACCGGTTCTACGCGGCCCTCAAGAAGGTGCGCGGCTGGGAGAAGATGCGGGTCACCGATGCCGCCCAGCGGGTGCAACGCTCGGCGTTCCCCGAGGCGTACCAGAAGTGGGCCGACGACTCCGAGGTGCTCAGCCGGGCACTGCTCGGCGACGCCAGCGGCGCTGTCGCCTGCACCGTGGGGCGCACCCCGGCGATGTACGGCGCGGCGGCGGCGGCGCAGCTGACCCGCAACCTGGTGCTGGACTGGGGGTTGAAGGGCACCGACCCGACCGACCCGACGGGGTTGGCGGTCACCCCGGGCGACCAACGCGACGGCTGGCGGTACGCGCACTGGCTGGTGTCACACGCCCAGGACCACGGGGTGAAACGGGTCCGCTTCGGCGACCTGGAGTGGACCGCGCGCAACGGCTCGTGGGGCCGGGTGGACGGGCAGCAGAGCCCGGCCGGGCAGGTGGTGGCCGAGGTGTTCAACGAGGGTTGACCCGACCCGGATCTCCTAACCGGCAGTGACCGCACAATCCGGCAATATGCATGAAATCCGGCTATTGATCGCCTTGATCTCACTCTGTGCGTTTCTCTCGCTGCGTGGGGTCCCGCTGCGGCCCAATCCCCCAACACACCCTCCCCGATGCCTGGGCCACCGCGTTACGATCGGCGGCCTGTGCCAGAAAAGGTTTCACCTCATGGGGAGGGGTACGACGCGGTGTTCGATTACGGCGACCGGACCGGTTACGAACCGATCAGCGACATTGACCGCAAGGAGTTCCACGAGCAGGGTTTCCTCCTGCTGCGCAACGTCCTGACCGAGGACCACCGGGCGGCGCTGGAGGCGGCGGTCGACCGCGTCTACGCCGAGGAGCAGGCGAAGGGCACCACCAAGAAGGACGGCACCCTGCACCTGCTGGGCTTCCTGGAGCGCGACGAGCTCTTCGGTGAGCTGCTGACCCACCCGATCGCCTTCCCGTACATGTGGGGGCTGGCCGGCTGGAACATCTACACCCACCACAACCACCTGGACGTCACCCCGCCGGCCGCCGAGCCGGAGAAGCCGTACTGGGGTTGGCACCAGGACGGGTACCGGCAGAACTCCGACCCGGAGACGATGGACCCGAACCTGCCCCGGCCGATGTTCTCGCTGAAGGTCGCGTACGTGCTGTCGGACCTCTCCGAGACCGGCCGTGGCGCCACCAAGGTCATCCCGGGCAGCCACCTGTGGAACTCGCTGGACCGTCCCAAGGACCTCAGCGTGCACAACCCGGACCCGGAGGGCACGGTGGAGATCACCGCCAACCCGGGCGACGCCTTCATCTTCGACCGCCGGCAGTGGCACTCCCGCTCGACGAACCTGTCGACCATCACCCGCAAGATGCTCTTCGTCGGCTACACCTACCGGTGGATCCGTCCGCTGGACGAGCTGCACCCCGACGTGAACGGCGAGTGGTACCGCAACCGCACCCCGGTCCAGCGCCAGCTGATCGGTGAGGGCACCCACACCGCCAACTACTGGGGCATCAACTGGGACGGGTACGTCGACGACGAGATCCCGCTGCGCAAGGAGCTCAAGGAGCGCGGTCTGCTCGACCGCAGCATCCCCTGGCTGCGCTGATCACCTGCGTCTGAGAACGGCCCCCGCCACCGTTGGCGGGGGCCGTTCCGTATCCGCTTCCGGGCCACCGGGCACTGGCGTGTCGTCCCGGCGGCACGGGACGGTCAGTTGACGTCCCGGCGCAGGGGCAGCAACACGGCGATCGCAGAGGCGGCCACCGCGTACGCGGTGAGCAGGAGAGCGCCGGCCCCTGGTGGGAGGAGGTGGACGGCGCCGCTGCCGAGTTCCGCGGAGATGGCGTCGGCGACATAGGTGAAATCGGTGAGCGCGGCGGTGGCTCCGCCGGGCAGGATCGGGTACAGCGTGTTGACACCCGGGATCATCATCAGCACCGGCTCCCCCACGTACAGATAGCCGGTCACGACACACAGCGCCGCGATCTGGTGGTGGACGAGGGCGCCCACCCCGGCCCCGAGGAGCAGGTAGACCACCATCGCGACGGCGATACGGCCGAGCAGCGCCAGCACTGTGCTGGCGGGCAGACCGAGTGGGACGCCGCGGGCGGCAGCGACGACGAACAGCGCCACCGCGGCGGTGCCCGCGAGGACGAGCCCGTAGGCGAGACCGACCACCACGTACGTGGCGAGTTTGGCGGTGAGCACCCGCCCGCGGCGCGGCGCGAACAGGAAGGTGACCGCAGCGGTCTGGTGTCGGTGCTCGGAGGTGACCGCGAGGGCCCCGGCTGCGGCCGGCACGAACGCGGTGTAGCCGAGGATGCCGAGGATCGCGCGGAGGCCGGCCTCGGTGTCCAGACCGGGCATCGGCGGGTCGAAGTTCTCCGGCCCCGCCAGCGCCATGGCCCCGAACATGCCGCCGCCCAGCGCAGCCGCGGTGAGCAGTAGGCCGCCCCACATTCGGGTGGCCAGCAGCCTGCGGAACTCTGCTCTGATCAGGAGGTTCATCAGTTGACCGCCTTGTCCCTGGTGAGGTGGAGGAAGAGTTCTTCGAGACTGGTGGTCTCGACGACCAGCTCGTGCACCCGCACGTGATGGGCGGCGGCGAGGTCGGCGATGACCGGCGCGTCCAGCCCCCGTACCCGCAGCCGGTCGGGCCCGACGGCCTCGACGTGCGGTGCCGGGCCGCCGTTGGCCGGGGCGGCCGTCAGGACGGCAGCGAGCGCGTCCACGTCGGGTGAGGTGACCAGCACCGCCGGCGGGCCGGCGAGCCGGGACCAGGGCCCGGCGGCGACGAGTTCGCCACGCCGGATCACCACGACGTCATCCACGAGCTGCTGGATCTCGCCGAGCGCGTGGCTGGAGATCAGGACGGTGCGACCCTCGTCGGCGAACTGACGCAGGAAGCCGCGCAGCCATGACACGCCTTCCGGGTCCAGGCCGTTGCCGGGCTCGTCCAGCAGCAGGACGCGGGGGTCGCCGAGCAACGCTGTGGCGAGGTTGAGCCGCTGTCGCATGCCCGTGGAGAATCCTCGGGTGCGCCGGTGTGCAGCCTCGGCGAGGCCGAGCAGGTCGAGCAGGTCGGTGACGCGGCTGTCCGGGTATCCGCCCATCGCGGCGTAGACGCGCAGGTGGTCACGGGCGGTGTGTCCAGGGTGGAACGCGTTGGCGTCGAACACGGCGCCGACCGTGCGCGACGGCCGGGCCAGTTGGCCGTACGGCCGCCCGCCGATCGTGGCGGTGCCACCGGTCGGCGACACCAGCCCGGTCATCATGCGCATCGTGGTGGTCTTGCCGGCGCCGTTCGGGCCGAGGAACCCGGTGATCACGCCGGGCCGCACGGTGAAGCTCAGATCATTCACGGCGGTGACGTCACCGAAGCGCTTCGTCAGGCGCGACACCTCGATCGCGAGGTGGTCGCCGGTCACGCGCGGGCCGCCATGGCACGCGTGATCGTCTCCACGAGGCCCGGCGCGGCAGGGCTGGAGAGCACCACCTCGTCGAACTCGCCGCCGGCCGCCGCCCGGTCCAGGACGAGGTGCAGCCCTGGTTCCGCCCGGCGGGCCGCCACGAGCTGCCGAGGACCGCCGTACAGGCCCCACACTCCGATCTTCGCGAAGCCGGACACCACGTACCCGCGGCGGGCGCCACGGGCCAGGCGGAGCGGGTTGTCCACCAGGGCGGCCTGCCGCACCGCGGTGAGGGGCGGTGCGAACTGCTCCCGCCCGACCCAGACCCGCTCCCATCCGGTGAACCGAATGTCGATCACATCGTTGGTCACCATGACCGATGCCATCACTCTTCCCCTCTCGTCGTGTCGGATTCGTCAGTCGACGCGGGTGCGCGCCTGTCGGCCGTCGGCAGATCGGTGGGCAGCAGAACGGTCGCCAACAGTCGCGGTATCCGCCCGCCGCCGGGCTGGTTGCCGAGCAACGGGCCCACCAGTGCGTTGAGCCCGGCGGCGAACTCGCCCAGTTCGGCGTCGGTCAGGTGCAGCACGAGTTGCTGGTAGCCCACGCCATCGGCGGTGAAGTCGATCCGCTCCCGGGCGAGATAGCGGGAGAACTCCGACAGCAGGCTCGACATGAACGCCGTGAAGTAACGGGCGTGGTCCTCCGGCGTAGCCGTGGCGAGGGCCGCGGGATCGAGCGTGGCGCCGCGCGCGGGCAACGCGTACACCCGCTCGACGGCACCGCGCACTCTGCGTTCATCGATCACCTCGACCAGCCCGGCCTTCACCAGGATCGCCAGGTGCCGGTACATCGTGGCCTGTGGGACATCGGGCAGCAGCTCGAGCAGGCCCTGTGTGGTCAGGCGCGTGCCCGCGACCGCCCGCAGGATCCGGATCCGCACCGGGTGCAGCGCCAGGTCCGCCCAGCGTTCTCTCGACATCTCCACAACCGAACGTTATCACTATCGATAGTGATAACGGAACGGGGCGTTCCACCGGGTGGGCGGTTAGGCTCTCGATGTCAGCTACGGGTGGCGAGACGCCGGCGGACCTTGTCCCGGATGGACTCCGGCAGGTCGGGTGCCTCCAGCAGGCGGGGCAGCAGCTCCGGCTCCAGGCTGGTGGCCCGGAACACCTCGCCGATGGTCACCCCGTGCGCCGGCCGGTCCACCACCTCGACCGGGTCACCCGGGCCCACCTCCCCCTCGCGCAGCACCCGCAGGTAGGCCCCGGGCGACGCCCGCACGGTGAACCGCTTGATCAGATCGGGTACGCCCCAGAACCCGGCGAACGTGGTGCAGGGGGTGCGCGGCTTGGTCACCTGGAGCACTGCCGATCCGACCTGCCACTGCTCACCGATCACCGCGCCGGTCAGGTCCACCGCGTACGTGGTGAGGTTCTCGCCGAAGCCGCCAGGCCCGATACCGCGCCCCAGTTCGGTGGCCCACCAGGCGGCGTCCTCTTCCGCGTAGGCGTAGACCGCCTGGTCCTCGCCCCCGTGGTGGGCCCGCTCGCCGATGAAGTCGCCAACCACCCCGTCGACGCGGAACAGCACAGGTGCGTCCACCGGCCGCTTGTCGATGCCGCTGCGCCCGCTCGCGTCGCCGGCCCACTCCGCCTCGGTCACCACGCCGAGGTTCACCGCTGCCACCCTGCCCGTCATGACGGTCAGCCTAGCGGGGGCCAGCGGGTCGACCCGCCCTCAAGATCGTCCACCGGTACCGAGGGCGGCCCTCAGCCCTTGACGGCACCGGCCACCAGGCCGGAGACCATCCGTCGCTGCACCAGCAGGAAGAAGATGATGACCGGCAGCGTGAACAGGGTGGAGGCGGCCATCACCGGCCCCCAGTTGGTGTCGTCGCGACCGAAGAAGAAGGTCATCGCCACCGGCAGCGTGTAGCTGCCCTGGTCGTTGATGAACGTCAACGCGAAGATCAGCTCGTTCCACGCGGTGATGAAGGAGAAGATGCTGGTGGCCACCAGGCCGGGCGCGACCAGCGGGAAGAGCACGCGGCGGAAGGTCTGGGCCCGGCTCGCCCCGTCGATCGCCGCCGCCTCCTCCAACTCCTTCGGCACCGCCGCGACGAAGCCGCGCAGCATCCAGACCGCGAACGGCAGCGAGAAACCCAGGTACGTGAGGATCAGGCTGGGCAGGGTGTTGTAGAGCCCGAGCCGCTGGATCATCAGGAACAGCGGGATGACCAACGCCTCCAGCGGGATCATCTGCACCACCAGCAGCATGATCAGGAAGCTGGTCCGGAGCTTGAAGCGGAACCGGGCCACAGCTGTCGCGGCGAGCAACGCCACCAGACCGCTGAGGACCACTGTCGAGACCGCGACGAGTGCGCTGTTGAGGAAGAAGTCGAGGAAGCTGACGCCGGGGATCAGGTTGCCGGTCAGGATCTCCCGGTAGTGCTCAAGCGTCGGGTGGGTCGGCACCGGCTGCGGGGTGGACGAGAAGATCTCCCGGCTCGGCTTCAGCGAGGTGGAGATCATCCAGTAGACCGGGAACGCCGCGAAGAGCGCGACCAGCAGCCCGGCGCCGTTGAGGGCGACCTTCTTCACGACTCGTCCTCCTGCCTGAGCACCATGCGTACGTAGAAGCCGGTGACCACCAGCAGGATCAGCGTGAGGATGACCGCGATGGCCGCGCCGAGCCCGTACTTCGGCGGCGGAGAGAAAGCTTCGGCGTACGAGTAGATGGCGAGCATGAACGTCGGCCGGTCCTGGGTGCCGCCGGCCAGCACGAACTGCTGGGTGAAGACCTTGAAGTCCCAGATCGTGGAGAGCACGATCAGGATTCCGAAGACCGGGCGCAGCAACGGGAAGGTGATCTTCCAGAAGACCCGCCACGGGCTGGCGCCGTCCACCCGGGCCGCCTCGTGCAGCTCACTCGGCACGCTCTTGAGCCCGGCGAGCACGCTCACCGCGATGAACGGGAACGAGTGCCAGACCACCACCAGCGTGAGGATGGCGAAGAAGAGCAATGGCGAGTTGAACCAGCCGTAGCCGGTCCAGTCGCTGCGCCCGAAGAGGCCGTTCGAGAGGCCGTCCGGCAACGCGTTGAACAACCACGTGACCAGGCCGCTCGTGTCGTCGAAGATCCACTTCCAGACGATGGTGCCGGTCAGCGCCGGCGTGGCCCAGGCGAGCATCACGCAGCTCGCCACGAACGTCGCCATCTTGCGACCGAGCCGGTTGAGCAGCAACCCCACCAGGGTGCCGAGCACCATCGTGAGCAGCACGTTGGCCGCGGCGAACAGCACCGTGTTGCGCAGCACGGTCAGGAAGAACGGATCGGAGAGGATGTCGGTGTAGTTACCGAGCCCCACCCACGGCCACTCCCGGTCGCCGCGTAGTTGCCGGACGCTGTTCAACCGGTAGAAGGACATCACCACCACCTGGCCGAGCGGCCAGAGCAGCAGCACCCCGATGATCAGCAGGGCGGGCAGGAGCAGCAGGTAGGGCAGGCGGTCCACCCGGCGACGCCGCCGCGCGGGGGTCTCCCGCGCGGCGGCCGTCTCCGGCACCTCGGTCAGCGTGGTCACTTGGCGTTGAGGATGCTTTCCATCTCAGTGGCCGCGTCGGCGGTGGCCTTCTCGACCGTCTTCTGACCCTTCATGACCGAGCTGTTCATCGCCTGGGTCACCGTCTTCGTCCGGCTGACCTCCACCCACTTCGGGGTGAGCGGCGTGAGCTTGGTGTTCTGCATGGTGGTGGCGAACGCCGCCATCACCTTGTCGTTCGCGTACGCGTCACCGGACACCAGATCCTGGTAGACCGGGAAGAAGCCGAGGCTGCTCGCGAAGCTCTGCGCGTTCTTCTTGTTCAGCAGCACGGTCAGGTAGTCCCAGGCCAGGTCCTGCCGCTCGCTGTCCTTCCAGATCGCCACGTCCGACCCACCGGCGAAACCGGGTGCCGCCTTGCCGTCCGGGCCGGGGATGGGGAACGTGCCCCAGACCTTCTCGATCTCGGGGTTGTCCTTCTTGATGGCGCCCTGCTGCCAGCTGCCGGCGAAGGCCATCGCGGCCTTGCCGGTGGCGAACTGGGTACGCGCGTCGATCTCGTTCCAGCCCGCGGCGGCCGGCGGGGCCACCTTGTGGACGGTCACCAGGTCGGTCCAGAACTTGACCGCCCGCTGCGCCTCCGGCGTGGTGTAGCCGGACTTCCAGGTGCCGCCCTGGTTGCTGGCGATCTCACCGCCGGCCCCCCAGAGGAAGGAGTAGAAGGGCAGCTCGGAGTTGCCCGGCAGGGCGATGCCGTAGGTGCCCTTCTTCTTCGCCTGCACGGCCTTGGCCACGCTGACCAGATCGTCCCAGGTCTTCGGGGGCTGCACGCCGGCCTCGGCGAACCAGTCGGTGCGGTAGTAGATGGCCCGCACACCCGCGTACCAGGGCACGCCGTACTGCTTGCCGTCGAGCTGCGCGTTGCGCACCAGGTCGGGCAGCAGGTCCTTGCCGTCCGCCCAGCCACCCATCCGGCTGCTCACGTCGGCGAGCGCCTCCTGGGCGGCCCACCCCTGAGTCTCGGTGTTGCCCAGCTCGGTGATGTCCGGTCCCTCGCCCCCGGCGAGCGCGGCCTGGAACTTCTTGGGCGCCTCCAGCCAGGGGATGTACTGCACGACCACATCGGTGTCGGGGTGCTTCTGACGGAACTCGGCCTCGACCCCGTCGAGGAAGGAATTCTGCGCGTCCCCGCCCTCGCCCATCATCCAGACCGTGAGCTTGCTGTCGTCGGCCGCGTCGTCGCCGGAGCCCCCACAGCCGGTCAGCACCATCGCGGCCGAGGCCACCATGGCGGTGACCGGGGCCAACCGCTTCCACCTGTTCACGCCACTTCTCCCCTCGTGCCGCCTGAAGCTAACCTTCTCCGCCGCACCCTAGTACGGAGAATTCCTTTACGACAGTGGGTGGCGCTGGCCGAAGCGTGGCGAACGTACCGCAGCGCCCCACCGGCAGGCACTCCGACGTCGGGCCAAAGTTGGGCGCTTCAACACGAAAGAGCGCCCGGCGTGGCCGGGCGCTCTTTCGAGTCGTGCTGTCCCACCGCGTGGTGGGGTGTTACCAGATGATGCCGGGTCGTTATCGGGTGATGCTGCGGCGGCGACCCACGCCGGCCACCAGCGCGACAGCGATCGCGGCCACCACGACCTGCACCAGCAGCTCGCCCCAGTCGACACCGCTGGTCTCGGTCGCGATGCCGATGGCCCGCGCCAGGACGGTGCCCAGCAGCGCCGCACCGATACCGATCAGCAGGTGCAGCCAGATCGGCATGTTCTGCCGGCCCGGAACGACCAGGCGGCCGAGCGCGCCGACGATGAGACCAACAACGATCGCAGTGATGATGCCCCACACGGTGAGCTCCACGGCCACCCTCCTTCAAGAATGTCTGACACACGGTGCGTGTGCTTCCTGTCGTGACCGTTAATTGCCCGACCCACCGAAATTCCAAACCGACTTCACTCACCAAACGATCACGATCCGGCCAACAGGAGCACGTTCCACCGCAGGCCCCCAACCACCCCGCCGACCAGCCCACCGGGCCACGGACCCCAGGGGCCGGGACACCGGGCACCTGGACACCGGGACAACCAGGGCACCGGGACGACCAGGGCACCGGGACAACCAGGGCACCGGGACCACGGACCCCTGGGGCCCCGGGCCATGGGGACCATTCCCGGCCACCGGCCCGGCTCGACCCCAGCCCCGGCTCCAACCCCAGCCCCGGGACCGAGCACCGGCCACGTTCACCAAGAGGTCGCCGATGTCGTCGCATTGGGCGATGTGGTCGTTCGGCGGCCGAAGTTGACCAGAGATCTTGGACAGTTTCCGTTCAGCGCGAACGGAAACTGTCCAAGATCTCCGAAACGGGCTGCGGCGTGGCACGGCGGGGACGCCCACCGGGAGCGGGCGGAACGTCGATGGGCGCCCGACCTGTCGGCCGGGCGCCCATCGACGGTTTCGCTGATAAGGGTTGGTGCCGTGGTGTTACCGGGTCACGCGGCGGCGGCCACCCACACCGGCCACCAGCGCGACAGCGATCGCCGCGATCACGACCTGCACCAGCAGCTCGCCCCAGTCCACACCGCTCGTCTCGGTCGCGATACCGATGGCCCGCGCCAGAACGGTGCCCAGCAGCGCCGCACCGATACCGATCAGCATGTGCAGCCAGATCGGCATGTTCTGCCGGCCCGGGACGACCAGACGGCCGAGCGCGCCGACGATGAGACCAACAACGATCGCAGTGATGATGCCCCACACGGTGAACTCCACGGTCGCCCTCCTTCTAAGAATGTCTGACACACGAGGTGTGTGCTTCCTGTCGTGACGGCTAAATGCCCGGACCCCCGAAAACCCAAACCGACTCACCCCGAAGAAAAGCGTCACCCGTCGATGTTCCAGTGGCGCGTCGATTGGCACGTGAGTGCGTCCACACAGGTAGGAAGCGGTCTCGTCAACCCACCGACAGCACGACAGCGACGGAAAAAATCGCCGCACCGGCGGTCGCACCCGCCCATCACGGCGCCGACGCTCCCAGCACGAAGCACCCCGCACCCCGTATCTCGGGGCGAGCGGAGACGGTGCAGTCGCTAACGTCCGCGGCCTGCGGGGCCACTGCGACCTCCGGGGCGACTGCGACCTCCAGGGCGACCGGCCTGCGAGGCGACCGGCCTCCGGGGCGACCGCGACGCCCTGAAACGCGACGCGCCCGGGTGGGTGGCACCCGGGCGCGTACGGCGTCGTGACCTACTTCTTGCCGGCGGCCTTGCCGTCGCCGGACTCGGAGGAGAGGGCGGCGATGAAGGCCTCCTGCGGCACCTCGACCCGGCCGACCATCTTCATCCGCTTCTTGCCTTCCTTCTGCTTCTCCAGCAGCTTGCGCTTACGGCTGATGTCACCGCCGTAGCACTTGGCGAGCACGTCCTTGCGGATCGCCCGGATGGTCTCCCGGGCGATGACCCGGCTGCCGATGGCCGCCTGGATCGGCACCTCGAACTGCTGGCGCGGGATCAGCGTGCGCAGCTTGGCGGCGATGGTGACCCCGTAGTTGTACGCCTTGTCCTTGTGCACGATGGCGCTGAACGCGTCCACCGGCTCGCCGTGCAGGAGGATGTCCACCTTCACCAGGTCGGACGCCTGCTCGCCGGAGGGCTCGTAGTCCAGCGACGCGTAGCCCTTGGTGCGGCTCTTCAGCTGGTCGAAGAAGTCGTAGATGATCTCCGCGAGAGGCAGCGTGTAGCGCAGCTCCACCCGGTCCGCGGAGAGGTAGTCCATGCCGAGCAGGGTGCCGCGCCGGCCCTGGCACAGCTCCATGACCGCGCCCACGTAGTCGTTCGGCGTCAGCACGGTGGCCCGGACCACCGGCTCGTACACCTCGGCGATCTTACCGGTGGGGTACTCGCTCGGGTTGGTCACGACGATCTCCGCGCCGTCGTCCGTGATCGCCCGGTAGACGACGTTCGGGGCGGTGGAGATCAGGTCGAGGTTGTACTCCCGCTCCAGCCGCTCCCGGATGATCTCCAGGTGGAGCAGGCCGAGGAAGCCGCAGCGGAAGCCGAAGCCGAGCGCGCCAGAGGTCTCCGGCTCGTAGTCCAGCGCGGCGTCGTTGAGCTTGAGCTTGTCCAACGCCTCGCGCAGGTTCGGGTAGTCGGACCCGTCGATCGGGTAGAGGCCGGAGTAGACCATCGGCTTCGGGTCCTTGTAACCGCCCAACGGCTCGGCCGCCGGCCGGCTGTTGATGGTGACAGTGTCACCGACCCGGGACTGCCGGACGTCCTTCACGCCGGTGATCAGGTAGCCGACCTCGCCGACGCCGAGCGCCTCGGCCTTGACCATCTCGGGTGAGATGACGCCGATCTCCAGTAGCTCGTGCACCGCACCGGTGGACATCATCTTGATCCGCTCGCGGGCGCTGATCCGGCCGTCGATGACCCGGACGTAGGTGACGACGCCGCGGTAGACGTCGTACACCGAATCGAAGATCATCGCCCGGGCGGGCGCATCGGCGTCGCCGACCGGTGGGATGAACTGCCGGACGATCTCGTCGAGCAGGTGCGGGACGCCCTCGCCGGTCTTGCCGGAAACCCGGATGCAGTCGGCGGGGTCGCCGCCGATGAGGTGGGCCAGTTCCTCGGCGTACTTCTCCGGCTGCGCGGCCGGCAAGTCGATCTTGTTGAGAACCGGGATGATGCGCAGGTCGTTCTCGAGGGCCAGGTAGAGGTTGGCCAGAGTCTGCGCCTCGATGCCCTGGGCGGCGTCGACCAGCAGCACAGCGCCCTCGCAGGCGGCCAGCGACCGGGACACCTCGTAGGTGAAGTCCACGTGCCCCGGGGTGTCGATCATGTTGAGCACGGCGTGCTCGCCGGCCCGCTCACCCTCGCGGATCGTCCACGGCATGCGGACGGCCTGGCTCTTGATGGTGATGCCGCGCTCGCGCTCGATGTCCATCCGGTCCAGGTACTGCGCGCGCATCTGCCGGGGGTCGACCACGCCGGTGAGCTGCAACATCCGGTCGGCCAGGGTCGACTTCCCGTGGTCGATGTGGGCGATGATGCCGAAGTTCCGGATGCGACCGGGGTCGGTGGCACCAGGGGCGTTCGCGCCGGGATCGAGCTTCGGTGGCACAGCGGTCCGTTCTGGTCGGCTGACGTGAACAGGCCGGCGCGCCGCCGACCCCCTCTATGTTCCCACGCCGCCGGGGTGCCCCCACTGTGCGGGCGATGGATCGGCCCGAGAACCCCTCACTCCATCGGCGGCTCGACGAAGAGCGCGGCCAGCCGGGGCAGCCGCCGGCGCGCCTCGTCCTCGTCGTCGAAGTCCCAGAAGTCGTTGAGGTCGGGCGTGCGCACCGGGTCACGGTTCGCCGGCAGTTCGCTCGCGGTGGCCCTGCGGTACGCGTCCCAGGGCACCGAGAGCATCTGCTCGGCGGAGAACTCCTCGCCGGTGAGCGAGGCCGTCCGCACCTGGGGCAGTTCGGCCAGCGAGTCCGGTTCCGCGACAGCGCGGGCGAAGACGGCACGACCCTGCGTCATCAGCCAGCCCCGGAAGTGTTCGAAGCCGTCGGCCGAGGCGCCACCGTTGATCAGGTACGCCGCGCCCCACAGATCCGCCTTGTGCGAGGCGGCGAGCACCCTCGTCTGGTGCCGTGCGTACCCGATGATGTCCTCCGGGTCGCGCTCGGCGAGCAGCGCGACGGCCCGCGCGGCGACCGGGCCGGGCTCACCACCGCCGCCCGCCCGCGCCTCGTCGATCAGCTGCCAGAAGTCCTCGGTCCTCATGGCTTGGCAGTCTGGCAGTGCCGCCGCGCGTCGTGCACGTACCCCAGGGCAGCATGGTGGGGTGTCCTTTCCCCAGCTGCCGCCGGTGCCGTACCACGCGAGCGCCCAGCGCCCGTCCTGGCCGGCGTTGCCGGCGGCGCTGCGGGCCGCGGTCGCGGACCGGCTCGGCGCGCCGGTGGTCACCGCCCGGGTCGCGGGCGCGGGCTTCACCAGGGGGTTCGCCGCCGTGCTCGACACCGCCGACGGTGCTCGGGCCTTCGTCAAGGCCGCACCCGCCGCCGAGCAACCGCATCTGGTCGACTGGTACGCCCGAGAGGCCGCGATCCTCGACCGGCTGCCGGTGGACCTGCCGGCGCCCCGCCCCCGGTGGACCCTCTCCGCGGCCGGCTGGTTCGTGCTGTGCACCGACGCCGTCGACGGGCACACCCCGAGCCTGCCCTGGGTGCCCGCTGAGCTGGACGCCACCCTCACCGGGTACGCGCAGGTCGCCGCCGCCCTGGCCGACCCGCCGGCCGAGCTGACCGCGCTCGGCCTGCCGCGCCTGGCCGACCTGGCCCGGTCGGACATCCTCTGGTGGGAGGAGATCGCCGCCGGTCGCGAGCCGGCCCCACCACTGCCCGCGCCGCTGCTGGCCCGGCTGCCCGAGCTGGTGGAGTTGGAGTCACTCCTCCCCCGGTACGCCGCCGGGGCGACCGGCCTGATCCACGGCGACCTACGGCTCGACAACGTGTTGATCGGGTCGGACGGCCGAGCCTGGTTCTGCGACTGGACCTGGGTCTGCTCCGGGCCCGCCTGGTTCGACCTGGCCGGTCTGCTGCTCACCGCGTACGCCAGTGGGCTGGACGCGGACCGGCTCTTCGCCGCGCACCCGGCGTGCGCGGGCGCGCCCGCCGACGCGTTGGACGCGACCCTGGCCGCGTTGGCCGGCTACTACCTCACCGGCGCGGCGGCGGCACCGCCCACGGCCTCGCCGCACCGGCGCGCGCACCAGCGGTGGAGCGGCGAGCAGTCGCTCAGCTGGCTGGCCGACCGCCAGGGCTGGCAATGACGGCGGCCTTGCTCGGCGGCCCCGGCGGCCCGGCGGCCCGGCGGCCCGGCGGCCCCGGCGGCCCCGGCGGCCCGGCGGCTCGTGATCGACTCGGGTTCTTTGAAGTCGGGCTGTCAGGCGTGGTCGGATAGCCCGGTTTGCAGGAAGGCGAGTGGATCAAGCGTTGAGCGTCCGGGTGAGCCCCGCGACCCGGGCGGACCGCGTTCGGACCGAGCCGTTTTGGCTCGTCCCGGGCGACCTGGTAACCTGGCTCTTCGCGCAGCGATGACGCATGTTCGTCATCACGCGCAATAAGCTGACCAACCCGAGCTATCAAGACGAGGCTGTCGCGTGGCGAACATCAAGTCCCAGATCAAGCGCAACCGGCAGAACGAAAAGGCCCGGCTGCGCAACAAGTCGGTCAAGTCGTCGCTGAAGACCGCCGTCCGGAAGTTCCACGAGGCTGCCGAGGCCGGTGACGTCGAGAAGGCGACCGCGCTCATGCTGGACGCCTCTCGCAAGCTGGACAAGGCCGTCAGCAAGGGCGTGATCCACTCCAACCAGGCCGCGAACCGCAAGTCCGCGATCGCAAAGCGCGTGGTGGCGCTCTCCGCCTGACGACTTCACCGTCAGACTGATTCGGAAAGCCCCGGGCCCAGGTCCGGGGCTTCCGTGTGTCCAGCGGCCGGCCGGGCGTCTCCGGGCCGGCCAGCGCGGACGGCGCGAAGGTGTCGGCCGAGCTTCTCCGGGCCGGCCGGCGCGGACGGTGCGAAGGTGCCGGTCGGGCAACCCTCCTGCAAGCGCTTCTACGCGTGCCGCCCTCGCGGAGCACCCGGATGATCTCGAAGCCGTGTTCGGTGCGTGACCCCGACCGGGTTCGGCGCTCAGTCTGGCGGGTTGGCCCGCCGGGGCGGTGGCGGCGGGTCGGCGGTGATCACCACCCCGGGAACGCTGTGCGAGATCCACTCCACCCGGGCTCGGCCGACCACCGGTTCCATCTGCCGGCGAAACCGGTCCCGTTCCTGCTCGGGTACGAGCGCGGCGGAGCGGACCACGACCGCGGCCACCATGTCGTTGAGCTTGACCATGACCGCCACCGCGACCGGTAGCACCAGCACCGCCCACCAGCTGACCAACTCGGCGAGGGCGAGCAGGACCGCCAGGGCGATGGCACCCTCGAAGAAGAGGAAGCACAGCACGCCACCGGGGTTGACGAACCGCAGGCCGAGGAGCCGGGCGTAGAGCGGCCGGTACCGCTCCTCGTCAACGGACATGGTGGCCCACACTGGGCGGTTCGCCCCCGTCACCTGGCGCTGCCCTGCCGGGCCGCCGCAACCGAGAAGACCGCACGTTCCAGGGCGTACGCCCGGTCGTCGGAGCCGCCCTTGACGGCCGCGTTGCACTCGGCGGCGACCTGCATGGCCCGGACCAGTCCCTCCGGCGTCCAGCCCCGCCCCTGCCGCTGCGCCCGCTCGATCTTCCAGGCGGGCATGCCGAGGCTGCTGGCGAGCTGGTACGGGCTGCCGCGCCCGGCCGACGCCACCCGGGCGACCGTCCGCACCCCGTCGGCCAGGGCGTCGGCGATGGGCACCGGGTCGACCCCGACGTGCAGGGCCCAGCGCAGTGCCTCGAGCGCGGCCGGCACGTCACCGACCATTGTGGCGTCCGCCACGGTGAAGCCGGTCACCTCGACCCGGCCCCGGTAGTAACGGGACACCGTCTCGGCGCTGATCCGCCCATCGGTGTCGGCAATCAGTTGGGAGCAGGCTGCGGCCAGCTCGCGCAGGTCGTTGCCGACGGCGGCGATGAGCGCCTCAGCGGCGTCGTCGGTGCACTTCCCGCCGGCCCGGCGGATCTCGTCACGAACGAAGGCCACCCGGTCGCGGTGCCCCTTGAGCTTGGCGGCCGGGACCACCGTCGCGCCGGCCGCCCGCAGGCCGTCGGCGAACGCCTTGCCCTTCGCGCCGCCCAGGTGCAGCACCAGCAGTTGGACGTCCGGGTCGGGATTCTTCGCGTACGCCAACAGCGCGGCGACCAGGTCCTTGCGGGCATCCTGGCCGGAGCGCAGGATCAGCAGCCGCCGCCCGCCGAACAGTGAGGGGCTGAGCATCTCGGCGATCTCACCGACGGTGAGCGCACTGGCCTGGTACTCGCGGACGTCCACCTCGGGGTCGACGCCGCGAACCTTCGCGACAGCTTCGGTGACCGCGCGCGTGGCGAGCAGCTCCTCGTCACCGAGGACGAGCAGAATGGAGGCGAGGCTGGCGGGGGTCACGTCGCCCATATTCGCACGGCCTGGGGCGGGATCGTGCCTGCTCATTCGCTGCTTGGTCGGCGCAGCCCGCACACAGTGCAAATCCAGACATCTAACTCGATTCCCTTCTTAGTCCGCAAATCGTTCATTGAATCGGAGTGCGGCTCAGGGCTGCCGGCCCGCGGGCAGACCTCGACGGGCCACCGCCAGACCGTTGCCCGTTCGGACCGCCGCCACATCGCCGTCCATGTCGGTACGCAGCACCCGGACGCCGCCGCTGTTCAGTCGGGCGAGCAGCCCCGGGCTCGGGTGCCCGTAGGTGTTGCCAGTGCCCACCGGCACGAGCGCCACCGCCGGCCGCACCGCGTCGAGGAAGCCCGGGTCCTGGTACGCCGAACCGTGGTGCGCGACCTTCAACACGTCCGCCCTCAACTGGCCGGGCGCCGCCCGGGTCAGCATCGCGTGCTGCTCCTCGGTCTCCGCGTCGCCGGCCAGCAGGATCCGCACCCCGGCCACCGTGGCGCGCAGCACCAGTGAGTTGTTGTTCGGGTCGGATCTGGTCCCCGCCAGCGGGTACGGCGGGCCGAGCACCAGCAGGTCGACCCCGCCCACGGGATGGCGAGCGCCGGCCACGGTGCTCAGCAGCGCGGCCCGCCCGCCGGCGGCCGCCGCCCGGACCAGGTCCCGGCCGCTCTCCGGGTCCGTCGATGACGGCGTCAGCACGGCACCCACCCGCCGCCCCCGGAACACCCCGGCCACCCCGCCCACGTGGTCCACGTGAAAGTGGCTGATCACCAGCAGGGGCACCTCCCGCACGCCGAGCCGACGTAGGCAACCGTCCACCGCACCCGGTTCCGGCCCGGCGTCCACCACCACGGCCCGGCCGCTGTCGACCGGAAGCACCACTGCGTCGCCCTGCCCGACCGCGCAGGCCACCACCACCCAACCGGCGGGCGGCCAGCCGGCGGCTACCAGCCGCACCGGCAGGGCACCCAGCACCGCGGCGACACCGACCACCGCCACCAGCCGACGGACGAGTGGTCGGCGCACCGCAATCAGCAGCGCAACTGTCAGCCCGGTCAGCAGCAGAGCCCCGGGCACACCACCCGGCCACGGCAGGGTGCCGCCCGGCAGCCGAGCCCCCTGCCGGGCGATGAGCACCAACCACCAGGCCGGCCAACTCGCCAGCCAGGCGACGAACCCGGCACCGGCCGGCCAGATCGGCGACACCAGTGCCGCCAGCACGCCCAGTACTGTCGCCGGCGCGATGGCCGGCACCGCCAACAGGTTCGCGGGCACCGCCACCACGCTCACCGTGCCGGAGATCCCGGCGACGACCGGGCCGCAGGCCAGTTGGGCGGCCGCCGGCACGGCCAGCGCCTCGGCCAGCCCCGGTGGTACGCCTCGGCGCCGCAACCCGTCCCGCCAGCGCGGCGCGAGCAGCAGCAGGCCACCGGTGGCCAGCACGGAGAGCGCGAACCCGGGATCCCCGGCCAACTCCGGGTCGACGAGCACCAGCACGGTCACTGCGGCAGCCAACGCGGGCAGCGCCGCCCGAGGACGACCGGCGGCGAGCGCGGCGAGCCCGATCGCCCCCATCGTGGCGGCCCGTACGACGCTCGGTGACGGGCGGACCAGGATGACGAACCCCACCAGCGCCACCCCACAGAGCGCCGCGGCGAGCCACGGACCGGCCCGTGCCCACCGGGCCAGCAGCAACACCGCACCCACCACGATCGCGACGTTGGAGCCGGAGACCGCGTTGAGGTGGGTCATCCCGGTGGCTCGGAAGTCCTCCTCGACGGCGGGTGGCAGCCGGCTGGTGTCGCCCACCACCAGACCGGGCAGCAGCCCACCGGGGTCGTCGGGCAGCGGCGCGCAGGCGCGTTGCAGGCCGGTACGCAGCACCCCGGCGGCACGCTGCGCCCAGGACGGCGCGCCGTGCCGCTCCGGTGGACTGCTGGTGCTCAGCACCGCCGCGGTGAGGTCGCCACCGCGCGGAACGCCGAGCCGGCCGTCGGCGGTGAGGCGCTGCCCGGGCAGCAGGCCCCGCCAGGCCGGGTCGGTCGTCAGCACGAGCAGCCGCACCGACGCGTGGATCCGCCGGCCGTCCGGGCCGGTGAGCCGGACCAGCTGCGTCGGCACCAGCAACATGCCCGGCCGCCCGGCGCTCCGGATCGGGCGTGGATCGTCCCGGACGACCAGGTCGGCGGTGACCGGAGCCCGCTGCTCGGCGAGGGCCCGGATCGGCGGCGCGTCGCGGACGGCGAGCCGGGCGGCGGTGGCCGCACCACCGCAGACCACGCCGAGGCCCACCGCCACCGCCACCCACCCGTAACGCCGCACCACGGCTCGCGGACCGCCGAGGCGGCCGAGCAGGTGCCCAGCACCGACCGCCGTCAGCCCGGCCGCCGCGCCGGCCACCAGCAGCACGGCGCGGCTGCCGAGGTGCAGGCCGGCGAGCGCGGTGAGCCAGGCCGCCACGGCGAGCCCAGCCAGTCGCAGATCCGGCGGCTGGGACGGAACCTGGCCCACCTCCGGTGCGGCAGCGTCGACGGCGGACCCGCTCACACCGTCACCAGATCCTTGAGCTGCTCGTAGCGGGCATCGCCGATCCCGTCGACCTGGCGCAGGTCGCCAACGGACGTGAACCCGCCGTGCTGATCCCGGTGGGCGAGGATCCGTTGGGCGAGCACCGGACCCACCCCGGGCAGTGCGTCGAGCTGCGCCAGGGTCGCGGTGTTGAGATTCAGCGGCCCGGCGGCGGGTGCCGCACCGCCCGCCACCGGCCCGGCCGCGCCGCCCGGCACCGGCGGTGGTGTCACCCCGACCACGATCAGCTCGCCGTCGGTCACCTTCCGGGCGGGGTTGAGCAGCGCCACGTCTACCCCGGGCAGTGCGCCCCCGGCCGCCTGCACCGCGTCGGCGAGACGGGACCCGGCCGGGAGGCGTACCAGACCGGGTTTGCGGACCTTGCCCGCGACCGCCACCACCACCTCGCCGGAGCCGGACGCGCCGGGGCCATCGGACGGTGCGGCCGACGCGGCGTCGTTGAGCAGCGGGGCGACCGGCTCCGACAGTGGCCGGGCCTGCCAGGCCCAACCGGCCGCACCCACCACCACCACCGCGGCCACTACCGCCAACGCCCGCACACCGCGCCGGCCGGGGTCGAATGCCCCCGGGCCGGGCAACCGCGACTCGGGCGGAACCGCGAGGCCGCCCGATGCCGGCTCCACTGCCGGCGCGGCAGGCTGGGAAGCGAGCACGTCCGCGGGCGGCGGGCCGACCAGGGACGACAGGGGTAGGCCCGTGAGCGCCGCCGGCTGGGGCGACGGCGCGACAGCCGCCTCCGTCAGCCGGCGCAGGCGCTGGCGTACCTCTGTCTCCTCGTCGTGCGACACAGCGCGACGCTATGGCGGGGGCCGGGACGGTGGAGGGTGACGACGCCGTCCTGTGGACAACCGACCCCACTGTGGACAACGCCCTGATCATGCCCCGATCTGCTATGCGGGAGCCGAACGTCGGCGCGTGACCTCGGCAAGCCGGTTTGGTCACCAGCATCCGCATCTAGCGGGACTACCTCACCCACAACCGACACCGTCCGTCCTCGATGAACGACGCAGCCCCTTCCCCCAACGGGTGCACCTTGGTCGTACGAAGCGGGCAAGAAGCGACTACAGCGGCGAATCGGGAAGGTGTCCATGTCACGGGGCAAGAGCGGAAACGCTGAACTCTACGCCCGGCAGGATCTCGCCTTCTGGGCGCCGGGTGGTGTAGCGAACCCGGACCGGACGGCATAAATACCCAACACCGTGCCGTGTACCTACAGCAGGCGGTACTCTGCCGAACGGTAGATGTCGTCCACAACGGTGGACGCTCGTCCACTGTTGTGGACGGAGGGAGACCCCCGCCCCTGCTTGTCAGAGGCGATGAGGCGGAGGCCTCCCCGCAAGGTGCGGCCCAGTTGACCAAGGGTCAGCTGGGCGCGCATCCCTTCCCGGCCAACGTCGCCGCGAGCCATAGCGCGTAGCCGATTACCCGCAGCGCGGGCACCACCCACTCGCCGGAACGCTTAGGCTGTTTAGCTTCATCGTGCCGGGCACATGGGACTTGACGTCCCTTCTTGCGCACGGACTTCACCGCCCTTCAGTGACGCCGGAGGCGGATGCCCCTCGGCCGGCCAGAGGGGCACTTGCGCCATCCGAACCACCAACTGACGGTCCGTCTGTGCTGGGAAGTAACCATAAGGCCTCCCCCACCCACGCGTGGCAAGTCCGTTACACAGGGGCGAAGTATTGTTCATGCCCCTCTCGCGACTGACGGACCGCCTGTGCGTCAGAGGGTCTTGACAAGAGGTCCGTCATGGTCGGCTCGGAACTTAGGCGGCCTCTGACCTGAGGGTCCATGTAGGACAACCACCGCAGGCTGATCAACATCACACCTCTGGCCATGGCCTCAGGTAACGACACGTCACACGCCTGGGACTGGCGCTAGAGCACGCGGGAGTCTCGTGAGTGGGACTAAATCAGCGCCCCTACCGCCGTGGCCCGCCTCCGTGGAGAGGATGAGGACTGGTGACCACTCAGGACGCCGCCCGGGCCAGGATCCGCCGCGTGGCCATGCTGGCCGCCGCCCAGGCAGGGAAGTTCCCCGCCCAAATCGCCGGACTGCGGACCCAGATGAAGCGGGACGCCGCCGCCCGACACCGCGCCATGCTGGCCGGCGGCCAGGAGGAGCCGGCCCCGGAGCCGGCGGAGAGCGCCACCACTAACCAGACGTGCCGCCGACCCGGCGAAGGCACGCCGCCGGGCCATGCTCGGACTAAGGAGACTGACTGATGATCAAGGATGAGCGGGCCCGCTACTCCCCGGAGCTGGGCGTCTGGACCGTCGACGGGCCCGCTACAGGTACGGCCGCGTGATGATCTCGATGGCGTGGCCGGCCGGGTCGAAGAAGTAGAAGCCCCGGCCACCGTGCTCGGTGTTGGTCTCCCCCTCCCGCTTCAGCTGCGGGTCGGCCCAGTACGTGATGCCACGCCCCTCGACGAACGCCAGGCACCGCACGAACACCTCGTCGTCGACGAGGAACGCGTGGTGCTGCATCTGGATGTCCACCGGCGGCTCGGCGAACTGGAGCAGCACGCCATCGTCCAACCGCACGTTGGCGAACGGCCCCCACGAGGGGGCCTCCGGCAGGTCGAACAGCTCGCGGTAGAACGCGGCCGAGGCGCTCTTGTCCTTGCTGGCGATGATGGTGTGGTTGAACGTGACTGTCATGCGTACGGTCTTCTTCCCGGTCGATCCCACGACCCGACCGGAGGCCCACGGCGTTCACCCAGCCACCCAGATGACAGAGCCCCGAGGGCGCCGACGCCCCGGATCCCGCACGAGAGACGCGGACGACGCGTCGATCTCGGCGTGGTGGCTGAAGTAGCCAGAACCTCCGGGGGTAGGCCCATCTGGGGCGCGCACGGAGGCTAACACAGCAGCGCGGGCAGGATCATTCACCGCTTCTGGAGCATGACCGAGGCGATTTCCGCCAGGAGCGCCAGCGCCCAGTCGAGTTGTCGGCATTCGCTGCGCCCCCGGCACTCCAGGCACCCGCCCGCCCGCCACGGCTCGTCGAGCGCCCTGGTCCAGTGAGCATCCAATACCCGTTTGGCCATGAACAGCTCGGTCGCCGTGGACACCGGTTCATCGATTGGCATGTTCGGCGCCTCCACGCGATCCGAAGTAGCCCGCCCTGGGGGCCGAAGCCTTGCAATGGAACTCCCTCAGGGCGGGCAGACCGGATACCTCGGGAGTGCTGAAGTCCAGGAGCATCCGGTCACTGTCTCACTGTATCCACTGTCTCAGTGTAGTCAAGTTCTCACTATCTCCACTTTGCTGCGTTGCCGCCTTGTCTCGATCACGCCCGGCCTGGAAACATGATCTCCGCTGAAGTCCGGGAGAGCCGTTCATGCCGACGAGACCACCGCACTACCGCCGCGTGGCGGACGACATCGAGCAGAAGATCCGCTCGGGCGAATACTCGCCTGGCCAGCAACTGCCGTCGGTGTCCGAGATCGGCGAGCTGTACAACGTGGCACGCTCGACTGCCTATCGAGCGGTCAAGGAACTGCACGAGCGGAACCTGATCTACGGTCAGCAGGGCCAGGGCGTCTTCGTCGCCGACGGCTAGGCTCCGACCGGCACGAGGGCTACCAACGGTCAGCGGGCCTCCGGGTCGAGGCCGAGCACGGCCCGTCCCCCGTCCACCGGCAGTGTCACCCCGTTGATGAAGCTCGCCGCGGGCGACAGCAGGTACGCGACCGCCTCGGCCACCTCGTCGGCCCGCCCGATCCGGCCCACCGGGTGCAGCCGGTTCAGCTCGGTGGTGATCCACTCGGCCTGGCCGGGTTCCTGGCTGGCCAGGAATTCGGCGTGCCGCTCGGTGGCGATCGAGCCGAGCGCTACCGCGTTGGCGCGGATGCCGTGCCGCCCGTACTCGACGGCCAGCGCCCGGGTCAGCCCCTCCACGGCGGCCTTCGCCGTCGCGTACGGCAGGGCGCCGGGCACCGGCCGGCGGGCCTGGTGCGACGAGACGTTGACGATCGCGCCGCCGGTGGCGCGGGCCAGGAAGTGGCGGACGGCGACCGCGGCGCCCACCACGGCCGGGCGCAGGTTCACGGTGATCAGGTCCAGTACCGTGTCGGCCGACGCGGAGTGCAGCGCGGCGTCGCGGAACACCGCTGCGTTGTTCACCCAGCCGGTCAGCGGCGCGACCCGGTCCGCCAGCTCGGCGGCGCGCTCGGCCACCTGCTCGTCGGCGGCGTCGCCGAGAACCGCGACGAGCCGATCGGCGGCCGGGTGGCCGGCCAACCAGTCGACAGCGCCGGCGTCGCGTTCCAGGACGACGATGGTGGCACCGGTGGCCACCAACCGTTGCACCACAGCCCGGCCGACACCGCGCCCACCGCCGGTCACGACGTACGACGTGGGCACGGCTCAGCCCTGCGGCCGGCGGTGGACGACCACGCAGGCCAGCCCCGGCCCGGCGTGCGCAGCGATGACGGCACCCGCCTCGGAGACGTAGGTGTCGTGCAGCCGGTCGCCGAACCGTTCGGTCAGCGCGGCACGCAACGCCTCGGCCCGTTGCGGTGCGGCCAGGTGGTGTACCCCGAGGTCCACGTCGTCGTCGCCGGCCGCCTCGACGGCCAGGTCCACGAGGCGGGCCACTCCTCGGCTGGCGGTGCGGACCTTCTCGCGCAGCACGATCGCCCCGTCCGGCATATGCATGATCGGCTTGACGGACAGCGCGGTGCCGACCAGCGCCTCGGCGGCATTGATCCGGCCGCCGCGACGGAGGAACTCCAGCGTGTCGACGTAGAACCAGACGGTGGTGCGGGCCACGGCGGCGAGCGCCGCGTCGCGTACCCCGGCAAGGTCGGCGCCGGCCTGGGCGGCGGTGGCGGCGGCGATGGCGGGGAAGCCCAGCCCCATGCCGGTCGAGCGGCTGTCCACGACCTCCACCCGGCCGTCCAGGTCGGCGGCGGCCAGCCGGGCGGCCTCCACAGTGCCGGACAGCGCGGCGGAGAGGTGCACCGAGACGATCCCGTCGGCGCCGGCGTCGAGCAGTTGGCGGTACGTCCGGGCGAACTGCTCGGGTGCCGGGCGGGAGGTGGTCGCGGTGACCCGGCGGGCACTCAGTGCCACTGTCGCGTCGGACGGTTGGGTCTCCACCCCCTCCAGCCCTTCCGCGCCGTTGAGGACGACGGTCAACGGCACGACGGTCAGCCGGTGCGCCTGCACCAGCTCGGGCGGAAGGTAGGCGGTGGAGTCGATGACAACCGCGACGGGCATGCCCGGCACGCTAGCCGATCGAGGCCGCGAACGCCGAGGCGCGATTGCTCAGACCGCGTCGACAGCGACCGGTGCGGTGATCAGGCCGACGTTGTGCGCCCGCAACTGCCATCCCCGGACGTCGTCGTGACGCAGTTCGGTCCAGTGGCAGTTGGCCAGCGAGCCGACGCCGCGCAGCACCGCGGCGTCCCAGCCGAGCAGGTGCCCGACACCCTGTCGGGACGCGCCACCGTGGGTGGCGAGCACGACGGTGCCGCCCGGCGCCGCGTGGGCGGCGTCGAGCAGCGCGGCGGCGACCCGCTCACCGAGGTCGTGCAGCGGTTCCAGGTCGACGCCGGGATCGGGGTCGCCGGCCCGCCAGCGGGCGTACTCCTCGGGGAAGCGCTCGGCGACCTCGGTGAGGTGCAGGCCCTGCCACTGGCCGAAGTGCCGCTCGCGCAGGCGGGCGTCGGTGCGGACCGGCAGCCCGGTCAGCGCCGCGAGCGCGGCGGCGGTGTCCGCGGCGCGGCTCAGGTCGCTGGACACGATGGCGTCGGGCCGCAGCGCCGCGAGCAGCGGGGCGGCGGCGCGGGCCTGGTCGCGGCCCAGCTCGTTGAGGGGTACGTCGGTCTGCCCCTGGACCCGGTTGGCGGCGTTCCAGTCGGTGTTGCCGTGCCGCCAGACGATCAGTCGGCTCATTCGGCGGCGGCGGACCCGCTGGCGTCGGCCTCGACCAGGTCGCGATCGACGAACGGGATGGTGGGGCAGTCCTTCCAGAGGCGGTCGAGCCCGTAGAACTCGCGCTCCTCGGTGTGCTGGACGTGCACCACGATGTCGACGTAGTCGAGCAGCACCCAGCGGCCACCGCGCTCGCCCTCGCGCCGCACCGGCTTCGCCTTCTCCGGCAGCTCCAGCAGGCTCTCCTCGATGGCGTCGACGATGGCCAGCACCTGACGCTCATTGGGGGCGGCGGCGAGCACGAACGCGTCGGTGATGGCGAGCTGGTCGCCGACGTCGATGATCGTGATGTCCTGCGCCTTCTTGTCGGCGGCGGCCTGGGCGGCCGCGATAGCCAGCTCGTGAGCGCGTTCGGAAACTGTCACCGTTCTCCTTCGATCAGGCGTGCGATCCTCCAAGCGTCTCATACCCGACGGCATCGCGATCGTGCAGTTCTGCCCGGTTAGCTGCACGAACCTGGGCATAACGGATGCGCTCAGCGCTGATAGAGGCTCCGCTTGGCGATGTACTGCACCACACCGTCGGGCACCAGATACCAAACCGGCTCACCTCTGGCGACCCGGGCGCGGCAGTCGGTCGACGAGATGGACATCGCGGGCACCTGGATCAGGCTGACGGTGTCCGCCGGGAGGTGCTTGTCGCTCAGCGGGAAGCCGGGCCGGGTCACACCGATGAAGTGCGCCAGCTCGAAGATCTCGTCCAGATCCTTCCAGGACAGGATGCGTTGCAGGGCGTCCGCTCCGGTGATGAAGAAGAGTTGCACCTTCGGGCCGTACTCAGCCTGGAGGTCACGCAACGTGTCGACCGTGTAGGTGGGCCCGCTGCGGTCGATGTCGACCCGGCTGACCTGGAAGCGGGGGTTGGAGGCGGTGGCGATGACGGTCATCAGGTACCGGTCCTCGGCCGGGCTGACCGGCTCGTCGGCCTTCTGCCACGGCTGGCCGGTGGGGACGAAGACCACCTCGTCCAGGCCGAACCGGTCCGCCACCTCGCTGGCCGCGACGAGGTGCCCGTGGTGGATCGGGTCGAAGGTGCCACCCATGATCCCGATCCGCCGGATATCTTCCTCCACCCAGTGATCGTAGGCCGAGCCTCGTTGCCGACCGTCCCGGCCCGGCACCGTCGGCCGTGCGTTGCCGGACATCGGCGCGACAGGGGATCGCGGCAGGCCCGCTCGACGGCGTATATTCGTCGACGAGTAACCGTCGACGAGCGAGGGGGTCGTCGTGCCGAAGCGGCGCAAGGTCGGCAACCTGCTGGCGCTGGCCGTGCTGTCCGCCCTGGTCCAGCGGCCCATGCACCCGTACGAGATCGCCACCGCACTCCGTGCCTGGGGCAAGGACCAGGACATGGAGTTCAAGTGGGGGTCCTTCTACACGGTGATCGGCAACCTGGACAAACACCACCTGATCGAGGCGGTGGAGAGCCTGCGCGAGGGCCGCCGCCCGGAACGCACCGTCTACCGGATCACCGACGCCGGGCGGGCGGAGCTTGTCGACTGGGCCCGCGAGCTGGTCTCCACCCCGATGGCCGAACACCCCCGCTTCCGGGCCGGGCTGTCGGTGCTCGCCGCGTTGCATCCCGACGAGGCCACCGACCTGCTGCGGCAACGGCTCTCCCTGTTGGAGGACGCGATCCGCCAGGACCGCGAAACGCTCGACGCGCACCTGCGGGAGGTTCCCCGGCTGTTCCTGGTGGAGTCGGAGTACGACCTCGCCATCCGGGACGCGGAGGCCGCCTGGCTGCGGGCCCTGCTCGCCGAACTGACCTCGGGAAGCTACCCCGGCCTGGACACCTGGCGGGCCTTCCACGAGACCGGTGAGATGCCTGCCGAACTGACCGATCTGGCCGAGAGAACCAGCACCGACAGCACCACCACCAGCAGCCGCAGGGCCGACCCCACCGGCTGAAGAACGGCCCCGGCGAGGTGCGCCAACACCTCACCGGGGCCCTGACCCCGAACCGACGCCTGGGAAGGCACCCGGCCCGAAGCGGCAACCACGAGGATAACCGGGCTCCCTCCCAGGTCCGCGCGCCCGCGCACCGACCACACCAGGTCCGCGCGCCGGCACCGACCACACCCAGGGAGAGACCATGACCACGGTACGAACCGCGATCGTCATCGGCGGTGGCATCGCCGGGCCGGTGACAGCGCTCGCGCTGCGCCGCGCCGGCATCACCGCAACCGTCTACGAGGCGTACCCGAGCACGGCCACCGGCCTCGGCGGCACCCTCGCCCTCGCGCCCAACGGGGTGGCGGCGCTGCGGACGGTCCGCGTCCACGACGCGGTGACGGCGATCGCCACACCGATCGGACGCAACGTCCTGGCCGTTGGCCGCCGACGCATCGACCTGCCCACCCTGACCGGGGTGCCGCCGCTGCACGTGGTGCACCGGGCCGAGCTTCACCAGGTGCTGCACGATCAGGCGTCCGCTGAGGGTGTGCCGTTCACGTACGGCAAGCGGCTGGTCGGCGCCGAGCAGACCGGCGACGGCGTGATCGCCCGTTTCGAGGACGGCAGTACCGCCACCGCCGACATCCTCGTCGGCGCGGACGGAATCCGCTCCACGGTCCGGGGTCTGATCGACCCGGCCGCACCCGGCCCCCGGTTCACCGGGCTGCTCGGCTTCGAGGCGGTGGCCCGACACGAGGTCGACGCCGAGCCGGGCACGATGACGTTCGCGTTCGGGCGACGGGGCTACTACCTGTACTGGCCGGAGCCCGGCGGCGGCACCCGATGGGGGGTCAACCTGCCGCAGCAGCGGCCGATGAGCCTGGTCGAGGCCCGGGCGGTGCCGGCGGAGCAGTGGCTGGACACGCTGCGCGCCAGCTACGGCGACGACGACCCGGGCCGGGACCTGATGACGACCAGCAACGCCGCCGACCTCCAGGTGGTCGGGTCGTTGCAGATCATGCCGCCGGTGCCGCACTGGCATCGGGGCCGGATGGTGCTGGTCGGCGACGCGGCGCACGCGCCGTCGAACAGTTCGGGGCAGGGCGCCTCGCTGGCCATCGAGAGCGCCGTGCAACTCGCCCGCTGCCTGCGCGACCTGCCGGACGTCGAGGCGGCGTTCGACGCGTACGTGCGGCTGCGTCGTACCCGGGTGGAGAAGGTGGCGGCCCGCGCGGCCCGGATCAACCACGCGAAGGCTCCCGGGCCGGTCGCGCGGACGCTGATGCCATTGCTGATGCCACTGATGGTGCGCACGGTGCTGGACCCGGAGAAGACCGTCGCCGACGAGCAGCGCTACGTCATCGACTGGGACGCGCCGGTCACTGCCGCACCCGCTCCGCGCTGAGCTGTGGACCAGCGGGGTGGCCGACCGGCCACCCCGCTGGTCAGCGTTCAGGCCGAGGCGGCGGCCACCGCCGTCCAGGCGACCAGCGCGCGGCGCAGGTCGTCGTCGGAGTCGGTCACCACCCGGCGCAGGCCGGGGGTCAGGTCGTCGCGGGCCAGCAACGCCGCGGCCGCCTCCCGGGTCGGCTGCGCCACGGCGTAGCGGGGGAACGCCAGGGCCGCCACCCGGTCGGCCGTCCAGGGGGTACGCCGACGCGCGGCGGCCGGCATCTCCTCGAAGTACCTGTCGACGTACTCGGCGGTCAGCTCGGCCTGTTCGGGTTGCCAGAACCCCTCGGCTGTCGCTTCCAACAGCCGGTTGGACAGGTCGGTATCCCGCACGATGATCTTCCACGCGGCCTGCTTCGCCGCCAGGTCGGGCAATGCGGCCCGGCAACGGGCGGCCCGTTCCACGCCAGCGGAGCTGACGTCGGCGGCCGCCTCGATGGCGATCTCCGCCTCTCCGGCGGCACCCAGCACCACCAGTCGGCGCAGCACCGCCCAGCGCAGCTCCGCGTCGATCTTCAGGCCGGCCGGCACGTCCCGGCCGGCGAGCCAGCCGACGAGCAGGTCGGCGTCGGTGGTGGCGGCGATCCAGCCCCGTGCGGCGGCGAGCTGCAACGACTCACCAGCCGGCGCGCCGTCGAGCAGGCGCCGGCACGCCTCGGCGACCCGGGCCAACGCTGTCGAGCGGGCCAGCGGGTCGAGGTATCGGTCGACGAGTGACCGACTGAGCGTCAGCACGTCCTCCGCGATGATCACTTCGGTCTCGGTGGGCAGCGCGGCGACGACCAGGTCGACCAGGCCGGCGACCGGCCGCTCCCCGTCGGTCGCCGCGTCCAGCGCCTCGCCCCACAGCACTGCCCGGGCCAGCGGGTCGGTCAGGCCGGGCAGCACCAGCGGGACGGCCTCGGCCGACACCGGGTCGAGACGTACCTTGGCGAAGGTGAGGTCACCGTCGTTGAGGAGCAGCAGCCGGGCCGCCGGCTCACCCGTCAGCTGACCCAGCACGGTGCGTCCACCGTCGGCGGCCGGGTCGATGTCCACCTCGTCGCGCTGGACGGTGCCGTCCGCCGCGTAGCGGCCCACGCCGATCCGGTGCGGGCGCAGCACCGGGTGCGACTCGGGTGCGCTCTGCACCACCGCGACCTCGGCGTAGCGGCCGTCGGTGTCGACGGCGACCTCGGCGCGCAACGTGTTGACCTGCGGCTGGCGCAACCACAGCTCGGCCCAACCGGACAGCTCCCGCCCGCTGCTGGCGGAGAGGCTGGTGAGCAGGTCGTCGAGGGTGGCGTTGCCGAAGCGGTGCGCTGCGAAGTGGGCGTTCAGACCGGCCAGGAACGCCTCGTCACCGAGCCACGCGACCAGCTGCCGCAGCACGCTGGCCCCCTTGGCGTACGAGATGCCGTCGAAGTTGAGCAGGCCCTCGTCGGCGTCGGCCACCTCCTGCGGGGCGACCGGGTGGGTGGAGGGACGCTGGTCGGCCGCGTAGCCCCAGGCCTTGCGGCGCATCGCGAAGGTCGTCCAGGACTGGTCGAAGCGGGTCGCCTCGGCGGTGACCCGGGTGCCCAGGTACTCGGCGAAGGACTCGTTCAACCACAGGTCGTCCCACCAGCGCATGGTGACCAGGTCACCGAACCACATGTGGGCCATCTCGTGGGCGATGGTGCCGGCACGCTGCTCGCGCTGCGTGTCGGTGACCGCCGAGCGGAAGATGTAGTCGTCGCGGAAGGTGACGATGCCCGGGTTCTCCATCGCGCCGGCGTTGAACTCGGGCACGAACGCCTGGTCGTACTTGCCGAACGGGTAGCGCTCGGTGAAGAGCTGGTGGAACCGGTCCAGGCACTGCCGGGTGACGGTGAAGATCTCTTCGGCGTCGGCGTCCAGGTGCTCGGCCTGCGACCGGCGGCAGAAGATGCCCAGCGGAACACCGTCGTGCTCGGCCCGCCGGACGTGGTACGGCCCGGCGATCAACGAGAAGAAGTAGGTGGCCAGGGGCGCGCTCGGGGCGAACTCCCAGCGCCCGGGGGCCGGGTTGGCGGCCAGCTCGGCGTTGCCCGCGACGAGCCACTGCGGCGGCGCGGTGACCGAGAGGGTGAACGGGGCCTTGAGGTCGGGTTGGTCGAAGGCGGCGAAGATGCGCTGCGCGTTGTCGAGGAACGACATCGCGTAGAGGTAGGTCTCGCCGTCGGCGGGGTCGACGAAGCGGTGCATCCCCTCGCCCGCGTTGGAGTACGCCATCTCGGCCTCGACGACGAGCGTGTTCTCCGTGGCCAGGTCACCGATCGGCAGCCGGTTGTCGGTGAGCAGGCCGAGGTCGAGGTCACTGTCGTTGAGGCGTACCGCCAGCAGTTTGGCGGGCTTGACCTCGGCGAAGGTCGCGGCGCCGGCGGTGGCCCGGAACCGGATCTCGACCCGGGAGCGGAACACGTCACCGTCACCGGTCAGGTCGAGGTCCACCTGATAGGACTCGACAGTAATCGCCGCGCCACGCGCGGTCGCCTCTACACGGGTCAGGCTCGGCATCCGCTTATCCTGCCCGATGGGGATCGGCACCCGGTCACCAGACGACCCTCGGCACTGGAGGAAAGAACCATGGCGCAGCACCCCAAGGGCGACTTCGACCTCTCTCGGGCGGTCTGGCAGCGGGCCGAGGGGGACACCTCCGACAGCGCCGTTGAGGTCGCGTTCGTCGACGACCTGATCGGCATGCGTAACTCGGCCGAGCCGGACGGGCCGGTGCTGGTCTTCACCCAGGCCGAGTGGGACGCCTTCGTGGCCGGGGCGCAGGACGGCGAGTTCGACCTGGACTGATCGCGCCCGCCGACCCGTCGGTGCTGGATCGCCGTGCCGGTGCCCGTGCTGCGGACACCGGCACGGCCACGCGGGCGGCCGGGCCGGGACCCTCCCGGGTCGACCACCCGGGGCCGCTGGTCAGCCATCGCCGGGGCCGTCGCCGTCGCCCCAGCCCAGGCCGCCGGGGCCGGGGGCGTGGTGGAAGCCCGGGTGGTCGGCCACGTCGACGCAGCGCTCCCCGTCCGGGCCGACCGCGCCGCAGAACAGCCGCTCGGCCCGCTGCCAGGCGTCGGCCGGGGACAGGGCCGCCGCCCCGAGTGCCACCTCCGAGCGGAGCAGGCTCAGCGCCTCGGCGTACGCCACTGCCAGTTCGCGCGCCTCGACCGGGCCGGGCGCGGTGAAGCCCAGGTGCACGGTGAAGAACCGGTGCGGACGGGTGGGCCGCCGTGGTGGCCCGATCAGTGACCGCCCGTCGCGGCCTCCGCCCAGTGCTCCGGCCGCTCGCCGCTGCCGCCAGTGCGGCGATCTGTTGTCGCGCATCCGCCCTCCCGTGGTTGTCCCACCAGCAGCAAACCAGGTTCCGCCGCCCCTGGGAGGGGCCAGCCGCGCAGGGGTTCAGCGGCGTCGACCGGGGTAACCGCGGTGGGCGGCGGCGACCAGCCGCGCCCGCCTGTGAGGAGACCCGATGGCGACCATGCCGGCCGACCGCAGCCCGGACAGCACCCTCGCGCTGCTGCGCGCCGGCTACCGATTCGTCAGCGAGCGCTGCGAGCGGTACGGCAGCGACGTCTTCCGGACCCGGATCCTGCTCGCCCCGACCATCTGCCTGCGGGGCCGGCCGGCGGCGGAGCTGTTCTACGACAACGACCGCTTCCAACGTGACACCGCGATGCCGCTGCGCATGCAGCGGACCCTGACCGGTCGGGGTGGGGTGCAGGGCCTGGACGGGCCGGAGCACGACGACCGCAAGGCCATGTTCATGTCGATCATGACACCGGCCGCGATCCGGCAGCTCGGCCAGCTCTTCGACGACGAGTGGCGGACCCGGATCACCGCCTGGGAGGACGCCGGCCCGGTGTCGCTCTACGACGAGCTGGGCCGGTTGCTGACCCGGGTGGTCTGTGCCTGGGCCGGGGTGCCGCTGCCGACGTCGCAGGTCGAGCGCCGAGCCACCGAGCTGCACGCCATGATCGAAGCCCCAGCGGCGATCGGCCCCCGGCACTGGCGGGGTCGGCTCGCCCGGTACCGCGCCGAACACTGGCTCGCCGACCTCGTCGAACGGACCCGGGTCGGCTCAGCCCCGGCGCCGGCCGGCAGCGCCCTGGCCGTGATCGCCGAACACCGGGACCGAGCCGGCCACCTCCTCCCCCGGCGGATCGCGGCGGTGGAGCTGCTCAACGTGTTACGCCCGGTGGTCGCCGTCGACCAGTACATCGCCTTCGCCGCGCTCGCCCTGCACGACCATCCGGGCTGGCGGGAACGGGTCCGCGACGACGACGAGGCCACCGAGCACTTCGTCCAGGAGGTCCGCCGCTACTACCCGTTCTTCCCGCTGGCGGCGGCCCGGGTCCGGCGGTCCTTCGACTGGCAGGGCCACCACTTTCCGAAGGGCCGGCGGGTGCTGCTCGACCTTTACGGCACCAACCACCACCCGGCGATCTGGCCGCAACCGGAGCTGTTTCGTCCGGAGCGGTTCGCCGGCCGACGGGTGGACCCGTTCGAGCTGATCCCGCAGGGCGGCGGTGATCACTGGGCCGGTCACCGCTGCGCCGGCGAGTGGCTCACCATCGACCTGATGAAACGGGCGGTCACCAACCTGACCACCGCCATGCGCTACGACGTGCCGGTCCAGGACCTGGCCCTGGACCTGCACCGGATGCCGGCGCTGCCGCCGCTGGGCCTGACCGTCACCAACGTCCGCCGCACGCCCGACCTCCGCCCGGCCTGACCCGCCCCACCGATCACGGTACGGGCAGCGCCACCCCGAGGCCCGGCCGTCGAAACGACCCGGCCGTTTGATCCCCGCAATTGCGGGCAGACGCTGCTCAGCACCGGCCGCGGCCCGGTCCGTCACGGAGTTGTCATGTCCCCGTCCAGCCCCACTGGTGACACCCGGCGCGGTGCGCGTCGGCGGGAGGTCGAACACGAGGGCGCCGGCCCGTCGCCGGTCCGTCTGCCGATGACGTACGTGCTGCCCCTGCGCTGGTACGCCGACACCGGTTTGGCCGAGCTGACCGACTACCTGCGCTGGCTGGGTGACCGGGTCGAGGTGCTCGTGGTCGACGGCTCACCTCCGGACCTCTTCGCCCGGCACGCCGAGGCGTGGCGGGGGTGGGTCCGGCATCTCCCACCGGACCCGGGCGAGCGCGGGCTCAACGGCAAGGTGCTCGGCGTACGCACCGGTGTCCGCGCGGCCGGCCACGAACCGGTGGTGATCGCCGACGACGACGTCCGGTACGACGAGACCGCACTGACCGTGGTACACCGACTGCTGAGCCGCGTCGACCTGGTACGACCGCAGAACTACTTCGACCCGCTGCCCTGGCACGCCTGGTGGGACACCGGCCGCACGCTGCTCAACCGGGCGCTCGGGGCGGACTACCCGGGCACCCTGGCCGTGCGGCGCAGCACCTTCCTCGGCATGGGCGGGTACGACCCGGACGTGCTCTTCGAGAACCTGGAGCTGATCCGCACCGTGCGCGCGTACGGTGGCAGCGAGGCCGCCCCGGCCTGGCTGTACGTCCGTCGGCTGCCTCCGGACGCCGCGCACTTCCGCGGTCAACGGATCCGTCAGGCGTACGACGATCTGGCGCAGCCGGCTCGTCTGCTCGCCGCGCTCGCGGTGCTGCCGGCGCTGGCGGCGGGGGTCGCGTCCCGCCGACCCGGGCTGCTGCTCGGCGCGGCGGTCGGGATCGTCGCGCTGGCCGAGACGGGTCGCCGCCGCGCTGGGGGCGGCCGGGTGTTCCCGCCGACGACGGCGCTGGCGGCCCCGCTCTGGCTGCTGGAGCGCGGGGTGTGCGGCTGGCTGGCGGTCGCCCAACGCCTCCTGTTGGGCGGCGTCCGCTACGGCGACAGCCGGGTTCGCCGAGCCGCCAACCCCGCCCGCCCCACCCCGCCCACCCACCCCACCTCGCCGACCCGCGCAATCTTGCACTTTCTGTCGGGACGGACCATGTCATGAACGACAACAACTGGTCCGAAACTGCAAGATCGCCGGGGCAGAGGGCCGGGGGCGGGAGCGGGCGGGGTGGGCGGGGGTGGTTCAGGGGGTGGCGTGGTCCTTGACGGTGTGGGCGGCGGACTTCGTGTCGTCCTTGACCGCGTGCACGGCGTCCTGCGCGGTGGACTTCACCGACTCGGCGGCCTGCTGGGCCGGCTCACGCAGCTCGCTGGCCACCTCGCCCAGCTTCTCCTTCACCACCCCGCTGTGTTCGCCGACCTTCTCCTTGATCTGGGTCGCGGCCTCCTGCTCGCGGCGCGAGGCCGGGATCAGCGAGGAAGCCAGCCAGCCCACCCCGAACGCGATCAGGCCGGCGGCGAGCGGGTTGCCCTGGGACTTCTGCCGGATCACCCGCGGAGCGCTGTGCGCGGCGTCGCTGACGGTCGAGGCCGCCGAGTGCGCGGCGTCGCTGACGCTGGAAGCCGCCGACGAGGCGCGGTCGCCCACCGAGTGGGCGGCGTGGCCGGTGCCGTGGCCGAGGTCCGACGCGGTTCCCATGACCTTTTCCCTCACATTCTGCAGCGCGGAGCGGGCCCGCTGCTTACGGTCGTCGACGATGCGGCTGGGGCTGACCTTGTACGCCAACGCATCCACATCGGAGCTGAGGCTGTTGCGGGTGGCTTCGATCTCCCGGCGGATCTGGTCGGGGTCGGTGCTCATCGGGTTACTCCCTCCGGGTGGGGTTTGAGCGCGTCGGGGATCCGCTGCACGCTGTCGTTGGTCTGCTTGAGCCCGCGTACGTGCTGGGCGTTCTTCTTGGCCGCCGAGTAGAGGACGGCGGCGACCACGGCCCAGATCACGGCCACGATCAACGCGGCCAGACCGGAGTCCATGACGTTGTCCAGGAACTGCCACACGGCGATGGACACGAAGAGAGCCACCATGTAGCCGCCGAAGCCGGCACCGCCGAAGAGGCCCGCGGCCTTGCCGGCCTTTTTGCCCTCCTGGCGGATCTCGGCCTTGGCCAGCTCGACCTCCTGACGCATCAGCGTCGACAGGTCGGTGGTGACCTGACGCATCAGGTCACCAAGCGAGCTGTTCTTCACCTCCGCGTCGGTGTGTGGGGCACCCGCGGTGGGGTGGTAACCGGAGTTCAGGCCGGACCCCTGCGTCGGCATGCTCATGCCGTCGTCTCCCTTCGGATGACTCGGCGGCTCACGGGCGCGGGGTGCCGCTGGACGGAACGCCCGGCAGCGGGTCGGTCTGGGTCACCGGCGGCAGCGGCTGACCGGTGCCGGAGTACTCCGGCTGCTCGCCCCGGCCGGGCTCGGCGTAACCACCGGACGCCGGGTCGGCGTAGCCAGCGGCCGTCTGGTCGGCGTAGCGACCGGGCGTCGGGTCGGCGTAGCCACCGGACGTCGGCGGGGTGTGCGTGCCGGGGGTCGGGTCGAGGTAGCCACCGGCCGGAACGGCGTCCGGCACCGCGCGAGGCGCCGGCGGCGGCGTCGGGATCACCGCGGTCTGCTCCGGGTCGTACGCGCCCGCACCCCGGTAGCCGGCGGAACCGTTGCCGGAGTCGTCACCGGACGCCGAGATGCCACGGGTCAACCGACCCGCCAGCACGCCGAGGACCGCCGCGCCGACCAGGAAGGTGCCCGGGTTACGCCGCGCGTAGTCGCGTACCTCGGTGATCAGGTCACCGGGCTGGCGCTCCTCGAGCCAGCCGGCCACACCATGCACCCGGTCGGCGGCCTGGCGGGCCAGCTCGGTCACCGGACCGGCCTGACCACCTTGCTCGGCCATCGAGCGCATCTCGTCGGCCAGCGAACGCAGTCCGCCGGCCGCCTTGCGCTGCTGCTCACCGGTCTGGCTGGCGAGCTGGCTGCGGGCCTCGCCGTACAGGTTGCGGGCCTGCCGGGCCGCCTCCCGACCGACCTCGGTGCCCTGCTCCCGGGCGGTCTGGGCGACCGCCCCGCCGGCCTGCGCGGCCTCCGAGCCGACCTGGCGCGCCTGGTCGCGGACGCCGCCGCCGTTGGTCGAGGGCTGCCCGTACGTGGAGGATGTCGGTGAAAGATCGTAAGTCATGATTTCCCTTCCGCTCAGCAAGTCGTCGCGGTGTGTGCTGGGGGGATGCGGCGCGATGCTGCCGCCGCTGACCATTGACCTACCCTGCGTTTCGGCTTCCATACCTCTTCGTGCATTTCTCTGCGCGGCCCACCTGACGAACTTCAAAATGGAGGATCGTCGGGCTGCGTCACGTCGCCGCTGCGGACAGTGAGGTTCGCGCGGCCGGCAGATCCACGGAGGGGGCAGCGATGGCACGAGGCGCACGAGGCGGTCGGGCGGTCGGTCCCCGACCCCAGGTCCAGCTGGCCGCGCTGGTCGTGGCCGGGGTCTTCCTGCTGATCGGTGTCCTCGGCTTCATCCCCGGCATCACCACCGACTACGGCGAGCTGAGGTTCGCCGGGCACCACTCGGACGCCCACCTACTCGGGCTGTTCCAGGTGTCGATCCTGCACAACGCGGTGCACCTGCTCTTCGGGCTGGCTGGCCTGGTGCTGGCCCGCAGCATCGCCGGCGCCCGCGTGTTCCTGGCCGCCGGCGGCGCGATCTACCTCGCCCTCTGGCTGTACGGCCTGGCCATCGAGGCGGTCAACCCGGAAGGCGGGGCGAACATCCTGCCGGTCAACGACGCCGACAACTGGCTGCACCTCGCGCTCGGCTTCGGGATGCTGGCGCTCGGGCTGCTGCTGTCGAACCAGGCGGGCACCGGTGGACGCCTGGACAGCCCCGCCGACCGGCGCTGACCTGGTGCTCTTTGTTTCGCCGGCAGGCCCACAGGGGTAATCGACCGGCGAAGGAGGTGCGACCATGCCTCGTTGGCTGCGTGACAACGCCCTGGCCGTCGCCATGCTGGGCGCGTTCCTGGTCTTCCTCGTGTTGCAGAGCGTCTTCGGCTGGCAGACCCACAACGAGGAGCTGACCGAGTTCGGGGCCGCACCGCTGAGCTGGCCGGCGTACCTGACCAGCGGGCACTTCGCCGAGGCGGTCTTCGAGAACTGGGAGTCGGAGTTCCTCCAGATGGGCGGGTACGTGCTGCTCACCGCGTACCTGGTGCAGCGGGGCTCGGCCGAGTCCAAGCCGGTGGACCAGACCGACCGGCCGGAGGACGACGAGCGCCACGCGACCCCGCAGTCACCCTGGCCGGTACGCGTCGGCGGCCTGCCGTTGGTGGTCTACCGGAACAGCCTCTCCATCGCGCTGCTGCTGATCTTCGCCGGTTCCTTCGTCGGTCACCTGCTCGGTGGCACCGCCGCCTACAACCAGGAGCAGGCGCTCCAGAGCGGCGCGCCGCCGATCGGGGTCTGGGAGTTCCTCGGCACCAGCGACTTCTGGTTCCAGTCGATGCAGAACTGGCAGAGCGAGTTCCTCGCTGTCGGCGCGCTGATCCTGCTGAGCATCGTGCTGCGCCAGCACGCCTCGCCGGAGTCGAAGCCGGTGACCGTCGCGCACGCCAGCACCGGCGCCTGAGGGAGCGACGCGCCAGTCAGGCCGCGACCGGCAACCGCTTGGCGAAACAGACGCTGTACGGGTTGCCCACGTACTCGCCGTAGACCGGGATCTGCTGGTAACCACACGAGGTGTACAGCGCGATCGCCGCCGGCAGGTAGGTGCCCGTCTCCAGGCAGACCACCGAGTGCCCCTGCCGGAACGCGCACTCCTCCAACGCGGCGAGCAACTGACGACCGATCCCCCGCCCTCGGTACGCGGGCCGGACGTACATCCGCTTGACCTCGCCGGTCTCGGCGTCGAGCGCTTGGAGCCCACCGCAGGCCACCGCCCGACCGTTCACCACCACCGCCAGGTAGCGGACGTCGTCGTGCGGCATGAAAACCTGCCCGTCCAACCCGCCATCGGCCTCGCGCAGCTCACGCTGCTGCGCGGTGACCATGGCGGCGATCTCCGGATCGGTGGCAGGCCGGGACTCGATCAGCATCACCCCACGCTAGGACGCGTCGATTTCGCGAAGGTTTCCGGAAATCAACCCCATCACGGAGCGCAACGAACTACTCGGCGTCGTCCTCGTCATCGGGGTCGTCGGACGCGTCCGCGCCCACCTCGTCCGCCGACCGCACCCGACGAGCCTTGCGGGCCGCGAGCCGATCCGCGGCGGAGGCCCGGTTCGACTTCTCCTCCAGGCGGACGTCGGTGCCCCGGTTGCCGGGCACGAACTCCACGCCGGCGAAGAGCGTCGGCTGCCAGTCGAACTCGCGCACACCGATCCGGACCAGATCACCGGGCTGCGCGCCGGCCTTGGCCAGCTTGTCCTCCACCCCGAGCCGGGCCAGCCGGTCAGCCAGGTAGCCGACCGCCTCGTCGTTGTCGAAGTTGGTCTGCTTGACCCAGCGTTCCGGGCGGACACCGCGCACGGTGAACGAGCCATCCGCCTCGGCCGTGATGGTGAAACCGTCGTCGTCCACGGCCATCGGGCGGATCACGATCCGGGTCGGCTCGGCGGGCGGCGCGGCCTTGCGCTCCGCCTCGACCAGCTCGGCCATCGCGTAGGTCAGCTCCTTGAGCCCCTCCCGGGTGGCCGCGGAGACCTCGAACACCCGGTAACCGCGCTCCTCCAGGTCGGGGCGCACGATCTCGGCCAGGTCGCGGCCGTCCGGCACGTCGACCTTGTTGACGGCGACCAGGCGGGGGCGGTCCGCCAGGCCGCCGTACTGGCTCAGCTCGGCCTCGATGGCGTCGATGTCGGCCACCGGGTCACGGCCCGGCTCCAACGTCGCCGAGTCGATGACGTGCACCAACACCGCGCAGCGCTCGATGTGCCGCAGGAACTCCAGGCCCAGGCCCTTGCCGGTGGCCGCGCCGGGGATCAGGCCCGGCACGTCCGCGACGGTGAAGGTGTGATTGTCCATCCGGACCACACCGAGGTTGGGCACCAGGGTGGTGAACGGGTAGTCGGCGATCTTCGGCTTCGCGGCGGAGATCACCGAGATCAGCGACGACTTGCCGGCCGACGGGAAGCCCACCAGCCCCACATCGGCGACGCTCTTCAGCTCCAGCACGATGTCCAGTTGGTCGCCGGGTTCCCCCAGCTCGGCGAAGCCGGGCGCCTTGCGCTTGGCGTTGGCCAGCGAGGCGTTGCCGCGCCCGCCGCGCCCGCCGCGGGCGACCTCGAAGGTGGTGCCGGCGCCGACCATGTCGGCCAGCACAGTGCCGTCGGTGGTCTGCACCACGGTGCCGTTGGGCACCTTGAGCACCAGGTTGTGGCCGTTGGCCCCGTCCCGGTTCGAGCCGGCACCGCCCTTGCCGTTGTCGGCCTTGACGTGCGGGTGGAAGTGGAAGTCGAGCAGCGTGGTCACCTGCGGGTCGACCACCAGGGACACGCTGCCGCCGTGCCCGCCGTTGCCGCCGTCCGGCCCGCCGAAGGGCTTGAACTTCTCGCGGTGGATCGAGACACAACCGTGCCCGCCATCGCCGGCCTGCAGGTGCAGAACGACCCGGTCAACGAACGTTGCCACGGCGTCAATCCTTCCAGCGAGGTCCACCCCCGCACTTCGCGAAAAAGGCTAAGCGGGCCGGGACCCGGAGGTCCGCGGCCCGCTTAAGCCCGAGAACTACTGCTGCGGAACGATGCTGACGGTCTTGCGACCGCGCTTGGTGCCGAACAGGACCGCACCGGCGGACAGCGCGAACAGCGTGTCGTCGCCGCCACGGCCGACCAGGTCACCGGGGTGGAACTTGGTGCCACGCTGCCGGATGATGATCTCACCGGCGCTGACGACCTGACCACCGAAGCGCTTCACGCCGAGTCGCTGGGCCGCGGAGTCACGACCGTTACGCGAGCTGGACGCACCCTTTTTGTGAGCCATTGGAGGACGACCTACTTCCCGCTGGAGATGCCGGTCACCTTGACCTGGGTCAACGGCTGGCGGTGACCCTGGCGCTTGTGGTAGCCGGTCTTGTTCTTGAACTTGTGGATCCGGATCTTCGGGCCCTTGGTGTGCGCGGCGATTTCGCCGGACACCGCGACCTCGGCAAGCTTCGCCGCGTCGGTCACCAGGTCGTCACCGTCGACGAGGAGCACCGCGGTGAGCTTCACCGCGTCACCGGGGGCACCGGTGAGCTTCTCGACCTCGATCACGTCGCCCTCGGCGACCTTGTACTGCTTGCCGCCGGTCTTGACGATCGCGTACATCGGAGGCGGACTCCCTGTCGTTGAGGCTGCTGGCGGTCGTCCCCGCAGCGGCTCGCCGGGTAGCAGTGCACGGCGGCGCGGGCACACGGGAACTCGGCACACCAAAGGTGGGCCGCAGGCAAGAGTACGCCATTGCCGGCCCGGACCCCAAACCGGCCCGCCCTGGTCAGCGCGCGCAGAGCCGGTCGAGGCGCTGCTGAAGCCGGCCGAGTTCGCCATCGTCGATCGACCCGACGTCGACCCCGCGGGCGCGAACCTCGGCCCGACTCCGGCAAGCAGGGTCGTGAGCTGCGGATCGTCGGCCCACTCCGACTGCACCCACCGCACGGTCCGTCAGTCGACACAGCGCCGCCCCGGTCCGCCACCGGGCAGCCCTCAGTCGTACGGCCGACCCCGGCGCCCGCCGCCACGAGCGGCGGGCCGCCACGTACCTCCGGCCAGCGGGGGGCGGCGGGCCGCCTGCGCGGCGGTGCGGACCTGGGTGGTGTCGCCAGGTGACCGCAACGGCGAGGTCCCTCCCCCGGCGTTGTGCCGGGAGAGGGACCTCGTCAACGCACGTGGCCGGTCAGGTGTTCAGGGGCGGGTCCGCCGACGGGCGCCGCCCCGACGCGACCGGCGACGGCCGCCACCGCCGTCGGTGCTCTCCTCGTCGCCCTCACCGTCAGCGAGCGCGTCCGGGTCGTCCGCCGCGGCCAGCCGAGCCGACTCACCCTGCTGTGCGTCGGAGATCGCCGGCGCGGCGGGGGTGTCCGACTCGTAGCGGGACAGGTCGTAGCCCATGGTGTCCTGGTAGTCGGCGTCCGGTTCGGGGCTGGAATCGGTGTCGACGACCTCGACCACGGTCCGCTCGGCCGCCGCCGGGGCGTTCTTGCGGGCCCGACGGCGGGACGACGTGACACCCTGCTCGGCCGCCGGAGCGGGAGCCACCGACGCGGCGACCGCCTTGACCTTCTCCCCCGCACCGGCGGGGCGCGGCTTCTCCGGCACCGGCTCGGTGTGGATGATGACGCCCCGGCCCTTGCAGCACTCGCAGGTCTCGCTGAACGCCTCCAGCAGGCCCGCGCCGATCCGCTTGCGGGTCATCTGCACCAGGCCGAGCGAGGTGATCTCGGTGACCTGGTGCTTGGTGCGGTCCCGGCCCAGGCACTCGGTGAGTCGACGCAGCACCAGCTCACGGTTCGACTCCAACACCATGTCGATGAAGTCGATCACCACGATGCCACCGATGTCGCGCAGCCGGAGCTGACGGACGATCTCCTCGGCCGCCTCCAGGTTGTTGCGGGTGACGGTCTCCTCCAGGTTGCCCCCGGAGCCGGTGTACTTGCCGGTGTTGACGTCGACGACGGTCATCGCCTCGGTGCGGTCGATCACCAGCGAGCCACCGGAGGGCAGGAAGACCTTGCGGTCCAGACCCTTGATGATCTGCTCGTCGATCCGGTACTCGGCGAACACGTCGCTCGTGCCGACGTGCCGACGGACCCGGTCGACCAGGTCCGGGGAGACGTGCGACAGGTACGACTCGACCATGTCGTACGACTGCTCGCCCTCGATCACCAGTTCGCGGAAGTCCTCGTTGAACAGGTCCCGGACCACCCGGATGACCAGGTCGGGCTCGCCGTAGAGCAGCACCGGAGCACCACCCTCGGCGGCCTTGGCCTGGATGTCCTCCCACTGCGCCTGGAGCCGCTTGACGTCGCGGGCCAGCTCGTCCTCGGTGGCGCCCTCGGCGGCCGTCCGGACGATCACGCCCGCGCCGTCCGGGACCAGCTTCTTGAGCACGTCGCGCAGCCGCTTGCGCTCGTTGTCCGGCAGCTTGCGGCTGATCCCGGAGGCGTTGCCGTTGGGCACGTAGACCAGGTGCCGGCCCGAGAGCGCGATGTGGCTGGTCAGCCGTGCGCCCTTGTGCCCGATCGGATCCTTGGTGACCTGGACCAGCACCGAGTCGCCGGAGCGCAGCGCCTGCTCGATCGAGCGGGCCCGCCCCTCCAGCCCGGAGGTGTCCCAGTTGACCTCACCGGCGTACAGCACCGCGTTGCGGCCCCGGCCGACGTCGACGAACGCCGCCTCCATGCTCGGCAGCACGTTCTGCACCTTGCCGAGGTACACGTTGCCGGCCATCGTCGCGGAGGAGTTGCGGGTGACGTAGTGCTCAACCAGCACCCCGTCCTCCAGGACGGCGATCTGGGTGCGGTCACCGCGCTGGCGGACCGCCATCACCCGGTCGACGGCCTCCCGGCGCGCCAGGAACTCCGACTCGCTGAGGATCGGCGGGCGGGTACGGCGCTGCTCCCGGCCGTCGCGGCGGCGCTGGCGCTTGGCCTCCAGCCGGGTCGAGCCGGACACACCCTGCACCTCGTCGACGGTGCGGCGCGGCTCGCGGATCTTCACCACGGTGGGCACGCCGTCGTCCGCCGCGCCCTCGGTGTCACCGGCGCCACGACGGCGACGACGGCGGCGACGACGGGTCAGGCCGTCCCCACCCTCGGACTCCTCGTCCTCGTCACCCTCGGTCTCGGCCTCGGCGGTCTCTTCCTCGTCGGCCTGTGCCGCCTCCTCGGACTCCTCGTCCTCGGCGTCGTCGGCCCCGCCCTTGCCCCGGCCGCGACCCCGACGACCACGCCGGCGGCGACGGCGCGCGGCGGCGCTGTCCTCGTCGTCCTCATCCGCCTCGGTGGCCTCGTCGGCCTCCTCGGTCGGCTCCTCTTCGGCCTCGATCGCCTCGATCGGCTCCACCGGCTCGACCTCGCGGCGGCCGCGCCGACGGCGACGGGACGGCTCGGCGGCTTCCTCGACAGCCGGTTCCTCGGCCGGCTCGGCGGGCTCCACCGGTCGGGTCACCGGCACAGCGTCCGGTTGGGGTGCCATGAACAGCACTGTGGGCGCGGAGAGCGCAGCCCGCCGACGACGGGTACGCGGCTGCTCCGGCTCGATCTCGACGGGCTCGTTCGGCTCGTCCGTCACACCGGACACGGCCACGCCCGGTGCGACGTCGCCGGAGCGCTCCTGCGGGCCACTGCTCCAGGCCAGCTCGGCGGCGGACGTGCTCGGGAGGGCCGGGGAGTCGGTCAACTCGGCCTCGGCCTCGCGCAGGTCGGACTCCGCCGGCTCCTCGGCGACGGCCGGCTCCTCGGCGACCGGTTCCTCGACCGCCGGCTCCTCGACGGCGGCGGCCGGCTGCTCGGTGGCGGGCGCCTCCTCGACGGCGGCGGGCGTGGCCTTCTTGCGCCGGGTACGGGTCACCTTGACCGGCGGAACCACCTCGGCCGAGGCAGCCTCCGCGGAGGCGGCGACCAGCGGCTCGTCAGCGGTCGTCTCGACGGCGGCGGCCTTGCGGCGACGCCGGGGGGTCTTCGGAGCGACGTCCTGGTCGCCGGAGACCGGTGCGAAGACCTCCGCCTGCGGTGCCTCGGCACTGCCGGCACCACCGGTGGACGCCTCGACCGGGGCGTCGGTCTGCTCCGGCTGGTTGAGCGGGGCGGCCCGGCGACGGGTCGCCCGGGTGCGCCGCACCGGCGCGGCCGGCTCGGCGGCCTCGGGAGCGCTCTGGGCGCCGGCTGGTTCCACCGAGGCCGAACCGACCTCGGTGGTGGGGGGCGCGACAGCGGCGCCGTCGGCAGTGCTCTGGTCGGCGGTCTCGCCGGCCGGCTGTGAACCGGTCCGTTCGCCGCCCTCGGGCTCGTTCTCGAGCATGGACGTTCTCCAGTTCTGGCTACCCCGGGCGCGGGTGAGCGCTGCCACGCAGGGTCGCCGCAAAAGTGTTTCCGCCGGGCGCGCGTGGTGCGCGACCGCCGAAGTCTGCCTGCCAGAGCACGGACCGTCGGTCAGTGCCCTACGATGGCTGCCCCGTCGCGGTCCGCATCCAACGGATCCACGATCGCACCCTGCGCGGTCAACGTGCCCTGAGCCAGCCGGGTCACCCTCGGCGAAACCGGCGGCTCCAGGTCGGCCACCACGCGGAGGCCGGAAAGGACGTCATCGGGCCGTACGGACGGGGTGACCTGCCGCACGACCAGTTCGAGTATCGCACACGGTACGGCCGGTGCCCCGGAAGGCGTCGGCGTAGGTAGTTGGACATCGATCGATATCACGGCGGCGCGGGCGTCGAAAGTACGTCGCCCCTGCTTGGTCATCCGCTCGACCAGCACCTCCTCGGCCGCGACGAAGGTGTCCACGGCGGCGCGCAGCACCGCCGGGTCGACCTCGGGCAACTCGATGTACCAGTGCGACGCCTCGATCCGCTCCGGCAGGTTGCCGCCCTCGGCGATCACAGCGTCCAGGACGTCCAGCCCCGGCGAGAGCGCGGCGTCCAACGCGGCGCGCAGCGCCTCCGGGTCGACAGCGGCCTGCAGGGCGATCTCCAGGTACTCCGCCTCGCTGGCCACCCCGGTGGGCGCGGCGCTGGCGTAGGAGATTTTCGGGTGCGGGTGGAAACCCTGCGAGAAGGCGACCGGCACGGCGGCCCGGCGTAGCGCGCGCTCGAACGCCCGGGCGAAGTCCCGGTGCGAGGTGAATCGCAGCGGTCCGCGCTTGGCGTACCGGATGCGGACGCGTTGGACGACCGGTGCCTGGCCGCCCTCGGGTTGAGGCTTTCTGGCGATCGTGGGCTCCTCGGGTGTACCTGCGTGTCCGCCCATCCTGGCGCAGAGCTCGTGGCGGTACGCAGCCGGGTCGGCCGAATGGCCCCGACAGACGGGTGCAAACCGGTCAGCAGGGGCGCGACCACCCGGTGCGAATGCCGATGGCCGGCCGGTGACACGGGGGTCACCAGCCGGCCAGCACGATCGGGACCGGTTACCGCTCCGTCGGCGGGGCCGGCGGTGGCCCGCCCGGCGGGCCGTACCCGGACGGCGGGCCGTAACCGGGCGGTGGTGCGTAGCCGGAGGGCTGGCCGTGGCCGGGGGGCGGCGGGTAGCCGGGAGGAGGTGCGTAGCCGGGTGGCGGGGCGTAGTACGCGTCCGGAGAGGGATGTGCGCCAGGGGTCACCCGGTCGAGCACCTCGTCCGGGATCTGGGCTGCTCGGGCCGCCTCCCGCCGGTACCGCCGCCGGTTCCAGATAAGGAACACCGCCAGCCCCAGCAACAACACCAGAACCACGGCGATACCGATCCCCACCACCATGACCTGCTGGTCGGTCGGGCCACCGCGATCACCGTGCTGGGTGACGTCGAACTCCTCGTCCGCACCCCCGGTACGGGCCGGGCCGCCGGTGCCGGCCGGCTCCGGATCGGTCGCGGCCGGGCCGAGCAGCGGGTTGCTGGTGACCGGCGGCACGTTGGCGGTCAGCGCCTTCATCGGGTCGATCACCCCGAAGCCGTACTGCGGATCCCGTCCGGACGGGCCGGCGTCCCGCGCGGTCCGGATGATCCGGTTGATCACGCTCGGAGCGCTGAGGTCGGGGTACTTCGCCCGGATCAGCGCGGCCAGGCCGGAGACGATCGCGCTGGAATCGGAGGTCCCGTCGCCCCAGCCGTAGCCCGCCTCGTTGGTGATGTTGTAGACGCTGTCGCCCGGAGCGGCGACCACCGCCTCCGGCCCCCGGACGGACCCGGACCAGAACTTGCCACCCTTGGTCGTCCCGGTCACCGCGATCACGCCCGGGGTGTTCGCCGGGCTGCTCACTGTGTTTCTGCCGTTCTTGGTGTTGCCGGCGGAGCCGACCACGACGACGTCATGGTCCAGCGCGTACTTGATCGCGCTCGCCTCTTGAGGGCTGGCCATGCCCGGGCCACCGAAGGACATGTTGATCACTTTGGCGCCGCCGTCGACGGCCATCCGGATGCCGAGGGCGACCGCGGCCTCGCTGTTGCTTCCGGTGCCCTTGCGCAGCTTGATGGGCAGGATCTTCGCGCCGGGGGCGATCCCGTCCACGCCGTCGCCACTGGCCTTCGCCGCGATGATGCCGGCGATGTGCGTGCCGTGCCCGTCCTCGTCGGCCCGACCGTCCCCGGCGGCACCGTAGCTGCGGGCACCGGGAAGCACCTGACCCCGCAGGTCCGGATGGCTGGCCTCGACGCCACTGTCGAGCACGGCCACGACCACGCCCCGCCCGGTGGAGACCTTGTGCACCTGGTCGATCCGCAGCTCGTCCAGATACCACTGCTCGGCCCGCCGGGGCGCGGCGACCGCCGGCTGGGCGACCCCCACCACCAGGAAACCCGCCAGCAGACAGGCGACTACCGGCCGGAGGCTTCCGACGTTCACCCTCATCCGTCCATCCTCACCGAAGGACACCCGGGGACGCCCCGTCACCGGGGCCCCACGGATCGTCGTCCTCAGTCAACCACGACGAGTGCTCCGAGCCGCCGCCACCGCCGTGTCCGGCGCCGCCCGCGCCGCCCATCATGCCGCCGCCCATCATTCCGGCGCCGCCGATGCCCGCACCACGGGCGCCGCCCGCCATCCCGGCGCCGCCAGGGCCAGCGGCAGCCGCGGCGCGCAGCGCGTTCGCGGCGCTCGTCATCGGCGGCAGCTTTCCGTTGCCGCCACCCACCATGCCGGGGATGCCGCCCACGCCAATGCCACCGCCGGCACCGATGCCACCACCGGCACCGATCCCGCCGGCCGACCCGACACCGGCGCCACCTCCGAAACCACCGCCGGCGCCACCGAGGCCGGCGCTGCCGACCCCGCCGCCACCGATGCCACCGCCCAGGCTGCTGACGCCGCTCGGGCTGGCGCCGGCCAGACCGCTGCTGTACCCAGAGTCGATGCCTGGGTAGCTGGAACCGGTCGACGGGGAGGTGAGCTGACCGGTGCCGCCGGTGGGTGAGCCCTCGCCGATCCCGCCCGGAGTGGTCGGGGAGAACGGGTCGACGGTGGACGTCGGGCCGCCCGTGTCGCCGATGCCCGGCGGCCTGCTGCCGATGGTGGGGCCACCACCGATATCGGGCTTCCCGCCGAAATCCCCACCACCGATGTCGGGTCGCCCGGTTGGCGGAATCCGGGTGTCACGCCTGATGTCGTTCTCGTCGTCACGCGGAGGATCACCGGTGTCTGACGGCGGGACCACCGTCAGCTTGGGACGCTCGGTGTAGACCGCCTGCGGCAGCGGCGCCATCGCGGTGTTCGCCGCCTGCTGGTTGTCCCGGTACCAGTTGTCCAGGTGGGACTTGGTGTCCCACCAGCCGCCCCGCTTCTGGTCGCCGGCCTGACCGTCGACCTTCATCGTCGCTTCCAGGTCGTCGGCCTTGTCACGGAACGCGCCGTCGGCGTACGAGGCGGGATTGTTCTGGTAGTCCTGACGCAGGGCGGCGAGGAACCCCGACGCACTCTCGCCGTCGCGGGCGTCGTCGAGCTCGGTGCCGTTGGGCAGGCTCCACTCGTTCCATCCGAAGTCGTCCATCAGGGGGATCGGGATCGTGGAGACCGACTTGCGGATGTCACCCTCGATCCGCGTCAGTGCGCCACTGACGTTCGTCGCGTCGGTGATCAGATCCTCGATCTGCTTGCCGATCTTGCCCAGGTGCTCGCGGTACGCGTCGCCACCGCTGCCCTTCCAACCGGCGAGCATCCCGGGCAGGCCGCCGACATTGGGGCGCTCCTGACCCGTCGCTACCGGGCCGACGAACGACCGGCCGACGAGCGCGTCGCGCAACTGTTGCAGGCCGCTGGAGAGATTGCTCCAGCCCGCCCCGACCGAACCGACCGTTTCCGGGTCCGCGGAGAGCGTCACCTCGCGGACGCACCGCTCCCAGGTTCCTCCAGCCATGACGTCCCCCTCAGGCCGTGTACGGGTAGGTGGGTACGCCGCCGGCAGAGGGCGGCGGCGCCGCCGACTCCAGCAGCCGCTCGATCTCCTTGCCGTTGGCGGCGTTACGCGCCTCGGCGTCGCGGAACGCCTTGGCGATCTCCTCGGTGCCTTCCTTGAGCGCGGCGAGCTTCTGGGAGAGCGTCGTGAGGTGCGCTTCCATGTTCGCCGTGGACGTCTCCAGTGCCCGCCACTGCATGACGGCGTCCTCGTACGCGCCGAACGGGGTGCCGTTCGGGACGGTCTGGGCGTTGTTGCTGTCGCCCTTCATCCGCGTCTTGATGCGTTCCATCTCGTACTTGATCGTGTCGTCGACGTACTGCCTGAGCCGCTCCACGTACGTGGCGGCGGCGTCCAGGTCCTCGACGCTGACCTGCAGATCGCCGGTGTTCGGCGGCGGGATGCTACCCATGCGCTTCCTCCCCCGTTCCCGACCCACGGGGTCGGTCCATGTCAGACGCAGCGTATCGAGTGTGACCTAGGCGGGGCAGCCCCAGCCACCACCACGTGGTACAGATGACGGCCGATCTGGGTGGGTCCGGTGCGGGCGACAACGCGACGAGGCCCTGACAACGCCAACGGGCCCGCGAGACGCGGGCCCGTTGGGAAACATGTCGGATGTGGAGAGTGGTCGGGCGCCGCCAGCCGGCGGCAGCCCGGTCAGCTGTGCGAGTGACCCGACGGCACCTTCATGCCGTTGCCGCCCAGCGGGGTGAGCGGCAGCAGCTTCTTACCGGTGGGGCCGATCTGGATCTCGGTGTCCATCGACGGGCAGACGCCGCAGTCGAAGCAGGGCGTCCACCGGCAGTCGTCCTGCTCGAACCCGCTCACCGAGTCCTGCCAGTCCTGCCAGAGCCAGTCCTTGTCCAGGCCCGAGTCCAGGTGGTCCCAGGGCAGGACCTCCAGCTCGTCGCGCTGACGGGTGGTGAACCAGTCGAGGTCCACCCCGAACGCGGGCAACGTCTCGGCCGCCGCGTCCACCCACCGCTGGTACGAGAAGTGCTCGCTCCACCCGTCGAACCGGCCGCCGTTCTCCCAGACCTTGCGGATGACCGAGCCGACCCGGCGGTCACCCCTGGAGAGCAGCCCTTCGATGAGCGACGGCTCGCCGTCGTGGTAGCGGTAGCCGATGGCCCGGCCCAGCGAGCGGTCCGCGTTGATGGCCTGCTTGAGGATCTTGAGCCGGTGGTCGATGACCTCCGGACGGTCCATCGACGCCCACTGGAACGGGGTGTGCGGCTTCGGCACGAACCCGCCGATCGAGACCGTGCAGCGGATGTCCTTCGAGCCGGTCGCGGCGCGGCCGGCCCTGATCACCTCGTGGGCCATCTCCGCGATCTCGAGGACGTCCTCGTCGGTCTCGGTGGGCAGGCCGCACATGAAGTAGAGCTTCACCTGCCGCCAGCCGTTGGTGTACGCGGTGACGACCGTCCGGATCAGGTCTTCCTTCGACACCATCTTGTTGATGACCTTGCGGATCCGCTCCGACCCGCCCTCCGGGGCGAAGGTCAGGCCGGTACGCCGACCGTTGCGGGACAGCTCCTGCGCGAGGTCGATGTTGAAGGCGTCCACCCGGGTCGACGGCAGCGACAGCGAGACGTTCGTGCCCTCGTACTGCTGGGCGAGGCCGGAGCACATGTCGCCGATCTCGGAGTGGTCCGCCGAGGAGAGCGACAGCAGGCCGACCTCGGAGAAGCCGGAGAACTCCAGACCCTCGCGGACCATCTGCCCGACCGTGGTGATCGACCGCTCCCGCACCGGCCGGGTGATCATCCCGGCCTGGCAGAACCGGCAACCCCGGGTGCAGCCGCGGAAGATCTCCACCGCGTACCGCTCGTGCACCGTCTCGGCCAGCGGCACGAGCGGCTTCTTCGGGTACGGCCAGGCGTCCAGGTCCATCGTCGTGCGCTTGTGCACCCGGAACGGCACGTCCGCCCGGTTCGGCACGACCCGCTGGATCCGGCCGTCGGGCAGGTAGTCGACGTCGTAGAAGCGGGGCACGTACACGCTCTCGGTACGGGCCAGCCGCAGCAGCAGCTCGTCGCGGCCACCCGGGGAGCCCTCGGCCTTCCACTCCCGGACGATCGCGGTGATCTCCAGGACCGCCTCCTCACCGTCGCCGAGCACCGCGGCGTCGATGAAGTCGGCGATCGGCTCCGGGTTGAACGCGGCGTGCCCACCGGCCACGATCACCGGGTCGGCGTCGGTGCGGTCGGCGGACAGCATCGGGATGCCGGCCAGGTCGATCGCGGTGAGCATGTTGGTGTAGCCCAGCTCGGTGGAGAAGGAGATGCCGAACACGTCGAACCCGCGCACCGACCGGTGCGCATCGACGGTGAACTGCGGCACGCCGTGCGTGCGCATCAGCGTCTCCAGGTCCGGCCAGACCGCGTACGTCCGCTCGGCGAGGGTGTCGGGCAGCTCGTTGAGCACCTCGTAGAGGATCTGCACGCCCTGGTTGGGCAGGCCCACCTCGTACGCGTCGGGGTACATCAGCGCCCAGCGCACGGTCGCGGCATCCCAGTCCTTGACCACCGCACCCAACTCGCCGCCGACGTACTGGATGGGCTTGGAGACCTGGGGCAGCAGCGGCTCGAGCTGGGACCACACGGAATTGGTCGCGGCCGCGCGCGGCGTCGTGGACGGGGCACTCATGATGCCCAAGGGTACGCGTTCGCCCGGCACCGATCGCGCGCACGCCCGATCGGCGGTGGTGGCGGCGCGGTACTAACCTCGGATCGGCGCGAGAGGAGATTGCCGCGATGCCGGAGCCCCAGCCGGGAGCACGGCCGGCCGACGGAAGCACCCCGGGCACCGAGCCGGAGCGGGACCCGGCGGTCGCCGACGAGCCGACCTCCCCACCCGTACCCCCGACCCAGCCGGAACCCCGGGACCAGCCGGAACCCTCGGACCAGCCCGGACCCCCGACCCAGCCGGACCCGTCGGATCAGCCGGATCAGCCGGATCAGCCGGATCAGCCGAAACCCCCAGGCGAGCCGGAGCCCGCGGCCACCGCGGAGGTCCCCGCGCCCAGGTGGAGCGGTTCGGCGCCGGTGCCGCCGCCGCTGCCCCGCCGGGCCGCCTGGGGCGAGTCGGCCGAGCCGACCCCTGTCCCGCCGGTCCCCGTCGGGCCACCGGAGGACCAGACGCCGGTCGACCCATGGGCGGGCGTGGACACCGGCGGCTGGGACCTGCCCTCCGCCGAACTGCCCCCGCTGCCGCCGACGATGACGCCCCCGCCCCCACTGCCGCCGCCGACGACGCCGTTCCCGAGGCCGTCGGACACCCGGCAATGGTCCGGGCCGCCCGCTCCCCCGGCCGGCTCCCACCCGGTGCCGCCGCCGACCGCTCCGGGTCCACCGCGGGCTGTCGGCCCCATGGTGCCGGCCCGCCCGATGTCGCCACCCGCGCCGCCGAAGGTGCCGAAGCAGCGCCGGGGCCGCCGGCCCACCGCGCCACCGCCAGCGCCGCCCGGGTGGCAGGCCCCCAAGGGTTACGTGCCGGTCCCGGTCCGCCGGCGACGCCGCTGGCCGTGGCTGCTGCTGCTCACGCTGGCCTGCTGCTGCGGCTGCCCCGCCTACTACGGGTTCCCGATCTCGGCCCAGTACCCGGCGCGGGCGGCACTGCCCGTGCAGGTGGACGACCTCAGCCTGCGGCAGGACAACCGCAGCACGGAGACCGCCCGCAAGCTGGAGAACGAGGTACGCAAGGAGCACTGGCTGGCCGAGGACACGTTCGCCGGGGTGTACTCCACGACGAGCGGCAAGCGGGTGACCGTCTTCGGTGGCACCGGCTTCCGGCTGAGTCCGGAGTCGGACGCGGAAGCTGAAATCAGCCGGCTCACCCAGCGATACGCGCTGAGCGCCCCGGAGAGCGTCGACACCGGTGTGCGGGGCAGGCACGAACGATGCGCGGTGGGTAGCGCCGACGGCAGTGACGTGGTGGTCTGCACGTCGGTCGACCACGGCAGCATCGCCACCGGCGTGTTCACCCGACTCTCGGTGGCCGACAGCGCCACCCTGCTGGCCAGCCTGCGCGCCCAGATCGTCCAGCCTGAGCGGGGCTGAGCGCGCCGTCAGGCGTCGCGGGTCGGGTCCGGGTGAGCCCGCGGCGGGGCGTAGCGCGGCACGTACTCCTGGCCGGTGAGCTTCTGGATCTCACTCATCAGCTCGTCGGTCATCTGCCGTAGCGAGGTGCGGTCGTCCGGGCGGCCGGTGAAGTCCAGCGGCTTGCCGAACCGGACCGTGATCTTGGCAGCGCCCGGGCGGGGCACCCGGGCGCCGATCGGCTGCGCCTTGTCCGTGCCGATCATGCCGACCGGGATGATCGGCACGCCGGCCGAGATCGCCAGACGGGCCGCGCCGGTACGCCCCCGGTAGAGCTTGCCGTCCGGCGAACGGGTGCCCTCCGGGTAGACCACCACCAGGTCGCCGCCCTTGAGGGCCGGGATCGCCGCGTCGAACGCGGACAGCGCGGCGCGCCCACCGGCCCGCTCGACCGGAATCGCGCCCAGCCCGGTGAGGACGAACTTGGAGATCGCACCCTTCACGCCGGTGCCCTTGAAATACTCCGACTTCGCCCAGAACGCCAGGTGCCGGGGCACGACAGTGCCGAGGAACAGCTCGTCGGCCACCGAGAGATGGTTGCCGGCGAAGATCGCGCCTCCGGTCTCCGGCACGTGTTCCAGACCCTCCACGGTCGGGCGGAACGCCACCCGCAGCGTGGGCGCCACGGTCAGCTTGCCGATGGTGTAGAGCAGGGGCACTGGTCCTCCGGCAGATGAGGTGCGAGCGGGCGGTGTCACCGTAGCGGACGCCTCCGCACTCCGCCGACGGAGGTGCGGAGGCGTCCGTACCGACGCTCAGGAACGACGGACGGTCACCGTGACCCGCTCGCCCTCGCCGACCTCGCCGGCGAAGCCGTCCAGGCCCTCGGCGAAGTCCACCGAGTCGGCAAGGACCTCGCCGGACACGAAGTCGATGTACCCCGCCACCGCCGCGCGTACCTCGTCGGACGCCGACACCGACACCACGATCCGGTCCGAGACGTCCAGGTCGGCGTCCCGGCGGGCCTGCTGCACCACCCGCACCACGTCGCGGGCCAGCCCCTCGGCGGCCAGCTCCGGGGTGACCTCGGTGTCGAGGACGACCACGCCCTCGCCGCCGGGCAGCGGCGCGGAGTGCTCGGCGTCGGCGGCCACGAGACGGAGCTCGTACTCGCCCTCGGCCAGGGTCACGCCGGCGGCCACCGGGGCGCCGTCGACCAGCTCCCAGTCGCCCGCCTTGACCGCCTTGATCACCTGCTGGACCTGCTTGCCGACCCGCGGGCCGAGCGCCCGGGGCACCACCGTCAACACCTGCTCGCAGTACGCGGACAGCTCCGCGCTGAACTCCACCGCCTTCACGTTGACCTCGTCGGCGACCAGATCGGCGAACGGGCGCAGCTGCTCCGCCGCCGGCGAGGCGACTGTCAGCGTCGACAGCGGCAGGCGTACCCGCAGCCCCTTGGCCTTGCGCAGCGACAGCGCCGCCGAGGCGACCGCCCGCACGTTGTCCATCGCGGCGACGAGGTCGTGGTCGGCCGGGAACTCCTCCGCCGAGGGCCAGTCGGTCAGGTGCACCGACCGCTCACCGGTGAGCCCACGCCAGATCTCCTCCGCGGTGAGCGGCGCGAGCGGCGCCACCACCCGGCAGAGCGTCTCCAGCACCGTCGACAGGGTGTCGAACGCGTTGGTGTCGCCGGACCAGAACCGGTCCCGGGACCGGCGCACGTACCAGTTGGTCAGCGCGTCCAGGTAGGACCGGACGGTCGCGCACGCGCCGGAGATGTCGTACGCGTCCATCTGCGCGCCGACCGTCGACACCAGCTCGTTCGTCTTGGCCAGCACGTACCTGTCGAGCAGGTGCGTCGAGTCCGTGCGACGGCGGGCGGTGTGCCCGTCGGCGTTGGCGTAGAGCGAGAAGAAGTACCAGACGTTCCACAGCGGCAGCAGCACCTGGCGTACCGCGTCGCGGATCAGCGTCTCGGTGACCGCCATGTCCCCGCCGCGCAGCACCGGCGACGACATCAGCATCCAGCGCATCGCGTCCGAGCCGTACGAGTCGAAGACGTGGTAGACGTCCGGGTAGTTGCGCAGGCTCTTGGACATCTTGCGCCCGTCCGAGCCGAGCAGGATGCCGTGGCTCAGGCAGTTGCGGAACGCCGGCCTGTCGAACAGCGCGGTGGCCAGCACGTGCATCGTGTAGAACCAGCCGCGGGTCTGCCCGATGTACTCGACGATGAAGTCACCCGGGTAGTGGTGCTCGAACCAGTCCGCGTTCTCGAACGGGTAGTGCACCTGGGCGAACGGCATCGAACCGGACTCGAACCAGCAGTCCAGCACCTCCGGCACCCGGCGCATCATCGACTGACCGCTCGGGTCGTCCGGGTTGGGGCGGACCAGGTCGTCCACTTCGGGCCGGTGCAGGTCGGTCAGGCGTACGCCGAAGTCCCGCTCGATGTCGGCGAGGGAGCCGTAGACGTCCAGACGCGGGTAGTTCGGGTCGTCGGACTTCCACACCGGGATCGGCGAGCCCCAGAACCGGTTACGGCTGATCGACCAGTCCCGGGCGTTGGCCAGCCACTTGCCGAACGAGCCGTCCTTGATGTGCGCCGGCGTCCAGTTGATTTCCTGGTTCAGCTCGACCATCCGGTCCCGGAACTTCGTCACGGCGACGAACCACGACGAGACCGCCTTGTAGACCAGCGGGGTGTCACAGCGCCAGCAGTGCGGGTACGAGTGGGTGTAGGTGTCCTGCTTGAGCACCACCCCCCGGTCCTTCAGCTCCCGGATCACCGGCTTGTTGACGTCGAAGACCTGCTCACCCTGGTACGGCGGGACCAGCGCGGTGAACCGGGTGTGGTCGTCCACGGTGACGATGGTGGGGATGCCGGCGGCGTTGCAGACGTTCTGGTCGTCCTCACCGAAAGCCGGGGCCAGGTGCACGATCCCGGTGCCGTCCTCGGTGGTGACGAACTCCGCGCCGAGCACCTGGTAGGCGTTCTCCCCGGCCTGCTCGACGAGGAAGTCGAACAGCGGCGTGTAGCGGCGTCCGACCAGGTCCCGGCCGTACACGGTGCCGACCTGCTCGTACCCGTCCAGCTCCTTGGCGTACGCGGCCAGCCGCGCCGCCCCGACCACGAAGCGCTCGCCGTCGCGTTCCAGCACGGCGTACTCGATGTCGGGCCCGACGGCGAGCGCCAGGTTCGACGGCAGGGTCCACGGCGTGGTGGTCCAGACGCCCAGCTTGACCGGCCCGCGCACCAGCTCCGGGGCGGACTCGTCGGCGGTCAGCTCGAACCACACCGACAGGGTGGGGTCGTGCCGGTCCCGGTAGACGTCGTCCATCCGGGTCTCGGTGTTCGACAGCGGGGTCTCACACCGCCAGCAGTACGCCAGTACCCGGAAACCCTCGTAGATCAGACCCTTGTCGTGCAGGGTCTTGAAGGCCCACATGACGCTTTCCATGTAGTCCAGGTCGAGGGTCTTGTAGTCGTTGGTGAAGTCGACCCAGCGGGCCTGCCGGTTGATGTACCGCTCCCAGTCCTGGGTGAACTCCAGCACCGAGGTCCGGCAGGCCTCGTTGAACCGGGCCACGCCCAGGTCGATGATCTCCGCCTTGCTGGTGATGCCGAGCTGCTTCTCGGCCACCACCTCGGCGGGCAGGCCGTGGCAGTCCCACCCGAAGCGCCGCTCGACGTGCCGGCCGCGCATGGTCTGGTAGCGCGGCACCACGTCCTTGACGTAGCCGGTGAAGAGGTGACCGTAGTGCGGCAGGCCGTTGGCGAAGGGCGGGCCGTCGTAGAACACGTACTCGTTCTTACCGTCGGTCCCGGCGGGACGGGCCTCGACCGACGCCTCGAAGGTCTTGTCGGCCGTCCAGTGCTCCAGCACCCGGCGCTCGACCGCGGGCAGGTCCGGGCTCGCCGGCACACCGGCGGCGGTCGGGTCGTGCAACGGATAGGCCATCGGGGGTCGCTCTCCTCGCAGCTCACTCAACGTGGGTCTGCGAGGACGAACCGTCCGGGTACGCCGACGACGGCGCTCCCGGGTGGCCCGCGGTACCACCCCGCTTGGCGGTCAGGATCGACCGCCCGCTCATTGCCGGCTGTGACGGGCCGCACCCGTCCGGTTCTACTGGGCCGGTCACCCGGCTGTTCTTCCGGAGGCTCACCGGTGATGGCCGGGTCATCGCCTTACGGTGCTCAACGATACAAGACCCGCTGCCCACCCCACCGCCGAGTGACCCGCGCTCCGGCACCCTAGGCTGACCGGGTGATCCGGATCGAGTTGGATGAGCCGACCCTGTCCCGCACCCGGATCGCCACCAGCCCGCTCTGGGAGGTGCTGACCAGCCTGTTACTGCTGCACCGCCACCCGGGAGAAGCCCCCTGGCCGTACACCGCCTGGGCGCGGCACGCACGGCGGGTGCTCGACGAGGTGCCGGCGACCGCGCCGGCCCGGCTGCTGACCGCCGGCCTACCCGCACCGGACTTCCTCAGCCCGATCCCCACGTCGGCAGCGCCGACCCTGGCCGACCAGCTCGCCGAGCTGCGCGCGACACCGGCTGAGGTGATCGCTGAGCAGATCCCCCACTACTACCACCCGGACGACCTGCCGGAGTGGCTCCGCCCGTTCGTCACGGACCGGCGGGCCGCCCTGGACCGGCTCGCCGACGGCATCGAGGCGTACTGGGACGCGGCCATCGCACCGTGGTGGCCGGCGATGCAGGCGGCGCTGGACGAGGAGGTGCTGCACCGGGCCCGGGCGCTCGCCGCGTACGGTCCGGACGCGCTGCTGGCCGACCTGCACGAGCGGGTGCGCTGGGAGAAGCCGGTGCTGACGCTGGTGAAGCCGTCGGAGCAGGAGTTCACGGCGGTGGACCAGCGGCTGCTGCTGATTCCCCTGGTCTTCGCGCAGGGAGCACTCATCTGCGCGACCGACCACCCGGAGATCATCGCCGTCTCCTACCAGGCGCGCGGGGCGGTGGTGCTCGCAGAGGGTGGGCCGACCTCGACGGCCCGGACGACACCGGCCACGGACCGGCTGGCGATGCTGATCGGCCGAGGTCGTGCCCAGGTGCTGCGGGCGCTGACCCGGCCGGCCACCACCGCTGGCCTCGCGGCCGCTCTGGGGCTCGCCCCGAGCACCGTGTCGGAGCAGCTCTCCGCGCTGCTGGCCGCCGGCGTGGTGCACCGCCGCCGGGTGGGCCGGCGGGTGTTGTACGGCCTGGAACCGGCCGGCCTGGCACTGGTACAGCTCGTCGGCGACGAGCCGGCGGACGCCTCGGCCTGAGCATTCGGCTCGATCCGAATCCGTTTCCCACCCGTCCCTGTCGCTCCTAGCCTGCGGATCACAGCGTCGTAAGGTCCAGGCGGTCCGCGGCGTCGACCTGACGGTCGGCAACGGGGAGCTGTTCGGCCTGCCCGGGCCGAACGGCGCTGGCAGAACCCCGGCACCCGACCCTCGTCGATCATGGGTTGTCGCCCCGCTCGACGGCTTGGGGCCACGGGGAGGGTGACGTTCCGGAGCGGGGCGGCGTCAGAGAGCCGCCTTGACGCGTTGTGTGCCGCTCCCCAGAATTCAGCGGGTGGCCACGATAAGTTACGCCGAATACCGAGCGATGCGCCGGTTTCCCGCCCTCGACGGGCTCCGTGCGATCGCCGCGGTGATCGTCGTCGCCTTCCACTTCGGGGGGCCGCGATGGACCTGGCTGTCCGGCTGGGTCGGCGTCCAACTGTTCTTCGTGCTCTCCGGCTTTCTGATCACCACGCTGATGCTGCGCGAGGAGGAGTCGCGGGGGCGGGTGTCGCTGCGGTCCTTCTACGTCCGGCGCATCTTCCGGATCCTGCCGGTCTACCTGGTGGTGCTCGCCGCGACGTACGCCCTCGCGCACCTCAACGGCGCCAGCGCTCGGCTGCGCGAGTCGATGCCGTTCTACCTGCTCATGGTCAACGAGTTCGCCCCGAACCAGGCGTTCCCGCACTCCTGGACGATCGCCATCGAGTGGAAGTTCTACCTGGTCTGGCCGCTGCTGGCCTTCGTGTTCGTCCGCACCGCGTTTCTGCGCCGGATGGCGGTGACGCTGCTGGCCATCGCCGCTCTCGTCGCGCTGATCCCGTTCGAGAAGGACTGGCCCTACTGGCCGATCCACTACGTGTCGATCCTGGTGGGTTGCCTGCTGGCGGTCGTCATGCACCACCCCCGGGGGTACGCGCTGTTCCGGCCGTTGACCCATCCGGTGGCGTCCCTCGCCGTACTCGTCGGGTTCGTCGCCGTGCACCTGTCGCTGCCGTACTGGCCGCCCGCCGAGGACGGTCACTCAGAGCTGATGATCGGCGTTTACGCGGTGGCGGTGGCGGTGCTGCTCCCGGCCATGCTGGCCTCGGGTCTGCCGACGAAGCTGCTCTCCTGGCGACCGCTGGTGTTCGTGGGCGAACGCTCCTACTCCCTGTACCTGGTGCAGTACCTCGCCATGACGACGGTGATCGCGTTGGTCCCGTCGTACGCCGGGCACAGCACCCGGCTCTTCGTCGCCACCACGGTGGTCGGCCTGCTCGCCGCCGATCTGCTCTACCGCTGGGTGGAGCAGCCGATGATCGGGGCGGGACGCCGGTTCTCCGGCCGGGGGAAGGTGGTCCCCGCCACACCGGCCGCCACGTCGACCGGCACACCGACGGGCACGTCCACCGCCACTCTGAGCGGCGCGCCGACGTCGGCCGCACCCGCCGAGCTCTCCGAGCGGACGGTGCCCGCCACGCCGGTCCTCATCCCCGGCGACCGTCGCTGATCATGAGGTGGCGGGCGGTGGACGGCCGATCCGCCCGCCAACCTCATGATCAACGAGCTGTGGTCAGGGGGCCGGGAGGGTGGTACTCCACAGCGAGGCGCCGTCGCGGTCGCGCAGGTGGACCGTCAGGGCCTCGGACTCACCGTCGATGGTGACCTCACCGAAGTGCTGGAAGCCCTCCGCCGGTGACGTGTTGGCCACCGGCGGCGCGTGCACGAAGGCCGCCCGGGGCCCGAACGTGCCGTCCAGCGCGTTCGGGCCGAACGCGCCGGCGTGCGCCGGGCCGGAGACGAACTCCCAGAACGGGGTGAAGTCGCCGACCGCCGCGCGGGACGGGTCGTAGTGGTGCGCGGCGGAGTAGTGCACATCGGCGGTGAGGAAGACCATGCCGGTCACCCCGGCCCGGTGGGTGGCCCGCAGCACCTCGGCGAACTCCAGCTCCCGACCCGCCGGCGCGCCCGGGTCGCCCTGCGCGACACCCTCCTGCGCGCCCGGACCGTCCGGCACCACCACTCCGATCGGCAGGTCGTTGGCGATCACCTTCCAGGTCGCCGTGGATCGCTTCAGCTCCCGGATCAGCCACTCCCGCTGCTGCCGGCCGAGCAGACCACGCGTCGGGTCGGCGTACGTGTTGCCGTCGTTCGGGTCCTTGTGGGTGCGCATGTCGAGTACGAACACGTCCAGCGACGGCCCGTACGACAGCCGCCGGTACATCGGCCCGTCGACCGGCACCGGTAGCCACTCGTTGAACGCCTGGCGGGCCCGCGCGGCGAGCACGTCCACCCGCCGCTCGGTGTAGCGCGGGTCGTCCAGGATCTCACCCGGGTACCAGTTGTTCAGGACCTCGTGGTCGTCCCACTGGTTGATCTGCGGCACCGCCGCGGCGAACTCCCGCAGGTGCTCGTCGAGCAGGTTGTAGGCGAACTGCCCGCGGTACTCGGCCAGCGTCTCGGCGACCTTGCTCTTCTCCGGGGTGACCAGGTTGCGCCAGACCCGCCCGTCGGGCAGCGTCACCGACTCGACCAGCGGGCCGTCGGCGTACACCGTGTCGCCGCTGCACAGGAAGAAGTCCGGTCGGGCCTGCCGCATCGCCCGGAAGATCGACATGCCGCCGAAGTCGGGGGCGATGCCCCAGCCCTGCCCGACCACGTCGCCGGTCCAGACGAACTTCACGTCGCGTCGCCGGTGCCGTCCCGGCGCGGTGGTCAGCGTCCCGGTCAGCGGCTCGCTGACCACCCCGTGCCGGTCCAGGCTCTCCACCCGCACCCGGTAGTGCAGCCGCTCGGCGTCCGGCAGGCCCCGCAGCCGGACCTTCCCCGTGAAGTCGCCGTTCGGGGTGAGCACCGGGCCGCGCAGCTGGCGCGCCCCCCGGAAGTCCGGTCGTCGGCTCACCTCGACCAGCATCCGGCCCGGCCGGTCGGCCCGCGTCCAGACCAGCGCCGAGTCCGCGGTCACATCGCCGCTCTGCACCCCGTGGGTGAGCACCGGGCGCGCCGCCGGGCGCCAGGCTGGGGCGGCGTTCGCGCCGGCACCGCCCAGCAGCGCGCCGCCGGCGGCTCCGGCGCCGACCATCAGGCCGGTGCGCAGCAGGGTACGTCGGTCAAGCTCGGTCATGCTTCCTCCCGATCATGGGTTGACCCCGTGGGTCTATCGGGTGGAGGTGACAGCGAGCGGCGGCCCGGGTGACGCGGACGCGAACGCCGGTCGTCGGTCGGCCTGCCGCCCCGATCGCCGGCGGCATGAGCGGGGTCACAGTCCCGGTTGTCACGACCCGCCCGGCGCAACCGTCGTATGGGTGTCGGAACCGATCAGGAGGTAGTCGTGCAACGGATGAACCCGACCGAGGTCGTGCCGCAGGCGTACAAGGCCGTCCTGGGCTTGGAGAAGTACGTCCAGACGAACGTCGACCACACGGTGCTGGAGCTGGTGAAGCTCCGGGCGTCGATGATCAACGGGTGCGCGTACTGCGTGGACATGCACAGCCGGGACGCGCTCGCCGGCGGCGAGTCGAGCCGGCGGCTGTTCGCCGTCGCCACCTGGCGGGAGTCGCCGTTCTTCGACGAGCGGGAACGGACCGCGTTGGCCCTCACCGACGCGGTCACCCGGCTCGGCGAGCACGGGGTGCCGGACGAGGTGTGGGATGACGCCGCGAAGGTCTGGTCGGAGAAGGAACTGGCCGACCTGGTCATCGCGATTGCCACAATCAACGTGTGGAATCGGATCGGGGTGACCATGCGGCTGGAGCCTCCGGCCCAGGCGTGACCACCGAGGCGGCAGCAGAGGCGGCCGGTGCGCTCAAGGCGCACCGGCCGATGCTGCTTGGGCTCGCGTACCGGCTGCTCGGCAGCCTGCACGACGCGGAGGACGTGCTTCAGGAGGCGTACCTGCGCTGGCTGGGTGTGGACCGGGCACGGGTCGACGAGCCGCGCCGGTACCTGTCCCGGGTGGTCACCCGGTTGGCCCTGGACCGCCTACGCGCCCGGCAGGCGACCCGCGAGACGTACGTGGGGACGTGGCTGCCCGAGCCGGTGCCGACCGCGCCCTCGCCGTTCGGACCGTTGGACCGGGTGGAGCTGCGCGACTCGCTCTCCACCGCGTTGCTGCACGTCCTGGAGCGGCTCACCCCGCCGGAGCGGGCGGTGTACGTCCTGCACACGGCCTTCGACCTGCCGTACGCGGAGATCGCCGAGATCCTGGACCGGTCCGCCGCCGACTGCCGGCAGTTGTACCACCGGGCGACCGCCCGGGTACGCCAGGAACAGCGCCGGTTCACCGCCAGCCGCCCGGAGCGGGAGCGGCTGCTGAACGCGTTCCTCGCCGCCGCCCGCGACGGCGACCTGGCCACCCTCACCGATCTGGTGGCCGCCGACGCCACCGCCTGGAACGACGGCGGCGGGCGGGCGCGGGCCGCCCTCAACCCGGTCACCGGCGCGGACCGGATCGCCCGGTTCTACGCCGGGGTCTACGGCCCACGTCATCAGGTGACCATGGAGCCGATCGAGCTCAACGCGGAACCCGCGGTGCTGGTCACCCGCGCGGACGGCAGTCGGTACACGCTGACCATCGCCGCGGCCGACGGACGGATCACCGGGATCTACGTGATCGGCAACCCGGCGAAGGTGCCGGCGACCGGCTGAATTCGGGCGTCGGTGGTGTCGGGCCCCGGGCCGGTGGGGCGTTCAGCCCAGCTCGGGGAACCAGAGCGCGATCTCGCGCTTGGCGCTGTCCGTCGAGTCGGAGGCGTGCACGAGGTTCTCCCGGTTGGACAGCGACAGGTCACCCCGGATGGTGCCGGCGGCGGCCTTGCGCCCGTCGGTGGCCCCGACCAGCCCACGGACCACATCGATGACCTGGTCGCCGGAGAGCACCAGGGCGACCAGCGGGCCGCTGGTCATGAAGTCCTTCAGCGGCGGGTAGAACGCCTTGTCGACGTGCTCGGCGTAGTGCTCGTCGGCGAGCGCGGCGTCCATCGTCCGGTGCACCATCGCGTCGATCCGCAGCCCTTTGCGCTCGAAGCGGGAGAGAACCTCGCCGACCAGGCCGCGGCGAACCGCGTCGGGCTTGATCAGAACGAGGCTGCGCTCTTCCGGGCTGTTGCTGGACACGCTGGGTTCCTCCTGTACGCGCTTCACGCTCGGGGTCGGTACGGTCAGCCTAGCGACCCGGCCCCGGCGTCGGCGCGGCGGCCGGTCTTTCCCCCGGTGGCCGATCCGGCCTAGCCTGGTCCTGACCCCCGGGAGGTCCACTGTGGCGAATGGCGGGAACCGACCCATCGCGCCGGTACGCAAGCTGATCGGCGCGGTGCTGGGCACCGTTGCCACGTTCGTCGTCCTCTTCGGCCTGGGCATGACCAGTTGGGCCATCGTGGCTCTCGGGGTCGCCCTGTTGGTGCTGGCGATCGCACTGGCGACCGTACGCGGCGGCGGACGCACCTGGGTGGTCGGCGTCGGGCACGTGCACAGCGCCTCGGAACCACCCACCCAGTACGCGTTCGGCCGCTGCGAGCTCCAACTGGTGATCGACGCCCCGGGTCTGCCGCCACGGTCCAAGAAGATCATCGAGCCGAGGGTGCCGGTCTCCAAGTGGCCGTCGCTGGGCCAGACCCTGCCGATCCGGGTCGCGTTGGACGACCAGCGGCACGTCAAGGTCCTCTGGGACGAGGTCCCGACCCACGCCGAGACCGCCGCCGCCGTCGCCGACCTCCCGCCGGAGTTCGCCGACGCCGAGGCGATGGACGAGGTGCTGATCCAGCAGGACGCGCCGCCGTGGGCCGACCGCGCACCGGACGACGACTTCCGCGAGGACTTCCGTGACCCGGTCGGCGACCCGTTCCGGGACCCGCTCGGTGACCCTGTGCGCGCCGATCCGCTGCGCACCGACCCCCGGCGTGACGATCTCCGGCGTGACGACGCGGGTGTCGTGGCCGAGGAGCGCGAGCCCGTGGTGATGCACCAGAGCCCGGGCGGCCCGGTGGTGTTGGAGGGCGTGGTCGTCGAACCGCAGACCGGCGGGCTGCCGCGGCGGGCCACCCCAGCCCCCCGCCCACCCGCCGAGGAGCGCTTCGACGAGCCCATCGCGGACCGGTTCGACGCCAGGGAGGACGGCACTGTCATCCCGCCCTCCGACGACACCGTCGACCCGCCCGCGCAGCGCTTCGAGCCGCCGCCCGCGCAGCGGTCCGGCCCCGGTGCGGCCGACCCGTTGGACCCGCTCGACCTTCCGCTGGACGATCCCTCCCCGGCCGGTGCCGCGCCCGAGACGGTGACCGACGAGGAGTTCGACCGGGCGATCTTCGGGTTCGCCGCCGACTCGGCAGCGGATCCGGCCGCACCGATCAGCGGGGTGGGCCTCACCCTGCTCGTCACCGACCTGTCCCGGTCGCTCGGCTTCTACCGTGACGTGCTCGGCTTCAGCGAGGTCGACCAGGGCGCCCACAACGCCGTCCTCGCCTCCGGGGCGACCCGGATCGTCCTGCGCGAGGTGACCGGGGCGGCGCCCATCAGCCGCCGCCTCGTGCACGTCAACCTTGAGGTCAACGACATCGAGGCCGCGTACGAACGGTTGCGCGAGTCGGGCGTCCGCTTCACGTACGCGCCCCGGGTGGTCAACCGGGGCACCAAGCTGGAGGGCTGGGCGGCAGCCTTCCGTGACCCGGACGGCCACGGTGTCGCCCTCACCCAGTGGCGCGAACGCGCCGACGCCTGACCCGGCCCGCTCCCGCCTCCGGGCGTCGCCGACGGGTCGTCAGCCGAGGATGACGCGGCGAACGTGCAGCGCGTACGCCCAGACCAGGGCGAAGATGATGCCCAGCCCGAGCAGCGACCAGTGCAGCAGACCGCCCAGCAACAGCAGGCCCTGCAGCACGGTGCCGGCGTTCCAGGCCCACGGGCGGCGCATCATGCCGGCGAGCACCACGGCGGCCACCGCCAACGCCACCACCGCACCGATCGCGGCGCCGCCGAGGTCACCGCCGACCACCCGGATGGGCTGGATCGCCAGCAGGAGCACCAGCGCCTCCAGGCTGAGCGTGCCCGCACCGAGACCACGTACCGCCCGCTCCGGGTTGCGCAACCCGGAGCGCCGCGGCTGCCCGGCCATGGGCTCCTCCCCCACCGGCGGCTCGACCGGCGCGCCGGTCGGCTCCCCGGCGGTGTGCGGCTCCCGCTCCGGGCTGGTCATCGCTTCAGCAGCCGGCGCGCGTCGGCGACCGTCACCACGGAACCCGTGACCAGCACCCCGACCCCGCTCAGCTCACCCGGGACGTCCTCCTCGGCCAACGCCACCGCCAACTCGATGGCGTCCGGCATCTCCTCGGCCGAGTCCACCCGCTCCTCGCCGAAGATCTCGGCGGCCAGCGCGGCGAGCTCCTCCGTCGGCATCGCCCGTGGCGAGCTGTTACGGGTGACCACCACGTGGTCGACCACCGGCTCCAGCAGCTCCAGCAGCGCCTCCGCGTCCTTGTCGGCGAGGACGCCGAGCACGGCGACCAGCTTGCTGAACGCGAACTCCTCCTGGAGCGCGGTGACGGTGGCCTTCATGCCGTGCGGGTTGTGCGCACCGTCCAGCAAAACGGTCGGGGCGTTACGGACCCGCTCCAGCCGGCCCGGGGAGCTGGTCGAGGCGAAACCCTCCCGGACCGCCTCGATGTCGAGCTGACGTCGAGCGCCCGCCCCCAGGAACGCCTCCACCGCGGCGAGCGCCACCGCCGCGTTCTGCGCCTGGTGGGCGCCGTGCAGCGGGATGAACACGTCGTCGTACACGCCGCCCAGGCCCTGGAGGGTGAGCACCTGACCGCCGACCGCGACTGCCCGACCGAGCACGCCGAACTCGCCGCCCTCCCGCGCGATGGTGGCCCCGACCTCGGCGCAGCGTTCGAGGAGCGGGCCCGCCGCCTCCTCATCCTGCGCTGCCGCGATCACGGTGGCGCCCGGGTGGATGATGCCGGCCTTGGCCAACGCGATGTCCTGGAGCGTGTCGCCGAGCCACTCGGTGTGGTCCAACCCGATCGGAGTGATCACACAGACCCCGGCCTGGAGAACGTTCGTGGCGTCCTCGGCCCCGCCGAGACCGACCTCGACCACCGCGATGTCGACCGGCGCGTCGGCGAACGTGGCGAACGCCAGCGCGGTCGTCATGTCGAAGTACGTCAGCGGTTCGTCCGACCGCGCGTCGACCAGCTCGGCCAGCGGTTTGATCTCCTGGTACACCGCCGCGAACCGTTCCTCGCTGACCGGTTCCCCGTCCAGGGCGATCCGCTCCCGGACGGTCTCCAGGTGCGGGCTGGTGTAGCGGCCGGTGTGCAGCCCGAACGCCCGCAACAGCGAGTCGATCATCCGGGCGGTGGACGTCTTGCCGTTGGTGCCGGTCAGGTGGATCGAGGGGTACGCCCGCTGTGGGCTGCCGAGCAGGTCGAGCAGCGACTCGATCCGGTCCAGCTCGAAGACCATGCGGGTGAAACCGCGGGCGTTCAGCTCGGCTTCGACGGCGGCGAAATCGGTACGGTCGGTCACGAGGGCAGTGTCTCCAGAGCAGCGTCGATCCGGACCAGGTCGGCCTCGGCGGTGGCGAGCCGGTCGCGGATCTTCGCGACCACCGGCTCGGGGGCCTTCCCGATGAAGGCCGGGTTGCCGAGCTTCGCCCGGGCCTGCGCGGCCTCCTTCTCGGCCGCCGCGCGGTCCTTGGTCAGCCGGGCCCGCTCGGCGGCCACGTCGATCGAACCCCGGGTGTCCAACGCGACACCGACCGCGCCGGGCATGGCCAGCGTGGCGCTGGCCTGGAAGTCGTCACCGGCCGGGTCCAGCCGGACCAGCGAACGGATCAGCGGCTCGTGGGCCGCGATACCCGCACCGGACAGCCCGTCCAGCCGGGCGGCCACCCGCTGCGTGGGACGCAGCCCCTGGTCGGAACGGAACCGGCGGATCTCGGTGACCACCCGCTGCACGCCGAGCAGCTCGGCCTCGGCGGCGTCGTCGACCAGCGACCTGTCGGCCACCGGCCAGGCGGCGGCCTGCACCGTCTCGCCGCCGGTCAGCGCGAGCCACAACTCCTCGGTGACGAACGGAATCACCGGGTGCAGCAGCCGCAGCAGCTGGTCGAGCACGTGCCCGAGCACCCGACGGCTGGCCTCGGCCCGCTCGCCACCCTCGGCGAGCACCGGCTTGCTCAGCTCGACGTACCAGTCGCAGACGTCGTCCCACGCGAAGTGGTACAGCAGGTCGCACACCTTGGCGAACTCGTACGCCTCGAACTGCTCGTCGACCTCGGCGGTGACGTGCGCCAACCGGGACAGGATCCACCGGTCGACGGTGGAGAGCTGCTCGGTGGGGGGCAGGTCACCCGTGGTGTGTGCGCCGTTCATCAGCGCGAACCGGGTGGCGTTCCAGAGCTTGTTGCAGAAGTTGCGCGAACCCTGGCACCACTCCTCGCTGACCGGGACGTCCTGGCCGGGGTTCGCGCCCCGGGCCAGGGTGAACCGGGTGGCGTCGGCGCCGTACCGGTCGATCCAGTCCAGCGGGTCGACCACGTTGCCGAACGACTTCGACATCTTCTTGCCGAACTGGTCGCGCACCATGCCGTGCAGCGCGACCACGTCGAAGGGCGGCCGGCCGTCCATCGCGTAGAGGCCGAACATCATCATCCGGGCGACCCAGAAGAACAGGATGTCGTACCCGGTGACCAGCACGCTGGTCGGGTAGAACTTCGCCAGGTCCGGGGTCTGCTCGGGCCAGCCCAGCGTGGAGAACGGCCACAGGCCGCTGGAGAACCAGGTGTCCAGGACGTCCTCGTCCTGGTGCCAGCCCGCACCGGTCGGCGGCGCCTCGTCCGGGCCGACGCAGACGATCTCGCCGGCCGGGCCGTACCAGACCGGGATGCGGTGCCCCCACCACAGCTGGCGGGATATGCACCAGTCGTGCATGTTGTCGACCCAGGCGAAGTAACGCTTGGCCAACTCGGCCGGCTCGATGCGGACCCGGCCGTCGCGCACCGCGTCACCGGCGGCCTGGGCCAGCGGAGCGGTGTTGACGAACCACTGCAGCGACAGCCGCGGCTCGACGGTGGTCTTGCAGCGCGAGCAGTGCCCGACGGCGTGCACGTACGGGCGCTTCTCGGCGACGATCCGGCCCTGCTCCCGCAGCGCTGCCACGATCGCGGGGCGCGCCTCGAACCGGTCCAGCCCCTCGAACGGGCCGGGCACGGTGATCACACCCCGCTCGTCCATCACGGTCAGCGCGGGCAGGTCGTGCCGCTGGCCGATCTCGAAGTCGTTCGGGTCGTGGGCCGGGGTCACCTTGACCATGCCGGTGCCGAAGGACGGGTCGACGTGCGCGTCCGCGACGATCGGGATCCGGCGGCCGGTCAGCGGCAGCTCGACCTCGGTGCCGATCAGGTGCTGGTAGCGCTCGTCGTCGGGGTGCACCGCCACGGCGGTGTCGCCGAGCATCGTCTCGGCCCGGGTGGTGGCCACCACGACCTCGTCGCTGTAGCGGATCGAGATCAGCTCGCCGTCGTCGTCGGTGTGCTCGACCTCGATGTCGGAGAGCGCCGTGAGGCACCGCGGACACCAGTTGATGATCCGGTTGGCCCGGTAGATGAGGCCGTCGTCGAACAGCTTCTTGAAGATGGTCTGGACGGCGCGGCTCAACCCCTCGTCCATGGTGAAGCGCTCGCGGTCCCAGTCGACGGAGTCGCCGAGGCGGCGCATCTGACCGAGGATGGCCCCACCGGACTCGGCCTTCCACTGCCAGACCCGCTCGACGAACTTCTCCCGACCGAGGTCGTGTCGGGACAGCCCCTCGGCGGCGAGCTGACGCTCGACCAGGTTCTGGGTGGCGATGCCGGCGTGGTCCATGCCGGGCAGCCACAGCGCCTCGAAGCCCTGCATCCGCTTGCGACGGGTCAACGCGTCCATCAGCGTGTGCTCGAACGCGTGACCCATGTGCAGCGAGCCGGTGACGTTCGGCGGCGGGATGACGATGGTGAAGGGGGGCTTGTCGCTGTCGGCGGAGGCCCGGAAGTGCCCGCCGGCTACCCACTGCTCGTACCGTCGCTGCTCTACCTCACCGGGCTGATACTGGCCGGCAAGGGTCGGGGCGTCGGGGCGTCGGGCATCCAGTCTCTCGGTCACCGGACAAGTCTACGGAGCGCTTCCGCAGACCTGACGTGCGCCACCTGCCGTTCGCGTACGGTGTCGGCTATGTCCGACGCACATCTCACCCAGCGGTCGCTCGACGGCGGCCGTGAGCCGGTCGAGCTGACCGAAGAGCCGATCCAGCTGAGCACCCGCGACTCCGGAGGCGACCCCGACGAGCGATCCGGTGGCTGGTCCCGCCGCCGCAAGATCGCTTGGGGGGCCGCACTGGTGGTCGGTCTCGCCGGTGCCGGGGTGCTCGGTGTCGCTGGGTGGCGGGTGGCGCAGCAGAAGGACACCCAACTGACGTCACCCGATCAGGTGGTGGGTCTGACCCGCGACGACAGCGAGCGGGCGAAGAGCACCGCCGACTATCTGCGCAGCGGCCTGGCGGCGAACATCGAGCTGGACCGCAGTTTCGGCACCGTCTACCGCGACCCGGCCGACGAGAAGCGCTCGGTGCTCATCTTCGGCGGCACCACACTGCTCTGGCAGCCGGAACGGGACCTGGACAGCCTCTTCCGCCTGATGTCGGACGAGACCGGTGCGGTGAACGGTCTGCGCGAGCTGCCCGCGGGCGACCTCGGCGGCGTGCTGAAGTGTGGCAGCACCAGCGGCGAGGGAGGGGACTTCGCGGTCTGCGGTTGGGCCGACCACGGCAGCGTGGTCATGGCGATGTTCCCGGGCCGGTCGGTCAACGACGCCGGCGACCTGCTGCGCGATCTCCGCGACGGCATGCAGACCCGGAACTGACCCGCACCCGTCGGCGCCCAGCTCACCGGAAACGAGTAAACGCAGTTAAGGCCACCCCATTGGGGTGGCCTTAACTGGAAGTTTGTCCGGCGGCGTCCTACTCTCCCACACCCTCACGAGTGCAGTACCATCGGCGCTGGAGGGCTTAGCTTCCGGGTTCGGAATGTAACCGGGCGTTTCCCCTCCGCCATGACCGCCGTA
>NZ_BSTU01000004.1:0-670032 GCF_030269705.1 Micromonospora sp. NBRC 107095
TCGTCCGCACCGTCGACGACGGCCGCGCCGTGGTCGCCAACATCGCCGGCACCACCACCGACACCGACGGTGCCATCCACTCCTTCGAGGGCGGGCACTACATCAGCGTCGTCGGCTACCGCGACGGTGGGAACGTGGTGAAGATCGCCGACTCCGCCAACCCCGACACCGCCTCCTACGACGTCACCGTCGAGCACCTCGCCGACTGGATCGCCACCCGCGGCTACGCCACCAGCTGACCCACAACACCGGCACACCAACACACCAGCACACAACCGAAGGGCCGGACCCCATCACGGGGCCCGGCCCTTCGGCGTATTTTCCATCAGTTGCCGGACGTATTGACAAGAGTCGACATACGGGTGACGCTGGAACCAAGAGAGCGCTCTCTCTTCTTGGGCTCACCAAGCCACCACCATGTCTGGCCAGGACACACTCCGCTGTCTTCGGCGGCGGCGCCGGAGCTGTCCCTGACCCGTCCTCCCGACAGGAGTCACACGATGGACAGGGCCGCACCCCTCTCCGGCATGCCCCGCCGACTGCGCCTCGCCACGGCGATCGGTGCACTACTGGTGCTCCTCGGCACGTACCTGGTCTCCGCCACCGACCGGGCCGACGCCGCCCCCGACCGAGCCGGCGCTGACTTCGGCGCCAACGCCATCCGGGTCGCCGAGTTCCCCGCCGACTGCACCTACAGCCACCGGTTGCCGGACGACCCGATCATCTTCCCCGGGCTGCCCGGGGCCTCGCACATGCACAGCTTCTTCGGCAGCACCGTGACGAACGCCAACACCACGCTCCCCGACCTGGTCAACTCCCCCACCACCTGCAATCCACGGGTGGACGTCTCGTCCTATTGGGTGCCGACCCTGTACCGGGACAACGTCGCGGTGGAGCCGGCGATCGCCACGTTCTACTACCTGGGCGAGGGCGTACGCGCTGACGTCGTCGCGAACACCCAGCCGTTCCCGCAGGGGCTGCGGCTCGTCGCCGGCAACGCGAAGGCCACCGGGCCGAACGACAGCATCGCCCGCTGGTCCTGCCTGCACGCCGGACACGTGCCGCCGTCGAAGGACTTCGTCAACTGCCCGTCCGGCACGATGCTGGAGTCGTACCTGGACTTCCCGCAGTGCTGGAACGGCCGCGACCTCGACTCACCGGACCACAAGAGCCACCTGGCGTACCCGGTGAACCAGGCCTGCCCGAGCACCCACCCCGTGCACGTGCCGAAGTTGCGGCAGGTGCTGCGGTACCCGGTCACCGGTGACCCGTCGCGGTTCCGGTTGGCCTCCGGGCCGGGCTACACCATGCACGGCGACTTCTTCAACGCCTGGCCGGTGGCCGAGCTGGCCCGTCGGGTCCAGGACTGCATCCGTCCCGTCATCAAGTGCGGTCACGACGGCCGACCGATCTGAGCGACCGGGTCACACCCGGCGGCGGGTCCGGTCATCCCCGGGCCCGCCGCCTCCGGTCCGACGAGCGTCGGACCTGGTAGAGCGGGGTGGGGAGGGAGTCGGATGCACCAGTCCAGGGCGGGTGCCCTGCTCGTCGCCGTGCTGCTCGTCGCGGGCTGCGGTGTCGGGCACCGGGCGCCGGCCGGCACACCACCCGTTACCACGCCACCGGCGACAGTCACGCCGACACCGTCGGGTACGGCGGGTTCGTTCAACCCGACCGACATCGCGTGGCTGCAACTGACCGCCGCCATGGCCGAACGGCTGCTGCCCGTACTCGATCTGGTGCCGGCGCGCACCACCGACCCGGCCTGGCGGCGAAGGGCCGCGCAGGTCGCGGCCGCCCAGCGCGCGGACCTGGACCACGCCCGTCGACTACTCGCCGAGGCCGGCGCGCCGACGACCAATCCGCACAAGGGGCACGACATGCCGGGCATGGTCACCGCCGAGCAGTTGGCGGCGCTGCGGTCGGCCACCGGGGCGCCGCTTCACCGTCTGCTCGCCGGGCACCTGCGGGCGCACCTGACGCAGTCGATCCGGATCGCCGCTGCGGAGCAGCAGAACGGAGTCCAGCCCGCGACCGTCGCGCTCGCTGCCGCCATAACCCGCAACGCCACCACCCACCTCACCCACCTCCCACCTGAACCCCACCCACCCGGGTGATCAAGAGTTTCGCGTCACGACACGCCGAGTGGGTCGACGCAAACCTCTTGATCACCGCCGCAGGGAGCCGGGAACAGGGGGTGGACAGGGCGGCGGGATGGTGAGGTCGCGGCCCTGCCAGCGGGAGCGGAGTCTGCGGTCGTGACTGGCGACGACGATCGCGCCCGGGCCGGCACCCAGGGCATCCTCCAGTTCGTCGCAGAGCGTCGGCGAGAGGTGGTTGGTGGGCTCGTCGAGCAGGAGCAGTTCCGGCGGGTCGGCGACGAGCACCGCGAGGGCGAGCCGACGGCGCTGCCCCACCGACAGGTCGGCCACCGGGCGGTCGAGGTCCGCCGGGGCGAGCAGGCCGAGCGACGACAGTGGTAGGGCAGCGGCCCGCCCCAGCCCGACGGCCGCGTCGAAGATCTGCCGGGCGGTCCGCCGCGCGTCCGCGAAGACGCCGTCCTGGGCGAGCAGGCCAACCCGCAGACCGGGTCGTCGCCAGAGCGCCCCGGCACCGGTCAGGGAGCCGGCGAGCACCGCGAGCAGGGTCGACTTGCCCGCCCCGTTGGGGCCGGTCACCAGCAGCCGATCGCGGGACCTGATCTCCAAGTGCGCCACCCGCAGTCGACCGGGAACCTCCAGTCGGTCCACGGTGACGATGGCCTCGTCGCTGTCGCCGACAGCGAGCACGCTCGTGTGGAAGCGCAACGGCTCCGACGGCACCGGAACGGGGTCACGCTCGATCGTCTCCAGTCGGCGGGTGGCGTCGCGGACGCGACGGGAGATCTGGTTCTGTACACGGCCGGCGGTGTGCCCGTACCCCATCTTCTCGCTGTCGCGCGGGCCGCGGCCGTGCGCGACCTGATGCCCGGTCACGGCGGCGGCCTCCCGAAGGTCGGCGAGGAGCGCCTGCTCGTCGTCGTAACGCCGACGCCACCGTTGCGCCTCGGCGCGCTTCGCCGCCAGGTAGGCGGTGTAGCCGCCGCCGAAGCGGACCGGTCCGTCGACCGCCGGGTCCAGGTCGATGAGATCGGTGCAGACCGCGTCCAGGAAGGCCCGGTCGTGACTGGCCACCACTACCACCCCGGGCATGCCGCGCAGCTGGTCCTCGCAGAACGCTGCCGCCGCGTCGTCGAGGTGGTTGGTGGGCTCGTCGAGCAGCAGCGCGGCCGGCCGGCGGATCAGCACCGCCGCGAGGGCGAGCCGGCCTCGTTGCCCGCCGGAGAGTGCGCCCACCGTCCGGTCGTGGGGCAGCGCGCCGAGGCCGAGGCCGTCGAGGACCGTCCAGGCCCGCCGATCGGCGTCCCAGGCGTCGCGGTCCTGCGCCCGCTCCAGAACGTCGCCGTACGCAGCCAGCAGCCGGTCGTGCTGCTCGCTGTCCCGTAGCGAATCGGCCAGCGCGACGCCGATCCGGTCCAGCTCGGCGAGGTCGGTACGCGCCTCGCGCAGCGCGTCGTCGAGGACCGCGGCGATGGTCGTGGATGGGCCGAAGGGCAGCTCCTGGTGCAGGAAGCCGACGTCCGGTGGGCTCGTGACGGTGCCGGAGTCGGGTACGTCGACACCGGCCAGGACCCGCAGCAGGGTCGTCTTGCCGGTGCCGTTCTCACCGATCAGGCCGATCCGGTGGCCGGGCGCGGCGGTCAGGGAGACGCCGTCGAGCACCCGGCGGTCGCCGCGGACCCGCACCAGGTCCTGGGCGATGAGAGCAGGTCGAACAGACATGGGAACCTCGGAGAACGACGATTCGGGCGCGCACACGGGCACCCGGTGGGAGCAGGACATGACGACGGGGGCCGCGACGACGGCGGCGCGATCACGCGCCCGTCGGCGGCCGGTCCGGGTGCTCACCCGGAGATGTCGTCGTCACCTGCCACGTCTGCTCCCTGTCTCCGGCAACTCGCGTCAGAGACTAGCTGACCGTTCGGCGGCCCCGGCTGACATGATCGACCGCCCTTCCCCGACCCCGTCGGCCGGACGAGCAGATCCTGACACGATCAGGCCGTTCGAGCACCTGCCCGAAGCGAGTCGATGGTGAGGTCGAGGACGGCTTCGAGGTGGTCGATCTTCCCGGTGGAGAGCAGCAGAAGCACACCGCCCTGGATGCCGGCGAGCAGCGCCGCGGCGGCCCGGTCGGCGTCGAGGTCTCCGGCGATGTCGCCGGTCGACTGCATGTGCCGGATGCCCTCGGTGATCGCCTTCTGCCAGCGCCACATCAGCCCGGTCACGATCGCCTGCGCGCCGGGCGCCCGCCGGCCGGTCTGGCCGAGCAGACCGTTGAGGGGGCACTTCACCCCCTGCGCCTGGTACCGCTCGATCAGCCGGTCCCGCCAGGCGAGCCAGGCCGGCCAGGTCGTCAGGTTGCTCAGCATCGGCTCCTGGTCGAGGAGCACCTGGTCCGCCTCGTGCTGCGCCACCGCGAGCAGGAGCCCCTCCTTCCCGTCCGGGAAGTAGTGGAAGAGCTGCCCCTTGCTGGTGCCGGTGTGGGCCATCACATCTTCGAGGCGTACCTCGTCGACGCCGCGCTCGCGGATCTCGGCGGCCGCGCCGGCGACGATGCGGGCCCGGGTCGCCTCGCCCTTGCGGGTCAACGCCCGTGTCATGGGACCTCCTGGTCTGGGGTGCGGGTCCGACCCTAGCTCGCCTTTTGGACTTGCAGGTCCATTTTTGCCGAGCAAAAGTCTGGAACACGCGGCCCACAGCGGGCCGACACCACGATCGGAAAGGCACCACCATGAACCACTACTACCTGCTCGGGCGGTCCGGTCTGCGGGTGAGCCGGCTGGCACTGGGCACCATGAACTTCGGCGTCGACGGGTTCCACGCCGCGTACGGCAGAACCGAACAGGAGGCCGAACCGATCTTCCGGCAGTACCTGGAGGCGGGCGGGAACTTCATCGACACGGCGGACTTCTACACCGCCGGCGAGAGCGAGAAGATCCTCGGCCGCCTGATCGAGCGGGCCGGCGTACGTGAGCGGCTCGTGCTCACCAGCAAGGCCACCAACACCGTCGACCCGTCCGACCCGAACGCCAGCGGCAACGGTCGCAAGCACATCATGCGGGCCGTGGAGGCGTCGCTGCGCCGGCTCGGCACCGACTACATCGACCTGTACCTGCTGCACACCTGGGACCGGATCACCCCGGTCGAGGAGGTCGTGCACACCTTCGACGACCTGGTGCGCTCCGGCAAGATCCGGTACGCCGGGCTGTCCGACGTCCCGGCCTGGTACGCGGCCCGGGCGCAGAGCTACGCCGAGGCGCACGGGCTGGCCCCGATGGTCAACGTGCAGTTGCCGTACTCGCTCGTCACCCGGGACATCGAGGCGGAGCACGTGACGATGGCGCAGAGCCTGGGCATGGGGCTCACCGCGTGGAGCCCCATCGGCGGAGGGCTGCTCAGCGGCAAGTACCGGCGGACCGCCGAGGGCATGAGCGGGGCCGGCCGCCTGACGAACCCCGACGCCGCGGGTCGGGAGATCAGCCCCAACGACTGGCAGGTGATCGAGACGCTGGAGAGCGTGGCCGCCGATCTCGGGCGCAGCATGGCGCAGGTGGCGATCAACTGGGTGGCCACCCAGCCCGCCGTCGGGTCGGTGGTCATCGGGGCCAGCGGCCCCGAACAGCTCGCCAGCAACCTCGGCGCGCTCGACTTCGAGATCCCGGCCGACGCCCGACGTCGGCTCGACGAGGCGAGCGCTCCGAAGCTGCCGCTGCTCTACGGCATGTTCACCCCGCAGTACCAGTCCTGGGTGGTGAGCCCCGGCCTCGGCATCGGCGACAAGCCCGCCGGCTACGCCCCGGCGGTGTTCAACGGCGCCGGGTCGCCCTCGTAGAGCGCGACGTACCGCCGTCGCCACTCGTCGCCGTCGACGCCGAGATTGAGGGTGTTGTGCTCGACCCCCAACTCCTTTGGCAGGGTGCACACCCGCAGCGGTATCGCGTTCGCGTCGGCGATCCGGCGCGGCAGGTGCACCGCCGCCCGGAGGTCCACCACGGCGTCGAGCGGGCTGATCGCGACAGCTGCGGTCCGCAGACCGGTCCGCCGGGGCGGATTCGGCAGGGTACGGGCGATCGTCAGGTACTGGGTGACGGCGGCGAGGGAGTATCCGCGCGACGTGACGCGGTCCCGCAGGACGTGGCGTCCGTACAGCACGATGAGCGGTTTGACCGCGTAGGCCGGTGCCTGTCGCGGGTTCGGGCCGAAGAACGGCGACAGCAACAACAGGTGCCGTACGACGTTGCCGGGCACCTGCGCAAGCCAGGTGGCCAGCACGGCACCGCCGGAGATCCCGACGACGCCCACCTCGTCGCCGAGGGCCGCCGCGACGGCCCAACCCTGCGCGGCGTACGTCGTCAGCTCACCGGCCTGGACCCGGTGGTGGGCCCGCCGGTCGACGGTGCCGTGCTGGGGGGCCCGCGGGATCCAGACGTTGTACCCACTGTCGAAGAACGCCTCGGCCAAACCCGCGTACTGGTCCGGCGCGAGGGTGTATCCGTGCAGCAACAGCACGGCCCGGTCGGTACGGGAACCGTGGCTCAGCAGGCGACTGCGCGACTCGGGCCGAATCTCCGGATCGGCCGCCTCGGCGGCGATGGTGGCCTCGGCGGCACGGATGGCCGTGTCGAAGTCAAGCGGTCGGGCCGGCGCGCCCGACAGCGCACGGCGGCCCACCGGCCAGAGGTAGAGCCCGGCGACCGCCGCCACGACCAGCGCCAACCCGCCGAGGAGAAGGGCGATGATCTCCGGCATGTCCAGATGCTGACAGCTGACGGGGTCCGCGCCGGCTGAGGGGTGCGCCCGGGTGACCGGGCGCACCCGGTCAGCTATTCCTGACTGTCCGCCGGCGCGAAGGCGACCCGGGAACGCAACTGCCGGAAGCCGGTCCGCTCCAACTCCGCAAGCACCCTCACCCGGTGCGACTCCACATCGGCGATGACCTCGCGGGCACCACCGGCGGCCAGCACCCGCACCGCCTCGGCCAGCAGCTCGGGCCGGGCCGCCTCGTCGAGCAGGCCGAGATAGGCGAGCAGGGGGTAGCAGGCATCTCCGGCGGTGCCGACCAACCCGACCGGGTCGCCGGCCGCCAGGGCGACGCGCCATTCCTCGGTGGCGTCGCCCAGCCAGGCCACCGGGTCGGTGGCGAGGTCGACACCGGCAACCACCCGCGCGATCTCGACGCCGGTCAGCACGTCCGGCTCGACGATCCTGGCTACCAGCGCGTTGATTTCCGCCACGTCGGCGGGCGGCCGGAAGTCGTAGCGCCCGGAGGACGCCGGCAACGGGGGGCCCGTCCAGGAGCACCGGATCCGCTCCCCCCGCTCGACCAGCCCGGCCAGCCGGGCGGCCGCCATCGGTGCGCGCACCACGGCCAACACCTCCGGCCGACGCCGCCAGTGCGCCGGCAGCGCGGCGTAGTAGAGACCGGGACCACCCAGCGCCTCGTGGGCGGCGCGCAACAGCTCGGCACCCACCTCCGGCTCGGCGTCCAGATCGAACCGGTCCAGCCAGGGGGCACCGACCGCACCCGGCGGCAGGAGCCAGGCGGCCCGGCCCACCAACCGCCCGGCGCGCAACGCGACCCAGGTGGTCTCGGGCCGGTAGCCGCCGCCAGCCACCCCGTCGGCGTACCCGACCTGGCGCAGCTGGGGCAGCGGATCGGGCATGGAGTCGAACAGATTTTCCTCGCCCGCGACGAGCGGACGAATGACCAGATCAGTCATGGGTTGGTCCTCCGGGAAGCGAGCGCCCCGGGTCAGATCCGCGCGGACGCCGGAGCGCGGAGGGGGCGCAGAACATCGGACATTGTTCTGACCTCCTTCCCGCTCGACGGCGTGCCCGACGACCATACGTAACGTGGGCGGCGACCCGCAACCGATCCTCACAGCGTCGGGTTGGTCTCCGCCCCCCGCTTATGGGCCTGCTGGTCGTACACGGTGATGCCGGCCAGGATCAACGCCGCCACGGCAGCCACCGCGACCGGCGGGAGCAGCACCATCACGGGGGCCGCCACGACCATCGCCAGCGCACCGTAGTACAGCGCCCGACACCGCGGTGCGTTCCGGCTCTCCCTCTCCAGGAAGCTACGACCGATCAGGAACAGCACCGGACCGCCGAAGACGATGGCCACCAGCGCCCAGTCGATCGGCGGGTGCGGATCCTCGATGATCTGCCCGAAGCCGACGGCGGTGCAGATGATGCCGCCGACGATCAACAGCAGGCTGTAGCTCGCCCACCGGGACAGCTGGATCCCCTCCCCGCTCGGGGACGCGGCACGGCCGGACCTGACGTGATAGAAGTAGATCCGCCAGAACGAGACGACCGCCACGAACGAGGCGACGAGGGTGATCGTCCCCGCGGTCGAGAAGCCGGGGAAGCTGACCGCGGCGCCGGATTCGAGCACCACCTCGGCGAGAGCGATCATGAAGAACTGGTTGTACCGCTCGGCGAGATGCTCCTGCGAGACGGTGACCCCCGAGGTGGTGAGCTGTTTCCTGCCCATGCGGGGCAGGGCGTAGGTGGTGGCGGCGCCGATCAGCTCGATGGCGAGAGCGAGTGTCCAGAAGACACCCCGACCGAGACCACCGCTGATGCCGCCACTGATCCACAGCACGCTGGACGCCAGGTGCCAGGCGAGCACCCGGACCGCGAACCCTCGGCCCGCGTGACCGCGCAGGGCGACCGTCAGGAAGAGCGGCCGGCCCACCTGGATGACCACGTAGGTGCAGGCGAAGACGACGCCGCGTTGGCCGAAGGCCTGTGGCAACGTGACAGCCAGCACCAGCGTGCCGAACATCGTCGCCAGCAGGACGACCTGCAGGTCGGGGCGGCGAGGGTCGTAGGTGCTCGCCAGCAGGGCGTTGAGCGACCAGATCATCCACATCGCGGTGAAGAAGAGGACGGTCTGGCCCGCCTCGGAGAGCAGCGTCTGCCGGACGATGGTCAGGTCGTCCGCGACCCGCCCGGCGAGGCGGGCCAGCGCGAAGACGTAGACGATGTCGAACAGCAGTTCCAGGACGGTCGCCGAGCGCGGGCTCCTGCTGTCCCCGAGCCCACGAAAGAACTCGGTGCGGGTCAGCACGGACGGCGGGGCAGCTCAGCCGGCCGGGGCAGCCGGCACGGACGCAGCGCGGTGGTGGCCCTGTTCCGCTGCCATCGCCCCCGAGCCTCCTCACCGACCAGTCCCGCCTGATCCCCTATCTGCGCACTTTATCCATCTTTATCGGGCTGTCGTCGCTGATGGCGGATACCGGGTCGGCGGTACGCCGGATCATCTGCTCCGTCACCCCGCGGTACGAGCCCGGGTCGACCGGGAACAGCCACTGCCGGGCCCGGGTCAGCGAGCCGAGGTTGAGCCCCAGTTCGTCGAGCACCTCGTCGATGTTGTGCATCGAGAACGGGATGATGTTCGTGCCGCGAGCGTGCCGTCCGTTGGTGCGTGCCGTCATCCAGGCCAGTCGGGCGCGCACCTCGTCACGCATCCGGTCCTCGGGTGGCAGGGTGATCCCACCCCGCAGGTACGCGGCCGTCCAGACCGCCGCCATCTCCGCGCTGAGCGGGCTGAAGAACGACGAGTTGTAGCCGGCGAACGTCAGCCGCGGCACGCCGAGCGGCAGGATCTGCCGGTAGAGCATGAAGTTGCCGGCGTCGTCCTGCAACCGGGCGTGCACCGCGTCGTCGAGGAACGGCACGCGCTGGCGGAAGCCGGTGCCACAGATCACCAGGTCGGCGGGGAGCACCGTGCCGTCGGCCAGGCGGGCGGTGGGCCGGCCACCGTCATCGACCAGCAACTCGGTGATCACCTGATCCCGGTGCACGACGATGCGGCCGTCGGTGACCCGCTCGAAGAAGCCCTCGGTGGCGAGGCTGACCGTGCTGCGGGCGATGTCCTCGAAGCTGCCGTTGGGCACCAGGCCCAGCTCGCGCAGCTTGAACTGCCGGGTCGCGACCGAGCCGACGCTGGTGACCATGCGCTGCCGCAGGCCGTTCCCCGGGCCGTGCAGGAACCGCTCGAAGCCCTTCAGGTGCAGGTAGCGGAAGAGTGCCTCACCCATCCGGGTGAGCAACAGGTACTTGTAGTTGAGCGCCCCACCGAGCTTGCGGGGCATCTTCCAGAGCAGTTCCCGGGCCACCACGTGGGTCTGGGCGGCGACCTCGCTCACCGGGACCGCCACGTCGCAGGCCGACTTGCCGTACCCGACCACCAGGACGTGCTGACCCCGGGCCGCCTCGACGTCGGGGAACTCCCCCGTCGCCAGTACGCGCCCTCCGGCGGCGGCGAAGGCCTCCTGGCCATCGAAGGACGGCACGAGCGGGTCGGAGAAGATGCCGTTGGCGACGATGAGGTGGTCGTACCGTTGCACCGTCAACGGCTCCTGGACGCCGGTCGGCCGGGACGTGACCAGCCACCCGGTCTCGTCGTTGACGAGTTCGGCGGAGACGACCTCCGTGGACAGGCGCAGCGCACTGGCCAGCCCGAACTTCTCCACGTAGGTCTCCAGGTACCGCTGGACCTGCTCGCCGGAGGGCCACTGCGGGTAGTGGGCGGGCATCGGCAGGTCGGAGAGGTGGTAGGTGCCCTTGTCGTTCTGGGTGGTCAGACCGGGGTACCGCCGGGTACGGCTCCACACCCCGCCGACGTCGGGCGCGCGCTCGAACACGGTGACGTCGAATCCGCTCTGTCGCAGCACCTTCGCTGCGCTCACACCGGCGAATCCGGCACCGACGACAGCAATCCTCATGGTCTCCTCCAAACGACGTGAACCCTGCGACGTGAACCCTGCGACGTGAAGCAGTGCCGGAAACCCGCGCCGACGCTGACCCGGCCCGCGGTGCTCGCACGCTAGCGAGCACGCCGGGACTGTCGCTATCCGCGCGACGCGGGCGCTGTCCGCGGTACGCGGCCGAACCCTCCTGCTGTCGGGTCGACGGCTTTCCGGACTGTTCCGGCCCGCGCACGCCTTACGGTCAGCGCGACAGGACGCCCGGGGAGGTGTCGAATGGATGCGGTGACGGTCCGGACGGACGACGTCGACCGGGCGCGCGCCGAGGTGGGCCGGGTCTTCTGTCCACACCGGCTCACCCCGCAGGCGGGCGTCCGCAGCGTGCGCCTGCGGATGGCGGCTCGCCGAGCGGGCGGGGTGGGTGTCATCGACCTCGACTACGGGCAGGCGGTCCGCATTCAACCGCCCGCGCTGGAGACCTTCTACCTCGTCCAGATCCCCAGCGCCGGCAGCACGCTGATCCGGCACGCCGGTCAGACCGTCACCTCGACCCCCGACGTCGCCTCGGTCCTGTCCCCGTACGACGCCTCGGACATGCGGTGGTCCGAGGGCTCTCCCCACCGGATCTTCTACGCCGACCGGCACGCCGTCGACCGGGAACTCGCCCGCCTGCTGGGCCGGCCGGTGGACGAGCCGGTCCGCCTGGACGTCGGCATGCTCATGAGCACGCCGACCGCGCAGGCGTGGGCGCGCGGGGTGGCGTTCCTCGCCGACGAGCTGTCACAGCCGGCGGACGCGTCCCTGTTCGACCACCCGCAGGTCGCCGCCCGTTTCGAGCAGGGGCTCATCGGCAAGCTGTTGCTGGCCCACCGGCACAGCCACTCCCACCTGCTCGCCGAACCGGACCAGCACGCCCGCCCCGGGCGTCTCGTCCGCCGGGCCTGCGCGCTGATCTCCGAACACCACGGCGAGGCGCTGACCGTCGGTGACGTCGCCGAAGCGCTGCGGGTGAGCGTACGAACGCTGCAGGACTGTTTCCGCCGTGAGTTGCAGACCACCCCGACCGCGTACCTGCGGACCTGCCGGCTCGACGCGGCGCACCGCACGCTCCGCGCGGCCGCACCGGGGGTCTCCGTGACGACTGTCGCTCTGCAACACGGCTTCGTGCACCTCGGCCGGTTCGCGACCGAGTACCGGAGCCGGTTCGGCGAGTCGCCGTCGACGACCCTGCGTCGGTGACGAGCCTCGCCCGTCCCGCCGGCGTGCCCTCATAAGGGGCGTTTCTGACTGCTGACCGCGCCTCGCCCGGTGCTTGCCTTGACGCCGACGACAAGGTTTAGCGTGGTCGCGACGGGCCGATGGAGGAGGTCAGATGCTCATTGGCGAGTTGGCTGAGCGGGCCGGCACGAGCCCTCGCACGCTGCGCTACTACGAGGCGCACGGGTTGGTACGGGCGCAGCGCTCCGCCAGCGGCTACCGCATCTACGACGAGGCGGAGCTGCGCGTCGTACGGGAGATCCGGGCACTGCTCGACGTCGGCTTCGGCCTCGACGATGTCCGTCCGTTCGTCGCCTGCCTGCGGGCCGGCAACAGCTCCGGCGACGTCTGCCCGGACTCGGTGGTGGTACTGCGGCGCAAGATCGCCGAGGTCGACGCCGTCATCGACCGGCTCGGCGCGGTGCGCCACCAACTGCACGGTCAACTCACCCACGCGATCGCCCACCGGGAGAAGACATGTCTCAGAAGTCGGAAGTAGGTTCGCTGGTCACCGTGACCGACGACACGTTCGCGGAGCTGGTGCTGGCCAGCGACCGGCCCGTGGTCGTCGACTTCTGGGCGGACTGGTGCCCGCCCTGCAAGGCCATCGAGAAGAGCCTCGTCGAACTGGCCCAGGAGTTCGGTGACCGGATGGTCGTGGCGAAGCTCAACTCCGACGAGAACCCGGTGGCGACCCGTAGCTACCGGGTGATGTCCCTCCCCACGCTGCTGGTGTTCCGTCAGGGCGAGGTGGTCGGCTCGACAGTGGGGTCCCGGCCGAAGACGTACCTGCGACAGACCCTGACCGCACAGGCCGGGTGGTAGCGGCCAGCAGCGCGCCCGGGGACAGCGTTCCCGGGCACCATCAGCCGCGGAAATCGTTATCCCGGTCCGGCCGGCCAGTCTCCTGAGGGGAGGCAGGTGGCGCAGTGTCCGTCATCGCCCCCGTCAGGTAGCGGTACGACCAGGTGAGGGAGTCGAGACGATGCACGCAACCGGCCCGGGTGAAGCGGACGCCGCGAGGGGAAGACGAGGCGTCCACGCGGAACCCCGACGCGGGACGCTCGGCCGCCTCCCGGTCGGCGCGCGGCGGCTGCTGTGGCCGCTCCTGGTGGCCGCCGTGGTCGCCGTACTGGTGACCGGTGTGATCGTCGTGGTGCAGCCGACCGGGCCGACGCCGGCCCCGGCGGCGACCCAGGCCCTCGACGCGTCCACGTCCCCGAGTTCGCCGCCCGGCGCGCCCAGGACGAGCGCACCCACCGCCACGGCGAGCCCGGCGGGCGCGACGCCGACCCCGACGCCGGCGGTGCGGCCGACAACCGGGCGTCCGGTGGTCCCGGCGGCCCCGGCGGTGACCTCGAAGCGCAAGGGCGTCGGGGTGTGGACCTTCGACGGTGTCAGCCAGGCGCTGGCCGACTCCGGGGCGAGCTGGTACTACACCTGGGACGTGAAGCACCAGGGCGTCACCAGCCCGCAGGGCACCGAGTTCGTCCCGATGATCTGGGGGGCGAAGAGCGTGACCGCGAGCAACCTGCAACAGGCCACGCAGAACGGCCGTTACCTGCTCGGCTTCAACGAGCCGGACCTGAAGGGCCAGGCCGAGATGACAGTCGAGCAGGCGTTGGAGCTGTGGCCGCGGTTGCAGGCCACCGGCCTGCCGCTGGGCAGCCCGGCGGTGGCCTGGGGCGGCGACCGGCCGGGCGAGTGGCTCGACCGGTTCATGGCCGGGGCGAAGCAGCGCGGCTACCGCGTCGACTTCATCGCCCTGCACTGGTACGGCGGCGACTTCACCACCGCCAACGCGGTCAACCAGCTCAGGTCGTACCTCCAGGCCGTGCACGACCGCTACGACCTGCCGGTCTGGCTCACCGAGTTCGCCCTGATCGACTTCTCCAACGGAGTCCGCTTCCCCACCCAGGCACAACAGGCCGCGTTCCTCACCGCGGCGACGAAGATGCTGGGTGGGCTGTCCTGGCTACAGCGGTACGCGTGGTTCGGCCTGCCCGCCACCGACAAGGACCAGACCGGGCTGTTCCGCACCGGCGGCACGGCCACCGCCGTCGGTCGCGCCTACCAGGCGGCGCGCTGACCTACGCCGCGTCGACGTGGTCCCGCCAGGAGTGCTGCGGCTCGTAGCCCAGCACCCGGCGGGCCTTGTCGATGCTGAGCAGGGTCTCGTGCTCGCCCAGCGCCTTGCGGATCTCGACGTCCGGGTAGACCTCGGCCATCAGGCTGGCGCTGGAGCGGGTCATGACGGTGTCGGCGTTGGCGATGATGAACACGTCGGCGCCGGGTTGGTCGTACGCGAGCGCCCGCTCGACGGCCTGGGCTCCGTCGCGGGCGTCGATGTAGCCCCACAGGTTCCACCGGCGCAGTTGCGGGTCGGCGTCGAAGGTGGGGAACGGCGCGTAGTCCTCGACGTCCATCACGTTGGAGAAGCGCAGACCCACCGTGACCAGCTCCGGGTCCCATCGGCAGAAGTGCCGGGCCATTTCCTCCTCCAGTGCCTTGTTGAGCGAGTACGTCGACTCGGGCCGGGGCGCGTACTCCTCGTCGACCGGCGCGTACGGCGGCGGGGTGTCGAACGGCAGGCCGAGCACCGTCTCGCTGGACGCCCACACGACCCGTTTGATGCCGGCGGCCCGGGCGGCGGCGAACACGTTGTACGTCGCGGCGGAGTTGTTCGCGAAGGTGGTCGCGTTGGACATCAGCCCGGGGGCCGGCACCGCCGCCAGGTGCACGATCGCGTCGACGCCGCCCGCGTGCTCGTCGGCACCTCCGGTGAACGCCTCCACCACCTGCCCGTAGTCGGTCAGGTCGGCCAGCAGGAACTCGCCGTTCACGTCGCGCGGGTCGCGCCCACCGGCGCGGTCAACCGCCAACACGTCGACGCCGACGGCGCGCAGGTGGGTGACCACGGCTCGGCCGAGCTTGCCGGCGGCCCCGGTGACGACGACACGCCTGGGCAGTGCGGAATTGCTCATGACCACATCTTCGTCGCCGCCGGCGTCGCTCCGGCAGCCGGGTGCGCCACGCCCTGATCACGATCCGAGCGCGATCGGGGCGGCGGGTGCGTAACGTGCAGGGGTAAACGTTGTCGCGACGAGGAGACTTCATGTCCAAGCCACCGCTTCCCGAGGCCGCGGTCGCCATGCTCCAGAAGCCGAACCCCGCCGTCATCACCACCCTGCGCAACGGTGGCCAGCCGGTCTCCGCCGCCACCTGGTACCTGTGGGAGGACGGCCGGATCCTGGTGAACATGGACGAGAGCCGCCGCCGGCTGGAGCACGTCCGCAACGACCCCCGGGTGTCGCTCACCGTGCTCGACGAGGCTGGCTGGTACACCCACGTCAGCATCATCGGGCACGTCACCGAACTGCGCCCCGACGAGGGTCTCGCGGACATCGACCGGCTGTCGAAGCACTACACGGGCAACGCGTACCCACGGCGGGAGCGCGCCCGGGTCAGCGCCCTGATCGAGATCGACCGCTGGCACGGCTGGGGCGAGCAGAAGGACAACAACCAGGTCGGCTGACGTCGACCACCCGCCCTGTCGCCGCTGACCGTAGCCGTCAGCGGCGACAGGGCACTGCCGGTCAGGGGGTCAGTGTCGCGGCGGACCGGGTGCGGGCGCGGGTCACCAGGTAACCGAAGGCCGCCGCGGTGAAGAACATGACGATGCCGTAGACGGCGCCCGGGATCGCCATCTGAGTGCTGTTGAGCAGCGCCGGGCTGAGCGCGATGGTGATGGCCAGCGTGCTGTTGTGGATGCCGATCTCGAATCCGGCGGCCGTCGCGGCGCTGCGGTCCACACCGGCGAGGCGCGGCACCCCGTACCCGATGGCGAGGCTGAGCAGGTTGAAGGCGAGCACGGCCAGGCCGACCGAGACGAAGTAGTCGGCGATGTTCTCCCGCTCGCCGAGCACGGCACCGGCGATCACCGCGACGAGGACGACGACGGACAGGATCCGGACCGGGCGGTTCAGCCGCTCGGCCACGTGCGGCATCCGTGCCCGGATGAGCATGCCGATCGCGACCGGGACCAGCACGATGGCGAAGACCTGCAGCACCTTGTCGAACTGCAGGCCGATACTGCGCCCGTCGGGCAGGAAGTACGCCGCCGACAGGTTGACCAGGATCGGCAGGGTGAACACGGCGAGCACCGAGTTGATGGCGGTCAGGGTGATGTTCAGGGCCACGTGGCCGCCGAACAGGTGGCTGTAGAGGTTGGCCGTGGTGCCGCCCGGCGAGGCGGCCAGCAGCATCATGCCGACGGCCAACTCGGGTGCGAGGTCGAAGGCGAGCACGAGGCAGAAGCAGAGCGCCGGCAGCACCAGCACCTGACAGACCAGGGCGATGACGGCGGCTCGTGGATGGTGGGCCACCCGGCGGAAGTCCGCCATGGTCAGTCCGAGACCGAGACCGAGCATGATGATGCCGAGGGCGACGGGCAGTCCGATCAGAGTCACGGCGGAGTCCATGGCACAACATCGTTACCATCCGGTAACGCCGTCACAATCCCCCATGTGGCTGGCGGCTCTTGACCCCGGACGGTGACCGGCTTAACTTCATCAATCAGATAACTCTCTTTACTAATTCTGTCTGATGTCTCGTGGGAGTGTGCCGATGCGACCATTCCGTCACCGCCGTCTCACCGCCGTCGTCGCCCTGGCGACGATGCTGGTCACCGCCGCCCCACCGGCCGCCGCGAACGCGGGTGGAAAGGCGGACCGCGGTGGCTACCACCGGGTCGGCTACTTCACCCAGTGGGGCATCTACGGCCGGGCCTTCCCGGTCAAGAAACTCGACACCTCCGGAGCGGCGAGCCGCCTCACCCACCTCAACTACGCCTTCGGCAACGTCAGCGAGGACGGCCGCTGCTTCGTGGACGGTGGGCCGGGCGAGGGCGACGCCTGGGCCGACTACCAGCGGCCCGTCCCGGCCGAGGAGAGCGTCGACGGTGTCGCCGACGCCCCCGGCCAGGCGCTCAACGGCAACTTCAACCAGCTCGCCAAGCTCAAGGCCAGGCACCCCAAGCTGCAGGTGCTGATCTCGCTGGGCGGTTGGAGTTGGTCGACGTACTTCTCGAACGCGGCCCGCACCGACGCCTCCCGCAAGGCGTTCGTCGCGTCCTGCATCGACCTCTATCTCAAGGGCAACCTCCCGGGCAGCACCCCGGGCGCCGCAGCCGGTGTCTTCGACGGCATCGACCTCGACTGGGAGTGGCCCGGCTCCGAGGGTGAGCCCGGCAACGTCATCCGCCCGGAGGACCGGGAGAACTTCACGAAACTGCTTGCCGAGTTCCGCCGGCAACTCGACGCGTACGGGCGCACGACCCGCGCGCACCACCCGCTGACCGCGTTCCTGCCGGCCAGCCCGGCCACCATGGACGCCGGCTACGAGGGCCGCAAGATCTTCAAGTACCTGGACTTCGCCACCGTGCAGGGGTACGACTTCCACGGCGGCTGGGACGCGCGGGCCAACCAGCAGTCGGCGCTTCGCGTCCCGGCGGGCGCACCCGACAACCCGGACTTCTCCGTCGAGGTGGCCATCGACGGGTGGATCACCCGTGGCGCGCCACGGGGCAAGCTCGTGCTCGGCATCCCCTACTACGGTCGCGGCTGGACCGGCATCACCGGCGGCGGCAACGGCCTGTTCCAGCCGGCCACCGGGCCCGCGCCGGCCACTTTCGAAGCCGGGTACGAGGACTACAAGAAGCTCAGGACGCTGGCCGGCAACGGCTACACCGTGCACCGCGACCTGCGCGCCGGACACGCCTGGTTGTTCGACGGTACGACGTTGTGGACGTACGACGACCCGGCGGTGGTGTTGCAGAAGACGCTCTACATCCGACGTGCCGGCCTGGCCGGTGCCATGATCTGGTCCCTCGACGGCGACGACGACAACGCCACCCTGACCAAGACGATCGGCCTCGGCCTGACGACCTGGTAGGCGTACCCGATCCCTGCGGCCCGTCGCCGACCGACTCCTCGGCCGGCGGCGGGCCGGTCAGCCCTGCGGGGCTGTCATAGACTCCGGCCACTGCGAGGTTGTGCCCGAGAAGGGAAACACGACTCATGGCCCCATCGATGCGTCCAGTCCGGAAGGTCCCCGCCAGACGCCTGGCGAGTGCCGCCACGATCGCCCTCCTGCTCGGCACGACTCCCCTGCTCGGTGGCACACCTGCCGCGAGCGCCGCCCCGCCCTCCCGGTGCAGCGACGACCCGACCGCCCGGTTGGGCACCGTGCCCAGCCCGGAGACCGTGCTCGGCTTCCCGCTCGGCGCGGGTCAGGAGCGGGTCGTCACCAACGACGAGGTCCGCACCTACCTCGGGGCCGTCGACAGCGCCTCGAACCGGGTCGTCACCGGCGTGATGACCACCAGTGTGCTCGGCCAACCGCTGCCGTACGCGGTGGTGTCCAACGAACGTCACGTGCGGCCCGCCGCGCTGCGCAAGATCGCCGACGACGTCCGGGACCTGCGCGACCCGCGCCGGACCAGCGCGCGGACGGCCGCCCGGACGGCGAAGGACAGCCCGGCCATCGTCTGGGTCACCGCGAACGTGCACGGGGGCGAGAAGAGCGGCGCGGACGCGGCGCTCAAGACGCTGTACGAGTTGGCGGCCGGTCTGTCCTGCGCGGTCGCCGAGCGCAACGACAACCTGGTCACCATCATCGTCCCCACCCAGAACCCCGACGGCCGCGACGCCACCCGGCGGCAGAACGAGTTCGGCTTCGACCTGAACCGGGACTGGTTCGCCCGCACCCAGCAGGAAACCGACGGCAAGCTCGAACTGCTGCGCCGCTACCCGCCGCAGGTCTTCATCGACGCGCACGAGATGGGTGGCCGGCAGTACTTCTTCCCGCCCAACGCCGACCCGATCCACCACGAGATCGCCGGCGAGGCGGTGGACTGGATCAACCGGATCGGCGAGGCCAACAAGGCCGGCTTCGGCTTCAACGGGGCCTGCGACGACACGGTCACCACCGAGTGCTACTTCAACTACGACACGTACGACATGTTCTTCATGGGCTACGGCGACACCGTGCCGACCACCGGCTTCGGTGCGGCCGGCATGACGTACGAGAAGGGCAGCGCGTCGGCGGTGGCCGACCGGGTCCAGCAGCAGTTCCACACCCAGTGGTCGACGCTCGGCTGGGCCGCCGCGCACAAGCGTGAGGTGCTGGACGGCTACTTCGACATCTGGACCGACGCGCTCGCCCAGGGCCGGGCGGGCACGCTGGAGCCGAACGAGGTGGTGCAGCCCACCAACGAGGTCCAGTTCCCGGTGCCGGACGTCAAGATCCGTTCGTACTTCCTGCTGCCCGACCGGCAGCTCGCCGACGTCCGCCAACTCGTCGAACGGCTGCGCCGGATGGACGTCGAGGTGTACGAGGTGCAGAAGCCGACCCGGGTGCCCACCGCGCGGGTCTTCGGCGGGCGCAGCGCCACCAACGTGACGGTGCCCCGGGGCGCGTACTGGATCCCGATGGACCAGCCGCAGAAGCACTGGATCCAGGCCGTCATGGGTGAGGACCCGTACGTCCCGTTCCCGTACTTCTACGACGTGTCGTCCTGGAGCAATCCGCTGCTGATGGGCGTCAACACCATCTACACCGCGGACGCCGTGCGGCCGAAGGCCCAACTGGTCCGCGAGGTCTCCGGCGGTCGCACCGGCACGGCGTGGCCCTGGGGGTCGTACACGTACCCGCTGGACTCGGCAGCCGCCGCGGAGCTCACCTTCACCCTGCTCGGCCGGGGCGTCCCAGTGCTCCGCGACCTCACCACCGGCACCGTCGCCATCCCGGCGGCCACGGTGAACCGGACGGTCGACGGGCTGGCCGAATCCCTCGGGGTGACCCTCACCCCGGGCGGTCGACCGACCGGCACCCGCCTCGACCTGCCCGACGTGGGGTTGTTCCAGGGCACCGGCATCTCCACCACGTCGGGCTCGCACGGCGAGGCCCGCTACGTGCTCGGCAAGCGGTGGGGGCTGGACCTCAAGCCGGTCACCACTGCCGACATCAACGACAACACCGAGGCGTTCACCGGGCGTACCGTGCTGCTGGTGCCGGACGGCAGCAACCCGACCGGCGGTCTGACCGCCGCCGGGCAGGCCAACCTGCGCGAGTGGATCGCCCAGGGCCACACCTACGTGGGGCTGCGCAACGAGGGCACCCGGCTGGCCCGCGCCGCCGGGCTCACCTCCACCACGGAGAAGACCAAACCGGCCGACTACCTGGTGATCGGCTCACACCTGCGGGTCGACGTCGACACCGACAGCCCGGTCGCGTCGGGTCGCCCGGCGGAGGACTTCGAGTTCAACAACAGCGACCCGATCCTCACCCCGAGCAGCACCGGGACGAACGTGCTCAGCTACCCGACCGGTGACACCTTCTGGGCCAACGGCTACACCGTCGGGGCGGAGACACTGAAGGGCACGGCGGCCGTCGTCGACGAGCCGACCGGAGCCGGTCGGGCGGTGCTGTTCGCGTTCAATCCGCTCTTCCGCGCGTACAACGAAAGTGGTCTGCACCTGGTCGCCAACGCGCTGCTCTACCCGCCCGGCGCACCGGACGCCCGACGCGCGCCGGGCATCGACGCGGCGCGCGCCAGCGCCGCCGCCGCGCCGGCGGCCCCGGACCTGGGTGGCGGTTGGCGGCCGATCACCGTCGAGGTCGCGGCGGCGGACCTGCCCCGCACCAGGACGATCGTCGAACGCTTCACGTCCACCGCCCAGACGTCCGTGAAGGACAGCTCGGCGTACGTCGTGATCCCGAACCCGCAGGGCCTCCAGGCGGACGAACATCCGTTCACGAATGATCTGGTACGCGCGCTGCGCAACGCCGGGGTGCCGCTGCGGTCGGTGGTCGCCTGACCGACATTCCGGCGGGCACGGCGTTGCCCCGACGAGCGTGATGCCTGTGAGTCATCACGATGACTCACAGGCATCAGCTCGGTCAGCCGGTCGCGCAGACGGTGCCGTTGAGGGTGAACGCGGTGGGCAGCACGTTCGGGCCGCTGTACGCGCCGACGAAACCGGCACTCACTGTGGCACCCACGGCGATCTGCCGGTTGTCGTCGGTCGGGGTGACCCGCACGGCGGTGCCGACCTGTTCCCAGGTGGCGCTCCAGCCGCTGCTCACCTGCTGCCAGCCGGTGGGCCAGGCCCAGGTGAGCGTCCAGCCGCTGATCGGCTTCGTCCCGTTGTTGGTGATGTCGACGCCACCGATGTAGCCGTTGCCCCAGTCGTTGTTGGTGCTGAAACGGACGGTGCACGCGCTGGCGGCGGGGCTGCCGGTGGCGAAGGTGAGCGGCGGTGAGGCCCAGGAGACCCGTCCGGCGGTGTCACGGGCCAGCACGTTGACGGTGTACCTCCTGCCCGGCACCAGGTTGCCGACAGTGAACGAGGTGGACGCCGTCTCACCGAGCTGCTCGCTGACCGCGCCGTTCTGCCGGTACACCTCGTACTTCGCGATGGGGCTGCCACCCGGGGTCGCCGCCGGCCAGGTGATCGTCGCGGCGCGGTCGGTGACGCCGCTCGCGGTGGGCTGACCCGGCGTCGAGGGCCGTCCGGCGGACGTGCCGGCCGGTCGCAACACGATCGTGGTCAACGAGTACGCCGGCAGCGTGCGGCTGGTCGCCGAACCGGACTGGCTGGTCGCGATGCCGGTGGCGCCGTTGGTGAGGGTGGACACCGTCGGTGCGACCGCCGACGGGGTGAACCCGGCGTAGTCGATGGTGACCGGGTGGTCGTTGTCCGGGTCCTTGTTCACCAGCAGCACGGCGAGGTCGCCGTTGACCCGGCGGACGGCGTGCGCGGTGACCAGCGGCTCGTCGGTGCCGGCGCGGACGAACTGGTCGCCGGGCGTCGCGAAGAGCTTCATCATGCGCAGCCCGTGGTACGGCGCGAAGGGCGTGTTCAGCGGCGGTTGGCAGACCGAGCCGTCCTCGGTGCAGGCGCCGCTGGAGAGCATCCCGAAGTCGCCGTAGTCGGTCTGGCCGGCCACCTGCGTCACGGCGCCCATGCCGTTGTGCACGTTCCACCACTGGACGGTGAAGACGCCGCTCTCCAGCAGCCCGCTGTAGACGTCGGCCAGGAAGAGCGCCGCCGGCTGGGTGGTCCGGCCCGCGTCGACGTTCAGCTCGGTGAAGCTGATGCCGATTCGGTCGGCGTTCGCGCCGGCGTACCGCGCGAGTTGTTGCCGCAGCAGGTAGGTGGCATCGGGGAGGTGGTTGACGCGGGCCAGTGACTCGGCTGCGGTGCCTCCCGGGTACCAGTGCACGTCCACGAAGTCGATCTTCGGGCCGGCGATGGAGAGCACCGTCTGGTTCCACGGGCCGGGGTCGCTGCCGGCGGTGATCCCGTCCGGCCAGTTGCCCGGCATGGTCAGCACCGCGCCGACCTTGATGTCCGGGTCCACCGCCTTCATCGCGTCGGCGTACTCGACGACCAGCCTCGCGTACTGTGTCGCGCTCTTGTCCGGGTGGTTGTCCGCCTCCCACGCGGACCCGTAGTGGCCGTTGCCGTAGTTCTCGTTGCCGACGGTCCAGTAGCGGGCGTCGTAGCCCTTCGTCACGTTGGCGTACCGCACCCAGTCGGCGGCTTCGGCGGGCGTGCCGGTGCCGTAGTTTGCGATGATCATCGGTTGGGCGCCGGCGCGCCGGACCGCCGCCATGAAGGTGTCGAAGTCGGTTCCCGGCGCGACGTAACCGCCGGGCGCGGTGTGGTCCTTCCAGTGGTAGATGTCGGCGTACGAGCCGCCGGGGTAGCGCATCATCTGCACGCCGGCGTCGCGGAGCAGGTCCGATGTCTCGACGGTGCCGAGGTTCGCGTCCCAGATGGCGTGGTTGACGCCGAGCGCGGTGTCCGGCACGGTCGCCAGACCGGCGCGGGTGTTGACGGTCACGGTGACCGGGTCGGCTGCCGCGCTGGCGGATGGCGGGTTGACGCCCGCGAGCGCGCTCGCGGCGAGCAGCAGGCCCGCCAGGAGTGCCGCACGGGTCTTCGGTGTACGCATGGGTGGGGTTCCTTCGCGCAGGTGAGCCGCCCCTCCGGTCAGGGTGCGACGCGGGCACGGGCGAGCTCATGGACGACTGGCTCTCGTTGGTCCATCGCTTGTGTCACCGTCCCCCGGAGATCACATTCGGATCCCGGCTGCCCAGTGGACGGGGGTCAGCCCGCGCGCGGCTCATCGACGTACCACAATGGCACTGGCGGGTGGGCAATCTCAAGGCGCGTCAGGCATCCGGCAGCTGATGTGGTGCCGCCCGGCCGAGGATGATGGCGCTCTGGCGCGGGCCGGGTGGCGTCCCGCTGTTCGGGCCCGGACTCCGAACAGCGGGACGCCACCCGGGCGGCGAGGGCTGGGACCGACGGGCGTCGTGGCCGCGTGCCACCCGCCCCACGATCGTCGTCCGTCACCCCTCGGATCAGTGGCGACAACTCCGTCACAGCGGCCCGAGGTCGTTCGAGTATCGACGACTGTCCGTCACGTTAACGCTAACAGTAAGCGATTGTCCATAGACGTCCGTCTCTGTTCGCTGACCCGGTGGTGATGTTCCGGCTGGACGACGCGGCATCAGGTCGACGGCGACGCGGTCGATCGCCGGGAGCGCGAAGCGAATAGCCTTGCGGTATGCGGGGACGATTCGGGGCGGCCAGGCGGTGGTACGCGGAGCATCGGCGGTTGGCCTGCCGTGCGGTGCTCGCGCTCGTGGTGGGGGCGGTGGCGCTGGCCGGGGGCACGGTGGCCAGCGTGACGTGGATCCGCGACATCGCCGACGGCCACCTCTACGCTGAGGCCGAGGTGCCGGACGCGCCGGTCGCGCTGGTGCTGGGCACCAAGGTGGACGCGGACGGCACACCCTCCCCCGTCCTCGCGGCCCGGTTGGAGATCGCGCGGCGACTGTTCGACGCCGGCAAGGTCCGGGCGATCCTCGTGTCGGGCGACAACATGAACGCCGACTACAACGAGCCCGCCGCGATGCGGAGCTGGCTGGTGGAGCGGGGTGTGCCAGCACAGAAGGTGGTGCCGGACTACGCCGGATTCGACACCTACGACTCGTGCGCGCGGGCCGAGCGGATCTTCGGGGTGCGACGAGCCACAGTGGTGACCCAGTCCTTCCATCTTCCGCGCGCCGTGGCGCTGTGCCGGCGGCTCGGCATCGACGCCAACGGGGTGGGCGACGACAGCGCGAAGCGGTACGCCCAGACCTGGTGGTTCAGTTCCTCCCGGGAGAACGGCGCCTGCCTGAAGGCCACGCTGGATCTGCTCTCCGGTCGCGACCCGGCGCACCTGGGCCGGCGCGAGACCGGGGTCGACGACGCGTTGCGGCTCGGCTGAGCAGGATCACGACCGGGCGGGTGCGACGCTGTCGCGGACGATGAGTTCGGTGGCGAGCTCCACCCGGGGGCTCTCGGTCCGCTCGCCGCTGGCCAGCCGCAGCACGGTACGCGCGGCCAGCATGCCCATCTCGGCCAGGGGTTGGCGGACGGTGGTCAGCGGTGGCGAGCACCACCGCACCTCGGGCAGGTCGTCGAAGCCGACCACGCTGACATCGTTAGGCACCCGCAGGCCACGTTTGCGGACCGCCTCGTAGACGCCCAGGGCCATCTGATCACTGGAGGCGAAGATGGCGGTGGGCGGGTCGGGCAGGCTCAGCAGCTGTATACCCGCGGTGAAGCCGGACTCGTGGTAGAAGTTTCCCGGCCGGATCAGGGCGTCGTCGATGGGGATACGCGCGGCGCCGAGGGCGGCCCGGTAGCCGTCCATCCGGGCCCGGCTGCACATCAGGTGCGGCGGGCCGGCGATGAAGCCGATGCGACGATGACCAAGGTTGATCAGGTACTGGTTGGCGCTGAGGCTGCCCGCCCAGTTGGTGGCACCGATGGTGGGCGATTCCTGCGGGTCGACCCCGGCCGGGTCGATGATGACGACCGGCAGGTGCAGCCGACGCAGCTCGGCCTGCAACGGCGGATTCACCATCGAGGTCACGAAGATGATGCCCTCGGTGGAGCGGGTACGCATGTTGTCAAGCCACTGCTTGGCCGAGGACATCCGCCAGTGGATGGCCGACACGACGGTGCCGACGCCGCTGGCCTGGCCGACGTCCTCCACCCCCCGGATGATCTCCACCGCCCACGGGCTGTCCAGGTCGTTGAAGACCAGGTCGATCAGGGCGGCGTCGGTACGCCGGGCCGGTGCACGGCGGCGGTAGCCGTGCCGGTTGAGGAGCGCCTCGACGCGTTCCCGGGTGTCCGGGGCGACGTCGGAGCGGCCGTTGATGACCCGGGAGACGGTGGGTACGGAGACTCCGGCCAACCGGGCGATCATGGCGATGGTGACGTTTCGGCCGTTCGTTGTGCCCACGGTCCCCCCTGCCTCCTGTTGGAAACGTCAGGTCTGCTCGCGGTGGTGTGCTGTCATCCCTTGATGCTGCCGGTGAGGCCGCCGATGAGTTGGCGTTCGGCCACGGCGTAGAAACCCAGGGCCGGCACCATCGACAGCACGACGTAGGCGAGCACCCGTGCGGTCTCGGCGGTGTACTGACCCTGGAAGGCCTGCACCCCGACGGGCAGGGTCCACCAGCTCTGGTCGGTGAAGACGACCAGCGGGAGCATGAAGTTGTTCCAACTGGTCACCACGGCCAGCACCGAGACGGTGGCCAGGGCCGGGCGGGCCATCGGCAGCAGGACCCGCCAGAAGAAGCCGAAGGAGCCGCAGCCGTCGAGGACGGCGGCCTCCTCGATCTCCGCCGGGATGGTGCGGAAGAACTGACGCAGGATGATGATGGTGATCGGCAGCCCGAAGGCGGCCTGGGGCAGGATGACACCGAGCGGGTTGTCCAGCAGGCCCATGCCGCGCAGCAGGACGAACAGCGGCAGGATGGCCACCGCGAACGGGAACATCAGGCCGATCGCGAACAGGGTCACCAGAAACTCACGGCCCCGGAAGGCGTACCGCGCGAAGACGAACGCGGCCATCGCCGCCGCGGCGACGACGATGACTGTGCTGCTCACCGCGATGAGAAGACTGTTGCCGAGCTGCCGCCAGAACACCTCGGACATCAGGATGTCCGTGTAGTTCGACGGCAGCCAGGGGTCGGGCCAGCCCAGCGGATTGGTGGAGAGCTGACCGTTGTCCTTGAAGCCGCCGAGCACGCCGAACCAGACCGGTACGACGATGAGCGCTCCGACGAGGACGCAGACGAGGTGCAGCACGAGGCCGCGGGTCCGCTGCGCGCGGTTCACGGTCATCGCTGGCCTCCCTGGTTGGTGATCGCGCCCGCGGTGTCCCGACGCAGGACGATGCGCTGGTAGAAGAGAGCGAAGACGAGACTCAGCAGGAACATGACGATGCTGATCGCGCTGGCATAGCCGACCTCGAAGCGGCGGAAGCCGTACTCGTACATCGTCACGGCCATGGTCTCCGACGAATGGATCGGGCCGCCCCGGGTGAGCACCCAGACCATGTCGAACAGTTGGATGGTGCCGATGACCGACAGGAAGACGCTGATTCGGATCGTCGGCCCGAGCAGAGGCAGGGTGACGTGCCGGAACGCCTGCCAGGCGGAGGCGCCGTCGGTCACCGCGGCCTCGGACAACTCCTTGGGGATGCCCTGACGGGCGGCGAGGAAGAGCATCATGTAGAGGCCGAAGTACTTCCAGGACACCACGAGGAAGACGGCGTACAGCACGGTGTCCGGGTCGGCGAAGACCGTGCCGGCGTCGGCGCTCAACCACGTCGCGATCGCGTCGCCCAGGCCCCGGTTGGGAGAGAACACCAGGTCGAACAGGACGGCCGTGGTGACCTCGGAGAGCACGTACGGCGCGAAGAAGATCAGCCGGTACGCGGCGCGGCCCCGCAGTGGCTGGTTGAGCAGCATGGCCAGGGCCAACGCCGCGGGCAGTTGGACGACCAGGGACAGCAGCACCAGGACGAAGCCGCGCCAGAGGTCACCACGGAAGGTCGGGTCCTGGAAGGCGCGGGTGTAGTTGTCCAGCCCGACGAAGTTCTCCGGCAGCCCGAAGCCGTTCCACTTGTAGAGGCTGGCGTAGCTGGCCACCAGGATGGGGGCGACGACCAGCAGCAGGAACAGCACCAGGGCTGGGGTGAGGAAGATGGCGAGGACGCCGCCGCGGCCCGGCCGGGGCTGGCGGCCGCGCTGTCGCACGGTGCCCGGCCCCGGTGGCGGCGGGTCCGTCGCCGGGTCGCCGTGCCTGGCGTCCGACACGGTCGATGGCCTGGTCATGCCTGCTCCACAGGGGGTTTTCCGGCTACGGATGGGTGGGTGGTCACGGTCAGACGGTCTTCGCCACCTGCGTGATGTCCTTGACGATCTGCGCGGGCGACTTGTTGCCGGCGATCAACTCGGCGACGCTGTCGTTGATCTGCGAACCGAGCGCCGGCGCGTACGCCTGGTCGAGGTAGAGCTGGAAGCCGGTGTAGCTGGCCAGGGTCTCCGCGAGGAGCTTGCCGTTGGCGTCCGGGATGGCCGTCGCGGCCTCCCGCACCGTCGGTAGCACCGCGCCGGTCTGCGCCGACTTACGCTGGTTCTCCGCGCTGAGCAGGAACTTCAGGAAGTCGGCGGTGGCGGCGGGGGCGTCCTTGCCGATGGCGAAGCCGTTGCCGCCGCCGAACACCTCAGTCGTGGCGCCCTTTCCACCGTCGACAGTGGGAAAGGGGAAGAAGCCGAGCTTGTCGCCGAGGCCCTTCTTGCTGGTGGAACTGGAAGCCTGGACCGCGGGTGCCCACTGCCCCATCAGCTCCATCGCCGCGCCGCCGTTGCCCATGGCGGCGGCCTGGCCGTCGGGCGTGCCGTACGCCGCACCGAGGAAACCCTTCTGGAACGGCTGCAGGTCGACGAGTTCCTTCAGCCGATCGCCTGCGGCGACGAGGTCAGGCGAGTCGAAGTTCTTGTCGTCGACGGCCTTCTGCAGCGCGCCCACCCCGCCGATGCGCATCGCGAGGTAGGACCAGTAGTAGTGCGCCGGCCACTTGTCCTTGCCGGCCAGGGCGATCGGAGTGATGCCGGCGGCCTTGAGCTGACGGACCGCGTCGAGCACACCCGCCCAGGTGGTGGGCGCGGCGGTGATGCCGGCGCGGGTGAAGAGGTCCTTGTTGTACCAGAAACCGACCATGCCGATGTCGAACGGGACACCGTAGATCTTGCCGTCGATCGTGTACGGCTCCAGAGCGGCGGGCAGCAGGCCCCCGATCCACGGTTTCACGTCGTCGGTGATGTCCTTGACCAGGCCCGCGTCGACCTGCTGTTTGAGCACGCCGCCACCCCAGGACTGGAACAGGTCGGGCGGGTCGCCGGCCTGGGTGGCGGTGGTGAGCTTGGCCTTGAACGCCTCGTTCTCCAGGGGCTGGATGTCGAGGGTGACGTTCGGGTGTGCGGCCTTGTACTCGCTGGCCAGCGCCGCCCAGACCGGAAGCATCGGCTCGGTGTTCTGGATGTGCCACCAGTTGATGGTCTGCGGGGCGTTCGGGTCGCTGGGCTCGTCGTCGCCGCACGCGCTCAGCAGACAGGCGCCGACGCCGGCACCGGCGAGACCGAGCAGCGTTCGACGGGAAAGGTGCGTGGTCATGATCCATCCCTTCGGGAACTCACGGGGGTGCTCGAACGCCGGTTGAGCCGGCGGGTGGGGATCCGCGGATCTCCGAAACTTTCAATGCTTCGCCGGTAATACCGATCGATGGCCGGCACGCTACGAGCTGTCGCCGCACCGGTCAATACCTCTGTCCTAATACGAAAAGACCGGCTAGCGTAGGCACGACCTTCAATGGACCCGGATCCCGAGTTTCCGGAAGTTGCAGACCGCCCGCCGAGGGGAGCGCTCGTGTCGACCGACATCGCTAACGTGGCGACCGCCGCCCGGTCGATCCGCAATCCCGTCCTCGCGGGCTTCCACCCGGACCCGTCGATCCTGCGCGTCGGCGACGACTACTACCTGGCCACCTCGACCTTCGAGTGGTACCCGGGGGTGCGCGTGCACCACTCGCGCGATCTCGTGAACTGGCGCAGCCTCGGTGGGATCATCACCGAACGGCGGCTGCTCGATCTGCGCGGCTGCGGCGACTCCAACGGGGTGTGGGCGCCCGACCTGACGTACCACGACGGTCTGTTCCACCTCGTCTACAGCGACGTGGCCAGCTTCGCCAGCGGCTACTGGGATCCGCAGAACTTCCTGGTCACCGCCGAGGACATCACCGGCCCCTGGTCCGATCCGGTGAAACTGCACGGACGCGGGTTCGACGCGTCGCTGTTCCACGACGACGACGGCACCACCTGGCTGCTGGGCATGAGCGCGGACTGGCGACCCGGGCGCGACCGTTTCGGCGGCATCGAGATCCAACGCTACGACCTGACCGCGCGCCGGCTGGTCGGCAGCCCCCGCATCGTGTTCACCGGCTCCCCGGCCGGGCTCACCGAGGGTCCACACCTGTACCGCCACGACGGCTGGTACTGGCTGATCACCGCCGAGGGCGGCACCAGCTGGGAACACCAGGTCACCGTGGCTCGCTCCCGGGAGCTGTTCGGGCCGTACGAGGTGGACCCGGACGGGCCGCTGCTCACCTCCTGCGGGCGACCCGAGCTGCGGTTGCAGAAGGCCGGTCACGGCAGCCTGGTCCGTACCCAGCACGGCGAGTGGTACCTGGCCCACCTGGTCGGCCGCCCGTACTCGCCGCTGGGCAACTGCGTGCTGGGCCGGGAGACCGCGATCCAGCGGGTGGAGTGGCCGTCGGGCGGTTGGCCGCGGGTCGCCGCAGGGGTGCCCGCGGACGAGGTCGTCGCACCCGATCTACCCGCACACCCGTGGCCGGCGGAGCCCGAGACGGACCATTTCGACGCCCCGGAGCTGGGCCGGTGCTGGTCGACGCTGCGACGGCCGGCCACCGCGGACTGGGTCGACCTGCACAGCCGCCCGTCGTACCTGCGGATCCACGGCGGGCAGTCGCCGGTCGGCCGACAGGCACCCAGCCTGGTCGGGCGACGCGTCGGCGCGATGGAGTGCTCGCTGGAGACCGTGGTGGAGTTCGCGCCGGCCGACCACCGTCAGCTCGCCGGGATCACCGCCTACTACAACACCCTCAACTGGCACCACCTCTACCTGACCCGGGCCGACGACGGGCGGACAGTACTGGAGCTGCTCAGCTCCGACAACGGACGGCGCACCGCGTACCCCGAGCTGAGCGTCGATGTCGACGTCACCCGGGTCGGGTTGCGGGCCGTCTTCGACGGGCCGGCGGTGCGCTTCGAGTACGACCTCGACGCCGGTTGGCAGCGGCTACCGGTCGAACTGGACGCGACCATCCTCTCCGACGAACACGCCGCGCTGATCATCGACGGTGAGCCGGCGGCGTGGGGCTTCACCGGGGCCTTCCTCGGCCTGTGGGTGCAGGGCCTGGGCGGCGGCGACGTACACGCCGACTTCGACCTCGCCACCTACCGGGAGCGGTGACCACGCGGACGGCACTCGGCGGGTGCCGTCCGCGTTCCCACCCGTCCTACCCGACCTGGGCGGCGACTGTGCGCAGCTGGCCGAGAGTGGTGCGGAAACCGTGGCCGGACGCGGCCGGGTCCTCGGTGAGCAGACCACTGACGGCCATGGCCTGGGAGCGGGTCACGGCGATCGCCTCCGCGCCGGTTCCGCTCACGTCGAACACGCCGAAGTCGCCGCTGAGTGTCCGGAACGTCGGGGCCGTCGGGTCCTTGGCCAGGTAGAGCACCACGACCTGGCCCGCCTCGAGGGTGGACATGTGCGCCGAGTCCGGCACACCGCTGGGCAGGCTGGCGAGCGTGATCCGCGCCCCGGCCCGCACCGTCGATCCGGTCGTCGCCCGCAGCACCTCGTCGACCCGGAAACCGGCCGCCTCGACCTCGCCCCGGACGACCAGGTCCGCGGCCTCGCTGAGCTGCCGCACGGTGCCGTACCCGCGCAGCTTGCCCTTGATCGGCGGCACGGCGCTGGTCGGGGCGGCGCTGCTCGGGGCGGCGCTGCTCGGGGCGGCGCTGCTCGTAACGGGTGCGGCGGCCTGGTCGGCGTCGGCGCCACCGCACGCGGACAACGCCGCCGCGGCGAGCACGGCGGCGGCGGCCATCAGAGACCGGGTACGGCGCAGGTCGACTGCCATGGAACGCTCCTCGCGTCTCGGTGCCGTCCCGGGGCGTCTCGCCCGGGACGCGGCACTGGTTACGCCTTCTATCTGTGCGCTCCGGGCGGCGGGTTCCATCTTTTTCGACCTCAGCCGCGCTCGCTTTTCAAGCTCAGCCGCGCTCGCTGGCGAGCTGGCGGAGCTCGGTCAGCGTGGTGACGAACGCGCGGCCCGCCCCGGTGGCGTCCTCGGCGCGCAGACCGGTCACCGACATCGTCGCCGACCGGCTGGTGGCCGTCTCCCCGGCGAGGTCGAAGATCCCGAAGTCGCCGCTGAGCGGGGCGTAGACGCGCGCCTGCGGGTCACTGAGGGCCAGGTAGAGCACTGTCGGCCGGCCGGGCGACCCGGCCGATTCGGTGCCCACCATGATCTCGGTGGCGACCGGGGCGACCGGCGCGCGGTAGAGCACCTCGGCCACCCGGTAGACGCTCCGCCCGTCCGCCACCGACACGACCTCACCCCGGACCACCAGGTCCGCCGAGTCGGTGAGGTGGCGCACCGTGCCGTACGCCCGGATCTTGGCGACCGCGCCCGGCGGCGGGAGGCGGGCGGCCGAGCGGCTCGCCTGCGGCGACTGCGGCGCCGCCGTAGGTTCGTCGCCCGAGCTGACGGCGAGCCCGGCGCCGGCGGCCGCGACCAGGACCAGCGCCGCCAGCGCGAGCGCCGGGCGCCGCACTGCCCGGGGCGCGCTGGGGGTACGCGACTCCCGCGCGATCGCCGTCAGCAGCCGGTCGCGGTGCAGCTCGTGCCGGCCCGCCGGCAGGTCGCGATCGCCGGGGTGGGGGGCGATCTCCGCCCACTCGGCCGGGTCGGGCGCGCTCACCTGCTGACCTCCCGCACGAACGAGGCGTCCACGACCGGATGTCGCGCGGGGCGCGGCGGGGCATCGACGAGGGTACGGAGCCGGGCACGGGCGCGCGACAGTCGGGACCGCACCGTGCCGACCGGAACGCCCAGCGCCTCCGCTGCGGACTCGTAGTCGAGGCCCTCCCACAGGCACAGGGTCAGCACCTCGCGCTCGGGCCGGCGCAGCCGGGCCAGGGCATCGAGCGCGGCGGCGATGCGTCGGCTGTCGTCGAGTCGGCCGGCGACCTCGTCGGCGTGGTCGGGCACTGTGCGGTCGGCGGCGATCAGCGCGGCGGCCACCCTGCGGTAGCGGCGGTTGCTGCGGGTGTGGTTGCGGGCCTCGTTGGTGGCGATGCCGAGCAGCCAGGGACGCAGCGACCCGCCCTCCTCGGTGACCCGCTCCCGGGAACGCCAGGCTTGCAGGTAGGTGGCGGCCATGACGTCCTCCGCCGTGGCCCAGTCGGCGGTCAGCCGGAACGCGTGGTTGTACACCGAGCGCGCGTACGCGTCGAACAGCTCGGCGAACGCGGCGGTGTCACCGGCTCGTACCCGGGCGCGCAGACTCGACTCCATGACCATCTTCTGTCCGTCGGACGGTGCTGGTTCCGACGGACCGGCCCGTTGATCAGTTACGGCCCGACGATAGCCACCGGCAGGGACGCGCCGCCAACGACGGGGTGAACAGGTGCTGTCACGCCTCGCGGTCGCCGATTGACGGGAAATCGACGTACTGGTATCTGTTAATACAGTTTCCTGATGCTCGCGGTGCCCGCCGGGGCCGAACTACCGCGCCGGGTCACCGACCGGCCGGCGGCACGCCGCCCCTTCCCCGAGGAACACCATGGTTCACCAGAGAACAGCCGCCTTCGTCGCGGGAGCCCTGCTGATCGGCGTCGCCGCCGTCGGCTACGGCGTACCGTCGGCGAGCGCCGCGACCGCCGGCCCGATCACCGGCCTCGGTGGCAAGTGCATCGACGTGGCCGGCGCCAACCCGGCCAACGGCACGCCCGTCCAGCTCTACGACTGCAACGGCAGCGCGGCCCAGACGTGGACCGTCGGCAACACCGACACCTCGATCCGGGCCCTCGGCAAGTGCCTCGACGTGACCGCCGCGTCGACCGCCAACGGCGCCAAGGTGCAGCTGTACGACTGCAACAACACCGGCGCGCAGAAGTGGACCGCCAGCAACGGCGCGCTCGTCAACACCGGCTCCGGCAAGTGCCTCGACGTCACCGACCGGAGCACCGCGAACGGCGCGCGGTTGCAGATCTGGACCTGTGGCGGCACCACGAACCAGCGGTGGACCCTGCCGGGCGGCGGCACCCCCACCCCCACGCCCACCAACCCGAGCGGCACCAACCTCGACGACCCGGCGAAGAAGGACGTCGCCATGCAACTCGTCTCGGCCGCGGAGAACTCGTCGCTCGACTGGCGCGCGCAGTTCTCCTACATCGAGGACATCGGTGACGGGCGCGGCTACACCGCCGGCATCATCGGCTTCTGCTCCGGCACCGGCGACATGCTCGAACTGGTCGAGGCGTACACCCGCACCAAGCCGGGCAACGTGCTCGCCGGCTACCTGCCGGCGCTGCGCACCGTCAACGGCACCCCGTCGCACTCCGGCCTCGACCCCAACTTCCCCCGCGACTGGCGGACCGCGGCCACCGACCCGGTCTTCCAGGCCGCCCAGGAGGCCGAACGCGACCGGGTCTACTTCAACCCGTCGGTACGCGACGGCAAGAACGACCAGGTCCGGGCGCTCGGCCAGTTCGCCTACTACGACGCGGCGGTCATGCACGGGTACGAGGGCATGCGCCAGATCCGCAGCCGTGCCCTGAACCGGGCCAAGCCGCCGGCCCAGGGCGGCGACGAGCGGACCTGGCTCAACGCCTTCCTCGACGAGCGGGTCATCGAGATGAAGAAGGAGGTGGCCCACTCGGACACCTCCCGCGTCGACACCGCCCAGCGGGTGTTCCTCAACAACGGCAACTTCAACCTGAACACGCCGCTGGTGTTCGCCGTCTACGGCGATCAGTTCCGCATCGGCTAGGGCCCGTTTCATACCGGCGGTCGAGCCGAGGTGGAGTCCGGGCGGCGATCCGGCAAGGCGCGGTTTCGTCCGGGTACGGGTGTCGTATCCGGACGAAACCGCAACGCCGCCGGTCGTCCGGGACCGCCGCAGGCCGGCCAGTTTTCATGAAACAGGCCCTACCAGCGAGGGTGGGTGTGATCGCCGGTTGCCGGCTGCCCGTCCGGCCCGTTCCAAAGACAGGCTCCTAGCGGATTGTCACCGACTCCCCGACCGGGATACGCGCGTACTCGGTGCCGCCCTTGAAGTCCAACCAGCCGTCGAAGTACTCCTGGCCCAGCTCGTTGAGCGTGGCGTCGTGGATCGGCAACGCCCGCTCCGGCCGTACCGCCCGCACGAAGTCCAACGCCTCACTGAGCTTGAGCCAGGGTGCGGCAGCCGGCACGAGCAGCGTCGTCACCGGCGACGGCGGGACGAACAGCGAGTCGCCCGGGTGGTAGACCGTGCCGTCGACGACGAACCCGACGTTGGCGCAGCCCGGCAGACCGTCGTAGATCTCGGCGTGCGCCCCACCCACCACGTCGACGGCGAACCCGGCGGCCGTGAACCGCTGTCCCGCGTCGACGGCGACCGCTGCGCCGCCCAGCTCGGGGGCCGACTCGACCGCTGCCGACGGCAGGTACACCCGCAACGCGGAGTTGCGCCGGCTCGCCGCCACGAGCTTGTCGACGTCGAGATGGTCGGGATGCTCGTGCGTCACCAGCACCTCGTCGACCCCGTCGAGCGCCTCGGCCTCCGAGAACGTCCCCGGGTCGATGACCAGTACCCGGTCGTCCGCCTCCAGGCGCACACAGGCGTGGCCGTATTTGATCAAACGCATGCGCCCACTATGGCACCGACGGACGGCGGCGACCTGCTCGGCGTCCGGCCGGGTGGTCCCAAACGAGGGTGAGCCCTACCGCCTCGATCAATCGATCATGATGACTGAAGGTTGTCGTACGTACGTTCTAGTGTCGGGTCATGGTCGAGGGGTTGGCGCAGGCAGACGCAGCGGTCGCAGGCTGCGTCGACGCCGCCGTCTGGGCCCTTTCCGAGCAGGACCTGATCGCCGCGCTCGACGCCGCGCACCGCCTCGATCAACGCCTCGCCGCGGTGAAGCTGGCCCTGATCCGCGAACTCGACGGCCGCGGCACCGCCACCGCCCACGGCGCCTCCTCCACCATGGTCTGGCTCCGCGAACGCCTGCACCTCACCATCACGGCCGCCCGCCGCCTCGTCGACCTCGCCAGCACCCTCGACACGGCCCACCCCGCCATCCGACAAGCACTCGCCGACGGGCACGTCACCCTCGACCAGGCCCAGGTCATCACCGACACCGCCACCACCGTGCACACCACCGCCGGTCCCGAGGCCGCCGACAAGGCCGTCAGCCTGCTCACCGACTGGGCCGGGCAATTCGACCCCACCCACCTCCGCAAACTCGGCACCCGCATCCTCGAGCACGTCGCCCCCGATCTCGCGGACGCCGCCACCCAAGCCGCCCTCGACGCCGAGGCCCGCCGCGCAACCCGCGACCGACACCTCACCCTCTCCACCCTCACCGACGGCCGGCTACGACTCACCGGCACTCTCGACACCGAAACCGCCGGCCTCCTGCGCGCCGCCATCGACCCGCTCAGCGCACCCTCCGGCGCTGATGACCAGCGCTCTCCCGGGCAACGCCGCCACGACGCTCTCGCCGACGTCTGCCGGCTCGCCCTGCGCACCGGCGAACTGCCCGAACACGGCGGCGACCCCGCGCACATCGTCGTCACCACCAACTACGACGAACTGACCCGGCAGTTGTCTCGCGGTGTGCTCGACACCGGCGCGCACCTCACCCCCGACACCGTTCGACGCCTCGCCTGCGACGCCACCATCCTTCCCGCCGTCCTCAGCGGAGCCGGCCAGGTCCTTGACGTCGGTCGACAACGCCGCCTCATCACCGGCTCCCTCCGACGCGCCCTCGTGCTGCGCGACCGCGGCTGCGCCTTCCCCGGCTGCGACCGTCCACCCCGCTGGTGCGCCGCCCACCACATCCACCACTGGGCCGACGGCGGCCCGACAAACCTCGACAACGCCGTTCTGCTCTGCGGCCATCACCACCGACACGTCCACCAGAGCGACTGGGTCGTCCGGCTCGGCAACGACGGGCACGCCGAGTTCATCCCACCGGCCTGGCTCGACCCCGAACAACTCCCCCGCCGCAACCACTACCACCGACGAACGTAGGAGCGACCAGCCGAGAACGATCGCCGCCTGCCAGGTAGGCGCGCCAGAAACGAGCGGAGACCGAGCGCCGAGGCGACACCGCTTCGTACGCCTGTCGACCGGCCGAGCAGAGCGCTGCCGGTGGTGACTCACAAGGGCTTGCAGTGCCGGTGTGCGACGGCTCGCGGGCGGACCTCCATCCACCAGTGCTCCGCGAACGCGAGGGCGTCGCGGTTGGACGCGGTGCCGGAGGTCATCAACGGCACCGATGCCTACCCGACATGACGGCCACTGTCGGTAATCCAGTTGACCTCAAGCTCAGGTGAGGTCCTAGCCTCCGACATTGGAGGTAATGCATGAGCATGGAAGTTACCGCGTGGATGTCTCTGCACCACGCGATGAACGCGCAGGACGAGCGACCGCTGTCCCGCGCGACCTTGAAGCGGATCGCGCAGTTCGCGCGGCCACACCGCGCTCTGATCATCAGGTTCCTGCTGCTGAGTGTGGTGACGGCGGTTCTCACCGTGGCGGCGCCTGTGCTCGCGGGTCGGGTGGTCGACGCGATCGTCGACGGCGCCGACAGTGGCGTCGTGATCCGGTTGGCGGTACTGATCGCCGTCATCGCCCTCGCCGAGGCCGGGCTGGGTCTGGTGACACGGTTTCTCTCCGCCAGCATCGGTGAGGGGTTGATCGTCCAACTGCGGACGGCGGTCTTCGACCACGTGCAGCGCATGCCGGTGGCGTTCTTCACGCGGACCCGTACGGGTGCGCTGGTCAGCCGCCTGAACAACGACGTGATCGGTGCGCAGCGGGCCTTCAGCGACACCCTGTCGAGTGTGGTCGGCAACGCGGTCACGCTGATGCTGACGTTGGGCGTGATGCTCACCTTCTCCTGGCAGATCACGTTGCTGGCGTTGGTCCTGCTGCCCATCTTCGTACTCCCGGCCCGCCGGATGGGTTCGCGGCTCGCCCGGTTGCAGCGGGAGGCCGCCGAGCACAACGCGGCCATGAGCACCCGGATGACCGAACGCTTCTCCGCACCCGGGGCCACGCTGGTCAAGCTGTACGGGCGGCCGGCCGAGGAGTCCGCCGAGTTCGCGGCGCGGGCACGTCGGGTCCGGGACATCGGCATCCGCACCGCGATGCTGCAGTGGGTCTTCATCACCGCCCTCACCGTCGTCGGCTCGCTGGCGCTGGCCCTGGTCTACGGGTTGGGTGGTCTCTACGCGCTACGGGGCAGCCTCGACGCCGGGACGGTGGTCGCCCTCGCGCTGCTGCTGTCCCGCCTGTACGCCCCGCTGACCTCGCTGGCCAGTGCCCGCGTCGAGGTGATGAGCGCGCTGGTGAGTTTCGAGCGGGTGTTCGAGGTGCTCGACCTCAAGCCGCTGATCCTCGACCGGCCCGATGCCCGGCCGCTGCCCGAGGGGCCGGTGGCGGTGGAGTTCGAGGGGGTCCGGTTCGGCTACCCGTCAGCCGACAAGGTGTCGCTCGCGTCCCTGGAGGACGTGGCGAAGCTGGACACGCGCGGCGGCGAGGAGGTGCTGCACGGGGTGTCGTTCCGCGCCGAAGCGGGGCAGATGGTGGCGCTCGTCGGCTCCTCCGGGGCGGGCAAGTCGACGATCGCGCAACTCGTGCCCCGCCTGTACGACGTCGAGGACGGTGCGGTGAGGCTCGCCGACGTCGACGTACGCGACCTGTCGGCCGAGTCGATCCGGACGGCACTGGGCGTGGTGACCCAGGACGGGCACCTCTTCCACGAGAGCATCCGCGCCAACCTGGCGTTCGCCCAGCCGGACGCGACCGAGGACGAGATGTGGGAGGTGCTCCGGCGGGCCCGACTCGACGACCTGATCCGCTCCCTTCCCGATGGGCTCGACACCGTCGTCGGCGAGCGCGGATACCGCCTGTCCGGCGGGGAACGGCAACGACTCACCATCGCACGACTGCTGCTGGCCCGTCCGCGCGTGGTCATCCTCGACGAAGCCACCGCGCATCTCGACTCCACCTCGGAGGCGGCGGTGCAGGACGCCCTCGCCGAGGCCCTGACCGGCCGGACGAGCGTGGTCATCGCGCACCGGCTCTCCACCATCCGGGCGGCCGATCAGATCCTCGTCGTGGAAGACGGACGGATCGTGGAGCGCGGGCGTCACAGTGATCTGCTCGCGGCCGGCGGTCGCTACCACGAGCTGTACCGCACCCAGTTCGCCCAGGAGCAACCGCCGGTGCAGGAACAACGCGTCGCCATCTGACGGTTCACGATCGCCTCGCGAACGCACGCGGTGGTCGGCCCGCCCACGAGGACGGTCCGACCACCGGGTCACAGCGGGTGGAAGTCGACGTCGCCGCTCATCGCGTAGCAACACCTGAGGTGGGCGGCGACGGCCAATCAGTCGTCGTCGTCGTTGTCGTCGTTGTCGTCGTTGTCGTCGTCGTCCGCTTCGTCGGCGTCGTCGTCGTCGTCGACCGGCTCCTGCTCGGCCTTGACCACCGACCCGTTGTCCCGGTCGACGTCCACCTCGTGCTCGGTGTCGCCCGCGACGATCTCGACGCTCCACACCGGGCGGCCATTCTCCTGCTCGGCTTCGACCTCGACGATCTGACCGCCACCGGCCTTGGCGAGGGCGATCTCACCGGCACGCGTCTCGTCGACCGCGCTGCTCGCGGGCGCGCTACCGGTCGACGGCGTACCGGATGGGGTCCCGGCCGACGGCGTGCCACTCGACGGCGTACCCGACGGTGCCTCGGTGGTCGGCGGCGCGACGGTTGCCGCGGCGAGCGCCGTGCCGCCGGTACGCGAGTCGTTCGCGGCGGTGACGCCGAGCGCGACCCCGGCCACCGCCAGCACCGCCGACCCGCCGACCGACGCCAGAAGCAGATTGGTGCGCTTCATCGTGGTGTCCACCTTTCCTCGGTTGTCGACTCCGAGGATCGGTCAGATCGGGATAGCACCGCGCTGTCCGAACGCTAAGGCCGGGTTAAGCCGACGATCCTGCACCGCCCCCTCGGGACTGTGCGTCGGCTTCGAGCGGTCAGAGCGCCATCCGCATGAAGACGTCGGCGCGGGCGTACGGCGGCAGCGGGATCTGTTCCGGATCGACGTGCTGGAAGCCGACACTTTCGTAGAGGTGCACGGCGTTCGCAAGCTTGGTGTTGCTGCCCAGGAACAGGGTGGCCGCGCCGAGCCGGCGGGCGCGCGCGATCGCCAGCTCGATGAGCTGGCGGCCGATGCCCCTACCGCGGGCCGCCGGGGCCACCGCCATCTTCGACAGTTCGAAGACCTCCGCCGAGCTGCGGATCAGTGCGACACAGCCGACGATCTCCTGGCCGTCCCGGACGATCAGCACGTCACCACCCGGGTCGACGATGGCCGAGAACGGGTCGTCGAGCGTCTTGCGGTCAGACTCCTCAAGGGCGGCGAAGAAGTGGCAGATCCATTCTTCGTTCAACGTCCGGAAGGCGGCGGCCTCCTCGGCGGTCGTCATGGACGTGACGGTCAGCGTGCTCGGGTTCATGGTTCGATTCTCTGAGCCCGCTATCCGAACGTCCAATATCTTGTTCCGAGCAATCTATATCCTTGGCATATGGATCCTGAACTGCGCCATCTGCGGTACTTCGTCGCGGTCGCCGAGGAGCTGCACTTCGGTCGGGCCGCGGCACGGCTGCGGATGGCTCAACCGCCGCTGTCGCAGCAGATCCGCCAACTGGAGGCGATGATCGGTACGCCACTGTTCGCTCGCACCTCCCGGTCGGTGACGCTGACGCCGGCGGGTGAGGCGTACCTGGTCCGGTGCCGGCGGGTGCTGGCCGCCGTCGCCGACGATGTGCACGAGGCGGGCCGCATCGGCCGCGGCGAGCAGGGACGCTTCGACATCGGCTTCGTCAGTTCGGCGATCCAGCTCGGACTGGCCGGGCCGATTCGTCGGTTCCGGGAACACCATCCGGCCGTTCACCTGCGTCTGCACGAGGCGTTCACGGCGCAGATCGTCGACCGGCTGTTGACCGGCGAGATCGATGTCGGCGTGGTCCGGGACGCGGACGACCACGACGACCTGGTCGGCACCACGTTCGCCACCGAGACCTTCGTCGCCGTCCTGCCGGCCGACCACCCGCGCGCGAAAGACCCCAGCATCGACGCCGCGCTGCTGCGCGACGACCCGTTCGTCTTCTTCCCCCGGGTGGCCGGCGAGCGGGCCTACCAGCGCAACCTTCGACCGTGCCTGGACGCCGGCTACACACCGCGCGTCGTCCAGGTCGCCAGCAGTTGGAACACTCTGGCGCACCTGGTCGCGGCCGGCCTCGGGGTCACGATCGCGCCGGCGAGCATCTCCGCAGTGGTGCCCCCGCCGGTGGCGGTACTGCCGTTGACCGGCACCGGGGCCACCACGGAGATGCGGATCCTGCGCCGCCGGGATGACGACCGGATCACCTCGACGAGCTTCGGGGCCGTAGGGCAGGTGCCCTGACCTCGACGGCACAAGAACAGCCTCGACGGCACGGCAGGGGCGGATCCGCCCGCACCCGGCTAGCCGCGCCTGTTGAGTTCCGCCTCCAGCCGCTGAACGAGCGTCTTGCGGTCCTTGCTGGCGCGCTCATTGCGCAGTGCGGTCTTCAGCTGTCGGGTGTCGAGGCCACGGACCAGCTTGGCCGCTTCCGCGACCGACATCTCCGACATCCGGCCGGCCGTGGTGGCGTCCCGACGGGCGCGTTTCGCCGGCCCGGTGTTGGCGACGTACTGCTTGCCGGATCGGGACGCCTCGCGCTTCTTCGTGTCGGTCGCGCGCCGCTGGCTCTCCGACATCTCCTCCCAGGCCTTCTTGGGCAGGTAGCGACTCGTCGTGCCGTCCTTGCGCGCCCGGGTGTCGCCCTCCTTCGTCTGCCATTTCTCGTTGCCCCAGCGCTGGAGCGACTTCTGCCGCTCGTCCTTTTCGCCCAGGAATCCGCCGCCGCGCTTCTTGTACTCCTGAGTGACCAGCTGTGACTTGCGCGCCGACCACTGCCCCGGCCGGCCGCCCTTGTCGGAGGCCTTGATTTCCTCTTTGATCTGCTCTCGGAGCTCGGGTTTCGTGTACCGCGCCATGACTGGCAGCTACCCGGCACCGCACCGGCTATGCGTCCTGCGGCGACGCCGCAGACCCGAGCCGGAGCAGCACCTGGGCGCCGCCCGCCGGGCCGGTGCGCAACTCCAGCCGACCGCCGGCGGCCTGCGCGGCCCGGCGGGCGATGTCCAGGCCGAGGCCGGTGGACCCGGCGGCGCTCGCGCCTCGCCGGATCGCCCCGGCGGGCATGCCCGGGCCCTCGTCGGTGACCGTGAGCACCACCTCGCCCGCCTCGCGGGCGAGCCGGACGGCGAACGGCGTGCCGTCGGGGGTGTGCGCGAAGACGTTGCCGAGCAGGGCGTCCACGGCCGCCGTCAGGTTGTCGGCGGCCACACCGACCGGAAGTGGGCCGGGCGTCAGGTCGAGGGTGACGGCCCGGCCGGTGTCCTCGGCCAGCACCGACCAGAACGCGACCCGGTCGGCGACGATCGCCGCCGCGTCCGCGGCGGCCGGCTGCGCCGCCGGGGTGTGTCGCCACCGGGCCTGCCGGATCAGCCCGGTCACGGCGCGTTCGAGCCCGTCGGCGGCGGCGGTGATCCGGGCGGCGTCGTCCGGGTCACGCAACGACTCCGCCTCCAGGCGCAACGCCGTCAGCGGCGTACGCAGCTGGTGTGACAGGTCGGCGACCTGTTCGCGTTCCTGCACCAGGAGCACCTGGATCCGGCTGGCGAGATGGTTGAGCGCGCCGGCCACCTCGCGCAGTTCGGGGGGACCGGCCGGCGTGACCCGCGCGTCCAACTCGGCGTTGGCGAGCCGGTGGGAGACGGCTGAGAGGTCGCTGATCGGCCGGACCAGGGTGCGCGCCAGCCGGTCGGCGACCGCCAACCCGATCAGCACGAGGATCACGCCGAGCAGCGCCAGCACCAACCAGGCCCGGGTCACTCCGGCGGTCAGCTCGTGCTGCGGTACCGCGATCCGGATCACTCCGGTGCCGTCCGCCCGCCCCTGCACGGCGATGACCACCTCCCGGCCGGCCGCCGACTCCCCGGTGAGGCTCTGTCCGCGCGCGGCGAGGGCCACCGCCGGGGTACGCGGTGTCTGGGCGCCGAGCACCGTGCCGTCGGGCAGGAAGACGCTCACCGCTCGCCCGGATTCGGCGGCGAGCTGCTCGACGGTGAGCCGGATGGTCGCCGCGTCGGCGGTGCCGACCACCGGCACCAGACTTTGCGCGTCGGCAGTGGCCCGAACGGTGGCCCGGTCCTCGGCGACGGTGCGGACCAGCAGCGCCAACGGCACCAGGAACGCGATGAGGGTGAGGACGCTGACCGCGGCGACCAGCAGCGCGAGGCGGGCCCTCACGGCTGCGCCGCCGGAGCTTCCAGACGCACCCCGACACCTCGCACCGTGTGCAGGTAGCGAGGCTGCTGGGCGTTCTCCCCCAGCTTGCGACGCAACCAGGACAGGTGCACGTCGACGGTCTTGTCGGCGCCCCCGTACGGGATCTGCCAGACCTCGGTGAGCAGTTCGCGTTTGGTGACCACCTGGCCGGGTCGGCCGGCCAGGTGGTGCAACAGGTCGAACTCGCGGGGCGTCAGCTCGACCGCGGTCCCGTCCAGGGTGACCTGCCGGGCGCGGGGGTCGACGCGGAGCCCGCCGACGACCAGCGTCGGGTCCTGCCCGTCCGGGCCGGAGGGGCCCCGGCGCAGCACCGCGCGGGCGCGGGCGTCGAGCTGCGCCGCGGTGAACGGCTTGACCACGTAGTCGTCGGCGCCCGCGTCGAGCACCCGGACGATCTCGGCCTCGTCGTCGCGGGCGGTCGCCACGATGACCGGCACCGAGCTGACCGCGCGCAGCATCCGCAGCAACTCGCGGCCGTCCAGGTCGGGCAGGCCCAGGTCGAGGACGACGAGGTCGGGTCGGTCCTCCAACGCGTCGCGGAGCCCGGCCATCGCGGTCGAGGCCGCGGCCACCGCGTGGCCGCGTTCGCGCAGGGCCCGGATCAGCGGGGTACGGATCGTCAGGTCGTCCTCGATGAGCAGTAGACGCGGCACACCTGGCAGGCTAGCGGCTCACCGCCTAGGACCACGCGATCTCGCCCCGGCGGTCGACGAAGCGGCCCGAGCCGTGTCCCGGACCTTCCGTCGCGAGGGCGACGATGGCGTCGGTGCCCTCGGTGACGGTCTGCGGACCGCTGTTTCCGTTGAGGTCCGTGGCGGTGTATCCGGGGTCGGCGGCGTTGATCCGGATGTCCGTCAGCGCCTTGGCGTACTGGGTGGTCAGCATGGTGAGCGCCGCCTTGGAGGACGTGTAGACGGGGGCGATGACACCCGATTCGGGTCGCGAACGGTCATGGGTGGCCGCCAACGAGCCCATCGCACTGCTCACGTTGATGATCACCGGATCGGGTGAACGGCGCAGCAGCGGTAGAAACGCGGTTGTCGTCCGCACCACGCCGATGAGATTGACATCGAGGACGGCGAGCAGGTCGTCGCTTCTCAGTTCGCTCGGGTCACCGAACGGGCCGTGGATGCCGGCGTTGTTGATCAGCACGTCGATGCGGCCCTCGTGCTTCTCGACCTCGGCCGCCGCGGCGGCGACCGAGTCGTCGTCGGTGACATCGATCGGCACGAAACGGGCTCCGAGGCTGTCCGCCGCCGCAGCGCCCAGCTCGGGGTCGCGAGCTCCGACGAGAACGGTGTGGCCCAGCTCGATGAGGCGGCGGGCGGTCTCGCGACCGAGCCCCTTGTTGGCTCCGGTGATGAAGGTGATCGTCATGCGTCCATCGTTTGCTGCCGCGCAGGCAGGTGCCAGGGACGTCGCGACGGTAGGACAAGCAATACCACCCTCATCCTGGTGGGGTGCGAAACAATCGGGGCGTGACGACGCGGGCTACGGGACTGGGGGCGACGATCCGTGCCTGGCGCGACCGCCTGTCGCCGGCCGCCACCGGGCTGCCCGCGGGTCATGGGCGCCGAGCCGCCGGGCTGCGACGGGAGGAGTTGGCCGAGCTTGCCGGGGTATCGGTGGACTACATCGTGCGCCTGGAACAGGGGCGGGCGACCACCCCGTCGGCGCAGGTGACCTCCGCACTCGCTCGTGCCCTACAGCTGACGTCCGCCGAACGCGACCATCTCTTCCGGCTGGCCAACCTGGCCGCACCGACGGACGGCCAGATCTCTGATCACATTCCGCCGGGCGTGCAGCGGGTGGTGGGCCGTCTCGGTGACGCCGCTGTCGCCGTGTTCGCGGCAGATTGGCAGGTGATCCGGTGGAACCAGGGTTGGGCGGCGCTGCTGGGCGACCCGTCCGCGTCCCCGCCGATCCGTCGCAACTTCGCCCGCGACACCTTCCCGGTGGACTCAGACGGGCCGGGGATGTCACGCTGGCCGGTGATCTCCCTGGACGCCGCTGCCACCAGCGCCGCCGTCGTCTCCGACCTCCGGCGGGCCACCGGCCGATTTCCCCGTGATCGACGTCTGGCGAAGCTCATCCGTGACCTCGCCGAGGGCAACGAGCAGTTCGCCGACCTGTGGGCGGCCGGGGCCGTCACCGCTCACCGGGAAGACCGCAAGATCGTCGAACATCCGGTGGTCGGTGCCGTGCGGGTCGACTGCGATGTCCTGACCGACGGCGACGCCGAACTGAAGATCGTGATCCTCACCGCGGCCCCGGGCACCGACGACGAGACCAAGATCCGCCTGGCCACGGTGGCAGGCGTCCACCACCCGGCGGCGTCCGCGGAGCTCGGCGACAGGGCCCGCCACCCGGGCAGGCGTTAACCGTGCCTTAGGGTCCGGATGTGCCGGCGACAACCGTGGATCGGGGATAGTCAGGCGATGGGCCGTCGTTCGATCCTCGTCGCCACCGGGTGGGTGGCCACCGCCGCCATCGCGACCCTGATCGGCTTGGGCGCGATCCGTTTGGTGGGCGAGAGCCTCACCGGCACCCCGGGTGGGGTGCGCAGCGAGGCCGAGATCGAGCGGGCCCTGGCCGCACCGGAGCCGGCGCCCACCGGCACCACCGGCACCGCCTCGGCCACACCGGGTACGACGGGCACCGGATCGGCCGCGCCAGGCACGACGGGGCCCGCGCCGACCGCCAGCTCCGGGGCCCGCCGGGGGTTCGCCACCGACGGTGGCACGGCCGTGGCCGAGTGCGGCCCCGGCGGCGTACGCCTCGTCTCCTGGGCGCCCGCGCAGGGTTACCGGGTCCGCGACGTGGACCGGGGCCCGGACGACGACGTCGAGGTCACGTTCCAGGGGGCGACCCGGGAGTACGAGTTGAAGGTGCGCTGCATCGGCTCGGAGCCGGTGGCTGTCGCCGACGACTGACGACCGGCGGGCAGTCATGCTGCGGGGCGCGGCGGGCTCACCGGCGTCGCAGGGCGTCCACCAACCGTTGGAGGGTCGCGCGGGCGTCCTCGAGATCATCGAGGCTGAGGCCGGCCCGGTCCACGACCTCCCGGCGGTCAGCGTCCGAACGCTCCAGGAGGCCGGTGAGCGTGTCCCGGCCCGCCTCCGTGAGTGTCACGAGTGGCGCTCGCCGGTGATCCGGGTTGTCGCGCAACTCCACCATTGCGGCACGGGCCAGGTCGTCGACCACCCGCTGCACGCTCTGTCGGGCCAGGCCGAGTCGGCGCGCCGCGCTCGCGACAGTGCGGGAGCCGTCGGAGAGCACGCTCATCACGTGCCATCGCGCGGCAGTTTGCCCCTCTGCTCGGGCGAGTTCCTCGCTGGAGCGCCGAGACTCCCCCGCCAGTTCGTACACGTCCGCCATCAGCAGCCGGTACGCGTCGACCCGATCCGTCACGGACAGCATGGTACCAGCATTGACAGCCTACTACTGGAGTGACAGCATGCTGTCATGATTCTTCGACTGTGGAGCGGATGGACCGAGCCCGCTCACGCGGACGCCTACGAGCGGTTGTTGACACAGGACATCGCGCCCGCGATCCTCGCCCGGGGCGTGGACGGGCTTCGGGAGCTCCGGGTTCTGCGCCGCTCGCCGCAGGAGCTGGACCCCACCACGGGCAGCGAGTTCCTCACCGCCATGACGTTCACCGACTTCGCTGCGGTGTCAGCCTTCACCGGTGGCGATCCGTCAACCTCCGTCGTCCCGCCAGCCGCCCGCGACCTGCTCGGGCGCTTCGATCGGCGGTCCCGGCACTATCTGAGTCGTGCGGTGTTCCGCGACGGTGACGGGAGCACCACGCTCGGATGAGCCGTCCGTCGCCTCACTGACCCGTCGGCTGCTCGCGGTCGGCGTCTCGGCCGAGGGCGACCATGCGCAGGGTCTCCTCCCGACGACGTACGAGCAGCACCCCGGCCAGGAAGGTCACCGGCCCGACCAGCACCAGCATCGCCCACTGCGCCGGCACCAGAGGGATGGGGTGTCCCATGTGCATGGTCGAGGTGACCCAACCGGCGAGGGTGCTGTCGATCACCAGGGCGAGGGCCGCCACCGGCAGGAGCATGACCACGATCCGCCGACGCACCCCCGGGGTGAGCGTGGCCACCGCGACCACCATGGCCGACGCGGCCACCGCCAGGCCCGCGACGTAGAGCCAGAGCACCAGCTCACTGCTCGCCTCAAGGCCGTAGAAGACCTGGTAGGACACCCCACCAACGAAGCTGAACGCGGGACTGGTGACCCGGTTCGTCACCAACAGGGCGACCACCGCGGCGGGCGCGAGCAGCAGCGCCAGCAGTCGGCGTACGCCCAGCACCGCGATCGCCCGGCGACGCGGCACCGGGACGGTGAGCGCTGCGGCAGCCACCACGGCGAGGGCGAACTGCGGCAGCGTGTCCACCACGTACGTCGGGTTGTCAGCCGTATGCGGGGCGACGAGCGCGCCCCAGCTGAACACGCCGGCCCAGGCCAGAGCGGCGGCGACCCGGCGCCACCCGATCAGCACCGCCGCGCAGACGCCCGCCCAGCCGGCGACGCGCAGCCAGTCGACGAGATCCGGGCGTGCCGACCCGAACCCGGGCGGCAGGCTCCGGGTGAGGACGAGTTGGTCGAGCAGCGCCTTTCCGGCGACGGCCAGCAGCACGACCCCGACCAGCAGGCCGGTCACCGTCGCCGCGTCGGCCCAGCTCGGCTCGGTGAACCCCCGTGCGCCCACCCGCAGCCGCGCCCGCAACCCCTCCCCGACCAGATTCCGCACGTCGACGGCGGCGGGTCGCCGCTGGCCCGGCCGCGCGCCGGCGAGGAGCACGGCCAGCATCTCGTCCTCGTACACCCGGCGGTGTTCCCACGGGTAGACGGCCAGCAGCCGCCGGTAGCGGCGCTCCAGATCGTCGCTGCTCACGCCGCACCCCCGTCGCTGAGCAGGCCGCCGCGGCGCAGCCGCACCCGGGCGGCGTCCGCGTTGTGTCGCAGCCGGGACGCCTCTTCGCTGAGCCGCCGCGCGCCCAGCGCCGTGAGGCGGTAGTAGCGGCGCAGTCGTGACTGGACCACCTCCTCGCGCTCGACCTCGATGAGACCGTCGGCACGGAGCCGGTCGAGGACGGCGTAGAGGGTGCCGGCGCGCAGCCGCACCCGGCCGTCGGAGATGCGCAGCACGTCCTCGATGACGGCGTACCCGTGCAGGGGCGCCTCGGCGAGCGCGGTGAGCACCAGGAACGTCGGTTCCCGCAGTGGAGCCTCAGCCATGCCAGGAGCATATACAGATTGCCGGTATATACAAGAGGGAGACAGTACGTGGCCGGCACGGATCACCGTGCCGGCCACGTCACCGATGGCGGTTCAGCTGGTGTACGCCTCCACCTCCCAGAGCGAGTGGCCGTATCCGGTGCCCCGAGCGGTGCCGTAGATCCGCAGGTATCGGCCGTTGGCACCCAGACCCGCGTGCTCGTCCACCCCGCCGTCGGCCCCGGTCACCGTCTTCACCGTGGTCCAGGTGGTGCCGTCGTTCGAGGTCTGGATCTGGTACGCGCTGCTGTACGCCGCCTCCCAGCTCAGCTTCACCCGGCCGATCGCGGTGGCGCTGCCGAGATCCACCCGGATCCACTGCGGGTCGGAGAACGTGCTCGACCAGCGGGTGGTGAGGCTGCCGTCGACCGCCTGCGCGCCGGTCACGTCCGCCCCCTCGTTGCTGGACGTCGTCGTCGGCTTGTTGCGCAGCAGGTTGCCCCCGGTCGGGCCGCCGGTGCCGCCGTACACCTCGAACTCGAACAGGGAGTAGCCCCAGGCGGTGCCCCTCGTGGTGCCGAGAAGGCGGACGTACCGGCCGGACCCGCTGAGCCCGGTCAGGTCGTCCACCCCGCCGTCGCCACCGGTCACCGTACGGACCGTGGTGAAGGTGACCCCGTCCGGCGAGGTCTGGATCTGGTATCCGCTGCCGTACGCCGCCTCCCAGCTCAGCTTGACCCGGTTGATGGCGTACGTGGCGCCGAGGTCCACGTCGATCCACTGCGGGTCGGCGAAGGCGCTGCCCCACCGGGTGCCGGCCACGCCGTCGAACGCGTTGCCCGCGACGAACGCGCCCTCGAAGCTGGACGCCCGCGCCGGCTTGCCCCGGGCCAGGTTGGTGCCGGGCTCGGGATCCGGGTCGGGGTCCGGATCCGGCCCGGGTCCGCCAGGGCTGGTGGAGAGGGTGAACTCGTCGATGTCGAAGTACGGGCCGGTGCCCTTGAAGACCAGGAACAGCGTCCGGGTGCCGGTCGGGGCGGTGACCCCACCGGTGACAGTGGCGAAGGTGGCGTACCCGCCGGTGGGCGTGACGGTGGCCGAGCCGACCAGCGGGCCGGTGGGCGAGTCGACCCGCAACTCCAACGTGCCGCCACCGCCGGCCGGTGCGCCGACCCGGGCGCTGAACGACTGGACGCCGGTCAGGTTGTACGGGCGGAACGAGATCCAGTCGTTGTTGTCGACGTAGCCGACCGCCGCCCCGCCGTGCCCGGCGGCCCCGGCGACTATCTGGACGCCGGACGAGTCACCGAAGTGCTCCGCCTGACGGACCCGTGGTTGCAGCACCGCCTGGGTGTGCGTGGTCAGCGCCGGCTGACCGCCCCCACCCAGGTCGGTGTACTCGGCGTCGATGATGCCGAAGATGTTCGCCGCGGTGTCGTGCTCGCCGTCGGCCGAGGTCTGGATGACCCCGGTGCAGCCCTGCACACTGCCCAGTTGGTGGCCGTGCGAGTCGTGGCCGAGCACGTAGTTCACCTTCACCCGGGCGCAGTTGACCGCGCCGTCCTGGGCGTCGGTGACGGTGACGGAGAACGGCACCGCGTCCCCGAAGGTGAAGGTCTGCCCGTTCAACGGGGTGTTCACGGTGACCACCGGGGCGCTGTTGCCGACCGTGACGACCACGCTCGCGGTGGCCGTCTTGCCGGTGGTGTCCCGGACGGTCAGCGTCGGGCTGCGGGTCCCGTTGGTGGTGTACGTGAAGCTCGGGTTCGCCGCCGTCGAGTCGGTGGTGCCGTTGTTGTCGAAGTCCCAGGCGTAGGTGAACGGGTCGCCGTCCGGGTCGAGGGTGCCGGCCGAGGAGAACGCCACGGTCAGCGGTGCGGTGCCGCTGGTCGGGGTTGCCGACACCTTCGCGATGGGCGCTCTGCCCTCGCGGGCGTACTCGATGCGGTAGAGCGCCGAGTTGGCGTCGCCGTTGAACCAGCCGGTGCCGTAGTCGAGCACGTAGAGCGCGCCGTCCGGGCCGAACTCCATGTCCATGACCTGGGTGCCGGTCCACGGGAACGGGTTGATCTTCAGCGGCTGGCCGGACGCGTCGAGTTTGATGTTCTTGATCCAGCGCCGGCCGAACTCACCGGCGAAGTAGGTCCCGTCGTAGTACTGCGGGAACGCCACGGGCGAGGTGTTGTTCGGGTCGTACCGGTAGACCGGCCCGCCCATCGGCGACAGGCCACCGCCGGTGAACTCCGGCGGCGACCCGGAGCCGCCGTACGGCAGCCAGGCAGGGACGGCCGGCGGCAGCTGGGTGATGCCGGTGTTGTTGGGTGAGTTGTTCACCGGCCCACCGGCGCAGTCGAACTTCGCCCCGGACGGCCCGGACGGGAAGGTGTAGTCGTTGTAGGCGTCGTTGCGGGCGGTGCAGTACGGCCAGCCGTAGAAGCCGGGTCGGTCGATGCGGGCGAACTCGACGTTGCCGGCCGGTCCCCGGTTGGGGTCGGCGGTGCCCGCGTCGGGGCCGTAGTCACCGAGGTAGACGATCCCGGTGGCCTTGTCCACGCTCATCCGGAACGGGTTGCGGAAACCCATCGCGTAGATCTCCGGGCGGGTCCGCGCGGTGCCCGGGGCGAACATGTTGCCGGCCGGGATGGTGTATCCGCCGGCCGCGCTCGGCTTGATCCGGAGGACCTTGCCGCGCAGGTCGTTGCTGTTCGCCGAGGTGCGCTGCGCGTCGAAGGCCGGGTTGCGCCCGGCCCGCTCGTCGATCGGGGTGAAGCCGGCCGAGTCGAACGGGTTGGTGTCGTCTCCGGTGGACAGGTAGAGGTTGCCGGCCGCGTCGAAGTCCATGTCACCGCCGACGTGGCAGCACATCCCCCGGCTGGTCGGCACGTTGAGGATCAGCGTCTCGCTGGCCAGGTTGATGGTGTTGTCCGCGTTCACGGTGAACCGGGCCAGCCGGTTGACGCCGTCCCAGACCGCGAAGTCGGCCGGGGTGCCGGTGGCTGGCGCGCCGCCGCCGGGGGTGTTCAGTGGTGGCGCGAAGTAGGCGTACACCCAGCGGTTGGTGGCGAAGTTGGGGTCGGCCTTGATGCCCTGCAGGCCCTCCTCGTCGCCGGTGTAGACCGGCAGGGTGGCGGCGATCTTGGTGTTGCCGGCGGCGTCGGTGTGCCGGATCACGCCGTTGCGGCTGGTGTGCAGCACGCCCCGGTCCGGTAGGACGGTGAGGCTCATCGGCTCACCGGTCTCGGCCGCGCCCTTGGCCAGCTCGACCTGCTGGAAGCTGCTGGTGACGGTGGGGCCGCAGTCGGCGTCGACCTCCCCCGCCGCCGTCCGGATGCCGCCGAGCAGGTGCTGGCGGAAGGCCGCCTCGCTGTACGACGCGTCGGTGTGCCCCAGCCCGGTGTACCAGGCTCGACCGCCGGAGTAGTTCTGGCACCAGGAGATCGGGTGGTCGGCGCCCATGCTCCCGCCCGAGTACGTGCCCTCGTCCAGGGTGGCCAGCACGTGAACGTTGCCCCGGGGGTTGGTGCGGTAGTTGTACAGCTCGTCGAACCGGCTCCACCGCTGCGGCAGCGTGGCGGTCGACGGGTGCACCTGGTCGGCGACCTTCACGGTGACGGTCTGCTCGGCCGGGTGCGAGGCGAAGTACGCCCCGACCAGCCCTCCGTACCACTGCCAGTCGTACTCGGTGTCGGCGGCGGAGTGCACGCCCACGTACCCGCCGCCGTCGGTGATGTAGCGCTCGAACGCGGCCTGCTGGGCGGCGTTGAGCACGTCACCGGTGGTGGAGAGCCAGATCACCGCGGCGAACCGGTCGAGGTTGGCGTCGGTGAACTGACCGGCGTCCTCGGTGGCCTCGACGGTGAAGCCGTTGGCGGTGCCGAGTTGCTGGATCGCCGCGATGCCGGGGGTGATGGATCCGTGCCGGAAGCCGGCGGTCTTGCTGAAGACCAGCACGGTGAAGGGCGCGGCGCTGGCCGTGGGTGGCGCGGCGACGATGCCGCCCGCCACGAGGATCGCGCTCAGCGCGAGGCCGAGCCACGATCTCAGGGATCTGCGCACAGTGGGGTCCTTTCGCGGTGCGGGGGACGGCGTGCGCCGATCACGCCTGACGGTGGTGGGACGAGACATGCGAATGCATCGTTGCCTTCGGATCACTGGCGCGTCAAGGACTTCAGCAGCATCCGTGAGAGCGTTATCTCCGCAGGTCAGGCGCGACCGTACGGAGTGAGATCGAATAACGGTTTTCCGGCCGCGAACCGCACGCCGGTTCGTTGGCGACGCTCGGAACGGAGGCTGCGGCGGTGCGGCGGTCGCGCGGTTTAGGCAAGGCTGCCCTATCCGGAACATCCCGAAAAGGGACAGCTGACAGGGAGTTGTCACGTCGAGGCCGGGTATGAGGGTGACCACCAACGGAAGGGACACCGCCATGACCGACATGCTGGAGATGCCGCGGGTACACGAGTGCACGGTCACCGACTGCGGTTACAACCACGACGGCTGCCACGCGTTCGCCATCACCATCGGGCAGCAGAACGCCAGTTGCGCCACTTTCATCGACACCTCGGCGAAGGGCGGGCTGGACCGCGTCATCGCCCAGGTCGGCGCCTGCAAGCGGGCCGACTGCCAGCACAACGCCGAGCTGGAGTGCCACGCACCGTCCATCCGGGTGGGCCCGGGCCAGGACATCGCGGACTGTCAGACGTACGAACCGCGCTGAGACCACCACCGCGGGGCGGGGGCGGCCGTCGCGGCTCAGCGGCCGCCCGCCACCAGCTCGGCGATCATCCCCTCGCAACTGCGGACGACGACCTGAGCCCCGCGCCGCTGGGCCAGCGGGAGCAGCGGATCCTCCGCCCGGTCCCGCCACCGCCACTGCGCCTCCGAAGCGACCTCCCAGAGCCGCCGCACATCGGCCTCATGCTCGACACCGAGCCGAGCCGCGAGGCCCACCCCGTCACCGCCGACGAGCCGCTGCGCCTCGGCGGCCAGCTCCGCGTCGAACCCCAGCCGGGCGTTCCGCAACGCCACCAACAGGCGCAACTCCCGGAACTCGTGCGCACCGGCGAGGATCTGCTCCACCGCGCCGACCAACTCGGCGGACCCCCGGATGGGCTCCGACCGCAGCAGCGCCTCCACCGCGGCCAGCGCGGACCGGGCCTTCAGCGCGTCGCGGCGATCGATGAAACACCGTGTCACCGACTCGCGCAGCTCGGTCAGACCACTGCGCCGAATCAGTTCGGCGGACAGCTTGACCCGGCTGTCGAACCCGCTGCGCACCAACGTGGCCGCCAGCCGGACCCCGATAACCCCGAACCGACCCAGCAGCGCGGCGCGCACCTCGGTGTCCAGCCGTACCGGCAGCTCGCCGTGGAGGAAGCGGTCGGCGGAGATGAGGTGGGCGTCCAGCTCCGCCCGGGGCACCTGGGCCACTGTCGCGAGCGCGGCGAAGTCCGACTCACCGAGCATCCGGCCCGCCAGGCCGATCATCGCGCTGCACGCCACGACGTTGACGCTGAGCGCGTTGACCCTCGGGTCACGGTGCTGCCGCCGGGCCAGCTGGCGGGCCGCGAGCAGGCCGTCGATGCGACCCCCGCCGGTCTCGTCGGCCCGGGACAACACCATGATCACGTTGACCGGGGCGGACTGACCGACAGCACTGTCGCGTGCGGACTCCAGCACCCGCAGATCGCTGTCGCGACAGTCACGGGTCAGGTACAACACCGCGTCCGAATCCCGCAGCACCCGCTCCAACACCGGCGACCGGTCCTGCTCGGCGCCGCTTGTGACCGCCGGGGTGTCGATCAGCGTGATCTGTCGCAGCGCCCGCGTCGGCCACCGCACCACGATGTCCCGAACCTCGCCCGCACCCCAGCCCAGATCCACCCGCAGCCCGGTCGCCGACTTCACCACCGCCAACTCCTGCGGTGGCTGCCCGACCGGGTACGCGATGGCCCGCGGCGCTTCGCCGTCCTCGTACCAGGTGAAGGCGCCGTCCGCCCGCTCGACCGGCGCGACCTCCTCGCCCATCAGCGCGTTCAGCACCGTCGACTTGCCCGATCGCCACGGGCCGACGACGGCGATCCGCAGCGGCTGCTCCAACCGGGCCACCTGATGCCGAAGCTCCGCCACGGCCCGCGGATTGTCCTGGTACAGCTCGATGGCCTGGTGCAGCAACCCCCACGCCGCCTCGTCCAGGCGCACCCCCACCGTCATGTCTGCGGCTCCAGCAGCAGCGGAGCCGAGCGGGCGCCGGTCAACTGCTGGGCCTGCTCGTAGAGCGCGGCCAACCGGGTCATCTTCAGCCGGATCTCGCGTTGCCGCTGCTCGCGCACCGAGGCATCGGTGTCGGCCTCCTGCTTCGCGCTGCGGAACGACTGCACGATGGCCTCCTGGAGTTCCTCGGTCAGCCCCGTGAAGTGGTCCCGCAACATCCGCTGCACCTGCCGGGCGGCGTCGCGGCAGTCCCGGACGATCCGGACGAAGAAGTCGTCGACATGCCGCTGGATGGCCGTCTTGACGGTGGCCTGCCGGCGACGCAGCAACTGCTTGCTCTCGTCGCGGATGCTCTTGCCGCCGAAGAGCGCCCCGATGCCGACCGAGACCGGGTTGATCATCGGCATTCCGGCCAGGGTGGTCGCCAGCCCGAACATCAGCATGCCGCCGTACGAGCCCTTCATGCCGGTGAACAGCTTCTGGCCCGTGGTGAACCGGTCGATCATCGGCCGTTGCAGCTCGGGCAGTCGCTCGCCCATGTCCTCCGGCATCGTCATCGACCAGGGTGGCAGCACGTCGTAGCCGTACCTGTCGAAGTTGGCGGCCACCCGCCGGGCGATCCAGTCGCAGCGCTGGATCAGCCACTCGTGGTTCGCCTCCGCCGCCTCCACCAGGCTCCGCTCCAGCCACTCCTGGAAGGTGTCCCAGGCGACCAACGGATCCGCGGTGTCGAACGCCTCGTCCACCGCGCGCAGGATCTGACGGGTCCGGTCGCGCAGGTCGTACTCGAGGTCGGCGAGCAGGTCGGTGATCTCGTCGGTCAGGGTGTTCTGCCACCGGGTGGAGCACCGACGCAGTTCGTCGACCTCGCGCTGCGCCGCGTGCAGCCGGGCCATCGGCCCGGACTGCTCCTCTTCCTCCTGGGTCGCCAACTCGGCGCGCAGCGGCGCGGCCAACTGCTCCACCACCGTGCGGGCCACCGTCTGCACCGCCGCTCGGGCCAGGTGGTCGGCCTTGCCGGCCAGGTCGCGTTGCAGGCGGGCGATCAGCGCCGGGAACCCGGACTCGGCGTTGAGCGCGCGGTCGTCGGCCGCGGCGGCGCGCAGCCGCAGCGCCGCGGAGACCGGGATCAGCGTCGCCGGCACCCCCGCCTCGGCCAGGTGCTGCCGGTTGCGCTCAGCGACCGTACGCCAGTCCGCCACCAGGTCGGTCTTGCTCTGCACCACCACCACGTTCGGATGGGAACGCATGATGTGCAGCAGCATGTTCAGCTCGGCGACGGACAGCTCCCGGGTCGAGTCGGACACCAGCAGCACGGTGTCCGCGCGGGTGAACGCGGCGACCGGGGCGGCGGCGCCGAGACCGGCGACCTCGTCGGTGCCCGGGGTGTCCACAAGCACCACCCCGGCCCCGAGCAGGGCGCGCGGCAGCCCGATCTCGACGTACGCCGGGCCGCCGCCGGGCCGACGCCCGACCAGCCCGGCCACGCTCGCCGCGACCTGGTTGAGCGCCACCGGGGTCCGCTCGATGGTCACCGTGGCGGCGCCGGTGGCATGGCCCGGGGTTGGTGGCGGCGCCTGGGCCACCGCCGCGGTGGGGGCCTCGGCGTGCCGCACCACTGTCGGCAGGACGGTGGTGCGGCCGTCGCCGACCGGGCAGGCCGGAGCGTTGATGATCGCGTTGATCAGCTGACTCTTACCCTGGTTCGGCTCGCCGATGACCAGGACACGCAGTGTCGGGTCCAGCAGTTGCGCACGCTTCTGCCGCACCGTCTGGAGCAGGTCACCGCGACCGTGTGCAGTGCACGTGCGGGCGATCTCGTCCAGCACGTCCAACCAGATCCCGGCCATCACCGCACCAAGTGTGCGGATTTCGGCTCAATTATCAAGAGGGACCGGATGTGGAACCGGAAGGGGCCGGATCGCCCGAGACGATCCGGCCCCGCGCTCCGCCCGGAGATCCGGGTCAGAGCAGACCGCCGGTGATACCCAGCAGCCCGTGATCGGACGAGGCGTGCGAGTCGCCGCCGAGCACACCGTCGGTGACCCCACCGGTCACGTCACCGACCGTGTCGGTGACACCGGGGAGGAGGCTGTCCACCTGGTGCGTCACGCCGCCCACCGTCGACGACACGTCAAGCGGCGGGACCCCGCCGACGACGCCGTCGCCGTGCCCGAGGCCCAGCCCGTTGAGGGTGTCGTCGACACCCAGCGAGCTGACGACCCCGCCGAGCTGACCCTGGGTGCCGGAGAGGACACCACCGGTCAGGTCGCCGCCGATCAGGTTCGAGTCGGTGCCGTCGAGCAGACCGGTAGGGTCACCGACGGTGCTGGTGACGTCCCCGAGCACCGGGTCCGCGATGGCGTCCACCGGCTGCACCACGTCCGCGTCGAGCGTGTGCGCCACGTCGGAGACACCGGCCAGGTCGGTGTCCAGGCCGGACGGACCGACGCCCAGACCGATGCCGGGCAGCACGGTGACCCCGGCGGCGGCGGTCGACGGGTCGACAGCGATGGCGCCGAGCACGCCGGCCTTGACGTCCACGCCACTGGGCGAGCTGGTGACGCTGATCTGCTGCGCCACGCTCTGCAACTGACCCACCACGTCGGTGGTGTCGGTGAGCAGCGGGTCCAGCCCGAGCTGCTCCACCGGCGAGGCCAGCGGCGCGAGGCCCGCCCCCGGCGCGTAGTCGACGACCAGCGGCACGACGTCCTGCACGTCAGCAGCGGTGATGTCGGTGAGCCCGGCGCCCCGCAACGCACCCTCGGGGTCGAGGTCGAAGGCCGACCGCGCGTCCGGGTTCGTCAGTAGGTCGAGCACGAAGTCGTGGAGCGTCTGCTGCGAGTCCATGTGCCGGTTCTCCTCGGATCTGGCGTTGGGCGGGGTGTCGTACGTCGACAGTGACGACGCTATTGCCGGGGGTGGCCCCCGGGCATCGGGGCTCAGCCCGCATCCGGGCCGGTTGAACTAGGGGCTCCGCCACCTCGTACGTTAGGGGGACAGGGGGAAACCGTCCCGCCGAGATTAGGGTCCCGACCAGGGACTGATCTCTGGTACGAACGTAGGAGCCCGCGGGGTTCGCCGGGGGTGCGTCGTCGGGCAGCCGGCGTCATCGCCACCGACCGGCCGACTCACGGGGAGAGACAGAGACGATGCCGTACGTCCTGGGGATAGACATCGGAAGCAGCAACACCGCCGCCGCCGTCGCACGGCGACGCGGCGCGACCTGGACCCGTCCCGAGGCCGTCCCGCTCAGTGCCGACTCACCTCTCATGCCCTCGGTGTTGTGCCTGGCGGAGGACGGCTCGCTGCGGGTCGGTGAGCCGGCGACCGACGACGGCAGCCGCACCACCCGGGACTTCGTCCACCGGATCGGCGACGACGTGCCGGTGCTGCTCGGCGGCGAGCCGTGCGCGCCGCAGACGCTGACCGCCGAGTTGGCGGCGTGGGTGGTGGAGCGGGTGCACGCCCTGGAGGGCGGGGCAGCCGAGGCGATCGTGCTCAGCCACCCGGCCGGCTGGCGCCCCTACCGGCGGGAGGTGCTGCACCGGGCGTTGTCGGACCTCGGCCTGCGGCACGTGACACTGCTGCCCCGCACCGTCACGGTGGCCGAGAGCCACGCCGCTCGCGGGTTCGCGGGCAGCACAGCTGTGGTCTACGCCCTGGGCGGCAACAGCTTCGAGGCGGCCCTGGTGCGCCGCACCCCGCGCGGCACGTACGAGACGTTCGGCACCCCGCAGGGTCTCGACTCCCTCGGTGGCGCCGACTTCGACGAGGCGCTGGCCGAGCACTCTCGTACCGTGCTGGCCCGGGAGTTGGCCGCGACCGGACGTCGCGGAGCCCAGGCCGCGCTGCGCGGGCTGCGCGCGGAGTGCGACCGGGTCAAGCGGGTGCTGACCGTCGATCTCACGGCCGACGTGGTGCTGACCCTGCCCGGCGGCCCGGCCCGGGTGCCGGTGACCCGGGCGCAGTTCGAGGCCATGATCCGCCCGACGGTGCAGGCCACGGTCGACCTGCTGCTGCGGGCGGTGCGCAGCGCCGACCTGACTGCGGCGCAGCTCGACGGCGTCCTGCTGGCCGGCGGCTCGACCCGGGTCCCGCTGGTGACCGAACTGATCGGGGCGGCCCTGCCGGTGCCGGTCGAGGTGGAGCCGGACGCACAGTTGACCGCCGCCACCGGTGCCGCGATGGCCGCCTGCCAGGTGGTGTCGCCACGCCCCCGCCAGCCGGCGCCGGCCCGGGTCCCGGCCCCGGTCAGCGGTGCCGGGCGGGCCACCATCCCGGCACAACGCCGCCCCCAGCACACCGTTCCGGGCGATCCGCCACCGCGGCCCCCGGTTCGACTCCTCCCACTGGAACTGCCGAAGCCGTCCCGCCTGGCGCTGGCCCGCGCCCGGGGGCGCGAAGGATGACCCCAATGATCATGAACGACCTCGCCGTACCGGGACTGACACTGGACAAGGGGTTGCGGGCCCTGTTGGACACCGTCGCCCAGAACCCGGCCAGCCCGCTCGCCGTCGGCATCGCCGGCCCGGCCGGCCACGGAAAGACAGCGCTCCTCGCCGAGCTGGAGCGCGTTCACCAGCGCGCCGGCATCGCCGTCCAGACGGCCGCACCGGAGCCGGGCGCGCCGGTCGACCCCGACACGGTGCTGCTGGTCGACGACGCGCACCTGCTCGACGACGCCCGGATCGGGGCGCTGCTGCGTCTGGTCGCCGGCCGTCGACACCGGTTGGTGGTCGCCCACCGCCCGTGGCCGCGGTCGGCGGCTTTCAGCGAGCTGGTCGACGCCCTGCGACGCGACGGGCAGGCCGTGCTGCTCACGCCGTTCACCCGGGAGCAGACCGCCGCGCACCTCGCCGCCACACCCGAGCTGGGCCGCCCCGCCGACCTGGTCGACTTCGTCCACACGCAGACCGCCGGAGTGCCCCGGGACGTCGAGCGGCTGGCCCGCGGTCTGGCCGGCGTGGAGACCCGGACCGGCGCGATGGTCGACCCACCCCGGTCCGTCGTCCTCGAATTCGCCCCGGACCTGGACGTCCAGCCCACCGAGGTACGACGACTGCTGCTCGCCGTGGCCGCCGGCGGCACCCTGCCGGTCAGCATGCTCGGCGCGCTGCTCGGCCGGGACCCGGCCGGGGTCGACGAGCTGATCGCCACCACCAGGGCCGCCGGGCTGCTCGGCGCGGACGGCCGGCTCGCGCCGATCGTCCGGCGGGCCGTCGCGACGCTCAGCCCCACCACCGAGCGCACTGCCGTCTGGCGTCGGCTCACCGAGTTGCAGCTCGCCCGGGGCGGCGCCGTGCTGCCACTGGTCCGCTCCCTGCTCGCGGTCGGCGCGCTCGGCGACTGCCCGGCCGCGACCCTGGCCGCCGCGGCCGGCGAGGCGCTGGCCGACGAACCGGCGTTCGCCGCCGAACTGTTCGCGGCGGCCACCGCCGCCGGACAGCCGCCCAACGCCCAGCAGGCGCTCGCCGCCGCGCTCGCCGGTGACCTCGACGACGCGCTTCGGCTGGCGGACCGGCTGCTGGCCACGACCGCTCCCCCGGACCGCTCCGAGGCGGCCATGGTCGCCGCCACCGCACTGGCCCACCGTGGGCACGTCGGTCGCAGCGTCGAGCTGTTCCGCTGGTCGGGCACCGCCTCGGCGAGGGCGTTCGCCGTCGTCGGCGGGATCGCCACCGGCGACCTGGCCGCCAGCACCGGGTCACCGGCGGGTGACCCGGCGGGCGAACCACCCACCCTGCACGCCAGCGCCGCCCGACTGATGGCCGACGGCGTACGGGAGAGCGTGACCGGCCCACCGACCGCCGCGCTCTCCGCGCTCGTGCAGGCCGCCGCGCTGCTGGAGCCGGACGGCCGGGCGGTGCTCCTGCCGGACAGCCCGGCCGCCCTCGCCGCGTTGACCGCGATGCACTGCGGCGAGCTGGAGATCGCCGAGCGGGTGCTGCACCGCGCCCTGGCCGCCGGTGTCGGCGGCCCGCTGATGGCCCGCCGGCACCGGCTGTTGCAGGCCTGGATCCTGATGGTCCGTGGCGAGATCCACGCAGCCGGCGAGCGCCTCGCCACGGTGACACTCGACGGGCGGCACCTGGAGTCGCGCGACCAGCTCTTCGCCGCCGCCATCCGGATGGGCATCGGCCGGCGCAACAGTGACCTCGGGGCGCTCAAACGGGGTTGGGGGCAGGCGCTGGAGGCCGTGGTGCGCCACCCCGTCGACCTGTTCACGCTGCTGCCGCTGGGTGAGCTGGCCATCGCGGGCGCGCGGCTGGGTGACCTGGCCCGACTGGAGCCGTACCTGCAACAGGGGCGTTCACTGCTCGACGGCCTCGGCGACCCGCCACTGTGGAGTGTGCCGTTGCACTGGAGCGGCCTGCACGCCGCCATCCTGACCGGCGAGCCGACGGTCGCCGACGACCACGTCGCGGCGCTGCTCGCCGCCGCCGGCCACAGCCGGTACGCGGCAGTGGTCGCCGCCGCCGCGGAGAGCTGGGTGGAGGTGCTCCGGGGGGTCGTCGATCCGACCCGGGTGGAGGCCGCCGCCCGCGGGCTGCACGACACCGGGCTGTGTTGGGATGGCGCCCGCCTCGCCGGGCAGGCCGCCATCCGTACCGCCGACCGGCGGGCGATGACCACCCTCTTGGAATGCGCCCGAGCGTTGCAGGGGCGGCCCTCGGGTGGGCCGACCGGGCAGACACTGCCGGCCGGTGCGAGCACGACACGGGCCGCCGGGCCCACCCAGCACGGGCTCAGCGACCGCGAGTACGAGGTCGCCGAGCTGGTGCTGGCCGGGTTGACCTACCGGGAGATCGGTGACCGGCTCTTCATCTCGGCCAAGACCGTCGAACACCACGTGGCGCGGATGCGTAACCGGTTGAACTGCGCCAACCGCACCGAACTGCTGGCCCTGCTGCGTACCCTGGTCGCCGACCGGGCCAGCGACACCGCCGGGCAGCCGTGGCCGCAGCGGGCGGGCCGATGACCCACAACGATGTACGGCTGATCCGGACCAGGCTGGCCGTGCTGGCCGCCGTGCTGATCACGCTCTGGTCGTACGCGGCCTACGTGTCCAGCCAGGACGCCGTCGACCTGCTGCGCATCCGGGCGCTGGCGGACACGCTCGGACAGCCCATCGACCGTCTGATCCTGAGCCTGCAGACGGAACGCCGGATCACCGCCGAGACGATCGCCGGGGCGGGCGCGGCGACGCCCGAGCTGGTCGGGGCCCGCGACGCCACCGACCGGGCCGCCGCCGAGATCCGCGAGTTCACCGAGGGGCGGGACCTTCGGCTGCTCAGTGCCGGCGCGGTCCGGGACCGGGCCGGCGAGCTGGTCCGACGGCTCGACGGGCTCGGCACCACCCGGTCCCGGATGGACACCGGGCGACTCGGCCTGGCCGCGGCGATCGACGGGTACGACGAGGTCGTCGACGTCGCCTTCCGGGTGTACGGCCCGGAGTGGGGCGCGTACGAGAGCGGGCTGGCCGCCGACACCCGCGCGGTGATCGCGCTGGCCCGCGCCCGGGAGTTGCTGGCCCGGGAGGACACCCTGGTCAGCGCGGCCCTGACCGGCGCGCGACTCGGCGCCGACGAGCGGCGTCGGTTGACCGCCCTGGTCGGCGTCCAGCGGTACGCGAACGCCGAGGCCGCCGCCGGCCTGCCGTCCGACGGCCGGGCCGAGCAGCAGCGCCTCGCGGCCAGCCCGGAGTTCACCGCGCTGCTCGCCCTGGAGGACCGGCTGCTGCTCCAGTCCGGCACCGCCAACGCCCTGGCCGGCGTCACCGTCCAGGATTGGCGGACTGCGGCGGACACCGCCCTGGGTGCGCTGCAGACCCTGGTGACGGACACCGCCCGTAGCAGCGTCGAGCGGGCCACACCCGGTGCCGCCGTGCTGATCGCGCGGACCGGAGCCGTGGTGGGGCTCGGCCTGATCGTCGTGCTCGTGCTCCTGCTGAGCTGGGCGGGCACCATCCGACGCCTGACCGAGGAGCTGACCAGGCCGAAGGCCGCCGCCCCGGCCCCGCAGGACGCGCCAGCGCCGCCGGCCGCTCCGCCGTCGGGCGGTGACGCCGAGCGGGAGCTGTTCCTGGGGCTGACCCGACGCAACCAGGTGCTGCTGCGGGAGCAACTCAGCGTGCTGGACCTGATGCAACGTCGGGAGCGGTCCACCGAGGAGACCGGCGAGCTGTTTCAGCTCGACCATCTCACCACGCGGATCCGACGCAACGTGGAAAAACTCATCACCCTGGCCGGGGCGACACCCGCCCGTCGCTGGCGACGCCCCGTGCCACTGCTCGACGTGGCACGCGGCGCGGTCGCGGAGGTGCCGGACTACCACCGCGTCCTGATCGCGCCGCACTGGCCGTGGTCGCTCGCGGGGCCGGCCATCACCGACGTCATCCACCTGCTGGCGGAGCTGATCGAGAACGCGCTGGTCTTCTCCGGGGAGGACACCACCGTCCGGGTCAGCGGCGAGCACCGACCGCAGGGGTGCGCCGTTCTCGTCGTGGACGACGGGCCCGGCCTGGACGCCGCCGCGCTGGCCGAGGCGAACCACCTGCTCGGCAACCCGCCACCCGACGGCCCGCCTGCCGGCCTCACCGGCTGGTACGCCGCCGCCGTCCTGGCCGGCCGCTGCGGCGCCCACGTCTCACTGCGCCCCAGCCCGCGCGGCGGAACGGCCGCGATCGTGCTCCTGCCCGCCCGGCTGGTCACGGTCACCGACACCGGCCGCGCACCGGCCGGCGCACCACCTGACACCTCGTACCCACCAGCCCGCACCGACCTGCCCGGCCCGAGCGGCGACGGGGCGTTGCCGACCCGGGTCCGCCAACCCGGGCCGATCGGCCCGGAACACGGCAGGACCAGCCTCGACACTGTCGAGATGCCAGTCGCGAGAACAGCAAGGAGACATCAATGACGTCTGCAGTGGTCACCGAGGACGGCCTGACCGACGCCCTGAACAGCCTGGTCGACCGGGTGCACGGCGCGGAGTTCGCCGTGGTGCTCTCGCCGGACGGGCTGCCGCTCGGCGGCTCGCGGCGGGTGGGGGACAAACTGGCCGAACAGATCTCCGGCGTGGTCGCCGGCCTGATCGCGTTGGGGCTGGCCGCCACCCGTACCTGCGACGCGGGTCGGCTGCGCCAGGTCGTGGTGCAGATGTCGCGGGCGTTCCTGTTCATCGCCACCATCCCGAACGGGACCATCCTCACCGTACGGATCGCCGGTGACGACGTCGAGGTCGGTGACATGGCGTACGAGGTGGCGCTCTTCGTGGGGCAGGCCGAACGGCACCTGCCGATCACTCTGGGGCCGGCCTCCTCGGTGACGATCGGGGACACTGGTGAACACCAGCGGCGGCACTGACGAGGCGTGGTACGACGACGACGCGGGCCCGGTCGCCCGGCCCTACACGATGACCGGGGGGCGCACCGCGCCCGCACGCGGCCAGTTCGACCTGATCTCGCTGGTGGTCGCCCGGCCGGGGGTCACGCCTCCCGGGCCGCTCTTCCCTGAACAGGCGCGGATCGTCGAGTTGTGTCACCATCCAGTGTCGGTGGCCGAGGTCGGTGCTGAGTTGGACCTTCCGCTGGGGACCGTCCGGGTGCTGCTCGGTGACCTGCTCGGGGCCGGGCTGATCGAGACGCACGAACCGCCGATGCTGTCGGAGCTGCCGACCGAGGGTCTGCTTGAGGCGATCCTCGTCGGGCTTCGCGCGCTGTGACCGGGCAGGTGCCGCCCGGCACCGGGGCGGATCGTGGGCCCGCACCCGGCGACGAACTGAAGGAGAGACAGGTAGTGCCGGCAACACCACCCCAGCCACGCCGTACCGTGGCGATCATCCTGCTGGACAAGGTCGTGGCCCTCGTCACTGCCGCGCGGCGGGTGCTCACCGGTCGGGAGGACGTCTCGCGGGCCACCTGGTTGGCCGTCGTCGCGGCGCTCGGGGTGCTGGTCGCGACGGCAGTGTCCGTGGTCGGGGTGCTGCGTACGCCGGAGAAGTTGACGCCGGTGACCCTCGACCCGCCGCCGTCCGTGCAGCAGGTGGGCGCCGCGCCGTCCGACACGCCCCGGGCGCAGGCGCGACCGGCGCTCACCAGCCCGGCGGTGCCCGCTCCCCCGCCCACCTCGGCTTCCCCGGCCCCACCGACCGAGGCGTCGACCCGGCCCACCCCGACCGGCGCGACCGCCGAACCCACCGCGGCGGCCCTGAGCGCCGACTTCGCCATCACGGACAACGCTTTGCTCAGCTATGGCGCGACGGTGACGATCAGCAATCCGGGTACGGTCGCGGCGCCGCAGTGGACGCTGGTGGTCACGCTGCCCCGGGAGTCGCTGAGGATCAGCGGGGTTGAGGGGGCACAGGCCAGTCACGACGGTGCGGTGTGGACATTTGTGCCCGACGGCGACACCGCTGCGGTGCCCGCGAGCGCCTCGATCCAGGTGACGTTCCGGGTCAATGGTTCGTTGACGGGTTCCGCCCCCGAGGCGTGCACCATCGACGGGGTCGCGTGCGCCGGCCTGTCGGACTGAACGCGTCAGTGACGTCCCGATCGGGCGTGGTACACCCGACGTTCCGGCGGCAGCCACGCTTGATTGATCATTAGTTCGGGCTCGCTTCGTACCGTCCCGACCATGACTGTCCTACCCGCATCACCGTCGCTTCGCCGCGCCGGGTCGCGTCTCGGTGCGCTGCGTACCCGGGTCGCTGCCGGCGTCGCCGCCCTCGCCGTCACCGGCGCGGCCGTCGGGGTCGCCGTCGCGACCTCGTCGCCCGCCACCGCCGAGCCCGGCCACGTGGTCGTCTCGGAGAACTTCTCGGCCGGGTCGCTGCCCGCCGGTTGGAACGCGGTCGACGGCACCTGGAAGGTCGAGAACGGCCGGCTGTACGGAACCTCGGCCAGCGCCAGCGCGAACAACAAGATCACGTTTGGTCGGCACCTGAACGACTTCCGCCTCGAGGCGACCATGCGCTTCGAGGCGGTCTCGGCCGCCACCCGCTGGGCCTCGCTCGGCATCGACGTCCCCGCCAACGGCGCCACCCCCTGGTGGATCGCCACCATGCGCAGCGGCACCACCGCCGCCAACGGGCTGGAATTCGCCCAGCGGACCACCGCCGACGCCTGGGTGGTGACGAACACCGCCTCCGCCCCGTCCGCCGCCGGCACCGGCCGGGACGTCCGCGTCGCCGTCGAGGTGCACGGCAACCAGGCCCGCTGGATCTTCGACGGACGGGAGGCGATGCGCACGAGCAGCCTCCAGCGCTCCGCCGACGGCGTCCAGGGGTTGTTCGTGAACGGCGCGACCGTGTCGTACGACGACGTCACCGTCACCGAACTGGCGCCGAACGGCTACCTCCGCCCCGAGGGCAGCCCGCTCACCGTGATCGCCCACCGGGGCGCGTCCGCCGCCGCACCGGAGAACACCCTCGTCGCTCAGGAGATCGCCCGCAAGGGCGGCGCCGACTGGATCGAGAACGACGTCCAGCCGAGCCGGGACGGCATCCCGTTCATCCTGCACGACAGCACCGTCGACCGGACCACCGACGGCACGGGCAACATCCGGGACCTGACCGCCGCGCAGATCAAGGCACTCGACGCCGGCTCCTGGTTCGGCCCGCAGTACGTCGGCGAGCGGGTTCCCACCGTCGCCGAGCAGCTCGCCGACCTGCGGACCCGGGGCGGCAACCTGCTCGTGGAGATCAAGGGCAAGCACACCCGCGACGAGGTCGCCACGATCATCCAGGTGATCCGCGACGAGCAGATGATGGGCCGGGTCTTCATTCAGAGCTTCGAGGTCGACGCCCTGAGGTACACCTACGAGATCGCCCCCGAGCTGCCGCTCGGTCTGCTCCGCGGCAGCCTCGACGCCGACCCGGTGGCGATCGCGAAGGAGCTGCACCTGACCGCGTACAACCCGGACGGCAACGCGCTGCTGGCCAGGCCGGAGGTCGTCGCCGCGCTGCACACCGCCGGGGTCGCCGTGATGGCCTGGACGATGGACTCGGCCGCGCTGTGGCAGCGGTTGGAGCGCATCGGCACCGACGCGGTCATCACCAACCGCACGGCCGAGCTGGTCGGCTGGAACTCGGCGTTCCTCCAGCGGCCCGCTGCCGACCCGACCGTGCAGATCACCTCGCCGGCCAACGGGGCCCGGCTGGACCGGGCGCAGTCCCCGGTGATCACCGTCGCCGCGACCAACGCGGAAACCGTCACGGTCAAGCTGGACGGCAAGACGTCGGCCGCCGGTCGCACCCTCGACCTGGCCAAGCTGACCGCCGGCCGGCACACCCTCACCACCGAGGCCACCGGGCCCGCCGGCACCGCCACCGCGACCAGCACCTTCACCGTGACGGTGAGCCAGGCCGGCCTCGGCTACCTGATCCTCACCTCGGGCGCCGATCCGGCCGCCGTCACCGCGATGACCACCAAGCTGGCCCACGCCCAGTACGCCCAACTGGCCAGCTACGTCGACCGGCAGGCCGGCAAGCAGGTGCCGGCCGAGGTCGCCAGCGTCATCGCCGCCGACGCCCGCACCCTCGCCCTGAAGTAACGGGTCGCCGGGTGGCGCTGGTCCGAGGCCAGCGCCACCCGGCGACCTCAGCGGACGGCGACGGGTGACTCGGCCCGCTCGCCCCGCTGCCGTACCAGCGGCAGCGCCGGCGTCAACGCCAGCGCCATGCACAGGCCGCCGACGGGAAGCAGGTCGAGATCGACCGCCGGTAGGACGATGCCGGCGAGCAGCAGCGGCACGCTCCACCACGGCAGCCGCCGTCGGGCGGCGAGCATGCCCGCGAGGACGAGCAGGCCGAGGAAGAAGAACTGGGGTACGACGTCGTAGAAGGCCACCTCCACGCCGGGGATGTCCTTGAAGCTCGCGCCGAGCCTGGACATCTCCTTCCGGTCGTCGGCCAGCAGTCCCTCCACGATGTCCGCGCCGAACTGCACCATCGTCGCGACGAGGCCGACCAGTGTGCCGGCCACCACCCCGCTGCGCCACGGAGTGCGGGGCAGCAGGTGGGACAACGCGAGCACACCAGGAACGAAGCACACCATGCCGGCGAGAGCGACCAGGTGGGCGGCCTGCCAGTCGAGCCCGGGGCCGTACACCCCGTCGGATCTCCCCCACAGACGAACCAGCCCGTAGGTGGCGATGCCGACCGGTCCGGCGATCACGAAGAGCGCTGCGCGTTTCATGCCAGCCATCATGTGACCGTGGATGCCTGGCGACCTCCGGGTACTTCCCCCGGTCGGCCCTGGATGTCGTCTCAGGTGTTCCACCGAGCCGCAGTCAGGGACCGAACGGCTTGCCCGTCAGCGCGGATTCATCCGGGAAGGCCAACGAGCTGAAGAACTTCTCCGTCTCGGCACCGCGAATGCTTTCGATCTTCGCCAATAGTTCCTCTGTCGCCGCGTAGGCGCGCTGCTCCCGCTCGGCCGGATCAGCTGTCGCCTCGGCGCGACCGAACGCGAGCCGCCACTGGTTGCTCGCCTCGATGAGCGCGAAATGGGTACGTCGCAGCAGCGCCCACATCTGATCCCACTGATAAAAGGTGCGTAACGCGGTAGCTGCGGCGATGACCACACCCGACACCGCTATTACCAGGTTCTTACCGGGGTAGCTGAAGCCGGCGAGCAGCGGCAACGACGCACTGATGACGATGACCAGAATGCCGGTGAATCGGAACAGTCGACGATGCCATTTAGCCCGCCAGTCGTATTGGTCCCTGAGCTTGTTGATGCTGTCTTCCGCCAACGCGCGGTAGACCTGCAACGGATCGCCGGGGGCCCCGTTCTGCGACTTGGCGAGCAACCCGCTCTGTCCTTGGTCAACAGACACGTCACGATGCTAGACGCTGGCCATGCGACGGTCTATAGCCCGAGAATACGATGTTGTCGGAGTATTGACGGGCAAACATCTCCCGCTCCGGTGATGCGACCGGCCAGGCAATCACCGGAACACCGCGTCGACGCCACCACGCCGTCAGACCGGACGGAAATGCGTCCACCTCGTAGGCCAGGAAATCGGGTCGAGTGACGAGATTGCTGACCATGCTGCGACCCACCATCCGGGTCAGTGGCCCGGCAGTACGCAGTAGCCCGCCGATGCGCCCGACCGGCACCCGCTGGCGTGGCGGCAGTTTGCGCACCGCGACCCGCAGCGCCGCCACGAGCAGCGGATCGAAGGATTCGACAGCGTACCGCCCGGGATAGTCGGCCGTCTGCCGCAGCACCTCGTCGACGAGATCGAAGTTGAGGGTGAGCGCCGGCCGTTTCAGCTCGATCAGCAGGGGCACCCGCCCGGCGACCCGTTCCAGCACCTCCGACAGCGTGGGGATGCGCTGGTCGGTGCCCTGCAACCGGAGCCGCTGCCGATCGGCCGGGGTCAACTCCGCGGTGGCGATCTTCGCACCGGTGAGCGCCGTCAGGTCGTAGTCGTGGACGACGACGAGCTCGCCCGCGCGGGTGAGCTGCACGTCGAGTTCGCAGGCGTAGCCGGCGTCGGCGGCCGCCTCGAACGCCGCGAGGGAGTTCGCCGGTCGATTGTGGCCGGTCAGCCCTCGGTGCGCGATCGGGGTGTCGAGCAGCCAACCGTCATCGGACGACACACGATCCTCCTGAGCTTCGCAGACCGGGCTACCGCACGCCGTGGAAGGGTTGCGGGTACCTTACCGGGCGCCCGGGTGGTGAGCATGCTTCATGCTGGAGTGGTGATTCGATTCGTACTGAATGTGCTGTGGCTCGTCTTCGGCGGTGGCATCGTGCTGGCTGCCGGCTACGGCATCGCCGCGCTGATCTGCTTCGTCCTCGTCATCACCATCCCGTTCGGCGTCGCATCGCTGCGCCTCGCGGTCTACTCGTTGTGGCCCTTCGGACGCACCCTGGTGCCCAAGCCGGGCGCGGGCGTCGGCTCGGGCCTGGCGAACATCCTGTGGGTGGTGCTGGCCGGATGGTGGCTCGCGCTCTCCCACATCCTCGCCGGCATCGCCCTCTGCGTCACGATCATCGGGATTCCGTTCGGCATCGCCAACTTCAAGCTCGTTCCGGCCGCGTTCTGGCCGCTCGGCCGCGAGGTCGTCGATGCCCCGTGACGGCATGCCCCGTGACGGCACTGCGCGGCGACCGGCAACGAAAAACGGGAGACCCCTGGTCTCCCGCCACTTCTAACTTATAGCGCACTGGGGGGCTTGCGGCAAGACCCCGTTCATGACGCAGAATCGTCGGCCGAGGCTTGAATCTGCCGAAATGGACGTCATGACATGAATTCCTTGCCTACCTCCGTGTTCGAACTACCCGATCATCTCGCCCCCAAGGCCGACCCGGCGCTCATCGCTCAGGACGAGCGGCACTTCGCGGCCATGGCGCGGAACCTCGCGCACCTGACCGCCGAGCTGTCCGACCGCCTGGACGCCGCGCGCCGGGCACCCGGCGGCAAGGGCCGCCAGGCCGTCGACCGGGACGAGGAGGTCCGTCGGCTGACCGCCCGTCTGCGCTCGCTGAGCCGCTACGGGCTGGACCTGTGCCTCGGTCACCTGGTCGAGGCGGACAGTCCCGAGCCGGTCTACGTCGGACGTCGCGGCCTCACCGACAGCACGGGCCGACGGCTGCTGCTCGACTGGCGCTCACCCGCCGCCGAGCCGTTCTTCGGAGCGACCCACGCCAACCCGATGGGCCTGGCGAGCCGCCGCCGGTACCGCTGGACCCGCGGCCGGATCAGCGACTACTGGGACGAGGTGTTCACCCCGGACGGGTTCGTGGGGCACGCCGCCGCGCTCGACGACCAGTCCGCGTTCATCGCGAGCCTGGGCAGCGCCCGATCGGCCCGGATGCGCGACGTGCTCAGCACGATCCAGGCCGACCAGGACGCCATCATCCGGGCCGGGTCGGCCGGGGCCCTCGTGGTCGACGGCGGTCCCGGCACCGGGAAGACCGTCGTCGCCCTGCACCGGACCGCGTACCTGCTCTACTCCGACCCGCGCCTCGGTCAGCGCCGGGGTGGAGTGCTCTTCGTCGGGCCGCACCAGCCCTACCTGGCGTACGTCGGCGACGTCCTGCCCAGCCTGGGTGAGGAGGACGTGCAGACCTGCACCCTGCGTGACCTCGTCCCCGAGGGGGCGACGGCAACCGTCGACGCCGACCCGGAGGTGGCCCGGCTGAAGTCCTCGGCCGAGCTGGTCCGGGCGATCGACGCGGCCGTCCGGTTCTACGAGGACCCGCCGGTCACCCCGATGACGATCACTGTCGGCGACTCCGACCTCCGGCTGAGCGCCGACGACTGGGCCGACGCGTTCCGGGCGCCGGGCCTGGGCACCCCGCACAACGAGGCGCGCGAGGAGATCTGGGAGGAACTGATCGCCATCCTCACCGACAGGTACGACGGCGACGAGCCGGACGACGTGCTGCGCGACTCGCTGCTGCGCAACCGGGACCTGCGGGCGACCGTCAACCGCGCCTGGCCGCTGCTCGACGCGGCCGATCTCGTGGGTGACCTGTGGTCGGTTCCCGCGTACCTGCGCACGTGCGCGCCGTGGCTCAGCCCGGCGGAGGTCCGCAAGCTGCAGCGCGACGAACCCCGGGCCTGGACTGTGTCCGACCTGCCGCTGCTGGACGCGGCACGGCAGCGGCTCGGTGACGCGGACAGATCGGGGCGCCTCCGTCGGCACGACCCGGCGGCGGCCGTCGAACGCGACCACATGGCCCGGGTCGTCGACGAGCTGCTCGCCGCCGACACCTACGACGACGGCGAGGGCCTGCTGACGATGCTGCGTCAACCCGACCTGCGCGAGGTTCTGGTCGACGACTCCGGCCTGCCGGAGCCCGAACCGGACCTGTTGGCCGGCCCGTTCGCGCACATCGTCGTCGACGAGGCACAGGAGCTGACCGACGCCCAGTGGCAGATGCTGCTGGTGCGGTGCCCGTCGCGCAGCTTCACCATCGTGGGCGACCGCGCCCAGGCCCGGCACGGGTTCACCGAGTCGTGGCAGGAACGCCTCAAGCGGGTCGGGTTCGACCGGATCACGGTGACCTCGCTGAGCATCAACTACCGCACCCCGGCGGAGGTCATGGCGCAGGCCGAGCCGGTCATCCGGGCCGTGCTCCCGGACGCGAACGTGCCGACCTCCATCCGGGGCAACGGGCTGCCCGTCGTCCACGGGTCGGTCGCCGAGCTGGGATCGATCCTGGACAGCTGGCTCGCCACGCACGCCGAGGGGATCGCCTGCGTCATCGGTGACCCGACCTTCCCGCCCACGGACCGGGTCCGGTCACTGAGCCCCGAGCAGGCCAAAGGGCTGGAGTTCGACCTGGTCGTTCTCATCGACCCGGAGACGTTCGGCGCCGGCATCGAAGGGGCCGTCGACCGGTACGTCGCGATGACCCGGGCCACCCAGCAACTCGTGCTCCTGAACAGCCGCTGAGGGCGTCCCGCCCAGCCGGTCTCCGGGGGCGTTGCGGGCCGGTCCTCCCATCGACACCTGGCCTGGTGGCGCGAGGCGTCGGTGGTCGACGCCGCCGTCGTGCCCCCCGAGGCCCGCACCCTGGCGCGGACGCCCACCGGAGTGCAGGCGGCGTTACGCGCGTTGAGCAACTCGCGCTTCTTCGCCGCCGCCTACCAACGGGTTCGCGCCGCGCTCGACAGCCTCCTGGTGCGGATCTGCGTCAGGTACGCCGGAACCTGCTCGAACCCGATCTGCGGCGGGAGGTGATGTCCCGCGGCCTCATGGTCGCGGCGAACTCACGTCGATCGCCGCGCGCAGCTCACGGCGGCCACCGATGCCGAGCTTGGCGAAAATCTTGCGCAGGTGCCACTCGACCGTACGCGCGCTGAGGAACAACGCGGCACCGATTTCCCGGTTCGTCCGGCCAGCCGCGACCAGCCGCGCGATCTGCGTCTCCTGCGGGGTCAGCTCCGCTGGTACGCCGACGGCACGCCTGCGGACCGTCTCGCCGGTGGCGGCCAGTTCCCGGCCGGCCCTCTGGGCGAACGCCTCCGCCCCCATCGCCGTGAACGCCTCGTAGGACGACCGCAGCTGGGTTCGGGCGTCGCCACGACGGTTCGACCGGCGCAGCCACTCCCCGTACAGCAGCCTGGCCCGGGCCAGTTGCAGACCGAGCTGCGTGGTGGCGAGCCGCTCGATGGCCGTCCGGTAGCGTTCGTCCGCTTCCGCGTCCACCGCGACGAGCGCGTCCGCGATGGCCTGCGTACCGAGCGCCCAATCCGTCTCTGCCAGGCTGGTCCGCTCGGCGAGGCGTTCGCGTGCCTGAGCCGCGGCGGCGTGTGCACCTGAGCGCGTCGCAGCCTCGACCAACTCACCGAGCGCCCACTGTTGAACGGCAAGGTCGTCCTGCTCGGTCGCCCATCGAACGGCGTCCAACGCCGCCGGGTAGTTGCCGAGCCCGTTGAACAGCACCGCCTTGCTGTAACCGGCGACGCTGAGCAACCAACCCATGCCGCCGGCCTCTGCCTCCTTGGTCAAGGCATCGATCAGCTCGATGGCCGGCTCCTCGCGGCCCCGGTGCGCGGCCAGGATCACTGCGGTGGCCGGGTGTGGCGACAGCCCTGCCGCGTCCGCGAGAGCCCCGGCCTCGTCGAGCAGATCGGACGCCTCGGCGAACTGTCCGGCGAAGATCAGTGCGGTGGCCCGGAACGTCAACGCGGTGGGCAGCAGTGAGAGCCGCCCGGTCTCCCGGGCGAAGTTCACGGCCTGTCCGGTAAGCGTGTGAAAGGCGACGTCGTTCCACACCTCGTGCAGAACCAGACCGACCAGCCAGGCCAGGTCCACATCGGTCTCCACGGTGACCGCGTGCAGCGCCCGGGTGAAGAGCGGCACTGCTGCGGCCTGCCCATCCAGGCTCCACGCGGTGAAGGCCGCCAGAAGTAGACCGGCCGGGTCCGAACCCTCGGGTACTCGTCGGGCGGCCCGGGCGACGAGCCGCAGGTCGTCGCCGCCGAACCGTCCGGCGTTCAAGGCCGCGCCGACCGCCGAGAGGTACGTCTCCCGGGCTGCGGCCGGGTCCAGCGCCTCGAGCCGGCGGGCGGCCTCGAGGATCGGCGGAACCGCCGCCCGGCCGGAGTTGAGGGCGAACGCGACCCGGGCCCGCAACCGCTCCATCTCGGCGCGCTGCGCCGGGTCCAGGTGACTCAGCTCGGCGGCGGCGAGCAGGCCGGCCACCTGTTCGGTGGCGCCGGCGGCGAATCGGGCCTGCGCCGCGGCCAGGATCCGGCGGGCGCGGGCCGTCGAATCGGCGGTGAGTTCGGCAGCCCGCTCGAGGAAGGCGGCAGCCGCAGCCCGGCCGCCGCGGGCGAACGCTCGACCGGCCGAGCGTTCCAGCTCACCGGCGACCTCCTCGTCCGGCCCCACGGCAGCGTGTGCCCGGTGCCAGGCGCGCCGGTCCGGATCCTGAAGCGGGTCGGTGACGTCGGCCAGAGCCCGATGCACCGCGCGTAGTTCGGCGGGTCCGGCCGAGCGGCGGATCGCCGAGCGCACCAGCGGGTGGCGCAGTCGTACCCGGGTGCCCAGTTCGACCAGGCCGGCCGCCTCCGCCGACACCGCCGCGGCGGGACCCACACCAAGCCGGCTCAGGGCACGCCAGAGCAGCGACACGTCTCCAATCGGCTCTACCGCGGCGGTCAGTAGCAGCCGCCGGCTGTCGGCCGGCAGCGCCGCGATACGGTGCTGGAAGCCCTCCTCGACCCGGCCGGCCAGCGGCGTCGCGGTGTGTCCGCCGAATCCGAACGCCAGCTCCGCCGGGGACAGACCACGGGGCAGCTCGATCAGCGCGAGCGGGTTGCCGCGGGTCTCAGCGATGATCCGATCTCGAACCTGGGTGTCGACCAGTCCGGGTATCGCCCTGTCCAGCAGCGTTCGCGCGTCCGCCTCGGGCAGGCCGTCGACCCGCAGCTCGGGCAGGCCGCCGAGTAGCTGCTCGTCGGTGGCGCTCCGCACAGCGAGGAGCAACGCGACCGATTCCGCGTCGAGACGGCGGGCGACGAAGGTGAGGATGATCTCGGACATGCGATCCAGCCACTGCGCGTCGTCGACGACGCAGACCAGCGGTTGTTCGGCCGCCGCCTCGGCGAGCAGGCCGAGCACCGCGAGACCGACGAGCAACCCGTCCGGCGGACGGCCTACCTGGAGACCGAACGCGGTGGCTAGCGCGTCGCGCTGCGGTTCGGGGAGCCGATCCAGGTGCCTCAGCAGCGGAACGCAGAGCATCTGCAGCGCCGCGTACGCCAGGTCGGTCTCCGCTTCGACGCCCGCGACCCGCACCACGCGATCGGGCTCTGCCCGCTCGGTCACGTAGTCCAGCAGCGCGGTCTTGCCGACGCCGGCCTCGCCGCGCAGCACCAGCACCCGGCTCTGGCCGGCCCGGACGTCACGCATCAGCCGATCGAGCAGGTCGCGCTCACGGTGTCGGCCGAGCAGCTCAGAACCAATGTTGTCACTCGGCACGTTTTCCCCCAGTCGAAACTACTACGCGGCGGTTCGCCGTCGCGGGCGGGCCGCGAGCCCCGGGTAGGGACTACACCAGCAACAGGCCGGTGATCGTGACGAGCAGCGCACGGCTGAGCCGGTCGGCGAAGATCACGCGGGAGTGGGCGAGCAGCGGGTCCTGCACCGCCTCCGCGACGGCCGGCGACGGATTGGCGAACGGCCAGAGGCCGGCGATCAGCAGGATCGACAGGGCCACGAGTTCCCGGGATGCCGGTACGGTCAGCGCGGGGATGCGTTGTCTGAGCAGCCCGGCGAGCCGTACCTGCAGTTCCGTGTGGGTGAGTTTGAACGCCCGGACGGCGTCGGCGGAGATGTTGCGTTCGAGTTCGGTACCGAGCGAACTCCAGAGTTCACAGATCAGCGGGCGGCTGGCTACCGACCGCGCCAGGGCGTCCACCACGGCGGCGGGAGACGGTGGGGTGCCCGTCGCGGGTGGCAGTTCGGCCGGAAGGTCGTCGAGCCACTCGTCGATGGACTGGTTGAGCAGGGCGAAGAAGACCGCCTCGCGGGTCTCGAAGTAGCGGACGACGTTCGTTTTCGACAACCCGACCCGCCGGGCGAGTTCGCGAAGGCTGATGTCGCTGACCGGCATTTCGGTCAAGAGCTGCGCCGCCACCTCGAGGATCGCGCGTCTGCGCGCCTCGCGCTGTTCGGGGTTGCGGGCACGTTGAAAGCTCGGTGGCTGACCGTTGGTGCCCATGGCGCTACCCCTGAAGTTCCCCGACACCGCCCACTACTGGCGGCTACCCTACGCGCCTCCCGATCGCCCTTCGCACGTTGTCCACCCAGCAGCAGCGGGCCGCGCGACGCCGCTCAGCTGTCGTAGCTGACGGACTCGCTCACCGTGCGCCACTTGGCGTCCGAGGCGGCGAGGGCTGTCGCGGCAGCCTGTGCCACTGCCACCGCATCGGCGCCCAGCAGCAGATGGACCGGCGGATCGGGAACCTCGGTGAGGTTCAGGATCACCTGGGAGACCCGCGCCGGGTCGCCCGGCTGGTTGCCGTCGGCGGCACGCAGGCGGGCGAGCACCGGCTCGATGACCGGCGTGTAGGGGTCACTGATTGCCAGCATCCTCATCGAGGAGCCGGCCCAGTTGGTGCGCATGCCACCTGGCTCGGCGACGGTGACTTTGATTCCGAACGACGCCACCTCCTTGGCAAGCACCTCGGAGAATCCGCCGACCGCCCACTTCGCCGCCTGGTACGCGCCCAAGCCGGGGCCACCCACCCTGCCGCCGACGGAGGAGATCTGGATGATGTGACCGCTGCCCTGCTCACGCATTGTCGGCAACGCGGCTCGGGTCACGTTGACCACCCCGTGGAAGTTCGCGTCGATCTGCGCCCGGAACTCGTCCTCGGGCATGTCCTCGATCGAGGCCACATCGGCGTACCCGGCGTTGTTCACCACGACATCCAACCGGCCGAACGCTTGCACCGCTGTCGCGACAGCGGCGCGTGCAGCGCCGGGGTCGGTCACGTCCAGCGCGATAGCGCGAACCCGGTCGCCATAGCTGTCGACGAGATCGTCGAGCTGGTCGGGACGCCGGGCGGTGGCCACCAGGTTGTGACCGGCCTCCAGGACGGCTGCGGCGAGGTGCCGGCCCAGCCCGCGCGAACTTCCGGTGATCAACCAGGTCTTTCTCATCCCGTACCCCATCTGGTGTGTGGTGGCGGGAGTGACCGATCCGTCCCCGCCGACGTGGCTTGTCGCGAATATTAGAGGCCAGTGGCCTCTTATGAGCCTAGCACGGCAACGACGTGCCCGTTGTGAGGCGCTGATCGGAACCTCGTGGCAGCTCAGGGGCGAGCCAGGCGGGTCCACCAGGGAGTTGGGTCGGGGGACCAGGGTGTGCCACGGGGTCGCCAGGCTCCGCGGTCGGAAAGTCTGGGAGGACACCAGCCAGGAGAACCAGGAGGGCCAACTACCCATGATTCACTTTGTGGAGAAGACCACCGCGACGCCGGAGCAGGTTCTCGCCGCGCTCACCGATTTCGGACCGGGCCGTTCGGCGGTGTTCGGCAACAGCGCCGACGAGTATCTGACGGTGCATGGTCAGGGTGCTGCCTGGGCTGACGTCACGGAAGGCTCGGGCGGCATCTGGGAGCGGCTGCGCTATGACTGGTCGAATCCCCGCCGTGTGGTCATGACGACGACCGATTCCAACATCTGGGGCGGCCGGTCGGGTCACACCTACACGTTGCGGCCGCAGCCGGACGGGACAACGGTCCTGGACGTCGTCGTGGTCCGCGAGGGCAAGAACCTCAAGGGCCGTCTGACCGGCATCGTGCTGGGCTCGGTCGGCAAGGGCGTGCTGCGTAAAGCCTTGAAGAACACGCTCAGAGCCATCGAAGCCCGCAACACCGTCGCCGGTTGATCGGACGCTCCGAGTTCGGCGTGTGTCTGCGGATCGCGCCCTTCAGTGCCTATTGAAAGGACAGACGCAGTGACAACGGCGCAGCACCCTGTCGGTTCACAATTCGATGCGGCCTCCACGACGCGTGACGTTCTGGCCACGGTCGACCTGACCGGCAAGACCGCGATCGTGACCGGCGCGAACTCCGGCCTGGGACTACAGACCGCGCTGGCGATGAGCGCCGCCGGCGCCCACGTCGTGGTCCTCGACCGCGACGTCACCAAAGCCCGCAACGCACTGGTCGGCGTGTCCGCGGAGTACGCGGTCCTGGACCTCAGCGACGCGACCTCGATCGACCGGGTGGCGGCGGAGTTCGTCGACTCCAACCGGCCCGCGCACATCCTGGTCGCATCGGCGGGGATCATGGCCGCCCCGTTCGGACGCGACCCGCGCGGCAACGAACTCCAACTGTCGATCAACTATCTCGGCCACTTCCAGCTCGTGGCCCGGTTGTGGCCGGCTCTACGAGCGGCTGGCGGTGCCCGTGTCGTCACCCTCACGTCGCTCGGGCACCGCCATTCGCCCGTCGTGTTCGACGACCCGAACTTCACACACCGCACATACGACCCCTGGGCCGCGTACGGCCAGTCCAAGACAGCCATGTCGCTGTTCGCGGTCGAGCTCGACCGACGCGGACAGGCGGATTGTGTACGCGCCTTCGCCGCTCATCCCGGCAGCATCGTCGCCACCGGGCTGAAGCAGTATCTGACGACCGAGCAGCTCGCCGCGGCCGGCATGGCCAACCCGGACGGCAGCCCGATCCTCGACCCGAGCAAGCAGCTCAAGACACCCGAGCAGGGCGCCGCGACTCCGGTGTGGTGCGCCACGAGCCCGCAGCTTGCCGGCCTGGACGGCGTCTACTGCGAGAACTGCGACATCGCTGAACTCGCCCAGGACACCGATGCCGACACCGCGAACCTCGGCGGTTTCAACGACCTCTCGGGCGTCGCACCACACGCGGTCGACCCGGACCAGGCCAAGCGCCTGTGGACGCTCAGCGAGGAACTGACCGGCGTCCACCTTCTCTAGAACGGACGTCTCTCAATCGAGCGGTCCGGGTCCTGGCCCCAGGGGTGCAGACCAGTGCCTCACCCTGGGGCCAGGCCGGTGCGGCCGGGTGAGGGTAGTGGACATGAAGCAACGCTTGATGATCCTGACGGCCGCGGCAGTCCCGCTGGCTGCCTCTCTCCTGCCCGTGGCCGTCAACGCCGCCACGCGCGACGGCGGCCCGACCGCCGCCACCACCTGCACCGCCGTTCCCGTCTCCACGCCGTCCGGCACCAGGGTGGTGTCGGTCACGGCGGCCTCCAGAGCCGGAGGCGACTTCACGTTCCCCTCCACCCCGGGGCTTCCGCAGAATCCGCCGATCACGGCAGTGCCGGACTGGTGTGACATCAGCGTCGTCGTGACCCATCCGGGCGCTAACGACACCGTCACCATCAAGGTGTCGCTCCCCCAGGATGCGAAGGACTGGAACGGACGCTTCCAGGCCACCGGCGGCAGCGGTTACTCCGCCGGAGACCTCAGTGAGCTGAGCGTCCCGCTGATCAGCGCGGTGAAGGGCGGATACGTCGGCGCGGCCACCGACGCCGGCGTCACGACCGGCCTGGACGCCAGTTGGGGTCTCACCGCCGACGGAAAGACCAACACCGGGCTGCTCACCAACTTCGCCTCCCGCTCGGTGCACGATATGGCGGTCATCGGCAAGGACGTGGCGAAGAGGTTCTACCGGCGCGCGGTGACGTACTCGTACTTCACCGGCTGCTCGACCGGCGGCCGCCAGGGCTACGCGGAGGCGCAGAACCACCCGACGGACTTCCAGGGCATCCTGGCGAACGCGCCGGCGATCGAGTGGAACCGGTTCGAGATCGCCACGCTGTGGTCACAGGCGGTCTACAACGAGGAGAAGGTCGCCCCCTCGCAGTGCGAACTGGCCGCCTTCAACACCGCGGCGGTCGCGGCCTGCGACACCCTCGACGGCGTCCGGGACGGCGTCATCGACAACCCGCAGGACTGTACGTGGGACGCCCGTCGGCTGGTCGGCAGGAAAGTCGCCTGCGAAGGCAAGGAGATCACTATCACCAGGGCGGTCGCCGACGCGGTGAACAAGATCTGGGCCGGCCCGGTCTCGCCGGTCGGCAAGAAGCTCTGGTACGGCCAGAACAAGGGTTCCGCGTTCAATTTCATCGCCAATCCTGGCGCACCTTTCCAGGTACCCGACCAGTGGGCCAAGTACTTCGTGACGAAAGACCCGTCATTCGACAGCACCAAGCTGACCTACCAGACGTTCACGCGACTCTTCACCTCAGCGACCAGGCAGTACGACGACATCATCGGCACCAATGACCCGAACCTGTCGGCGTTCGCCAAGGCCGGCGGCAAGCTGCTCACGTGGCACGGTCAGTCGGACCAGTTGATCCCGACCCAGGGCACTGTCGACTACCGCAAGCACGTCAACGCTTTCTTCGGCGGGAACAAGCGAGTCGACGACTTCTACCGCCTCTTCCTGCTGCCCGGCGTGGACCACTGCGGAACGCCGCTGTTCAGCACCGGCCCGCTGGTCAACCCGGGCGCCGACCTCGACGCCCTGGTCAACTGGGTGGAGAAGGGGAAGGCCCCGGCGACTCTCCCCGCCACGTCGGTGGACGGCACGTTCACCGGCAACATCCCCCGCTACCCGCGGTGACCCGCCAGAGCAGCCCCATCGCTGCCTGACCCGAACCCCAGCTACAGCGACGGCCCCGGATTGGTGTCCGGGGCCGTCGTTCTGCCGCATTGTGGATGTTGCGGCTTCATCAGCCACCGCAGCGGGTCATCCCTCGGCGGCGGGTCGGGCGTACGCCAGTTCGTCGGTCTCGAGCCGTCCTCCGCGCGGCTCCGCACGAATCGCGGCCACAGCCCGCCGGCCAGCGCCCCCACCGTGCTGCTCAGTCGAGCGGTCGGTTGTATTCGTGGAAGCCGACGACCTTGCCGTTGCGGACCATGATGTGAATGCAGTGCCGGGCCGCGTACGGCTCGCCGAAGAAGACACCCCGAGCCCAGTCCTCGAAGACGACGCGATCCTCGGCGACGGTCTTGGAGATCACCTCGACCTGGTCGAACCGGCTGGCACCAGGTGCGAACACACCGAAGAACCCGACCAGCTTCTCGCGCCCCTCGGCCCCGGTGAAGTGACCCGTCTGCGGGGCCGGGAGGATCACGTCAACCTCATCGTCGAAAAGGTCGAAGAAGCCCTCCCACGAACCGGTCTGGAACCCTTCGATCAGGGCGTCGTACGCCTTGTGGCGATCAGTCGAACATCGTCACTCATCGTCTTTTCCTTCTGATTCTGCTCTGTGCCAGGTCGGTGCGGGCCGGAGTGTGTCCACTGCCGGACGCCCTGCGGGGAGCACGCAGAACCCCGCCGCACCGTCCCGAGGGTCAGGTGACGTTGCGGATGTGGCCACCGTCGACGCGGATGTTGGCGCCACTGATGTACCCGGCCAACGGGCTGGCGAGGAAGGCGACCGCCGCGGCGATCTCATCCGGCCGACCGAGTCGTCCGATGTCGTTGGGCACCAACTCGTTCGTCGCGTCCTGCTCGATCTGCTCCCAGGTCTCGCCCCATCCCCGCTCGGGGGCAATCTCGATCAGCAGGTCCTTGACCGCCTCGACGAGGATCGCTCCGGGCGCGACGATATTGGACGTCACACCGGTGCCCTTCAACTCCCGTGCGAGCGATACCGCCAGGTTGTGTCGGGCGGCGAGGGTGGCGTTGTACTGCGGGTGCTGGAACAGCGGCTGCGTCGCGAGGCCCCCACCAATGGTGATGACACGCCCCCAGCCACGCTCACGCATCGACGGCACAAGTCGCTGGATCATCCGTACGCCGGAGATGACGTTGCCCTCGTAAGTCTCGCGCCAGGAGTCCGCCGTGGCGTCAGTCCACGACAGATGCTTGTAGGCACCGGCATTGTTGACCAGGATGTCGACCGGGCCGCCAGCCAGAGCCGCAGCGGCCACCGCGTCCGCACCCTCGTCCGTGGTGAGATCACCGAGCGCCACGTCGGCTTTCCCACCGGATGTCCGGATCGCTTCCGCCACCGCCGTGGCCCGCTTCTCGCTCCGTCCGTGCACGACCACCTGGGCGCCTTCGCCGGCGAGCAGTCGCGCCATCGCCTCACCGAGCCCGGAGCTTGAGCCGGTCACCAGGGCACGCTTGCCGATCAGTTGCAGGTCCATCAGATGCTCCTCCCTTTTCGTCACGCTGCGTTGTCTACGACCGTAGACTTAACCGAACGAAGTAGTCTACACTCGTAGACGTGACGGCAGACACAGGCGGATCCGGTGACAGCCCGCGACGGCGCGACGCCAGCGCCACCCGCGAGGCGATCCTCAACTCAGCGATAGAGGCGTTCACCCGCCTGGGCTACGACGGCGCCGGCGTACGCGAGGTCGCCGGGGGCGCCGGCGTGACCGCAATGCTGGTCAACCGCTACTTCGGCTCCAAGGAACAACTGTTCGCCGAGGCGGTCGACCGCTCGTTCGCTCCGCGTACCGTCGTCAGCAACGACCCAGGCGGGCTGAGCGAACAGACGGCGGCAAGGTTGGCCGCGCGGACCTCGCCCGAGGCAGACGATCTGGACCCGTTCGTGCTCATGCTGCGATCGGCAGCCAACCCACGGGCCGCCGAGATCATCCGTGCGGCCATCGAGAAGCACGTGGGACGGCACCTGACCGACATACTGCCCGGGCCCGACGCCGCTCCCCGCGCGGAACTGCTTCTCGCCCTGATCGCCGGAGTCTGGCTGATGCGAAAGGTCATCGCGACGCCAGCCCTCACCGGCATCGATGAAGGTGCTCTCACGCGACAACTACACGAGCTGATGGAGGTCCTCGTCAACGCACCGCCGGCCACCAGCGGCGGCGATGCCACACCCGGTGCGATCAGCCCGGGCTGACGGACGACCCCGACCGGGCCAGCTTCACCACCGCCCTGGACACCGCCCGCAACCAGATCGCGCAAGCCGCTGGCGTCATCACCGACAGCGTCATCGACCTCGTGGGCGTCACCGGCACACGTCCTGAACCACCTCCTGCCCGGCCGCCGCATCCGCGTCGAATCCCGCTGGATCAAACGCTCCAACAGGCGGGACCATCGGCGCAGCCGCCCCTCCTCCTCAGGTCGGAGGCGCAGTGCCGTCCTGCGCCAGATGGCGGGGGCCGATCCCTCGAACAGGCTTGTTCCATGGCCTCGGGTGACGCCGTACGGACCTGCTCCGGACACCCGTTCGCCAGGAAAGGCACTGGCACACGATGCGATCACTTCCTCGTCCCGCCGCCGGGTCACCCCGGTCGGCGCGACCTTCCGTCCGGCTCGGCGCGGTGGTGGCGGCCACCGTCGTCATCGCCGTGAGCACTGCCGGCTGCGGCGCACCGCAGCACAACCCCGCACCGCCCATCGGCGCTCCGGCGGCACCCGCGGCCGGCGGCGGGGCGGGTTCGGCTCTGACCGACACCGACGTCAACGCCTGGCTCGACGGCCTGCTGCCGGCAGCGCTGGACCGTACCGGCATCGCCGGCGCCACGGTCGCCGTCGTGCACGACGGCAAGATCGTCACAACCCGGGGGTACGGGTACGCCGACACCGGCGCCGACGGTGACCCGGCCGTGCCGGTCGACCCGGACCGGCACCTGTTCCGGATGGGATCGGTGTCGAAGCTGGTCACCGCCACCGCCGTGCTGCAACTCGTACAGAGCGGGAAGCTCGACCTCGACGCCGACGTCGAGACGTACCTCGATTTCGACCTGCCGCGCAACTACGAGCGGGCCGTCACCCTGCGGCACCTCCTGACGCACACCGCCGGCTTCGAGGAGCGGATCGCCGGCCTCATCGGCACCGACGACGCCACCGTCGACCTGCGCAAGGCCCTGGCGACCGAGCCACCCGAGCAGATCTACGAGCCGGGCACCGTTCCCGCCTACTCCAACTACAGCAACGCCCTCGCCGGGTACATCGTCGAACGGGTCAGCGGGACGCGCTTCGAGGAGTACGTCCAGCGCAACGTCCTGGACCGCGCGGGCATGCCGTCGTCGACCTTCGAGCAGCCCCTCCCGGCGGCTCTGCGCGACCGGATGTCCAACGGGTACGACACCTCCGCCGGGCCGGCCGCGCCGTTCGAGATCGTCGGCACGCCCCCGCCCGGTGCGCTGAGCGCCCCGGCGACGGACATGGCGCGATTCATGATCGCCCAGCTCGGCGAGCCGGTGGGCTTCGCGCCCCTGCTGGACAAACCCACCCGCGACCTGATGCAGCGGCCGGCACTCGACTCGACGTCGCTGGGCACGCTGGCCGACGGACCCCGGATGACCCTCGGCTTCTTCACCGAGGACCGCAACGGCCACCGGATCCTCGGCCACGGTGGCGACACCAAGTACTTCCATTCCCACCTGCAGATCTACCCCGACGACCGGGCCGGCATCTTCCTCTCCCTCAACAGCAACGGCTCCGGCGCGCTCGACAGCCAGGAGCTTCGCGAGTCGATCGTGAACGGCTTCGCCGACCGCTACTTCCCCGCCGGTGACGACCAGCCGCGCACCACTGTGGACCCGGCGACCACCGCCACGCACGCCGCGCTGGCGGCCGGCACGTACGAGTCCTCACGAGCGATCCGGAGCAACTTCCTGACGGCCATCGGCCTGGTCGGTCGGACGACGGTCAGCGTCACCGACGGTAACCGGTTGCTGATGGTCCCGGGTCCGCTCTCCGACTCCCCCGCCCACTACGAGGAGGTGGCGCCCTGGGTCTGGCGTGAGGTCGGCGGTCAGCGCACGATCGCCATGCGGGCGAGCGACGACCGGGTCGAGGCGATCAGTTTCGACTCCGCGTTCACGTTGCTGCGCGTCGAGCCCGCCCGCGCCTCCGCGTTGGCTGTCCCGGTGCTGGCCGTGTCGACAGTCATGCTGCTCCTCACCGTGCTGTCCTGGCCGGTCGGCGCGATCGTCCGCCGTCGACTGGGTCGCGCGCCCCGGGACCGGGCGGGGCGTACCGCGCGGATCCTGAGCCGCCTCGCCGTCGCCGGCACGCTGCTCGCGTTCGCCGGATGGGTGCTGAGCATCATCACCATCATGAGCCTGCAGGACGTTCCCGGGGCCCTCCTGCGCGCCATCCAGGTGCTGCAGCTGATCGGCCTGCTGGGAGTGCTGCCCGCCACGGTGCGGCTCGTCGACGACGTACGACACCACGTCGGCTGGCGGCGGATCGCCGGCAGCGGCCTGATCCTGCTCGCTCTCGTCGGCGCGGGCTGGTTCGCCGTGGAGTTCCAACTGCTCGCGCCTAGCATCTCCTACTGACCCGCCCGACCGGGACGATCCGGAGCAAGGATGCGCACCGCATGAGGGATCACATCGACACCGACACCGAACCCGGCACCCGCCGGCTGGCGAAGTGGCTCGACGGACGGCTCAGCCGGCTCGGGTTGACCGGAGTGTTCCCCCGCGACTGTCTGCTGGCGGCGACGCTGACCGTCTCGACGTTCGTCCTGCTGACGGTGCTGTTCCGGTTCGTGGCACCGGCAGAGGGGGTGTCGTTCGACCCGGCGCGGGCCTGGCTGCTCATCGCCGGGTGCTGCGCGCAGGCGATGCTGCTGTGCCTACGTCGGGTCCAGCCGCTGCTGTGCCTCGCGCTCATCGTCGGCCTTCAACTGCCCATCATCGGCGTCTCCCTGCCCGAGGCGACGCTCCGGGGCATCGCCCCGGTCATCGTGGCGTACACGGTCGGGTCGCTGCTGCCGGTTCGACGTGCGCTGCTGGCCGTCGGGGTGGCGGTGGCGGTCGAGTCGATCGGGGCGGCCGTCGTGGTGATCCCGGATGTGCTGACGGCACTCGCGTACGTCTCGGCGAGCGCCCTGACCTACGCCAGCGCGACTTTCGTCGGCGGTTACGTGGCCACCCACCGCCGCTACGTCGAGTTGGTCCGGGTCCGCGCGGACGAGGCGATCCGGGAGCAACACACGAAGGTCCAGGCGGCGATCGGCGCGGAGCGGTCCCGGATGGCCCGGGAGTTGCACGACGTGGCGGCCCACCACCTCTCCGGCATGGTCGTACAGGCCGCCGCGGTCGAGCGGCTGATCGACCGGGACCCGGCGGCCGCGAAGGCCGGCGTGGCCTGGATCCGCAGTCAGGGCAAGGAAACCCTGGATAACCTGCGGCTGGTCGTCGGTGTGCTGCGCGGCAGACCGGGGCACGAGGGCGGCGACGGTGCCGCCCCGGTCCCGGGGCTGGGCATGCTCGACGACCTGGTGCGCACCGCGGGCAACCTCGCCGGCCCGGTGGAGTTCATCCGGGAGGGCGAACACCGCGAGGTGCCGCCGATCGCCGACGTCGCGCTCTACCGGATCGCGCAGGAGTCGCTCAGCAACGCCCGCCAGCACGCACCGGGCGCCGCGGCACGGGTGGTGCTCCGCTTCGCGCCCCGCTCGGTGTCGCTGGAGGTGGTGAACGGCCCGGCCGCGCCGCGACGCGTGCCGGCGGCGCGAACCGGTGGTGTCGGCCTGGTGGGCATGCGCGAGCGCGCCCAACTGATCGGGGCGACGTTCACCGCCGGGCCGACGGCTGCCGGTGGCTGGTCGGTCACCGCGACACTCCCGACGAACGGTCCCGCCACCTCACGGCCGAAGGAAGAGGCCCCTGCATGATCAGAGTGATGCTCGTCGACGACCAGGCCGTCGTCCGCGCCGGCTTCCGCGTCATCCTGGAACAGGACGGTGAGATCGAGGTCGTGGCGGAGGCGTCGAGCGGGTCCGCCGCTGTGGAACTGGCCCGCCGGCTGCAACCGGACGTCATCTGCATGGACGTCCGGATGCCGCACGGTGACGGGCTCACCGCCACCCGGCGGATCGTCGCCGAGGCGACCGGGACGCCACCGGCGGTGCTCGTCGTGACGACCTTCGACCTCGACGAGTACGTCTTCGGCGCGTTGGAGTCCGGTGCCAGCGGGTTCATCCTCAAGGACTGTGAGCCCGACGACCTGATCGAGGCGATCCGTCGCCTGGCCAGCGGCTACGGGCTCGTCGACCAGGCCGTCACCCGCCGGGTGATCTCGGAGTTCGCCAGGCGTACGCCCGCTCCCCGCTCCGACGCCGCGGCGGCGCACCAGTTGACCGCGCGGGAGACCGAGATCGTGGAGTTGCTCGCGCAGGGCCTGTCCAACGTCGAGATCGCCGAGCAACTCTTCATCGAGACGAGCACCGTCAAGTCGCACCTCGGGCGGGCGATGGCGAAGATCGGCGCCCGGGACCGGCTGCAGACCGTCGTGTGGGCGTACCAGAACGGGGTGGTCCACCGGTGACAGCGGCCCCGACCCGCAGGCCGCCGGTGCGTCCACCCCCGGTCGAGAGTGGACACCCCCGGAGTACGATCCCGGTCGTACCGCCGTGGTGACCTCCAGCTGACGACCCCTCGATAGGAGCCAGGCATGGCCGGCCCGGACCCCGAACTCGCCGCGAAACTTCAGCCCGACGTGCCGCACGCGGCACGGATCTGGAACTACTGGATGGGTGGCAAGGACAACTTCCAGTCCGACCGGGCGGCCGGCGACGCCGTCGCCGAGGTCTACCCGGAGATCGTCCTCATGGCACAGCAGTCCCGCGTGTTCCTGGTGCGGGCGGTGCGCCACCTCGCGGCCGAGGCGGGCATCCGGCAGTTCCTGGACATCGGCACCGGCCTGCCCACCATGCAGAACACGCACGCGGTCGCGCAGGCCGTCGCGCCCGACTCGCGGATCGTCTACGTGGACAACGACCCGATGGTGCTGGTGCACGCGCGGGCTCTGCTGGCCAGCACGACGTCGGAGGGCGTCACCACCTACGTCCCGGCCGACTACCACGACCCGGAGAAGATCCTCGCCGAGGCGGCGCAGACGCTCGACTTCGACCAGCCCATCGCCGTGATGTACATGGGCGTGATGGGCTACGAGCCCGACCTGGACGTGGTGCGCTCGATCGTCGGGCGCACGATGGACGCGGTGCCGTCCGGCTCGCACCTGGTGCTTTGGGACGGCACCAACACCAGCCCGGCGGTGGTCTCCGGAGCCGAGCGGCTGGCGCAGAGTGGCGGGGTCCCGTACATCCTGCGCAGCCCGGAGGAACTCGAAAGCTGCTTCGACGGGTTGACGATGGTGGAGCCGGGCCTGGTGCCGATCCCGCTGTGGCGGCCGGAGGCTCCCGACGCCGTGGGGATCGACGCCTACGGCGCGGTGGCCCGCAAGCCCTGACCGGCACGACGTCCGCCCCGCTCCCGCCGTCGCGCCGGAGCGGGGCGGACGTCGTTCACCGCTCACACGTCAGGGTCAGGCCGTCGGGCACCGCACTGGTCGTCACGAGCAGACCGAAGGTCGTCGCCGCGTCCAGCGCCAGCGCCCCGTTGTACGACGCGTTGCGCACCGTGACGTCGGTGCCGGCCGTCTCGGCCACCCCACCCCAGGCAGCCTGGACCCGTTCGTCACCGGACCACCGCCAGGAGACGCGCCACCGGTCCAGCGGCAACATCCCGGTGTTGCGGACGGTGACCGTCGCGACGAAACCGCCGCCCCAGTGGGTGTCGATCGTGGCCGTCGCACGGCACGAGGTCAGCGGGGCGGTGCGCCCCGAGGCGATCACGTACGGGTCCCGCCGGCCCTCCACGTCGGTGAACCGGTACCAGTACTCGGTGCCGGGCGTCAGCCGGTCGATGGTCACCGAGCCGTTGCGCTCCGGCCCGGAGACACCCTCGGCGACCGCGGCCCGCCACTGTTGGGCGTCCTCGCGACTGGTGAAGAGGCTGACGGTCATCGGCGGGTCGTAGCCACAGGGCGGGCGGAAGAAGATCGAGTACGAGATGGTCAGGCTCGTGGTGGTGGCTCCGGCCACGCTCGCGCTGATCGGCAACGCCGGTGGGCAGGTCGGCGTCGGTGTCGCCGACGGTGTCGGGGTGGTAGACGGCGTGGGTGTCGCCTCGGCGGCGGTGGTCGTCCCGGTCCAGGCGGCCAGCGCCATGGTGGTGACAGCGAGGAACATGCGAAGCATCGGTACCTCCGTGTTGCCGGGCACCGATGACCGAGGGGGTGGCCGGTGCCGCGCTCGGGTCTCCGGTCGCCGACGAGGCTGCCCGGCACGGGTGAGGTGGCCACCTCGTGCGCCCTGTGGACCGGAGGAGAACTGGTGCGCGCTGGCTCCCCGAGCACTACCGAACCACAGCATGGCAGTCGACAAGCATCGATACAAGCCGGTCCCGGTCCCGTTGGACATCGTCCTTTTCCTCTTCAACGGAGGGACACCCGCCGGGTGCTCACGCCAAGAATGATCCATTGCGGTCTATCAATTCGGACACGGGAGCACACCATGCTCGACGGAAGAACCACGACCCGGCGACCCCGGGTGGCGCGGGCACTGATCACGGCAGCCATCGCGGCAGTGCTGACGGCTGGCGCACTGGCCGCCCCGGCCCCCGCCAGCGCCGCTGTCAGCCGGGCCGAACTGGCCCTGCGCTGGGCCCCCATCCACTACCAGGACGTCGATGCCACCGGCAGCCACGCCCTGAGCGGTCAGTCGGACTACCTCACCCGGGTCGACTTCGACGGCGACCTGGACGGGCGCAACAACTGGGACCGGGCCGGCCAGTCCGGCGCCCCGCTCGCCGCGCACGTGTACTACTCGGTGGTGGAGACGAGCACCCACTGGTACATCACGTACTTCTTCTTCCACCCTCGGGACTGGACGGACCACCCGTTCTTCGAGACCGAGCACGAGAACGACGGTGAGGGGGCGCTGTTCGCGATCGAGCGCGACGGCTCGGCGTACGGCGTCCTGCGCTCGGCTGTCACGGTCGCGCACAGCGACTTCTACTCGTACACGCCGACCGGCAGCACCTGGACCAGCGGCGGCGAGAGCGTCGACGGCACCCTGCGGTTCGAGGCGTCACCGCACGACACGTTCCAGCACCCGGTGACCGCGCAGGAGGCGCAGGGCCACGGCCTCAAGGCCCACCCGCAGTACGACATCAACGGTGACGGCCTGGTCTACTACCCGTCGACCGTGGCCGAGACGCCGAGCAGCGGCAACGACCGGGACGTGCGGTACCAGCTGATCGACATCTTCGCCGCCGGCGGCCTGTGGGCGCAGCGCGCCAACGCGAGCCTCTTCGCCAGCCTGGGCACCTTCGCCGGCGACACGTCCGGCGACTGCGGCGCCGGCACCTGGAGCTGTTCGACCAACTCGGCCAACGCGCCCTGGGGCTGGGACGACGGCAACGACGCACCCGCGCGTGGGGAGATCGCCAGCGACCCGGCGAAACTGTCGGCCGCGTACTTCACCGTCCCGACCGGCCTGGCCCGCACCTACAGCTACAACCCGTACGCCGGTGCGGCGGCGGCACTCGCCGAGGCGGCGAGGACGGCACCGCCGACCGTCGACTGAATCGCTGCGTCTCCCCGGGGTCGGGCTTGTCGGGCTTGTCACCGGGGAGACGGATCGACCCGCGCCCGGTCGCTCTCGTGGTCGGAGAGGAACGACGCGAGTGCCTGCCCCTGCTCTCCCACGGCCTCCCGCTCGGCCGGGGAGAGCACCCGCAGTGGGTTGACGGTCACCGTGCCCGACTCGACGGTCCAGGTCGCCGCGACCCGGCCGTCGACGAGGACGACGCGCTCGCCGGCCACCGAGAGGAGACGGTGCGCGTCGTCGATGATCCGGCTGCGGTCGTCGTAACCGAGGATCGCGTTGTCGAACGCCGGCAGGAACCGCACCGGGGCGGGCGTCTCGGGGTCGGGGCGCGGCGCGTCGGGGAGGTCGATGAGCTTCCGGCCGCGCTCGTCGCGGAAGGTGACCAGCTCATCGCGCAGAGCGGCCACCGCGGTCGGCAGCCCGGCGAGGCCGCACCAGGCCCGCAGGTCGGCCGAGGCAGCCGGGCCGAAGGCGGCGAGATAGCGGCGTACGAGCACCTGACCGACCGGATCGGCGCTCTCCGCGCTCGACGGTTCGAGCTCCCGGTCGAGCCACGCGGTGAGCAGGACGTAGCGCACGCCCGCCTTCGCCCGCCACACCCCGCGCGGCGGCAGCTGTGCCATCGGGAGCAGTGCGACAGCCATCTCGCCCAACGCCCGTGGCTCCGACGTCGGCCAGTGCTCGGCGAGCGCCCGTCCGATCTCCGGCATCGAGCGCGGCTCGCCGTCGGCCATCAACGCCCGAGCGGCAGCGGCGAGGTCGTCGAGATCCACCCCGTCGAGCTCGCCGCGGTAGACCCCGAGCACCCGCTGTCGCAGCATGGCGTCGTGGCGGGGGCGCCAGGCCACGGCGTCGTCGGCGGTGAGCAGGTGGACGGTACGGCGCATGAGGTGCGTCCGCACCACGTGTCGCTCGGTCAGCAACGTCGACAGCACCGTCGGATCGAACGCGCGCAGCCGCGACCAGAGCCCGATGAACGGCTCCTGCGGCTCCTGGGCCTGGAGACCACCGAGATGGGCGACGGCGTCGAGGGCCGGCAGGTCGGCGCGGTCGAGCAGCAGCTGCCGGGCGAGCGTCGCGCGGTTGAGTGCCCGGGTGTCGAGAACTGTCATCGGATCCCTTCGGTCGACCTGATTGTCCGACCGGGGGTGACAGTTCCGGGTGCGCCGCCGGCGCGTGGCCGCCGCTGCGCCCGTGGCGGGTACCGTGGCGATCCCGGCCGGGGCGGGTCGGTGGAGGTCGACATCCTCCCCGGGGACGCCAAAAAGTTTTGTGCACTTCCTACAACTGAGCGACTGTTGGTTCGGTGGTTGCGCCATAGCGCTGGCCGCCGCCACGCGGAAGGGTGATCACTGCGGGGAGCCGTCGTCTCCTGGCACGCAGGTCGAGGTCTAGCTAAGGGGTTCTTCGGGTGTTCAACCGTGTCGCCATCGTCAACCGTGGTGAAGCCGCCATGCGGCTCATCCACGCGGTCCGCGAGTTGGCCGCGGAGACCGGCATCCAGCTCGAAACGGTGGCTCTCTACACCGACGTCGACCGCAACGCCACATTCGTCCGCGAAGCGGACATCGCCTACGATCTCGGCCCGGCGTCCGCGCGCCCGTACCTCAACCTGGCGGTGCTGGAACGCGCCCTGACCGAGACCGGGGCCGACGCCGCCTGGGTCGGGTGGGGCTTCGTCGCCGAGGACCCGGCGTTCGCCGAGCTGTGCGAGAAGATCGGCGTCACCTTCGTCGGGCCGAGCGCGGACGCCATGCGCCAGCTCGGCGACAAGATCGGCTCGAAGCTGATCGCCGAGAAGGTCGGCGTGCCGGTCGCGCCCTGGAGCCGCGGCGCTGTCGAAACCCTCGCCGCCGCCCGGTCCGCAGCAGCCGAGATCGGCTACCCGCTGATGCTGAAGGCGACCGCCGGGGGTGGCGGGCGCGGCATCCGCGTGATCAGGAACGAGGCCGAACTGGTCGACGCCTATGAGCGCACCAGCCAGGAGGCGGCACGGGCCTTCGGCAGCGGCATCGTCTTCCTGGAGCGCCTGGTCACCGGGGCCCGGCACGTCGAGGTCCAGGTGATCGCCGACGGGCAGGGCACCGCGTGGGCGCTCGGTGTCCGCGACTGCTCGGTGCAGCGACGCAACCAGAAGGTCATCGAGGAGTCGGCGTCGCCGGTGCTCGACCCGGCGCAGGCCGCCGAGCTGAAGACGTCGGCCGAACGGCTGGCCGTGGCGGTCGGTTACCGCGGCGCGGCGACCGTGGAGTTCCTCTACCACCCCGGTGACCGGTTGTTCGCGTTCCTCGAGGTGAACACCCGCCTGCAGGTCGAACACCCGATCACCGAGCTGACCACCGGATTCGACCTGGTCAAGGCACAGCTGCACGTCGCCTCCGGTGGACGCCTCGTCGGTGCGCCGCCGGCCGAGCGCGGGCATGCCATCGAGGCGCGGCTCAACGCGGAGGACCCCGACCGCGATTTCGCACCGTCGCCCGGCCGCATCGCCCGGCTGGACCTGCCCAGCGGCCCCGGCATCCGGGTGGACACCGGCGTCAGCGAGGGCGACACCATCCCGGCCGACTTCGACTCGATGATCGCGAAGATCATCGCGTACGGCCGCGACCGTGACGAGGCGCTCGGCAGGCTGCGCCGGGCCATGGCGAACACCACAGTGATCATCGAGGGTGGGGCGACGAACAAGAGCTTCGTGCTCGACCTGCTCGACCAGCCCGAGGTGATCGACGCCAGCGCGGACACCGGCTGGATCGACCGCGTCCGCGGCGAGGGCCGGCTCGTCACGCACCGCCACTCCGCTGTCGCCCTGGCGGCCGCCGCCATCGAGGCGTACGAGGAGGAGGAGCGCGTCGAGCGGCAGCGGCTGCTGTCGACGGCGGCCGGCGGACGTCCGCAGGTGCAGCACGCCAGCGGCCGGCCGTTGGACCTCAAGCTGCGCGGCGTCGGGTACCGCACCCGGGTGGCCCGCGTGGGCGCGCACCGCTTCCGGGTCGGCATCGAGGCCGGTCCGGTCGTGCGCACCGCCGACGTCGAACTCGACCGCTTCGACCGGCACACCGGTCAGATCGTCGTCAACGGCGTCCGCTACCGGCTGCTCACCGGCACGTACGGGCCGATCCACCTGGTCGAGGTGGACGGTGTGACGCACCGGGTCAGCCGGGACGAGGGCGGTGTCCTGCGCTCCCCGATGCCCGCGCTGGTCGTCGCCACGCCACTGGAGATCGGCGCCGAGGTCGAGGCGGGCGCGCCGGTGCTGGTGCTGGAAGCGATGAAGATGGAGACGGTGCTGCGGGCGCCGTTCAAGGCGCGGCTGAAGGAGTGCGCCGTCTCGGTGGGCAGCCAGGTGGAGGCGGGTGCGCCGCTGCTGCGCCTGGAGCCGCTCGCGGACGACGCCGAGGAGACCGCGGGCGACCCGACCGCCGACACCGTCGAACTGGACCTGCCCAGCGCCGCCACGGACATTCCGGCGTCCGAGCGCAGCAGGCGCGGTCAGGAGGACCTGCGTGGTCTGCTGCTCGGCTTCGACGTCGACCCGCACGACGACAGCCGGGTGCTCGACGGCTACCTCACCGCGCGGCGGGCAGCCATCGAGGCCGGCCAGTCCACGTTGGCCGCCGAACTCGACCTCATCGAGGTGTTCGCCGATCTCGCCGAGCTGAGCCGCAACCGGCCGACGGGCGAGGACGGCGGCGCCGCGCACGTCCACTCCGCCCGGGAGTACTTCCACACCTACCTGCAGAGCCTCGACGTCGAGCGGGCCGGGCTGCCGGACGCCTTCCAGACCAGGCTCGGCAAGGCGCTCAGCCGCTACGGCGTCACCGACCTGGACCGCACCCCCGCCCTTGAGGCCGCCGTCTTCCGGATCTTCCTCGCCCAGCAACGCGCGTCCGCGGACGCGCAGGTCATCGCGGCGCTGCTGCGCGCCTGGCTGCGGGAGACCCCGCCGGACGAGACGCTGCGCGAGCCGGCCGGCCTCGCCCTGGAGCGGCTGATCGCCGCGACGCAGGTCCGCTTCCCGGTGGTCGCGGACCTCGCCCGTGGCGTGGTGTTCGCCTGGTTCGCCCAGCCGCTGCTGCGCCGCAACCGCGCCCGCGTCTACGCCGAGGTCCGCGGCCACCTGCGGCACCTGGACGCGCACCCGGACGCGCCGGACCGCGCCGAGCGCATCGCCGAGATGGTGCGCAGCACCGAGCCGCTGGTCCGGCTGCTCGGCCAGCGGCTCGTTCGGGACCACCTCGACAACGCGGTCATGTTGGAGGTGCTGACCCGGCGGTACTACGGCAACCGGTCGCTCACCAGCGTGCGTACCCGCGCGGTCGCGGACTGCACGTTCGTGGTCGCCGAACGCGCCGAGTCGAGCGTGGTCTCCGCCGCGGTGCGTTTCGACGCGCTGGGCAGCGCCCTGCGCGGGCTGGCCGAGCTGGCCGCCGGCGAGGACGCCGTGGACGCCGACATCTACCTCGGCTGGGAGAACCAGCCGGAGGACTTCGACGCGATGGCGGCGGCGCTGGCCGGGGTCATCGCCGCGCACCCGCTGCCGCCCCAGGTCCGGCGGGTGACCACCACCGTCGCGGGTCGCGGCGGCGCGGTGATGCACCACCACTTCACCTTCCGTCCGTCGGGTGACCAGTTGACCGAGGACCGGCTGATCCGGGGGCTGCACCCGTACATCGCGCAGCGGATGCAGTTGGAACGGCTGCACAAGTTCGACCTGACCCGGCTCCCGTCGTCGGACGAGGAGGTCTACCTCTTCCAGTGCGTCGCCCGGGAGAACCGGGCCGACGAGCGCCTCGTCGCGTTCGCGCAGGTGCGCGACCTCACCGAGCTGCGGGAGCAGGACGGCCGGCTGGTCGCGCTGCCGACCACCGAGGACGCCATCGCCGCCTGCCTCGACTCGATCCGCCGCGCCCAGTCGCGTCGGCCGTCGAAGACGCGCTTCAACACCAACCGCATCGTGGTCTACGTGTGGCCGCCGAGCGAGCTGACCCGCGAGGAGATGGAGATGATCGCCGGGCGGGTCCGCCCGACGACAGCGGGCGCCGGCCTGGAGGAGATCCTGTTCATCGCGCGGCAGCGCGACCGCCGCACCGGCGAGCTGACCAGGATCGCGGTACGGATCTCGTTCGACGCCGCGGGCGGGGCCGAACTGGCCGTCGGGGAGCCGCCGGTCGAGCCGATCGAGCCGCTCGACGAGTACCGGCTCAAGGTGCTGCGGGCCAGCAGCCGCAACACCGTGTACCCGTACGAGCTGACCGGCCGGCTCGGTGACTTCGTCGAGTACGACCTCGACGACGACCACGTGCTGACGCCGGTGGGCCGGCCGAAGGGGCGCAACAGCGCGGCCATCGTCGCCGGGGTGGTCACCACCCCAACCGAGCGCTACCCGCAGGGTGTCACCCGCGTGGTGCTGCTCGGCGACCCGACGAAGTCGCTGGGCGCCCTGTCGGAGCCGGAGTGCCGGCGCGTAATCGCCGCACTCGACCTGGCCGAGCGGATGCGGGTGCCGCTGGAGTGGTGGGCGCTGTCCGCCGGTGCGCGGATCTCGATGACCTCCGGCACGGAGAACATGGACTGGGTGGCCGCCGCGCTCAAGCGAATCGTCGAGTTCACCCAGGCCGGCGGTGAGATCAACATCGTGGTCGCGGGCATCAACGTCGGCGCACAGCCGTACTGGAACGCCGAGGCGACGATGCTCATGCACACCAAGGGCATCCTGGTGATGACGCCCGACTCGGCGATGGTGCTCACCGGCAAGCAGTCGCTCGACTTCTCCGGTGGGGTGTCGGCCGAGGACAACTTCGGCATCGGCGGCTACGACCGGGTGATGGGGCCGAACGGGCAGGCGCAGTACTGGGCGCCGAACCTGACTGCCGCACGGGACGTGGTGATGGCCCACTACGACCACACGTACGTCGCGCCCGGCGAGGACGCGCCCCGACGGGCGATCACCGCCGACCCGGCCGACCGGGACATCTCCGACTTCCCGCACGACGTGCCCGGCAGCGCCTTCGCCACCGTAGGGGAGATCTTCTCCGCCGAGGCCAACCCGGACCGCAAGAAGCCGTTCGACATCCGGACGGTGATGCGGGCCCTCGCCGACCAGGACCACCCGGTGCTGGAGCGCTGGGCCGGCATGGCGGACGCGGACACCGCCGTCGTGCAGGACGTCCACCTCGGTGGTATCCCGGTCTGCCTGCTCGGCATCGAGTCCCGGTCGGTGCCGCGGCACGGCTTCCCGCCCACCGACGGTCCGGACACCTACACGGCCGGCACGCTGTTCCCGCGCTCGTCGAAGAAGGCCGCGCGGGCGATCAACGCGGCCAGCGGCAACCGGCCGCTCGTCGTGCTGGCGAACCTGTCCGGCTTCGACGGCTCACCGGAGTCGATGCGCAAGCTGCAACTGGAGTATGGCGCCGAGATCGGCCGCGCGATCGTGAACTTCCGCGGTCCCATCGTCTTCTGCGTGATCTCGCGCTACCACGGCGGTGCGTTCGTGGTGTTCTCGAAGGCGTTGAACCCGAACATGACGGTGCTGGCGCTGGAGGGCTCGTTCGCCTCGGTGCTCGGTGGCGCACCTGCCGCCGCGGTGGTGTTCTCCGCCGACGTCAACGCCCGCACGGCGGCCGACCCGCGGGTGCGGGACCTGGAAGCGCGCGTCGCCGCCGCGGCCGGCACCGAACGCGCCGCGCTGACCGCGGAGCTCGACGAGCTGCGTTCGTCGGTGCGCGCGGAGAAGCTCAGCGAGGTGGCCGCCGAGTTCGATCGGGTGCACAACATCCACCGCGCCGTCGAGGTCGGCTCGGTGGACGCCGTCATCCGCGCCGCCGAGCTGCGTCCACGCATCATCGAGGCCATCGAGGCCCGCCTGGGGTGACCCACCGAGACCGGGCGGGGCGGGTCCGGTTCCTGGTCGACCAGGAACCGGACCCGCCCCGTTTCAGGTGGCGTGGCGCAGCAGTTCGTGGAGGAACGTGACGACCTCGTCGGGGGTGAGGTCCATGGCGTTCTCGCCGACGCTGACCTCGAACGAGCATCGGTCCGGATCTGGCGCGGACCTTACCCGGCCGAACAACTCCACCCCGTCGGCGGCGAGCAGCGCGTCGGCGGCTCGCATCGCGGCGTCCGGGCCGACCGGGAGGTGGACGTGGAACAGGGGCGTCTGCGGTGGGTCCGGAAATGCGCGGGCCACCCCGTCGGCGTTGATGGCCGCCGCGATCGCCACCGCGTGCTCCCGGTGCGCCGGCAGCCGGGGCAGCAGGGTGTCCAGGCCGTGCAGAGCGGTGAGGGCCAACGGCCACGCGTCGTAGACGTCGCCGCCGAGCCGGCGACGCCACACCCGGGCCTCGGCCACCAGTGCGGTGTCCCCGGCGAGCGCGGCACCGCCGACGCCCTGGAGTCCCTTGTAGAACGAGACGTACGCGGTGTCGAACAGCGCCGCGATCTCGGCGAACGGCCGCTGGTAGTACGTCTGCGCCTCCCACAGGCGTGCGCCGTCGAGGTGGATGGCGGTACCGCGCTCACGCATCGCCTCGGTCTGCGCGACCAGGTCGTCCCACTGCGGCAGCAGGCCGCCGATGTCGCGTTGCGGCAGCTCCCAGAGCACCGCCGCGACTGGTTCGGCGACGGCGGTGAGATCGGCCAGGGTCATCAGCCTGTTGCGGTCGCCGACAGGCTGGAAGCGCAGCCCGTGCACGACGGCGTACCCCTGCTGTTCCCAGACCTCCAGGTGACACTGCGGGTGGGCGGCGAAGGCCCGCCTGCCGCGCCGGTCGGCGTGGATGCGCAGGGCCACCTGCTGGGCCATCGTCCCGGTGGGGAAGAACAGGGCGTCGTCCGTGCCGAGCAGGGAGGCCACCCGCCGTTCGAGGGCGACCACCGGCCCGTCCGGTCCGTGCGGCGGCGTGGCCGGATCGACCTGGGCCAGCATCGACCGCAGGACGTCATGCGGCCGACGGCGCAGCTCCGAGTGCAGAAACAGGGAACGCCGAACAGTCATCGCGGCAGTATCCACCCTCAGCCGGTTCGTCGCTCCTGGCCCGGGTCGGTGTCGGTCTGCCAGGCCGCGACGAGGTCCTCGCGGGCGCGGGCGACCCGGGAACGGATCGTGCCGACCGGGCACTGGCAGACGTCTGCCGCCTCGGCGTAGGACAGGCCGAGCACCTGGGTGGCGACGAACGCCTCACGGCGCTCCCGGGTCAGGCCGGCGATCAGCTGGTGCAGCGTCACTTCCTCGTCGGCGTCGGTAGTGATGGCACCGGCGGCCTCGGCCGCCGCCTGCCAGTCCGGCACCGACGCCGTCCTCGGTCGCGCCACCGCCGCCCGGACGTGATCCACGGCGACGCGCCGGGCGATGGTGAACACCCAGGTACGGGCCGACGAGCGGCCGGCGAAGCCGGGCAGGTTGCGAAATGCCCGCAGGAAGGTCTCCTGGGTCAGATCGTCGGCCTCCCCCGGCCCGGCCAGGTGCGACAGGAACCGCCAGACCTGGTCCTGTAGTGCCCGGATGAACGCCGTGGCGGCCTGCCCGTCACCCTGGCCCGCCTGCCGCGCCCATCGGGTCACCTGGTCGTCGTCAACGACACCGTTGCGCACCGACCACCGTCCTGTGTGCCACGGGCGCTCCTTCATGCCGAGATGCCGTCGTCGGAACGCCGCCGGTCGGCCGCGCACTCTGGTGGTCGCCGCCGGGGCCGGAAAAGTTCCCGGGCGTCCCACCTTCGACTGATCTGGCGGATGTCCGACGCGACGCGACCGACGAACACCGGCGGGGCCGCTCAACGCGGGACGGGCTGGTCCGCGCTCTCGCGTTCTCGCGGCACCGCGAGGTCGGGCATACGCCACGACCGCCACAGCTGGCTGTATCCGCCCCCGGCGCTGAGCAGCTCGGCGTGCGTCCCGTGCTCGGCGACGCGCCCGTGGTCCAGGACGACGATGCGGTCCGCGGTGGCCGCCTGGCTGAGACGGTGGGCGACGACCAACGTGGTACGACCCTCGGTGGCGGCAACGGCGGCGCGGTCGAGGTCGCGGGCGCCCGCGCTGCCCGCCTCGGCGGTGGCCTCGTCGAGAACCGCCACCGCCGGATCGGCGAGGACGAGGCGGGCCAGCGCGAGCTGCTGGGCCTGGGCCGAGGTGAGCTGCCGACCGCCCTCCCCCACCGGGGTGTCGAGGCCGTCCGGCAGGCTCCGCACCCACTCGCTGGCGCCGACGCGGTCGAGGGCGGTGGCGATCTCGGCGTCGGTGGCGTCCGGGGCGGCCAGGCGCAGGTCGTCGGCGAGGGGCCCGGCGAAGACGTGCACCTCCTGGCTGATCAGGGCGATCTCGCGGCGGAGGCGGTGCTCGTCGAGCTGGGCCAGCGGCACGCCGCGCAGGGTGACCGCACCGTGGGTGGGCGCGATGATGCCGGCGATGATGCCGGCCAGGGTGCTCTTGCCCGCGCCGCTCGCGCCGACGAGAGCGACGCGCTCCCCGGGGTTGAGCCGCAGGACGATGTCGCGCAGCACGACCGGCCCGTCGTCGTAGCGGTGCTCCGCGACGGTCACCTCCAGTGCCGCCGGTTCGGCCCGATCGCGGCGGGTGGGCTCGGCGTCGCTGGGGGCCCCGGTGTCCGGCAGGGTGGTGACCCCGACGAGTCGGGCCAGGCTGGCCCCGGCCTGCAACACCGAGTCCGACTCGAACAGCAGCAGGCCGATGGGGTTGAAGAGGCGGTGGAAGTAGAGCGCGGCGGTGGTGGCGGCACCGACGGTGGCGAGGTCGCCGCGGACCAGCAGGAAGCCGGCGAGCAGCACGGCGGCGAGCCCCACGAACTCCGAGCGGTTGATGCGCAGCCCGAAGCGGGTGTAGAGGCCGAAGATCTCCAGGGACAGGTCGCGGGCGACGCCGGAGCGATCCGCGATCCGGGCGACGTGGGCGTCCTCCATCCGGTAGGCGCGCACTGTCGCCGCGCCCCGCAGCGCCTCGGCGGTCGCCTGCGCACGCTCGCCCGTCGCCACCCGCTCCCGGGCGTAGTACGGCACGGAACGCCTGAGGTACCAGCGCAGCGCCAGCGCGTACGCCGGGGCCGCGACCAACCCGGCGATGCCGAGCCGCCAGTCGAGGGCGAAGAGCCCGGCCGCGGTCAGCACCACGGACAGCAGCGCGCCGAGGAAGGCAGGTCCGCTGGTGGCGATCACGTTCGTCACCACTGCCACGTCGTCGCCGGCACGGGCCACCAGGTCCCCGGTGCCGGCCCGCTCCAGGGTGGCCGACGGCAGGTGCAGGGCGCGGTCGAGGACCCGTTCCCGAAGGCGGGCCAGCACGGTCTCGCCGAGGCGTGCGGCGACCGCGGCTCCGGCCGCGGTGAGGATCCCCGCGAGCACGGCGGCGCCCGCGATCACACCGGCCCAGGCCAGCACCGTCGGCGTGTCGGTGCCGGCGATGACGTCGTCGACGAGGCGGCCGAGCACCCAGGGGGCGACAAGCCCGGTCGCGGCTGCGGCGACCAGCAACGTGCCGGCGACGGCGCTGAGGCCCGGCAGGAGGGCCAGCTCGATGCGCAGGGCGGCCCAGGTCTGCCGGCCGGTGGCCGTCGGCAGCAGGTGCCGGCTGATCGGCTCGGCCGTCATCGCAGGGTCTCCTCGCGGTAGCGGGCGTGGCTGGCGAGCAACCGCTCGTGCGGGCCCTCGGCGACGACCCGTCCCCGGTCGATCACCGCGACCCGGTCGGTGATCCGCAGCAGCGCCGGACTGGTGGTGATCAGCACCGTGCCCCGGGTTCCCGTCCCCCGAGCCGTGGCCAGTCGCCCGGCGAGCAGCCCTTCGGTCACCGCGTCGACAGCCGTGGTGGGGTTGTGCAGCACCAGCACCGGCGGGTCGGCGACGAGCGCCCTGGCCAGCCCGATCCGCTGCCGCTGCCCGCCGGAAAGGTTCGCTCCGCGTTCGGTGAGCAGGCGGTCCAGTCCGTGCGGGTGCGCGGCGAGCACGTCCTCGGCGGCGGCGGCGCGTACGGCGGCACGCACTACCTCGTCGTCGACGCGGGCACCGGCGCACAGGTTGGCGCGCAGCGTCCCCTCGAACAGCGCCACGTCGTGCTGCTCGACGAGGACCGTGGCGCGCGCGGCGTCGATGTGCAGCTCGTCGGCGGGCACGCCGTCGACGCGGAGCGTTCCCCGATGCTCCGCGCGGGGCACCCGGCCGGCCAGCAACGCGACCAGCGCCTCGGCGTCGCTCGGATCGTAGGCGAGCACGCCCAGGATCTCACCGGCCCGGACGCGCAGGTCGACGTCGTCGAGGCCCGCGTAGCTGACCCCGTCGAGGGCGAGCCGCGACGGGCCCGGGGCGGGCGGACCGGCGTCACCCGGCTGGACGACCGGCGCGGCACCGAGGACCCGGGCGACCCGCCCCGCGGAGGCCCGGGCCATGGCGAACAGCTGGACGCAGTACCCGAGCGTCTGCACCGGCTCGGCGATGAACTGGGCCAGCCCGACCACCGCCACCAGCTCGCCGATGGTGAGCCGGCCCTGCAACGCGAGCCAGCCCGCGACGGCGGCGACCGTCGCGAGGAAGAGGCCGTTGACGGTGGTGGTGAGCCCGAGGTGCAGGCCCTTGGTGGTGGCGGCGCGCAGGGTGACGTCGAGCGCGTGGCGGCTGGCCGCCGCGTACCTGCGGGCGGCGTGGTGCTGTGCGCCGATGCCGCGCAGCACGCGCAGGCCGGTGACGAGGTCGACGGCGAGGGCGGTGGTGGCGGCGAGCGCCTCCTGCTGCGACGTGCTGCGCCGGGTGAGCAGCGGCGCCATCCGCTGAAGGGCGACGACAAGCAGGGGTACCCCGATGAGCACCCCGAGCCCGAGGGGGATGTCGACGACGAGCAGGGCGACGGCGGCGACCACGATGGCGGTGAGCGCGGCGGCGGTGAGTCCGGCGACGCGCACGACGAGCGCGGAGAGCTCGGCGTCGGAGGCCGTCACGGACAGCAGCTCGCCGTCGCGCAGGCCGGAGCGGCGTCCCCGCGGGTCGAGGGCGCTGCGGACGATCTCGACCCGGGTGGTGTGCGCCTCGTGTTCGACGGCGGCGAACGCCAGTCGCGCGCCGGCCCGGTAGGCGAAGGCGAGCACCGTGAACAGGGCGGCCAGCCCGGCCAGCGAGAGCAGCAGGGCGCGGACGTCCCCGGTGGCCACCGCGCGGTCGATGACCACGCCGATGGCCACCGGGACGAGGGCTTCGGTGGCCTGGTGGGTGCAGAGCAGCGCGATGCCCGCTGCCACCCGGGCGCGCTGTCGACGCAGCGCGCGTCGCAGCACCGCACCACCGGTGGTCTCGGCGACTGTCATGCGCGAATCGATGAGGGCACGGCGGCAGACTCCACTACTGATTAGGGCAGGCTAACCTAACACCTCAGTCGTGGGGTCGGAGGCGCGGGCCCGGTGCTCATCCACCCGACACCGAACCGGGCAGGCCGAGACCCCTGACAGCCGCCGCGACCAGGACCTCCGGGGCCGACGAGAGATCGAGGACGAGTACCGACTCGTCCGGCCCAGCCGGTTCCAACGTGGCCAGCTGCGACTCCAGCAGACTGGCCGGCATGTAGTGCCCCTCGCGCTGGGCCAGTCGCGCCCGGATGACCTCCGCCGGCCCGTCCAGGTGAACGAAGTCCACAGGGAGCGGGCCCTCGCGGAGCACGTCGCGGTACGACCGCTTCAACGCCGAGCAGGCGAGTACGGTCGAACGGCCCTCCGCGCCACGATCGGCGATCCACGCGGTGATGTCCCGCAGCCAGGGCGCCCGGGCGGCGTCGTCCAGCGGCACGCCGGACCGCATCCGCGCCACGTTCTCCGGGGAGTGGAACTCGTCCGCCTCGGCGAACGTCAGCCCGGTCGCCGCGCTGATCCCGCGTGCCACAGTGGTCTTGCCGGCCCCCGAGACGCCCATCACCACGACGTGCCGGGTGGTCCGGGCACCGCGTCGCTCACCAGTCATGGACCGTGCCGTCCTTGAGCCGGTTGAACGGCAGGTACGCCGGCTCGTACGGGAACCGGGCCGCCGCCTCCTCGTCGAGCTCCACCCCGAGCCCCGGTTGGTCGCCCGGGTGCAGGTAACCGTCGGTGAAGGTGAACGACTGCCGGAACACCTCGTTGGCCAGCGGGGTGTGCTTCATGTACTCCTGGATCCCGAAGTTGTGGATGGCCAGGTCCAGATGCAGCGCCGCGGCCATACCCACCGGGGAGATGTCGGTGGGGCCGTGGATGCCGGACTTGATCTGGTACTGGGCGGCGAAGTCGAGCAGCTTGCGCATGGCGGTGATACCACCGGTGTGGGTGACGGCGGACCGGACGTAATCGATCAACTGCTCGCGGATCAGGGTCTGGTAGTCCCACACCGTGTTGAAGACCTCGCCGATGGCCAGCGGGGTGGTGGTGTGCTGGCGGACCAACCGCAGCGCCTCCTGGTTCTCGGCCGGGGTGCAGTCCTCCAACCAGAACAGGTCGTACGGTTCGAGGGCCTTGCCGAGCTTGGCGGCCTGGATCGGCGTCATCCGGTGGTGCCCGTCGTGCAGCAGCGGCAACTCCGGGCCGAACTCGTTGCGGACCGCCTCGAAGACCGACGGCAGGTGGCGCAGGTACGCGCGGGTGTCCCAGTCCTCCTCGGCGGGCAGCGGGGTGCGCTGGGCGGGTTCGTAGTCGTAGCGCTGCCCGGTGGCGCTGGGCTGCGCGGCCACGCCGTAGACCGCGTTGATGCCCGGCACCGAGGTCTGCACCCGGATCGACCGGAAGCCCTCGTCGAGGTGGCGGCGGATCGAGTCGAACAGCTCGGGAAGGTCCCGACCCGAGGCGTGCCCGTACGCCATGATGCCGGTGCGGGACGCGCCGCCCAGCAGTTGGTACAGCGGCATGCCGGCGGCCTTGGCCTTGATGTCCCAGAGCGCGACGTCCACCGCGGCGATGGCCGCCATGGTGACCGGGCCCCGCCGCCAGTACGCCGACCGGTACAGGAACTGCCAGGTGTCCTCGATCCGGTGCGCGTCGCGCCCCATCAGCAGCGGGGCGACGTGGTCGCGCAGGTACGAGGCGACGGAGAGTTCACGGCCGTTGAGCGTGGCGTCGCCCAGACCGGTGATCCCGTCGTCGGTGGTGATCTTCAGGGTGACGAAGTTCCGGTCGGGGCTGGACACGATGACGTCTGCTGCGACGATCTTCACGGGGTGCCTTTCGTTCTTGCCGGTCGGGGTCTCACCACTCCGCGTAGGAGCCGTCGGGGTGCCGCCAGGTCGGGCTGCGCCAGGCGTGCCCGCGCTTGTCCGCGGTCCGCACCGCGTGTTCGTCGATCTCGATGCCGAGGCCGGGTGCCGTCAGCCGGGACACGTACCCGTCGACGAAGGTCAGCGGAGTCTGGTCGAGGCAGTAGTCGAGCACCTCGGCGCCCTGGTTGTAGTGGATGCCGATGCTCTGTTCCTGGATGAGGAAGTTGGGGGTGGCGAACCCAACCTGCAGGCAGGCGGCCAGGGCGATCGGCCCGAGCGGGCAGTGCGGGGCGAGCTGCACGTCGTACACCTCGGCCAACGTGGCGATCTTGCGAACCTCGGTGATGCCGCCGGCGTGCGCGAGGTCCGGCTGGGCCACGGCGATGCCGGCCTGCAACACGGGCAGGAACTCCTGCCGGCTGTAGAGCCGCTCCCCCGTCGAAATGGGTGTGGTGGTGCAGCGGACGACCTCACCGATCAGGTGCGAGTTCTCCGGCACCACCGGCTCTTCCAGGAAGAACGGCCGGTACGGCTCCAGCAGCGGGGCCACCCGCCGGACGTTGGCGAGGGTGAACCGGCCGTGGAAGTCGACGGCGACGTCGCGGTCGTCACCGAGAACCTCACGGGCGACGGCCACCCGCCGCACCACCGCGTCGAGGTCGGCGACCGAGGCGACCGCGCCCATCGGCCCGGACGCGTTCATCTTCACCGCGGTCAGACCCGCCTCGACCCGGGCGCTGATCTGGTCCCGGATCTCGGCGGGCTCGTCGCCGCCGATCCAGCCGTAGACCCGGATCCGGTCCCGGACCGGCCCGCCGAGCAGCTGGTGCACGGGGGCGCCGTAGTGCTTGCCGGCGATGTCCCAGAGCGCCTGGTCCAGACCGGACACCGCGCTGGCCAGGATCGGGCCGCCCCGGTAGAAGGACCCCTTGGTCAGCACCTGCCAGTGGTCCTCGATGCGCAGCGCGTCCCGCCCCACCAGCAGTTCGCTGAGCTGGTCGACGGCCGTGCGGACGGTCTCGGACCGGCCCTCGCAGGTCGCCTCACCCCAGCCGACGATGCCGGACTCCGTCTCGATCCGGACGAACAGCCAGCGCGGCGCGACCAGGAAGGTCTCCACCTTCGCGATCCTCGTCATGACCCGGTCAGCCCTTCGTGGCACCGGCGGTCAGGCCGGAGACGACGTACTTCTGCACGAACAGGGCGATCAGCATGATCGGCAGGGTGACCACTGTCGCGGCGGCCATCAGGCCGCCCCAGTCGATGCTGGCGTAGCCGACGAAGTCGAAGATCGCGACGGGGAGCGTCTTCGTGTCGGAGCCGGAGAGCACCAGGGCGAACATGAAGTTGTTCCAGGAGAAGATGAAGGAGAGGATGCCGGCGGTCGCGACGCCGGGCACCGACAGCGGGAGGGTGATCCGCCGGAACGCGCCGATGTGGGTCAGCCCGTCGACCAGAGCGGCCTCTTCCAACTCGGCCGGCAGCCCGTCGAAGTAGCCCATCATGATGTAGACGATCAGCGGCAGCGACACGAACATGTGGCTCAGGATCAGCACGCTGAACCCGCCGACCATCTTCAGGTTCGAGAAGACGTAGTACCAGGGCACCAGCAGCGAGACGCCGGGGATCACCCGGGCCATGAGCACGACGAGCGCGGACTTCTTCATGCCGAACCGGCTCATCGAGTACGCGGCGGGCACGCCGAGCAGGAGCGAGAGCGCGGTGGCCGCGAACGCCACCCAGAGGCTGTTGCCGATGAACTGGAGATAGTTGGCCTGCTGGAGAACGGTCTCGTAGTTCTTCAGGCTGGGCGAGAAGACGAACGCCTTGGCGGTGTCGTAGATGTCCACGTTGGTCTTGAACGACGCGGCGATCATCCAGAGCAGCGGCGCCATCAGCGCGAACACCACGACCACCAGCGCCGAGGTACGGAACACCCGGTACGGCTTGCTCGGCTTCATCGGTCCAGCCCCTTCTTGCGATAGGTGAGGGCCCACATCACCCCGATGATGATCAGGAAGAAGATGATGAGGACTGTCGACGAGACGCCGTAGTCGTTGTAGTCGAAGCTGAGGCCGTACGCGTACACGTTGAGGGTCTCGACCTCGTGGAAGGATCCGCCGCCGCGACCCTTGGTGGCGTAGAGGATGTCGAAGGTCTTCAGCGCGTCGATGCCGCGCAGCAGGATGGCCACGATCACCGTCGGCATCAGCAGCGGGAGGGTGACGTGCCGGAACCGCTGCCAACTGCTGGCGCCGTCGATCCGGGCCGCTTCCTGGGGCTCGTCGGAGAGCGAGGTGAGCCCGGCGAGCAGGATCAGTACGACCATCGGGGTCCACTGCCAGATGTCGATGAACATCGTGGTCGGCAGGGCCGAGTGCTGCCCGGCCAGCCAGGGCTGCGGGCCGATCCCGATCCAGCCGAGTAATTGGTTCGCCATCCCGATGTTGGGATCGAAGATCAACCGCCACATCATGCCGACCGCCACCGGGGTGGCCACCAGTGGCAGGAGGATCGCGACGCGGACCCACTTCTCACCGCGGAAGGGTCGCCACAGCAGCAGGGCGATCGCCATGCCGAGGATGACCTCGAAGAACAGCACGACGCCGGTGAACAGGACCGTACGCCAGACCGCCGGCCAGAACCGATCGGTGTCGGTGAGCACGTCGAGGTAGTTCTGCAAGCCGATGAACTCCGACTCGGCGCGCACCGAGCCCTCGGCGTCGGTCAGGCTCAGGTACCCGGTCCACGCCACCGGGAAGATGATCAGCACGGCGACGAACGTCATGGCGGGCGCCGCAAAGAGCCACTTGCGGTGTTCGTTCGTCCACCGTGACCAGGCGGAGTCCTCCTGGACCGCCGCAGGGGCCTCGGGCGTGTCGGTGCGGGGGGTGATGACGGCTGACATGAGGGGTCTCCGGGTTCGGGGGTCAGGTCCCGGTGGGGCGGCGGAGCCCGTCGGCTCCGCCGCCCGGCGGTCGGGTTACTTCGCCTCGTCGTCGAGGAACTTCTGGAACGCCGCGTTGGCCGTCTCCGCCGAGGCGGCGGCGTCCTTGCCGGTGATCGCGTCGACGATCGGCTGGCCGACGATCTCCCGCGCCTCGGCCACCTTGACCACCAGCGGGCGGTCGTGGCCGACACCGTTGGCGGTGCTGACCGTGTTCGCCTCGGCCAGGTCCTTCGGGTAGGAGGCGGTGCCCGCCGGGTTCGCCCAGACCGAGGTGCGGGCACCGGGTACGCCGGCCGTCTGCTGTGCCAGCGCCTGCTCCTTGCCGGCTGCCCACTGGATGAACTTCCAGGCGTTGTCCTTGTTCTCCGAGCTGTCGTTCACCCCGAGCGCCCAGGACGGGATGTTGTACGGCTTCGAGCCGGCCGGGCCGGCCGGGAAGGCCGCGAAGCCGACCGTGTCGACGACCTTGGACTTGGTCGGGTCGGTGGCGTTCTTGTAGAGCGAGTTGGCCTCGGTGTAGAAGGCGGCCTTGCCCTGCGTGAAGATCGCCATCGCCTCGGACCAGCTCATGTCGGTGCTGATGTTCTCCGGGCCGTGGTCGCGCAGCAACCCGCCGTAGTAGGCGTACGCCTGCTTCGCCTGCTCGGTGTTGACGGTGGCCTTCCCGCTGGAGTCCACGAAGTCGCCGCCGAAGCTGAAGAGGAAGCTGGAGAACTGGGTGACGGCGGCGGCCTTGCCGGTACGCGCGACGAAGCCGGCGACGCCCGGGTTGTCGGCCTCGATCTTCGCGGCCTGCGCCTTGAGCTCGTCGAGGGTCGTGGGTGGCGCGGTGAAGCCGGACTTCGTGAGCAGGTCCTTGCGGTAGTAGAGGACCTCCTGCTCGGTGATGATCGGCAGCCCGACCACCTTGTCCTCATAGGTCGTCGCCTGCATAGGCCCGGCCTGGAAGTCGCCGACCTCGAAGGCGCTGTCGGACTTGACCCTCTCGCTCAGGTCGGCGAGGTACTTGTTCTTGGCGAACAGCTTCCCCTCCTGCAGGGGCCGGTACATCATCACGTCGATGTCGTCGGAGCCGGCGTTCAGCTTGACGTTGTACTGGTCGGAGAGCTGGTCCTCACCGAGTTGGGTGACGTCGACGGTGAGGCCGGACTGCTTCTCGAACTCCGGCAGGGCCTTCCTGATGTTCTCTGTCCACACGTGATTGACAAGTGTCACGCGAACGGTCTTGGAGTCTTCGCCGCCGCCGTCGCCACCGCAGGCGGTCAGGCTCATGGAGGCGACCACGGCCAGAGAAGTGCCGATTACCAGTCGACGTCGCACGCTGTCTCTCTTTCTGTCGTGGCCGCCGCCCCCGAGAGAGCCGCTACCTCGGCGTTACATCCGCTTAACATCGGGATGCTAGGCCGAAAAAGCTGATTACCTCAAGAGGTAGATGCAAATGATATGATCTTTGGGTGGAACCGTCCTCACCAGAGGTTGCAGCCGCTTCACCCCTCCCCGCCGAGTCCGGGCTGCACGCGCGCGTCCTCGACCACCTCGGCACCGCCATCTGCGGCGGTGAGCTGGCCCCCGGGTCGGTCCTCAACATCGACGAGCTGGTCGAGCGGTACGCCGTGTCCCGCTCGGTCGTCCGCGAGGTGCTGCGGGTGCTGGCCTCGATCGGATTCATCGAGGCGCGTCGACGGGTGGGCGTGCTGATCCGGCCGGCGAGCGCGTGGAACGTCTTCGACCCGCAGGTGATCCGCTGGCGCCTCGCCTCGGCGGGTCGGATGGCCCAGCTCCGGTCGATCACCGAACTGCGCACCGCCGTCGAGCCACACGCGGCCTTCCTGGCCGCCAGCCGGATCGGCCGTGACGAGGCGAGCGACCTGGTCGGATTGGCGGCGAAGATGTGGGCGGCCGGCGAGGCCGGCGACGAGGAACGCTTCCTGCACCTCGACATCGAGTTTCACCGGCGGGTCCTGCTCGCCTCCGGCAACGAGATGTTCGTCCGGCTCCAGGAACTGGTCGCGGAGGTGCTCACCGGCCGGCACAAGCATCACCTCATGCCGCACCACCCGCACCAGCAGGCCCTCCAGATGCACGCCGATGTCGCCCAGGCGATCCAGCGGCGCGACGGTGAGCGCGCCCGGCAGGCGATGGTGCAGCTGATGGAGCAGGCCTTCGACGAGATGAAGTCGCTGTGGGAGCAGACCGGCGGGCCCGAGCACGGCACCGGGTAGCGACCAGCGCGTGCGTCAGTCGGTACGGAGGCTGCGGGTCAGGGCCGGGATCATCACCGTCGCGGCGACGAGGTGCAGCCCGAGCAGAGCGGCGATGGTGGCCGCGTTCGCCCCCGAGACGAACGGTGGGATCAGCGAGAGCGCGGTCAGCGACACCGCCGTCCACCCGAACCGGTCGGCGGGGCGCGCACTCCACCACAGGAGAGCGCCGGCGATGACGACGCCCACCACCGAGAAGAAGCCCGTCACCACGGCGAACCCGGACAACGGGATCGTCTCGCCGCCACCATCGGGGATCGCGAAATCGACACCGACGGCCCGGGCCAGCGCGGCGGCGAGGGTGGTGGCCACCATCGCCGCGAGCGTGGCGACCAGGCCGGTGCCGGCTAGCCGCCGTAGCCGGTGACCTCGGCTGGGCTGGCCCGGTGCCGGGCCGGCGGCGATCTGGGTGTCCTCTGCGCTGGTCATGGCGTCTCCATCGACGGGAAGCTGGCGTACCGGAAAAGTTGACTGGCGGGGGACGTCCCGTGGCGTGCAGACGCGCACCGTCGCCGTGCGGCGGCCGGGGTTGCGCAGAGCGCGGACGCCGGTGCCGCGCAGCCAGAACCCGGCGTCGCGTCCGAGGACCGGCCCCGGTTGGCCGTCGCGCAGCTCCAGCTGCACCCGTCCGCTGGTGACGACGGCGAACGCGTCGGACCACTGCGCCCCGACCACCGCCGCGCGGGCGCCACCGGGCAGGGTCAGCGTCCGCATCGGGACTACTCCGTGCCGTCGGCCGGCAGTCGGTGCGGCAGGCCGAGCCGCGGGAACTGGTCGGCGTGGAAGATGAAGACCTCGGTGATCGCGCCGCCGGTGATGCGCAGGACGTCGATCGTCAGCGGCAGGTACGCGCCCTCCTGCTCGCGCCAGTGGTAGAAGGCGACAGCGGGTTGCCGGTTCACCGAGGTGGGCACCGCGCGCAGGCCCGTCATGGCGTCGAAGCCGTCCTCGACCCAGGTGCTCAGCACCGCCTCGCGGCCGACGGACAGGCCGGGCGTGGGCGGCATCGATGAGCGGACGTCGTCGCGCAGCATGGTGGCGAGCGTGTCGACGTCGGTGGCCACGCTGGCGTCGGTGAAGCGGCGCACCAGCTCGCGCGTCCCGGCGTCCTCGTCGCCGCCGACCCAGTCCTGCCGCTCGGCGGGCAGGTGCTCCCGCATCCCGGCACGGGCCCGCTGAAGCGCGCTGTTCACCGAGTTGACCGAGTCCCCGAGCAGCTCCGCGACGTCCTTCGCCGGCCAGCCGAGCACGTCACGCAGGATCAACACGGCCCGTGGACGCGGCGCGAGGTGCTGCACCGCGACCAGGTACGCCAGCTCGATCGTCTCCCGCGCGACGGCGACACTCTCCGGCTCGTCCCCGTCGCCCGCGGGCAGCTCGTCGAGCAGCCGGTCCGGGTAGGGCTGCAACCACAGCACCTCACCGCCGGTCGCCGGCTCCGGGCGGCGCTTGGCGAGCAGGTCCAGGCAGGCGTTGGTGGCGATCCGGTACAGCCACGCCCGGAACGTCGACCGTCCCTCGAAGGTCTCCCGCCGCCGCCAGGCCCGCAGGAACGTCTCCTGCACCGTGTCCTCGGCGTCCTCGAACGACCCGAGCATCCGGTAGCAGTGCACGTGCAGCTCCCGCCGGTGCCGCTGCGCCAGCCCCGAGAACGCCGGCTCGTCGACCTCGCCCAGCCCGCTCACGCCCCGCTCCTCCAGCCGCGTGTCCGCACTCATCACGTCATCCTTCCGCCTCGTCATGTCCTGTCGGAGGTATGACGGGCGCGGACCCGACAACTCATCACTCAGCCTGATCGAGTGGGTGAGTGAGTGGTGCCGGGCAGGGCATGTCCCGGTGTCCACGTGCAGGGCGACACGTTCGCAGCCCTGTTGACGCAGCTGGCGGACGCGGCCCGCCTACTGCGCCAGGACCCCGATCACCGCGAAGCACTCGACGAGCTGGACCACGCCGTCCGAGAGCGACGGCAGCTGATCGCACCAACCCGCACGGTCGTCGTGGGGCAGACGCCGCGACCAGCCTGATGACTCAGAGGCATCATGATGCCGGTGAGTCATCACGCTCGCGGGCGCATCCGCCGCTCGGCGGAGCACCCGGGCGGAACCACCCTCGCCGGTCGCCTGGGTGTCCCAGTCGACCACGTCACCGGAGTGCGTAACGCGTCCACGACTGTGAACTGGGAGGGCTCGGCGGCTCGCCCCGAGCTGTACGTCTCGTTTCCGCACGGCCTGGGGGACGCGGCGTGGTGCTACCGGGCGGTGCCGCCACCCGATCGACCCGCGCCGGCTGCGGAGGGGCGGTGCCCGATGCGGGGCGGCCGCACGGCGGAGGCGTTGCCGGTGCCCGGGCGGTAGTCCCGTGCCGCGCTGGCCACCATCTCGTCGGCGTCGCGAGCGAGCGCCTGCCGGATGTGCGGCGGAACGACGTCGGACGTCGCCATGGCCAGTCGGACCTGCACCGCGCGGTCGTCGACCAGCCGCGCCAGATCCGCCTCGCTCAGCTCGACGGCCCGCACCAGCGCGGCACGGACGTCGGCCACCGGGTCCGCGGCGAGCATGCTGCGCTGCTCGGCGGTGGTCCGTGGGTTGCGGGCGACCCCCTTGCGTACGCGTGCGGTGCGGTCGGCCAGCAGGGCGGTGATCACGTCGGGGTCGTGGGTGTGGGTGGCGAGGCGCTCCCGTACCTCGGGTGACACGTCGTCGATCAGCTTGGCGGCTAGTTCCGGCTCCAGCTCACGACTCTCCGCGAGCAGGCCGCGAAGCTCCTTGTCCGAGGTCTGCGCCATGACCTGGCGGATCGACTCGTCGCACGCCGGGTTGCCGGCGACCGCCCAGCGGACCCACCGGTCGGCGTCCTTGACCAGGCGCATGAGGTTGGCGATCGAGGTGGAGGGGTTCCTCGCCACCGCCTCCCGGACCTGACGATCATGGTCGCGGGTGAGCGGTCGCAGGGCCTGTGCGGGAGCGTCGGCCCGAGCGGCGACCGCCTTGCGGACCAGGACCGACGGGTCGGACGCCAGGTCGATAAGAGTCATTTGTGGCGTTGTGGGGTCCTGGGCGAGCGCGAGTCGAGCGTCAGGGTTGCCACCGATCGGACGGTGGGCGGTGGTGCCGGACCCGCTGTGACGGTCGGGCTCGCCGACGTCCTGCTGTTTCCCCATCGCGCAATCATGTCACGCGCCCGATTCGGCACGATCGGCCGCGGGACACGCCGGGGCGGGTAGGCGCAGGCCGGACATGCCTCCATCGACGGCCAGGGATGTGCCGGTCACCGACCTGGTCGCGGGCGAGGCCAGGTAGACGACGGCGGCGGCCACCTCGTCGGCGGTCACCAGTCGGCCGGTCGGCTGGCGGGCGGCCAGTTGGCGCTTCTCCGCCGTCGGGTCGGCCGCACCGGCGAGCAGGCGGGCCACCCACGGGGTGTCGACGGTGCCCGGGGCGACACAGTTGACCCGGACGCCCTCCGTCACCAGGTCTGCTGCCATGGCGAGGGTGAGGGCGTGCACGGCGCCCTTCGACGCCGAGTACAGGGCGCGTTTGGGCAGACCGGTGGTCGCCGCGATCGAGGAGATGTTGACGATGGCGGCGGACGACGACCGGCGCAGGTACGGCAGGGTGACGGCGCTGGTGCGGGCCACGCCGGAGACGTTGACGTCGAGCACCCGGCTCCACCGCTCGTCGTCGTCCTCCTCGACAGTGCCCACCGCCGAGATGCCGGCGTTGTTCACCAGGATGTCGACGCCGCCGAACGCCGCCGCGACCGCGGCGACGGCCGTGCTCAGCGAGGCGCGGTCGGCCACGTCCGCCCGGACGCCGAGGACGCCGGGATCCCCCGGCAGACCGGACAGCTCCAGGTCCAGGACACCCACCCGGGCGCCGGCGGCGGTGAACGCCCGCACACACGCGAGCCCGATCCCCGAGCCGCCCCCGGTCACCACTGCCACCAGACCGTCACACCGCATGCTGCTCTCTCCTTCCGAGTAGTTGACGCACCGCCGTCAGGTCGGCCGCGCGGTGAAGCGCGTCCCGGGTCAGACCCAGGCCGGCCCGTCGGGGTACGCGTACGTGGCGAGGCTCTCCGGACGCATCGCGGCGGAGAACCCCGGGGTGCTGGGCACCACGTAGTGCCCGTCCTTGATCACCACCGGGTCGAGGAAGTGCTCGTGCAGGTGGTCGACGTACTCGACGACCCGGTCGCGCATCGAGCCGGACACCGCCACGAAGTCGAACATCGACAGGTGCTGCACCAGCTCGCACAGGCCCACTCCCCCGGCGTGCGGGCAGACCGGCACCCCGTACTTCACGGCGAGCAGCAGGATGGCGACGTTCTCGTTCACGCCGCCCACCCGGCAGGCGTCGATCTGGACGACGTCGACGGCACCGGCCTGGAGCAGCTGTTTGAACACCACCCGGTTCGCCACGTGCTCGCCGGTGGCGACCCGGATCGGTCCGCCGTCGGGTGCGCTGGTGGCGAGGGCGGACCGGATCGCCGCGTGGGCGAGCACGTCGTCGGGGCTGGTCGGTTCCTCGATCCACCACGGGTCGTACGGCGCCAACTCGCGCATCCGGTCGACCGCCTCGGCGACGTCCCAGCGTTGGTTGGCGTCGACGGCGATCCGGATGTCCGGGCCGACGGCCTCGCGGGCGATCTTCAGGCGGCGTACGTCGTCGGCGGCGTCCGCGCCCACCTTCAGCTTGATCTGGGTGAATCCGTCGGCCACCGCCTGCCTGGCCAGCCCGACCACCTTGTCGTCGGAGTAGCCGAGCCAGCCGGGCGACGTGGTGTACGCGGGGTAGCCCCGCTCGGTCAGCCGGGCGATCCGGTCGGCCCGACCCGGCTCGGCGGCACGCAGGATCTCCAACGCCTCATCGGGGGTGAGGGCGTCGGTGAGGTAGCGCCAGTCGACCAGGTCGACGATCTGCTCGGGGCTGAGGTCGGCCAGGTAGCGCCAGACCGGCTTGCCCGCCCGCTTGGCGACCAGGTCCCACATCGCGTTGATCACCGCTGCGGCGGCGAGGTGCATCACGCCCTTCTCCGGGCCGAGCCAGCGCAGCTGGGAGTCCTGGGTGAGCGAGCGGGCGAACGCACCGAGGTCCACGGTGTCCGGGTCCAGGCCGACCACGTACGGCACCAGCGCGTCGATCGCCGCCCGGCAGACGTCGTTGCCGCGCCCGATGGTGAAGGTGAAGCCGTGCCCGTCCGGGCCGTCGTCGGTGCTTAGCACCAGGTACGCGGCCGAGTAGTCGGGGTCGGGGTTCATCGCGTCGGAACCGTCGAGGTCCCGCGAGGTGGGGAACCGGACGTCGTACGTGTCGACGGAGGTGATCACCGCCATCAGGCGTCCCGGAGCGTGTTGCGCTGCCGACCGAGGCCGTCGATCTCGACCTCCATCACGTCGCCGGCGGCCAGGTACGGGAAGCGGCCGGAGAGCGCCACCCCCTGCGGGGTGCCGGTGTTGATGACGTCGCCCGGCTCCAGCACGGTGTACTGGGACAGGTGCCAGACCAGGTACGCCACGTCGAAGATCATGTCCTTGGTGCTGGAATCCTGTCGGGGCTCGCCGTTGACCCAGGAACGCAGCCGCAGCGCCTGCGGGTCCCCGATCTCGTCGGCGGTGACCAACCACGGGCCGAGCGGTTGGAACGTCTCGCAGGACTTGCCCTTCGACCACTGACCGCCGGAGACGGCGAGTTGGAAGTCCCGCTCAGAGACGTCGTTGGAGAGCACGTACCCGGCGATGTGCGCGAGGGCGTCGGCCGGCGAGGCGAGGTAGCGGGCCCGCCTGCCGATCACCACCGCCAGCTCCACCTCCCAGTCCGTCTTCGTCGAGCCACGCGGGATCAGGACCTCGTCGTACGGGCCGACGACGGTGTTGGGCGCCTTGTAGAAGATGATCGGGTCGGTCGGCGGGGCGGCGCCCGACTCGGCGGCGTGCGCCGCGTAGTTCTGCCCCACGCAGAGCACCACCCCGGGCCGGGCGATCGGCGCGCCGACCCGCTGACCGGTGATGTCGATCTCGGGCAGGTCGGTGGCCTCGCGGACCCGTCGGACGCCGTCACCGGCGAGGAACTCGCTGTCGATGTCGGCGGTGAGCGACGACAGGTCGAGGTGCCTACCGTCGACGAACAGCACGGGACGTTCCCGCCCCACGGGCCCGACGCGCATGAATCTCACGAACCAACCTCCAGTGCGTAGGTGCGAATTGCGGTGCCGGCCAGGACGGCTGCTCGCTCGACGGACGACAGCTCCCCCAGGCAGGCGTCGAGCGCCGACCACGCCTCGGCGTATGAGGCGACGAGGTCGCAGACCGGCCAGTCCGAGCCGGCCATCAGCCGGTGCGGGCCGAACAGCTCCAGCGCGGTGTCGACGTACGGCCGGATGTCGGCCACCTGCCATCCGGGGCCGACCTCGGTGAGCAGGCCGGAGAGTTTCGCGACCACGTTGTCGCAGCCCGCCAGGTCGCGGACCGCCGTGCGCCACTCGGCGAGGCCGTCGCTGGTGATCCTCGGCTTGCCCAGGTGGTCGAGGACGAAGGTGGTACCGGGTGTGGCCCGGGCCGCCTCGGCGCAGCTGGGCAGCTGCCCGGCGTGGACGACCAGGTCGAAGGTGAGGTCGGCGGCCCCGATCGCCGCGAGGGTGGCACGCACGTCGGGGCGGGCCAGGTGCCCGGGGTCGGTGACGCCCTGCACCTGGTCGCGGAGCCCGACAAGCTTGGTCGCGCCGGGCAGCTCGCGGTAGCCGGCGAGGGTGGCGGAGATGGCCGGGTCGGTGAGCGACGCCCAACCGACCACGCCGGCGATCCGCGGCGTGCCGGCGGCGTGGGCCAGGAACTCGGCGGTCTCCTCGGCGTCGCAACGGCCCGCCTCGACCAGCACTGTCGCCGTCACGTTCGACTCGTCCAGCCGGGGTACGAGGTCGGCGACCGTGTAGTCGCGGCGGATCGACTCCAGGCCCGGCTCGGTGAGCCACTGGTAGTCGGTGGTCCACAGGTGGTGGTGCGCGTCGATGATCACGGCGTGGGCACCTCCCTCGGCAGCAGCCCCTCGGCCTTCAGGTCCGTCCACAACGCCTCGGGCACCTCCCACTCGACCATCGCGACGTTGTCGGCGACCTGCTCCGGAGTCCGGGCGCCGACCACCACGCTGGCGACCGCCGGGTGACCGAACGGGAACTGGATCGCCGCCGCCCGCAGCGGCACGCCGTGCCGCTCGCACACCGACCGGATCGCGGTGGCCCGGTCGAGCAGCGCCTGGTCGGCCGGGGCGTAGTCGTAGGGTGCGCCCGGTCTCGGGTCGGCCAGCAGTCCCGAGTTGTAGACCCCGGCGGCCAGGACCGAGATGCCTCTCTCCTGACACAGTGGCAGCAGCTCGTCGAGGCCGGACTGGTCCAGCAGCGTGTACCGGCCAGCGAGCATGAAGCAGTCGAAGTCGCCGGCGTGGGCCAGCTCGACCAGCGCCGGGGCCTGGTTCATGCCGGCGCCCACCGCGCCGATCTCGCCGGCCGCCCGCAGCCGCGCGAGCGCCGGGTACGCCCCGGCGACCGCCTCGGCCAGGTGGTCGTCCGGGTCGTGGATGTGCGCGATGTCGATCCGGTCCAGCCCCATTCGGGCCAGGCTCTCCGCGTGCGAGCGGCGCACCCCGGCGGCGGAGAAGTCGAACCGGGGCGTGAGGTCGGTGGGCTCGGCCCAGAACTCCTGCCGGTCACCACCGTCGGGGACGAGCAGCCGGCCAACCTTGGTGGAGACGGTGAACGCGTCGCGCGGCTTGCCGGCGAGGACCGCCCCGGCGCGTCGCTCGGAGAGGCCGCAACCGTAGAGCGGGGCGGTGTCGAAGTAGCGCAGCCCGAGATCCCAGGCCGCCGCGACGGTGGCGTGGGCGACGTCGTCACCGACGGCGGCGATCATCCCACCGATCGGGGCGAGCCCGAGCCCGAGCCGGGTCACCGCCACGTCGGTACGCCCCACTGTCACTCGTTCGGTGGCCTTCACGCGACGACCCCCTGCCCGTCATGGATGAACCGGATCACCGACTGGCTCATCCGCTCGTAGTCGTGGTCGTTGTCCAGTTCACCAACGATGGCGAACTCTCGCATCACCGCGATCCGGTCGGCGAGGGTGACCATCTCCGGCAGGTCCGACGAGATCAGCAAAATGGCCATTCCGCGCGCGGCCAGGCCGGCGATCAACTCGTGGAAGGCCGCCTTGGTGCGCACGTCGATGCCGACGGTGGGCTCGTCGATGATGAGCACGTCGCAGTCGGCCGCCAGCCACTTGGCCAGGCTGACCTTCTGCTGGTTGCCGCCGGAGAGCTGACCGGCGTGCTGGTCGGGCGAGGCGAGTCGGATGCCCAGCCGGTCGGCGTACTCGTCGACCAGCATTCGCTCGGAGCGGTCGCGGACCAGCCCCAGCCGGGCCAGCCGGCGCCACACGGTCACCGCTGTGTTGCGGGCCACGGTCTGGTCGAGGAAGAGGCCCTCCTCCTTGCGGTTCTCGGTGACGTAGCCGATCCGGTACCGGTGCAGGGCGTCGCCCACGTCCCGGATCCGGGCCGGCCGCCCGTGCACCCGCACCTCACCGGCGGTGATCCGGTCGAGGCCGAGCAGCGCCTTGGCCAGTTCGCTGCGACCCGCGCCGACGAGCCCGTACAGGCCGACGATCTCGCCGGGGCGGACGGTGAGGCTGACGTCGTGGTGACCGGCGGTGGTGGCGACGTGGTCGAGCGCCAACGCCGGTTCGACGTCCGCCGCGACGGTCCGGGCGGCGAGGTGCACCTGCTGGTACGCCCGGCCGACCATCAGGTCGACGATCTCCTCGCGGCTGTGCTGGGCGAGGGGTTCCGCCTCGGCGACGCTGCGCCCGTCGCGCAGCACCGTCACCGTGTCGGCGATCGCGAAGACCTCCTCCAGTTTGTGGCTGACCAGCACCGTGGCGTGACCCCGCATGGACAGTCGACGCACGATGCCGTAGAGCCGGTCGGCCTCGTCGTTGGTCAGTGACGCGGTCGGCTCGTCGAGCAGCAGCACCGTCGAGTCGGCCGACAGCGCCTTGGCGATCTCCACCAACTGCATCTGGGCCACCGACAACCGGGACACCGGCAGGTCGGGGTCCAGGTCCAGGTCGAGCAGGTCCAGGCACCGCCGGGCCTCGACACGCAGTGCCGCCCGGTCGACCAGGCCGGCACGGCGGGGCAGATGTTGCAGGCAGATGTTCTCGGCGACGCTGAACGCCGGGATCAGGTTCCGTTCCTGGTGCACCACGCCGATGCCGGCCCGCTGGGCGTCCTGCGGGTTGCCGAGCTGCACCGTACGCGGCTGCCCGTCCGGTCCGGGCAGCCGCAGCTGCCCACCGTCCGGCCGGTACACCCCGGTCAGGATCTTGATCAGGGTGCTCTTGCCGGCCCCGTTCTCGCCGAGCAGCGCGTGCACGCTCCCGGCGGTCAGGGTCAGCGTCGCCTCGTCCAGGGCGCGCACCCCGGGGAACGTCTTGACCAGTTTCTTCGCGGCCAGCACGACGCTCATCGGGTACCTCCGGAGAGCTTGTCGCGGAACTGCCCGAGCAGCACCGCGCCGAGGACCACCGCGCCGATGATGAGATCCACCCACCGCCGGTTGATGTCGAACTGCGACTGGCTCACGTCGACGAGCCGTACCAGGAAGGCCGCGAGCACCGTGCCGGTCACGCTGATCATGCCGCCGGCCAACGCCACACCGCCGATGATCGGCGCGGCGAAGCTGGGCAGCAGCAGGTCGTCGCCGATCGAGGCGTTCACCGAGCCGAAGGCGGCCACCACGATCACTGCGGCGAAGCCGGCCAGCAGCCCTGACAGGGTGTGGGCCAGCACCAGCGCCCGGTCGTTGGAGATGCCCGACAGTCGGGCGGCGAACGGGTTGCCGCCGGAGGCGAGCAGGTGCCGGCCGGGCACGGTACGACGGAAGAAGAGGGCGACCGCGACCGCGATCACGACCGCCAGCAGGAAGACCACTGGCACGCCGGCCAGCGACGCCTGCCCGAACTCCCGCAGGCCGGGCGAGTAGCCCTGGTAGGTGCCGGTGCCGTTCACCCCGTACCGCAGCCCTTCGAGGATCGTCATGGTGGCGAGGGTGACGATGAACCCGTTGATCCGGGTGAAGATCACCAACAGGCCGTTGACCAGCCCGACGACGGCGCCGAGAGCCAGCGCGGCGAGCACCGCGACCGGGGCGGGCAGCCCGGCGTCGATCATCAGCCAGCCCGAGGCCACCGCGCAGAACCCGGTGAGCACGCCCACCGAGAGGTTCATCTGACCGACGGCGAGCACCACCATCTGAGCCAGACCGATGACGATCGGCAGGGCGAGGAAGCGCAGGAACGCGTCGAGCGTGCCGGCGGTGAGCAGGTTGAAGTCGGTGGCGACCGCGAGCGCCGCGAATCCGACGGCCGCGATCACCGCCAGGGTGAACTCGTTGGTCCGGATCAGGCTCCTCATGATGGTGACACCGCCCTTCGCTCGGCGAGCACGGCCCGCAGCCGGTCCAGCGACAGCGCCGCGAGCAGCACCAGTCCGATGTAGAGCTTCAGCTCCTCCAAGGAGAACTGGAGCAGGTTGAGTCCCTTGTAGATGACCTGGGTGAGGGTCGCCCCGAGCGCGGTGCCGAGGACGCTGACCGCGCCACCGGCGAGCAGCGTCCCACCGAGCACCGGGGCCAGGAACGACGGCAGCAGGAACGACTCCCCGATGTTGGCGGAGAAGGCGCCGTTGTTGGCGGCGAGCAGGAACCCGGCCAGCGCGGCGAGCAGCCCGCTCAGCGCGTGCGCGGCGACCACCCGGCGGTGCGTGGGGATGCCGGACAGCTCGGCGGCGACCGAGTTGGAGCCGGTCATCAGGATCTCCCGGCCCAGCCGGGCACGCCGGAACAACAGCCCGACACCGAGCGCCGCGGCCACCGCGATCGGCACGACGAGCGGGATCCGGGGTCCGCAGGTGTCGCCCATGCAGTAGTCGGCGAAGGTGTCGAAGCGCAGCGCGGAGAGCCCACTCGGCTGCACCGCGAACGACACCCCGCCGGTCGCCCAGGTGTAGAGAATGGTGACCAGGCCCAGCAACCCGAAGTCGAGCGCGAGGGTCACCACGAAGGAGTTCACGCCGGTCTTGGCGATGAGCAGGCCGGCGAGCGCGCCGATGCCCGCTCCGACGACGAGACCCACGACCAGCCCGACCAGCAGCGGTACGCCGAGCCGGTCGTAGGCCAGGCCCATCGCGAAGGTGGACAGCGCGGCCATCCGGCCGACGGCCATGTTCATGTGCCCGAGCGAGAGCACGGCGAGTTGGGCGAGACCGACCACGACGTACACGCTGATGTCGGCCTGCAACGGTGCCAGCGTGAGGCGGGGGTCGAGGAACGCGGGGGTGAGCGACGAGAAGAGCACGACCAGCACGGCGATGACGATGAGCAGGCCGAGCCGGGGGTTCGCCCAGACCGGCAGGGCCCCGGTCGGGGGCCTGGGGTCCGCGACCGGGGGCACCGCCGACGCCTGCGGCGCTGTTTCCGTCTTCACGCCACCCTCCTGTCCTCGATCGCGTCGCGGTCCCAGTCGATGCCGAGGCCCGGCTCGCCGGGGGCGAGCGCGTGGCCGTCGACGATCGCGATCTCGGTCCGGGTGATCGCGCGCAGTTGCGGGATGTGCTCGACGTAGCGGCTGTTCGGCACGGCCGCGCAGAGGCTCACGTGCAGTTCCATCAGGAAGTGCGGGCAGACCACCACGTTGCAGGCCTCGGCCAGGTGGGCGACCTTCAACCACGGGGTGATGCCACCGATCCGCGCGACGTCCACCTGGACGACGCCGGCGGCCTGCCGCCGCAGGTACTCGGCGAACTGGCCGATCGAGTACATCGACTCCCCCACCGCGACCGGGATGCTGGTCGCGCGGGCCAACAGCTCGTGTCCGGCGACGTCGTCGGCCGGCAGCGGCTCCTCGAACCAGGTGAGCTGGTGTGGTTCGAGCAGCCGGGCCCGGCGGATCGCCTCGGCGGCGGTCAGGGACTGGTTGGCGTCGACCATCACGTCGACGTGGTCGCCGAGGGCGGCCCGGACCGCCCCGATGCGGGCGGCGTCCTCGGCCGGGTTCGGCTTGCCGACCTTCAGCTTGACGCCGGGCCAGCCGGCCGCCTGGGACGCCTTCGCGCCGGCGACCAGCTCGTCCTCGGTGAGGTGCAGCCAGCCGCCCTCCGTGTCGTACAGCGGGATCCGCTCCTTGGCGCCGCCGGCGAGCACCCAGAGCGGCAGGCCGGCGGCGCGGGCGCGCAGGTCCCACAGCGCGGTGTCGATCGCGGCGAGCGCCAACGAGGTGATGGCCCCGACGGCGGTGGCCCGGGTGGCAGCATGCAGGTCACGCCAGATCGCTTCCACCCGGGCGGCGTCGCGGCCGACCAGGTGCGGCAGCAGGTAGTCGCGCAGCAGTGCGAGCACGGCGGTGCCGCCGGTCCCGATCGTGTACGAGTACCCGGTGCCGTGCCCCCCGTCGGCCGTCCGCACCTCGACGAAGAGCGTCTCCTGCTTGAGGAACGCCTGGACCGCGTCGGTGCGGACGGTCTCCACGGGAATGTCGACGAGGTACGCCTCGGCCGTGGTGATGGTCGACATCAGTTGCACTTGAGCAGATCGCCGTCGAACTTCTTCCGCAGCGCCTCGGTGGTCGCGGTGCGGTCGGCCTCGTAGCCGTCCAGGTTGTCAGCGGTCACCACGAACGAGCCCGAGTCGATGGTCACCCCGGGTTCGGCCATGGTGCAGCCTCCGCTGAGCTTCATCAGGGCGTACGAGCCGACCTGGGCCTGACCGACGGGGTTCTGCAGGACGGTGGCGGCCACCGAGCCGCCGCGCAGCCCGTCGAGGACCGTTGGGTCGTCGTCGATGGCGATGACCTTGATGGGCAGCTTCGACTGGCGGACACCCTCGGCCGAGGCGACCGCCGGGTTGTAGGCGGTGTTCACGATCCCCTGGATCTGACGGCCCTTCGCGGCGAGGAGGTCGGCCACGGCCTTCTGCGCGCTCTGCAGGTCCTTGTCGATGTCGGTGACGCTCTGGATCAGGGTCACCTTGCCGCCGGTCTCGGCGACCGCCTTCTCCACGCCCGCGATCCGGCGTTGGGTGTTGGAGTCGACCTTGTTTCCGGTCAGGTGGACCAGGTTGCCCTGACCGCCCATCGCGTCGATGGCGGCCTTGGCGCCCTTGTACGCGGCGACCTCAACGTCGGTGGAGAGGCAGAAGTCGGCCTTGTTGGCGCCGGCCGGGCAGGAGGCCAGCGAGCCGACGGGGAAGCCCTGCCGTTTGAGGTCCTCGAAGGTGGAGTTGATGTTGTCGGGTGAGACGCCGAAGACCCCGAAGGCGTTGTAGCCCTGCGCGGCCAGGGACTTGAGCACGTCGTTCTGCTTGGTCTGGTCCCAGCCCGCGGTCTCGTTGAAGGTGACGTCGCCGAGCGCCAGCTCGGTCTTGGCCTTGGCTCCGGCGTCCTTCCACGGCTGGAAGTACGGGTGTGAGCCGCCGGGCACGAGCGCGACCTTGACCTGCGCCGGTTCCCGACCACCGGCCTCGGCGGTGGTGTCGCTCTTCTTCGTGCAGGCCGCAGTGGTCGTGGCGAGGGCCACGACGGTGAGGCCCGAGCCGATTCGGGACAGCATTCTGCGCGACATGTTCGTCTCCTCGGGGGTGGTGGTGCGAGACGGCGGCGAGCGAGCCTATTTCCTATAGGATGTTGCTTTGCTAGTGTGTACTCGCTCACACCGGCACAGTCAAGGGGTTGTTGAGGAGACGAGATGGCCCAGCAGGAAGCTCGCGAGGGCAAACTCCGTCCCGCCCGTCGACTCACCCTCGCCGACGACGTCTACGAGTCGATAAAGACCCTGGTCATGGACCACATCCTGCCGCCGGGCGAGCGGGTCAACATCGACGCGCTGGCCCGGGAGCTGGACGTCTCCCCCACCCCTGTGCGCGAGGCGCTCGCCCGGTTGGAAGCCGACGGCCTGGTCCGTAAACGCCCGCTGTCCGGCTACACCACCACGCCGCTGCTGACCCGTGCCGAGTTCGACGACCTGTTCGAGGTCCGGCTGCTGTTGGAGGGTGCCACCGCCGGCCGGGCCGCCGCCCACGCCTCCACCGAGGAGCGGCAGCGGATCAGCACCGAGGCGGCGGCGACGATCGACGTGGAGGCCGGCGACGGCTACCGCCGACATGCCGCGTTCACCGCGCTCGACGCCACCTTCCACGACCTGATCGCCGAGGTGGCCGGCAGCCCACTGCTGCGGGAGAGCATCACCCGGCTGCACTCCCACCTGCACCTGCACCGGCTGTACTTCCCGGTCACCGGCGCTCCGGACACCAACACCGAGCACCAACGCATCGCCGCCGCCATCGCCGCCGGTGACTCCGACGCCGCCGCCGAGGCGATGCGGGCGCACCTGACCGCCGCCCGGGAGCGCCACCTGCCCGCCTTCGACCAGCTTCCCGCAGCCGGAGCACCGCGCGACCCGGCGTGACCACCCCCGACCCGTCCGAGGAGCCGCCGTGCGCATAGCCCTCTTCATCACCTGCGTGAACGACCTCGCTTACCCGGGCACCGGCATCGCTGTCACCCGCATCCTGCGGCGACTCGGCCACACCGTCGAGTTCCCCGACCGGCAGACCTGTTGCGGGCAGATGCACGCCAACACCGGTTACCGGGCCGAGGCGATGCCGATGGTGCGCAACTACGTCGACGTGTTCGACGGCTACGACGCCGTCGTCGCACCGTCCGGGTCGTGCACCGCGATGATCCGCGACCAGTACCCGCGCCTGCATCCGCCCGCCACCTCGGTGGCCGCGCGCACCTACGAGCTGTCCGAGTTGCTCATCGACGTTCTCGGCGTCACCGACGTCGGCGCCGAGTTCCCGGAGACGGTCACCTACCACCAGACCTGTCACGGCCTGCGGATGCTGCGCCTGGGCGACCGGCCGTTGACCCTGCTCCGCCAGGTCCGCGGGATCACGCTGGTCGAGCTGGGCGACGCCGAGGAGTGCTGCGGTTTCGGCGGCACCTTCGCCCTGAAGAACCCGGACGTCTCCACCGCGATGCTCACCGACAAGTGCGCCCGGGTCCGTGACACCGGCGCACGGGTGCTGGCCGCCGCCGACAACTCCTGCCTGGCGCACATCGGCGGCGGCCTCGACCGCCACCGCTCGGGCGTGCGGGCCATGCACTACGCCGAGATTCTCGCCGGAGCCAGCTCATGAGCCAGCCGGTCGCACCCGCCACCGGGGGCGGACGGATCCGTACGCCGCTGCCCTTTCCCACCGCCGCCAAACCGGCCGTCGCCGACCCGCAACTGCGGGCCAACCTGCACCGGGCCACCCGCACCATCCGCGCCAAGCGCGCCCGGGTCGTCGACGAGGTACCCGACTGGGAGGCGCTACGGGCCGCCGGTGCCGCGATCAAGGCGGACGTCCAACGCCGGTTGCCGGAGCTGCTGGAGCAGTTCGAGGCGTCCGTCACCGCTGCCGGCGCCACCGTGCACTGGGCCCGCGACGCGGCCGAGGCCTGCCGGATCGTGGTCGCGTTGACCCGGGCCGCCGGGGCCGACGAGGTCGTGAAGGTCAAGTCGATGGCGACCCAGGAGATCGAGCTCAACGAGGCGCTGGAGGCCGCCGGGATCGCCGCGTACGAGACCGACCTCGCCGAGTTGATCGTGCAGCTCGGCGAGGACACCCCCTCGCACATCCTGGTGCCGGCGATCCACTACAACCGGGCCCAGATCCGGGAGATCTTCCAGCGTCGCATGCCCGACGTGCCGGCCGACCTCAGCGACGAGCCGGCCGCGCTGGCCGAGGCGGCCCGCGCCCACCTGCGGCGACGGTTCCTCTCGGCCCGCGTCGCCGTCTCCGGTGCCAACTTCGCCGTGGCCGACACCGGCACCCTCGTGGTGGTGGAGTCCGAGGGCAACGGGCGGATGTGCCTCACCCTCCCCGAGACGTTGATCAGCGTCGTCGGCGTCGAGAAGCTGCTGCCGACCTTCACCGACCTGGAGGTCTTCCTGCAACTGCTGCCCCGGTCCTCGACCGGCGAGCGGATGAACCCGTACACCTCGATGTGGACCGGCGTCACCCCCGGCGACGGTCCGCAGGACGTGCACGTCGTGCTCGTCGACAATGGCCGGTCCGCGGTGCTCGCCGACCCGGTCGGGCGGCCGGCGCTGTCCTGCATCCGCTGCTCCGCGTGCCTCAACGTCTGCCCGGTGTACGAGCGGGCCGGCGGGCACGCGTACGGCTCGGTGTATCCGGGGCCGATCGGGGCGATCCTGTCGCCGCAGCTGACCGGGGTGGCCGACAACGCCTCGCTGCCGTACGCGTCGACCCTCTGCGGCGCCTGCTACGACGTCTGCCCGGTGAAGATCAACATTCCGGAGATCCTGGTCCACCTCCGCCAGCAGGCACCGCATCCGCCGGCCGAACGGGCCGCCATGGGTGTCCTGTCCTGGGTGATGCGCAGCCCTCGGCGCTGGGCCGCCGCCCTGCGCCTGGCCCGGGCCGGTGCGGGACCGCTCGGGGCGTACCGGATGCGCCGCACCGGAGCGCGTACGCTGCGCCGACTGCCCTGGCCCGGGTCGGCGTGGACCCGGTCGCGCGACCTGCCGCTGCCCGGGCCGCAGACCTTCCGGGAATGGTGGGGGAAGCAGTGAGCGCACGTGACGAGATTCTGGCGCGGCTGCGGACGGCCCTGGCCGACAGCCCGCCGCCGGTGCAGGTGCCCCGCCGCTACCGCCGGGTCGACGACCGCCCCGACCTGATCGCCACCCTGGTCGACCGCCTGGAGGACTACCGGGCGGTGGTCCACCACGGCATCGACGCCCTACCCCGGCTGCTCAGCGAGGTCGACCGGCTCGCCGTCCCCGCCGATCTGCCCGCCGACTGGCTGGCCGGTTACGCCGGGCAGCTGCACCGCGACGCGCCTGCACTGTCACCGGCCGCACTCGACGACCTGGACGCGGTGCTGACCGGCTGCGCGGTCGCGATCGCCGACACCGGCACCATCATCCTCGACGCCGGCCCGACGCAGGGGCGGCGTGCGCTCACCCTGGTGCCCGACCGGCACATCTGCGTCGTCCGCGCCGACCAGGTGGTCGGTCTGCTGCCCGAGGCGCTCACCCGGCTGAACCCGCGTACGCCGCAGACCTGGATCTCCGGCCCGTCCGCCACCAGCGACATCGAGCTGAACCGGGTCGAGGGAGTGCACGGCCCACGCCGGCTGGAGGTCGTCCTGGTCGGCTCAGGAGTCTGACGACACCTGCTCGCGGGTCTCGCCCGCCGACGCCCGCAGCGGAATGCCACGCACGTTGAGCAGCATCACGATGCCCACGCCGACCACCAGGGCGATGTCGGCGACGTTGCCGACGAAGAACCCGGCGTAGTCGATGAAGTCCACCACGTGCCCGCGCGCGAACCCCGGCTCGCGGAAGAGGCGGTCCAGCAGGTGCGTCGTCGCGCCGCCGAGCACCAGGCCCAGTGCCACCGCCCAGGCCCGCGAGGTGACCCGCAGCGCCACGACCGTCACCCCGACCACCGCCGCCGCCGCGAACACCGCGAAGATCCAGGTGTACGCGGAGCCGATCGAGAAGGCGGCACCCGGGTTGTAGACGAGGCGCAGTTGCAGCAGGTCACCGAGAACGGTGATGGCCTGCCCGCCGGACAGCGCGGACTCGGCCCAGTACTTGGTGAGTTGATCCGCGGCGAGCACCACGGCAGCGATCAACACGACGACGCGGAACACCCCGGAACCCTAGCCGGTCGGCGGCGACGGTCACCACCGGCGGTGAACGCGAGCCCGTCCGTCATCGGCCTCCTTGATCAACAGGATGACGCACAGGCATGGCAATTGCCAAAGAGTGGCAACTGTGCCACCGTGATGATCAACGGTTGCGGCGTTGCGCCCACCCGACCAACGACTCCCCCACACCACAGGAGCCCTCCGTGACCCGGATGCGTCCGACCGTCCGACGCCTCGCGGCGTCGACCGCGGCGGCGGGAATGCTCGCCTTCGCCGGGTGCTCGGCCCCGGCCACTCCCGACGGCTCAGCCGGCGGTACGACGCTGGTCGTGGCCACCTCCGACGAGCCCGACGCGCTGAACCCGGTGCTCAACTTCGGCGTCGACGGCGCCGCGCTGATCTTCGACGGGCTCGTCGCCCGCGACGGTGACAACCGCCTCGTCCCCGGGCTGGCCACGGCGCTGCCGACGGTGTCGACGGACGGGCGCACCGTGACCGCGAAACTGCGTGACGGCGTGCAGTTCCACGACGGCACCACGCTGAGCGCGGCGGATGTCGCCTTCACCTACCAGGCGGTGCTGGACCCGAAGGTGGACTCCACGCTCCGCTCCGACCTGGACATGGTGGAGTCGGTGACCACACCCGACGCGGCGACCGTCGTGTTCCGGCTGCGCTACCCGTACGCGCCGTTCCTGCAACGACTCACCCTCGGCATCGTGCCGTCGAAGCTGCTCAGCGGGCAGGACATCAACACCACCGGGTTCAACCGGAAGCCGATCGGGACCGGGCCGTACCAGGTCGAGTCCTGGACGCCGGGTGACCGGCTGGTGCTCACCGCGAACGAGCGCTGGTTCGGTGGCCGGCCGACGAACGACCGGGTGGTGGTGGCGTTCGTGGCCGACGACAACGTCCGCGCCCAGCGGATGCGGGCCGGAGAGTTCGACGCCGCCGAGCTGCCGCCGAAGCTCGCCTCCGGCTTCGACGCCGACAGCGCGTACCGGGTGCAGCGGGTGCCGACCGCCGACTACCGGGGTGTGATGCTGCCGATGGGCAACCCGGTCCTCGCCGACCCGGCGGTCCGCCGGGCGCTCAACCTCGCCGTCGACCGGGCCGCGATGGTCTCCGGAATCCTCGGTGGCGCCGGCGAACCGGCGTTCGGCCCGATCCCGCCGACCTCCGAGTTCGCCGACCCCTCGATCGTCGGCAGGCCGACCGCCGACCCGACGGCGGCAGGCGCGCTGCTCGACGCGGCCGGCTGGAAACCGGGTGCGAACGGGGTACGGGTCAAGGACGGTCGACCGGCCCGGTTCACGCTGATGTACCCGGCCAGCGACACGCTGCGCAAGGACCTGGCCCTGGCCGTCACCGCCGACGCGAAGAAGATCGGCATCGAGGTCACCCCGGCCGGGCTCACCTGGGACGCCATCGATCCGCGGATGAAATCCGACGCCCTGCTGATGGGCTACGGCACGCCGTACGACCCGGACTTCGTCTCGTACAAACTCTTCAGCTCCCAGTTCGCGGGGCAGGGCTACTTCAACCCCGGCTCGTACCGCTCCGAGGTGACCGACCGGGCCCTCCAGCAGGGCCGCGACCAGATCGACCCGGCCCTGCGCAAGGTCGCGTACGCGCAGTTCCAGAAGCAGTTGGCCGCCGACGTGCCGTGGCTGTTCCTCACCTACCTGCGACACACCTACGTGCTGAAGTCCTCCGTCCAGGGCGCGGCCCCCCGGGTCGAGGCGCACGAGCACGGGGTGGCGAACAGCATCTGGTGGAACATCAACACCTGGACGCGCTCGTGACCCGCTCCGGCCGACTGGCCGGGGCCGGGGCGGTGGTCCGACGTCGACTCCTGGTCGCCGTGCCGGTGCTCGCCGCGACCAGCGTCGGCATGTTCGCTCTGGGTGCCGCCTCCCCTGTCGACCCCGCCAAGCAGTACGCGGGCGCGGCGGCCTTCACCGCCAGCGAGGAGAACCTGGCGCAGATCCGCACCAACTGGGGTGTCGACGACCCCCTGCCGGTGCAGTACCTGCGTTGGATCGGCAACCTGGTCCAAGGCGACCTGGGCTGGTCGACGAGCCGGCACGAGCCGGTCGCCTCGGTGCTCGCCGCCCGGGCCGGCTGGACGCTGCTGCTGATCGGCGTGGCCCTGGCTCTGGCCCTGGTCGGGAGCCTGCTGCTGGGCTCGTTGGCCGCGTACCGCCGGGGTGGGCTGTTCGACCGCGCGCTACGGACGGCCGCCTATGCGGTGCAGTCGATGCCGGTGTTCTGGCTGGGCCTGGCGGCGATCGCCGTGTTCGCGCTGGCCCTGGGCTGGTTGCCGGCCGGCGGGCTCACCGATGTCACAGCGACCGGCACGTCCTGGGGCGACGTGGCGCACCACCTGATCCTGCCGGTCGGGGTGTTGGCCGTGTCCCAGGCGCCGTGGTTCGTGCTGTTCGTCCGGGACGCGGTCGCGGAGAGCATGCGCGACGACCACGTGCTCGCGGCGCGGGCACGCGGGTTGCCCGGCCGGACGGTCCTGTTCGGGCACGCGTTACGGACCGCGCTGCTGCCGTTCCTCACCCTGGTCGGCACCCACCTGCCCGAGCTGGTCGGCGGGGCGGTGCTGGTCGAGACGGTCTTCTCGCTGCCGGGCCTCGGCGCGGTCACGGTCGCCGCCGCGCTGGGCAGCGACTTCCCGCTGCTGGCGGCGATCACGCTGGCCACCACCGCTGTGGTGCTGGCCGCGAACCTCGCGACCGACCTGGCCTACGCCGCCGCCGACCCGAGGGTACGACTCGATGGCTGACCTTGCTACCCGACCGCCGCTGCTCCACCTGGCCCGGTCCCGGCTGCGGCTGCGACCTGGCCAGACCGGTGTCGTCATCGCCGGTCTGGTCCTGCTGACGACCGTCGCCGGCTCGCTGCTCGCACCGCTCGTCTGGCCGCTCGACCAGAGCGCCGTCGCGCTGGACCAGACCCGGTTGGCACCGTCCTGGGCCCACCTCGCCGGGACTGACGACCTGGGCCGCGACGTGGCGCACCGGGCCGTCTACGGGCTGCGGGTCTCGTTGCTCGTCGGGGCGGTCGCCGCGCTCGTCGCCACCGTCCTGGGGGGCGTGATCGGCGGGATCGCCGGCACGCTCGGCGGCCGGGTCGACCGGATCCTGATGCGGATCGTGGACACCATCGCCGCGATGCCGCACCTGCTGCTGGGCATCTTCATCGTGGCCATGCTGCGGCCCAGCCTCGGTGCCGTGATCGCCTCCGTCGGGCTCACCCACTGGCTGTCCACCGCCCGCATCGTCCGATCCGAGGTGCTCAGTCTGCGGACCCGACCGTTCGTCGATGCCGCGATCAGTGGCGGAGCCGGCCGATTCCGGGTCCTCACCCGGCACCTGCTGCCGCACGTGCTGCCCCGGTTGGCGTTGGCCACCACGCTGATGATCCCGCACGCGGTGTGGCACGAGACCGCCCTGTCGTTCCTCGGCCTGGGCCTGCCGCCGCACCTCGCCTCACTGGGCAACATGATCAATGACGGTCAGGGGTCGCTGCTGACCGGTGCCTGGTGGGCGAGCCTGGCGCCGGGCGCGGTCATCGTCGTCGTCACTCTCGCCATCGCGGTCCTCGCCGCCCGTTGGCGTGACCGCTTCGATCCCCGGGTTCGAGCGGAGCTGCACCTGTGACCACCACCGAATCCGTTCCCGCCCCGGCGTCGCAGCGCGCCGCCACGAGTCGGCCGCTGCTCGCCGTGGATGGCCTCGGCGTCGAGTTCCGGCTGCGCGACGCGCGAGTGCGCGCCGTCACCGATCTTCACCTCACCGTCCGGGCCGGCGAGCTGCTGGCCGTCGTCGGCGAGTCCGGCTGCGGCAAGTCCGTCCTGGCCCACGCTCTGCTCGGCCTGCTGCCGGCCAACGCCACGACCACCGGCCACGCCGTCCTGCACGAGCCGGACGGCGAACCGGTCGACCTGATCACCTGCGGTCAACGCCAGCTGGCCCGGCGGGTACGCGGGCGCCTGGTGGGCCTGGTGCCGCAGAGCCCGGCCACCGCCCTGAACCCGGTCCGCACCGGACGGCGGCTGCTCGCCGAGACGCTGCGGGCGCACGGCCGCGACCGCGCCGACGCCGACCAGCTCGCTGTCGACGTCGGGCTCGACCCGGCGGACCTGGACCGCTACCCCCATGAGCTGTCCGGCGGGATGGCACAGCGGCTGGTCACCGCGCTAGCGCTGGCACCCGACCCGGCGCTGCTCATCGCCGACGAGCCCACCACCGGGCTGGACCGGCCGCTGGTCGACCACACCCTCGACCTGCTGCGCCGCCGCTGCGACAACGGCTCGGCGGTCGTGCTCATCACGCACGACCTGACCGCCGCGCGCCGGGTCGCCGACACCGTCGCCGTGATGTACGCCAGCCGCCTCGTGGAGCACCGCGACGCCGACGAACTCTTCACCGCGCCGACCCACCCGTACGCCTCGGCGTTGCTCGACGCCCTGCCGGACCGGGCCTTCCGGCCGGTGCCGGGCGACCCGCCGATGCTCACCGCGCTGCCCCCCGGTTGCGCGTTCGCGCCCCGCTGCCCGCACCGCACCGACACCTGCGCCGACCGACCTGAGCCGACACCGGCCACCGGCGGCGGCACGGTGGCCTGCCACCATCCGATCCTTTCGGGAGCCACCCCGTGACCGACACGCCACACCTGCTCGCCGACGAGGTGACCGTCGGGTACGGCCGCCAGGTCGTCCTCGACCGCGTCACGGTACGGATCGACCGGGGCGAGACGGTCGGACTGCGCGGGCCGTCCGGCTGCGGGAAGTCGACGCTGGTACGGGTCCTGGCCCTGCTGCACCAACCCGACCAGGGCCGGGTCAGCATCGACGGCACCGCCGTAAACGCCGTCCGGTACGCCGTACCGGTCGCCCTGCGGACCCGCGTCGCCGCTCTCTTCCAGAGCCCGCGTGCCGCCGCCGACCCCCGCCTGAGCCTCGCCGACCTGATCGCCGAACCGCTACGCGCCACCCGGACACCCGAGGCGGCGGTCCGGGAACGGGTGGCCGAACTCGCCGACCTGGTCGGCCTCACCGCGGATCTGCGCGGCCGACGTCCGCACGCGGTCTCCGACGGGCAACTGCAACGCGCCTGCCTGGCCCGGGCCCTCGTGCACCGTCCCGACTACCTGCTCTGCGACGAGGCCACCGCGATGCTCGACGCGTCGACGCAGGCGCACGTCGCCGCCGTCATCAGCGACTACCAGCGGACCCGGCAGGCCGGGGTCCTGGTCATCAGCCACGACCAGACCCTCCTGGAGCGCTGGAGTGACCGGATCGTCGACCTGGCCAGCACGGCACCCGCACGGGTCTGACCTCCCGGCCGACGGGTTCCCACTCAATCGGCGATGTCCACGATGACCTTGCCGTTGGCGGTGCCGTCGGCAACCAGGCGGTGGGCGTCCATCACCGTGTCGAGCGTGAACCGGCGCGCGTCCAGTCGGGGACGCAGCGCACCGGCTTCGGCCAGCGCCGCGATCTCGCGCAGGATGGCACCGTGGTGTTCGCGGCCCCGCCCGGTGAGCATCGGCAGCAGGGTGAACACGCCGGAGTAGGTGGCGCCCCGGAACGACAGCGGGGCGAGCGAGTGTGCGCCCCAGCCCAGCGCGCTGACGACGTGCCCGTGGTAGGTGCGGACCGCCGCGAACGAGGCGTCGAGGGTCGTGCCACCGACGTTGTCGACGATGATGTCGAACCCCTCACCGCCGGTGTGCCTCTCGACGTACTCGTCGACGCTGCTCGCGGTGTAGTCGATCGGCACGGCGCCCAGGCTCTCGATCACCCGCAGGCTCGCCGGCCGACCCGTGGCGTACACCTCGGCGCCTCGCGCCCGGGCGAGTTGCACGCCCACGTACCCGACACCGCCCGCACCGCCGTGCACCAGCACCTTCTGCCCGGCGTGGACCCCGGCCCGGTCGACCAGCCCTTCCCAGGAGGTGATCGCCGCCAACGGCAGCGCGGCGGCCTCCCGCATCGAGAGGTTGTTCGGCTTGTGAGCCAGCAACCGGGCGTCCACGGCGGTGTACCCGGCCAACGAGCCCGGCAGGTCACCGACTCCCCCGCACAGCCCGTACACCTCGTCTCCCGGGCTAAATCCGGTCACCTCCGCGTCGACCGCCGCGACCGCACCGGCGAGATCCATGCCGAGCACCGCGGGTAGCTGGACACGCGCGTGTGCGGCTTTCCCTGCCTGGATCTTCGTGTCGAGCGGGTTGACCCCGCTGGCGACGACCCGGACCAGCACCTGACCGGGGCCAGGGGCGGGGTCGCCGATCTCCTCGACCGTCAGCGGAACGTCGAACTCCCGCAGCACCGCAGCCCGCATAACCCTCACACTCTCCGTGATCGAGACGTCACGTGGACGCTATCTGACCGGATTGCCGGCCGGGACGCATCCTTGATGACGCATCGCGGGGCTCGTCGGAACTTTCGGCCGACCCCGCCGACCACCCGGATAGTGGCCGCCAGGGCTCGTCAGCTTTTGCCATGTGAGGAAAAAGTTCTTCACCTCTTGTAAAAAGTCTCAGCGCGGTGAGGATATTCAGATGCGTCGTCACCCTCAGATTCCTGGGCGGGTGGTCGCGGGCCTTCTCGCGATCCTCCTCGCCTCGGCGGTCGCTCTCCTCGCGTCCGCTCAGCCCGCCGCAGCTCACGGGACCCTCGCGATGTCCACGCCGGCGGGTGGCGCCACGGTGCGCGAGGCGTTGACGTCGGTGCAGCTGTTCTTCACCGAGAAGGCCGCGGCCAACGCGTTCTTCACGGTCACCGCGCCGGGTGGCATCCGGGTCGACAATGGCTGGTCGTACGGGGAGCCGAAGCCGCTGGACCAGCCGGTGCGCGAGTACTTCCTGGTCAACGGCCAGTTCGAGCCGCGTGAGTACACGACCGGGTTCCCCGCGACGGTGGCGGTCGCGCACCTGCCGGCCAAAGGTGAGTACTCGGTGAGCTACCTGTCGGTCGCCTCCGACGGCGACCCCGTACGCGGGACCCTGACCTTCCGCTACGCCGGGCCGGTGACGGCCGCGCCCAAGGGGTGGAGCCCGCCGACGACCCAGCCGGATCCGGCGCTGTTGGCCACCGCCGAGCAACACGGGTCATCCGGGCAGGTTTCGGCAGTCCCGACGGTAGCGGCCGAGACGGCGATTCCGCCGTCCGCGGCAGCGGCTGCGCCGACCGAATCGACTGACGGGAACGGCCCCGGAGCGGTCGCCTGGGTCGGGCTGGCGGTGGTCGCGGTGGCGGTCGCGGTGGCTGGATTCGTCGCCTGGCGTCGGCGGACGTCCCCCACTGGCAGACCCGCCGGCCGGGGCCGTACCGCCCCGGCGACATCCGGTCGACGCGGCGCCGGCGCCCGTCCCGGCCCCAGGACCCCCGGCACCAAGGGCGCCGGTAGCAGGATCGCCGCTGCCAAGGGCGCCCTCGCCACGACGGACAGTCGACCGCCCGCCGACCCCGGAGCATCGCCAGACCCGGACCTCGCCAGCGCGACGCCCGGATCCCGGCTGAGCAACACCGGGCTGGCATTGTTCGTCGGTGCCCTGGTGCTGGCCCTGCTCGGCGGCTTCGGGTTGGCGCGCATCAGCGGCAACGAGGGCCCGGCCGCCGACACCGCCCGGCAGCCGGCGGGCGGTCCGCCCGCCTCCGGCCCGGCGGTGTCCGCGACCGACGGACACCAACACCCGGCGGGTACCGGGCCGCACACGCACCGGGGCGACAGCGGAACAGGCGAGACGCTCGCCACCGGGACGACCGTCAGCGCCGCCGGCTTCACGCTGCAACCGCTGGAACGAACCCAACCCGCCGGGGTACGCGCCGACTACCGCTTCCGGATCGTCGGCACCGACCGGCAACCGGCGACCCGCTTCGCGGTCGTGCACGACAAGCCGTTGCACCTGATCGTGGTGGGCCGTGACCTGAGCGGTTACCAGCACCTGCACCCGACGATGGCACCTGACGGCACCTGGAGCGTCCCGCTGACGCTGGCCCGACCCGGCGGCTACCGGGTCTACGCCGATTTCTCCGTCACCACCGCCAACGGCAGCCAGCAGCCCCTGGTGCTGGGCGTCGACCACACGGTGCCCGGCGCGCACACCCCGGCCGTGCTGCCACCGGCGCAGGCGCAGGCGGCGGCCGGTCCTTACGCGGTGTCGATGACCGGTACCCCGACGGTGGGGGTGACGGCGCCGATCCACTTCCAGATCAACCGCGCCGACACCGCCGCGCCCGCCCAGTTGGAGCGCTACCTGGGCGCGTACGGGCACCTGGTCGTCGTGCGGGAGGGCGACCTCGGCTACGTGCACGTCCACCCCGAGCAGGAACTGGTCGACGGGACTGTCAAGTTCTGGCTGACCACGCCGAGTTCAGGGCGGTACCGGGCCTTCTTCGACTTCCAGGTCGACGGGAAGGTCCACACCGCCGAGTACACGATCGACGTGCCCTGAGCCTGGAACTTTCTCCGTGCTGCGGCCGACCTACCAGCCAGCAGCAATCATCGGAGGAAGAACACATGCTCAGCACCAGTCCGCTCGGTCCACGCCGCCGTTCGGCCGCGATCCTCGCCGCCACGCTCCTGACGGTGGGCGCCGCCGGATGCGGCTCGTCGGACTCCCCATCGACCCCGCAGGCGGGCCCGTCCGTGTCGACCTCGGCCAACCCGGACGGTGGTGTGCTCGGCATTCGTGACCCGTGGGTGAAGGCCGCCGACAAGGGCATGACGGCGGCCTTCGGCACCCTGGTCAACGACGGCGACAGCGACGTCACGGTGACCGGTGCCACGACACCGCTGTCGCCGATGGAGCTGCACGAGATGACCATGAAGGACGGCAAGATGGTCATGCAGGCCAAGCAGGGTGGCATCGTGATCAAGGCCAGGAGCACGCACGCCCTGGAGCCCGGTGGCGACCACCTCATGCTGATGAACCTCACCAAGCCCGTCCAGGCCGGCGACGAGTTGACCTTCACCTTGACGTTCGCCGACGGCAAGACACAGCAGTTCCGCGCCGTGGCCAAGCCGTTCACCGGGGCGCAGGAGAGCTACGCCCCGGGGCACGGCCAGCCCCTGCCCGGCATGAGCGCCACGCCGGAGACGAGCATGAGCCCGGCATCGTGACGCAGCCGCCACCTGTCCGGCCGGTGAGCAGGCGTGGCCTGCTCACCGGCGGGGCCCTGGCCGCCGGCGGAGCCCTCGCTGGCGCAGCCGCCATCGCCACGACTCGTACCGGCGGTGGGCAACCGCAGGCCGCCCCCGACGCCACGCCGGTGGCGAGCGTCGGCGGCCTGGTCGAGCCGTTCCACGGCGCCCGGCAGGCCGGGGTGGCCACCGCACCGCAGGCCCACGCGTCGTTCGTGGCGTTCACAGTGCGGGCCGGCGTTGACCGGGCCGCGCTGGGCCGGATGCTGCGGCTGCTCACCGACGACGCCGCCCGGCTCACCCAGGGCCGGCCCGCGCTGGCCGACACCGAGGCCGAACTGGGGCTGCTGCCGGCACGGCTGACAGTGACCTTCGGCTTCGGACCCGGCCTCTACCGGGCGGCCGGCGTCGAGGACCGGAGGCCGACCTCGGTGGCCGACCTGCCGTCGTTCCGCATCGACCGGCTCCAACCGGCCTGGTCCGGCGGTGACCTGCTGCTCCAGATCTGCGCGGACGACGCGATCACCGTGGCCCACGCCCAACGGGTCCTGATCAAGGACAGCCGGCCGTTCGCCACAGTGCGGTGGGTCCAGCAGGGCTTCCGGCGCAGCCCCGGTGTCGAGCCGGGTGGCCACACCCAACGCAACCTGTTCGGTCAGCTCGACGGCACCGCCAACCCGCGACCCGGCGCGCCCATGGACACCGCGCTCTGGGTGCCGGACGGCCCGGCGTGGCTGCGCAACAGCACCACCGTGGTGGTGCGGCGAATCAGCATGAACATGGAAACCTGGGACCTGCTCGGCCGGGCCGACCGCGAACTCGCCGTCGGGCGGCGGCTCGACAGCGGCGCCCCGCTCACCGGCACCGCCGAACACGACGAACCCGACTTCGCCGCCACCGGCCCCGACGGCCTCACCGTCATTCCCGACTTCTCGCATCTGACCCGCGCCCATGTCACCGACGATCGGTTGAAGATCCTTCGCCGGCCGTACAACTACGACGGCGCGCCGACGGCCGAGGGTCACGCGGACAGCGGCCTGATCTTCACGTCGTACCAGGCCGACATCGCCCGGCAGTTCCTGCCCATCCAGCGCCGGCTGGCCGACCGGGACCTGCTCAACGAATGGACCACGCCGATCGGGTCCGCCGTCTTCGCCATCCCGCCCGGATGTCCACCGGGCGGTTGGATCGGCGAGCAGGTGCTCGGATGACCGGGTCGCCGTCGCGCCCCACCGCCGTCCGGCTCGGCGCGGCGGTGCTCGCCGTCGTCGTGGCGGTGCTCATCCCGACCGGCCCGGCCTGGGCCCACAACTCGCTCCGGGCGGCCACGCCCGCCCGCGACGCGACAGTGTCGAGCGCACCGACCGAGGTCACGCTCGAATTCATGCAGCGGCTCGACCCCGCCTTCACCACGATCGTGCTCACCGACGCCGCCAAGCGGAAACTCTCCACCGGCGAACCGGTGGTCACCGGAGCGACGAGCACGGTTCAGGTGACCGACACCCTGCCGAACGGGACCTACACCGTCGCCTACCGGGTCGTCTCCGTCGACGGGCACCCGGTTCAGGGGTCGTACCCGTTCACGGTGGCCGATCCCACCTCCAGCGCCGCGCCGGTTGCCAACCTCAGCGCGTCAGCGCCCGCCCCGGCCGCCGCCGGCGCGGAGTCCGACGACGGCCCGAGCGCCGGTGTGCTCGTGGCGGGGGCCGCGCTGGCCCTCCTCGTCCTGGTGACGGCCGTTGGGCTGCGGTGGCGACGGACGGTGCGGCGCTGATCAGACGGTGATCCGCTCCACAGTGGGGCGGACCGGCAGCGACGCTCACCGCACGGCCCGGACCGGCCTGCCCGGCCTTGCACGTCTCCGGAACCAGCGGCGTCTCTCCCCCGACTACCAGTCAGGGGCCGACGCGACACCTCACCGGGCGACCAGACCAGCACGGGAAACACCTACCGGGTGACTCCCGACTCTTCCGATCGGATCACCATGTCTCTGACCGAACTGTCCGGCACGCCGACGCCGGAACCCGCCCCGACCGCCGAGAAACCGGCCCGGCCGGCCCGACGCACGTCACCGTTCGGTGCGCTGCTGCTGCGGCTGCACTTCTACGCCGGCATTCTCGTCGCCCCGTTCCTGGTGGTCGCCGCGCTGACCGGCCTGGCCTACACCACCACCCCGCAACTCGACGCCATCCTCTACGGCGACCAGCTGACCGTCGCCGAGGTGGGTGACCGTCAGCTGCCGCTGGCCGAGCAGATCGGGGCCGCGCGCAACGCGCACCCGGACGGCAGCATCACCACCGTGCAACCCGGTGCCGGCGACCAGACCACCAAAGTGGTGTTCTCCCTGCCCGAGCTTGGCGAGAACCAGCACACCGTCTACATCGATCCGTACACCGGCGAGTCCCAGGGGCAGCTCACCACCTGGTTCGGGTCCACGCCGATCACCACCTGGCTGGACGACCTGCACCGCCACCTGCATTTGGGCGCGGTGGGTGAGCACTACTCCGAGCTGGCCGCGAGTTGGCTGTGGGTGATGGCGCTCGGCGGGGTCGTCCTCTGGTGGCGTCGACGCGGCTCCGGCCGCACCGCCGCCCGGCATCTGCTCGTGCCGGACCTGTCCACCGGTAAGGGTGTCCGCCGCACCCGGGGCTGGCACGCCACCACCGGCATCTGGCTCACCGTCGGCCTGCTCTTCCTGTCGGTCACCGGCCTGACCTGGTCCCGGTACGCGGGCGCGAACTTCGCCGCCGGCCTCGACGCGCTGAGCGCCCGCGCTCCGGAGATCTCCACCAGCCTCACCGTCGGCCCCACCGACCCGGCCGAGACCGGCGGCGATCACGAGCACGGGGCCGCCGCGGCTGGCGGGGTCGTCGAGTCGGCGGCCTTCGACCGGGTCCTGTCCGTCGCTCGCGACGCGGGCCTCTCCGGTCCCGTCGAGATCGCCCCCGCGCCGCAGCCGGGCTCCGCCTGGACCGTCACCCAGGTCGACAACACCTGGCCGGTCAGGAAGGACCGGATCGCCGTCGACCCGGCCTCCGAGACGGTCGCCGCCCGCAGCGACTTCGCCGACTGGCCCCTGCTGGCCAAACTCAGCGGCCTGGGCATCCAGGCCCACATGGGGGTCCTCTTCGGCCTGGTCAACCAGATCCTGCTCGCCGCGCTCGCGCTCGGGCTGCTCTGCGTCATCTTCTGGGGCTACCGGATGTGGTGGCAGCGCCGACCCACCCGCGCCGACCGGCGCGCGCTCGCCGGCACCCCGCCCGCGCGCGGCGGTCTGCGCACCCTGCCGCGCTGGGCGCTGCTGGTCGGCATTCCGGTGGTCGTGGCCGTCGGCTGGACGCTGCCCCTGTTCGGGCTCACAGTGCTCGCGTTCCTCGTCATCGACGTGGTGGCCGGCGCGGTGTCGCGACGCCGACGACCCGCCGCGGCACCCGCCTCCCCGGCATCCGCGGGCAGCTGATCCACCGGTCCGGCCGTCCGATGACGGACGGCCGGACGCCGTGGGCGAAGACGCTCAGATCACTACCTGTTTGGTGTTCGGCAGACTGTCGACGATCGACTTCGGCACGTTGATCGTGTCGGCGATGATCTCGTGGGGCGTGTTGGCCATCCACTGCATCACCGAGATGTCCTCGAAGCGGGGATGGCGGAACATCTCCAGGAACACCAGCGGCTCGTCACCGGTGTTCTCGATGTAGTGGCCGTACGCGAAGGGTACGTACCCCACGTCACCGGCCTGGAAGTCGAACGTCCGGGCGGCGGCCTGCGCGGCGAACACGCCCATCCGTCCGGTGCCGGAGATGTAGTACTGCCACTCGTCGGTGGTGGGATGCCAGTGCAGTTCGCGCATCCCACCCGGCTCGACCTCCACCAGCGCCGCCGCCGTGGTCACGGAGGCGGCGAAGTTGGTCGAGTCGGTGATCCGCACCGTTCCGCCGCGGAAACGCTGCGGGGTCTGGGCGAGCATCCGGTGCTTGAAGCTGCGGGGGATGTCGCCGGTCGGGCTGACCACCCGGTCCTGTTGCAGTGGTGGTGGGACGTCGCCCTGGAAGATGTACTTCTCCCGCTCGGGCAGGTTCTCCATCTGTTCCGGCGTCCAGCCGAAGTTCTTGGCCAGCACGTGCCGAGGTGTGTGCGCGAAGAAGTCGCTGAGCAGGAACGTGTTGTTCTCCGAGAACGCGCCGTCGTCGAAGACCAGCAGGAACTGCGCGCCGTCCTGTAACGCCTGGATGTTGTGCGGCACACCCTGCGGAAAGAACCACAGGTCGCCCGCCTTCACGTCCTCGATGAAGTTGCGTCCCTCGTGGTCGACGGCGCTGATCCGGCAGCTTCCGCTGAGCATGTACGCCCACTCCGACTGCTGGTGCCAGTGGATCTCCCGGTACGCGCCCGGTTCGAGACCGAACTGGACGCCGGCCAACTGGGTGGCGATCGGGAGATCGCGGCTGGTGACCTCCCGGGTCCAGCCGCCCTTCTCCACCCGGGTGTGCGCCTGCGAGAACGAGAACTTGAGGTTGGGCACCAGCCGGCTGTCGGTGGTGGGCGGAACCAGCAGATCCGGGTTCTGCCGCTCCAGCGCGACGTTGCGGCCCGCGAAGGGCGGTGCGCCCTGGTCGCCGCGCCTCGGCGCGGGATCACTGTCAGCCATGATCGCTGTCTCCTCACTCGGGTTGGATCGGCTCGGGCGCGGGACCGGGTCCGCCACGCAGCCGCAGCCGCGACGAGATCCCCAGCAGGGCACGCATTCCGGGCCGGCCGTGCTGGATCGCGATCGCGACCGGGATCGCCACCGCGGTAGCCATCAGCACCAGACGGGTCCACGCCGGAGCGTGACCACCCACCCCGGTGCCGGCATAGAGGACGAACATCAGCAGTACGACCCGGAGCCGAGGCAGACCGGGAGGGTCGGTGAGCGGGGCCATGATTCGATGATCGGCGCGGAACACCGACCGTCGCATCACGTGATCGCGCCATTGCCGCACCTCAGATCCGGGACGGCGCGGGCCATTCGCCGCAATCCCGCCGGTTCGGCGATCCGGTCGCCCGTACCGTGCCGACGTGGCTAGGCTCGGTCATAGGACGGCATGTCGACGCGCCGGGTAACAACCGGGGAGAACGCCATTGTCCGAATCATCCTTCAACTCCGGAACGCTCTCGGTCGACGACATCGCCACCGAGCAACGACGGCACCGGCTATTCGAGGCCGCGGACCAGCTCCGGCTCGCCGGTCGCGGGACGGAGGCGCTCCACATCCTGGCGGCGGAGATCGCGACGAGCCGCGGCGGCGAGCCGCACCGCACCCTGGTGCTCGGTCGGATGGCGCGGACCGTCGCACTGGAGCAGCCGACCATCGCTCTCACCGGCCTGCGGGAGGCACTGAACCTCCGGCTGGACGCCCGCAGCCGCGCCACAGTGCTCGCCCTGGTCGCCACGATCGCGGCCCGCACGGGTCATCCGGACACCGACGCCCTGCTGCGCGACGCGGGCACCGCGCACGCCGCGTCGGGTGACCAGTCGTCCGCTCGCCATCTCGCCCTCGGCCGGGCCGCCCGCTCGCTCGCGCACGGCGACCTGCCGGGCGCCCAGGCCGTGCTGGCGGCCCTGGATCCGAACTCCTGGGCGGCCCGAGCCGACGCCCCGTCCATCCGGGCCGAACGGATCCTCGTCGAGCTCGGCCTGGGCCGGCACCCGGACGCGAGGACCGCCGCCCGGCAGGCGCCGGATGACGCCGACGGGCCGCTCACCGGGTTGACCGCGCTGGACTGCCTGCGCATGGTGGCCGTGGGCGAGTTGCCCGAGGCGGCCGCGCTGGCCGTCACGACGCTCAGCTCCGGCTCGGCGGACCTCAGCAGGGAGGTTCGCGCCCTGTTGGTAGCGGTGATCGGTGAGGTCCGCTACCGCCGTGGCGAGCACGACGACGCCCGCGCCATCCTGCGCGCCTGCCTCACCGAGGACCGCTGGCCCGACCGGACGATGTGGAGCCCTGCGTTCTGCGTGGCGGCCCGCGACCCGGCCCTCAGCACGCCGGCGGGCCTGCTCACCAGGGTCGTCGCCGACCTGCACCGATCGGTCCGGCCGCTGCTGCCGGTGCCGCACTTCGGTCCCCGGCTGGTACGCGCGGCGGTCGCCACCGGCGACACCCGGGCCGCCCGCCGGGTCACCGAACTGGTCGAGCTGGTGTCCACCCGTACGCCGGTGCCGCTGTGGCGCGCGCTGGCCGACCAGAGCCGGGGGTTGCGCGACGGCGACCCGGACGCGCTCCGGTCGGCGGTCGACCGGCTGCGCACCACCGCCGCCCGGCCGGCGTTGGCCGACGCACTGCTCGACCTGGCGAACAACCCTCGGCTGCGCCCCGGGGAGGCGCGCGACGCCGCGCACGAGGCGGCTGCCCTCTACGCCCGGATCGGCGCCCCCGGCGACCAGGCGACTGCCGACCGGCGCTGCGCCGACCTCAGCGGCACCCCGGGGCACCGGCCGTCGATCGACGGGCCGCCCAGCGGGGGCCTCGACGCGCTCACCCCCGCCGAGGAGCGGGTCGCCGAGATGCTCGCCGCCGGCGCCACGAAGAAGGAGGCGGCCAGGAGCCTCTTCGTCTCCTTCCACACGGTGGACACCCAGCTTCGGTCCATATACCACAAGCTGGGCATCAACAACCGGATGCAGCTGGTGCGGGCCTGGGAGCGGACCAGACGATAATCGGCTGGTGACAGTGCCTGCCGATCTGACCCCACTTGCCGAAGCCGTGGAGTGCGAATTCATGCACTCGTACGAGTCACAGGCACCCGCACCCGCGTACGCCGATCTCGGGATCGCCACCACCCGCGTCGGCGGCGGTGTCGCCCTCGGCATGCGCAACGATCCGTCCGGCGGGTACTGGAGCAAGGCCCTGGGCTTCGGCACCACCGAGCCGTTCACCGTGCAGGTCCTGGATCACGTCCTCGACTTCTACCGGGACCACGGCGTCGGTCAGGCTGTCATCCAGCTCATTCCGTCGGTCCTGCCCGCCGGTTTCGACGAGGTGGCCGCCACACGCGGGCTCACGCCGGGAAGCACCTGGATCAAGCTCGCCGCCCGGCCCGAGGACGTCACTGCCGGGCGGACCCGCCTGCGGGTCGGCCCGGTGCCCACCACCGAGGCGCGGCGCTGGGCCGATGTGCTGCTCACCGGGTTCGGCATGCCGACCGGTGGGCTCACCGACATGGTGGCCGCGACGGTCGGCCAGCCGGCGTGGCGACCCTGTGCGGCGTGGGACGGCGGTGAGCTGGTGGCGGGCGCCAACCTGTTCCTGCACGGCGAGGGCGCGGCGCTCAACGCCGCCGCGACGGCCTCCGGTCACCGTGGCCTCGGGGCGCAGTCGGCACTGATCACCGCCCGCGCCCGGGCAGCCGTCGAGGCGGGTTGCCGGTGGCTGTTCGCCGAGACCGGCAAGCCCGCGCCCGGTCAGCGGAACCCGTCGCTGAACAACCTGCGCCGGGCCGGGCTGGTGCCCCTCTACGAACGCCGCAACTGGGTGTGGCGAGCGGCGTCCTGAACCCGCCCGGGGCCGTGGGTGGGCAGCTGCGCGCCGACCTCGGCCCCGAATCCGTCGTCGATCAGGGGCTCACTCGGGCGGTGTGGCCCCCGACTGTTCGCTGACCATGTACGCCGCGTACCAGTCGGGCCAGTTGTCGTCCCGCTCCCCGGTCCGTTTCTCGTGCTCGTCGTGTGCGGCGGCCGCGCGCCGCATCGCGTCCGCCAGATCGCTCACCGAGCCGAACGACGTCAGCCCGCCCTCGATGCGCCCGGGAAGCCTGGTCGTGATCTCCTGAATCAGCCAGGTGTTGCCGTCCGGGTCGCGCAGTGTGGCGCGCGAGAAGTAGCTGCGCCGCTGCGGGTCCGGACCGTCGACCGGGCCGTCCGGGGTGACGTGGAAGACGTCGCCGACCTCGATGCCGGCGGCGACAAGGTCGGCGCGGGCCGCCTCGACGTCGGAGACGACCAGGTACGCCACTGCCGAGCCGGGTGCCGCCGGGGTGAGCCCGGGGCCGAACTGCACGGAGCACGCGGAGCCGTGCGGCGTCAGTTGCACGATGCCGGGCGGGGTCTGGTCGAGCCGCCACCCCAGCCGTTGGTAGAACGCCTTTGCCCGGTCCACGTCCGAGACCGGGATGACGAGCACCTCAAGCTTGATGTCGAGGCTCTCGAGCCGCGCCGCCGTGCTCGCGTCGGCCTGGGCAACCTTCGGGCTCATCGCTGTCCCCTTCCTGATCATCACGCTACTGTCCGCGTTCCCGCCCGGTGCGGGCTTTCCGGCATCAGTCCGACGCCATCCTGGTGGCCCTGCGCACCCCCACCAGGGCGACCAGGGCGAGGAGGATGACGGCGACGGAGTACTCGTCGGCGGTTCGTGGCAGTCCGCCGGCGTAGACCACGAGGAAGCCGGCGATGACCGTGGGGAGACCGAAGCCGACGTAGCAGACGACGTAGAGCACGGACAGCACGCTGGCGCGTTGGTGCGCCTCGACCAGCGGCATGACGGTCTTGAGGCTGCCCTGGAAGCCGCTGCCGAAGCCGACTCCCCCGAGTGCGAGACCGACGAAGAAGCCCTGGACGGACTGCGCCATGATCGCTGCCAACGTGACGACCATGCCGAGGATGAGCGTGCTGATCCCGGTCAGGATCACCGTCCGGGCGGCGGCGTTGCGCTGGACCAGAACGGCGATCGAGCCGAAGACGGCGAAGACGAAGAGGACCAGACCGCCGATCACGATCGACGTGTTCATCAGACTGCGGACGAGCGCCGGGCCGAGCGCGCCGAAGAACCCGGCGAGGGCCCAGACCGCGAAGAGCACCGGGACGACGGCCAGGACCGGCTGGCGTACCGAGCGGGGCAGCGTGATGTCCGGCCGAAGGCTGCGCCGGGCCCCGGCCATTGGTGTGACAGTCTCCGGCATCAGCGCGACCCCGACGGCCTGGATCAGCAGGATCACCAGCAGGACGAGGTACACCAGTCGCGTCGGTGCGGGCAGGAACTGGATGAGCAGCGCCGAGAGCAGCGCCCCGCTTCCGGTTCCGATGCCCGGGGCGAGCGAGTTCGCGAGGGTGCCCCGGGCCCGGTCGATGTCGAGCATGGCGGCGCCCACGGCCCCGGTGGCGGCACCGGCGGCGAGCCCCTGCACGAGGCGGGCGATCAGCAGGGCGGCGACGCCGTTGGCGAAGACGAAGACGACGAGCGCGAGGATCTGCACCGCGATCGCGACGGCCAGCACCGGCCGCCGGCCGAGGTGGTCGGAGAGCCTGCCGAAGACGAGCAGGGACGCCAGCACCGCGAGCGCGTAGACGGCGAACACCACTGTGGTCGTGACCGGCGAGAAGTGCCAGCGTTCCTGGTACACGCCGTAGAGCGGGGTCGGGGCCGCCGACGCGGCCAGGAACGACACCAGGATCGACGCGAGCAGCACCAGGGAGGCCGTCGGCGAGAGTCGGGCCCGCCCTGAGATCGACATGTCGGTGCTCCTCGGCTGCACGAAGACGGTCCGGCCTGGGCGTCGCGCCGGCCGCGCGGCCTCGGCGGCGTACCCGGCAGGCGCCGTCGTATGCCAGTTCGACCGGTTCGGCGCGGTCCGCCGCCGGGTGCGCCCGCCCCGGGAGGCGCCGAGGTACGACGTCCCGTGCCGCCGGTTCAGCCCTCGGAGTCCTGACCGCCGGCCGGGAGGCTGGCCACGCCACGGCTCAGCGCGTCCCGGAAGTCGCGGTACCGGTCCGGGCCGAGCGTTTCGGCGAGCTTGTGCTCGATCAGGTGCACGACGGCGTCGGAGGCCGCCATGAAGCTGAGGCCCCGGTCCGTCGGCACGATCAGCTTCGCGCGGCGGTCGGCCGGGTCGGGCGTACGCCGGACGTAGCCCAGTCGCTCCAACTCGTCGAGGATCGCGCCCATCGTCTGCTTGTTGCGCCCGGCCAGCCGGGCCAGCTCGCCGGGGCGGGTGCCCTCGGCGTCGAGGTAGGCCAGGACCGCGCCGTGGCGGGGCCGGACGTCGTCGAAGCCCTGCTCCGCCGAACGTCGGAAGATCTCCCGCTGGACGCGGGCCGAGAGCTGCACGGCCAGGATCCCGAGGTCAGGGTCCTGCTCTTTGAGTGTGCTGCGCTTCATAATTTGGTCCAATCATTGGACTGTACAAGTTATGGACTATATCGTCGTCGGCGGCGACCGGTGGTCCGACCTCGGTCCGCCTGACCGAAAGGATGACCATGACCATTCTGATAACCGGGGCGAACGGCACCGTGTCGAGGGAGGTGCTGCGGGAGTTGGCCGGCAAGCAGCCGGTCCGCGCGCTCGTGCGGGACGCGTCCCGTACGCCAGGCCTCGACGGGGTCGACTACGTCGTCGGCGACCTGGACCGCCCCACCACGCTGACCTCGGCGTTCGAGGGCGTGACGACGCTGTGGCTGCTGATGCCGATGGGTCCGCTCGCGCCGAGCCAGAGCATGAACGCGGTGTGGGCGGCCCGGCAGGCCGGCGTACGGCACATCGTCCGACTCTCCGCGATCGGCGCCGCGCACGACGCGCCGACCCGCAACGGCCGATTGCACGCGCTCTCCGACGCGGAGCTACAGGAGTCGGGGATCCCCTGGACGATCCTGCGGCCGAGCCACTTCATGCAGAACCTGCTCGCCGCCAAGGCCGGTGAGCACCTCTTCGGGCTCTTCGGTGACGCACGGGTCGGCCTGATCGACGCCCGGGACATCGCCGCCGCGGGTGCGGCCATCCTCGCCGCACCCGAGCAGCACCAGGGCATGATCTACACGCCCACCGGCCCGGAGAGCATCACGCTGGACCAGGCGGCACAGGAGATGGCCCGTACGCTCGGCCAGCCGGTGCGTTACGTGCCGCAGAGCCCGGAACAGACGCGCGACGGCCTGCTCCAGGCCGGCCTCGACCAGTGGTCGGCCGAGGTCCTCGCCGAATACCGGGTCGCCTACGGTTCGGGGTGGGGTGACTTCACGAACGACCATGTCGAGCGGATCGTCGGGCGGCAGCCACGGACCTTCGCCGACTTCGTCAGCGATCACCGTGAGCAGTTCGCGAGCGTCTGACCCGTCGACAGTTCGGCGCTGGTGCCCTCCGGCGCGATCGCACCGGAGGGCACCCGGGCTCCGACGCACCGGAGGTGCCGCGGGTCAGTGCTCCGGCCGGCCCTCGTCGTCGGGCACCATCGTCGAGTCCCGCTCGGTCGTTCGGAAGCGCTCCTGGTAGGCGCGGGGCGACACCCCCACCCGGGCGAGGAACATCCGGCGCAACGTCTCCGGGCTGCCGATGCCGACCTCCCGGGCGCAGGCGGTGACCGACTTCCCCGCGTGCAGCAACCGGATGGCCGCGTCGACCCGTACGCCCTCCACGTACTTGCTGGGGCTGCTGCCCAGCTCCTGTCGGAACATCCGGGATAGGTGACGGGGGCTCACGTGCGCCCGGGCGGCGAGAGCCGGCACCGAGTGGTCGTCGGCCGGGTCGGCAGCCACCGCGTCGATCACCTGTCGCAGCACCGGTGTGCGGGGTCGGGGCAGGGCGAGCGACGGCGAGAACTGCGACTGGCCGCCCGGCCGTTGCAGGAAGACGACGAGCGACTGGGCCACCGACCGGGCGATCTCCGCACCGTGGTCGCGCTCCACTAGGGCGAGCGCGAGGTCGATGCCGGCGGACACGCCGGCGGAGGTGAAGATCGTCCCGTCTCGTACGAAGATCGCGTCGCTCTCGACGCGGACCTGCGGGAAGGCGGCGGACAGCAACCGGGCGTGCTGCCAGTGCGTCGTCGCCCGCCGACCGTTCAGCAAACCGGCGGCGGCCAGGACGAAGGCGCCGGTGCAGACCGCGGCGGTGCGACCGGCGGCACGGGACAGCGTCGCGGCGGCAGCGGTGAGTTCGGCACTGATCGGGCGCACCGCCAACGCGTCGCCGCCGACCACGAGGGCGGTTCCGACGTCGGTCGCCGCGTCGACAGCACCGTCGACCTGAACGAGGAGACCCGTCGAGGCACGGACGGCGGCGCCGTCACTGGAGCGCACCTCCAGCTCGTAGCGCGCGCCGAACTTGGCGGCCTCGGCGAAGACCTCGAACGGTCCGGCGAGGTCCAGCATCGTCATTCCGTCGAAGACGAGGGCGGTGACCCGATGCACCCCTGCCGTCCCGCTGCCCACCCGCCGACCCCCTCCGGTGTTGTCCTGATCTGAGGGAAGCATGGCAGACAGGACAGGGCAGCTGGCCGGTCCGGCGGGTGACGCTTGACGCATCGGAGCCCGGCCGGGCTCCCCGACCGACAGGACAGTGATGAGCCACACAACGATCGCCGGCGTCCAGATCCCCGACTCGCGGCTCGCCGTCGACGCCACCGAACTCGTCCGCGAGGCCACCGACGACCTGCTGTTCCATCACTCGCGGCGGGTCTTCCTCTTCGGCACGCTGCAGGGCCGGCGGCTCGGCCTGACGGCCGACCCCGAGCTGCTCTACGTGGGAGCGATGTTCCACGACCTGGGACTGACCGAACGCTACCGCCGCGACGATCAGCGCTTCGAACTCGACGGCGCCGACGAGGCACGCCGCTTCCTGCTGTCGAACGGCATCGGCGAACACGAGGCCCGCCTCGTCTGGGAGGGGATCGCCCTGCACACCACGCCCGAGGTTCCGTACCGGCTGGAGCCCGAGGTCGCCCTGGTCACCGCGGGCGTCGAGACGGACGTGCTCGGAATCGGCTACCACGAGTTGTCTCCGGCCGACATCGCGGCGGTCACCGCCGCACACCCGCGGCCGAACTTCAAGCGGGCCATCGTCGACGCCTTCGCCGCTGGTTTCCGGCACCGGCCGGACACCACCTTCGGGACCGTCAACGGCGACGTGCTGGAGCACCGGGTGCCGGGCTACCGCCACATCGACTTCGTCCGGGTCATCGAGGACTCCGCCTGGCCCGAATGACCCCCCTACAGCTCGGGGTGGCCGAAGAGGCCAGGTAGCCCGCCGGTGTGCACGAAGACGAGCCGGTCGCCGCGCGGGAAGCTGCCGGCCAGCAGCGCCGCCATCGCCCGACCGGTGTACGTCGGGTCCAGGAAGATCCCCTCCGTACCGGCGGTTATCTCCAACGCCGCCCGCACGGCGTCGGTCAACGTGCGGTACCCAGCACCCACCTGGGAGCCGTCGATCCGCAGCGCGTCCGGCTCGACCTCGCCGACGAGCAGCCCGGCGACTGTCGCCCGGGGGTCCGGCACGGCGCCGACATCAACACCGATCACCCGCTCCGCGCCCAACTCCCGCACCAGGCCGGCCATCGACCCGCCGGAGCCGAGCGCCACCACGACCTCGGCCCCGTCGATGGCCGGCAGTTGGGTACGCAGCTCCCGGGCGCAGTCCACGTATGCCTGGACCGACTCGGTGGAGGTGCCGCCGAACGGGATGACGTACGCCGAGCGTCGCTCCGCCTCGGCCGCCACCACCTCGGCGAGCGGCCGGTCCCCGGCCCAGACGATCTCCGCCCCGGCGAGCCCGTCGAGCACCAGGTTGCCCCGAGGGCTCTCCGGGGGCGGGCCGGCGAGCACCAGCACGCAGGAGAGGCCGAGCCGCGCGGCGGCGGCCGCGGTGAGCCGGGCGTGGTTGCTCTGCGGCGCACCTGAGGTGAGCACCGTGCGGGCGCCGACGGTGATCGCCTGCGCGCAGGTGTACTGGAGCTTGCGGATCTTGTTGCCGCCGCCGCCGAGGCCGGTGAGATCGTCACGCTTGAACCAGAGCTCGGCCAGCCCCAGCCGGGCGGCGAGCCGGGGCGCGGCCTCCACCGGCGTGGGCCACGTACCGAGGGAAACGGGTGTGATCATCCGTGCAGCTAAGCACCCCGCGGCCCGACGCGCAGCTCCCTGGCCGCAGGCGGCTGCTGCGCGGCTAGGCCCGACGTGCTACCGCCCGGGGCAGCGGACCGACGTCCGCGTGGCGACCGGGGCGCAGCGCCGCGTGCCGTTGCCCGGGGCCAGCCCCGTCGCGAGCGGCGAGCGCGTCGGCCACCGCTCCGGTGGCGAACGCGTAGACGGACTTGTGCATGATGTCGATGACGAGTTCGGGGCGGGGCCAGGTCAGCGGCGGCGCGCCGACGCCGGTGGCGTTCTCCAGGATCTGGTCGTTGCTCAGGCGCAGCGCGGTGAACATCGTTGAGGCCCAGACGCCGCGCAGCCCCGCCTGCGCCATGACGCTGCGCAGCACCCCGACCAGTACGCCCTGTCCGTAGTGCATGGTCAGGTTCTGCCAGCGGGGCTGCCGCCCGGGGGACTCCGGCAGGCCGGTGAGCCTGGCCAGCACCCGGGCCGGCACGTAGGAGTCGGGGCGGCCGGTCACCCGCTGTTCGAGCTTCTCCGCGGCCGTCATCACCACCGCTCCGGCCAGACCCGCCACCAGTCCCTGCCACACCGCTCGCTTCAGCATGAGTCAGCCCTACCCGCCGGGCCGACGTCCACACCCGCGAGTCGTCAGCGGACGTCTCGGCCGGCGGCCATTTGGTTTACCACCGTTCGAAGCGGGTACGGTGGCGGTTGGGTCAAGACATGCGCCCTCCAGTGGTCAGTCCTGTTCGTGCACATGCACGGCAGGTCGACCATCCTCGTCGAGGGCGGAGATAGCATGTGATCAACCAGACCCCCCTTTCCCTGCCGGCACCTCCTGACGTCCCGACTGATCAAGGCGCCGCCCTCGTCGAGCCGATCCTGTCGCTGACCATGAGCCACGACGGCCCCGTCAGTGTGATCAGCGTTGTCGGCGAGATGGACATGAGCAACGCGCATCTACTCATCGAGTTGGTGGAGCAGCTCTGCCGCGCCCCCACACCACAGATCGCCCTGAACCTGTCAGCAGTTCGCTTCCTCGGGGCCCATGGCATCAGCGCGCTGCTCCGGTCCGGTCAACTGGCCGCCCAGGCCGGGGGCCGGCTGACGCTGCGCGATCCCTCGCGGTTCGTGCTCCGTGTCCTCGGCGTCACCCGATTGCTGCGGCATCTCGAACGTTGTGACACGTCGACCCCGACCGGTGCTCGCAGCAGTGGCATCGTCCCGCCACCTCCCCGCCGTGCCGCACCGCCCCATCAGCCCTTCAGCCCGTCCGTCGCCGACCAGCCCTAGACGGCACGGCGACAGTTCCCCCCGATAGAGGAGAGACATGTTCAATCCACTGGACCACAAGGGAATTCCGCTCGAGAACCAACTCCGCAACTGGCGTGAGCTGAACGTCGAGCCGATCGATCCGGAGGCGGTCGACCCGTACACCCGGTGCCGGATCATCACCATGAACGGCATCGAGGTGGAGGCGATCAACTTCCAGCACCAGTTCGCCCGCAACTGTCCGGACCAGGAGCTCCGTCGGCAACTTGCCTATGTCCGGTACGTGGAGAGCCAGCAGCAGCGGGTGGTGAACTGGCTGCTGCCCGGTGTCGCCAGCGTGCTGGAGACGACGCTCGGCTACGAGCAGGTCGCCGTCGACCTCACCGCCTGGGTGGCCCGCCACGAGCCCGATCCCTACCTGAAGCAGGCGTACGAGTTCGGTGTGCTGGAGGACTTCGACCATCTGTACCGCTACGCCAACCTCTACGAGATGGTCGAGCGTCGTAAGGCGGAAAAGATCGTCGACGGGCTCACCGAGGTCATGCCGGGCCGGCCGACGGTGTTGGAGCACCGGCACCCGTTCGACGAGATCCGCACCCCCTACGACCGCAACTCGGTGGACCCGCGCTCGAAGCTGCACGCGCTGACGATCCTCTCGGCCGAGCAGCAGGTCATGTTCTACTACATGAACGTCGGCCCGCAGTACATGGAGCCGATCGCGCGCCAGCTCTACCAGGAGATCAGCCTGATCGAGCAGGAGCACGTCACCCACTACGAGTCACTGTTGGACCCGGGCGAGAACTGGTGGGAGCGGCTGCTCACCCACGAGTACAACGAGTGCTGGCTGTACTACTCCTTCCTCCAGCAGGAGAGCGACCCGCGGATCAAGGCGATCTGGGAGCTGCACCTGCAGATGGAGCTGGCCCACCTGCAGCAGGCCGCCGACCTGCTGCGCCGGCACGACGGCCGGGAGCCGGAGGAGATCGTCGGCAGTGTCGGTCTCCCCGAGCCGCTGACCTTCGAGCCCAACAAGGACTACCTGCGCCACCTGCTGGACACCCAGATGGACCTGACGAAGCTCGGCGAAGGCTACGTCCGCGAGGCCCACGAGCGTTTCGAGTGGATGCAGCAGCAACTGCACGACGGCCAGCAGCCGCCGAGCGAGCAGGTCATCGACCTGCATCGGGAACGCTTCGGCGACGAGTACCGCATCGAGACCGAGGGTCCACACCCGGTCGAGGCCCTGCGCACCAAGGGAGGAAGCCATGCCTGACGCCGGCACCCCGGCCACGCCAGGGCCCGAGGAGGACGTGGTAGACCTGCTGCTCGCCCAGCACGCCCAGATCGAACAGCTCTTCCTGCTGGTCATCGGCGGCACCGGCGACACCCAGCGGGACGCCTTCGACGATCTGGTCAAGCTCCTCGCCGCGCATGAGACCGCCGAGGAGGAGATCATCCACCCGCTCGCCCGGACACTGCCGGGTGGGGGCGGGGACGCGATGGTCGACGACCGGCTCGACGAGGAACGGCAGGCGAAGGAGACCCTGCAAGCCCTGATCGAGGGTGGCGTCGACGCCGACGGGTTCGACACCGGCATCGTCCTGCTGCGCGAGGCGGTGCTCCTGCACGCCCGACACGAGGAGCGCTACGAGTTCCCCCAGCTTCGCCAGCACGTACCGGTCGATCGGCTCCGTAGCCTCGCCGCGGCCGTTCGGGCGGCGGAGGCATCCGCGCCGACCCGGCCACATCCCAGCGCCCAGTCCGCGAAGGGCAACCTGGCCGCCGGCCCGGTGCTGGCGGTCGTCGACCGGGTACGCGACGCGGTGCGCAAGCCTTCGAAGAGCTGACTGGGATGACAGGGTCGCCTGCCTCGTGCGGGCGACCCTGTCATCGCGCAGTGCGGCGTCGGGGGACAGCCACCCCGAGAGTCATCCCCGAGCCTTACCGACCGCCTGGGCGACAAGGGTCTCGGCGACCTCGCGCACCTTCCGGTTGGTGTCCTGAGAGATCTTCGACAGCAGCGCGAACGCCTCCTCCGGCGAGCACCGCCGGCTCCCCATGATGATCCCCTTGGCCTGCTCGATCACCGCCCGATTCCGCATCGCCTCCTGCATCTGCGCCGCCGTCGTGGCGGCGTTGTCATACAGGTGCGCATTGGCCAGGGCCACCGCCGCGTACGCGGCGAAGCCTTCCGCACTGGCCACCGAGGACGGCTCGAACGCGTTCGCCGAATCGCTGTAGACGTTGAGCGCACCGACCACCGACCCCTGGATGGGGAGCCCGACCGAGAGGGAGCTTCGCACCCCGGCGGCCCGAGCCCTCTCCGCCCAGGCCGGCCAGCGATCTTCGGTGGCCATGTCCGGCACCGAGATGGTGTCACCGCTGGCGGAGGCATCCAGGCACGGGCCGCGGTGCTGGTCGTACTGCCACTCGTCCAACTGCCGGGCCAACTCGCCGGTGAACGCCCCGGTCCAACCGACGCGACCTCGAACCAGGGTGACCGTCACCTCCCTCGTCCCGGGAATGCTCCGGTTGGCAAGTTCGGCGACCCGGAGCAGCATGTCGTCGAGGCTGATCTCGTCGAGTCTGACCCGGCCCAGTTCGGCCAGCGCCTCGGCGGGACTCATGGTCGGCAGCGTCATGGCAGTACGCCCTCCTCGATCGGCTCCGCCGGAATGGGAGGATTCCGGCATGGCCGGCGCCTCGGCAGAAGCCCGGCCGCTCCCGCTCCAGGGCGGTCGTCAGCAACAGTGGTCCTACCCCCTGAATCACCCACTGACACCATGCTCAGGGCCTGGCGGCCTGCGTGTCCGCCGAGCAGGACGGCGGAGCGCAGCATCACCGGCGAGCGCCAGTCATCCGGCAGCGAACGTCCGTCCCGCGCCGTTTGCTCCCCGGTAATCTGGACGGTCATGGCCACCATCCGCGACGTGCGTCGGGAACTCGCCAGCCTCGCCGATCCAGGTCGAGCCGAGGCGTCGAGCCGGTTCCTGCAGATGGTCGCCGGTGGGTACGGAGAGGGTGACCGGGCCATCGGGGTCTCCGTGCCGGACCAGCGCACGGTCGCCGCCCGCTACTGGCGTGACCTCACCGTGGCCGAGACGACGCGGCTGCTCAGCGGTGACGTGCACGAGGAGCGGCTGACCGCGCTCTTCATCCTGGTCCGCAAGTTCAGCACTGGCGACGAGCGGGAACGCGGCCAGATCTTCGACACCGTCCTGGCCAACACCTGCCACATCAACAACTGGGACCTGGTGGACTCGTCCGCGCCGTACATCGTCGGGCCCTGGTTGATCGACCGGGACCGGAGCGTCCTGGACCGGTTGGCCGGGTCGAGCCTGGTGTGGGACCGCCGCATAGCCATCATGGCGACCTTCGCCTTCATCAAGGTCGGTGACTTCGAGTGGACCTTCCGACTCGGGGACCGGCTCCTGCACGATCCGCACGACCTCGTCCGCAAGGCGGTGGGCTGGATGCTGCGCGAGGTGGGCAACCGGGACAGAGCGGCGGAGGAGGAGTTCCTCGCCCGCCGCTACCGGGTGATGCCACGGGTCATGCTGCGGTACGCGATCGAGAAGTTCGAACCGCGGCGTCGTCGCGACTACCTGTCCGGCGCCGTCTAGACGCGCCCAGCCAGCGTCAGGGCTTGCGGCCCACCCCGCCGAAGGCGTCGATGTCGACAGGCGTGTCGACCGCGTCGTCGGGTCGCCACTGCGGGCACGGCACGACGCCGGGCGCGACCAGCTCCAGCCCGTCGAAGAAGCCGGCGATCTGCTCCGGCGAGCGCAGCGTGTACGGAGTCGCCCCGCTGTCGTTGTAGTCGTCCTGCGCCTGCTGCATCTCGGCGCTGATCAGGCTCGTGCCGTCGTTCAGTGAGAGGTAACTGCCGCTCGGCAGCGCCGCCACCAGCTGCCGGGTGATCGAGCGGGCCGTCTCGTAGTCGGGCACGTGGCCCATCACGCCACTGAGGATGAGGCCGATCGGCTGCGCGAAGTCGAGCGTCTTGCCAGCCTCGGCGATCACCGCCGCCGGGTCGTGCAGGTCGCCGTCGATGTAGGCGGTCCGTCCCTCGGCGGTGCCCACCAGCAGGGCACGGGCGTGCACCAGCACCAGCGGGTCGCTGTCGACGTAGACGATCCGCGCGTCCGGTGCGATCCGTTGGGCCACCTCGTGGGTGTTGTTGGCGGTCGGCAGCCCGGTGCCGACGTCGAGGAACTGGCGGATGCGGGCATCGGCGGCGAGGAACATGGTCGAGCGGACCAGGAACTGCCGGGAGGCCCGGGCCACGTCGACGACGCCGGGGAAGACCTGCCGGTACTGGTCCCCGGCCTCGCGGTCGACAGCGAAGTTGTCCTTGCCACCGAGCCAGTAGTTCCAGATCCGCGCCGAATGCGGCACCGACGTGTCGATCTTCTGTGGACTGCCAGCAGCACCGGCTCCGGGCCGGCCGCCCGTCGACATCTCCTTGGTCACGACGAAACCCCCGTATGTATGCGTACGCGACGGTGTCCCCGGGACGGCCCAGGTGGAGGAAGTGACCGCCCGTGACCGTGCCACGGTATAGAAGGTCGGGGATCCGCACCACACCCGGCCGCTCCACAGCAGACCCTTCGGTGTCACCCGCTCACGCTGAGCGGACGGTGCGCACCGTCAGCTGAGCAGCGTCCCTCCCGGGAGGGAGGGCGGTCCCCTGCCAGCGGGGTTCGCCCACCACCGGACGCCGGAAGGATCGGGTGCATGGCGGCATCGACACCAATCACCGGTCGGGGTGCCCACGGGCTGACGTACGCAGTGCTCGGCTGGGCCGTGGCATACGGGGGCGTACGTCTGGCGTGGACGATCGGCGAAGCTCCGGAGTTCGGGCGGCTGGGAGTGGACCTGCTCGGTTTCACCGGCTGGTGGTCGGTGCTGTTGTGCGCGGCGGCGGGCGGGCTGGCGGTTGCCCTGGAGTGGGTGCCGACCTGGCGGCCCGCCCTCGCGGGGCTCGCCTGGACGGTCGCCGGGTCGCTCGTCGCGGCGGCCGCGATCCTCCTGCCGGAACTGGTGGGCTTCCTGCTGTTCACCGTCGGCCCGTACTTCGATTCGACGGCGTTCGCCAGCCGGCTCGGTTGTGTCACCGGAGCGGTCCTGCTCGGTCTGACCACCGCTCGCTACCAGCGGCGCACCCGGGGCGACTGCCCGGACTGCTGCCGGACCGTCCGGCCGGGTGCGCGGCGCTCGACGCCCGCGCGGTGGGCGCGCTGGGCCGCGTACGCCGCGGTGGGTGGTCTCGTGACCCGGTTCGCGGCCCAGTTCGTGGTGGGATTCGACAGCGTCGATCAGGACGCCTCACTGCTCGGGCTGGAGATCGGGCTGGTGCTGGCGGGAGTGCTGTTGCCGCTCGCGCTGGTGCACCACTGGGGTGAGGTCTGGCCCGGTTGGGTGCCGCTGGTGGCGGGCCGCGCGATTCCTCGGCTGCTGCTGCTGGTGCCCGGCTTCGGGCTCGGCGCGGGCATCGTGGCCTACTTCGGCATGGGGATGGTGCAGGTGATCTCGGGCTCGCCCAGCGAGTTCTCCGACGCGTTCCTGTGGGTGGCGATCTCGGCGTACCTCGTCATGGGGTTGGGTCTGGTCGTCGCGTCCACCGACTACCACCTGCGCACACGTGGGAAGTGCGGGACCTGCGGCCGGTAACGGCACCCTCCGGTCCCAGCCTCAGCGCATTGACAGGATTCGTTATCCGAATACACTTCCTGGGATCAACACCTGGGAGCGCTCCCAACTCTCCACCGTCCGACCGTCGCTGAATCTCACCGCAGACGAGCCCTCCCGAGGCGTGGATACCACCACCATCTCCGGAGGAGACTCATGAGAAGAAGACGAGTGACACACACCGCCCTGGTGTCGGCCGGCACCGTCCTGCTGGCGTCGGCGGCGGTCGCCGTGGCGGTGCCGGCGGGAGCCGCGGCGGCCGGCTGTTCGGTGAACTACAGCGTGTCGTCGCAGTGGCAGGGCGGATTCGGCGCGAACGTCACCATCACCAATCTCGGTGACGCGGTGACGAGTTGGACACTGACCTGGCGCTACGACGCCGGACAGACGGTCACGCAGGCGTGGAACGCGACGGTGACCCAGAGCGGCGCCGCCGTCACCGCCAAGAACGTCGGCTACAACGGCGCCATCCCGACCAACGGGACGGTCTCGTTCGGTTTCAACGGCTCGTGGACCGGCAGCAACCCCGAGCCGGGCACGTTCTCGTTGAACGGGGTGGCCTGCACCGGTGGCACGGGGCCCACCGAACCGCCCACCACCCCGCCGACCACCACCCCACCCCCGAACGGGCCGGCCGACATCACGGTCAACAGCGCGACCCGGTACCAGACGGTCGACGGCTTCGGGGCCGCGCAATCCATCTGGGGCAGCGCATGGTCGACAACTGACACCCAGACGTTGGTCGGGATGGGCGCCAACCAGTTGGGGTTGTCCATCGTGCGCACCGGCCTGTCACCGGTTTCCAGCGAGTGGGCCACGCACGTGAACTCGTTGAAGACGGCGAAGTCGTACGGGTCCAACGTGAAGATCCTCGCCTCGCCGTGGACCGCCCCGGCGGCGTGGAAGACGAACAACAGCCGGGTCAACGGCGGCAAGCTGAAGACGGACTACTACGACGACTACGCCAACCACCTGAACAGCTACGTGCAGTACATGCGCGGCCAGGGCGTGACCGTCGACGTCACGTCGGTGCAGAACGAGCCCGACTGGCACCCGGACTACGACTCGATGGACTGGAGCGGCACCGAGCTACGCACCTTCGTCCGCGACCAGGGCGCGAGGGTGCAGAACACCAGGCTGATGGTCGCCGAAGCGGTGAACATGAACTACACCTTCACCGACCCGACCCTCAACGACGCGACCGCCCGCAACAACATCGGCTACATCGGCGGGCACCTGTACGGCACCGAGGAGTCGGGCCGGCTGCGGCCGTACTCCCTGGCGGAGCAGCACAACAAGCCGGTGTGGATGACCGAGTGGAACCTGCACGCCGCCGACGGGGGCGGCTCCAACATCTGGGGCAACCCCGCCAACACGGCGGTCTGGAACGAGACGCTGGACGACATCATGCGCACCGTGCACAAGTCGATGGAGGCCAACTGGAACGCCTACATCTGGTGGTACGGCAAGCGCTACTACTCCTTCATCGGTGACGGCGAGTCGGCGTTCGGCACCGTCGCGGGCGCCCCGCTCAAGCGCGGGTACGCCTTCTCCCAGTACGCCAAGTACGTGCGCCCCGGCTACCAGCGGGTCGCCCTGACCAAGAGCTCGAAGGCCTCGCCGCTGGAGGTGACGGCCTACCAGGGCGACGGGAAGATCACCCTGGTGATCCTCAACCGTTCCAACAGCGCGGTCAACAACGCCGTGATCCAGGCACCGCAGAACGTCAGCCGGGCCGAGCACTACCTCACCTCGCAGAACGCCAACGCGGCCAGCCAACCGACCACCGTCAACGGCGGTCAGGCCACCATCAACGTCGGCGCGCGCAGCATCTCCACAGTGGTGTTCACCCTCTGAGCACCTGGACCATCGTGGTCTCGGGAGCCCTGGCCACAGGCCGGGGCTCCCGCCCGTTCGCGCACCCCGGCACCGCTCACCGGTCGGTGCGGGTGGGTGGCGCCGTGCTCTGCCGTACCACGAGCTTGGGGATGACCAGCGGTAGGCGCTGCGGCACGGTGTCGTCGATGGCCTGGGTGACAGCGGTGATGGCCCGGCGACCGACAGCATCGAAATCCTGCTGGACCGTCGTCAACGGCGGGATGAGGTAGGGCGCCTCGGGGACGTCGTCGAATCCGACGACGGAGATGTCGTGTGGCACCCGCCGGCCGCGCTCGTGCAGCGCACGCAGCACGCCGATGGCCATCTGGTCGTTGGCGGCGAACACCGCGGTGGTCGCGCGCATCGCACCGATCCGCAGCCCGGCGACGTAGCCGCTGTGCGCCCGCCAGTCGCCCTCGACCGGCTCCGGCGGGCGCAGGCCCGCCGCACTCATCGCCTGACGCCAACCGGCGAGGCGGGCGCGGGCCTCGGCCCAGTTGAGCGGGCCACTCACGTGCACGATCTCCCGGTGCCCCAGATCGAGGAGGTGTTCGGTGGCCATCCGGGCACCGAGCACCTGGTCGACACCGACGGTCACGCTGGCCCGGGACAGGTCGCCCTCCACCACGACGAAGGGGACACCCGAGCGCGTCATCCGCACCACCTCGAGCGCCTCGTCGTTGCCGGCGATCATCACGACGCCCTCCACGCCCACGCGCATGAGGTGTTCGGTGGCGTCGCTGAGCGCCCGTACGGTCACCTCGGAGAGGCTCACCGAGGTGGCGAAGTAGCCGGCCGCGCGGGCGGCGTCCTCGACGCTGCGGTGGATGCTCGTCGGGCCGAACAGCGTCCGGGCCGTGCCGATGATGCCGATCATCCCGGACCGCCCGCGCACCAACGCGCGGGCGGCCGTGTTGGGCCGGTAGTCGAGCCGACGGATGGCCTCGAGGACCCGTTCCCGTGTCTCGCGTCTGATGCTGGGCGCCCCGTTGATGACCCGGGACACCGTCTGATGTGACACGCCCGCCAGGCGAGCGACGTCGGCCATGACCGGTGGCCGGTCGGCCGCTGTCACAGCGGCCTTTGCGTGAACTCGCACTGGCGGCCCGTCCGTTCTTCCATGGGATCAGTTCCTCGTGGACCTCGTCCGTCCGTGGTCGTCAGTGTGAGTGACGGGGCACCGCGCTGCCGCTGCCGCCGACGAGAAAGTCGAGGTCGGCGCCGCTGTCGGCCTGCAGGACGTGCTCGCTGTACAGCCGTACCCAACCCCGGTCGGCCACCGGCTGCGGAGGCTGCCAGGCGGCGCGGCGCCGGGCGAGTTCCCCGTCGTCGACCAGGAGATCCAGCCGGCGCGTCGGAACATCGACGGAGACCAGGTCGCCGGTACGGACAAGCGCAAGCGGGCCACCCACTGACGCCTCCGGTGCCACGTGCAGGATGCAGGTGCCGTAGCCGGTACCGCTCATCCGGGCGTCGGAGATCCGCACCATGTCCGTGATGCCGTCGGCGAGGAGTCGTCGTGGCATGGGCACGTTGCCCACCTCCGGGAAGCCGGGGTAACCCCGTGGGCCGGCGTTGCGGACGACGATCACCGTGTCGGGGGTGACGTCGAGGTCCGGGTCGTCGGCGGCGGCGACGTACTCCTCGATCCGGTCGAAGACCAGCGCCGGGCCGGTGTGGGTGAGGAGGTTCGCGGAGGCGGCGGAGACCTTCAGTACCGCCCCGGACGGCGCGAGCGACCCGCGCAGCACCACGGTGCCCGAGCCGGCGGGCTGGAACGGCTCCTCCAGGGTGCCGATGACGTCCCGGTTCCAGCACTGGGCGCCGTCGACGTTCTCCGCCACGCTCCTGCCGCTGACGGTGACGTGATCCATGTGCAGCAGCGGGGCCAACTCCTTCATCACCACCGGAAGGCCGCCCGCGTAGGCGAAGTCCTCCATCAGGTACTTCCCGGACGGCATGAGGTTGACGAGCATCGGCACGTCGGCGGTGAGCGTGTCGAAGTCCGCCAACGACAGCGGGACGCCGAGGCGTCCGGCGATCGCGAGCAGGTGGACGACCGCGTTGGTGGAGCCGCCGATCGCGGCGTTCACCCGTACCGCGTTCTCGAACGCCTGCCTGGTGAGCACCGAGGACAGCCGTTGGTCCTGTTCGACCATGGCGACGATCCGGCGTCCGGCGGCGTGCGCGAGCGCGTACCTCCGCGAGTCGACCGCCGGCACGGCGGCCGCCCCCGGCAGTTGCACGCCCAACGCCTCGGTCACGCAGGCCATCGTGGAGGCGGTACCCATGGTCATGCAGTGACCCCGGCTGCGGGACATGCCGACCTCCGCCTCGGAGCAGTCGGCAGCGGTCATCCGGCCGGCCCGCATCTCCTCGGTGAAGCGCCACACGACAGTGCCCGAGCCGATGTCCTGACCCCGGAACTTGCCGTTGAGCATCGGGCCGCCGGTCAACATCAGGGTCGGCAGGTCGACGCTCGCCGCTCCCATCAGCAGACCGGGGGTGGTCTTGTCGCAGCCGGAGAGCAGGACCACCCCGTCGAGCGGGTTGGCGCGGACCGACTCCTCCAGCTCCATCGCCAGCAGGTTGCGGTACAGCATGGTCGTGGGTCGCATGAGCGGCTCACCCAGACTCATCGCCGGAAACTCCAGCGGCAGGCCGCCGCTCTCCCACACCCCCCGCTTCACCGATTCGGCCAGGTCGCGCAGGTGGGCGTTGCAGGGCGTCAGCTCCGACCAGGTGGTGGCGATGCCGATCACCGGGCGACCGTCGAAGACGTCGTCAGCGAACCCCTGATTGCGCATCCAGGACCGATGGATGAATCCGTTGCGGCCCTCCGCACCGAACCACTGCCCGCTGCGCAGCGGTCGATTCGTCGTCGACATCAGCACACCTCTCTGTCATCCGTCCGGCCGCGTCCAGTGCGGCGATCCATGCGCGGGTAATGCAATGGCCGGTGGCACCGGCGTGGTTACCGGAGACCTCCGACGGACAGGCCGCCGCGCCAGTGTCGTTGGAGGCTGAAGAACGCGATGATCAGTGGGATCACGGACACCAGGGAGCCCAGGATGATGAGGCTCCACAGCGAGGTGGTTCCCGCGTTGTTCGCGGAGGCGATCCCCTGCCAGAGGCCGAGGCCGACGGTGACCGGGAAGAGCCGGTTGTCGGAGAGCATGGCCAGGGGCAGGAAGTAGTTGTTCCAGGACGCCACCGCCGACAGCAGCAGCACGGTGACCACCGCGGGACGCATCAGGGGAAGGGCGATCTGGAAGAACGTCCGCATCTCCCCCGCACCGTCGACACGCGCCGCGTCCAGGAGCTCGTCGGGCACCGCGTCGCGCGCGTACACGTGCATCAGGTAGACGCCGAACGGGTTGAGCAGCGACGGGAGGATCACCGCCCAGACCGTGTTCGTCAGGCCGAGCCGGGAGAACATGATGAAGGTCGGGATGACCAGGGCGGTGGCGGGCACCATCAGCGCGCCGAGCACGACGGCGAAGCTGAAGCGCCGGGCCGCGAACCGGTACTTGGCGAAGCCGTAGCCGGCCATCACCGCCAGGACCGTGGCGCCGACTCCACCGGCGATGGCGTACAGGGTGGAGTTGAGGATCCACCGCAGGTAGATGCCACCGTCGTAGGTGAAGAGCTGCCTGAGGTTGCCGAGGTAGTCGATCTGGTCGGTGAACCAGAGGGTGTTGCCGCCGCCGAACAGGCCCGGCGCGTCCTTGGAGCTGTTGACGATGACCCACCAGAACGGTACGAGGAAGTAGATCACCAGGAAGCCGAGCAGGATCTGCATCGGGAGATAGCGCTGCGGTCTGCGGGCGCCTGCGCGGACGCTCGTGTGGTCGGTCATCAGAGGAAGCTCCTCCGCTTGCGGGTGAAGAACAGGAAGGCGTACACGCAGATGAACACGATCCCGCCGAGGGCGAAGGAGATCGCGGACCCGTAGTTGAAGTTGGCGAGCGAGAACGCCTGCTGGTACGCGTACATGTTCGGTGTGAAGTCCGAGCCGATCGCGCCTGCGGCGAGGTAACGCAGGATCTGCGGTTCGTTGAAGAACTGCAGGGTGCCGATGAGCGAGAAGACCAGGATCAGGATCAGCGCGGGCGCGATCAGCGGGATCTTGATCCGCGTCGCGATCTGCCACCGCCCGGCGCCGTCCATCCGGGCCGCCTCGTAGAGCGTCGGGTCGACGCCCTGCAGGGCGGCGTACAGGATGATCATGTAATAGCCAGCCCACTGCCAGGTGACGACGTTGAGCAGCCCGTAGAAGATCAGGTCGCTGCTCAGGAAGTCCGGTGCGGTGGCGCCGAAGAGCCCGAAGATGTCGGTGAGCGGGCCGAAGCCCTTGCTGTAGAGGAACCCCCACATCACCGCGCCGATGACCGTCGGGATCGCGTACGGGAGGAAGATCATGAGGCGGGAGAAGCGGGCGAACAGGGTGGTCACCGAGTCCAGGATGAGCGCCATCGCGAGCGCGATGATGATCTGGACCGGGATCGAGACGAGCGAGAAGCGGATGACGAACCACGCCCCGGACAGGAAGCTCGGGTCGGTGAACGCCTTCACGTAGTTGTCGAAGAGGACGAAGCTGGTGCCGCCGATCAGCTTCTTCTGGAAAAGGCTGAGATACAGCGCGTACGCCAGCGGCGCGATGAGGAACGCCAGGAACACGACCCCGAACGGCCCGACGAAGAGCCATCCCATCAGGTGCTCGCGAAGGTGTACCTTGCCACGGATCTCGCGCGTCTCAGGCGGTGTACGCGCTGCGCGCTTCTCGGTCAGGGATGTCATTGTGGTCTCCGGGACGTGGACGCTGAGGGGGATGGTGGGCCGCCCGGTGCCGGCGCGGCCCACCCAGCCGGTCACTGAACGGTGAAGCCTTGTTCCTTGGCGTACTTCGCCACGTCCTCCTGGAGCCGGTCGGCAGCCTGCGATCCGGTGATGGACCCCTTGATGACCTCGCTGACCTGCTTCTCCATGGCGTCCAGGTAGTACTGGCCGAAGGGGGCGTACTGGACGCCCTTGTAGGCGTCGGCGGCGGGGACGTAGACCTCCTTGTTCGCCTGCTGGCCACCGAAGAACGCCACCTTCAGGTCGACGAAGGCGGGATCCTTGAGCGCCGTGAGGTTCAACGGGAAGATGATCTGGTTGGTCCAGCCGTCGGTGAGCGACTCCTTGTCGGCGTAGAGCCCGTAGGCGACCTTCGCGGCCAACTCCGGCTTCTTCGCCTGCTTGGTCACCGAGAACGCCGACCCGCCCCAGTTCACCTGCACCGGGTTGGCCAGGTCCCACTGCGGCAGCGGCGCCACCGCGAACTTGCCGGTGTCCTGGCCCTTGCCGACGCCCGCGCCGGTGAGGTAGCCGGGTGCCCACGCCGCCGAGATGTACGTCGCGTAGTTGCCGTTGATCACGCCGGAGATGTACTCCGGGGTGAACTGGTTCTCCGTGCCGACCAGGCCCTTCTTGGCCAGGCCACCCCAGTAGTCCAACACGTCCTTGGACGCCTGGTCGTTGAGCTTCACACCGATCGCCTTCGGCTGCGCCGGATCGAAGGTGAAGGGCGTGGCGCCCTTCTGGATCTGGAGCGCCATCAGGACCGCCGGGACGTTCGCGCCGAAGTCCCCGAAGAGTGGACCGCCGGCGTCCTTGACCTTCTGCGCGGCCTGCTCGTACTCGGCCCAGGTCTTCGGTGGGGTGACCTTGTACTTGTCGAAGATGTCCTTGCGGTAGATCATGCCCATCGGGCCGCCGTCGACCGGCACGCCGTAGACCGCGTCACCGACCGACACGTCCTTCCAGGCACCCTCGCTGTAGTTGGCCTTGACCGCGTCGTAGCCGTACTGCTTGATGTCGACGAGCGCGCCCTGGATCTGGAAGGTCGGGATCCGGTCCGCCTCGACCATGATCACGTCGGGCGCCCCGGTGCCCGCCGAGATCGCCGTCTGGAACTTGTCGTACTCGTCCCCGCCCTGCCCGACGTTGGTCCAGCAGACCTGCACCTCGTTGTTCGCCTTGTTGAAGTTGTCGACGACGAGTTGGGTGTTGGGGTACCACCCCCACATCGTCACGACCGGCAGGTCCTTCTTGGTGATGGTGTTCGTGCAATTGCTCGCGTCGCTGCCGCCCTCGTCGGACGAGCAGGCCGCGAGGCCGGTCCCGACCGCGAGCATGGCAACCGTGGCGAGTATCCGTCTTCTCTTCATTGAGGTGGTTCCCTTCGGGTGGCGGTGCGGAGGGGTCGGCCGTACCGTGGCGGGCGCCACCGGGGCAGGAAACCTGCTCCCGGTGGCGTCGCCTGGAACGGCTCCTAGCGCTTGAACAGACGCGGCGCCAGGTCGATGAGGTTCTTCTGCCACACGTCCCAGCCGTGCGGCCCGGGGGTGACCCCGTCGAACTCGTAGCGGATACCGAGGTTGTCCATCGTGGTCAGCGATGCCATGAAGCTCGGGTACACGAAGTCGGTCTGGTCACCGACGTACACGCGCAGCATCCTGGTGCCGTTGTTGATCGCCGCCGCGTCGACGCCGGTGCTGCTGCCGAAGCCGGCCGAGAACGCCGCCACGTAGGCGAACTCGCCCGGGAAGGCCTTCAGCACCCCGAACGCCTGCCCGCCGCCCATCGACAGGCCGGCGAGGGCCTGCTGGGACGGGTTGCTGGAGATGTGGTAGCGGGATCGGGCCGTCGGGACGATGTTCTCCCGCAACTCCCGGTTGAAGTTCGAGGAGTTGCCGTTGCCCATCACGACCACCATCGGCGTGAGGTCGCCGTCGAGGAACTGGTGGTCGAGGATCTGCTTGGCCCGGCCCATCTCGACCCAGTCGGTGTAGTTCTGGCCGCCGCCGTGCTGCAGGTAGAGGACGGGGTACGGCTGCTCCCGGCCCGGGTCGTACCCCGGCGGGGTCCACACCAGCGCGGTGCGGTCCTGACCGGCCACGGTGCTGGAGTAGGTCATGCTCTCGACAGTTCCGCCCTGACCGGCGGGCACGTCCGACAGCAGTCGAGCGCCGGGCCCGGGGATGAGGAAGGTGCTCCACATCGGTTCGGTGGTCACCTTCGTCGGGTTGGAGGTGTCCTTGACCGCGACCCGGTCCACGATCAGCCGGTAGTAGTAGAACCAGGGCTTCAGTGGGCCCACTGTCGCCCGCCACCGGTCACCGTCGCGGTGCAGCGGCAGTCGCAGCCAACTGCCGCCCGGCGCGACGTTCGCCCAGACCGTGACGTGCTGGGCGGCGGTGAAGTCGGTGGTCGTCTCGAAGGTGACGAACCCGTCCTCGGTGACGAAGGGTGTCGGGGTGGTGCCGGCCGGCGGTGGCGTGAACTCCCGCTTGAGCGGCTGGTGACCAGGGCTCGGCCCGTGGTCCCGCACGTCGCGGAACAGCCGCGGCAGGAAGTCGACGAGGTTCTCCTGCCAGGTGGTCCAGTTCGCGCCGCCGTCCGGGTTGACCCCGTCGAACTCGAACCTGACGTCGGCGCGGTCCAGCGCCTTCGTCAGCCGGTAGGTGGCGTTGTACGCGGGGTCGGTGACGTTGCCCGTGTACAGGCGCAGCAGCTTGACGCTGCGGTTGATCGCCCTGGCGTCCTTCCGGTCGATATCCGGAGCCGAGCTGCCCGAGAACCAGCCGACGTGACCGAACTGGCCCGGCTTGGTGAGCGCGGCCCGCAACGCCTGCGTGCCACCGTCTGACACACCCGCTATCGCCTGGTGCGCCGGGTCGCGAAGGACCCGGTAGGTGTCGGTGACCGCCTTGCGGAGGTCCTTCACCTCCCTGTCGTCCGAAACGTCGGCGTTGTTCATCACCACGACCATCGGGCTCATCGCGCCCGCGGCCGAGAGGTTGTCGAGGATCTGCTTGGACCGACCGAGATCGAGCCAGTCGGTGGCGGCGACACCGTCACCCGACTGCAGGAAGAGCGCCGGGTAACCCTTGTGGCCCTTGGCCGCGTAACCCGGTGGTGTCCAGACCACCGCCGAGCGCTGCGCGTTCCCGGTGCGGTAGGTCAGCGTCTCGATCTTTCCGCCGGTGCCAGCTGGCGCGTCGACCAGCCACCGCGCCGAGTCACCAGCGACGAGGAAGGTGCTCAGCAGCGGGTCGGAAGCGACACCGGTGCTGTTCGTCGGGTCCTTGATGGTCAAGGTGTCGTCGGCGGTGAGCTGGTAGTTGTACAGTCCGGGCTCCAGCGCGCCGAGAACGCCCGACCAGACGTCACCCCGGCGGGTCAGACCAAACTCCGCCCAGCTGGCGGACGGCCCGAAGTTCCCCTCGACGACGACCTGCGAGACGGTGCCCAGCTTCTCCTGGACGTACGCCGCCGGGACGGTGAACGAGGCGTAGCGGTCCTCGGAGACGTCCAGCCACGGCGTGTCCGCCGCTGCTGGCTGCGGCGCGAGGAGAACCGCCGCGGTGGCGATGACTCCGGCGGTGAACGCCGCCGAGAGCCGTCGACGTACGCCCGGACGGCGTAAGCGCCCATGATACTGTTCGGTAGTCACGCTCCACTCCTTTCATGTGCCGGCAGCGGATGCGACCCGACTGACCGGCTCAACTCAACGGTGGATCTGGCCGTGTGTGCTGCGTGCACCTCCTTCAGGCTGCTGCCACGGGCACAGCCGACCTGATCGCCCTGTCGGGAGCGATCAGGCTTGCGCGTCCATGGGCGGATGTCATGGTCGTGCCGCGCTCGTTGGTGGTGCGGTCGAGCTGCGCACGACGAGGCTGGTCGGGAGCACGATCTGGCGTGGCTCGTCCCACTCGCCGGTCACCAGTGACTTCAGCATCCGGGCGGCTTCGTAGCCCAGCTGGTACATCGACTGGTCCACAGTGGTCAGGCCTGGCTCGGTCGACGCCGACTCGGGAATGTTGTCGAACCCGACGACGGACAGGTCCCCCGGCACGGAGAACCCCAACTCCCGGGCGACCTCAAGGACCTTGAGGGCCATTCCGTCGCTCGCCGCGAAGATCGCCGATGGTGGGTCCGGTCGTTGCAGCAGGACCCGCGCCAGGGGGGTCGCCGACTCCGGGTTGAAGTCCCCTCGACCGATCAGCGTCGGGTCGAACGGCACACCGGCGTTGGTCAGCGCGGCCCGGTATCCCTCCTCCCGCGACCAGGCCGAGGCCAGACTGTCGCGCCCGGCGATGAACCCGATGCGCCGGTGGCCCAGCCCGAGCAGGTGCTCGACCGCGGTGGTGGCGCCCGCGAGGTTGTCGGCCATCACCGACGGCGCCGTCGAGCCCCGCACCGGGTCGATGGCCACGACCGGCGTGCGGCTGCGGACCTCACCCCAGGGCGTGACGACGATGCACCCGTCGGTGAGGGTGCCGGACAGCCGGGTGAGGTGCCGCTGCTCCCAGCCCTCCGAATAGGAGCCGTAGAGGTCGCTGTTGGCGTAGATGATCAGATCGAAGCCGGAGCGGCTCAGCGCCTTCATGACGCCCTTGAGCACCTCTGCCGTGTACGACTGGAAGCTGTGCGCGACGAGACCCAGAACGTTGGTGCGGCTGCGCCGGAGACTGCTGGCCACCAGACTCGACTCGTAACCGAGTTGGTCGATGGCGGATCGAACCTGAGCGACCGTGCGAGCGCTGACGCCGTAATGACCGTTGACGACCCGCGAGACGGTGGCGGTGGAAACGCCGGCGACTCGGGCGACATCACTCATTGTTACCGGCGCATTGGCTTCAATCATGCCCGCTCTCTCTGGACTGCAATCGTTATCGGTTACGTTTCCAGGATGTTGCCAACGTAACGGAGAACGATTACGAGCACAAGACCTCTTCGCCCATAGTCGACAGTGGAGAAGAGGCCACTAACCGCATGTACGCAAGGGCGCGGTGACCATCAGTTGCCGTGCCGGGAACGCGATCGGCGCACTCTCCCGGCGGACGAAGCGGCGCCCCGTTTTCCGCACTGGTCCTACTCGTTGACAACGGGACGGCACGCTGTGTCAAGAACCATTCCCGGGACCGGGTGAGCGATCACAGTTGTCGAACTTCTGCCGTCCCGGTAAACACCTTCGGCGTCGGCTGGCCCGGGTCCGCGGTGATGACGAAGGTGCCGGCGTGGGTGTGGTCGGCAGCCGAGAAACCGACGTACACCTCGATCTGCCCGGCCTCCACCGCGTAGGCCATGCTCCGGTCGTAGAAACCGAGCTGGCCGGTGGGGAGCGCGAACCGCACCGCCGCCCGCACACCGGCGGGCAGCGCGACACGGGCGAAGGCCTTCAGCTCCAGCACCGGCCGGGTGATCGTCGCCTGCGGGTCCCGGACGTAGAGCTGCACGACCTGCTCCCCCGCCCGCTGCCCGGTGTTGGTGACCGTGACCTCGACCCCGACGCTGTCCCCGGCGCGGACCTGCGCGCTCTCCACCACGGCGTCGTCGATCGCGAACGAGGTGTACCCGAGGCCGTGGCCGAAGACGTAGCGCGGGGCGACCGGCGAATCCACGTAGTCGCCATGCCAGTGCGACCGTCCGCCGGAGACCTTGTGGCCGTAGAAGACGGGGATCTGACCCACACCACGGGGGTACGAGATGGGCAGCTTCCCGCTCGGGTTCACCTCGCCGAGGAGCACCTCGGCGATCGCCCGCGCCCCGGTCTCCCCCGGCAGCCAGGCCATCAGCACCGCGGCGCACTCCTCGTGCAGGACGTCACTGCCGACAGGTCGGCCGGCGACGAGCACCGCCACGACGGGCGTACCGGTGGCGACGACGGCCCGGACCAGCTCTTCCTGCACGCCCGGCAGGTCCAGACTGGAGCGGTCCCGCGACTCCCCCGTGGTGGTCCCGAGCGTCACCCCCGAGCGGTCACCCAGCACCAGCACCGCGACGTCGGCTGCCGCGGCCACCGCGACCGCCTCGGCGAACCCCTCCGTCGACGGATCGAGCACGTCGCAGCCCGGGGCGAAGCGCAGCCGCTCGCCGAGCCGCGCCGCGAGTTCGTCGCGCACCGTCGGCACCCCGCCGATGCTCTCGTCGATCTCCAGGTCGTCCGGGATCGTCATCATCTCGCCGAGCAGCCCGCGCCGCTCACGCGCGGCGATCAACGCCTCGATGTGGGCCACGAACGAGTAGTCACCGAGCAGGTGCCGGGCGTTGTCCGCGTTCGGGCCGATGAGCGCGACAGTTCCGGCCTCCCTGAGCAGCGGCAGGACGCCGTCGTTCTTGAGCAGGACGATGCTGCGGCGGGCGATCTCCAGCGCCACGTCCCGGTGCCGTTCGGCGTTCACCGTCGTCGTGGCCGCGTCCTCGTCGACGTACGGGTTCTCGAAGAGCCCGAGTTCGACCTTGTGCCGAAGGACCCGCGAGACCGCCTCGTCGAGGTGGGCCTCGCTGACCTCGCCGGCGTCCAGGGCGCGGCTGAGGGCGTCCGCGTACGCGTCCGTCGCCGGCAGCTCGACGTCCACGCCCGCGCCGAGACCCACCGCCGCGGCCTGTTGCTTGTCCGGGGCGAAGTGGTGGTACGTGTGGAGGTCGTTGACGGCGAAGTAGTCGGAGACCACGCTGCCCGTGAAGCCCCACTGCCCACGGAGCACGTCGGCGAGGAGTTCCTGGTTGGCGTGGCAGGGGACGCCGTCGAGCTCGTGGTAGCCGGCCATCACCGACTGGAGCCCACCCTCGCGGACCGCCGCCTCGAACGGGTACAGGTACACCTCGCGCAGCAGCCGCGGCGGCAGATGCGCCGGCGCCCAGTTCAACCCACCCTCGGACGCCCCGTACCCGACGAAGTGCTTGGCGGTGGCGAGCACACCGTCGGTCAGGTCGGCGCCCTGTAGGCCCCGGACGAACGCCACCCCCATCCGGGACACCAGGTACGGGTCCTCGCCGTAGGTCTCCTCCGTCCGGCCCCACCGTGGGTCGCGCGCCACGTCCAGCACCGGTGAGAGGCCCTGGTGGCTGCCCATGGCGCGCATCTGGGCGCGGACGGCGTCGGCCATCTGCCGGTTGAGCTCGGGCGCCCAGGTGCTCGCGACGCCGATCGCCTGCGGAAAGATGGTCGCCTCGCGGGCCATCACCCCCGAGCAGACCTCCTCGTGCACGATCGCCGGGATCCCCAGCCGGGTCTCGGTCACCAGGAACCGCTGGATGGCGTTGGCGGCCTGAGCCACCTGCGCTGCCTTCAGGCTGGTCGCGCCCGCGACGCGGGTGACGTGCCCCAGACCGTGCGCCAGCACCGGCCGGGCCCGCTCCGGCGCGAACCGCCCGCTCTCCAACAGGGTGAACGCCCACGTGCTGCCCAGTTGCGCGAGTTTCTCCTCGCGGGTCATCCGGGCCAACAGATCCGACACCCGTTCGTCGACGGGGGCGTTCGCGTCGGTGTAGGTCGCCTCGATCGCCGGCTCAACACTGGTCACCCGGTCACCCCAATCACCGCGACAAGCTGGTCCTGATATTGATCCAGGCGCCGTGTTCCCTTACGTAAACGTAATCGGTAACGTTTACATCGATCGACAACGTAATCGAGGGCGATCACGTTGTCCAGAGCTCACACCGCCTCCACCACCCCTCGGTCTCGGCGCTCGGGTAGAGATCTCCGCGTCGTACCGCGCACGAAGGGAGCCAGCCCTGAACACCCACCCCGACAGCGCGCCGGAGCACGTCGTGAACACGGCCCGCCTGACCCTGGACCCCCGCCGACGCGTCGCGCCCGTGCCACGCCGGCTCTTCGGCTCGTTCGTCGAGCACCTGGGTCGCTGCGTCTACACCGGAATCTACGAGCCGGGCCACCCGAGCGCCGACGCCGACGGCTTCCGGGGCGACGTCCTCGAACTGGTGCGCGAGTTGGGGGTCACCACGGTGCGCTACCCGGGCGGCAACTTCGTCTCCTCCTATCGCTGGGAGGACGGCGTGGGCCCGGTCGACAAACGACCGACGAGGCTCGACCTCGCCTGGCACAGCCTGGAGACCAACGCGTTCGGGCTCGACGAGTTCATGCGCTGGGTCGGTAAGGCCGGCCTGGACCCGATCATGGCGGTCAACCTCGGCACCCGCGGCACCGCCGAGGCCGTCGACCTGCTCGAGTACGCCAATCACCGCGGCGGAAGCCACCTCGCCGACCAGCGCCGCGACAACGGCGCCACCGACCCGTACGGGATCAAGCTGTGGTGCCTGGGCAACGAGATGGACGGCCCGTGGCAGGTGGGCCAGCGAAGCGCGACCGAGTACGGGCGTCTCGCCGCGCAGACCGCGAAGGCCATGCGCCGCTTCGACCCCGATCTCGAACTCGTCGCCTGCGGCTCCTCACACCTCGGTATGCCGACCTTCGGCAGCTGGGAGCGTGACGTGCTGACCGAGGCGTACGACGACGTCGACCTGATCTCGCTGCACGCCTACTACCAGCCGGTCGACGACGACCTGGCCAGCTTCCTCGCCTCGGCCGAGGAGATGGACAGGTACATCGACGCCGTCACCGCCATCGCCGACTCGGTGGGGGCGATCCGCCGGTCGACCAAGAAGATCATGATCGCGTTCGACGAGTGGAACGTGTGGTACCAGTCCGCCGCCCCGTCCACGCCCCCGAGCGGCGAGGACTGGCCGGTCGCGCCGCCGCTGCTGGAGGATCACTACAGCGTGGCCGACGCGGTCGTCGTCGGCGGCCTGCTGATCAGCCTGCTCCGGCACAGTGACCGGGTGACAGCGGCCTGCCAGGCCCAACTCGTCAACGTCATCGCACCGATCATGACCGAGCCGGGCGGCTCGGCCTGGCGGCAGACCATCTTCCACCCCTTCGCCCGCACCGCCCGGCACGCCCAGGGCGCCGTGCTGGACGTGCTGCGCGACGGCAGCACGACGACCACCGACCGCTACGGCGAGGTCGACGCGGTCGACGCGGTCTCCACCTGGGACGACAGCACCGGGGAGATGACCGTCTTCCTCGTCAACCGGGCCCTCGACACCCCGGCCGAGGTGACCATCGACGTCGCCGGCGCCCAGGTCACCGACATCATCGAGTGCGTCACCGTCGGCGGCACCGACCTGCACGCCAAGAACACCGCCGACGGTCCGGACCACGCCGCGCCGCGCCCCAACGGCACGGCACGCGGCGCCGACGCCAGCGTCGGGCTGACTCTGCCGCAGGCGTCCTGGACCATGCTGCGGCTGCGCGCCACCGACACCACCGCGTGATCGGCTGACGAACCACCCCGGCCGCGCACATCCTGGCTTCACCAGGGGTGCGCGGCCGGGGCTTCCCCACCACAGGGAGTACGGGGTCGAGCCGGGGACTACCGGGCGTCGACCGGCTCGCTGTGCGAATCGTTGAAGAGCTTGTCGCCCTGGTAGCGGGCGACCACCGGCGCGTTCAACTCACCGTGGACGGTCGTCGTCAACCGGGCGACGCCGTGGCGCACCGGGGCCGACCCGAGGCGCGTGTCACCGGCGAAGAAGTCAACCCGGCCGGCCGGTGCCGACACGCTGGTGCTGACCGCGTCGACGGTCGCGGTGGCGGTGATCCTCGTCTGCCGCGACCCGCCCGCCGGCGACGTGGTGACGTCGAGATCGGTGGTGGTGGCCCGGAAGGCCAGGGTACGCAGGTAGTGGTCCAGCAGTGGACGCCAGACGTGCCAGGTGTGCACGCCCGGCACGTTGTACTCGTCCAGCTCGACGCCGGCCGCCCGCAGCGCGGCGGCGTTGCGCTGGGAGTTCTCGGCGATGTTGCCCAGCCGGTCCTGGAGCCCCGTGCCGATCATGATGCCACCGGTCACCGCCTTCATGCTGTCGACCTGCGCCGGAGTGGCTGCCGGACCGCCCGCACTCCACGCCGCGTGGTAGCCGAACAGGTCGGTGTGGTTGTACATGATGGTGTACGCCCGGCTGCCACCGGCGGAGAAGCCGGCGAAGCCACGGTCCTGCGCCCTGGTCGAGACGTGGTAGTTCTGCTCGACGAACGGGAAGATGTTGTTGCGCAGTTCGTTGACGTAGCCCTCGTTGCCACCGGGGAGGCCGTTGAAGTCGGTGGAGACGATCACCATCGGCTGCGCCGCCCGGTCCTTGACCGCGTTCTCCAGGATCAGGTGGGCCACTCCCTGCATCGTCCAGGCGGTCGAGTGGTCACCGCTGCCGTGGCTCAGGTAGAGCGTCGGGTACGGCGTGGCCCGGTTCGGGTCGTAGCCGTGCGGCAGGTAGACGACGATGTCGTGCACTCCCGCCGGGTTGGTCGACAGTGGCGAGGGGTATCGGCGGGACTCCAGCCGGCCGACCTTGGCCACCGGCGCCTGGTAACCGGTGTCGCACGTGGGGAACTTCCGGCTGGCCGGGACGTAGATCGTGCTGCGTACCGCGCCGGGCGCTCCCGGGTACTGCGGCTGGATCTGCCAGCGGTTGGCGGGGTCGTCGTGCAAGGCACAGCCGGTGGCGAGCTCGTTGGCGCAGTCGTGGGTGAACGCGTAGCGGAAGGTGCCCGCCGGCAGCGGCGTGGTGAAGGTCCACACCCCGTCGGGACCCTTCCGCATGGCCTGGGTGTGCCACGGGGTGGCCGCGACGTCGCCCGGCTGCCACTCGGCGGGCGGGCGCGCGTCGCCGCAGTCCTGGCACGCGATGTTCTCCGGTCGGGAGTAGAACCAGTCGCCGTAGATGTGGACCTGCTGGACATCTGCGGGCGCCTGGTACCGGAAGGTGACGGTGTATCCGGTGGGGGCCTTGTCGGTGCGGGTGACGGTCGGGCCCAGCGGCGCGGGTGGCGACGGCGGCGCGGCCGAGGCCGCCGGGGCGGTGAGGGTGCCGGCCGTGACGGTGATGGCGGCGAGCAGCGCGAGCATCAGCCGGCGCGTCGGCGCCGGCATCAGGGGACGGGGATGTGCAACGGGCATGTCCTGCTCCCTCTTCGGCGTGTGGTCAGACCGCACCGAGCGGCCGACCGACCATTCGATGGTGAGGCGAAGGGATACCAGTAACGAGCGATGCAGCGATGCGAGCGCTAACATCGTTCCCTGTCGAAAACACAACCATGAATTGCATTGATGGTCAAGAAGGGTTCATGAATCCGGACCAAGGAAATTGCGCCACAAACAATTTGGGCACGCTTCTACGGCGCCAGAACGACCGGCGCGCGAATTCCCTGTCTGGTCAATTTTCGGCAAGGAATTCGCGCGCCAGCCGCAGGTGGCGCGGAAACGCACCCGCAACGACCGGCGGAGGCGGTTACCCGACCGCTGGCACCAACCTCCCATCGATTCGCCGGGAAATGGCGGTGTACTCGTCCCGCAACTCCTCGGGCAGGACCCAGGCCGGGGCGTCCTGCCACGCCAGCGGGCGCAGGAACCGTCGGATCGACGTGGCGCCGACCGACGTGTGCACGGCGTTCGTCGACGGCCAGGGCCCCCCGTGGTGCTGGGCCCACGACACCCGGACACCGGTGGGGTAGCCGTCGAAGACGACGCGACCGGTGCGGGCGGCGAACACGTCGACCAGGCGGCGTACCACGTCGGGGTCGTCGCCCGGTCCACTGTGCAGCGAGCCGGTCAGCGACGGCGGGACGGCGCTCAGCGCGGCGTCGAGGTCGGCGTCGTCCTCGTAGCGGACCACGACCAGGAGCGGGCCGAAGCACTCGTCGGCGATCTCGGCGGTCAGGCCGGCGAGGCCGACCTCCAGGAGGGTCGGCGCCACGGTGAAGCCCGCGCCGCGGTCGACCTGCGGCCGCGCCGCCACCCGCGCGCCGGCCCGCTCGAACTCCGTGGCCCGGCTCTCGTACGCGTCCCGGATGCGCTCGTTGAGCAGGACCGCGCCGCCCGACGAGTCGACCCTCGACCGCAGCGCGTCGACCAGACGGTCACCACCCGGATCCGACGGGACGAACGCCAGACCGGGCTTGGTGCACAGCTGACCGCCCGAGTTCGTGAAGGACCCGAACAGCCCCTCGGCGATCTGGTCTGCCCGGGCGCCGGCCGCGTCGGGCAGCACCACGATCGGGTTCACGCTGCTCAGTTCGGCGTACAGCGGAATGGGGTCGGGCCGTTCGTCGATGGCCGCCTGGATGGCGCGGGCGGCGCCGACCGAGCCGGTCAGGGCGGCCGCCCGGATCGCCGGGTGGCGCACCAGCGAGCGGCCCGCCTGCTCGCCGTACACGATCGAGATGACGCCCTCGGGCCCGCCGAGGTCACGGACGGCCGACTCGATCGCGGCGGCAGAGGCCTGCGAGGTCAGCGGGTGCGACGGGTGGGCCTTCAGAATCGTCGGGCACCCGGCGGCGAGTGCGGCGGCCGTGTCACCGCCGGCGACCGAGAAGGCGAACGGGAAGTTGCTGGCCCCGAAGACGGCGACCGGCCCGAGCGGCACGAGCATCCGCCGCAGGTCCGGGCCGCGCCCGAGCGGTGTGTCGGCGGCGTGGTCGATGGCCGCCTCGACGTACGCTCCGTCGCGCAGCACCTCGCCGAACATCCGGAACTGGACCGCCGCCCGGGTGAGTTCCCCGTCGAGTCGCGCGTGGCTCAACCCGGTTTCCGCCTCGGCGGCGGCGACCAGGTCTGCCCGCCGGGACTCCAGCGACGCGGCGATCGCGTCCAGCAACTCCGCACGGCCGAGCCGCCCGCGGGCGGCCAACCACTGCGCCGCCCCGGACGCCTGAGCGGCGATCACCTCCAGCCGGGACCCGTCGGTCTCGGTGAGATCCGTCGCGCGACGCTGACCGTCGCGCGGATCGACAGTGCTGACCACGTTCACAGCAGTCCTCTCCTCACCAGATTGCCCATCAGATCGCGGACTCCGAAGTGCCAGGGCTCGCACTCCTCCGCGTGCCGCACCCGGTTGACCAGGGTGCCGAGCGCCGGGCAGCTGATCCGGACCACGTCGTCGACCTTGTGGGTGAAGCCCTCGCCGGGGCGGTCCCGGTCCTGGATGGGCGCGAACATGGTGCCGAGCATCAGGGCGGCGCCGTCGGGATAGTGGTGGTGCGGCCCGATCAGTTGCCGGACCAGGTCCTGCGGATCACGCGACATCCGGGTCATCTCCGAGACCGCCTCCAGGTGGAAGCCGTCCACACCGCGCACCTCCAGGCGCACCTCGAGGTCGCGGACCCGATCCATACCGAACCGATCGTCGAAGAGCCGGATCAGCGGGCCGAGGGCGCAGGAGGCGTTGTTGTCCTTCGCCAACGGGAGCAGGAGCGCCGAGCGGCCCTCGATGTCGCGCAGGTTCACGTCGTTGCCGAGGGTGGCGCCGACGACCCGGCCGCTGGACTGGACGATGAGCGTGACCTCGGGCTCCGGATTGTTCCAGGTCGACGCGGCGAGCACGCCGACCGGAACGGCGGTGCCGACGGCGGAGAGGATCTGTCCCTTGGTGAAGATCTCGGCGTCCGGGCCGATCCCCACCTCCAGGTACTGGCTCCACATGCCCTCGGCCACCAGCAGGCTCTTGAGCCGGTCCGCCTCCGGTGAGCCCGCCGCCAGGTTGTGCAGGTCGACGCCGACGTCGTCGAGCATGCGCTGACGGATGTCCGCCGCCAGTGCAAGGTCTCCCCGCGCCCGTTCCTCGATCACCCGTTCGATCATGGAGATGGGGAAGGTCACGCCGGCGGCCTTGAGCGCCTGAAGGTCGACCGGGGCGAGCAACCAGGGGCGGTCGTGGTCCCGGGTCGCGGCCGCCGTGTTGGCCAGTATCTCCCCAAAGTCACCCACCCTCGGCCCGTCGATCGCGGCGACCGTCGCGGCCGGGTCGGGGAGCTCGCAGATGTCGCGCACGGTCGGGAACCGGTGGCTGAGGTCGATGACCTCGCCGTCGCGGACGGTCACCGGCGAGGGGCCGTCGCCGGTCGGATCCCAGATCCGGCCGATGAGGACGCTGTCGGGATCGTCCGGCAACGCCTCGGCGGCGGTGCCGACCCAGTCCGCACCCGCGGCCTGCCCTCGCGGCCGTGGCACCGTCATGAGTCGCTCTCCAGGTTGAAGAAGGACCGCTCGTCGCGGGGACGGATGTCGTAGACGGCGTCCTGGAACATCCGCAACGGATGTGGTGTGAACGGGTGCTGCTCGATCGCGGCGAGATCCACATCGATGCCCAGGCCGACCCCGGTCGGGATGAGGATGTCGCCGTCCTCGGTCAGCACCAGCCGCTCGTTGGTGATCTCCGGACGCCACGGCACGTCGGTCGCCATGATCTCCAGGTACCGGAAGTTGGGCAGCGTCGCCCCGAGTTGCAGCGTCGCGGCGGTGCTGAGGGGGCCGCTCGGGTTGTGCGGCGCGAACCCCACGTAGCTGGTCGCGGCGAGCGTGGAGATGAAGGCCAGCTCGGCGATCCCACCGGCGTGCGTCACGTCGGGCTGGACGAAGTCGACGGCCTGGCGGGCCAGCGCCGGGGCGAAGCCCTGCCGGCCGTACCACCGCTCCCCCGCCGCGATCGGCACCGGCGACGCGCGCCGGATGTCGACGAGCGCGTCGAGATTGTCCGGTGGGCACGGCTCCTCGAACCACACCGGGTCGAACTGGGCGATCTCGTTGGCGACCTTGATGGCGTGGCGGACGTCGAAGCGGCCGTGCCCCTCGACGAACAGTTCGACATCGCGGCCCACCGCCTGACGGACGGCGTCGATCTGGGCCAGCACCCGGTCCAACTGTGCGGTGGTGATGGTGAGGTCGTAGTTCTCGAACGGGTCCCACTTGAGGCCCCGGAAGCCGGACTCCACCGTCCGGCGCGCGGCGGCCGCGTAGTCCTCCGGTGTGACGGCGCCGGAGAACCAACCGTTCGCGTACGCGCGGACCCGGTCCCGGGTCGCACCGCCGAGCAGCCGGGAGACCGGGACGCCCAGCTCACGCGCCGAGATGTCCCACAGGGCCATCTCCAGCGAGCTCAACGCGGTCATGATGACCGGACCGCCGCGCCAGTACCAGTCCCGCGCGGTCTCGTAGAGGATCTTCGAGATGCTGGTGGGATCCAGGCCCACCACCGCCTCGGCCAGCTCGGCGATCGCACCCTGGACGGCGCGTTCCTTGCCCTCCAGGGTGGCCTCACCGAGCCCGGTGATCCCCTCGTCGGTGTGCACGCGCACGATGACGAGGTTCGTGCGGTAGAAGTCGACCACGAGCGTGTCGACAGAGATGATCTTCATCGTTCGGCTCAACCCTTCACCGCACCGGCGGTCATGCCGGACACCACGTACTTCTGGACCAACAGGTAGAAGGCGACGGCGGGCAGTGTGAACAGGAAGGCGACGGCCATCACCGTCTGGATCGGTGTTCCCAGCTCGCCGATGAAGTTCGCGATGCCGACGGAGGCAGGTTGCAGGTCGGGGTTGAAGATGAAGGTCACCGCGAACACGTACTCGTTCCAGGCGTGGAAGAAGGCGATGACCGCGGTGGCCGCGATCGACGGCGCGATGAGCGGCACGTTGATGCGGGTGAGGGTGGTGAACGGCCGGGCGCCGTCGGCGCGGGCGGCTTCCTCCAACTCCTTCGGGATGCCGTCGATGGCGCCCTTGAGGATCAAGGCGACGATCGGCAGCACGAAGGCGGAATTCACGAGGACGAGGCCGGTCAGCGAGTCGAGCAGTTCGAAGCGGCGGAACAGCGCGAACAGCGGAACGACCATGAGCGCCTCGGGAAGCATCTGCGTGAACAGCAGCACGACGGTCAGCACGGCCTTGCCCCAGAACGAGAACCGCGACAGCGCGTAGCCCAGCGGGATGCCCAGGCCGACGGAGACGACCATGGTGCCGACGGCGATGATCAGGCTGTTGAGCAGCCAACCGGCGGCTTTGCCCTCGGCCAGCGCGTCCACGAAGACCCCGAACTGGCCCAGGTCCGGCGTGAGCCGGGGCGTGTCGGCGAAGAGGTCACTGTTGCTGGACAGCGCCGTGACGAACATCCAGTACAGCGGGAACACCGCGACACCCAGCACGACGAGCACGGCGACGATCCGTGCGGTGACACCGAAACGGAAGCGCCTCATCGGACGTCCCCCTTCTCCACGGCACGGGCGACCAGGCGGCTGCCGATGATGACGATGAGCGAGATGACGACGCCGACCATGCCGATGGCCGCCGCCGATCCGAGTTCCTTGGAGTCGAACGCCTGCGAGTAGAGGTCGATGACGAGCGTCTCGGTGGCGCCGACCGGCCCGCCCTTGGTCATCAGCCAGATCAGCTCGAACCGCCGCAGCGACCAGATCGTCATCAGCAGGGCCAGCAGACCGACTGTCGGCTTGATGACCTGCCAGGTGACGGCGCGGAAGGTGGCCCACCGTCCCGCGCCGTCGACGGTCGCGGCCTCGTTGAGGTCCTGCGGAACGGACTGCAGCGCGGAGAGCAGCACCACGGAGGTGAACGGGAACAGCTGCCAGATGGTCGTGGCGAGCACCGCCGGGAGGGCGTAGCGCGGGCTGTCCAGGATGGCGCCGCCGGGCACCCCGAGCCCCACCGCGTCGAGGAAGCGGTTCACGATGCCGTACTGCGCGTTGAGCATCCAGGTGGCGATGAGCGCGACGGCGATACCGGGGGCGGCCCAGGGCACCGTCACCAGCGCCCGCGCCAGGCCACGGCCCCGGAACTTCTTGTTGAGCAGCAGCGCGACGACCAGCCCGGCGCCGATCGCGACGACGACGCAGGTGATCACGTAGACGACGGTGATCAGCAGGGTGCGGTGGAACTCGGGGTCGCCGAAGATCCGGTTGTAGTTGTCGAGCCCGACCCACTCGCTGCGGGTGGGATTGAGCAACCTCGTCCTGGTGAAGCTGAGGTACACCTCCTGGAGCAGGGGTACCGCCTGGAAGACGAGGATGAACAGCGCGGCGGGGGCCAGGAACAGATAAGGCGTCCACTTGCTACCCAGAGGGCTGGACCGACGCCGGGCCTTGCCTGGGGATGTTGTCTTCGGTGCTCCGGTCTGCTCGACCACAGTCATCGGGTTCGGTCCTTCTGGGGAAGGACGCTGCCGGCGCACGGATCGTCGCGCCGGCAGCGTCGCCGTGTCGAGCGGTCAGCGGACCAGTTCGTTCGCCTGCTGCTGGGCGCGGTCCAGTGCCGACTTCAGGTCGGTCTTGCCCTGCAGGGCAGCGACGACGTTCTGCACGACCACCTTGCGAATGTCCGGTGTCTTGGCCTCGAACCCCAACACGATCTGCGGCAGGCTGGTCTCGGTGAGCCCGTCGAAGACGGTGAGGAACGGGGTCTCCTTGAGCGTCTCCGCACTGCGCTGCGTGGTGGTGGCGACGCTGCTCGCGCCGAGGATCTCCTGCAGCTTGACCTGGTTCTGCGGCTCCAGCGCCCACTTGATGAAGGTGCCCGCCTCCTCCTGGTGCTCGCTCGCCTCGTTGATCACGATCGGGGCGAGGATCGCGCCCTGCTTGCGGACCGGGAACGGGATGGGGGCGACGCTGAAGTTCAGCTTGGCGTTCTGGCCGCGGGTGGCGGTCACGTAGCCGCCGTTGTTGAGCTCCATCCCGACCTTGCCCTCGGCGAACATCCGCCGGAACGTCGCCGCGTCGGCTCCACGCGGGATCACGTTCGCGTCGTAGAGGTCCTTGAACGCCTGCAGGCCCTTGAGGTTCTCGGGCGAGTTGATGGTCAGGTTCTTCCCGTCGGACCAGGCACCGCCGAAGCCGTAGACGTAGTTGAAGATGTCCTGCCAGACACCGGCCTCCTCGGCCTCGGTCTGGCGGAACGCCAGGCCGAAGACGTCGCCCTTGGTCAGCGACTTCGCCGTCGAGGTGAACTGCTCGAAGGTGGTCGGCGGCGTCGGGATGAGGTCCGCGTTGTAGAACATCGCGTAGTTCGACGCTTCGAAGATGACGCCGTGCCGGACACCGTCGTGGACCATGAACTGGTCCGGTTGCTTGAGCAGGTCGTACTTGCTGGCGTCGATCACCTTGTCCAGTGGCGCGACGAGGCCGGCGTCCGAGGCCGCCTCGAACTCGGGCATGTCGAAGCGGACCAGGTCGGGGCCCTTGCCGCTGCCCATCTGGGTGAGCACGGTCTGGCCGAAGGTCGGGTACGGCACCGCGGCGGCGGAGACCTGGACCTTGGTCTGGCTCTGGTTGAACTCGTCGAGCCATTTCGTCAACAGGGGCCCGCGGCCGGGGTCTCCGAAGGTCGAGGCGGCGAAGGTCAGTTTGGTGACGCCGTCACCGGAGTCGCCGTCCGAGCCGCAACCGGTCAAGAGAGCGGCAACCAAGCCCAGGGCACATGTCGCCCTGACGATGCCGAAGCGAGAGCGCTGATTACCCATCGTTACTCCACTGTTACAAGTTGGCGTCCAGGGGGTGAAATTGCAACGATCGTAGCGCCATGTGCAACGGTGTCAAGTGGCGATTGCGCATCGCGTCATCTATATTGCATAATATGCAATGACAGCGACGGCGCTATCCGTCGCGCGAGGGGAGAAACAGCCTTGGCGCAATCGATTCGTCGCGCGATCGACCTCATCCGTCGATCCGCGGAGCACCCGCTGTCCCTTACCGAGGCTGCGGACGTGCTCGGCGTCCACAAGTCCACAGCCCTGCGCATCCTGCAAACACTGGAGTCCGCGCGCTTCGTCCGTCGGACCGGCGCGGGCACCTACGTGCTCGGCAGCGGCCTGATCGAGTTGTCCGAGCTCGCGCTCGGCTCGATGGACCTCCGCCAGCCCGCGGCCGCGCACCTTCGTGCGCTGCAACGCGAGACCGGCCACACCGTACACCTGGCGCAGCTGACCGGCGACGAGATCATCTATATCGACAAGGTGGACAGCCCGGCGTTCGACGCCGTCAAGCTGCCGTCACGGGTGGGACGCGCGGTGTCGATCTACGCCAGCGCCGTCGGCAAGACGATCCTGGCGTACCTGCCCCGGCAGGAACGCGACCGCCTGCTCTCCCACGTCGTCTTCGAGAAATTCACCGACACCACCTTCACCGACCACGACGCCCTGGAAGCCGAACTCGCCCGCATCCAGCAGTGCGGCTGGGCCATGGACAACGGCGAGCACGACGCCTACGTGATGTGCGTGGCCGCGCCGATCCGGGATTCACGGGGGCAGGTCATCGCCGCCGCCTCGATCACGGCGATCGAGGTCATCGCGAGCCTCGACCAGCTGAAGGGCAACCTTCCGCTGCTGCTGGAGACCGCCAACAAGATTTCGTACGAGCTCGGCTACGCGCCGGCAGCGGCAGCGAGCCCGGACGGTGACGGCCACGGCGCGACCTGAGCGCGCCCGGCTCGGACGCTCACCGCGTCGTCGGCGCCGACCCGCCGGTGATCCGTTGGTGTTCGTCGGTCTCCATGTCGATGAAGGCCTGGATCATGCCCCGGTAGATCCGTTCGATCAGATCCGGGTCGGCGCCGGCCTCGCCCGCCAGCGCGCGGACCCGGGTCACCACCTGCGCGACGCGCTCCGGTGCGCGGACCGCCCGACCGTCGCTCTTGAGCGGGGCAGCCTGCCGGACCAGCGCCTCACGTCGGGCGAGCAGGCCGACCAGGTCACCGTCGAGTTCGTCGATCCGAGCGCGGATCTCGGTCAGCGTCACCGCGGTCTCTGCCACGCAGGAAATCCTCGCACGACGACCACACGATCAGGCGACCCTTTCGCCGGCCGACGCGCCAGTTGCCCGCTTTCGCCCTAATCTCGACACGTTCACGTTCGCCCCGGCACGGCAACCACGGAGGATGGCGATGGGCGCAATGCCACGACGTCAGTTCGTCAGACTCTCCGGGACCGCCGGCGCCACGGGGCTGCTGGGTCTGGTCGGCGCGGATCGGGTGTTGGCCGATGGGGGCCCGGCCCCCGAGCCGTCCCCGTCACCACCCGCAGGCCCCGGCGCCACCGCCTGCCCCACACCCTCGGCCCTGTGTGGTTACCCGACCGACACCGGGGGCAGGTACGACCTGTGGGACCGGGTCCAGGTGTGCGAGGGCACGAAGACCGGCCCACCGTTTCCCCAGTGCCTGCGCACGACCCCCACCTACGTCATCCTCAATGGAGGGTCGGGGTCGAACCACGACTTTCTGCTCGTCCCCAGTTGCCGGATCAGCGGCATCGAATGCCCGTTCATCACCACCGCCAGTGCCCCGAACTACTGGCTGGAGGCGTGGAACAACGCACAGCCGGGGCAGCCCGGGCACGTCGTCTACCCGCACGTCGGGCTGGGCGTCAACTCCGCCGACCCGACGATCCGGATGCAGGACCAGCTGCACATCCACCTGGCCGGCATCCACTCGGGAATCCAGACGCAACTGAACAACCACGACAGTGCGATCAGCAACGATCCGTCGCGGTGGCGCAACCAGATCGTGCCGATCTGGGGCCTGACCAGCACCGGCCTGCCCGCCCCCCGCTCGTACCGGGTGCTGCACGTCGCGAACCTGAACGGGAACCTCTTCCGGCTCCTCCTGGACAGCGTGGTACGGCCGACCGGGTCGACCATGGCGGCGCAGATGCTGGCCGTGACACCCCGACTGACCGGTAGCGGCGGGTTCTACGTCCTGAACAGTGAGCCCGGCCTGCCGGTTCCGGCCGGGCAACCCGGTGGCACGGGCACCGTCGACTTCCTGCTCGCGTACGCCTGAGGGGTCGACCCGGGGTCAGCGGGCGGCGGCGCTGCCGGTGCTGGCGCCGGCACGAAGGCCCTGATCGATGAAGTTGATCAGCCAGCTGAAGCTCTCGTCGACGGACGTGTCGATCTGGAACCCGCCGGCCGCCTCCAGGGTCGCGAACCCGTGCAGGACACTGCGCAGCGTCCGCATGGCGTGGATCTCCTGGCCCGGGTCCAGTCCGTACCCGCTGAGCATGGCCGCCCAGGAGGCGAGCACCCGCTCGCTGGCCGGGATGAACGGGTCGTCGGGGCCGGTCGGGCGGACCGCGTTGGCCGCCGCGTACCGGCCGGGGTGTTCCCGCACGTACGTGCGCATCGCCTGCGCCCCCGCGGCGAGCGCGTCGCTGCCGGACCGACCCTGGATGGCGTCGCGGATGACGTCGCCGGCCTCGGTCATGGCCAGAATCGCGATCCGGTGTGCCAGGTCGGCCTGGCTGCTGACGTGCTTGTAGAGGGAGGGGGTCTTGATCCCGAGCCGTTCGGCGAGCAGGCCCATGCTGAGGTTGTCGAAGCCGACCTCGTCGACAAGCGCGGCGGCGGCTTCGGTGACCGACGCCGGGGTGAGCCGGGCCTTAGGCACTGGTCAGCGTCCGGGCGAGGAAGGGCAGGGCCAGGGCGACGACCTCGTCGGGCGTTTGGGTGTGCGGGTAGTGTCCCGCTCCCTCGATGACGGCCAGCTCGCCGAGCCCCTGCGGCAGGTCGGCAATGATGCGTTCGCCCTCGGCCCGCGGGTCGGCCCAGTCGGGGTCGACGCTCCCCTGGATCACCAGGACCGGGCAGGTGACGTTGGGTAGCTGCCGACCGGCGTCGGCGGCGCTGGTCTTGGCCATGGCCTGGAGAACCTTCATCCGGCCGGGCTCACTCATCTTGGCCTCGATACGCGCCAGCTCGCTGTCCCAGTCGGCGGGCTTGGTCGGAATCGCCAGGTTGAGGTAGTTGCGCCAGCTCGCCACACTGCCCCGCAGGAGCACCTGCGCCAGGTGCAGGTAGCCGGCCCGGAAGCGCTTGACCCGCACCAACCCGCCGAGGTCGGCGGACTGCGCGCGGGTGAACGGCGCCAGCTCGATGACGCCGGAGATCACGTCGGGCGCGGTGGCCGCCGCGATGGTCGCGGCACCACCGCTGATCGACTGTCCGATGATCACCGCCGGGCCGCCGAGGTGGCGTACCACGGCGACGAGATCGCCAGCGATGTCGGTGCGGCTGTAGCCGTCCCAGCCGAGGCTGGAGTCACCGCAGCCGCGGATGTCGACGGTGGCGACCCGGTATCCGGCCGCGGCCAGGACCGGAGCGACGAACCGGTACGAGTGCCGGCTGTCGCCCATGCCGTGCGCCAGGACGACCAGTGGCCCGTGCCCGGTGAGGTCGTAGGCGATGGTGTTGCCGGAAATGTCCAGATGTTCGATCATGATGGCTCCAGGGCAGGCTAATGCGATTAGCTTAAGGCTAACCTCATTAGCCGCAGACGGCAAACGACCGACGCGACTACCCGCCGCCACCCAGGCCGAGCTGGGGATAGAGGGCATCGGGGGCGACGACCGCTCCGGCCGGCCGGACGACGGTGACCGTCGACCCGAAGTCGCTGTAGCGCAGCGACGCGTTCGGCAAACCACTGGCCTCTGGCATCAGGAAGCTGACCAGCCGGCCCTCGGCGTCCAGCATCGCCCGGAACGGGTGCCGCCGTGCGCTGTCCGGAAAGACACCACCGGGATCGAGCCGGAAACTGATCCCGTTACCGACGCCGATCCGGGTCGCGTCGACCGTCCCGGTGATCTGACGGCCGTCGGCACGTGCGGTGACGATCGCGTCGATGAGACGACCTGAGCCGCCGGAGTCGTTCCTGCCCGGTGCGAAACTCAGGGCGAAACCCGCCGGCACCCGGGCCGGGTCGAGGACCATCCACTGGTCGCCCACGCCCCGCAGGAGCTGACCGGCCTTCAGGTAGACGTCGTCGTCGATCATCCGGATCTCGATCGTCCCGCCCGGAGCCGTGGTCGTGGCGGTCAAACGCTTGTTGACGTTGTCGGTGTGCGACAGCGAGGTGATCTGGCTGGCGATGTCGACATCGCTGCGATAGCTCGTCTGATTGACGAACGCCGTGCCCGCCCGCAGCAGACCGACCGCCTCGGCGGTGCCGGCGGGGTCGACGCTGGCGGTCGGCTCCGAGGCGGTTCGAGGTTCCGGGTCGCGCTCCGCCCGCGTGCCGACCGAGCAACCCAACAGAAGCAGGCCCACAGAGATGCCGGCCAGCGTGGCTCGACGCGTCATGGCCATCACGGTAGGCGCGGCCCGCAAGGTGTGGTGACCCGTATAGTGCCGCGATGGAAACGGACCCGGTACGGCAGGCTTACACGTCCGTCGCAGAGCTGTACATCGAGCTGTTCGGCACCAAGGAGCACGTACACCCCGACGACCTCGCTCTCATCGAGCGACACCTGGGGGGTCGACAGGGCCCGGTGCTCGATCTGGGCTGCGGGCCCGGCCACCTCACCGGTCACCTTCGGGCACTCGGTGTCGACGCGGCGGGGATCGACCTGGTCCCCGAGTTCATCGCGCACGCGCGGGCCACCCACCCGGACATCGAGTTCCGGCTCGGGTCGCTGGCCCACCTCGACGTCGCCGACGCGTCCGTCGACGGCATCCTGGCCTGGTACTCGTTGATCCATCTTCCGCCGCGGGAGCTCGACGGCGCACTCGCCGAGTTTCGTCGGGTGCTGGCCCCGGCCGGGCGGTTGGTGCTGGGCACCTTCTCCGCCGACGAGGTCGGCGCCTTCGACCACAAGGTCGCGACCGCCTATCGGTGGCCGCTCGACGCGCTCTCCGAGCGACTCACCCACGCCGGCTTCCGGGAGGTCGAACGCCTACCGCGAGCCGACGACGACCAGCACCGGCCGCATGCCGCCATGGCCGCGGTGGTGGTGTGAGGCCGCCGAGGGCCGGCCTCCCCTCCCGGGAGGCCGGCCCTCGCCCAGCTGCGCACCCGCGTGCAACCGGGCGTCCGGTTGGGCGGCAGCACCCTCAGGCGTTGAGCTTCCCAGCGATCTTGACGACCCGCGAGGCCATGTGGTCCAGGGCGGCGAACTGGGCGTCGCCCAGCGGGGCGTCGTTGTTGCCGCCGGTGACGTGCGAGACGCCGTACGGGTTGCCGTCGGCGAACTTCAGCGGGTCGGTGTAGCCCGGGGCGACGACCAGACCGCCGAAGTGGTGGACGGTGTTGTAGAGCGCCAGCAGGGTCGACTCCTGGCCGCCGTGCGCGGTCATGGACGCGGTGAAACCGGCGTACACCTTGTCGGCGAGCAGCCCCTGCGCCCACTGCGGGCCGAGGGTGTCGATGAACTGCTTGAGCTGGCTGGCGACGTTGCCGTACCGGGTGGGGGTGCCGAACAGCACCGCGTCGGCCCAGACGACGTCGTCGGCGGTCGCCTTCGGCTCGTTCTTCGTGGCGTCGAAGTGCTGGCTCCAGGCGGCGTTGGAGGCGATGGCCTCTTCCGGGGCGAGTTCCGGAACCTGACGCAGTCGCACCTCGGCACCGGCCTTCTCACCAGCCTCGGCGAGGCGCTTGGCCATGGCGTGCAGGGTCCCGGTGGACGAGTAGTAGATGACGGAGAGCTTGGTCATCGGAGGCATCCTTCCCAAAAGTATTTGCTGTCGATAAATTTGCGGCCGCAACAATCTCGACTCTAGCAGTCACCTCGCGGCACCCCAACGTCCTGCCCATGCCCGCCGCCGTGACGGAGCACACCACCCGACGGGCGCATTCCCACGTCACGATCCGTCCGGAGAGGTGGCCGGCTGCTGCCCCGGCCAGAACGGCCACTCCTCGAACGACCGGCACCGGCCGTCGTCAGCGAACCGGATGACCCACAGGTCGCGGTACTCCTGCTCGACCGGGTCGCCGTAGCGGACCTCCTGGCGCGACACGGCGGTGTCACCCTCGACCGCGACGATCTCCGTGGTCATCTGGAACACCTCGTCGGGACCCTTGCGCTGCTTCTCCCACATCCGGGCGATGGCCGGCAGTCCGACGACCGGCGTCCAGTACGGGCCCTGCTGGTAGCTCGCGTCCTCGGTGAAGAGCCCGACCAGGCCATCCGTGCCCGGCGTACGCCAGAGTCGCTCGTAGGCGGCGAGCCAGTTGTCGACGTTGGTGCGGTCCATGGAATTCACCTTGCCACCCCGGCGGCGGCCAGCCGGGCGAACCCGCAGGCTGCGGGTGGTGCGGGCAGGGTCCCGTGAGTGCGGTGCAGGCCGGCCTCGACGCCGCAAACCTTGACACCGAACGGCATATCCCGCCAGACTTCCCGATGCTAATTCGATTTAGCGTCCATCGAAGCCCTCGACTGCCAGTGCCCGGACCAGACCGCGACGTGCGACCACAGAGGAGTCTTCGCGCATGAGGGAAACGACCGGAAGACGCAGGCTCCGGCTTGCGATCTCGATTCTCGCGTTCACGGCACTCGCAGCGGGGGCCGTCGTCCCCACGCCAGCTGCCGCCGCCGGCAGGCCCACCCCCGCCCCGGGCGCGACCGTCAAGGCGGACCGCACCTCACCCACCGGCTACACCGTCACGTTCGTCTACCGCAATCCGCACGCCACCCAGGTCCGCCTCGCCGGTGACCTGACCCTGCTCGACGTCAACACCGGCACCACCCGCTACCAGCCGGAAGAGTGGCAACCGGGGCGCTACCACTCCGGAGGCACCGAGTTCCTCCGCGACATGACCAGAGACCCGAAGGGGAACTGGTCGGTCTCGGTCCCGCTGCACGCCGGAGGCCTCAGCTACTGGTACCGGGTCTGGGACCCGAGCCAGGGCTGGGAGAACAAGCGCATCTGGGATCCCGCCTCGACGAACCCGCGACCGCCAGGCGAGTCCTCGTTCCGGGTCAGGAACAACGACGTTCTCGACGCCGTGTCCGTGCCGTACGCCGCGAAGCAGAACGACCCGGTGCTCAAGGAACGCGCGGCCTACGAGTTGCCGGTGGCCGACCGCGCGAAGCGGGGCACCGTCACCTACATCCCGTACACCACGATCCTGGGCGACAGCGGCCACTACCTCGGCGTGTATCTGCCGGCCGGCTACGACGCCAACCGCGCGCAGCCGTACAAGGTCGCGTACCTCGCGCACGGCATCTTCGGCGACGAGACCGACTTCATGGTCCCCGCGAACGTCCCGAACATCCTGGACAACATGATCGCCAAGGGCGAGATCGAGCCCACAGTGGTCGTCACCATGGGCAACCACTTCACGGGCGCCAGCCTCGGCTTCGCGTCCTACAACCAGACCAACGCGGCCAACAACCTGGTCCAGACGATCCTGCCCCTCATCGAGGGCAGCTACAACGTCTCGACCGAACGCTCCGGGCGCGCCTACGCGGGGTTCTCGTACGGCGGGATGACCGGCGGCGTCGTGATCAGGAACTACCCGACCACCTTCGCGTTCTACGGACACTTCTCCGGCAACCCGTCCCTCACCACCGGGGACTACGATACCATCGCCAACGCGGTCGGAGACGATGACCTCTCCGTCTTCCTCGGCAACGGCGTCTTCGAGGGCAACCTCAATGCCCAGAACGCCATCGCGGACAACTTCCGGGCCCGGGGGTACGCCGCCGCGACGGCCCAGGTGCCCGGCGCGCACGACGGGATGACGGCGGGCCAACTGTTCACGATCTTCGCCCGGGACCACCTGTGGTCCGGGGTGGACTCGGTGTCGGTGACGCCCGCGTCGGCGAACCTGACGACAGGTTGGAACTGGACCAGGCAGTTCCGCGCCCAGGTGACGACCAACGAGGGCGTGAGCCCGGCGGTGACGTGGTCGGTGCGGAGGGCGACCTCCCCGGACACCACCATCTCCGCGGCGGGTCTGCTCTCGGTCGCCGCCACTGAGACCGCGTCGTCGCTCACCGTGGTGGCGACGTCGGTGATCGATCCGACCAAGTCCGCTTCGGCCCAGGTCACAGTGGTGCCGCCGGGTACGGCACGGGTCGTGGTGAAGGCGAAGGCCGCGCCTGCCTCGGTCGTTCGCGGTGGCACGTTCACCCTGCACGTCGGCGTACGGGCACAGTCGCCGCGCCCGAAGGCTCCGGCGGTGACCGGCGAGGTCGCCGTCACCTTCGGTGGCGCTACCCACGTGGTGGCCCTGCGCGATGGTGCGGGAGTCGTCGACCTGCCGACCGACGGACTGTCCGCGGGGGTGTACCCGGTGCACGTCGCCTACTCCGGTGACCCGGTGCACGCCCCCACCGCAGCCGTCCACCAGCGGCTGCGGGTTCGCTAGACGAGCAGGCGGGGTGGGCCGGCGGCCTTCCGGCGTCGGCCCACCCACCGTCAGCCGACCGTCCGGACCGTCAGCTCACCCCCCGAACCGCCTCGATGATCGACTCGGCGACCTCGCTCGGTTGGGCCACCGCCATCGCGTGCGACCCGCCGACGACCTCGCGCTGCCCCCGAGGGTTGGCCCGCTCGGCCATGAAGCGGTGCGCCTCGACCGGGATGTTCTTGTCCAGGTCCCCGAACACGAACCAGCTGGGCAGCGACCGCCAGGCAGGGTCTCCGGTGAGCTGGTCCCCCAGGGCCTGCTCGGTGATCGGCCGCTGGGTCCGGGCCATCAGCGCGGCCGTGTCGCCCGACGCGTCCGCGCAGAACTGCGCGTGGTACCGGTCCTGGGCGATCGCCACCTCGTTGCCACCTGTCGACACCGGGTACTGCACCAGCGTGTCGGCCAGGGTGCTGCCGGGGAACTTGCCCGACAGCGCCAATGCCGACTCTCCGGTGTCCGGGGCGAAGGCGTTGACGTACACGAGCGCCCGCACCGAGGTGTCGCCGGCCGCGGCCTGCGTGATCACCATGCCGCCGTACGAGTGGCCGACGAGGACGACCGGTCCACCGATCCCGCGGACGACGTCCCGCACGTACGCGGCGTCGCCCGCGACGCTGCGCAGCGGGTTCGCGACGGCCACCGAGTCGTACGCGGCGCCCATTCGCTCGAGCACTCCGTTCCAACTCGCCGACTCGGCGAACGCGCCGTGCACGAGCACGATGGTGGGCTGTGGATCAGGCATGACTGGTGCCCCCTCACTCCGTGAAGCTGTTCACCGCCGGTCGCACTGGTACGCCTGGATACCCGTCACGCGAATGTGAAACGTCCGGTCCCGGCGGCTTGCACCGGTCCTGCCGACGCGTCGGTTTTGGCCGGCGAGCCAGCGCCGTAAGCTGCATCGACCCCGATGGGCAGGAGGCTGCGGTGGCAGCGACGACGAGCACAGCGACGGTGGCCGAGGTGATGGCCGAGTTGACCGAGCTGGCGGACCCGAGGGCACGCGAGGTGAACGCCAGACACGGTGACGATCATGGTGTGCACCTCGGCGCGCTTCGGGCACTCGCGAAGCGGCTGAAGACGCAGCACGATCTCGCGCGCCAGCTCTGGGCGACGGGTGACTCCGCGGCGAGACTGCTGGCGACCCTGATCTGTCGTCCCAAGGCGTTCACGCGGGACGAGTTGGACGTCATGGTGCGCGAGGCGCGCACCCCGAAGGTGCACGACTGGCTGGTGAACTACGTGGTGAAGAAGAACCGGCACGCCGACGAGCTGCGGCTGGCCTGGTTCGCCGACGCGGATCCCGTGGTGGCGAGCGCCGGCTGGGCGCTGACCACCGAATGCGTGACGAAGAGGCCCGAGAGTCTCGACCTCCCGGGACTGCTCGATGTGATCGAGACCGAGATGGCGGACGCGCCGGATCGCCTCCAGTGGGCGATGAACCACTGCCTGGCGCAGATCGGGATCGAGCACGTCGAGCACCGGACCCGGGCGATCGACATCGGCGAACGCCTGGGGGTGCTCAGGGACTACCCGACCTCCCCCGGCTGCACGTCTCCGTTCGCGCCGACCTGGATCACCGAGATGGTCCGCCGCGCGCGATAGACAGGCCCTTCCCGGCCGAGCCCTCAGGAACGGGGTCGACGCCGTCCGTCACCCGTCCCTATAGTGAGTTCCATTATGGGACTTACTACTTTCTGGCGGTGGTGGGTCGCCGGCACGACCAGCCATCTCGGCTCGGCGGTCGGCGCGCTGGCACTGCCCCTGACCGCGCTGACCGTGCTGCACGCGTCGGCATTCGAGATGGGTCTGATCACCGCGGCGGGCTATCTGGCGTACCTGCTGATCAGCCTGCCGGCCGGGGTGATCGTGCAGCGCGTGCCGCTGCGCGGCATGCAGGTCGGCCTGGACCTGGTCCGGGCCCTCGCCATCGCGTCGGTCCCGCTGGCCTGGTGGCTCGACATGCTGACCGTGGCCCAGCTGATCGCTGTCGCCCTGGTGGTGAGCTTCGCCAACGTGCTGTTCGACGTGGCGAATCAGACGTTCCTGCCGGAGATCGTGCCGGCCGCACAGTTGCAGGCCCGCAACAGCCTCACCTCCGGCACCCATGCCGCCACCACGCTGGGCGGGCCGTCCCTGGGCGGCTTCGCGGTGCAGCTGCTGGGCGCGGTGCCGACGCTCCTCGTGGACGCCGTCAGCTATCTGCTCTCCGCGGTGTTGCTGCGCACCCTGCCGGCTCGCCGGGTGCAGCGATCAGCCGAGCGGCCACCGATGGTCACGATGATCCGGGAGGGCTGGCACTTCGTGCTCCGCCACCCGATCATCGGCCCGGCCATGTGGGACGCCACCGCGACGAACTTCGTCAACGGCGCGATGCTGGCCCTCTTCCCGTTCTACCTGGTGCGCGAGCTGCACGCATCGCCGGTCCTGGTCGGGCTGCTGATCGCCACCGACGGTCTCGGCACACTCATCGGCGCCGCGCTGACGACCCGCTTCACCAACCGGTTCGGCACCGCCCGTGGCCTGATCATCGCGGCCTTCGTCGGCGTGGCCGGCGCGCTCATCATCCCGCTGGGCACCGGCACCGCCGCATTCCTGGCCTTCGCCGCCGGCAACCTCATCTTCGCCAGCTCCACAGTGGTGCTGAGCGTGACCACCCGCACGTACCGGATGCTCGCCAGCCCACCGGAGCTGCTGTCCCGGGTGATCGCCACTGTCAAGTTCGTCTCCTGGGGCGCCATCCCGGTCGGTGGCCTGCTCGCCGGCCTCCTGGCCGGGCCGCTCGGCGCCCGCACCACCCTACTGATCTTCGGGGCGCTCACCGTGCTGTCCCCGATCATCTACCTGTCGACGCCGATCCGCCGCCTGCGTGACCTGCCACTCGACAGCGCGCCGGCCCCCACCGGAGCCCGGGTGTGAAGACCACCCCCGCTCCGTCCACAGTGCTCGCCGCAGACATCGACAGAAGGTGTAGCCAACTGTTCACCGGGGCAAGAACCCGCCCATGGATCAAGCGCCCCTGTGGCACGGGCACCTGCCCGGCCAGCGGCACCGCAGCGGTGAGCCGGGCCGGGTCGGGCCGGCGACGTCACTGTCGACGGCCACCGGCTGATGCGGTTGAGGCACAGCCTTCCCCCGGTGGCGCTCGGGGCGGCGGCGCTCGGGGCGGCCCTGGGCGCCGGCCCCGCCCACGCCGACAGCCCGTCGCCGTCGCGTCTCACGCCGCTGGAGATCGCCACCTCGCCGCAGGCCGTCACGGTTTCGGTGGACGATGTCGTCGAGGTGCAGCTGAATGTCCCACTGCCCGTGCCGACCGCTGTCGTCCCGCTGCCCCTGCCGTCGATAGAACCGCTGCCCCTGCCGTCGGCCGTGCCGGTGCCGACACTGTCGACCACGCCGGTGCCGACCCCCAGGCCGTCGTCGACCAGGCCGGCCACCACCGCACCACGTCGTCCGGCCCGTACCCCCTCGTCGCCGCGCACCACACCGCCGGCAGCCGCCCCGGCCCCGCCTGCCGTTCACGTTGACGCGTCAGCGCCGTCGACGCCGGTGCCGTCGAGGGTGTCCCCGGGCGGAGCCCACGGCAGGTCCGACGGCCGGGCGTCGGATCGGGCGCGGGCGACGGCGGCCACCGTCACCGGTGAGCGGCCCGTCCCGCCGGCCCGTCCCGCACCGGGGCCACCGGCGTTCGTCGTGGCGTTCGCCACGGGACCGGCCACCACCAGCACCGGCGGCGCCGATCCACCCACGTCGACAGCCGAAGCTCCGCCACCCACCCCGCTGCTGCGGGTCGGGCGCACCGTCAGCGCCGTCGACCTGCGCGCTACCAGCCGACCGGTGGAGCGCGGCCCTCCCCCACCCCGGCAGCTCCTGATCACCCATTCACGTCCACGACGTTGATCAGGAGAGACTCATGGAAATCGCCGTCATCTGGATCCCCGCCGACATCGAGCCGTCGGAGCCCGCCATCGCGAAGTGTCTGCACCACCTCCGCCGACACTCGTACCGGTTCGCGGGAACCGTGCGGGCACCGTGGGAGACCGTCGAACAGAGCATGATCGACGGGGAAGTGGATGTCGTCGTCATCGCCGATTTCGCCCACCTCCCGCCGGACCGGTCCCCCCGGATCGAGCTGGCCAGCGGAGACGATGCGGACGGGGGCCAGCCGGCTCCCGACACCCAGCTGCACTGACACCACGAAGCGCCCCGTCCGCAACGAACGGGGCGCTTCGTCGATCTGGTCGCAGGTCGGTCACGGGGCAACTCGCCCCGCCGATGGCCGGCCTCGTGGCGGGGTCAGGCCGCGACGGCCGCCCGGACGTCGTCGTCGGCGTCGCGCAGCCGGGCCGCGGCCTCCTCGGCGGTGCAGTTCGCCAGCAGCAGCACGATGGCCGTCTTGGCGTGCCCGTGCGCCGCCGCGAGCGCCCGCGCGGCGGTGTCCAGGTCGGTGTCGGCGGCCTCGGCGACGATCCGACGGGCCCGGTCGACGAGCTTCTCGTTCGTGGCGTTCATGTCCACCATCAGATTGCCGTAGACCTTGCCCAGCCGGGCCATCGCGGCGGTCGAGAGCATGTTGCAGACCAGCTTCTCGGCGGTGCCGGCCTTGAGTCGGGTGGAGCCGGTGAGCACCTCGGGCCCGGTGGGCACCTCGATGGCGACGTCGGCGTGCCGGCTGGTCACCGCGCCGGTGTTGCAGGCCACCGAGACGGTCGCCGCGCCGCGCGCGCGGGCGTGGTCCAACCCGCCGACCACGTACGGGGTACGGCCGCTGGCGGCGAGCCCGACCACCGTGTCGCGGGCGGTCAGGCCGACCGCGTCGAGGTCGGCGACGGCGCGGGTCGGGTCGTCCTCGGCGCCCTCGACGGCGACACCGAAGGCGCGTGCCCCGCCGGCGAGCAGTCCGACGACCCGATCGGGCGTGGTGCCGAAGGTGGGTGGGATCTCGACGGCGTCGAGCATGCCGATCCGGCCGCTGGTGCCCGCGCCGAGGTAGATCAGCCGTCCGCCCTGGCGGAGCGACGCCACGATGACGTCGACGGCGGCGGCGATGTCCGGTACGGCCCGGCGGACGGCCTCGGCGACCGTCTGGTCCTCGTCGTTCATCGCGAGAAGCAACTCGGTGGGAGACATCCGGTCGAGGTCGCTGGTCTTGTCGTTGCGGGTCTCGGTGCCGAGGGTGCTGAGGTCCACGGGGTGCTCGTTCCTCTCGCTGGTGTGCAGTCGCCGGCCGGCGGGGCGCGGATCTCCGGTCGCCCGGCGGCCCGGGACGGCTCGTCGTCGAGCGCGTCCTCGCGGCCCGCCGCCACGGCCAGGCCGCGGCGCAGCTGCGAACAGTCCCCGTATCAGCAGGCTGAAACCTCAGCGTAACCAGCCCGGACGGGCGGTGGCAAAAAGTTTCGCGTTACCCTGGTCGAACGTCACTTCTTGACAATTGCTGGTTGGGAGCGAGCCGTGCGTCAACTCGACCTCGTCGTGATCGTGCTGTACCTCGTGGTGATCGCCTTCGTCGGACTGCGCCTGTCCGGCAAACAGAAGTCCGCCAAGGACTACTTCGTCGGCGAGGGCCGACTGCCCTGGTGGACCGTCTCGTTCTCCGTGGTCGCCACCGAGACCAGCGTCCTGACCGTGATCAGTGTTCCCGGCGGCGCCTACAGCGGTCAGGGCTTCGGCAACGTCGAGCTGGCGCTGGGCTACGTCATCGGTCGGGTCGTCGTGGCCGCGGTGCTCATCCCGCTGTACAAGCGGGGTGGGTTCGTCAGCGCGTATCAGTACCTCGGTGAGCGGTTTGGCCTGAAACTCCAGGGTCTGGCGTCGGTGACGTTCGTCTTCACCCGCCTGCTCGCCGAGGGTGTACGGCTGTTCGCCTCGGCCATCCCCATCAAGCTGCTCCTCGACGAGTTCGGGCTGAACGTCAGCTACCAGGCCATCATCATCGTGCTCACGCTCATCACAGTGGTCTACACCTACCTCGGTGGCATCAAAGCGGTCATCTGGACCGACGCCATCCAGATGGGGCTGTACCTGGGCGGGGCGATCCTGGCCATCGCGGTACTCAGCCACGCCGTCGGCTTCGACGGCTACTCGCAGGCATTCGACGCCGGCAAGTTCCAGCTCTTCGACACCAACTTCGACCTCGCGCACGTGCTCACCAGCCCGTTCGCCCTGCCGACCGCGATCATCGGTGGCGCGATCTTCGCGATGGCCAGCCACGGGTCGGACCAGCTGATCGTCCAGCGCATCCTGTCCACCCGGACGCTGCGCGAGGGACAGCAGGCGATGATCTCCTCGGGCATCTTCGTGGTGATCCAGTTCGCGGCCTTCTCCCTGGTCGGGGCGCTGCTGTGGTCGTACAACAAGGGTCAGAGCTTCAAGGAGCTCGGCCTGGCCAGTAGCGACAACCTCTACCCGAGCTTCATCCTGCACGCCCTGCCGGTCGGCATCTCGGGTCTGCTGGTGGCCGGCATCCTCGGCGCCGCGATGGGTTCGCTGTCGTCGGCGCTGAACTCGATGTCGAACTCCACCGTCGCCGACTTCATCCACAGCTTCTTCCGCACGGTCCCGTCGGACGACGTGATGCTCCGACTCGCCCGGGTGATGACCCTGGTCTGGGCGGTGCTGATGGCGATCTTCGCCTGCGCGTTCAGCTCCAGCACCGGAAACGTCTACCTGACCGGTCTGACCATCGCCGGCTACACCTACGGGGCACTGCTCGGGGCCTTCCTGCTCGGCCGCCTGGTCAAGCGGGCCAACCAGGTCGACGCGGTGATCGCCTTCCTGGTCACCGTGGCGGTGATGACCTACATCGTCCGCTACGTCAAGATCGATGTGACGACGGCCGGGACCACCACCGCCACCGCCATCGCCGCGCAGTGGCTGGTCCCGATCGGCGTCCTGATCACCCTGGTCGTCGGCGCGGTGTCGAGCCGGTTCCACCCTGCCCCGGAGACGCCGTACGACCATGGACGCACCGACGAGGTCGACGACGCCGCGGCGCCCGCCGGCCGGGCATGAAGGAGGACGTGATGCGCGTGATCGGCCTGATGTCCGGAACCTCCTACGACGGCATCGAAGCCGCCGCCGCCGACCTCGACCTCAGCGGTGACACGCTGCGGATGCGAACGCTGGGCCGGCTCAGCCACCCGTACCCCGAGCAGTTGCGCACCCGGATCGCCGCCGCCCTGCCGCCCGCCCCGACCACCACCGAGGCGATCTGCGTGCTGGACACCGGCATCGGCCAGGCGTTCGCCGAGGCCGGCGTGCGGGCCCTCGCGGAACTCTGCGACGGCCACGCCGACCTGCTCGTCTCGCACGGACAGACCATGCACCACTGGGTCGAGGACGGCACGGTGCGCGGCACCCTCCAGCTGGGTCAGCCGGCCTGGATCGCGGAGGCCACCGGTCTTCCGGTGGTGGCCGACCTGCGCAGCCGCGACGTCGCCGCCGGCGGCCAGGGCGCCCCCCTGGTCGCCCTGTTCGACGCGCTGCTGCTGGGTGGTCTGCCCGGCGTCCCGGCCGCCCTGAACCTGGGCGGCATCGCCAACATCACCGTCGTCGCCCCGGACGCCGACCCGCTCGCCTTCGACACCGGCCCGGCCAACGCGCTCCTCGACGCCGCCGTCCGCCACTTCAGCGGGGGCACCGAGCACTACGACCGGGACGGACGCGGGGCGGCCGCCGGGCTGGTTAACCCCGCCCTGCTGCGGCGCCTGCTCGACGAGCCGTACTACCGGCTGCCCGGCCCGAAGAGCACCGGCAAGGAGCTGTTCCACGCGCCGTACCTGCTGGCCGCCCTCGCCGACGCGCCCACGCCGGACCCGCAGGACGTGTTGGCCACGCTCACCCGACTGACGGCGGTCACGGTGGCCGACGCCTGCCGCGATCACGGCGTCACGCGGCTCGTCGTCTCCGGCGGTGGGGCGCGCAACCCGACGCTGATGCGCATGATCGCCGACGAGCTACCGGGCGTCGACCTGTCGTCGAGCGACGACCTGGGTGTCGCGTCGGACGCCAAGGAGGCGTTGGCCTTCGCGCTGCTGGGCTACCTGACCGTGCACGGGCTGCCGGGCACCCTTCGCTCGGGCACCGGCGCGCGGCACCCGTCCGTCCTCGGCAGCATCACCCCCGGCCGGCAGCCGCTACGGCTGCCCGCGCCGGTCAGCACCGCTCCCCACCGGCTGCAGATCGTCGCCGACTGACCGTCCCTCCCCGGGAGGATCGCCCATGAGCACCGCCGTACCCGCGCCAACCTCGGCCGGCGTCCGCGCCCGTGCGGTCGCCGAGATGCTGCGCGCGCGCCTCGCTGACCCCAACCGGGCCAGCGCCGAGCTGCCCCGGAGGCTGGCGGCGGCACACGACGCCTCGCCGTACCTGTTCGAACCGCAGGCCGTGGTCCGCGCCGCCTCGGCGGCCGAGGTCGGGGCGCTCATGGCCGGCGCCCGGGAGGCGGGCGTGCCGTTGACCCTGCGCGGCGGCGGCACCAGCCTCGCCGGGCAGGCCGGCGGCGCGGGCGTGCTGGTCGACGTCCGCACCGACTGGCGGCACGCCGAGGTCCTCGACGACGGCCGGCGCATCCGGCTGCAACCCGGCCTGACGATCCGGCAGGCCAACGCCCGGCTGGCCCGCTACCGACGTCGGCTCGGCCCGGACCCGGCCAGCGAGGCCGCCTGCACCGTCGGTGGCATGGTGGCCAACAACTCCAGCGGGATGACCTGCGGCACCACCGACAACGCGTACCGGACGATGGAATCGCTGCGCTTCGTGCTTCCGTCCGGCACCGTCGTCGACTCCGGCGTCCGCAACGCCGACGACCGGCTGCGGGCCGACGAGCCCGAGCTGCACGCCGGGCTGCTGCGGCTGCGCGACCGGGTGCGCTCGACGCCGCAGTCACGCGCCACCATCGAGCGGCTGTTCGCCATGAAGAACACCATGGGGTACGGGCTGAACTCGCTGCTCGACCACGACAGCCCGGTCGAGATGCTCGCCCACCTGATGATCGGCAGTGAGGGCACGCTCGGCTTCGTGGCCGAAGCCGTCTTCCGTACCGTCGAGATCCACGACCACGCCGCCACCGGCCTGCTGATCCTGCCCGGTCTCACCGCCGCCACCGACGCGCTGCCCGCCCTGCTCGCCGCCGGCGCCCGTACCGCCGAACTGCTCGACGCGGCAGCGCTGCGGGTCAGCCAGCGCGACCCGGGTGCGAGCCCGGCCCTGCGCGGGCTGACGGTCACCGGCCACGCCGCGCTGCTGGTCGAGTTCACCGAGGAGAGCGCGGAGCGGCTGGCCGCGACGCTGGCCGACGCCCGAGGAGTGCTCGACCGGCTGCCGGCCGTCGCGGGCACCGAGCTGACCCGCGACCCGCGCGAACGGGCCAAGCTCTGGCACCTGCGCAAGGGCCTCTACACCGCCGTCGCCGGCGCCCGCCCACCCGGCACCACCGCCCTGCTGGAGGACATCGCGGTGCCGATGCCACGGCTGACCGGCACCTGCGACGGGCTGATCCGGCTGTTCGACAGGCACGGCTACCCGGACGCGGTGATCTTCGGGCACGCCCGCGACGGCAACCTGCACTTCATGCTCACCCAGTCCTTCGACACCGCGGCCGAGATCGACCGCTACGCCCGGTTCACCGACGACATGGTCGACCTCGTGCTGGCCGAAGGGGGCACCCTCAAGGCCGAGCACGGCACCGGCCGGGCCATGGCACCCTTCGTCCGCCGGCAGTACGGCGACGAGCTGTACGACGTGATGCGCGAGCTGAAACGGTTGTGCGACCCGAGCGGCCTGCTCAACCCCGGTGTGCTGCTCAACGACGACCCGACCGTGCACCTGCGGCAGCTCAAGGCCGTGCCGACCGTCGACCCCGAGCTGGACGCCTGCGTCGAGTGTGGCTACTGCGAGCCGGTCTGCCCCACCGCCGACGTCACCACCACCCCCCGGCAGCGCATCGTCCTGCAACGACAGATCGCCCTCGCCACCGCCGCCGGCGACGAGGAACGCCGCCGGGAACTCACCGCCGACTACGCGTACGCCGCGGTGGACAGCTGCGCCGCCGACAGCCTCTGCGTCACCGCCTGCCCGGTCGGCATCGACACCGGGGCGGCGATGAAGCGGCTGCGCGCCGATCGGCACAGCCCACGCGCCCAGCGCACCGCCCGCACCGCCGCACGGCACTGGCAGGCCGCCGTGACGGGCGTCCGGGTGGGACTGACCGCCGCGCACGCCGTACCGGCGCCACTGACCCGCGCCGCCACCGGGGTGATCCGTGGGCTCGGCGGGAGCGAACTCATGCCGCTGTGGAGCGACGACATGCCGCGCGCCGGTGCGCCCCGACCCGCGCCCCGCAGCGCGCCGGACGCCCGGGCAGTGTTCTTCGCGGCCTGCGTCGGCAGCCTCTTCGCACCCGAGGACGGCCGGTCCGGCGGTTCGGCTGCGGCGTTCCTGCGCCTCTGCGAGCTGGCCGGAGTGCCGCTGGTCGTACCGAACGGAACGGCGGGCCTGTGCTGCGGAACCCCGTGGCAGTCCAAGGGCTATCCCGCCGGGCACCGGGAGATGGCCGAGCGGACCCTGGCCGCGCTCTGGGCGGCCAGCGACGAGGCTCGGCTGCCCGTCGTCTGCGACGCGTCGTCCTGCACACACGGGCTGACGCAGCTGACCGCCGCGCTGCCCGAGGAGGACCGGGCCCGCTACGCCGCGCTGCGCGTCGTCGACAGCGTGACCTTCACCGCCGAGCACCTCCTGCCGGCGCTGCCGCAGCCCCGGCGACTGCGCTCGCTGGCCCTGCACCCCACCTGCTCCACCGTGCACCTCGACGGCATGGACGACCTGCGCACCGTCGCCCGGGCGGTCGCCGACACCGTCACCGTGCCGGACAGTTGGGGGTGCTGCGCCTTCGCCGGTGACCGAGGGCTGCTGCACCCCGAGGTCACGGCCGGTGCCACGGCGGCGCAGGCCACCGAGATCAACCAGCGCGACCACGACGCGTACGCCTCCTGCAACCGCACCTGCGAGCTGGGCATGAGCCGGGCCACCGGCCAGCCGTACCGGCACGTGCTGGAGGTTCTCGTCGAGGCCGTCGAGCCGCCGGCGTAACCGACACACACGCGCCGCCCGCCGCGATCTGCGGCGGGCGGCGCGTGTGATACGTGATCTCAGGACAGGGCGATGTCGCTGTAGTAGTAGCGCAGGATCGCCTGGTAGGTCTTGCCCTGGTTGGCGAGGTCACGCGAGCCGTACTGCGACAGCCAGTCCCCGTCCACCCAGCCACCGCACGCGGTCGTCGTCGCGCAGTAGTGCGCCCGCAGGATGTTGCCGTTGCGGGTCATCCGCGCCGACCAGGTCCGGTCCACAGCGGCGGACGTCGACGACTGTGCCGACGACGGCCGGTAGACCTGGTCGCCGGTGTCGTCCCGGACGTCGTAGCACTGTCCACCGGACGTCTTCCGGGTCGAGTGCAACGCCCAGTACCAGCCGTAGCTCTTCACGGCCATGGCACCTGCGTCCAGCGAGGCGGCCGGCCAGCTCGTGATCCACTCGTTCGGGAGGACGTTCTTGACGTACGTCTTGAAGTCGACCCGATCGACGCGCCCAAGACTGACCCGGTACACGAGGATCGTGCTCGGCAGCTTGGTGTTGGTGCCGTCGGTGCTACAGCCCGTCGCCCCGCTCACCAACTCGTGCGAGGCGTTGTTGTTCTTCAGCGTGGCGTTGAGGTTTGCCTTCGCCCCGGACGCGAAGTCCTGGTAGGAACCGGCGAAGTTGCTGTTGAAGTAGACCCGCACGGTCTTGCCGGTCCGGTTCCACACCGACGCGGCGTTGTTCTTCACGCACAGGCCCTTGCCGCTGCCCGCGCCCTTGAAGTCGTAGCAGGTCGGCTGGGTCGTACCGTAATCATCCAGCGAGTCGGTGAAGTCGGAGACCGAGCCGGCCTGGTTGCTGTTGTAGTAGTAGCAGAACTCGCCGCTGTCGCAGGTTCCGTCCCGTCCCGCCGCCGCTGCCGGCGAGGCGACACTCAGGATGGAGGTGGACATGGCGAGGACGGCGCCGACGATCGCGAGGCCCTTGCGGATATTCACGACGTCCTACCTCTCGTTGTAGCCCTGGGAGTTCCAGAACGCGGTCGGGTCGGCGTTGTCCAGGACCGGGTCGTTGACACTGACGGCCGCGTGGGTCTGCCGGCCGGCCCGGACCTCGACGTGGGTGTGCGCGCTCGAGCTGGAGGACACCCCGTGCCACGACTCGTCGGCGATGACCTGGCCCTTGCTGATGGCGTCGCCCACGCTCAGCCCGGACCTCGGCGCGGTGTGCAGGTAGATCACCGACTTGTTGAGCGAGGAGTTGTAGACGGAGATGGTGGACAGGCCGCCGCTGCCGGTGGCACCCCGCGCGATGTAGATGACCGTTCCGGAGACCAGGGCGCGCACGTCCGAGCCGTTGCTGCGGGCGATGTCGATGCCCTCGTGCCGGCCTGGCGTGGTGGTGTAGCCGTCGAAGGCGCACGTGACCGAGCCGCCGCTGGCCTGGTACAGGGCGTACGACAGGTTCGTGCGGGTCGACGGTGCGAACTCGTGCGAGGCGTTGTTGTTCTTCAGCGTGGCGTTGAGGTTGCCCTTCGCGCCGGCCGCGAAGTCCTGGTAGGAGCCGGCGTAGCCGCTGTTGTAGTAGACGCGGACGGTCTTGCTGCTGCGGTTCCAGACCGAGGCGGCCTCGTTCTTGATGCACAGGCCCTTGCCAGCGCCGGCGCCCTTGAAGTCGTAGCACGAGGGCTGCTCGGTGCCGTAGTCGGCGAGCGAGCCGGTGAAGTCCGAGACCGACCCCGCGTTGTCGCTGTTGTAGTAGTAGCAGAACTCGCCGCTGTCGCAGACCCCGTCGCGGGCCGCCGCCGACGCGGGCGATCCGACGCTGAGGATCGAGGTGGTCGCGGCCAGCGCGACGCCGACGGCCGCAAGGCTCTTCCGGATGTTCATGGTGTCCTTTCCGAATTGGTGAGGGGTGCGGGTCACTGCCCGCGCTGGTACTGCTCCCAGGTCCTGATCGCGACCTGGGGGCCGTCGTCCGGTCCCTGGTTGGCCAGACCGTTCAGGCCCAGGTAGTAGTCACCGACCTGGTGCTGCGCCTGACTGGACAGGTCCGTGTCGTTGATCGCGGCGGCGTGGATGTGCCACGGCCATTCGCCCTGATCCGGGTTGCGGACCCAGGCGGCGAAGCCGACCTGGCGCAGGGCCCGGGCCACGGCGGTGCGCCTGGCCGCGGTCATGCCGGTGACCGCGATGTCCACCACACCCCCGCCGTCGTGCGTACCGGCCGAGGTGGGGTCGCCGCCGGGGTTGTACGAGCCCTGGTCGAGCACCAGGGGGTAGCCGAGCAGCCGCTGCGCCTCGGCCAGCATCGCCTGGGTACGGGCGTTGACGACGTACCCGTCACGCGGGACCTTCGCCCCCGGGCCGATCGTGTTGGCGACGGTGTAGCGGTTCTGCCCGAGCTTCGTCAGCGACGTCGTGCCGGGCAGCCCGTTCGCGGCCAGGCCGGTGTAGCCGAGCGAGCGTTGGTACGCGGCGTACGCCGAGATGGTCACGGTGCCGAAGTAGCCGTCGACCCACTGCGCGTTCAGCAGGCCCTGCGCCTGCAACGCCTGCTCGACAGCGAGCACGGAGCTCTTCGCGCCCGGGGTCAGGGTGTCGTCGGGGCGGCGGGGGTCGATCTGGGCGGCCAGGACGGTGGCTTCCATGTCCACGACTGGCCGCACGGCCGTGGCGACGGTTCGCTGCGCGGTGGTGCCGGATGTGGCGGCCCACGCGTGGGCCGGGACCCCGACGGCCACACAGAGCGCGGCGAGCCCGACGGATAACCACTGACGACGCACTGTCGATTCTCCTCGCGGTTGGTGAGTCGTTCGGAACGGACATCACCTTGCGAGAATCGACCTGCTGTTCGGTACCCCCTCCGTCCTGTCAGATCCGTCAGATGGTCATCGACCTCGACGGATGTGGTGTTGTCAGCTTCGGCGGCACCGGGGCTGACACCGGCTGATCGTGCGCTGACACCGGTACGGGCGACCGGGGACCCGCTCAGGCGATGACGGTGACCATGAAGTACACCGGCCGGCGGGTGGGGAAGAACTCCTGCCCGTTCTCGTCGACCATCTTCCAACTCACCCAGCACTTCCCGGGGCGGCTCGGCGCGGTGACCTGAACGCTGATCATCACCTGCTCGTCGGGGGGCGTGTCACCGATCGCCACCCGGTCCGGCACCTGGCAACCGTCGGCGTCGGCGGTGGGGTTGGTCCGGGCGAGGAAACGGTTGTGCCAGGCGACCTTCCCCACGTTCTTGAGGGCCCACACCTTCACGAACTGGGAGTTCACCCGCACCCGGGTGCCGTCGGGGATGGTCACGTCGGCGATGAACTTGCTGGAGTCGCCGGGGATCAGCGAGTCCGAGAACGCTGACTCGGAGGGCAACGCCGACGGTGAGGGCGACGCCGCGGCACCGGAGTCGTCCCGGGACCTGTCGCGGACGATGACACCCACGACGGCAACCATCGCCACCACCAGCACGACCGAGGCGGCGGCGAGCCACGGCAGTCGGTGCCGCCGTGCACCCACCACCTCCTCGTCGGTCTGCGGGTAGCCCGTGACGACCAACACGCCCCGATCCCCGGGCGGCGTCGCGGGGACGCCGGAGACGACGGGCCGGTGGGTCCGCGGGGCGTCGATCCTGGTGTCGGGCTGCTTGTCGGCAGTGGCGGGTGGGGTGTCGACGCCGGCCGGGGAAGCGCTGCCGACCGGTGCCACCTCGGCGTCCGCGACGCCGGGGACCGTTCCGGAAAGCTGTGCGTCCTCCCATCGACGCCGCCACTGGACCTCGTCCGCCTCGCAGGCTCGCACGAACTCCCGGACGGTCTCCCAGGAGGGGAACCTGGTTCCGGAGGCTGCCTCGTGCAGCGTGGTGTGCGAGATCCGGCCCGAGCGCCCGGCCATCTTCCGGAACGACGGGTCGCCCGCGTCGGCCCGCAGTGCCCGTAGCTGTTCGGCGAACCGCTCGGCGGCCCGTCTGTCCTGAGTCGACTCCGTGGCGGCACGTTGGTCCTTCATCACTCCCCCATGTCAGACGACGTTGTCAGGCGTTGTCAGAGCGTGTCAGAGGGTACCGAACGGGCGGTGGCCGCCATCAATGTGGTGCATCGACGACACCGGGGGGCGACGCCCCGGTGCATTGAAGGAGGTCACCCGATGAAAAGCCGTTTCCGACGTGGCGTACGTATCCTCGCGGCCGCCGGTCTGGCTCTGCCCGCGACGCTGGCGTTCGCCGGACCCGCGCACGCCGAAACCAACCCGCGCTGTGCGGGCTCGGTGCAGATCGGTGCGACGGCGTACGTCACCGTCGGCGGTCAGACCGCGGCGTCGGTCAAGCAGTACAAGGGCTGCGGTAAGAACTACGCCTACACGTACGTGTGGCAGCAGTACCGGGCCAGCCACGGCTCGTACCAGGTGTGCACCTCCATCGTGACCGGAAGCACGCTGCGCGACCTGCAGTGCTCCAGCGGCCCGGAGGTCTGGTCGCTGGGCGCGAACACGCTGTCGGTGTGCACCCGTGCCCTCGGCGGCATCTCGGACGTGGCGCAGAAGGAGACCGAGGTGCGCTGCTGACCTGACGGGTTCGACGTACCCCGGTGGGGTGCTGGCCGGGCCAGCACCCCACCGGGTCACGATGTCCGGGTCAGGGGCAGGGGGCGCCCGCACAGACGTCGATGACCTTGCCGGTGAGCAGGAAGACGGCCTTCTGTTTCTGGGCCCCGACCTGGGCGCGGGGGAACTCGTGCGGGTCGTCGCCGAACTCCGGCCCGGCCGGGGCGAGGTTGGTCGGCGGTGGCGCCTGGGCCGCGCCGCTGTTCCAGATCACCATCGCCGAGCCGCTGTACGGGTAGCGGCGGATCGGCGCGATGCCCCAGTACGGGCGCACGTCCAGTGACCAGCCGTCGGCGAGCGCGGGGGTGTGCAGGCGGGCGCCGATGGTGCGCGCCTGCACCTCCGCGGCGGCGGGTGACACCTGCTGGTCGCCGAAGGCCACGTGCATCAGCACCTGGTGGGCGGGGGTGCGCGGTAGGGGCCGGTCGGTCAGGTGCTGGGCGTACCCGTTGGCCTCGGACCGGTCCCACAGCATCTGCAGCAGCGCGAGAATGAGCTGCTGGTCGACAATGTCCGGGTAGTAGCCGTCCAGCACGCTCTGGAACGGTGCGAAGTCCACACTGCGTTGCAGCAGCGTGGAGTAGTTCATCGCCGGCACGCCGAGCACCGACCGGGTCCAGTCCTGGGCGATGGCGGTGAGCGCGCCGCCGTTGATGCCGCCCTGGCTGTTGCCGTCGTAGTGCAGCCCGCCACCGCGATCGATCAGCGGTCGGGCGGTGGCGTCCCGGAACGCCGGGTGGGCGGCGAAGCCGCCGGGGTGGATCATCGCGCGGCCCAGGAAGAGGAAGTTCAGGAAGCTCTGCTGCAACCTGTCGGCCACCGCGGGGAAGGCGCTGAGGTCGGTGAAGGCACCGGCCACATACGGGACGTCGGCGGCGGCCATGCCGATCCAACTGGTCGCGCAGAAGGTGAAGTTGTGGGTGTTCGACATCGTCCTGACGTTGCCGGCGTTGATCTCGGTCGGTCGGCCGAGCAGCCCGTGACCGTACAGCGAGAGGTGCGCCGGTTTCGCTGCCGAGGCGCTGCGCGGGATGTTGCAGACGAAGTCCGCCGCCAGTGTCGTGCCCGACGGCGTGGGCAGGGCGTTGGGCGTGGGCGGCGTCCCGGCCCCGCCGGCCGGGCCGTAGTGCAGCCGTGAGCCGGGCCCGCCGTCGCCGGTCAGATAGGACGGAACGCCGATGGTGCCGGTGACCTGCCGGGCGATCAGCGGGTCCTGCTCGGGCCGGTAGTCGGTCACCTGGGTGACGGTGACCGACGGCGCGGCCCGGCCGAGGTCGGCGAAGGCGTCGTCGCGGACCGCCAGCATCCGGCCGGTCAGCCCGTGCCGGCTGGCCACGGTGAAGTCCCAGGCCAGGTAGAGGCTGTGCCGGTTGACACCGGTGCGGGTCAGGTCGGTGAGGATCCTGCGCATCTGCGGCGCCCGGGGGTCGCGGTGGGTGAGGCCGGCACCCGTCACGTACGCCGTGAACGCCTTCGGCGCTCGGATCGGGGCCCCGTTTCCGTCGCGCAGGCCCCGCAGCCCGACCACGTAGCGGGTGCCCTCGGCCAGCGCCACCGCCGGCCGGATGATCAGCAGCTGCCGGTCGGGCTGGCCGGCGGCGTGCGCGTCCAGCTCGGCCCAGTACGGCGTGCGTTCGCCGGTCCGGGCGTTGAGCAGCACGATCGGGGCGTCCGGTGCCAGCGAACGGCCGATGTCGGTGACCGGGGCGATCCCGCTCGCGGTGGCATCGAGACCGGGTACGCGCACCAGGATCGGCGAGCCCGGGCTGAATCCGTCCTGCCGGTTCCACTCCGTCGGGTCGATGGGGGTTCCCCGCACGTTGGCGGGCATCGCGGCGGCGGCGAACCGTACCCGTTTACCGGTGGGGCTGCTCCGGTCCGGCACGGTGAAATAGTCGTTCGGGAACGGCAGCAGGCAGGCGGTCGGGTCGATCGGGTCGCAGGACGGGTGCCTGGCCGGTGCGGGTGTCGTCGGCGGTGCCGCGGGGGCCGCCGTGCCGAGCAGGACCGCGCCCGCGCTCACCAGCACGGACACGGCGAGACGGAGCCCTCTGGGGGTGGTCACAGGCATCTCCTTCGACGCTGGACGGCGGATCGATGCAGGGGCTGACGGTGGTGGTGTTCTTCCTACGCTTGTGAAAGAAGCTCAGCAAGGGTCGATGAGTCCGTCCGCACACGATCGCGGGCGACGCCGCAGCAGCGGGCCGCCCGCGATCGATCGCCCTCCCGCCACCGGCCGACGCCGCGCCGAGGAGTTACGGAAGGGTCAGTCGGTGATCACCGGCCAGGCGTAGGCGAGCAGGGCGCAGGCGGCACCCAGAAGCGCGAGCGAGACACCCCTCGTGGGCAACGGCAGGGCCGCGAGCACGATCAGGATGACCGCGACGACGTAGAGAAATGCCTGGACCGACATGGTGTTCTCCTCGATCAGGGGGTAGAGGCGGCTGCCTTCATCCGCCGGGATGCCCCCGGACGTGATCGTGGAAACGTCCCGCCGGTCACGGTCCGCGCACAGTGGACGCGCGTGCGCCCGTGTGCCGCCTAGATCTCCAGTAGTAGTGCCTCGGCGCCCACCGGTCGAAATCCCGCCGCCTGGAAGGCGCGCACACTGCGGGCGTTCCCGGTGGCCTGCTGGGCCCATACCGGCTGGCCATCGGGCACCAGGTGCCGGGCCGCCGTCGCCAGCGCCCGCCCCAGGCCCCGGTGGCGACGCTCGTCGTCGACCTCTATCGCCGCCTCCCAACGGCCGGCCACCCCTCGGCCGAGCACGACCACCCCACCCTCGGCGGCCCAGACCCGGACGTCGTCACGGCGCCGACGGGCCCTGACCTCGCGGGGATGATCGCCGTCGGCAAGCTCGGTCAGCCGCAGTGGCGGCGGCCCGGCAAGGCTGCTCGCGACGGTCAGCAGATCGATGGTATCCATGGACCGCCGGGTGCGGTCGAGCAGCGCACCCAGGAAACGCGGATTCATCGTGGCCGCCAACGGGTCGCAGTCGGTGCTGCTCAGCACACGGCGTACCCACTGGGGGTCTTCGTCGGTGAACACCACCGAGTGCCCGGTGAAGGCGATGACTCCGGCGTCACGGCGGCTGGGTTGCGGCACCACTGTGGTCCCGCCGTCCGGTGGTGGGAAGTGCCCGTGCGCCGCCGCGTCCAGGACGTCGGCCAGGTTGCGGTCCATTGTCGCTCTCTCCTGCGGGCCCGGCCAGGTCGAGGCCGACGCGGTCCAGGGTGTGACCCACCCTCGGGGTCACACCCTAGACACCACCGTCGGAGTGACGGCGCACCGCTGCCGGTCGCCGTCGACGACCCCGACGGGTCAGCAGCCGATCCGGCTCGACCCCACCGCGACGTCGTCGTACCAGAGGGTGTCGGCTCCGCCGCCGTAGCTCTCCCAGCCCAGCTTCAGGTCGGTCAGCTGCGGTCGCCAGGTGCGGTTGTACCACTGGCCGTCGATGTCGTGCGTCGGCGCGCCGTCGGCGGTCAAGCCGGCGATGGCGGTGCCGTCCAACCAGGTACGCAGCTGACCAGCCGCGCCGTCCACCATGAATTCCAGGCAGGTCCACCGGTTGGTGGGCAGCGGCACGCTCTGTGCCACCCCGGCCGGGCTCTGCTCGGGCAGGGTCGCGTCGTCGGAGGCGCGGTTCCACTGCAGGGCGCCGTTCTGGCCACCCAAGCGCAGGTCCTTGTTGCCGTCGGCGGCGTCGACCATCGCCATCATCGTGGTGTGTTCGGTGGGCTGGGCGCTGGTGTGCCGGACCCAGATCCGCCCGTAGCGGACGGTGCCCACACTGCCCAGGTTCTTGGTGGACCTGATGAAGACGTGGTTGCAGTACCCGGCTGCCCCGTTGATCCGGACCGACCGGCTGCCGCTGTGCGCGGTGGTGGTGTCGATGGTGGCGGTGCCGGCGCCGGAACAGTCCGGGCTGACCACGGCCCAGTCACCGGACGGCGTCGAACCGGTCTGGCTCTCGAAGCCGTCGCAGAGCACCGCGCCGGCACACCCGGTCGGCGGCTCGGTCGTCGGCGGCGGGGTGGTCGGCGGGGGCGTCGTCGGTGGGGGCGTCGTCGGCGGTGGGGTGGTCGGCGGGGGCGTCGTCGGCGGTGGGGTGGCACCGTTGCACGGGACGCCGTTCAGAGCGAATCCGGTCGGTGCGCCGGGACTGGAGCCGTACGTCCCCTGCAGCCCGAACTCGGTGGAGCCGCCGGCCGGGATACCGCCGTTGTACGACGCGTTACGGGCGGTCACCGTCGAGCCCGACTGGCTGACAGTGGCGTTCCAGCCGCTGGTGACCCGCTCGTCCCCCGGGTACGTCCAGGTGACGGTCCAACTGGAGACGGCCGTGTCCCCCGGGGAGACCTTGATGGCGGCGGTGAACCCGCCGGGCCACTGGTTGGGTGTGTAGTCGACCCGGCAACCCTGGGCGGCCGACGCCGGGCCGGTGAGCGCTGCCGCGCCGGTTGCGGTCGCGGCGGCGGCCAGCGCGGCGACGATGACCACTGTCGCGGCGGGGCGGGCACGGAAGATCGTCATGAAAGGTCCTTCTGATTCGAGCTGAGCGGAGGCGGCGGCGCGTCCTGGACGGACGCGACGCGAGAACGTGCCCTGGATGCGGCGCGGCGGTGCGCCACAGCTACCGGTCGTGCGGACGACCGAGATGCCCGGCTCGGGGTGGACCTGTCAGCCGCCGACGGCCCGGTCTCCCGGTCCTCGGCGGCGCCCATCCTCAATCTATTGATGCGCGCCGATTGAATCAAGACCGCCGGCGGGCGTCCGGTTCGGTGGGCCGCCACCCGTGGTCCGGGGAGTCGGCGGTGTCGCGGCGAAGGAATCCCCGGGCGATGTCGATTCGCGGGCCGCTCATTCGACGAGTGCGTGCGAGGGTCGGGAGGCGGCCCCGTCGGATGAGGAGAAGACGATGTCGAGGTACATGTTGATCATGCGGGGCACCGACGAGACGAACGCGGCCATGATGGCCTCGATCGATGAGGCGATGGCGGCGACCGGTCGGTTCATCGAGGAGATGATGAAGGCGGACGTGCTCGTCGCGGCCGAAGGTCTCGACGATCCGCGTCAGGGCGTCGTGGTCGACTTCGGTGGCGAGACGCCGGTGGTCACCGACGGCCCGTACGGCGAGACCCGGGAGTTGTTCGGGGGCTACTTCCTGCTCGACGTCGCCACGAAGCAGGAGGCGGTCGAGTGGGCCAAACGGGTCCCGGCGGTCCGCGGATCCAAGATCGAGGTCCGTCGGGTGGCCGAGGCCGACGAGGTCCCGCTGGGCGGCGAGAGCAACGGCCAGGTCTGATGGGTACGGTCGACGTCGAGGCCGTCTGGCGGATCGAGTCGGCGCGGATCGTCGCCGCGCTGACCCGGTTCACCGGTGACTTCGGGCTGGCCGAGGACGCCGCCCAGGAGGCGGTTGCCGAGGCACTGGTGTCCTGGCCGCGTGGATCTCCGGCCAATCCGGCCGGGTGGCTGATGGCCACGGCCCGGCGACGGGCGATCGACGCGATCCGCCGCCGGGCCGCCCTCCAGGACCGGTATGCCCTGTTGGCGGTCGACCCCGTGATCGACCAGGAGATCGATCCGGACCGGATCGGCGACGACGTGTTGGCGCTGATGTTCGTCAGCTGCCACCCGGTGCTCCCCCGCGAGGCGCGGGTGGCGCTGACCCTGCGGGTGGTGGGCGGCCTGTCCAGCGAGGAGATCGCCCGCGCGTTCCTGGTGCCCGTGCCGACCGTGCAGGCCCGCATCACCCGGGCCAAGAAGGCGATCGCGGCGGCCGGGGTGCCGTTCGAGCTGCCGCCGGCCGGCGCGCGCCGGGAGCGGCTGGGCGGCGTGCTCAGCGTCCTCTACGTGATCTTCACCGAGGGGTCGACGGCCACCTCGGGTGAGCGGCTGCTGCGCCCCGACGTCGCCGAGGAGGCGATCCGGCTGGTCCGCACACTGGCCGCCCTGCAACCGGACGAGCCGGAGGTGCACGGCCTGCTCGCGTTGTGCGAGCTGACAGCGGCCCGCTTCCCGGCCCGGACCGACCCGCAGGGCGCGCCGGTCCTCCTCGCCGACCAGGACCGCCGACTGTGGGACCTGTCGGCGATTCGTCGTGGGCTCGCCGCACTGGCCAGGGCATCGGGGCGCGGCCTCGGCCCGTACGGCCTGCAGGCCGCGATCGCGGCCACCCACGCGTCGGCGCCCTCGGTCGAGGAGACCAACTGGGCGCGGATCGTCCGGCTCTACGACGCGCTCGGCCGGGTCGCGCCCTCGCCGCTGGTCGAGCTCAACCGGGCCGTCGCGGTGGCCATGGCCTCGGGTCCGGCACCAGCCCTGGCCGTCGTGGACGAGCTGATCGCCTCGAACCGGCTCCCCGGCTCGCACCTCGTCCCGACCGTACGCGGTGAACTGCTGACCCGCCTCGGCCGGCTTCCGGAGGCCCGCGCCGAGTTGGCGCTGGCCGCCCGGCTCTGCGCCAATCAGCGCGAACGCTCGGTGCTTCTCGGCAAGGCGGCCGCGCTGGGCGGTGACTGAGGTGGCCGGTCGGCGCGGGGATCCATTGTTCAGGGTTCCCTGCGGCGCAGGCCGTTGAGGACGAGGGTGACGACGCCGTCGGCGTCGGTGCGGAAGCTCGGGTGGTCGTAGGCCGCACAGATGCCGTGCAGGGTCATCATGACGGCGCCAGCGCCCACGTCGTCGCGGATGGCTCCGGTCTTGACGGCGGCGGCCAGGAGATCGGCGACGACCTGGCCCAGGGCTTGGGCGCCCTCCGCCAGCGCGCCGGACTGGGTGGCCATCAGCGTCGCGAGGGTGCGGGCGAGGCCCTCGTGGTGGTGCAGGTGGTCCACGAAACCGCGCAGGAAGGATTCCAGCGCCTGGTCGGCCGGGAGGGTGGCCTGCATCTCGTGGGCGCGCTCACACATGGCGGTGAGTTCTTCACGGTAGACCGCTTCGGCCAGCGCTTCCCGGGTCGGGAAGTGCCGGTAGAGCGTGCCGGTGCCCACGCCGGCAAGTTTGGCGAAGTCGTCGAAGCGCAGGTCGAAGCGGCCGTCGGCGAAAAGCTCGCGAGCCTTGGCAATCAGGGCGTCGCGGTTGCGGCGGGCGTCGGCGCGCAGTGGCTTGGCATCGGTCACGTGGAGCCCCAGGGTTGACAAGTGGAGACTGTCTCCATATTTTTGGAAACGGAGATTGCCTCCAATTATAGGGTACGAGGTGCCAGGTGAAGATTCTGATGTTCGGTCGCGGCGTGATCGGCGCGGTGTACGGGTGGGCCCTGGAACAGGCCGGGCACCACGTCGAGTTCTACGTCCGGCCGGGACGGGCCGCGGCGTACGGCGATGCGATCGATCTTGATCTGCTGGACGCGCGCCGACGGCCGTGGGGCAAGCGGGTCGCCGAGAGGTGGCCGGTGCGCTATCGCGAGTCCCTGGAGCCGGACCACGACTTCGATCTGATCGTGCTGAGCGTGCAGCACTACAGCTTCGCGGAGGCCGCCGCCTTCCTGGGACCACGCGTGGGCCGAGCCACAGTGCTCGTCTTCAACAACCTGTGGGTCGAACCGCTGGCCGCGACAGCGCACCTTCCCGCCGATCAGGTGGCCTGGGGTTTCCCCGGGGCCGGCGGCGGTTTCGGCGACGACGGCGTGCTTCGGGGGAGTCTCCTGCCCGTGGTCACCTTCGGCACCCTCGGTGGGGCACCGACCGAACGGGAGCGGGCCGTGCGCCAGGTGTTTCGCAAGGCGGGGTTCAGGCTCCGGGAAAACCCGGACTTCCGTGGCTGGCTGTCGATCCACTTCGCGCAGAACGCCGGCCTGCACACCCAGAGCCTGAAGCTGGGCTCGTTGTCCAAGCTGACGACCAGCACCATGCGCGAGGCGATCCTCGCCATCCGCGAACTCCTCCCGCTCGTCGAGGCCCGTGGCGTCGACCTGCGGCGACACCGCAGCGACCTGTTGCCCTTCACGGCACCGGTCTGGCTGGCAGCGCCGGCACTCGCCTGGCTGTTCGGGCACTTCCCGCCGATGCGCGTGGTGATGGCGGCGCACGCCAACCCCGAGGAACTGCGCGCGGTCTGCCGCGACACCCTGGCGGAGGCGCGCAGGCTGAACGTGCAGGTGCCCCGGCTGGAGGCGGCCGAGTCCTTCTTCGCCAAGGAGCGAACGATCTAGCCGGGGCCGCACCCGGGCTGCCTGTCCCCCGACAGAGGGAGCCCTTCCCCTGCTGTCGGGGAGGAGAGCGGACCCCGGAGCCGGCGATCGTTCGTCCATGACTGTTGTCGAGAAACAGACCCGCACCAGATCGTCGGCGATGGCGTACCCGGCCGCCGCCCCACCTGCCTGGGCGGTCTGGGCCGCCTACGCCGTACCGCTCTGCGTCCTGCCGTCCGCGCTGTGGCGACTATCGCTGGTGGTCACCGACGACGCCGTCTCGCACTGGTACATGCTGTGCCTGTCCGCCCTGTCGATGCTGCTGGCGCTGTTGACACTCGGGCTGGTGCACGGGTGGGGACAGCGGATTCCGCACTGGATACCCCGTATCGGAGGCCGTCGCATCCCGGCGCGTCCGGTCGTACGCGTGGCGCTGACCGGCGGCTGGCTGCTCGTCGCCGTCTGCGGGTACTTCCTGCTGAACCAGAGGTTCCATTTTGTCCAGAGCGGCTGGGTGGGAATCGGGGGCGACGAACCGGCACATCCGGTCCCCGGCTGGGAGGTGTTCCGTTTCTACGCCCCACTTCTGGCGTGGGGCCCACTCGTCATAGCCGTGGCCGCCGACTACCGCCGACGCGTCGCCCGGGTGCGACCAGCGGAATAGTCCGTTCCCGGCTGTTCAGCGGCGGTGTTCCGGGCGGCCCGGCATCAGCCGACCCGCACGGGAGCACGCCGGACTCGTCGCCCGGTCAGTTGGTCGCCGGGTGATAGTCCATGCCGTCGGTCCCGGGTATCAGGCGAGCGGTGTACCTCGCACCGGCGGTGGTGTCGACGTCGTCGTCAGCCTCGAAGCCGATGATGGCGCGGGTGAACGGCACGTCGGCGTGGACGGTGACGGCGATGTCGGCCAGCCAACGGTCGAGTGGGGCGCGCCAGGTCAACGACTCGACGCCGCTGCGCTGGTCGAACGGGTACCCGCCGATCCTTCCGTCCACCCGGGCCAGCGCGCCGAGCGGCAGGTAGAGCACCAGGTTGTCGACGCTGTCGTACCTGGTCGTGTAGCTGCCGCACACCACTCGCGCGCCGGACGGCAGCGTGAGCGTCCCGCGCAGGTGCCCACCTGTCGTGAACGCTTGCGCGCCGGGAGTCATCTCGACCAGGTCAACCCCGACGCGGCACTCACGGACGTCGGCGGCCCGCCACAGAGCACCCGCGGCCCGGTCGAGTCGGGCATCATCGGCTGGCCCGAGGACCAGGATCAGCTCGTAGAACCCGCCGGCCCAGTTCTCGGAATCGATCATGTCATCGGCCGCCACCACGTCAGGATGCACCCGGCGGTCGCGCTGCTCTTCCTCGGCCTCGCCCTGCGGATCCGCGCCGTCGGCGGCGGCGTGCTGCGGCACTCGTCGGGGGATGAGATATCGCTCTGGCGAGGGAGGCGGCGCGCACGTGGCGGTGCGATGGTCAGGCCACGCCCGGTGACGAGGACGTCGCGAACGTCAGCCGGGCCCGAGCGGGGTGGGCTGAGGTGACGATGACGAAACATGCTCTCCGGGTCGCCCGGATGTTCGACGGTGAACGGCTCGTGGACGGCGGGGTGCTGGTCCTGCTCGCCGACGGGCGGATCGCCGATGTACACCGAGGCAGGGCCGAGGCGCCGGCGGGCTGGCCGGTACGCGAGGAGCCCGACGGCACGCTGCTGCCCGGCCTGGTCGACGCGCACGTGCACCTGTGCGCCGACGCCGGCCCCGACGCGCTCGGCCGGCTCGCCGAGCGTCCCGAGGCCGACCTCGACGGGGTCGTCGAGACGTCGCTGCGTAGGCACCTGGCGGCCGGCGTCACGACGGTCCGGGACCTGGGCGACCGGCGCGGCGCGGTGCTCCGGTGGCGGGGCCGGGGGATGCGGGACGACCTACCGACTGTGGTGGCGTCGGGCGCACCGCTCACCAGCGTCGGCGGGCACTGCTGGTCGTTGGGGGGCGAGGCGAGCGGCGTCGACGGGGTCCGTGATGCGGTTCGCAGGGGCGCGGCGGCCGGCGCGGACCTGCTGAAGGTGATGGCCAGCGGCGGGGTGTTCACCCCGGGGACCGACACCACGAGACCGCAGTTCACCGACGGGGAGCTGAGCGCCGCGCTGACCCAGGCCCACGAGCTGGGCCTGCCGGTGACCGCGCACGCGCACGCGCTGAGCGCTGTCGAGCAGGCGCTGCGCGTCGGGGTGGACGGCATCGAGCACTGCACCTGCGTGACCCCGTCCGGAGCCCGCGTTCCTGGCGACCTCGCGGACCGGCTGGCCAGGTCCGGGGTGGCGGTCTGCGCCACGCTCGGCACCGACCCGGCCGTGGTCACGCCACCGGAGGTGGTGGCGATGGCGGCGCGGGCCGGGCTCAGCGAGGCCGCGCTGCGCGACGGCGTTGCCACCCTGCACCGGTCCGGGGTCCGACTGGTCGCCGGTTCGGACGCGGGCCTCGGCCCGGCGAAGCCGCACGGGATCCTGCCCGAGACGCTCGTCGAGTTCGTGGACTGCGGCATTCCCGCCACCGCCGCCCTCGCCTCGGCCACCTCGGTCGGTGCGGAGGTGTGTGGCCTGGCGCGACGCAAGGGCCGCGTCGCCCCGGGGTTCGACGCCGACGTGCTGATCGTGGCGGGCGACCCGACGAGCGACATCAGGGTGCTGCGCCGCCCGCTGGCCGTGTACCGCGCCGGCCACCCGGTGGGCTGAGGGTGTCGCCGGGTCAGGACGAGCGGAGCTGCTGGCGGACCCAGGCCCGGTCGGGGTTGACCAGAGCCTGCTCGCCGAGCACGACGGTGGGCACTGTCTCGTTGCCGCCGGCCACCGTCCGGACGGCGGCGGCAGCGGCCGGGTCGTGCCAGATGTCCACCCAGTGGGCCCGGCGGGCGAGCCGGCCGAGTGAGAACCGCAGCTGAAGGCAGTAGCGACAGCCGGGACGCCAGTACACGATCGGCCGGCCGTCCACCGCGCTGGCCCGTCGCGCTTCGGCGTCGCTCACCGAGCGGGGGAAGGCCCACGGCGACAGCAACAGTGCCAACCCCAGGAAGACCACCAACTCCACCCCGCCGACGGCGGGCAGCCCGGCGCTCAGTTGGCTCACCGCCACCAGCACGCCGCAGGCCGCCATCAGGATCGTCAGAACCCACCGTCGCAGCACGCCGAGGACACTACCCGCAGGTACGGGGGCGGCCGCCGTCGCCAGGTCAGGGACTTCCACGTCTTGACATGTATCGATGTTAACGCCAACATAAGTCCGCCACCCGCCCGCAACGCCACCGTCACATTCCCGCCCTATCGGGCCTGTCCCCCGGCCCTACCCGACATCGCCGCGTGACGTCGACCGAATCGGTCACGGCGCACGGCGGGTGTTGTCCCGCGCTGGTCAATGGCCGTTTCCAAGCTCGCGGAGGACAGATGCCGCTGCCACTCGCTCCTACCGACCCCACCAACCGCCGATCCGTCCGCCACGGTCCCGCCGGCCGTCGTGACCATCGGCGACTGCGGTCGGCGCTGGCCGCGGTGTTGGTGGTGCTCGCCGTGTCGGCCGGCCTGCCCGTGGCCGGGCCGGCGCACGCCGCACCAGCCGTCGCCTACACGAACCCGTTGGTGAACCAGCGGGCCGACCCGCACATCTTCCGGCACACCGACGGCTACTACTACCTGACCGCGACGGTGCCGCAGTACGACCGGATCGTGCTGCGCCGGGCGACCACCCTTCAGGGGCTGGCGACGGCGGCGGAGACCACGATCTGGAGCCGCCACACCAGCGGAGAGATGGGCGCCCACATCTGGGCACCGGAAATCCACTTCATCAACGGCCGGTGGTACGTCTACTTCGCCGCGGGGCGGACCGATGACGTGTGGCGGATCCGGATGTACGTGCTGGAGAACGCCACCGCCAATCCGTTGACCGGCTCCTGGACCGAACGCGGCCGGATCACGACCCCCTGGGACACCTTCAGTCTGGACGCCTCGACCTTCGTCGCCAACGGGGTGCGCTATCTGACCTGGGCACAGCAGGAGCCGGGGATCTCCAACAACTCCAACGTCTACCTCGCCCGGATGGGTGCCAACCCGTGGCAGATCACCGGCACCGTGACCCGGCTCGTCGTGCCGACGTACGACTGGGAGACCCGGGGCTACCGGGTCGCCGAGGGACCGGCGGTGATCCAACGCAACGGCCGGATCTTCCTGACCTACTCGGCCAGCGCCACGGACGCCAACTACTGCCTCGGGATGCTGAGCGCCTCCGCCACCGCGAACCTGCTCGACGCCGCCTCGTGGAGCAAGAGCCCCAGCCCGGTGTTCGCCAGCAACGCGGCCACCAGCCAGTACGGCCCCGGCCACAACTCGTTCACCGTCTCCGAGGACGGGCAGAGCGACATTCTCGTCTACCACGACCGGAGCTACCGCGACATCTCCGGTGATCCGCTCAACGACCCGAACCGGCGCACCCGGCTGCAAAAGGTGTACTGGAACGCCGACGGCACCCCGAACTTCGGCATCCCGGTGCCCGACGGGGCCACCCCGGTCCGGTTGCGGTCACACGACCAGGCCAGCAGCTACATCCGGCACTACGACTACCGGGCCCGGATCGAGCCGAACGTGACCAACCTGGCCGACTCCCAGTTCCGCATCGTCACCGGCCTCGCCGGCGGCGGATCGGTGTCGCTGGAGTCGACCAACTTCCCCGGGTACTACCTGCGTCACCGGGGCTTCGCCCTGTACGTCGAGAAGAGCGACGGTTCAGCCCTGTTCGGGGCCGACGCGAGCTTCCGCCGCCAGACCGGCCTCGCCGACAGCGCTGGGATATCCCTGGAGTCGCAGAACTTCCCGGGCCGTCATGTGCGCCACCGCGGCGGACTGCTCTACGTGGAGGCGGTCAGTTCGAGCGCCGACCGCTCCTCGGCAACCTTCCACCTGGAGTAGCGCCCGCCGGCCTCGGCACCCGCCCCGTCCCACCCCGAGCCCATCCAGCCAGGAGGAGCGATGCCCTTCCCCCTCACGAGAAAACCGTCCGGCGGCGAATCGGTCCGTCGCCGACGGCGTACCGGCCTGGTGCTCACCATGATCACCACACTGGTCGGCGCGGCCGGCGCGGTTCTGGTCAGCGCACCGCCGGCAGCGGCGGCGAACGTCGACACCAACGCCTACTACGTCCTGGTCAACCGGCACAGCGGCAAGGTCCTCGACGTCCGGGACACCTCGACGGCGGACGGCGCGGTGATCCAGCAGTGGTCCCGCAACGACGGGGCGTGGCAACAGTTCCAGTTCGTCTCCTCCGGCAGCGGCTACTACCGCCTCAAGGCCCGGCACAGCGGGAAGGTCGTCGACCTGTGGGAGTGGAACACCGCCGACGGCGCTGAATACCGGCAGTGGTCAGACACCAACGGCACCAACCAGCAGTTCCAGGTCCTCGACTCCGACGGCGGTCACGTCCGGCTGGTCAACCGCCACTCCGCCAAGGTGCTGGAGGTCTGGGAGCGGTCCACGGCCGACGGCGGCCGGATCAGCCAGTACACCGACCTCAACGGCACGAACCAGCAGTGGCAGTTGGTCGCGGTAGGCGGTGTCAGCACACCACCCACCACCGGCTGCGGCAGCGGGTCGACAAACGCCGAGGCGGTGCTGAGCGGGAACACCTGGACGGCCCGCAACGGCTCGTCGACTGTCTACTCGGGTTCGGACATGCTGTCGGCGATGCAGGCGGCGGTCAACTCGCTCTCGGCGGGTCGTACGGCGAAGCAGCGGGTGGTGGTTCGCGGCTCCGGTTCGATGACCGCCGGCTCCCGGTTGTCGCTGCCGTCGTACACCACGCTGGCCGTGTGCGGAACGATCAACGTGACCGGGTCGGGCTCGGGCGACCAGGCGCCGGTCTACTCACGCGGCACCACTGACGTCGAGGTGCAGAACCTCACGCTGACCGGCTCGCCGTTGTACGGGATCTTCATGCGCAACGTGAACAACCTGACCCTCGGGCAGATCGACATGCGGCTCTCGGCCGGTCTGGGCGTACGCATCGACAACCACGGTGGCGATCGGGCGGTCAAGGTGCGCAACATCCGCATCGACAACGTGTACGTGTCGGGCACCGGGACGCACGGGGTGGAGACGTACGGCGTGGACGGTCTCACGATCGGCACGGTCACGGCGCGCAACACCCGGGACTCCGGGCTGCTCCTCAACGACACGATCAACGCCACGGTGGGCACTGTCGACGCGCAGGGCGCCGGGACCGGCACCGGGTACGCGGCGTTCCGGATGGCCAACCGCAACGGCCGGGTGGGCAGCTCGTACCCGACCAACATCCGGGTCGGCACCGTGATCGCGTCCGGCGGCGGTCGGGGCATCTTCTGCGTCTCCGAGTCCGGTGGCGCGGTCATCGACCGGGTGACGATCTCGAACACCGGGAACAACTCGATCCTGGTGGAGAACTGCTACAACGTCGTCATCGCCGGAGTGTCCGGGACGGTGACGGGCGGTGGCGAGGTGCGGATCGCCTCGCGATCGGAGTTCCCGATCTCCTCCGGCATCCGCTTCCAGAACCTGACCGTCACCAACACCAACATCACCCAGAACCCCTGCGGCGGGGCGAACAACACGATCAGCAACGTCACCCGGATCAACTCGACGTTGACCTGGTGCTGACCCGATGACGAGCGGCCGCCCGACCCCGGGCGGCCGCTCACCCCGTCACGGGGATCGTGGCTGGTGCGCCGCGCCGCACCGGGCGCGGGGTTTCGCCGGCCGGCGCTCGCGGGTAGCGGGTGGCCCATGAACCGCAATCTCGTCAAGGCACTGCAGGTGGCATGGGAGCTGCCGGAGTTCCGCACCGGCCTGCGACACGTCGTCGACCTCGACGAGGTCGCGGGACTGCTTGCCACCCTCACCGTCCCGGACCACGACCACGAGGTGGAACGCAGCCTGCTCCGGCTGCTGCGGTCGGCCCTGGACACCGTGCAGATCCGGGAAGCGGTGTTGTTGCTGCTGGAGCAGGACGAGGTGCGCCGGCCACTCGTCGCGGCGGCGGTGGAGCCGCTCGCGGACCGGCCGGGTCAGGCCGCGGCCATCGCGTCGGCGGCCGAGGATCCCGACGTACGGCGTGAGGTGCGGGCGGTGTTGGCGAGCGCCAAGGTGCGCGAGCTGATCTGGCAGGCGGTCGAGAACCAGGTGAGCGACAACCGGTTCGGCCTGATCCGCCGGGCGGCGGTGCTGGTGGTGTGGCACCCACGCGTGCGGCGTCTCGTCTGGGCGCTGCGTCGACACGGGGTGTTGCGCGAGCTGCGCCGCAAGCGGTGATCAACGCGGGCCGATGCAGCAACAGGGCACGGATCACCGACGACGACGGGCCATCCACTGCCAGATGTGGGTGCCGTTGCGGCTCGGGTCGTTACGGGCCACGTAGATCCAGGACCAGTGCCCGGGGAACTGGTAACCGTTCCACACCACGTGGTCGTACAGGGTGATCAGCGACCCCGGGATGAGGTCGTGCGCGTGGATCGTGTTGGTCTCGGGCGGCACGGTGTCGTCGTCGCGTGACGTGACCAGCCAGGTCGGCGTGCGGATCCCGGCCAGCTCCGCGTCGGTGAGCAACGGGGGGCCCTCCCCGTCGAGCGGTTCGACGACACCGCAGATCGGCACCGACGCGGCGAACAGGTCGGGGTAGGTCGAGGTCATCTCGAGCGACATGTAGCCGCCGTTGCTGCAACCGACCACGTAGATCCGGTCGGGGTCGACCCGCCTGCGGCGTACCAGGTCCTGGACGATCTCGCGGATCAGCGGGGCGAACCGGGGGCCGTCCTCCATCCAGTAGGAGGTGCTCTGCGGGGCGACGACGTACGCGCCGGAGAAGATCTGCTGTGCCTGCGGGGTCGCGAAGCCGAGCGCTCCACGGTTGGCCCGCAGTGTGGTCTCGTTGTCGTAGTAGTCGTCGGGCAGCGAAGCACCCTCACCGCCGCCGTGCAGCCAGACGATCAGTGGCCGTCGACCGCCGCGGGGCGAGTGGTCGGGAGAGTACAGCCGGTACTTCAGGCCGGAGCCCGAGACGTGGTAGCTGAAGGCGTCCACCTCGGGGTTCGACAGCCCAGCCTGCACGAAGCGGCCGATGGTGAGCGGCGAGCCGTGGCGCCGGACGATCGGCGTGTTCTGGGTGATGGTGTAGACGAGGTCCAGCTGGACGTTGCGGCCCCTGCTCAGGATGTACCCGAGGGTGCCGCCGCCGGGTTGACCCTCGCCGTGGCTCAACTCCAGCACGATGTTGCCGCGCCGGTCGAGCCGGGCCGCGGTCACCGTCCGGTCCAGGTCGTACTCGCTGAAGATCTGATCGCCGGGAGCGATCGGGATCGGGCTGGTGGCCTTGGCGTGCACGGTGAACGCGGCGGGGGTCAGCCCGGCCGGGTCGATCGGCCCGAGTCGGCTGGTGTCGAGGGTGACCGAGGTGACCTGCTCGCCGCCGTCGAGGGTTGTCGCGTCGAGGGTGAAGCTCACGCTGGTGCGATGGTGGCCGTCGGGGTGGGCGGCGGCGAGGCCGGGCAGGGCCAGGCCGATGGCGGCGCCGGCCCCACCGGCCAGCACGGTGCGACGAGTGACAGGCGTGGACATGCGGGCCCCCGTACCTAGCTATGTCGACAGGCGTCGATGGCATCTCAACGTAACGCTGCGGAGATCTACTGGCAACCGGTGCCGGCACGAGCGATCAGGGCGTCCCACGAGCTGCCTGGGAGACGCCCCGATCAATCATGGGAGCAACGACGCCCCCGACACCGTCAGCTCAGACGCTCGAATACGGAGAACGGGTAGACCCAGGCCGGATTGAAGATGAGGCCCAGTCGGTGCAGATACCGCTGGCAGGTGGACGGCTGCGCGGGGACGGTGCAGAAGGTCACCCACAGCTCGGAGTAGCCATCCTTCTCGGTCGGGCTGAGGTGGACGATCTCGTCGCGCACCACGAACTGCATCGAGGTCAACCGGGGGTCCTGCACGCCGTTGGGGAAGTCGAGGGAGGTGTCCAGGCCGTACAGCACGATCTCGTTGGGGAACAGGCAGACGCTCGCCTGGAAGTACAGCTCGTAGATGGTGGTGTAGGTGGCGGTCTCGTAGACCTCCTCGGAGACCTCCTCCCGGTAGCAGGGGGTGTCCGGCGGGAACGCGGGCGGCGTGGGCACCCGGATCGCGTTTGTCGTGATGTCACCTGTGGTGCGGGCCGCCTTGCCCGACGATGTCGCCCGCAGGCCGCCGTCGGCGCAGGCCGCCTTCGTCGTGCAGATGGTCGCGTCGGGCGCCGCCGACGCGGCCGCCGCCGGCACGGTGAGCGTCGCCGCGAGCACGGTCAGGGCCAGGACCAGAGGCTTGAGATGTACGGACACATGACCTCCATTGGTTCGATCAGTGCGCTCTGCACCCGAGCAGGATCGCCGATCCGGCCGAGCCTCTGGCCGCGATTCCGTACACCGCCGTACACTGACGGACGTCGATGGTCGACTGTGGGGGGTAGGGCGCTGGATGCCGCGGGGGCGCGAACGTCTGACGACCTCGCTGGGTTGTTGCGGGCGTTACGGCGCAGGCACGCACGTCAACAGGGCGACGGTGAGCTGACCTATCGGGAGCTGGCCGCCCGCACCGGCTGGTCACACACCGCGATCGCGGAATATCTCACCGGAAAGACGCTGCCGCCCACCGACCGGCTCGACGCTCTGGTCCGGCTCCTCGGTGCCACGCCGGCCGAGCAGGGCGCGCTGGCCACCGCCCGGGACCGGATCGAGGAGAGCCGCCGCCGCGCGCCGCGGGCACCCGACCGGATGGTGCCCCGACAGTTGCCCGCCGACGTGGCCAGCCTCGCCGGCCGTGACGACGAGTTGGCCCTTCTCGACAAGCTCGTCGCCGCGCCCACCGCCGTGGTGGTCGCCGCGATCTCGGGCACCGCCGGGGTGGGCAAGACCGCGCTGGCCGTGCACTGGGCGCATCGCGTCGCCGACCGGTTCGACGACGGTCAGCTCTACGTCAACCTGCGCGGCTTCGACCCGCGCGTGCAGGCGCTGAGCCCGGCGAAGGCGCTGCACGGCTTCCTGGACGCGCTCGGGGTACCGGCTGCCCGGGTGCCCGCCGACCTCGACGCCCAGGCCGCGCTGTACCGCAGCGCGCTGGCCGGCAAACGGGTCCTCATCGTGCTGGACAACGCCCGGGACGCCGAACAGGTCCGTCCGCTGCTGCCCGGTACACCCACCACCATGGTCCTGGTGACGAGCCGCAACCAACTCACCTCTCTGGTCGGCCTCGACAGCGCGCACCCGATCCCGCTCGGCCTGCTCAGCCGCGACGCGGCCAGTCACCTGCTCACCAATCGGCTCGGTGCCGAGCGGGTGGCCGCCGAGCCGGAGGCCGCCGGGGCGATCATCGCCGCGTGCGCCCGCCTACCGCTGGCGTTGTGCATCGCGGCCGCCAGAGTCCAGCAGTCCGGCTTCCCGCTGGCCACCCTCGCGACGGAGCTGGGGACGGCCGGTCAGCGGTTCGGCGTACTGGACGCAGGCGACGCGGTCGGTGAGGTGCGGACGGTGTTCTCCTGGTCGTACACCGCGCTCACGCCGCCAGCGGCCGGCCTGTTCCGGCTGCTGGGCCTGCACCCCGGCCCGGACATCACGGTGGCTGCGGCGGCGAGCCTGGCCGGTCTTGCGGCGGATGGAACCCGCCGGCTGCTGACCGAGCTGACCCGTGCGAACCTGCTGGCCGAGTACCGGCCCGGCCGGTTCACGGCGCACGACCTGTTGCGGGCGTACGCCGCCGAACTCAGCGACGGCACCGATCCCGAGCCGGGCCGCCGGGCCGCCACGACCCGGCTTCTCGATCACTACGCCCACACCGCCCACGCCGCGGACGCTCTGCTGCGCCCGCACAGCGACCCTGTCGATCACCTCATGACCCCGCCCGCGGCCGGTGTGCATCCTGAGCGGCCCACCACCCACGCGGAGGCGATGGCGTGGTTGACCGCCGAGCATCCGGTCCTGCTCGCCGCGCTCCGCCACGCCGCCGGTGCCGGGTTCGACGCGCACACCTGGCGGTTGGGGCGGGCCCTGGACACGTTCCTGGACCGGCAGGGGCACTGGCAGGACCGCGTCGAGACCTGCCGGGCGGCGCTGCTCGCCGCCGAGCGTCTCGGTGACCCGGTCGCCCAGGCGGTCGCGCACCGCTTCCTCGCCGGCGCCCACACCGTGGTGAACCAGTTCGCCGACGCGCAGGGCCACCTCGAGAATGCCCTCGACCTGTACGTCCGGGGTGGAGACGCCGAGGGCGAGGCGCGTACGCACCAGAACCTCGCCTCGCTGTGGGACCGGCAGGGCGAACCCCGCAAGGCCCTTGAGCACTCGCAGCGGACCCTCGTCCTGGCCCAGGCCGCGGGTCACCGCAGGGCCCAGGCCGACGCGCTCAATGCGGTCGGCTGGTGTCATGCCCAGCTCGGCGACCACCTCGGGGCGTTGGCGTACTGCGAGCAGGCGCTCGAACTCCTCCAGCAGCTCGACGACCGCGCCGGCGAGGCCGCCACCTGGGACAGTCTCGGCTTCGCCCACCATCACCTCGGCCAGTACGGCCGTGCCGTGGAGTGCTACGAGCGCACGCTTGAGCTGACCCGCGATCTCGGCGACCTCTGGGGTGAGGCGGACACCCTCAGCCGGCTCGGCGACACCCGCCACGCCCTCGGCGACCCCGCCTCCGGCCGGGCCGACTGGCAGCGGGCACTTGACATCTTCACGACCCTCAATCACCCGGACGCCGCCGCCGTCCGCGCCAAACTCCGACCCGCGTGATCGGTACCACCGACCGCGACCGAACCACCCGGGTCGTACTTTGGGACGATCTGGAGTCGCACCACCATTCGTACGATGGATCCCATGCACCCTCGCCTGCACGCGGTGTTGGCCGAGCCGCGTGTCTCACCCGCCCCGTCCCGGCTGTGGCGCGACTGGGCGGTGATCGCGGTCCTGACACCGGCGATGCTGGTGGAAGGCATTCTCCGGCCCGACCTGCCGTGGCGGGTGGGCTGCGTCGTCGTCGCGCTCGCGCTGCTGCCCACCATCCTCTGGCGACGGACCAGGCCGCTCGCGATGGTGGTGATCGCGTTCGGCGGCACGACGGTCGCCCCGTTCGTGCTGCCCGGCGATCCCTGTCAGCTGTTCACGGCGAGTTTCCTGGTCCTGCTGGTCTACGCGCTGTTGCGCTGGGGCTCCGGTCGCGACGCCGTGATCGGGTCGTTCTTCGTGGTGGCGAAGGTGACCGCCGCCGGAGTGCTCGGCTCGATCGACGGCGGGGAACTGGTCGCCGGCTTCGCGGTGATGTTCGCCGCCGCCACGCTGGGTGTCGCGATCCGCTTCCGGGCCGCCGCCCGGCTGCGCGAGCTCGATCGGGTGAAGCTGTTGGAGCGGGAACGACTCGCCCGCGACCTGCACGACACGGTGGCCCACCACGTGTCGGCGATGGCGATCCGCGCCCAGGCCGGCATCGCCGTGTCGGCGAGCGAGCCACACGCCGCCGTCGAGGCGCTGCGCACCATCGAGGCCGAGGCGTCGCGTGCGCTCGCCGAGATGCGCGCGATGGTCCGCGTCCTGCGCCACGACCAGCCCGCCGACCGGGAGCCAAACCCGCAGGTCGCCGACATCGGGCGGCTCGCCGGCCAGTTCCGCACCGGGCCGAGCGTCGAGGTGGACCTGCGCGGCGACCTCAACGACCTTGCGCCCGGTGTCGGCTCCGCGCTCTACCGCCTGGCCCAGGAGTCGGTCACCAACGCCCGTCGCCACGCCCGGCACGCCACCCGCATCGAGGTCAGCGTCGCGGCCGACGACACGTCGGTGCGGCTGCGGGTCAGCGATGACGGCGAGGCCGGGGCCGCCGGGCCGACCGGCTCGCCCGGTTTCGGCCTGACGGGCATGAAGGAACGCGCCGACCTGCTCGGCGGCACCTGCCAGGCCGGGCCCAATCCCGACCGTGGCTGGACGGTCACGGCGGTGCTCCCGCGCCAGGGGGTCGGGGCGTGACGGTTCGCGTGCTCGTGGCGGACGACCAGGAGATCGTCCGCACCGGCCTCACCATCATCCTGAACACTCAGCCCGGCATCGAGGTCGTCGGCGGCGCGGGCGACGGCCGACAGGCGGTCGAGCTCGCCCGGCGGCTGCGCCCCGACGTGTGTCTCTTCGACATCCGCATGCCCGGCATGGACGGCATCGAGGCCACCCGGGCGCTCGCCGGCCCGTCGGTCCCCCAGCCGCTCGCGGTGGTCGTCATCACCACCTTCGACCTCGACGAGTACGTGTACGCGGCGCTGCGGGCCGGCGCCCGCGGCTTCCTGCTCAAGGAGGCCGGTCCCGACCTGCTCAGCCAGGCCGTGCACGCGGCGGCCAACGGGGACGCGCTGATCGCGCCGAGCGTCACCACCCGGCTGTTGAAGGCGTTCGCCGACGCGGACCCGGCCGCGCCGCGCCAGCAGCCCGTCGACGCGCTCACCGACCGGGAGGAGCAGGTCCTGGTCGCCGTCGCGCGGGGACGCACCAACCAGGAGATCGCCGCGGAGCTGCACATCACGTTGAGCACCGTCAAGTCGCACGTGACCAGCCTGATGACCAAGCTGGGGGTGCGTAACCGGGTCGAGGTGGCGATGTGGGCGTACGAGACCAACCGCGGCCGGCGGCACTGGTGAGCGACGGAGGTACGACGGCGACGTCCGACCATGGGCCGACCGGATCGCGGCCCATGTGCCGATGAGCGAGGGCGGGTGCGGCGCCCACCATCGGTGGCATGACGATACGAGAGTGGCGGTTACCGGCCGCGTTGATCCTGCTGGGCCTGATCCCGATGGTCGCCGGAGCGGGACGGCTCACCGAGTTGGGCACCGGGCCGGAGGTCACCCCGGAGAACGCCCGCTTCGTCGCCGATCCACTGCCGGTGGTGCTGCACATCGTCGGCGCGGTGGTCTACACGATCCTGGGCGCGTTCCAGTTCGTACCCCGGCTGCGCCGCCACCGTTGGCACCGCCGCGCCGGTCGGGTGCTCGTGCCGTGCGGGCTGACTGTCGCGTTCACCGGCATGTGGATGGCCGTCGGGTACGACCTGCCCGCCCACGACAACGACGTGCTCGCCGGTATGCGACTCGTCTTCGGCTCGGTCATGGCCGGTGCGATCCTGCTCGGTCTCGCCGCCGTGCTCCGCCGGGACATCGACCGGCACCGCAGGTGGATGGTGCGCGGCTACGCGATCGGGCTGGGCGCCGGCACCCAGGCGTTCACCCACGCGCCGTACCTCATCGCGGTCGGCGACCAGCCCGACGGGAACGTCCGGGCCGGCCTGGTGGTCGCCGGCTGGCTGATCAACCTTGCGGTGGCCGAGTGGTACCTGCGGCGTCCGGCCGCCGTCGTCAGCGCGGTGGCAGTGCGCTGAGCTGAACCCGAGCGGCGGGCGGATCGGCGTCGGCAGTCGGTGTGCGGCTCAGACCGCCACGGATGTCCTCCTCGATCCGCTTCGCGGCGGCCAGCAACGGCGGGAGCAGCTCCCGGCGGATCATCTCGAAGGACCCCCGGGTGGCGTGCGCGGAGACGTTCACCGCCGCGATCACCGACCCGTTCTCGCCGTGGATCGGCGCGGCCACCGAGCGCAGCCCCTCCTCCAACTCCTGGTCGACGATCGCGTACCCCTGGGCGGCGATCTTCGTGAGGACGGCGCGCAGCTTGGCCGGGTCGGTGACGGTGCGCCGGGTCAGCGGACGCAGCTGGGCCGTGGCGAGGTAGTCGTCGAGCCAGTCCGCCGGTTGCGCGGCGAGCAGCACCCGGCCCATGGAGGTGGCGTACGCGGGGAACCGGGTGCCGACGCTGATCCCCACCGTCATGATCCGTTTGGTGGGCACGCGGGCGATGTAGACCACCTCGTCGCCGTCGAGCACCGACACCGAGCAGGACTCGTGCACCCGCGCGACCAGCGCCTCCATGTGCCGCTGCGCGACCTCGGGCAGGGTGAGGCTGGACAGGTACGCGTAGCCGAGTTCGAGGATCCGGGCCCGCAGCGAGAAGAGCCGGCCGTCGGTGTGCACGTAGCCCAGCTCGACCAGGGTGAGCAGGAACCGGCGCGCGGCGGCCCGGGTCAACCCGGTCCTCCTGGCCACCTCGCTGAGGGTGAGCTGCGGATGGTCGCCGTCGAACGCGCGGATCACCGCGAGGCCGCGCTCCAGCGACTGAACGAACTCCGGCGACCTGGTCGCCTCCTCGCTCACGCTCACCCGGCCTCCTGCCGCAGGGTCTCCCGGGCCACCCTGAACGCCCGGTTCGCCGCCGGTACACCAGCGTAGACGCCGACCTGGAGCAGGACCTCCGCCACCTCCTGCGGGCTCAACCCGTTGCGCAGTGCGGCCCGGACATGCATCGCCAACTCGTCGTCGTGGTGCAGGGTGGCGAGCACGGCGAGGGTGATGCAACTACGGGTACGCCGGTCGAGGCCGGGCCGGCTCCACACCTCGCCCCACGCGTAGCGGGTGATGAAGTCCTGGAAGTCGGCGGTGAATTCGTCAGTGCCGGCGACCGCGCGGTCCACGTGCGCGTCGCCCAGCACCTGTCGACGCACCGTCATGCCCGCATCGTGCCGCTCGCGGTCGTTCATCCGTCACCACGCTCCTCGTCGAAGTGTCGCAGCAGGAGTCGGCACACCTGCTCGGGTTGCTCGACGTTGGCCAGGTGCGCCGCGTCGATCACGACCAGCCGAGCCCGAGGGATGCGGCCGACGATCTCGCGGGCGTGCGGCACCGGAGTGGCCGGGTCGTCCGCCCCGGCGATGACCAGCGTCGGCGCGGCGACCCGGCCGAGGTCGGGTCGGAGGTCCATCGCGGCTATCGCCTCGCAGCAGGCGGCGTACCCGTCCGGGGGCGTCGCGGTCAGCATGGCGCGGTGGGCGGCGACCACCTCCGGCCGGGCGGCGGCGAAGGCCGGGGTGAACCAGCGGGCCACCACCGCGTCGGCGATCGTCGGCAGCCCCTCGGCCCGTACCGTCGCCGCCCGGTCCCGCCACTGCTCCGGTGGGCCGAGCGACGCCGACGTGCAGAGCAGCGCCAGCCGGCGCACCCGCTCGGGCGCGTACGTGGCGAGCCACATGCCCACCATGCCGCCGAGGGACAGCCCCGCGTAGTGGACCCACGGCACGTCGAGGTCGTCCAGCGTCCGCAGCAGTTCCCGGCCCAACAGGTCCAGCGTGTACGGCCCGGGCGGCACCGCCGAGCGCCCGTGGCCCAGGTGGTCGTACCGGATGACCCGGAACCGTCGGGCGAGCGCCGGCACCTGGGGGTCCCACATCGCGGCGGCGGTGCCGAGGGAGCTGCCGAGCAGCAGCACCGGGGCGACGGTCGGACCGTCGACGGTGAGATGCAGCCGGGCGGTCATCCATCCGCTCCCCGAACGGCGAGCAGGGCCCGGTCGACGAACCGACCGGCCGAGCCGAGCCAGCGGCGCGGGTCGAGCGCCTCGGCTACCTCGGTGTCGGACAGGTGAGCGCGGACCCGGGGGTCGGCGAGCAGCGCGGCGCGGAACGAGGGTGCGGCGGCGGCACGGGTCACCAGGTCGTGCGCGGCGCGGCGACCGACGGCGGGCGTCAGGCGCGCGGCGACCGCCTCGGCGAGCAGGACGCCACCTGTCGCGTCGAGGTTCGCCCGCATCCGCTGCGGATCGACCCGCAGCCCGACGAGCATCCGGGCGCACCGCGCGGCGGCGCCACCGGCCAGGTGCAGCAGGTCGAGCAGTGGTTCCCACTCGGCGTGCCAGGCACCGGCGGCCCGCTCGTGCTCCTGCACCGCCGCGGCGAACACTGTGGCGACGAGACCGGGACCGCGTCGCGTCGCGGCGGTGACGAGGATCGAGTCCACCGGGTTGCGCTTGTGCGGCATGGCCGAGGAGCCGCCCCGGCCGACGCCCCCCTCGGCGACCTCGGCTATCTCGTTCTGGGCGAGCAGGCCGACGTCGAGGGCGACCTTGCCGGCGGCCACGAGGAGCCCACCGAGGGCGGTGGCCAGGTCGAGCCAGGGCTGCCGGCGGGTGTGCCAGGGCAGCGGGCTCGGCGGGAGGCCCACGTGCGCCGCGAACCGCTCGGCGACCTCGGCGCCGGCCGGGCCGTACGCGGCCAGGGTGCCGACCGCGCCACCGAGCTGCGCGGGCTGCGCGTCGCCGGCCTGCCGCAGCCGGTCCCGGGCCTCGGCCAGACCGGTCAACCAGCCGGCGGCCTTGAGCCCGAACGTGGTGGGTGCCGCCTGCTGACCGAGGGTCCGGGCGACCATCACGGTGTCCCGGTGGGCGTCGGCCAGCTGGGCGGCGGCGTCCACAGCGCTGTCGAGGTGGCGCAGCAGCGGCCCGAGCGCCCGCACCGCCACCAGGGCCAGCGCGGTGTCCAGCACATCCTGGCTGGTCGCTCCGACGTGCACCCAGGCCCGGAAGTGGTCCGGCACGGCGGCGGTCAGCTCACCCACCAGTGCGACGACCGGGTTGCCGGTGGCGTCGGCCGCCCTGCCGAGGGCCCCCGGGTCGTACCGCTCGGCGCGGCACCGCGCGGCGATCGCCTCGGCGGCGGGTGCGGGCATGATGCCGGCGTCCGCCACGGCCCGGGCCAGCGCGGCCTCCGCGTCGAGCATCGCCTGGAGCACCGCGAGGTCGCTGAGTTCCGCGTCGACGTCCGGCGTGCCGGAGAGGCCGCCGAGCAGCCCGTCAGACGGCGAAGAAGACGGTCTCATGCGCGCCCTGCAGGTGGATGTCGAACCGGAACCCGTCCGCCGCGGGTGTCGCCAGCAGGGTGGCACGGCGGTCGGCGTCGACGCCGCGCAGCACGGGGTCGACGGCGTTCGCCGCCGGCTCGTCGGGGAAGTATAGCCGGGTGACGAGGCGGTGCAGCAGCCCACGCCCGAAGACGGACAGGGTCAGGTGAGGGGCTTCCGTGCCGCCCTCCGGATCGGGCAACGCCCCCGGCTTGACGGTCAACAACCGGTACCACCCCTGCCCGTCGGTCTCGCTGCGCCCGAAGCCGCGGAAGCCGGCGAGCACGGGCGGCCGGGCTCCCCGAGGGTCGTCCGGGTGGTCGAACCGGCCGTCCGGGTCGGCCTGCCAGCTCTCCACCATCGCGTCCACCACCGGCGTCCCGGTGCCGTCGACGATCCGACCCCTGATCCAGAATGCGCCGGGCGTGCCCTCGGGTACGACGTACGGGCCGTCGGGCCAGCGCAGGCCGATGTGCAGGTACGGCCCGACGGTCTGCGCGGGCATGACACCCAACTGCTCACTCATCGTCGTCCTCGTCCTCGAAGGGGGTGCTCTCCCGGCCCCGCAGCACGATGTCGAACTCGTACGCCAGCGCCCACTCCGGTGTCGTGGTGGCGTGGTCGTACCGGGCGATCATCCGTTCCCGGGCCTTCGGGTCGCGGACCGAGTTGAAGATCGGGTCCTGGAAGAAGAGCGGGTCGCCCGGGAAGTACATCTGCGTCACCAGCCGTTGGGTGAACGCGCGGCCGAAGAGGGAGAAGTGGATGTGCGCCGGCCGCCAGGCGTTGTCGTGGTTACGCCAGGGGTACGCGCCGGGCTGCACGGTGATGAACCGGTACCGCCCCTGGTCGTCGGTGAGCGCCCGACCCACCCCGGCGAAGTGGGGGTCGAGCGGGGCCGGCCAGGTGTCGCGGGCGTCGCGGTACCGTCCGGCGGCGTTGGCCTGCCAGATCTCGACGAGCGTGCGGGGTACCGGTCGACCGTCACCGTCGCGGACCCGGCCGTGCACGATGATCCGCTGTCCCTGCGGTTCACCGTCGTGCTGGCGGGTCAGGTCGTGGTCGAGCGCGCCGAGCCGCCCCTCCCCCAGCAGCGGCCCGGTGATCTCGGTGAGCCGCTGCGGCAGGTGGACCAGTGGGTGTTTCGGCGCCCGCGCCACCGTCGACTTGTAGCCGGGACTGAGCAGCGGCGGGTGGGCGTCGACGTCGTCGCGTCGGTACCGCGGCAGCACCAGGCCGCCGCCGGCCCGGATGTCCTGAGTGGTCATTGTCGTCTCCCGTCGGACTTCGTCGCTTCCAGCGCCCGCAGCACCGCGAGTTCCCGGGCCGTCGGTGGCGCACTGGTGGCCGGTTCCTCAGCGACGGCGAGGTCCCAGCCGGTGGCCGCCCGCGCCTGCTCCCGCGTCACGCCGGGGTGCAGGTGGGTCAGTGTGAGTTCGCGGGTGACCGGGTCGGGTTCGAGCACGCCGAGGTCGGTGATCACCACGCGGGGACCGCCGCCGCGCAGGCCGAGCCGTTCCCGGTCGCCCGGGCCCGTCCCGTACCCGACCGACGTGACGAAGTCGACCCGTTCGGTGAACGTCCGCAGGTCCTGCCGGACGATCACCACGACCTCACCGCAGGAGGCGGCGATCTCCGGGGCGCCACCGGCTCCGGGCAACCGAACCTTCGGGGTGTCGTAGTCGCCGCCGACGACAGTGGTGTTGATGTTGCCGTACCGGTCGAGCTGCGCGGCGCCCAGGAAACCCACGTCGATCCGGCCGGGCTGGAGCCAGTAGTTGAACACCTCGGGCACCGACACCACCGCGTCAGCGGTGTCGGCGAGGACCCCGTCTCCGATGGAGAGCGGAAGCCGGTCCGGCTTCGCGCCGAGGCACCCGGATTCGTAGATGAGCACCAGGTTCGGGGCGTGCGTCGCGCGGGCGAGATTCGCCGCCGTGCTGGGCAACCCGATCCCGACGAAGCAGGCGGTGCCGTCGCGCAGTTGCCGCGCCGCGGCGACGGTCATCATCTCGTCCGCGGTCCAGTCCGCCATCGCGTTCCCCTCGTTCGCTGCGCTGACTCATGCCGCCGCACCTGCCCTGTGCACGTGCTCGTCCAGCCAGGCGCGGAAGGTGTCGCGGTGTCGGCTGACGGCGTCCCAGTCCCGGTAGAAGTCGTTGTCGCGCACCGAGTAACCGTGGGCGTACGAGGGGTGTGCGCCGCCGGGCACCTCGGCCACCGCGGTGACCGCCCAGCCGGGCAGGACGACCTGCCCGGGTACGGGTTCCCACTCGTCCACGATCTCCTCGACGGTGACCAGTGACCGGTGGGCGGCGAGCACCGCCTCCTTCTGCACCCCGGTGATGCCCCACATCTGCACGTTGCCGTTGCGGTCCGCGCGCTGGGCGTGCACCACTGTCACGTCGGGACGCAGGGCGGGCACGGCGGTGAGCGTCTCGCCGGTGAAGGGGCAGGTGATGGGCCGGATGTTGGTGGTGTGCCGGGGCAGGTCGGTGCCCGTGTAGCCGCGCAGGACGGCGAACGGCAGCCCGGACGCCCCGGCGACGTACCGGTTCGCCATGCCCGCGTGGCTGTGCTCCTCCAGGTCGAGTGGGCGCGGCCAGGCGTGCTGCACGGCGTCGCGGAAGCGGTGCAGCGACCCGACGCCCGGGTTGCCGCCCCAGGAGAAGACCAGGCGACGGGCGCAGCCGGCGCCGATGAGCTGGTCGTAGATGACGTCGGGGGTCATCCGCACGAGGGTCAGGTCCCGCCGCCCCTGACGGATGATCTCGTGACCGGCGGCGAACGGAATCAGGTGGGTGAACCCTTCCAGGGCCACCACGTCACCGTCGTGGACCAGTTGCGCCACGCCCTCGGCCAGCGAGACGAGCTTCGCCATGGGCCTCCCGCCTCCCGCGACAACAGTGCTGCCGCCCTCTGTTCGCTATGCGGACTGCCGTGCTCATCTCGAACGTACGACGGGGAATGGCGTCCGTCAACGACAGGTTCACCGGGCCCGACCCACGCCGTCCTCAGTGCTCGGCGCTCACCGTCGACGATGCGTTGACGCGGGACCGACCACGTGCCAACGTTCTTACAGAGAACGCCCGTTCGGTCAGCGAACACCTCTGGGCCCCTGCGTGAACTCACCCCTCACCACCCCACCGGCCCCATGCTCCGAGGAGGACCGCCATGACACTGCTGGACGCCATGACCTGGCAGGGCACGCTGCACAGCGACGGCTGGGTGGAACCGGCCGGCGGCACGGCGCCCGTGCGGTCCCCCGCCACCGGCGAGGAGATCGCCCAGGTCGGCGTGGCGAACGCCGAGGACGTGACGCGCGCCTGCGCCCGCGCCGCCGCCGCCCAGCGCGCCTGGGCCGCCACCGGATACGCCGAACGGGCCGCGGTGCTGCGCCGGGCCGGGCACCTGTTCGAGCGGCACGCCGCCGAGATCGGCGACTGGATCGTGCGGGAGGCCGGGTCCATCCCACCCAAGGCCGGTGTGGAGACCGACACCGCTGCGCAGGAGTGCTACGAGGCGGCGGCGCTGGCCTCGCACCCGCTCGGCGAGATCATTCCGAGCGCGCAACCGCGACTCAGCCTGGCTCGCCGGTTGCCCGTCGGCGTCGTCGGAGTCATCGCGCCGTTCAACTTCCCGCTCATCCTGGCCACCCGTTCCGTCGCTCCGGCCCTGGCGCTGGGCAACGCCGTGGTGCTCAAGCCCGATCCGCGCACGGCGGTCTGCGGTGGCATCTCGATCGCCCGGGTCTTCGAGGAGGCCGGCCTGCCCGACGGGCTGCTGCACGTCCTGCCCGGCGGGGTCGACGTCGGCGAGGCGCTGGTGGCCGACCCGAACGTGCGGGTGATCAGCTTCACCGGCTCCACAGCGGCCGGTCGCCTGGTCGGCGAGGCGGCGGCACGCCACCTCAAACGCGCCCACCTCGAACTCGGCGGCAACTCGGCGCTGATCGTGCTCGACGACGCCGACCTGGACCTCGCGGTCTCCGCCGGGGCCTGGGGGTCGTTCCTGCACCAGGGCCAGATCTGCATGACCACCGGCCGGCACCTGGTGCACGAGAGCCTGTCCGAGCGGTACGTCGAGCGGCTGGCGGAGAAGGCGAACCACCTGCCGGTCGGCGACCCGGCGAAGGAGCAGGTGGCGCTCGGTCCGATCATCGACGAACGCCAGCGCGACAAGATCCACGCACTGGTCACGGCAAGCGTCGACGCGGGCGCCCGGCTGGCCGCCGGGGGCACGTACGAGGGGCTGTTCTACCGGCCGACGGTGCTCAGCGACGTCACCCCCGCGACCCCGGCGTACGCCCAGGAGGTCTTCGGCCCGGTCGCGCCGGTGATCACGTTCACCGACCAGGACGAGGCGGTGGAGTTGGCCCGGCAGACCGAGTACGGCCTGTCACTGGGCATCCTCAGCCGCGACGTGATGAAGGCGATGGCGCTCGCCGACCGGATCCCCAGCGGAATCGTGCACATCAACGACCAGACGGTGAGCGACGAGGCGGTGGCGCCGTTCGGTGGGGTGGGAGCATCCGGCACCGGCTCGCGGTTCGGCGGGCCGGCGGCGAACGTCGAGGCGTTCACCGAGACCCAGTGGCTCACCGTGCGGGGCACCATCACGCGGTACCCGTTCTGACACCGGAGGAGAGGAGCATGCCGGAGATGCGTACCCAGGTCGGCATCGTCGGCGCGGGACCGGCGGGGTTGATGCTGTCGCACCTGCTGCACCTGCGCGGAATCGAGTCCGTGGTGTTGGAGAGCCGCAGCCGCGACTACGTCGAGCACCGACTGCGGGCGGGCGTCCTCGAACAGGGCTCGGTCGACCTGCTCTGTCGCAACGGTGTGGGTGAACGGCTGCGCCGGGAGGGACTGCGCCACGAGGGCATCGAGCTGCGCTTCGCCGGGGAGTCGCACCGGGTGCCGATGGCGGACCTGACCGGGCGGGCGATCACCGTCTACGGGCAGCAGGAGGTGGTCAAGGACCTGATCGCCGCCCGGCTCGCGGCCGGTGGCTCGGTTCTCTTCGAGGCCGACGCGGTCCGTCTGGACGGTCTCGGCTCGGACTCGCCGGTGGTCCACTTTCGACGCGACGGCCGCGACGAGGAGCTGCGCTGCGACTTCGTGGCCGGCTGCGACGGGTTCCACGGGGTGAGCCGGGGCGCGGTGCCCGAGGGGGTGCTGACCACCTACGAGCGGGCGTACCCCTTCGCCTGGTTGGGTGTCCTCGCCGCCGCGCCGCCAGCCGTGGACGAGCTCATCTACGCCCACCACGAACGGGGTTTCGCCCTCTACAGCATGCGCTCCCCCGAGATCTCTCGGCTGTATCTGCAGGTCGCACCAAATGAGGACATCGCCGCGTGGCCGGACGAGCGGATCTGGGCGGAGCTGCGGACCCGGTTGGAGACGGTGCCGGGGTGGTCACTCAACGAGGGGCCGATCCTGGAGAAGTCCATCACGCCGATGCGCAGCTTCGTGGTCGAGCCGATGCGGTGGGAACGACTGTTCCTGGCCGGGGACGCCGTCCACATCGTCCCGCCCACCGGCGCCAAGGGAATGAACCTGGCTCTCGCCGACGTCGCGCTGCTCGGCGACGCGTTCGCCGCGTGGTACGACGAGGGCCGCACCGATCTGCTGGAGGGCTATTCGGCCACGGCGTTGCGCCGGGTCTGGCGGGCCCAGCACTTCTCCTGGTGGATGACCTCCATGCTGCACCGGCTGGAGCACGACGACCCGTACGAGTCGATGCTGCAGATCGCCACGCTGAGGTATGTCACCACCTCCGAGGCCTATGCCAGGAGCCTGTCGGAGAACTACGTGGGCCTGCCCGAGGTGTGAGCGGGAGCCGGCGGGACGTCGCGTTGTTCAACTTATCCATGACGGGCGTCAGAAATTATTGACTTTCAATGCCGGCGTGACTGACCATGGCCACCACAGCGGCGTGCGCCCCCACGCAGCGGTAGTTCACCTGCAAATCCGAGGCATCCGCCGACTTCCGACGCACCCACCACCCCCGCCCAGGAAGGGCCTCGTCAATGAAGAAGGTCATGGCTCTCGGGCTGATCGCCGCTACCGCGATCGCCCTCACCGGATGTACCGACTCCGACGCGTCCACACCGTCCGATCAGGACTCCGGCGATCTGCGCCCGGTCCGGGTCGCGGCGCTGCCCATCACCGAGACCGCCGCGCTCTGGGGCGGCATCAAGGCGGGCCTCTTCGCCGAACGCGGCCTCCAGGTCGAGGTGCTGCCCGCCCAGGGTGGCGCGCAGGCGATTCCCGCGCTCATGAACGGCGACATCGACTTCGCGATCGGCCAGCCGTTCGGCCCGTTCCGGGCCGACCTGCGCGACCTCGGCGTCGTCATCATCGGCAACTACGCCTCCTCGTACGCCGACGGCGACGACATCAACGCCGTGGTGGCCTCGGCGAAGTCCGGCATCAAGCGGCCGGCAGACCTCGCGGGCAAGCGGGTCGCGGTCAACAGCCTGGGCGCCGCCGGCGACGTGACGATCATGGCGGCGGTCGAGAAGGACGGCGGCGATCCGTCGAAGATCAAGTTCGTCGAGGTCGCGTTCCCGGACGCCCCGGCCCAACTCGAATCCGGAAACATCGACGCCGCCTGGGTGCCGGAGCCGTTCGTCACGCAGCTGAAGGCCCGCGGCGACACCTTCGTCGTCGCGCCCTACCAGGCGGTGGTGCCCGGCCTGACCACGCTCACCACCATCACCACCAAGGAACGCACCGAGAAGGACGCCAAGCTGGTCGAGGACTTCACGGCGGCGATGAAGAAGACGCTGGAGTGGGCCAAGGACCCCGCCAACGAGACGGCGCTGCGGCAGGCCATCAAGGACAACCTGGAGCTGCCGCCACCGGTGGCCGACTCGGTGCGGCTGCCGGCGTTCGGGTGGGACGTCGACCGGCAGAGCCTGCAGACGCTCGCCGAACTCGCGCTGAAGTACAAGGTGCTCGACAAGCAACCCAACCTCGACCGTCTCATCCAGCAGCAGTAGCCGGCGCGGTTCCGCCCTCCCCGGCCCTCGGTGCGGGGAGGGCCTCGCCGCCCGCGTGACGACGGGAGTGACATGCGCGTTCCTTCCACCCGACGCCTGCGCGCGTTGCGCAGGGCGGTGCTGGGCGTTGTCGGCCTGACCGGCTTCCTCGTCATCTGGCAGCTGATCCCGACGTTGGGCCTGATCAACCCGTTGTATCTGCCGTACGTGACGGACGTGCTGGCGCGGCTGTTCGAGCAGCTCGTCGACCTCGCATTCTGGCGGCGGCTGGGCAGCACCATGACGTCCTGGGCGATCGGCCTGATGGTGGCGACCATCGCCGCCGTCGTCCTCGGCACGGTCGTCGGGCTGGTGCCCTTCCTGCGGCGCGCGACCCACACGATGGTCGAGTTCCTGCGGCCGATTCCGTCGGTCGCCCTCATCCCGCTCGCCGTGCTGATGTTCGGCATCCAGCGGCAGGCGGCCCTCGTCATCATCATCTACGCGTCGTTCTGGCAGGTGTTCGTGCAGGTGATCTACGGCGTCGCCGACGTCGACGCGGTGGCCCGCGACACCGCCCGCAGTTTCGGCCTGACCCGGCGGGAGCAGCTGTCGCACCTGGTCCTGCCGACCACCCTGCCGTACCTCATGACCGGGCTGCGGCTCGCGGCGGCGGTCGCCCTCATCCTCGCCATCACCGCGGAGATGGTGATCGGCAACCCCGGCCTCGGCCGCATGATCGAGCTGTCCCGGTCCGCCGGCGACGCCCCCGGCCTGTACGCGCTGGTCGTGGTCACCGGCCTGCTCGGGCTCACGGTGAACATCGTCTTCCGGTTCGTCGAGCGTCGGGTGCTGTCGTGGCACCAGTCCGTACGAGGAGAGGAGCCGCTGTGACCGCGTACACCGGGCGGATCGCCGCCACGCGGCGTGGTCGGACGGTCGGGTCCCGGATCGCGGCGGGCCTCGTCTACCCGCTGGGGCTGCCGATTCTGCTCCTGGTGCTCTGGGGTGTGGTGGCGACGAGGGCGACGAGCACGTTCTTCCCCGACCCGCTGACGATCGCCGAGGCCTTCCGGCAGACCTGGGTCGGGCCGGCGTTCGTCGAGGATGTGCTGCCGAGCCTCGCCCGCCTCGGCCTCGGCATCGCCGCGTCGATCGTGCTCGGCATCGCCGCCGGCACCGTCATCGGCCTGACCCACTGGTTGCGGGACCTCCTCGAACCGTTGCTGGAGTTCCTCCGGGCCATCCCGCCACCGGTGCTGATCCCGGTGGCCATGCTCCTGCTCGGGATCACGGACACCATGAAGGTGGTCGTGATCGTCTCCGGCGCGGTCTGGCCGATCCTGCTGAACACCATCGAGGGTGTCCGGGGCACGGACAGCGTCATGAAGGAGACCGCGAGGTCGTTCCAGGTCTCCTGGTGGGAGCGGCTCTGGTTCCTGGTGCTCCCGGCCGCCAGCCCACGGATCATGGCCGGGGTCCGCCAGGCCCTCTCGGTAGCGCTGATCCTGATGGTCATCTCCGAGATGTTCGCCTCGTCGTCCGGCCTCGGCTACCGGATCGCCTACTTCCAGCGCAACTACCTGATCGCCGAGATGTGGAGCGGCATCCTCCTGCTCGGTCTCGTCGGCGTCTTCCTCGCTGTCGCTTTCGGTCTCGTCGAACGGCGCGTGCTGCGCTGGTACCACGGAATCAGGGAGGTCAACCGTGCCTGACCGGCGCACCCTGCTGCGGGTGGAGCATCTGCGGAAGGTCTACGAGTCCGCGACCGGCGACGTCGAGGCGATCGCGGATATCAGCTTCACGATGGACGCCGGAGAGCTCATCTGCGTCGTCGGGCCGTCCGGGTGCGGCAAGACCACCCTCCTGAAGTGCCTCGCCGGCCTGCTGCGACCCACCAGCGGTGTGGTCGAGATGGACGGCTCACCGGTGACCGGGCCCAGCCCGGCGATGGCCGTCGTGTTCCAGGAGTACGGACGCAGCCTCTACCCCTGGCTCACCGTGCGCGGCAACGTCGAGCTTCCGTTGCGGCACAAGAAGCTGACCCGCGCGGCCCGGAGCAAGCTGGTCGTCGACGCCCTTGAGGCGGTGGGCCTCGCGCACGCCGCACGTAGCCACCCGTGGCAGCTCTCCGGGGGGATGCAACAGCGGGTGGCGATCGCGCGGGCGATCGCCTACCAGCCCGACGTCCTGATCATGGATGAACCGTTCGCCGCGGTGGACGCGCAGACCCGGGCCGACCTGGAGGACCTGGTGCGGGAGCTGCACGCGAGCCGCAGCATCTCCGTTGTCTTCGTCACCCACGACATCGACGAGTCGGTGTATCTCGGTCAGCGGGTTCTAGTATTGTCCACGTCGCCGACCTGGGTCCAGGAGGACCTCGCGATCGACCTGCCGCCGGAGCGCGATCAGATCACGACCCGCGCCCTGCCCCGTTTCACGGAACTGCGGACGCACGTCTACGACCAGATCCAGCGGGCCAAGCGCGGGCAGGCGGTGGCCCCGCGATCCGCGCCGTGACCGACGACCAGGTCAACGAGTTCGCCGAAGGGAAGGGCTGTGGGTAGTCGTCAGCCGAAGCAGTTGTTGCTCGCCTTCTTCGGCGAGCATGTCGTCGACGGTGACACCGGGCCGATCCGGGCGAGCGTCCTGATCACCGTGCTGGAGGGTGCGGACGTGGCCGCGCCGGCCACCCGCGCGACCCTCGACCGGCTCGTGCACAGCGGCATCCTCGCCCGCAGCCGCAGCGGCCGGGAGACGCTGTTCTCGCTGACCGAACACGGCGCGGCGGTGTTGCGCGAGGCGAAGGACCGTGTTCGCGGCCCCCGGCCGTTCGACCCGCAGGGCAGCGGCTGGACCCTGGTCACCTTCTCGATCCCGGAGGGCCAGCGGATGCTGCGGCACCGGCTGCGCTCCACCCTCACCTGGGAGGGCTTCGCGCCGATCCGCGACGGGCTCTGGCTCGCGCCCGGCGAGGTCGACCTCGCCGGGTCGTTGGAGCCGCTGCGCCAGGACCTCGCGCCCAACACCGTGATCGCCTTCCATGCCCGCGAACTGGCCGGGTTCCCGATCGGCGAGAGCGTACGCGCGGCGTGGGACATCGAGGCGATCCGGCGCGCCCACCTCGCCTTCATCGACGTGTGGGACGACCCGTCCGCGGCGACGCTGGCGCCGAGCGCCCTCACCGTACGGACGATGCTGGTGGCGGACTGGCTTGCTCTGCTGCGCGCCGACCCGAGGCTGCCGGCCGAGTTCATGGACGCGGAGTGGCCCGCCACCAGATCGGTGGAGACCTACCGCCGGATGCACGAGAAGCTGGCCGGGGCGTCCGCGGCGGAGTTCGCCGACCTCGTCGCGGCACGGCCCGCGGCTAGGCGCCGAATCGGGCCCGCAGATCGGCCTTCCGCACCTTCCCCGACGCCGTCCGCGGCAGCTCGTCCACGATGACGACGTTCTTCGGCAGCTTGTAGCGCGCGATCCTGCCGTCGAGGCGAGCCCGGATGGTGGCGGTGTCCACCGAGGCGCCCTCCCGTACGGTCACGATCGCCCATGGCACCTCCCCCCAACGCTCGTCCGGTACGCCGATGACCGCCGCCGAGGTCACCCCGTCGACCTCGGTGAGCAGTTGTTCGAGTTCCAGCGGGTAGATGTTCTCGCCCCCCGAAATGATCATGTCCTTGAGGCGGCCGGTGACGTAGAGGTAACCGTCGGCGTCCAGGTGGCCGAGGTCGCCGGAGCGGAACCACCCGTCGGCGGTGAACGCCTCGGCGGTCGCCTCCGCGAGCCCGTGGTAGCCAGGGAAGACGTTGGGTCCGGCGACCTCGATCTCACCGACGACGCCGGTGGGCACCACCGCACCGGCCGCGTCGGTGATCCGTACGTCGGTGAAGAAGTGCGGCAGGCCGACACTGCCCTGCTTGACGCGGGTCATCGCCGGTGGCAGCGCGGTGGCCCCCGGCGCGGCCTCGGTCATGCCGTAACCCTGCGAGAACGACAGACCCCGCTCCTCGTACGCGTTGAGGATCCGGGCCGGCACCGCCGAACCTCCGCAGGTGAGCTTCGTCAACGTCGACAGGTCGGTCGACGCCCAGGCGGGGTGGTCGGCCATCAGCTGGTAGGTGGTCGGTACGCCGCTGAGCATGGTGACCCCGTACCGCTCGATCTGCGCGAGCGCGCGCCCCGGCTCGAAGCCCTTCTCGATGACCATCGTGGCGCCCTTGAGGATCACCGGCAGGGCGCCCATTCCGAGCGAGGCGACGTGGAACAGCGGCGAGATCATGAGCGCGACGTCGGTGGAGACGACGTCGTAGTCGACCACGCAGTTGAGCGCCACCCAGGTGAGGTTGCCGTGGGTCAGTACCGCGCCCTTGGCCCGGCCGGTCGTGCCCGAGGTGTAGATGATCGCCGCCGGATCGTCGTGGGTGGTGTCGGCATGGTCGGTGAAGCCGGCGACCGCCGGGGTCAGGTGGGCCAGCCCGGGTCGGTCTGCGGTGCCGGCGCCGTTGACGATGACGTACGGGGTCCGGGCGGCCGACACGGCGGCGGCCACCGGCACCGCGAAGTCCGGGTCGTGGATCAGCACCCGCGCGCCGCAGTCGGCGAGGACGTAGGCGATCTCGGGGGCGGCGAGCCGGGTGTTGATCGGCACGAAGACGGCACCGACCTGCGCCGCCGCGAACATCACCTGGAGCAGTTCGGGGCTGTTCTCGCCCAGGTAGGCGACGCTGTCGCCCTTGCCGACGCCCCGCTCCCGCAGCACCGCCGAGATTCGGTCCGTGGCGTCGGCGAACTGTCCGTAGGTCAGCGGTGACCGGTCATGGATGATCGCGATCTGGTCCGGGGACTTGAGCCGGCGCTTGGCCACCCAGGCGCCGATTCCGTGCTGCTGCATCATCTTCTCCCGGGGGTGGAGGTGGTGTGCTCGCCCGGCTCGACGGTCGCCCCCGGGCTCAGGCGTAGAAGCGGTACAGCCCTCGCGCGACGACCGCCGGCTTGCTCCCGCCCGCGATCTCGATCGTCTGGTCGACGGTGAGCTGGTAGCCGCCGGGAACCTCGACCACCTCGGCGACGGTGGCCCGCATGCGCACCCGCGCCCCGACCACCACCGGCGCGGGGAAACGCACCTTGTCGAGGCCGTAGTTCACCTTGGTGGTCACGCCCTTGACTTCGAGCAACTCGGTCCAGAAGGGCACCGCCAGGGAGAGGGTGAGGAAGCCGTGCGCGATCGGCGCGCCGAACGGGCCGGTCTTCGCCCGTTCGGGGTCGACGTGGATCCACTGGTGGTCATCGGTGGCGTCGGCGAAGAGGTCCACCTGGTCCTGGGTGACGGTGCGGTAGCCGGTGTGACCGAGGTCGGTGCCGGCGAGGTCGCCGAGCCGGTCGTAGGTGATGGTCGTCGTCATGGCGTTTCCTCTCGTCGTCACCGGGCGGCAAGGCCCAGCAGTCGGGCCGCGTTGTCCTTCAGGATGCCCGGGAGCACGTCCGGCTTGAGATCGGTCGTCTGCACGTCGCGCAGCCACCGGTCTGGGGTGAGCATCGGGTAGTCGGTGCCGAAGAGCACCCGTCGCTTCAGCACCGAGTTGGCGTAGCGCACCAACTCGGCCGGGAAGTACTTCGGGCTCCAGCCGGACAGGTCGATCCAGGTGTTGTGCTTGTGCGTGGCCACCGACAACGCCTCGTCCTGCCAGGGCACCGACGGGTGCGCCATGATGATCTGCAGGTGGGGGAAGTCGGCGGCGATCGGGTCGAGCAGCATCGGGTTCGACAGGCCGAGCCGCAGACCGTGACCGCCCGGCGTACCCGCGCCGATGCCGGTCTGCCCGGTGTGGAAGATCGCCGGGACGCCGGCCCGCTCCAGCAGACCCCACAGTGGCGCGTACTCGTCGTGGCTGGGATCGAAGCCCTGCACGGTGGGGTGGAACTTGAAGCCGCGGACGCCCTCCTCCCGGATCAGCCGGTCGGCGAGGTCGACCGCTGCTCCCCCGGTGCGCGGGTCGACCGACCCGAACGGGATGAGCACGTCGGCGTGCTCGGCCGCCGCGCGGGCGATGGCGGTGCTCGACAGCGGCTGGTGCTTCAGTTGGGTACGCGCGTCCACTGTGAAGACGACGGCCACCATCCGCCGCTCGCGGTAGTACTGCGCCACCGCGTCGACAGCGGGCCGTGGGCCGTCCGTCTTGAAGTACGCCGACGCCGCCGCCACGAGCGGCTCGGGCAGTGAGGTGTGCCCGTGGTCGTCGACCTCGATGTGCACGTGCATGTCGATCGCCGTGACGTCGTCGAGGTCGATCGCGGACTGGTACATCGGGCCACCCTCCGTCGGCGGGTCCGTTCGGGCCGGTCAGGACGTCGAGGGCTCGAACTCCTCGGGGAGTTTCGGGAAGCGTTCCCCGACGCTCTGCGCCGCACCGGCGAACGTCGTCGGCCAGGCCTCCACCAGCGCGTCGTACGTCCAGCCGCCCTCGCGGTGCGCGGTCAGCGCGGCCTCGGGGTGGGTCCAGATCTGCAGACGGTCCCCGCCGACCCCGATCACCTGCCCGGTCACCGAGGCCGCCGCGTCGGAGCCCAGGAAGGCGACGAGCCCGGCCGCGTCGTCCGCCGTGCCGAACCCCAGCTCGTGCCGGAAGAACGCGGGCATCGGCTCGCCGTTCGCCTCGGCCCGCACCGCCGCGGCGAAGTAGGGGACGGTGGCGGTCATCGGTGTCGCCGCGACCGGTACGACGGTGTTGGCGGTGATGCCGGCCCGCTGGAGTTCGAGCGCCCAGGTACGGACCATGCCGACGATGCCCGCCTTGGCGGCGGCGTAGTTGGTCTGGCCGAAGGTGCCCCGCTGCCCGGTGGGTGACCCGACGCAGATGATCCGCCCGCCCTCGCCCGCCTGCCGCATGTGCCGCACCGCCTCGCGCACGGTGGTGAACGTGCCGCGCAGGTGCACGTTGATGACGGTGTCGAAGTCGTCGTCGCTCATCTTCCACAGCACCGTGTCGCGCAGCACGCCGGCGTTGGTGACGAGGATGTCCAGCCGCCCGAAGTGCTCGACGGCCGTGCTGACGAGTTCCGTGGCGGTCTCGGTCGGGCCGACCGGTGCGACCACCGCGACGGCCCGGCCACCGGACGCCTCGATCGCCGCCACGGCGTCGGCGGTGGCCTCGGCGTCGACGTCGTTGACCACGACCGAGGCGCCGCGGCGCGCCAACTCCTGCGCGTAGGCGAGGCCGAGACCCCGCCCGGCGCCGGTGACGATGGCGACTTTGCCGTCCAGTGCCATGAGGTGCTCCCTTTCGTCGGTGCCGATCCGCGCACGAAGGTGGGGAGTAACACGCGCACCGGCAACGTAATGCAAAATTTGACCGGGCGTCAACGATTCGCAGTCTGTCTACATCAGACGGCAGGGCCGGTGGAGCTGCTCAGCGCCCGGGAGACCACCCGGCCGGCGGCCTGCACCAGCGGGGCCAGCGCCACCGGGTCGGCCCGGTCGTGGGCGACCACCAGTGAGATCGCCGCCACCACACCCTCCGGTACGCGGATCGGCGCGGCCACCGACAGGGCGTCCATGGTGACCTGACGGTCGCTGACCGCGTACCCGACCCGGCGCACCTCGGCGAGGCAGCGGCGCAGCCGCCGAGGGTCGGTGATGGTCAGGTCGGTGTACCGCTCCAGCGGCGCGGCCAGCACCTGCTCCTGCACCTCGGCGGGCGCGTGGGCGAGCAGGACCAGCCCGACCCCGGTGGCGTGCAACGCGAAGCGACCCCCCACCCGGGTGAGCACGGGTACCGCGTGCCGCCCGGCGATCCGTTCGATGAAGACCAGTTCGAGGCCCTGCCGCACGGCCAGCTGGACATTCTCGTGGGTCACCTCGTACAAGTCCTCCATCACCGGCAGGGCCAGCTCCCGCAGCCCCAGGCCCCTCGGAGCGAGCGAACCCACCTCCCACAGCCGCAGACCGATCCGGTACCGGCCGTCGTCGCCGCGCTCCAGCGCCCCCCACGCGACCAGCTCCGCGGCCCGCCGGTACACGGTGGGCAGTGGCATCCCGGTGCGGCGCGCCAACTCGCTCAGGGTCAACGCCGGGGTCGCCGGGCTGAACGCGTCGAGCAGGGCCAGCACCTTGCTCGTCACCGACCGCCCCGGCTCTGCGCGCACCCCGTCATCATCCCCGCCCGCGCCGGCCGCTCACAGCTCCAGCACGAGTCGGGGCGTACGGGCCCGGGAGACGCAGATCATCATGGTGTCCCCGGCGGCCCGTTCCTGCGCGGTGAGCAGGCTGTCGCGATGCTCCGGGACGCCGGCGAGCACCGGGGTCTCGCAGGTGCCGCAGGTGCCCTCCCGGCAGGACGAGAGGACCTGCACGCCGGCCTCCTCCACCGCCCGCAGGATCGGCGTGCCCGGCGGCACCGTCACCGTCCGCCCGGAGAGCGCGAGTTCAACCTCGATCGTCGTGTCCGGCGCGCCGGTGTCGCTGCGTGCCGTGAACCGCTCGACGTGCAGGCAGCCGGGGGGCCAGTCATGGCAGTGCGCCTCCACGGCGGCGATCAGCGACTCCGGGCCGCAGCAGTAGACGAGCCCGGTGCCGGGCCGGCCCAGCAACCCGGCCAGGTCGAGCAACCCGGTCTCGTCCTGCGGGTGCAGGCTCACCCGCTCGCCGTACTTCTCCCGCAGGGTGGTGGCGAAGGCCATGGTGGCGCGGGTGCGTCCCCCGTACACCAGCCGCCAGTCCGCGCCCACGGCGTCGGCGGCAGCGACCATCGGTGCGAGAGGGGTGATGCCGATGCCACCGGCGACGAAGAGGTACCGCCGCGCCGGGACCAGCGGGAAGGTGTTGCGCGGGCCGCTCACCTCGACGGTCGCGCCGACGGTGAGCCGCTCGTGCACCAGCCGGGAACCACCGCGTCCGCCCGGTTCGCGCTGCACCGCGATCCGCAGCACGGACCGGTCCGCCGGGTCGCCACAGAGGGAGTACTGACGGACCGTTCCGCCGCCCAACTCCAGGTCGATGTGCGCGCCGGGCGTCCACTCGGGCAGCTCACCGCCGTCGGCGCGACACAGGCGCAGCGCCACCACGTCGGCGGCCACCTGATCGCGTCCGGCGACCACCAGCTCCACCCCGGTCAGCACGTCCACTGTCACCCGCGCATCGCCAGCCGCCTCGGCGGGCCGGGCACCGGCACGGCCACGCCCTGGTGGCCCTGCGGGTGGGCCAGCAGCCACTCCCACAACTCGACCGGTTCCTCGGCGAGGCGCTCCGCACCACAGTGGCAGATCCCGCGCAGGGTGTCGGTGCCGGGCACCCAGTGGATCCGGTAGACCCGCTCCCCGGTGAGCGTGCCGGCCCGGGACGTCACCGCGCCGCTCCCACCGTCCCCGACCCGACCATCCGGGCCAGCAGCCGCCGGGCGGCCAGGCCACCGGTGTCGATGTTGATGCTCAGCTCCTGGTACCGGTCCGGCTCGGTCACGAGCACCTGCTCCAGGATGTTGAGCGCTGTCACGTCCTGCATGACCACCGTGTGGTTGCTGTGGTGGAGATATTCGCTGACCGACTCGTCATCGATCGCGAAGTCGCGCGCGACGGCCCAGAAGTCATAGGTGGTGTGCTCCGTCGACGGGGTGATGGCGTACACGATCTCGGCGTGGAACGCCTCGCTGTCCTCGCCCTCGGCAGGCGGATAGACACCCTGCGGCGCGATGCGGCTGTGCAGGAGGTAGAGGCAGGGCGGGTGGTATTCGATGTCCTGCCACCGGGTGATCCGGCCCTGGATGCCGGTCGAGCGCGCGTAGAACGGCGGGCACTCGGCGTCGTCCATGTGCCGGCTGACGTAGACGATCCCCCGGTCCTCGTCCACCTCGGTGGTGATCGGGGTGTTCGCCACCTCCGGCGTACCGATGTAACCGCCGTGCAGGTAGGTCTCGTGGGACAGGTCCAGGAGGTTGTCCACCAGCAGGCTGTACCGCGCGTTCAGCGGCGCCATGCCCCGCACCACCGCGTAGCGCGGGTCGGCGAGCCAGGGTGCGCGGGGAATCGCGGCCGGGTCGGCCCGGTCCAGGTCGCCGATCCAGACCCAGATGAAGGAGTCCTGTTCCACCACCGGGAACGAGACCACCCGCGCGGTGCGGGGGATGCGCTGTTGACCGGGTACGAAGACACACGCTCCGCTCGGGTCGTAGGTGAAGCCGTGGTAGCCGCAGACGATCGTGTCGCCGTCGAGCCGGCTCTCCGAGAGCGGGAAGCGCCGGTGCACGCACCGGTCGGCGAGCGCCACCGCCTTCCCGGCACCGGTGCGGTACAGCACCAACGGCTCACCGAGCACCGTGCGGGCGAGCAGGCTCCGCCCCACCTCACTGCCGTAGGCCGCCACATACCACTGGTTACGCGCGAATGCCATGCGACCGGACCTCCATGCGCACGAACGTCGATGGAGTCGCATCATCGCGTGTGGTGCCCACGGTGGGGACTGACGCTTTCACTGGGTGAAAGCCGAAGCGCTCAGCCCTCGCCGGACTTCTGTAACTGCCGCTGTTCGGCGCCCGACGATCGGCGACTCCTGCTCACCCGGCGGGCTCGTCCTGCGCCCGCATTCCGTGTAGGTCGTAGCTGAACTCACCGGCATCCAGCCGGGCCCGCAGCCGCGTCTCCTTCTCGATCCGACTCCGCGTCGCGGCGGCCACCTCGGCCGCGCTCCCCCGCGCTACGACCACGGCACCGTCGGCGTCGAGCACCACCACGTCTCCCGGGTTGACGGTCGTCCCACCCACGTGGACCGCGACGTCGAGCGAGCCCCGCGCCCGCTTGGTCGCGCCTCGGACCCGTTGCCATCGGGCCCAGATCGGCAGCCCGAGTTCCCGGAGCTCATCCACGTCGCGTACCGCCGCGTCCACCAGCAGGCCCGCCGCGCCAGCGACCTTGGCCTGGCTGGCCAGCAGCTCACCGATCAGGGCTACCGGGGCGGGCTCGGGCATGGTGAGCACGAGCACGTCGCCGGGGCGCACCAGCGTCATCGCCTCGTGCACGGCCCGGTTGTCGTCCTGACCGCAGCGGACGGTCCGGGCCACACCGGCAACCCGAGTGCCCGGAACGATCTGGACAAGGTCGACGTCGAGCAGGCCACACCTGCCGGCAGCCTCGTAGACGGTCGCCACCCCGCCGGCAGCCAATGTCTCGATCACACCCGGTCCGACGACCGCCACGTCACGAAACTCGCTCACAGAGCCCCCACCACGTTCGGGATCAATCGCTGGAACGCCTCGGCCTGCCGAATGCCGGGGTCGCCGGTCACCCGGCGGGCGTGGTTACCACGCTGATCGGCCCGCTGCGTGTAGTAGTCGCGCAGGTAGCCCTGGGCGCCCATCGACGCCATCGCCTCCTGCTTGGCCGCCATCACATCGGTGATGTCGACGAAGACGGTGGGGACGAACCCACACAGCTCGGGCTGGTGCGGTTCGAAGACCAGGAACTCCGAGGGCGGGGCGGTCCGGAAGCCGCTGGACACCCCGGCCCCCGCGGTGAGCTGCCGGGCGGTCGCCACTGCGGTGTGCGCCACCGGGTGATCCGGGTTGAAGGGATCGCGGTCCGGGTGGGTGACCACCACGTGCGGCGCGTACTCCCGCATCAGCGCGGCCAGGCGGTCGATGTCCTCGTCCCTGATCCGCAACGGGTAGTCGCCGAGATCGAACGTCTCCAGGCGGGCGCCGACCATGGCGGCGGCGCGCTCCGCCTCCGCGTGCCGCAGCCGCTTGACGTTCTCCACCGTCTGGTTCGGGTCTTTCCAGAGCTCGCCGGACTCGCCCCGTTCTCCGTAGGAGAGTGCCAGCACGACAGCCTCACCACCCGCCATTGTGTGTTTGGCGATCGCCCCCGCGGCCCGCCAGACGAAGTCGGCCGAGTGGGCACCCACCACAAGCAGTCGCCGCGCGCTCATGCTGGCACCGTCGCCTTGGGCATCGCCAGACGACGGGAGTTGACCACAGCCATGACGTGAATCTCCTCATCGGTGAAGCCGGCGTCGAGCAGGCGGTCGGCGAAGAGTGCCAGACCGTCCTCGACCGGCGGGTTGAAGGGTTGCCCAAGGTCGCTGGAGAGGACGGAGTGCGCCGCGCCGACCGCCCGGATGGTGGCGAACAGCTCCAGCCAGGCGACCTTGCCCGAGTGCGGGGTGGTGAAGCAGCGTTCCAACAGGGCACCCGCCTCGGCCAACTCCCGCTGCTGCTCGGCCGGCAGCCGCTGGGACGTGAACTCGGGATGGGTGACCACGATCCGGCGTACGCCCTCTTCGCGGGCGGCCCGGACGACGGCGACGATCTCGTCGCCACTCAGGTGTCCGGTGGCGAGTGTGATGTCGTGCCGGGCTATCACCCGCAGCACCTGGCGTACCCGCTCGAGAACGCGCCCTTCGTCGTCGACGACCTCGACCGGCTCCGGCACGATGCCCTGGCTGTGCAGATCGGCTTGGAACGCCCCCCACATCGCCGGCGTGGCACCCGGCAGGTCGGCGGCGGTGTTACGCCGCTGGTTTCCGGAGTCCACCGTCGGCATCCAGACGATGCGCGCGCCCTGCCGTGCCGCGACCTCAACGGCGACCGGGTTGATGCCGCCCATGGCGCCGTTGAGAGTGATCGCGCCGAGCGTGTCGACGCCGGGGACCACTTTGCGGACGACGGCCGCCCGCTCGGCCGTGGCCACGTAATGGGACTTGAGGACGAAACCGGCGAGCCCGACCTCGGCACACCGGTACGCCAGATCGACATCGTCGATCCGCCGCGCCATGACGTCAGGGGCCACGTGGACGTGCGTGTCGTAGGCACCGCGGACCAGGGCGCGGGCCCGGGCGGACGGGGCAGGGTGGTCAGACATCGTGCTCCTTCGAAGGTCTTCGCGGCTCTTCCGGACCGACCATCCATTGTCGACATCCTTGTTACTGCGGAAATGACTCCTTCGCAGAGCCCAGGGACAGGAATCCGTGAACCGGTCCGGTGACAGTCATAGCGATCATCATCTACGATCATTCATCGGCAAGAGCAATGTGGACAGACCCGGCCCGTGCGGTCTTTGTCGGCATGGCGCGCCGGCGCCTTCTCCGAGACTCTCAAGCTGGAGGCAGCACATGGTCAAGCGCTCTCGCGCCCTGGTAGTGACGTTGCTCGCCGCGGCCCTTGGCATGACCGGTTGCAGCGGTTCCGACGACGCCAGTGGCGACCCGACCGGCGAGGAGACCGACAGGGTCGCCTACATCACCGCCTTCGGCGCTGTAGGTCGGGACGCGTTCGCCTGGGTGGCGAAGGAGAAGGGCTACTTCGCCGAGGCAGGCATTGACGTCGACATCAAAGAGGGCGCTGGCAATCAGCAGAACCTGACGGCCCTCAAGTCCGGTCAGGTCCAGTTCGGTGCACTCGACTTCACCGGTGCCGTGATTCAGGCGGGTAAGGGCGAGTTCACTGACTGGCGGGCCATCGCCGCCGTACACCAACAGACGCTGATCTCGGTGATGACCACCGCGGACACCAACATCACCACCCCGAAGGACCTGCAGGGCAAGACGATGGCGACCGGCGCCGGGTCGGTGACCGAGCTGCTCTTCCCGGCCTACGCCCGGCTGGCCGGGTTCGACCCGAAGACGGTGAAGATCGAGGGCGTCCAGGCCACGGCGCTCAATGGACTCATGGCCAGCCGGAAGGTCGACGCGCTGGGTACATTCCTGCTCAGCCGCAACGCGTTACAGGCCGCCTCCAAGAAGGAGGTGGTGGTGCTGCCCTACAGCGACTATCTGCGGGACCTATTCGGCAACGCGATCATCACCACTCCCTCGCTCATCGAAAAAGACCCCGACCTGGTGCAGCGATTCACCGACGCGGTGCTCAAGGGGCTCCAGTACAGCATCGAGCACCCGGACGAGGCCGCGGCGATCCTCAACAAGGTGAAGCCCACCTATGCCGTGGCGGCGGGCAAGGGCGAGATCGAGGCGATGTCCCCGCACGTTCGCCCCGCGTCAGGCGCCCCGATCGGCTTCATGGATGAGAAGCAGGTGGCCCAGACAATCACCGTCCTACAGGGCGCCGACCTGATTCCGCCCGGCTTGACCCCGGAAGAGATCGTCGACCTGAGGTTCGTGAAGAAGTCCTGACGGAAGATCATCGTGCCTGACCGCCTCCCGCTGTCACAACGCTGGTCCCACGTCGGGCTGCCCGCGCTCGGTGCGGTGCTGGCGATCGCGCTCTGGTGGCTGGCCACCTGGGCCTTCGACATCGAGCCGTTCTTCCTGCCGGCACCCCCGGACGTGGTCGACGCATTCGTCCGGCTCCCTGGCTACCTGGCAGAGCAGACGATGGTCACCTTCCTGGAGACCGTCATCGGGTTCGGGATCGCGGCCGTGGGTGGGCTCCTGCTCGCCGTCATGCTCGCCGCCTCCCGGACGGTCGAGCGGATGACCCTCCCCATGATCGCCGGAATCAACGCGGTGCCGAAGGTGGCGCTCGCACCGCTGCTCCTGGTCTGGATCGGGTTCGGCTACGAAACCAAAGTCGTGATGGTTGTGCTGCTCTGCTTCTTTCCGATCCTGGTCTCGACCATGGCTGGGCTGACTTCGACCCCGCACGAACTCGGCGAACTCGCCCGATCCCTCTCCGCCTCGTGGTGGCAGACCTTCGTGAAGGTACGACTCCCGTGGGCCCTCCCGCAGGTCTTCGTCGGACTGAAGGTCGCGACCTCGCTGGCCATCATCGGCGCGACCATCGGCGAGGTGATCAACCCCGAGGCCGGCCTCGGCTCGGTGATCGCCAGTTCCGGCCAGTCCGCCGACACTCCACTCGCGTTCGCGGCGCTGACCCTGCTCGCGCTGATGGGCGCGCTGCTCTTCTACCTGATGGCCGGCCTCGAACGCCTCCTCGCGCCGTGGGCACGGGCGATCTCGTCGTAGTAGCGCGTTGTCCGGCTCTGTGGCGTTCCTAGCGGCTGCTTTGGCACCGGGACCGAGATGCCACGCGGTGCGCGGGATGACGGTCGTGGCTCTCTCGCACGTGACGGTGTGGCTGCCGTGCCGGCGGCGCGGCAGCCACACCGGGCGTCACCTGTTCTGCTTCTCCTGGCACGGCACGCAGAAGCGGGCGTGCGGGAGAATCTCGAGCCGCTCGGTCGGGATGCTCCGGTGGCACCGCTGGCAGGCACCGTAGGTGCCGTCGCTGATGCGGCTCAGCGCACCGGTGATCTGCTCGATGGTCTGACGGGTGGCGGCCAGCAGTGCGGCCTGGTTGTGGGCCTCGCCCGGGTCGCCGGTGTCGGCGTTGAGCTCGGTCAGTTCCCGCAGCCGGGCCGTCTGGGTGGCGAAGTCGTCCGCCAGGGACGCTCGCATGTCGGCGAGCCAACTCTGGTCGATGGTGCGACGATGGTCGACGCTCATGGTCTGCCCTTTCAAGGGAAATGGACGGGGAAAACAAAAAGGGCCGAAGCTTGGATAGCTTCGCCCTGGCGGTCGTTCTGGGTATGCAACGACTGCGCGGGTGGGCCTCGGCCGGTTCGCACCGGGCTCGACATCCTGTCGGCGAGCGCGGTGTGCGGCGCGCGGACAACCGGCACCCGCATGTCGGCCTTGAGGCGTGTGACCGCCGGCACGCGGACAGCACCGCTCACCGCCACCTTGGTGGCGGCGGGCGAGCGGAAGGTCACCGACGGCATGCCCCCACCATAGATTGGTGTTTGGGGTAAAGCCAACGTCCGCAGTGATGCCCCACACGGGCCACACATGCTCCTTCGGCCGGACCAGGGCCATGGGTCGGACCCGGCGGACGCCGGTCGATCCTGCTGCGGGGTGGAGCCGCCCGCGGCCTGACGCGGGAGGTGGCTACTCGAACCGCTCCAGAGCCTGGCGGACGGTCTCGTCCGAGACGTTCTCGCCTTCGATCGTGGTGGTGCTCCGCTGCTCCCCGTCACCGCCGGCCACCACCGTCGTCACCGTGATCGAGCGCCGCTTGTCCCGGCTCAACCAGAGGTGGAACACCCGGACCGCGGCGGCGAGCACAGCGGGTCCGGTCAGTGTCACGACCAGGTCGCCCCACTGCCCCTTGGTGCCGGGCGTTCCACTCGGTACTTCCTGGGCAGCTGCCCGCAATACGGCGGCACTGCGCAGGTCGGCGTCGAACTCCGCCAATGCGGCGGAGACAGCGGAATGATGGCTGGGAAGCCCTGCGACGTCGAACGTCACCCGCACCGTTGCCACGCGCGCTCCTTCTGTCCGGCCACATCGGCACGATAACCTGTCCGCACAAGACCGAACATCCTGAGGACGATTTGTGTATCGTGCGCTGTTGGTCTGCAATTCGGTCTATGAGGCGGACACCTCGGCGCTGGCCACGTTACGCGGCCCGAGCACCGACGGTCCGCTGCTGCGGCACGCTCTCGTGGATCAGCACACCGGCATGTTCGACGAGCGCAACGTCGACGTCCGGATGGATCTACCGGCGCACGAACTGCTCGACGCGGCCAGCCAGTTCTTCGCCGACAGCGGCCAGGACGACACCCTGCTGTTCTATTTCAGCGGCCACGCCCGCAGCCGGCACAATTCGCTGTTCCTGTGCTGCCGCAACACGGTGACCGGCCGGCTCGCGGGCACGGCCGTGTCAAACGTTTCCCTTGGCCAGATGATCACTGATGCTGCCGCTCGGACAAAGATCGTGATCCTCGATTGTTGCGAAGCCGGCGCCTGGAAGGGCGCGTTTCCGGAATCAGCAGAATTCGGCGAGGGCAGCTTTCTCATCGCCGCCTGCCCGCCGAGCGGGGCGGCCGCCGACGCCGAGCGCACCGGCATGCCGAGTCCGTTCACCCAGGCGCTCATCGACGGGCTCCGGCACGACGCGACGACCGACGGGTCAACCGGCTACGTGGGCTTGGACAACCTGTACGCGTACGTGGCGAAACGCCTCAGGAACCGCATCACGCCGCACCGGAAGTTCGACGGCAAAGGTGACATCCCCATCGCTCGGCGCCCCGCCCGGCCGGCCGCCGCCGAACGGGTGATGCCGGCGGCCGCACCGGCGCCGCCGCGGCCGTTCATCGACGAGACAACCGCCGACACCGGGATCGACTCTGACCGGGTGGCGAGGTTCCGGGCGGACCTGCGCCCCGAAATCACCGGCTGGATGCCCGAACAGCTCACCACAGTGGAGTTCCTGCAACGGGCGAACCTGCTGCGCCACGGCCGGCTGACCCGGGCGGGTGCGCTGCTGTTCGGCGACGACCCGACCGCCGTGGTGCCCACCGCGGTCGTGCAGTGCACACAGGTGCACGGGCTCGACAAGACCGCGCTGATGGACGCGCAACCGCCGTTCGCCGGCTCGGTCCCGGAGCAGATCGTGTACGCCCGCGACTTCGTCGCCAAGCTGGTCCATCGGGGGGAGGAACCCACCGAGGACGACGCCCGCGCCCAGCCGTTCTACGACTACCCCATGATCGCGGTCCGCGAGATCATCGCCAACGCGCTGGTACACCGGGACTACGAACACGCGCAGAGCTGCGTGCACGTGCGGGTCTACGCCGACCGGATCGAGGTGGTCAACCCGGGCTCGTGGCAGGGCGCCGAGCTGTCTCCGGACGTCCGGCGCTCCCTCGGCGACCTCACCTCGGAGTCCCGCCGCCCCAACTTTCGGCTGGCGCACATCTTGACCTGGGTGAAGGTCGTGGAGGGCGAAGGCTCCGGCATCCCCCGTGCGCTGAGTGAATGCCGTCGCATCGGCGCGCCCGAGCCGACCGTGTCGTTCTCCGGCGGCATGGTGATCGTGACGCTGTACCCGCGCGAGCCGGACACGTCCCTGATCGTCAGCCCAGCCGCCCCCGCCCGCGTCGAGGCCCGGCGGATGGAGCCCGACCCGCCCGCCGCGCACCCGATGTTGACCCCGGTGTTCTACCTGAGCTACGCCCGGGTCCAGCGGCCGAGACGCCCCGCCGCGCCGAGGGCCGAGGCCAGCCGGTACGTGCCACAGTTCTTCGACGACCTGTCGTCGAACGTCAACGAAATCCTCGGGGTGCCGCCCGGCCACGTGGCCGGCTATGTCGACCTGACAGTGGACGGCGGCGAGCGCTGGCAGGATCAGGTGCTGCACGCGGTCGGGACGTGTCAGGTTTTCGTCAGCCTGCTCAGCCCCGCGTACTTCAACAGCCAATGGTGCGCGATGGAGTGGGACGGTTTCGCTCGACGGCGGACCACGAACCAACGCGGCGGCGCGCCGGTGCCGTCGACCGGGTTCCTGCCGCTGTCCTGGGTGCCGACGTCGGGGCCGATGCCGCGGGCGATCGCGCAGATCAACGCCTTCAACGTCGCGGGCCTCGACCCGCAGGCGCAGCAGCAATACCAGAGCGAAGGGCTCTACGGCATCATGGCGATGCGCTTCGACCACGTGTACGCCCAGGTCGTGTGGCGGGTCGCCACGCAGATCGCCCGGATGTCCCGCGAACAGACGGTCGAACCCGATGTGCCACGGGACGTCCTCGAACTGAGGCGGACGTTCTCCTGAGAATGATTCCGGCCAGCTATCCGCGCTCGTCCGGAGGCTGCTGCTTCGTCAGGTGGAGCAGCCACCCCTCGCCGGTGCGGATCAACGCATATCGCCGGCTGCCGGTGCGGCCGTGCAGGGTGAACAGCATCCGGCGGTCGGTGCGGTCGTGCTCCTCCCAGGTGCCGATGTCGGCGATCGACTTGTCGACGTCCTCGTAGGTGAGGTGATCGATGTCGTGGTCGGGCACCGCGATAGCGAGCCGGTTGTCGCCGGGGTTGTCCGGCAGACCGCGGGGCACCGCCCACGAGCGCAGCACGCCGTCCTCCTCGAGCCGCAGGTCGAAGTGCGGTCGCGGTTTGCGGTGGTCGTGCAGGACGAAGGCGGGTGCCATTGTCCCATTCTCGGCGCCGGCCGCCCGTCCCACCGGCGGACGCGACCACCTCGCGGACCAGGGTGAGCCGAAACCACGGGGGTCACCGATTTTTGCGTGACACGCATATTTGCGCGGCGCGCAACTAGTGCTAGCGTGGTGGCATGACGGGGCTGCGGGAGCGTAAGAAAGCCGAGACACGGGCGGCGCTTGGCTGGGCGGCGATCCACCTCACCGCAGAGCGCGGCTACGAGAACGTCCGCGTCGAGGACATCGCTGAGGCGGTCGGGGTCTCCCCCCGCACCTTCAACAACTACTTCTCCAGCAAGGCGGAGGCGATCGCCTCCCGCCACCTCGACCGCAGCCTGCGCACCGCCGCCGCCCTGCGGGAACGCCCCGCCGACGAGCCGCTCTGGGTTGCGCTCACCCAGGCCGCGTTGGAGCAGTTCACCCGCGGCCCGGAGGTCGAGGCGATGCCCTCCCCCGACCACGCGCAGTGGGTTGCCGGTGTCCGCACCATGCTCGCCGAGCCGGCGCTTCAGGGCGAACGGCTGCGCGCCACCGCGCTCGCCGAGGCCGAGCTTGCCGCCGCGGTCGCCGAGCGTACCGCCACCGACCTCGCCACCGACATGTATCCGCGGCTCGTCGCGGCCGCCGCCAGCGCAGCCGTCGCCGTTGCCATGCAGCACTATCTGGACAGCGCCGACCCACCCACCCCGATCGAACGCCTCATCACCGACGCCTTCACCCAGGTCGCCGCCGGCCTCCCCGCCCCGTCGCACTGAGCCGCCCGTCGTCAAGGGCACCCACCTCACCCACGCCGAGAGCCGCCTCACACTCCCGCGGCGGACCGGCCACGTGCCGCGCCTGCCGTGGCGATGACGCGCACCCGAAGGGACCACCATCATGATCGATGTCGCAATCGTCGGAGCCGGCCCCAACGGCCTCATGCTCGCCTGTGAACTGGCCCTCGCCGGCGTGCACCCCGTCGTCCTCGAACGCCACGCCGCGCCCACCGGCGAAGCTCGCGCCAACGGCCTCGTGGGCCAGGTCGTCCGCCTGCTCGACCGGCGCGGCCTCTACGCGCGGCTCAGCGGTGAGAGCACCCCACCGGTCCCCCAGCCCGCCTTCACCTTCGGCGCGTTCCCACTGGACCTCACGGTGCTCACGGAGAACCCGCACCACGTGCTCGGAGTGCCGCAGGCCCAGCTCGAGGCCGCCCTCGCCGCCCGGGCCGTCGAGCTCGGCGTCGATCTGCGCCGCGGCCACGAGGTCATCGACCTCCGTCAACGCTCCGACGGGGTCGAGGTCGACCTCGCCGACGGTACGCAGCTCAGCTGCCGTTTCCTCGTCGGCGCTGACGGTGGCCGCAGCGCGGTACGCCGTCTGGCCGGCATCGACTTTCCCGGTGTCACCAACGACCGGTCGATCTCCCGCACCGCCACGGTGACAGTGTCCGCGTCATCAGTCGACCCCCAGACAGGCGGCCTGCGCGTCCCCGGCTACGGCGTCGTCCCGCCGTTCCAGCACACCCGCACCGCCCGTGGCCTGATCGCCTGGGCCCCGTTCCCCGGCCGCCCGGCGATCCTGAGTACGACGGAGTGGCCCGACACACCGACGGACGACGAGACCCCGATGAACCTGGCGGAGCTGCGGGCCAGTGTCGCCCGGGTGCTCGGTGCCGACATTCCGCTCGACGCCCCTGACGGCCCCGGCCTGCTGCGACGGCTGACCGGCCGCAACACCCGCATCGCCGCCCGATACCGCGTTGGCCGGGTGCTGCTGGTCGGTGACGCCGCGCACGTGCACCCCGCGATCGGCGGCCCCGGCCTCAACCTGGGCCTGCAGGACGCGGTCAACCTGGGTTGGAAACTCGCCGCCACCGTGCGCGGCTGGGCGCCGCAGGGCCTGCTCGACACGTACGAGACCGAGCGTCGCCCCGTCGCCAAACGGGTCGTCATGTCCACTCAGGCGCAGTCGGCGCTCATCGGCCCCGGCGAGGAGATCACCGGCCTCCGGGAACTCTTCGCCGAACTGCTGCGCAAGCCGGAGGTGACCGGGCACATCGCCGCGCTGATGTCCGGCGCGGACATCCACTACCCCGCCGACCCCGCCGACCCGTTGGCCGGTCGTTGCGCCCCCGACGTGATCGTGCACGGCGACCACGGGCCGATGCGCCTCGCCGAGCTGACCCACACCGCCCGGCCGCTGCTGCTGGACTCCACCGGCACCTACGCCGAGGTCGCCGCGCCCTGGCGGGACCGCGTGGACGTGGTCACCGGGCACCTGGAGGGCACGACCGCCGCCGCGTTGCTCGTCCGCCCCGACTGCTTCATCGCCTGGTCCGCCGGGGACGTCGACACGCTGCGCGCCTCGCTGGCCCACCACTTCGGCAGTGCACGATGACCACCGGGCACGGCCGACCAGCGCACTCCGCCGGCCCGGCTGTGCCCGCGCCGACCCGGCTGATCCCGACCGACCGCCTCGGCTTCGGCCGGTCGCCGCTCGTGGCCCTGCCGGTCTTCCGTTCAGTGTCCGTACGCGTGGTGCGCCTTCCACTGCTCGACCGGAGTGAACGGAACCGCAGTGGGCCGCTCCGGCACCGTGGTCAGCTCGATCCGCTGGCCTTCCGCCGCCGACCGGAGCAGGCTGGTCATCGTTTCGAGGACGTGCAGCGCGACGTCGCCGCCAGCGCGCGGCGGACGCTGATCGTCGGCCCTGACCAGGTCGATCAGACCGATGCCCCGGGAGCCGTCGGCGTAACCGGCCCGCGGTTCCAGAGCGCGCCATTCGGTGTCGCCGAGGGCGAAGAGGCGGACCTCGCCGTCGAAGTAGTTCGGATCGGGCACGGCGAGCGTGCCCGCCTCCCCGTGCACCTCGATCGGTGCGGCCGTCGTCTGGACGCCGTCGAAGCTCGTCGTGATGGTGGAGAGCGCACCGTTGACGTGTTCGAGCACGCCGGTGAGGTGGGTGTCCACCCCGACCGGGATCCGTTGCCCGGCGCGCGGGCCCGAGCCGATGACGCGCTCGGCGCGCAGGCGGCTGGCGGCTCCGGTCACCGCGCGGACCGGCCCGAGCAGGTGGATGAGCGCCGAGACGTAGTACGGCCCCATGTCCAGCATCGGGCCGCCGCCCGGGGCGTAGTAGAAGTCGGGGTTGGGATGCCAGCGCTCGTGCCCCGGAGTGACCATGACGGCCGACGCGGACATCGGGCGCCCGATCAGCCCGGCGTCGATCGCCGCCCGCGCCGTCTGCGTGCCGGTGCCGAGGACGGTGTCCGGCGCGCACCCGACGCGGACGCCGGCCGACGCGGCCCGCTCGATGGTCGAGCGCCCGTCCGGGAACGTCACGGCGAGCGGCTTCTCGACGTACACGTTCTTGCCCGCCTCGATCGTGTCCAGCGAGATGTCGGCGTGCGCTGCGGGGATGGTCAGGTTGAGCACCGTCTGCACGTCCGGACGGGCCAGCAGACGCTCGACGGTCATCGCCTCGGCGCCGGGGATCGTGGCGGCGACCGCGGCCGACCGGCCGGCGTCGAGATCGGCCACCGCGACGATGCTCACCTCGGGGTGGTCCGCGAGTGTGTCCAGGTAAACGCCGGAGATGACCCCAAGACCTACGATGCCGACGCGGTGCGGGTCGCCCACAGCATCCCCCTCTCGATGACGGTGCGAACGCTCGCGTGCTCCAACACGTCCAGGCTGTGTCCCGGGGTCGTCACGACGATGCGCCCGGCACCCCAGAGCCGGGTCCAGATCGCGGGCGAGGTGACCGGCCGGTGCCATGGGTGCCACGCCTGGGTCGGGTGGGTGGTCTCGGCCAGTACGTCGATGAGGTCGTCGTGCAGCACCCAGTACTGCTCGGTGACGAGGTCGAAGTCCTCGATTCCCGCGGTGATCGGGTGTTCCCGGCCGAGGTCGCTGACGCGCACCGTGTGCGGCAGGAAGTTGTCCTCCGGGCCGCCGTGACGTTCACACGGCTCCAGGCCCGGATGGGTAGCGAACTGGCCGCCCACCAGGTGCAGGTACTCCGACGACGCGCGGAAGGAATCCACGATGCCGCCGTGCCAGCCGGTGAAGCCCGTGCCGGCGATGACCGCCGCGCTGAGACCCGCCACCTGCTCCGCGCTGATCTGCGACATCGTCATGCACTGCACGACGAGGTCGGTCTCGGCCATCGCGGCGGCATCGGCGTAGACCTCCGTCGACTCCTCGACCCGCACGGCATAGCCGCTGCGTTCGAGGAAGGGGAGGAACAACTCGGTCGCCTTGACCGGCTGGTGCCCCTCCCACCCGCCGCGAACCACCAGTGCCCTCTGCTGCGTCACTCTCGCTCCCTTCCACGGTCCGTCACCACCGGGCTGGCCGCTCCCGCCCCGGCGACGTACCGCCGATGCCCGTGCGCGTCGAGCACCGTCACCGTACCCGTGGTCGCCGACCAACCGCCGCCCGCCGGATCCGGAAATCCACTGTGGATTGTTGGTTCTCCGCAGGCCGCAGGCGACATGGGTGCGGGACCGGCGCAGAGGCGCCGGTCCCGCCGGATTGGACCGTCACGGCGTGGCCGGGGCACCGCGGTGCTCGCGACCCGGCATCGGGGCGGTCAGCTGAAGTAGGCCCAGCTGGAGCAGGCCGTGAAGTCATAGCCGTCGACGTAGTAGTTGGTGCAGGCGCGGAATGCCCTGATCTTGCTGCCCGGGTCCGTCGATGCGCTCTGGCCCCGGCCGACCTGCAGCGAGCCGCTGCCGCCGTTCGTCAACTGGTACTCGACCTTGCCACCGGTCGCCTCACGCTCCTTGCCGGAGTACACCCACACCCAGGCGGTCCCGCTTCCCGGGTTGTTGTCTGCCTGCGCCTGCGTCTGGTGGTGCGAGATCGAGGCTCCCGCGAAGGCCGGCTGCGCCATCGTGACAGTGAGGGCGGCGGCCACGGCCGTGGCCACACCCACCCTCTTGACCAGCGCACTCCTGCTCATGTTCTTGACCTTCCCTGTTGGCGCCAGAGCGCCCCGTCGTCATCGGATCGCCACACGGCCCACAGCCGATCTCGGGGTGGGCCGTGTGGATCATGGCACCGCGACCCACTCCGGATCGTGAATGGCAACAGGCCAGGCAGTGAACGGTCGGGCCGTGCGGGACGAGCGAGGCGACGGGGTCAGTCGAGCACCGACTCCCCGCCCGGGTAGGCGAACGACGCGCGCGGTGAGTAGAAACCCCAGACGATCTCCAGCGGGTCGGCCGGGCGCAGCGCGTACACCGGGTGGTCGGGTGCGAGGAACTCCAGCGACTCGACGGCGAACGGGTCGACCGGCTCCGCCACGAACGGGTAGTTGCCGCTGAGCAGCCGGCCGTCCAGCCGGGTGAGGTAGCGCAGCTGCCCCCGGTTGACGGCGTCGCCGGTACGCCCGACGCGGGCCGTCGTCCGGATCACGGGTACGCCGTCCGCCTCGGTGGTGGCGATCAGCCGATGCCCGCGTACCTCGATGGTGGTCTTCCCCGGGGTCGCCGGCACGCCCCGGGCGGCGGCGTACGCCCGCACGTCCGGGCTGGAGTTGACGTAGTGCGTCCACCAGCGACCGGGCGTGACCCCGTCCGGAGCGTCGACCCCGGCGAGGTCCGGCCCGATGTACGTCAGGGAGTACGCGCCGAAGCCGGAGGTCTGCCCGGCCTCGTCGACGACGTACTGGTTCATGAAGACCTGGTGGTTCGGTGCCGGCGTGAGCCCGTCGGGCACCAGGGCGGCCACCGCGTCGGGGTCGGCCGGCAGCCAACCGAAGTAGATCATTCTGCTGTTCACGACGAGCTGCGGAGCGACGAGTTCGGTCATCGGGGGTCCTTCCGCTGGGCAGCGTTCCGTAGCCGCGACGCTACGGAGCCGCCCGACGCCCGGACAACGACGGATTGCCGACATGGAACCGGTCCGCGGCGCGGGCACGCTCCCGCGGACCGGTCGCCGCCGTCGAGACGCCGTCAGACGGTGGTACGCGACCATTGCTGGTTCGCGCCGGTGTTGCACGAGTACTGCTTGAGGACCACCCCGTCCGCTGTCGACGCGGCCGGTACGTCCACGCACTTGTTGCTGTGTCGTGCCCGCAGTTGGACGTAACCGCCGTTGGCGACCATCTGGAACTGCTGATTGGTGCCGCTGCCGCAGGTGTACTGGATGAGTTCGGCACCGTCGGCGGTCGACGCGCCCACCACATCGAGGCACTTTCCGCTGCGCCGGCTGATGATGCGCCAGTAGCCGCTGCCGGCGTCCTGGAACTGCCACTGCTGCCACGCGTTGCCGCCGTAGGTGTACTGGCCGACGCGCGCGCCGTTGTCGGTGTTCGGTTGCTGGACGTCCATGGCCTTGCCGCTGTGCCGCGCGGTGATCCGGTAGAACGTTCCCGTCGCCGGCGGTGGCGTGGTGGGGCCGCCGCCGGTGGTGTCGCCCCACGCGTACCGGATCTGGTCCGCGCCGGAGGTGTTGCGGATGCTCAGGTTGAGGTCGGTGCCGCTGCCGCTGAGGGCGAACATCGAGTACCAGTCGTAGCCGATGGTGCCAGGCTTTCCGCCGAGCGCGGGCCAGTAGGTGCCACCCATCTGGTTGTCCCGCATGACCTGCGCCATGGCGCGGATGTGGCGCACGAAGTTGTCGGTGCTTCCCGCGTCGGCGTAGTTGCGGCCGTCGTTCATGGGTGCGCCGAACTCGGTCGCGACCGCGCGGGAGGCGCAGTTGCCCAGGCGGGTCTGGATGTGGCTGCGGAACGCGTCGTAGGTCATCGCGCCATAGAAGAAGGCGTAGTGGTGGAAGGACAGCAGGGTCGAGTTGAAGCGGCTGTCGTTGCAGATGTCGCGCAGGTCCTGGCTGAAGCCGGTGCCACCGATCAGCACCCGGCTGGGCACCGCCGAATAGTGGTAGCTGAGCCAGTTCGCCGCCACGGTGCGCCATTCGGCAGAGCTGTATCCGTGCGGTTCGTTCATCGGCTCGAAGTAGACGTTGGTGTTCGAACCGTACGTGTTCGTGACAGTGGACCACATCGCGTTCCACGCGGCGAGGTTCGTGATCCTGCCGCCGGAGGCCGCGCCGTCCTCCCAGTACGCGAGGATGACCTTGAATCCACGGGCGGTGGCGGCGTCGATGGCACCCCGGTACGCCTCCCACCACGCCGTCCCCACCGTGTGGGTGTTGATGGGCAGCCGGACGGTGTTGACGCCCATGGCGGACGCCATGTCGTCGTAGAGGGCGTTGGCCTTGGCCCGCACCGTCGCGTTGCTGTCGGACGCGCTCAGGCCCTGCACGACCAACGGCCCGGTGCTGAAGTTGTCACCCAGAACCGCCCAGTTCATGCCTCGGAACTGGTTGGTGGCCGCGGTGGCCGGCGACGACGCCACCACGACGCCGACCAGCACGGTCAGCGCGGCCACCAGGGCGGACAACACCCGTCGATGTGATGCCACAGTCGGAACTCCTTGAACAGGGACCAGGGTCAGTTGGTCACGCGGAAGGTGGCGTCGGCGCGGCTCTGCGCGTCGGTGACCGGGTCGAGTCGCAGCAGGTAGGCGTAGTGCCGGAGGTAGCGGTCCGGGTGGCTGTAGGACTGGAACGACGTCCAGGAGGAGTTGGCCAGGCCGGCGACCTGCCGGAAGGTGGCGTCGGCGGCGAAGGTGGCGCTGCCGTCGTTGGCTTCCAACCGGAAGTCGAACCCGTAGTGGCGCAGGTAGTAGCCCGGGTAGTTGACCGACTGGATGGCCACCGTGCCGGAGCCGACCAGGCCGGGCACCAGCCGCCACTGGCCGTCCTGGGCCGGGTTGACGTTCGGGTCGATGCGGACGTCATAGTCGTAGTGCCGCACGTACCGGTCCTGGAAGTTGTACGACTGGATCCGGTTGACAGCGGTGGCGGGCCAGCGGGCGAGCACCCGGTTCTGTTCCGCGGCGGTCAGGTTCAGGATGGAACCGTGCCGCTTCTTGGTGCCGCCCATGGCGTACGAACCGGACGCCGGCAGTCGGTAGCTGCCCGGGCTCGACGGGTCGGTGGTCAGCACCGGCAGGTAGCCGCGTCCGCTGGCGTACTGGTCGAGGTAGAGCACCCACTCGTTGCGGCTGTTCACCTTCATCCACATCGGGCCTTCGACCTGTGCGCCGGTCAGCCCGATGCCGGAGAGGTTCCCGAGGGCGGTCCAGGTGCCGAGGATGGAGTTGCTGCCTTCGATGGCGATCTGGCCGTCGCGGGAGGCCCGGACGTAGCGGTAGCCGCCGACGCCCGCCGGCACCTCGACGATCTGGGTGTCGATGATCTCCTGGTTTCCGGGCCGGTTGATGTAGACCTGCGGTGTGGTGACGCTGCGGAAGTTCGCCGTACGCGCGTAGTAGATGCGGTGCTTGGTCGCGCCGTTGAGCGGGACGTTCGTCGCCCAGTAGAGGACGTAGTCGCCGGTGGCCGGGTTCCAGATCGCCTCCGGAGCCCAGGCGTTGCGTCCGTCCGGAATCGCACCGGCGACGTTCAGCAGCCACGGCGCCGACCAGTTGACCAGGTCGGTGGACTCCCACACGACGAGGTTGCGGCTGCCGTTGTTGATCGCTGTCGACCAGTCCTGACCGCAGCCGATGCACAGATCCGTGGCGATGATCCAGTAGCGGTCGCCGGCCGGTGAGCGGACCAGGGCGGGGTCCCGCACGCCCCGGGTGCCGATGGTGGACCGCAGCACGAGCCCGCCGTTGTTGAGGTCGGTCCAGCGCAGGCCATCGATGCTGTGGGCGAGGTAGATCTGCTGGTCGGTCGAGGACTCACCGGTGAAGTGCGCCATCAGGTAGCCGACGGTCGGGTCGAGCGCTGCCGCCTCCTTCGGTGTCGCCGCCGACCATGTGGTGAACAGCAGGCTCGCGGCCACCGCGACCGCGCAGAGCCGGGCGAGGACTCTCGACATGCGTCTTTCTCCTTCGCGCAGGGGGCGTACGGGTCAGCTGGAGGGTCGGCGTCGTAGCCCGACGGCGTGATGACCCGCGCCTGTCGTGGAACCACGGGCACGACCTCCTCTGCAAGATCATCTATGTTAGCGTTAACAACACTAGGCCGTGTCCGGGTTGGAGTTGTGAAGGGTTCAACGATGGGGTGACGTGCCCGGCCGGCCACCCCTGACCCGCACGCCACCGCGTCACAATGTGTTCGGCTCGTTAAGGTCGCGTTGCGGACAAGTGTTAGCGATCGCAACAACCAGTGTCAAGGCATCGACTGACGTCGCTCCTCGACCCGACCGGCACTGGCTCAGGCAGCCGGCGTACCCCATGATTGTGGCCGCGACGACGCGCGGCAGCCGTGTCGCCGGACGTGCCCACGGCGCTGTGACCTATCGCCCACGCCACGGGCCACCGAATCCTCCGGCCGATACCTACAGTCGGACCATGCGCACCGACGACGGCACATCCGAACCGTCGCATCCGGCAGCACCGACCTCCGACCGGGTACGGGTGCGAGCCGTCTACCCGGGCAGCTTCGATCCCTTCACCCCTGGGCACGTGAACGTGGTGGACCGGGCACGCGCCCTCTTCGACGAAGTGGTGGTGCTCGTCGCGGTCAACAGCATCAAACAGCCGGGCAGCGACGAAGAGGAGCGAGCGGCCGCTGTCCGGGCCGTTCTGCCGGTCGAGTGGACCTCGGTCACCGTTGCTGCCTGGAGCGGGTTAACCGCCGCCTACTGCCGCCTCCACGAAGGAGGAGTGATCGTGCGCGGCGTTCGTCACACCACCGACCTTCGGGCTGAGTACCAGCTTGCCGCGATGAACCAGTCGTTGGGCGTACCCACTGTGTTCCTGCCGGCACGGCCCGAACTGGCCGCGGTGTCGTCGACCGCGGTGCGCTCGGCGCGCCGAGCGGTCGACGCCGCCGGCCGGCGACTGGAAACCGATTGCCACTCGCCGGTGTCACGCCGAGGATCGGTCGATGCTCAGTGACCAGGCGACCCCCGACTTCTCGATCAAACCCACGCTCACCGGCGAGCGGGTGATCCTGCGTCCCTTCGTCGACGACGACCTGGACACCTTCCGGGCGGCGGTGGCCGACCCCGAGGTGGCCCGACTGACCGGCAGCGCGGCCGACGACGTCCCCGACGAGGAGCGGATGCGTTCCTGGTACGGCAGCCGCAACGCGCAGACCGACCGACTCGACCTGGCGGTCGTCGACCGTGCCACCGGGGCCTGCGTCGGCGAGGTGGTCCTCAACGACTGGGACCCGGTCAACCGGAACTGCAACTTCCGTACCCTGCTGACCGCCGCCGGCCGCGACCGCGGCCTGGGCACCGAGGCGGTACGCCTGGTCGTCGGCCACGGTTTCGAGCGGCTCGGCCTGCACCGCATCTCGCTGGAGGTGTTCGCCTTCAATCCCCGGGCCCGCCGGGTGTACGAGAAGGTCGGCTTCGTTGCCGAGGGTGTGTTGCGGCAGGTCCTGCGCGACGGCGACGACTGGGTCGACGCCACGGTGATGTCGATCCTCGCGCCGGAGTGGGCGGTGCACCGGGGGCATCCCGAGCGCTGAGGAGCGCAGTGGCGCGGCTACGCGAAGGTGAGGTCGTCGGATCGGGCGCGTTTGAGCTCGGAGAAGGCCCGGCAGCCGGCGAGCAGGCGGGCGCCGTCGAAGACGCGGACGGCTTCTTCCCCGCGAGGGATCGAAGTCAGGACGGGGCCGAAGAAGGCCACGTCGTCGATGACGACCGTCGGGGTGCCGAGGTCCTCGCCCACCAGCTGCTGAGCGCGAGCGGTGCTGGCCCGCAGGTGCGGGTCGAGGTCGCTGCGCAGGGCGGCGTCGGCGAGGTCGGCGGGGAGGCCCGCCTCGGCCAGGGCCTGCGGGACGACGGTCTCGAAGTCCTTGTCGCCGGCGTCGTGGATCCGTCGGCCGAGCGCAGGGTACAGCCGCGCGAGGGCGGCGGCGCCGTGCTGCTCGGCCGCCGCCACGCAGACCCTGGCCGGCCCCCACGCCCGGTCGTTGAATTCGCGGTACCAGGGCTCCAGGTCACGATGTTCGTTGATCACCGAGAGGCTCATCACCTCGAACCGCAGGGTGAGTGGCCGCATCGTCGCGACCTCCATGAGCCAGCGTGAGGTGATCCAGGCGAACGGGCAGGACGGATCCACGTAGGTCGTGGCTACCGGAGCGGACGTTGACGTCATGTTATCTTCCACGGAAGACAAGTTATCTTCCCCGGAAGGTAAGATGCAACAGTGAATGACGACCGGATCGCCGACATCGTCGGCCAGTGGGGTCGCGAACGACCAGACCTCGACCCCACTCCGCTGCTGATCATCGGTCGCATCCAACAGTTGGCCGCCGCGCTCGATGCGGCCCTGCGACCACCGTTCGCCGCCGCGGACCTCGGCAACGGCGACTTCGACGTGCTCGCGGCGCTGCGCCGCGAGGGCGAGCCGTACACGCTCACCCCGGGGCAGTTGAGCCAACGGATGCTCGTCACCACCGGGGCGGTGACCAAGCGGGTGGACCGACTGATCGCCCGCGGCCTCGTGTCCCGCTCGGTCTCGACGGCCGACGCGCGCGGCAGAGTGGTCGGGCTGACTCCGGCGGGTGTGGCATTGACCGACCGGCTCATCGAGGAGCATCTGGCCAACGAGGCGGCCATCCTTCGCGGCCTCACCGACGGCGACCGGAAGGCCCTCGAGCGCCTGTTGGCGACGCTCGATCGGAACCTGGCCTCCCAGGATCGCGGCCCCGCAGGCGGCAGCCCGACCGGCTGACGACCTCGGTCGTGATCCACCAGCCACCGACTACCATTCCGCCATGAACGACACCAGCCACGGCGTACTCATCAGGGGTGGCGGCCCCGCCGACGCGCCTGCCGTCCTGGCCATGCTGGACTCCGCGGTGGCCTGGATGAACGACCGCGGCAACACCGAGCAGTGGGGCACGACACCCTTCTCCGCCCAGCCGGCACGGGTGGAACAGATCGATCGGTACCTGACCGAGAACCTTCCGTTCATCGCGGAGGTGGATGGGACGCCGGCCGCAGCGATGGTGCTGGGCTCCGGGCCCGACCCGCGCCTGTCGATCACGCGCGCGGACGAACCCGAGCGGTACGTCCGCCTCCTGGTCTCCGACCGGCGGTTCGCGGGCCGGAGCCTCGGGTCGACCCTGCTGGCACACGCCGTTCAGGAGACCCGGCGAGCCGGCGTGCGGTTGCTCCGGGTCGACTGCTGGGCGGGCGGTGGCGGCAAGCTGGTGACGTTCTACGAGCGCCAGGGGTTCACCCGCACCGAATCCTTCCTGTTCGGCTCCTGGCCCGGGCAGGTGCTGGCCCAACGGGTCGGTTGAGCCGTTCTCCTTCCGGAATACCGCGCCGTCGGGCGCTCGAGCCGGCAGACGGTATGGTCCCGCCGTTTCTGCTCAGGCGGTCGCCAGTCGGACCATGAACTGGCAGCCGTCGGGGGTGTTGCGTACCTCGACCCGACCTCCATGTGCCTCCACCAGGCCACGAACGATGGCCAGGCCGAGCCCTCCGGACGCCCCACCGTCGCCGGGGCCGGGGGTGCGGGCCGGTTCACCACGGAACGCGATGTCGAACAGCCGGGGCAGGTCGTCCGGGGGAATTCCGCCACAGGTGTCGGCGACCGACAGCCAGGCGTGGTCCTCCTCCCGACCTGCTTCGATGCGTACGGTGCCGTCGGCCGGGGTGTAGCGGACCGCGTTGAGCAGCAGGTTGGCCACGACCCGGGCCAGTTCCGGTTCGCTCGCGGCGACCGTCGGCCATCCGGACTCGCTGGCGATCAGCTTGATTCGGCGAGCCTCGGCCAACGGGACGGTGCTGGCCAGCGCGTCCGAGACCACCTCGCCGAGCGGCACCGCCGTCAACGACAACCGCAGCGCTCCCGCGTTGATCCGGGACAGCTCGAACAGGTCGTCGACGAGCCGGGTCATCCGGTCGGTCTCCACGCGGATGCGTCGGTGGTACTCGTCGACAGTGTCCGGATCGCGAACCACCCGGTCCTCCAACGCCTCCGCCATGGCCCTCAGCCCGGCCAGCGGGGTCCGCAGGTCGTGCGACACCCAGGCGACCAGGTCGCGCCGGCCCTTCTCCAGTTGCCGTTCCCGCTCCCGGGCCTGGTCGCGCCAGACCGCGGCGCGGGCCAGCCGGCGGCCGAAGTGCCCGCCGACGGCGAGACTGACCACCGCCGCCGCCGCGACGGTGATCAGGACAACCTCGGTGTCGTGTGTGGAGAGGAACATCGCCTCCGCGACCGCCATCACCCCGACGGCGACGGCGACCACGGTGGTGGTGAGCAGCACGCTGAGATGCACGGTGATCGAGCTGCGTCGGAGGGCGCGGAGCAGCACCGCGCCGGCGAGCCCGATGCCGAGCGCCGCGGCGAGGGCGATCGCGAAGATCAGGAGTACGTCACGCATCGGCCGGCTCGTAGCGGTAGCCGACGCCCCAGACGGTCACGATCCGCTGCGGATCGGCCGGGTTGGTCTCGATCTTCTCCCGCAGCCGGCGTACGTGCACTGTCACTGTCGAGTGGTCCCCGAAGTTCCAGCCCCAGACCTGCTCGAGAAGCTCGGCCCGGCCGAACACCCGGGACGGATGCCGCATGAGGTGCACGAGCAGGTCAAACTCCCGCAGCGTCAGAGCCAGGTCGGTGCCGCCGAGGCGGGCGGTTCGGGACGTGGTGTGCACCACCAGGCCGCCGTCGGTGAGCGCCTCCGGCCGCTCGGGTGACGGGTGACCGCCGGCGCGGCGAAGCACCGACCGGACCCGCAACACCAGTTCCCGGGGAGAGAAGGGCTTGGTGAGGTAGTCGTCCGCGCCGAGTTGCAGCCCGAGGATGCGGTCGGACTCGTCACCGCGGGCGGTCAGCATGACGATCGGTACGCCGTCGGGCCGTACCCGCAACGCCCGGCACACCTCCAGGCCGTTGATCCGGGGCAGCATCAGGTCGAGCACCACCAGGTCGGGTGCCTGACGCTCCACCGCCGCCAGCGCTGCCGCGCCGTCCGCCGCGAGGCTCACCTGGAAGCCGTCGTTCTCGAGGTAACGACGAATGACGTCACTGACGGTCTGGTCGTCGTCGACCACCAGCACGCGCTGTGTCACGAACCATCCCCGTTCCGACCGGTCGCCGTCGCCCCTCGGATGCCCATCGGCCCAGCGTAGCCACGCACCCGGGCCCGCCCGCACCGGCAATCCTTGCGAGGTTCTTACGGCGGGGCGCGCGAACCCGGGCGGGCCGGCCCGCTGTCATACGGTGACCGGAATGCGGATACTTGTCACCGGTGCGGCCGGGTTCATCGGTTCCCACGTCGCCGACCTGCTCACCGAGAACGGGCACGAGGTGGTGGCCGTGGACGCGTTGCTGCCCGAGGCGCACGGCGCGAGCGCACCGTCCTGGACCGAGCGGCACGACCTGGCGGTCGGTGACGTGCGGGACGTCGAACTGCTGACCCGGCTGCTGGCCGGCGTCGACGCGGTCTGCCATCAGGCGGCCATGGTCGGCCACGGCCTCGACCCGGCCGACGCCCCCCGGTACGCCGCGCACAACGACCTCGGGACGGCCACCCTCCTCGCCGCGATGCACGCCACCGGGGTACGCCGACTGGTGCTCGCCAGTTCGATGGTCGTCTACGGCGAGGGTCGCTACCACTGCCCCGCCCACGGGGTCGTCCGGCCTGCCGGCCGTCGCGTCACCGACCTGGCCGAGGGCCGCTACGAGCCGACCTGCCCGCGCTGCGACCGGTCTCTCTCCCCCGGTCTCGTCCCGGAGGACGCGCCGTTGGAGCCGCGCAGCACGTACGCCGCCACCAAGCTGGCCCAGGAACACCTCGCCGGCGCGTGGGCCCGGCAGACCGGCGGATCGGTCTGGGCCCTGCGTTACCACAACGTCTACGGTCCGCGAATGCCCCGTGACACCCCGTACTCGGGCGTGGCGTCGATTTTCCGATCGGCCCTGGCCGGCGGGCGACCGCCTCGGGTCCTGGAGGACGGCCGGCAGCGACGCGACTTCGTGCACGTGACCGATGTGGCCGCCGCCAACCTGCTGGCCCTGACCACACCGGCACCGGATCCGCTGACGCCGGTCAACGTCTGCTCGGGCGAACCGCACACCGTCGGCGAGCTGGCCCACGAGCTGGCCGTGGCGATGGGCGGCCCATCGCCGGTCACTGTGGGCGGCGGGCGGGCGGCGGACGTGCGGCACGTCGTGGCCGACCCGGCCCGCGCCACCCGGCTGCTCGGCTTCACCGCCCGGGTCGGCTTCGCCGCCGGCATCGCCGACTTCACCACCGCGGTGATGCGGGAGCCGGCGTCGCTCACGACACCGTCCACAGTAGGTGGTTGACCGCGAGGGCGGTGGCGGCCTGGGCCGCCAACCACCAGCGGCGGTGGAGGGTGGGCAGGTGGGCGGTGGCGACCAGCAACCAGACGGCGAACGGTAACCAGATCCGCTCCACCTCGGCCTTGCTGAGCCCGGACAGGTCCGCGGCGAGCACCGCCGCCGCCGCCGCGACGGGCAGCCACACAGTGGGTCCGGCGCCGGTGATCCGCCGTCGGAGGGCCGCCGCGCGCGATGGTCGGATCGTCACGGCGGCCACCGCCCGCCGCATCGCCGGGCCGACCACCGGGCCGGCCGAGAGCAGCAGTGCGGCGAGATTCGCCCAGACCCAGTAGCCGTACGGACGTTCCGCCGCCCAACCCTGGTAGTAACGACGTGTCACCAGGTGGTAGCCGTCCAGCCACCAGAAGCCGGCGACGGTGAACACGGCGACGACGACCGCGACCGCCGTCGCCGCGACCAGCAGCACACCGGGGCGGTCCCGCGCCCGGAGCAGCACCACCGCCACCGCGAGCAACCCCACCAGGACGAACCCGTACGACAGGTAGAGCGCGAAGCCGAGGAGCAACCCGCCGAACGCGGCCGCTGGTCGGCCACCCACCGCCAGCAGCGCCAGCCCGGCCGCGACCACCGCGGTGAAGATCCCGTCCGCTGACGCGCCCACCCAGACCGCCCCCGGGAAGAGCACCAGGAACGGCCACACCGCCCGGGCCGCGTCCTCGACGCCGAGCGCCCGCAACGCCACCGGAACCGTCACCGCGACCGTGGCGCCGAGCACCACGCAGGCCAGCCCGGCCGCCGTCCCGCCACCCAGGCCGATCCGCTCCAGCCAGACGAAGACCAGCAACGCCCCCGGTGGATGACCGGCGGTGTGGGTGGACCACGAGTCGGGCTGGAAGTCGAGGATCCGGTCGGCGAAGCCGGACAGCAGGACGCCGACATCCGTCACCCCGGGCACCTCGTGCAGGTACTCAGCCTGCACGGTGAGCCGCTCGGTCAACCCCGCGGACCAGCCGTCCACCAGGGCCAGCGACAGCGTCCAGAGCACCGCGGCGAGGTAGCCGACGACCAGCAGCCGATGCCACGGCAGGTCGGTCGCCCAGCGCGTGCCCCGCCAGACGAGCAGCGCGGCCACGAGCAGCGCGGCGGGGGTGCCGGGCCCCAGGTGCGGCTGCCAGGAGGCGTAGAGCGGCGCCGTGTCGGCGTGCAGCCGTACGCCCTGATGGTTGAGCAGCGCGCCGACGCAGACGGCAACGGCGAGCAGCGCCGCCTCGGCACCGAGGACGATCAGGTCGGCGGACCGGGATCGTCCCGGCGGGGTCATCATGGTCATGGTGACGGCCGACGGTACGACCTGCGACCAGGCAACCGACAGCCAGACGGTCAGACGTCAGAGAGTCGTAAGATCCGTTGCCGGGTAAGCGATTCGTAAGGATCCACAGCGCTCCGGACGGCCCGTGGCGGGCCTAGCGTCGCCGGTATGCACACAACGATCGACGTGGTGCTGCCATGTCTGGACGAAGCGGCCGCGCTCCCTGCCGTACTGGGCGGGCTACCGTCCGGCTACCGCGCCATCGTGGTCGACAACGGCTCCACCGACGGTTCGCCGGCCGTCGCCGCCGAGCACGGGGCCCAGGTTGTCCACGAACCGCGACGCGGGTACGGGGCGGCCGTGCACACCGGTTTGCTGGCGGCGCGGGCGGAGTTGGTCTGCGTGCTCGACGCGGACGGCTCGTTCGATCCGGCTGAGCTGCCCCGGCTGGTCGCGGCGGTGCACGACGGTCGGGCCGATCTCGCCGTCGGGCGGCGTCGTCCGGTCTCGGCGGACGCCTGGCCGTGGCATGCCCGCACCGGGAACGCGCTGGTCGCCGCGCTGCTGCGGCGTCGTGGTGTGCCGGTCTACGACATCAGCCCGATCCGGGTGGCCCACCGGGCGGCGCTGCTGGGACTCGGTGTCAACGACCGCGCGTTCGGTTACCCCCTGGAGTTGCTGCTCCGCGCGGCCGGGGCGGGCTGGCGGATCGTCGAACTGGACGTGGGGTACGCACCCCGGGCCGTCGGCACCAGATCGAAGGTCTCCGGGTCGGTCCGGGGCACGTTGCGGGCCACCCGGGACTTCGCCGGGGTGCTGCGCGCGGACGCCGGCGGTGCCCGGTGAACGTCCTGCTCGTGGTCGCGAAGGCACCGGTTGCCGGGCTGGCCAAGACGCGCCTCTGCCCGCCCGCTGATCCCATCCAGGCGGCCCGGGTCGCGGCGGCGTCGCTGTTGGACACCCTCGCGGTGGTGCGCGCCACCGCGTCGACCATTCCCGTGCTGGCCCACACCGGTCGGTTCGCCGACGCCGAGTACGGCGCGGAACTGACCGCCGCGTTGCGCGGTTGGCACCTGCTCGCCCAGCGCGGCGGCACGTTCGCCGACCGCCTCCGGAACGCCCACGCCGACACCGCCGAGGCGTTTCCCGGCCGACCGGTGCTGCAGATCGGCATGGACACGCCGCAGGTCCGCCCGGCCCTGCTCAGCAGCGCGCTGGAGCGGCTCGCCGCGCACGAGGCGGTGTTCGGGCCGGCGCTCGACGGCGGCTGGTGGGCACTCGGACTGCGCGACCCGTCGTACGCGAGCGCGTTGCGCGAGGTTCCCATGTCGACGGCGGACACCGGTCGTCGCACCCTCGCCGCTCTGCGCGAGCGCGGTCTGCACCCGGCGATCCTGCCCGTTCAGCGGGATGTCGACGACTGGTCGGCGGCGCTGGCGGTCGCGGCCGGGCTGCCCGGCACCCGGTTCGCGGCTGCCGTCGCCTCGGTGGGCGGCCACCTGACGACAGGACGCCCCCGGTGAACGCGACGATCAGTCTCGACGGTTTCGACGTGGCGCTGAGCCGGCCCGACGGGTGGCCCGCCGACCGTGACGCGGGCGCTACCCGGGTCGGCCCGCTGCCCGCGGCCCCACCCGAGCACTGGCTGGTGCACACCGACGGGCGGCGTGACCTGTTGCCGGTGCGGCGCTGGCACGGCCCGCCCGAACCGGCGGTCGAGTCCGTCGCCGCCCGCTGCACCGGACCCACTATCGATCTCGGCTGCGGCCCTGGCCGGCTGACCAGGGCGCTCGCCCAGCGAGGTCTCGTCGCCCTCGGGGTGGACATCTCCGCCGAGGCGGTACGGCTCACCCAGGGCCGGGGTGTGATCGCCCTGCGCCGCGACGTCTTCGCGCCACTGCCCGGCGAGGGGAGATGGGCACACGCCCTGCTCATCGACGGCAACATCGGCATCGGTGGTGACCCGGTCCGACTGCTGCGCCGCTGCGGCGCCCTGATCGCTGCCGACGGAACGCTGATGGTGGAGCTGGAACCCCCGGGCGTCGGGCTGTGGCGGGGACAGGCGTACGTCCTGTCCGGGCGCTCTGGTGAACGGGAGCTGCGGGGGTCGGCGTTTCGGTGGGCGCGGGTCGGGGCGGAGGCGGTGGCGCGGACCGCCGACGCCGCCGGCCTGCGGGTCGCGGACCGTTTCCGGTACGGCCCCCGCTGGTTCGCCGAGCTGGCCCGCGCATGATCCGCCGACCACGCATCCCCGCGCCCGAGGACTTCACCGCGTCGTCGCACTCCCCGCTGGTCGCCGCCCGGCTCGGTCTCTGGCTCGGGGTGGCGTTCGGGCTGTGTTTCGGCACCGGGCTGCTCAGTCACTACATCCAGCACCCACCGGGCTGGTTCAGCTGGCCGACCCGACCGGTCAACCTCTACCGGATCACCCAGGGCGTGCACGTGCTCTCCGGTGTCGCGGCGATCCCGTTGCTGCTGGCCAAACTGTGGAGCGTCTACCCGCGACTGTTCGTCCGTCCGCCGGTGCACCAGCCGATCCGGCTGTCCGCCCACACCCTCGAACGGATCTCCGTCCTGGTGCTGGTGTGCGCCGCGTTCTTCGAACTGGTCACCGGCCTGTTCAACGTCGCCCAGTCGTACCCGTGGGGGTTCTTCTTCCCGACGGCGCACTACGCGGTCGCCTGGCTGGTGGCGGGCGCGGTGCTGTTGCACGTCGCGGTGAAGCTTCCGGTCGCCCGCGCGGCGCTGAAGACGCCGTTGCGGCGCGGCGCCCCGGTGACCGCCACGGCACCCGGGCGTGACGACTCGTTCGAGCGACGCGCGTTCCTGCGGACGTCGGCGGGGGTCGCCGGCATCGCCGTGCTGGCCACCGCCGGGGTCACCGTGCCGTGGCTGCGTCGGGTGTCGCCGTTGGCGTGGCGCTCCGCCGCCGGGCCGCAGGGCGTTCCGATCAACCGGACGGCGGCTGCCGCGCGCATCGTCGTTCCACCCGACTGGCGACTGGAGATCGTCTGGCCGGGCGGCCGACGCACAGTGTCCCTGCCCGAGCTGGCGGCCCTGCCACAACGCACGGCGCACCTGCCGATCGCCTGCGTCGAGGGTTGGAGCGCCTCGGCCCACTGGACCGGCGTGCCCGTCGTGCAGTTGCTCCGGTGGGCCGGCGCGCCCACCGGCCGACCGGTTCGGTTCACGTCACTGGAAACCGCGGGCCTGTACGCGGCGAGCACCCTCCCCGCCGCCCACGCCAGCGACCCGCTGACCCTGCTCGCGCTGAGAATCAACGGCGAGCAACTCTCCCCCGACCACGGTTACCCCTGCCGGCTCATCGCCGCGAGCCGCCCGGGCGTCCTGCAGACCAAGTGGGTGGCCCGGCTGGAGGTGTGGCGGTGAGGGTCGTCCGGCTGCTCCTGTTCGTGCTCGGTGCCGCGGCCACGGCGTACGGCGGTTGGCTGCTCCTCCCCCAACTCGGCGCCGCCCTGCCGTGGTTGGTCGGCGGCCCGGCGCTGCACGACGTCCTGGTGGCACCGCTGGTCGGCCTCGTCGGGTTGGTGCTGGGCCGGCTGGTGACCGACCGGCTACGCCGGGCCTTGATCGCCGCCGGTCTGCTGGCCAGCGCCACGTTGCTGCTGATCGCGGTGCCGCTGCTGTGGCGACCACCCTCGGCCCCGCCGAACCCGGGCCTGCCGGACCGCGACTACCCGCTGGGGCTCGCCGTCGGGCTGGCCGTCGTCTGGGCCGCGATCGCGATCGTGCTGGTCGTCGCCACCGCCGTCGACCGGCGCGTCAGGCATCGACGAGCCGGCAGTCGCTGAACCCGCCCCACGTGTTTCTGCCGCCCGTCGCCCAGGAGGGTCACCCCATGTCAGCAGCAGAGATCAGCCCGACCGACGGCGCGCCGGTCGGCGTGATCGGCGGTTCCGGCTTCTACGAGTTCCTCGACGACGTCGCCGAGGTCACCGTCGACACACCGTACGGAGCGCCCAGCGACCTACTGTCCGTCGGGAGTCTCGCCGGGCGGCGGGTGGTGTTCCTGCCCCGCCACGGACGCCGGCACACGTTTCCTCCTCAGCGCATCAACTACCGGGCCAACCTGTGGGCGCTGCGCGCACTCGGCGTCCGCCAGGTGCTCGCACCGGGCGCCGTGGGCGGTCTGCGCCCGGAGCTGGGCCCCGGCACCCTCGTCGTACCGGACCAACTGGTCGACCGGACCAGCGGCCGCGAGCAGACCTACTACGACGGACGGCCAGGCGCGGACGGGCAACTCCCCCAGGTCGTCCACGCGCCCTTCGCCGACCCCTACTGTCCGGTCGGGCGGGCCACGGTGGTGGACGCCGCCCGCAGCACCGGTTGGCGCCCGGTCGACGGCGGCACCATGGTCGTCATCGAGGGGCCCCGGTTCTCCACCCGCGCCGAATCGCAGTGGTACGGCCGGGAGGGCTGGTCGGTCGTCGGCATGACCGGCCATCCCGAGGCGGTGCTGGCACGCGAGCTGGCACTGTGCTACACCGCGCTGTCACTGGTGACCGACCTCGACTCGGGCGTCGAGGTCGGCCAGGGGGTGACGCAGCAGGAGGTGTTCACCGTCTTCGCCCGGAACGTCGATCGGCTGCGCGTCCTGCTCGGCGAGGTGGTGAGACTGTTGCCGGCGGGCCAGGGGGCGTGCCCGTGCGGCCAGGCTCTGGCGGACACCCCGTCGTAAGAGTTCCGAAAGGGTTCGCGACGCGTTCGACGACATGCGCGGCCGTACGATGCGGGGGTGGGAAAACGGATGTTCCGGTCGCCGGTGGTCCGGGCTGGTCTGGCCGCAGGTGTCGTCGTGGCGGTGCTGGCCCTCTACTGGTTCCAGCCGTGGAAGCTGGTCACCGACACCTACGTCGACGAGGCGCTGCCCGGGGTGACGCCGACATCGGCCACCCCGACCCCGACGTCCCCGGCCACGTCGTCCCCGACCCCCGCGGCCTCGGTAGCCGCCCCGGCGGCGAACGAGATCCTGACCGTCGGCGAGTTCGTCACCCATGAGCACCGGACGACCGGCACGGCCGAGATCCACCGGCGCGCCGACGGGCGCCACCAGCTCGTCATTCGGGAGCTGAACACGTCGAACGGTCCGGACCTGCGGGTGTGGCTGACCGACCAACCCGTCCTCCGGGGCACTGCCGGCTGGCGGGTGTTCGACGACGGCGAATGGGTCGAGCTGGCCAGGCTCAAGGGCAACAAGGGCAACCAGGTGTACGAGCTACCAGCGTCGGTTGATCCACGTGACTTCCGGAGCGTCTCCATCTGGTGCAAGCGATTCGCGGTCTCGTTCGGCGCGGCCGAGCTCACGCGTGCCTGACCGCTGTCACCGGGATGGCAACCCGCCGGACATGTCATTGACATCTTTCACTGTCCGCTCTAGCGTCTGAGCGAATCGATTCGACGGCCGACTGGTCCCGCGTGGGCGGCGAGACCCGTGGCGGAAACCTGTGTCGATGAGCCGGCCGGGGCGCCGTGGACACATCACGTCCGCCGGGCTTCTTCCCGGGGCGAACGCGGTCGGCGCGGGTGACCCGGTCCGTCGTGGCGGTGTGCGGGTGGCCCCGCGCACCCCCTTTCCATCAGTTCGTGCCGAGTGGCGGGAGCCCCTTCATGACGAGACGTAGACCCATCCTTGGTCTCCTTGCGACGGCGGCGGCCGTCGTCGTGACCGTGAGCGCGGCGGCGCTGGCCGGTGGCGTGCGCACCACCGCGTCGGCCGCGGAGATCGGCGCGGCAGCGGCGACCGCCGGCTGCGGCAAGGCCCCCACGTTGACCAGCGGCCAGCGGTCCATCCAGAGCAGCGGCCAGAACCGCAGTTTCATCCTGAGAATTCCGGACAACTACGACCGCAACCACGCCTACCGACTGATCTTCGGATTCCACTGGAACGGCGGCACCGCCAACGACGTCGACGGGGGCGGGTCCGACGGGGCGGCCTGGTCCTACTACGGGCTGCGGCAGCAGGCCAACAACAGCACCATCTTCGTCGCCCCGCAGGGCAACGGCAACGGCTGGGCCAACCCCGGCGGCCAGGACGTCACCTTCGTCGACGACATGATCAGGGTGATCGAGGCGGACCTCTGTGTCGACACCACGCAACGCTTCGCGCTCGGCTTCAGCTACGGCGGCGGCATGAGCTACTCCCTCGCCTGTTCCCGACCCACCGTCTTCCGCGCTGTCGCGGTCTACTCCGGCGGGCAGCTCAGCGGATGCAGCGGCGGCACCCAGCCGGTCGCGTACATGGGAATCCATGGCATCGGGGACCCGGTGCTCAACGTGTCCGCCGGACGGTCCCTGCGCGACACGTTCGTGCGCAACAACGGGTGCACCGCACAGAGCCCACCCGAGCCGAGGGCGGGCAGCCTGACCCACATCACCACCACCTACTCCGGCTGCCGGGCCGGCTATCCGGTGGTCTGGGCCGCCTTCGACGGCGGGCACACCCCCGGCCCGGTGGACGGCGGCGGGGACAGCGGCGCCAGGACCTGGACCAAGGGCGAGGTGTGGAGGTTCTTCACCCAGTTCGGTAGCACCGACCCGACCACGCCACCGCCGACCACCCCGCCACCGAGCGGCACGTCGGCAGTGCGCAACACGTCCTCCGGGCGGTGCCTGGACGTCAACGGCGCCTCGCAGACCAACGGCGCGGCGGCGATCATCTGGGACTGCCACGGCCAGAGCAACCAGAGCTGGACCTCGACCGACGCCCAGGAACTGCGCGTCTTCGGCGGCAAGTGCCTCGACGTCAACGGCGCCGGCACCGCGAACGGCAGCTCGGTGATCATCTGGGACTGCAACGGCCAGTCCAACCAGAAGTGGCGGCTCAACGCCGACGGTTCGATCACCGGAGTTGGTTCGGGCCGGTGCCTGAGCACTGTCGGCAACGGCACGGCCAACGGCACGCGCATCCAGATCTGGGACTGCACCGGCGCGGCCAACCAACGATGGAGCCGGAGCTGAGCCCGGCGAGGTTCCCGATGCTCATTCACACACAAGGAGGCTCAGTCGTGCCACTTCGCAGACACACCACGCCCTGGCCGGGGGCAGTCCTGGCCGTCCTGGTTCTGATCGCCGTCGGCATGTACGTCGTCACGACCGTCGCGCCGGCGGCCGCGGCCACCACTGCCGGCTGCGGCAAGGCACCCGGGCTGACCAGCGGCACCCACACCATCCAGAGCGGCGGAAAGAGCCGCAGCTTCATCCTCCGGTTGCCGGACACCTACGACAACACCCATGCCCACCGGCTGGCCTTCGGGTTCCACTGGTTGGGCGGCACCGCCAGCCAGGTCGCCTCGGGCGGAACCGACGGGGCCGCCTGGGCCTACTACGGCATGCTCTCGCAGGCCAACAACAGCACGATCTTCGTCGCCCCGCAGGGCCTCAACAACGGCTGGGGCAACGCCAACGGTGAAGACGTGACCTTCACCGACGACATGATCCGGGTGATCGACAACGCACTCTGCGTCGACACAGCCCAACGTTTCTCGGTCGGCTTCAGCTACGGCGGCGCGATGAGCTACTCGTTGGCGTGCTCCCGCCCGACGGTGTTCCGGGCGGTCGCGGCAATCGCCGCACCGGGAGCGATCAGCGGATGCAGCGGCGGCACCGGGCCGGTGGCGTACCTGGGGATTCACGGCATCAACGACAACATCGCCAGCGGACGGTCGCTGCGTGACAGGTTCGTCCGGAACAACGGCTGCGCCGCGCAGACCCCGCCGGAGCCGAGGGCGGGCAGCCTGACCCACATCACCACCGCCTACACCTGTCAGCCCGGATACCCGGTGCTCTGGGCGGCGTTCGACGGTGGCCACCAGCAAGGCCCGGTGGACGGGTGCGCCGGCTGCGAGAGCGGCGCGCGGAGCTGGGTCAAGCAGGAGGTGTGGCGGTTCTTCACCCAGTTCGGCTCCGACGTGCCGCCCACCACTCCCCCGCCGACGACCCCACCGCCCGGCCAGCAGAACGTGCTGATCGTCAGCAGCCCGGCCAACCGGTGCATCGACGTTCCCAACTCCAGCACGACGAACGGCGCTCGTCCGCAACTGTGGGACTGTCACGGTGGCACCAACCAGCGCTGGACCTACACCGCCAACCGCACCCTGACCGTCTACGGCAACAAGTGCCTGGACGCCAGCGGAGCGGGCAGCAGCAACGGCACCGCGGTCATCATCTGGGACTGCAACGGCCAAGCCAACCAACAGTGGAACCTGAACTCCAACGGCACCATCACCGGCGTCCAGTCGGGGCTGTGCCTCGACGCCGTCGGCTCCGGCACGACCAATGGGACGCAACTTCACCTCTGGGCCTGCCACGGCGGCGCCAACCAGCAGTGGAGCAGGCGCAACTAGCGCCGCGTCAGGCAACGCCAGCCAGGTCGACGACGCGCCGCTCGGGTCCTCTCGGGCGGCGCGTGGGCGCCATATCCGCCGGTGGGCGTACGGCTACCGCGCGCCCCTGCCATCGGCGGGTGATTGCGCGTTACTGCAACCGCTACGGGCGGCCCCGCCGGTGCGGCCCACCGGCGGGGCTAGCCGGCCGACACCGAGACGTGCGCGGTGACGATCCGCCAGCCGACGGGCAGGCGTACCCAGGTCTGGGTCTGCCGCCCGGTCGCGGCCGTGCCGTCGTACCCGAATCGGGTCGTCACGACCGCCAGGTCCGGGCCGAACGTGGTGACGATCGGATCGACCAACCGACGACCGGCCGGCAGCGGCGGCTGCGCGGCACGCCACTTGCGCTGCTCGTCCAGCCCGTACTGATGGTCGGCGAGGCCGAACCGCACGGTCCGCTCGGAATCCCAGAAGTACCCGCAGATCAGGTCGGCGTCACCGTCTGCCAGTGCCCGCTCGTAGGCGGTGAAGGCCGCCGTGACCTCGGCGACCGCGTCCGTCCGGTCGATCTCCATGCGGTACGTCCCTTCGATCCGTTGGGCCGGGAAACCTGCCGCCCGGTCGGGAGCCAGTGCCTCCCCCGACCGGGCCGGCCGGCTCAGCCGCTCAGCGCCGACGTCCGCTGCTCGTCGACTGACCGATCGGTGGCACTGTCGACCCGAGCGGGCTCTCCGTCCGGTTCGACCTCCTCCGGGTCGGGATCGCGGGGCGTGGGGCGGCCCAGCGCGAAGACCACACAGATCACCGCGACGAAGAGGTAGCCGAGTGCCACCTGGCCGTTGGCGTTCCACTCGATCCGCTCGCCGTGGATCAACCCGATGAACGACAGCAGCGCACCGGAGCCGGCGAAGATCGCGGCCCGAACGAACCGCTTGTCGATGATGAAGACCACCACCGCGCCGAGAACGAGGCCGGCGAGGATCGCACCCTGCCCCAGCACCAGCAGCCCGTCGTAGATCACGCCGGCGCCGTTGAGTGCGTCGTCGCCCACCGCCGCGGCGGTGGTACCCGCCGCCGCCAGCGCGTTGTCGATCTGCCCGGTCGCCCAGGCAGCGATGTTCGGAATGAGCGCGGCGACCACGGCGGCGGCGTGCGCCCTGGGAGTCGCCTGGAACGCCTGCGCCCCGATCAGCAACCCGATGTAGAGCAGGATCGGCACGATGGCCGCGGTCGGGAAGATCGCGCCAAGCAGCCCGAACATGCCGAGGAAGCAGAGCACCGCAATCACCACACCGGTCGCCATCGAGTAACCGCTGCGTCCACCCGCGGCCTTCCAACCCGGATGTCCGACGTAGACGGCCGGTGGGAACGGCGAGCCGAGCGCGGCCCCGATCACCGCACCGGCACCGTCGGCGAGCAGCACGCTACGCAGGTTGTAGTTGTCCCCCGCGGTGGCCGCGCTCTCCACGTTCGTCATGCCCTCGGTGAAGTTGTAGACGCCGAGCGGGATTGCCGTCGCCAGCAGAGGCGCCATGTCGGCCAGCCCGGTGAAGAGCAGGTCCAGCTTGAACGAGGGTACGGCGATCGCGATGTCCCGGGCGGCGGCGGTGACGTCCGGCACCGACATCGCCCCACCGGCCCAACCGATCGCGGTGCCGAGCAGCAGCGCGGCGAGCCCGATGGGAAAGTTGAACGGCAACTTCACGTCGGTCAGCAGGCCGATCAGCAGCAACGCGAAGACCGGCAGGGCGACCCAGGCCATCCGCCACATCTGCCCGGCCGGGTTCATCGAGATGAACGTGATGGAGATTCCGGCGAGGGTGCCGAGCAGTGCGGCCCGGGGCGCGGACCGGCGGATGTACGGCCCGACGAACGCGCCGATCAGCACGATGACGCCGATGATGAAGGCCCATGCCAGCCCGGCCTCCCAGGCCCGCACGGGGTCCTGGGTGCGCAGGTAGATGGGGAGCATGATGACGAAGATGACAATGAACATGTGCGGCACGCTCGGCCCGTACGGAAGAGCCGTCACGTCGGTGCGGTTCTCCCGTCGGGCCAGCCGGCGGGCCAGGTAGGTGTAGTAGATGTTCCCGGCGACCAGGGCGATGCCGAGCGCCGGCAGGATGGTGCCGAACACCTCCCCCTCGGGGAGATTCACCACGGCGAGGCAGAGCCCGGTCAGGGTGAGCACGTTGACCAGGACGTTGACGCCGAAACCGAAGAACGCGTTGGTGTCGCCGCGGACCCAGTACGGGAGCGCGACGGTTGTGGGTTTTGTCGAGGCCATGGCTGCTCCCGGTCAGGAGGAGGGCTGCAACACGGGGTTGGTGGGCAGCGCGGCGCGCACCTGCGCCGAGTCGGCGACCCAGCCGAAGATGCCGCCCTGGGCGGCGACCATGTCGAGACCGACCCGGTGGAACTCGGGGAAGTAGGACCCGACGCAGTCGGCGAGCACGAGGCACTCGTACCCGCGGTCGTTGGCCTCCCGGACGGTCGTGTGCACGCACACCTCGGTGGTGACGCCGGCGACCAGGAGGCTGCGGATGCCCCGCTCGGCGAGCAGGACGTCCAGGTTGGTGGCGTGGAAGGCACCTTTGCCGGGCTTGTCGATGACCGGCTCGCCGGGCAGCGGCCGCAGCTCGTCGACGATGTCGTGGCCGTACTCGCCGCGGATCAGGATTCGGCCGTTGGGCCCGGGGTCACCGATGCGCCTGCTCGGGGCGCCACGGCTGAGCTTGGCCGGCGGGCAGTCGGACAGGTCGGGCAGGTGCCCCTCGCGGGTGTGCAGGACGCTCAGACCGACGGCGCGGGCGTCGGCCAGCAGCGCCGCGAGCGGTGCGATGGTGCGACGCAACTGGCCGACGTCGTTGCCCAGGCTCTCACCGAACCCGCCGGGTTCGAGGAAGTCGCGCTGCATGTCGATGACGAGAAGGGCCGTGGTCGCGATGTCGAAGGCGTACGGGCCGGGCCGCGCCGAAGCGATGGTCAGCATGGGCACACCTCACTCGACCGTCGCGGCGATGACGTCGTCGGATGTGGTGACGCAGCCGAAGACGCCGCCCTGCATGGTGACCATGTGCAGGGCGGCGTCGTGGTTGGCCTTGTCGGTGGCACCGGTGCAGTCGGAGAGGATCAGGCACTCATACCCTCGGTCGTTCGCTTCGCGCATCGTGGTGTGCACGCAGACGTCGGTGGTGATACCGGTGAGGATCAGGTGGGTGATGCCCCGGGTGCGGAGCACCAGGTCGAGGTTGGTGGCGTAGAACGCGCCCTTGCCCGGCTTGTCGATGATCACCTCGCCGGCCACCGGGGCCACCTCGGGCACGATCTCCCAGCCCGGCTCGCCCCTGACCAGGATCCGGCCGGCCGGGCCGGCCGAGCCGATCTCGGCGCCGATGCGCGCCGAACGCCACCGCTTGTTCGCCGGCAGGTCGGACAGCTCAGGATCGTGCCCCTCCCTCGTGTGTACGACGAGCATCCCGAGCGATCGCGCGTGCTCCAGTAGCCGGGCGGTGGCCGGCAGACCGGCCCGGGTGAGGGTGATGTCGTACCCCATCGCGTCGACGTAGCCGCCCGGTCCGCAGAAGTCGGTCTGCCAGTCAATGCAGAGCAGTGCGGTACGCGCGGTGTCCGCCGCGCCGTCGTACGGCCACGGATAGGGGTTGGCCGTTACCGGCCCGATGCTTCCCATCCTCTCGCCTCCTGTCGTGATCGCTGGTCGCCGCTCAGCGTCGGGCGGCGGAACGGCGGTAGGCCCGCCACCCGCCGCTGGCGCTGATGTCCTCGGCCGGCGGGCCGGCGGCATACGCCTCGCAGAGGAAACCGAGCACGTCCCGCCCGTCGTGCAACTGGACCCAGCCGAGCGAGAGGGGCGCCGGCACTCCGGCCAGCAACTCGCCGAGCGCCGCGCTGGGCAGCCGCCACAGCTCGACCTCGATCGGGTGGCCCGACGACCCGTCCGGATCGATCCGCACCAGGCCGGGCAGCCCGTCGCCATCGACGGTGTCCATCCGGTACAGCCGGTAGAGCGGCGCGGTGCGGGCGGCGCCGGCGAGAACCGCGCCGTGCCCGAGCAGTTCGCCATTGCGGCACTCGCCGGCCAGGTGCCGGCCGACCACGGCGATCAGCAGCTCGGCCGAGCGCTGCGGCGGCGGTGAGCCGGCCTCGACCGTCCGGGTCGACTCGCCGCCCTCGGTGAGAGTGGCGGCCAGTCGGGCCAGGGTCGTGTCGCTGAACGCCGGGCCGACCAGGGTCAGGCTCGCCGGGCGGCCGGAGCTGGTGAACCCGTTCGGTACGGTCACCGCTGCCAGGTCGAGCAGGTTCGCGAACTGGGTGTAGCGGCCCAGCATGGCGTTACGCCCGATCGGGTCCTCGGCGATCTCGTCGAGCGTGAAGGTGGTGCCGACGGTGGGCACCACCAGCACGTCGATGTCCTGCCAGAGCTGGTCGACCTGCGCGCGCAGTTCGCGCAGGCGGTGCTGGCCCCGAAAGGCGTCGATCGCGTCGTAGCGCCGCCCGGTCTCCAGGACGGCCCGGGTCACCTCGAAGACCGACTCGGGGTGCGACCGCAGGAAGCCGTCCAGGGCGACGAGACGTTCGGCCACCCACGGCCCCCGATAGAGCAGGTCGCCCGCCTCGAAGAAGGCACCGAGCGGCACCGACCGCGGGGCTCCGACGAACGTGCGCAGCCGCTCCACGCCAGCGGCGAACCGGGCCTCCTGGCCGGCGTCGCCGAAGAATTCCAGGTCTTCTGCCCGGGGCACCCCGAGGCGGAGCGTCCCCGGCAGGCGGGGAACCACCCGCTCGGCCGGGAACGGACGTCCCCAGGGGTCGGTCGACGTGACCGCACGGGCCGCGTGCAGCACGTCGAGGGCGCCGGCCACGTCGGGGGTGAAGACCGACACGCAGTCGAGCGAGCGACAGGCGGGCACCACACCGGCAGTGCTGAGCAGACCCCGGGTGGGCTTCAGGCCGACGATTCCGTTGAGCGCCGCCGGCACCCGACCGGAGCCGGCGGTGTCCGTGCCCAGGGCGAAGCTGACCTGGCCCGTGGCCACCACGACCGCCGAGCCGGAGCTGGACCCCCCGGAGATGAGGCCGCCGCCGAACACGCTCTGGCAGCTGCCGTACGGCGAGCGGGCACCGGTCAGGCCGGTGGCGAACTGGTCGAGGTTGGTCTTGCCGACCAGTAGGGCGCCGGCGTCGAGGAGTCGGCGCACCACAGGCGCGTCCTCGGCGGCCTCATAGCCGAAATCGGGGCAGCCCGCCGTGGTGACCATGCCGGCCACGTCGATGTTGTCCTTGACCGCGAAAGGGATCCCGTACAGCGGCAGCTCCGGATCACCGTGGCGGCTCAGCGACTCCGCGCGCTCACGCAGTCGATCGGCCGGAACGGTGCTGATCCAGACCGGCCCGTCGTCGCGCCCGGCGAACCCGTCCAGGATGCGTTCGGCTTGCTCCGCCGGGGTCAGGCTGCCCTCGCGGTACGCGGACCGTAGCTCCGAAATGGACCCCACTCGCTCTGGCATACAGTCGATTGTCGACTGTTCTGTTACGGGAAACCGCGCCGAACGTAACGACGACATGACGGCGTGTGGCAGTGACTCTGCCGGCCCACGGCTGGCCAGGCTAGCCGAGGTACAGGCGCGCGCCGTGTCCGGAGAGCACGGTGAGAACCTCCTCCGGATCTCCCCCGGCGACCGCCTCGAACAACCGCTCGTGCCGGTGGACCCCGTCCAGCGGCTGCGCCAGCTCCGCCTCCCGGCGCAGGTTGATCGCCATGTAGAGCTGAAGCTTCACCAGGATCGAGCCGTACACAGCGGAGAGCTGCCGGTTACCGGCGAGCGCCACAAGCGCGACGTGGAACTCCCGGTGCGACTCGGCGACGGCCATCCGGTCGCCGGCCCGGGTCGCCTCCCGCAACTGGTCCAGCGTCGCTCGCAGTCCGGCGAGCTCACTCTCCCTGCCAACCGGGATGCCCGCCCGTACCGCAAAGCGTTCCAAGACGTCACGCAGCTCGTACAGCTCCCGCACGTCGCGGTCCGACAGGGTGGCGACCCGCACTCCGCGCCGGGGAACGTGCTCGACCAGACCCTGCTGGGCCAGCAACCGCAGCGCCTCGCGCAGCGGAGCCCGACTGATCCCCAGCCGCCGGGTCAACTGCTCCTCCACCAGGCGCTCGCCCGGGTCGCTCTTGCCGCTGAGGATCTCCCGGGTCAGCCGGGAGACGGCGAGGTCCACCAGGCTGACGCTCTCCAGCTCACCGTCCACCGTCGATGCGGCCCCATCGTCCACGCCGATGAGTCTGCCACCTGCTCCCGGACGACCGACGCGTGCGCGTCCTCCTCGGCGAGGACGGGCCGGCTGCGCATGCCGGCGCTGCTCGACGGGCCAGCCTCAGCACCGCCGCCGCCGGCAGTGATCATGGCTTTACGCGACGCAGAACTCGTTGCCCTCGGGGTCGCGCATAACGACATGCCCGAGGACATCGCCGTACCACTCCTCGCGGACCACCGTCGCGCCGGCGGCAACCAGGTCGGGCACTTTCTGCCGGATCAACCGGGTGCGCTCGGCCATGTCCCCGGAGCCCGGACCGGACACCCGGACATCGATGTGCATGCGGTTCTTGGCGGACTTGCCCTCGGGGACCTTGAGGAAGCCGATGGCGGGGCCCCGGCCGTCCGGGTCGACGATGGACGCGTTGTCGGGCTCGTCGAAACCGGGTTCCTTGACGTAGCCGAGGGCGAGCGCCCAGAAAGCAGCGATGCGCTGGGGATCGTCGGCGTCGCATCCCAGGGTCCAGAGAGTTGCCACCGCGCCACCGTACGTCACCGACCTGGCCGGGCGACACCGCTGACCCCTGGACACGACGGTGGCTCAGTGGCCACGGAACGCCTCCTCCAGCCACCAGGAGCCGTGTGCGGAGCTGACCTTGGCGTCGATCACCAGCGGTCGGGTACGGGGACCGGCGAGCCACTGGCGTACCGGTAGGAGATCGTCGACGGTCCGGACTGTCAGCCCGTCGCAGCCGTAGCCACGGGCGATCGCGGCCAGGTCGGTCTCCGGGAAGGTGACAGTGTCCAACGGGTGCCCGTCCGGGCCGAAGTGGTGCACCTCGGCGCCGTACGCCGCGTCGTCGTAGATCACCACGAGCAGGGGCAGCGCCAGCCGGACGGCGGTGACCAGTTCGGTAGCGGACATGACGAAGCCGCCGTCGCCGACCGCCGCGACGGTGAGCCGGTCCGGTCGGGCGACCGCCGCGCCGAGCGCACTGGCCAGACCGAGCCCGACCGACTGGAACGCCTGAGTGAAGCAGAACCCGGCCACGTCCGGTACGTCGAGCCACATCGACGGGTAACCCATGAAGTTGCCCGAGTCGACCACCACCGTGCGGTCGGGCGGCAGCAGGTCGTCCAGGGCGGCCGAGAGGGTCCTGGGGTCGATCGTCGCCGGGGTGCCACCTCCCTCATCCTGGTACGGAACCGTCCGCCACCGCCCATCGTCGCGGATCCGTCGGGCCAGCTCCTGGGTACGCCACCCGCCGGGCACAGCCGCCGTGGAGTGCTCACCCAGTCGACCGAGGACCGCCTCGGCGACCGCCGTCACGTCGCCGGCCACCGTCAGGTCGACCGGGCGGTTCACCCCGAACGCGGCCGGGTCACGGTCGACCTGGACGACGACGGCGGTGGGCGGGATCAGTTCGCCGTGCCGGGTGGTCCACATGTTCAGCGTGCTGCCCCACGCGACGACCAGGTCCGCCGCGCCGATCAGCTCGGCGGCGAGCGGGGTGGCGAAGCCGCCGGCCACGTCGAGGTTCCACCGGTTCCCGGCGAACAGTCCTTTCGCCGCCGCCGAGACCGCGAGCAGCGCGCCGCACGCGTCGGCGAGCCGGCTCAGTGGTTCCCGGGCCGCGCGGGCGCCCCGACCCGCGATGAAGACCGGTCGGCGGGCGGCCTGGAGCGCGGTCAGCAACGGCTCGACCTGCGGGACGGCGCTCGGGGTCGGAGCGACGACGGGGACCGGGCCCGACCACGGTTCGGTTTCCGCGCTCTGCACCTGCAACGGCAGGCCCAGCACCACCGTCGCACCCAGGGCGGCGGCCCGGTACGCCGCGCCCGCGTCCTCGGCCGCGTGCGTCGCGCGTACCCGGTGGAAGTCGGCCCCGACCGCGGCGGCGAGTGCCGGCAGGTCGATGAAGAAGTTCGACAGCGGGGCGGTGGCCTCCGGGGCCAGAACCACCATCGGGGTACGACTCTTCGCGGCCTCGGTGAGGCCGGTCAGCGCGTTGGTGACGCCCGGCCCCTGGTGCACCGAGAGGACAGCCACCCGCCCGCAGGTGCGCGCGTACCCGTCGGCCATGCTCGCCGCGCCGCCCTCGTGGGCCGCTGCCACGAACCGGGCGCCGGCCGCCACGAGGGCGTTCGTGACGTGGAAGTTGCCGCTGCCGACCACCCCGAAGACGTGCCGTGCGCCGTGGCCGTGCAGGACCCGCCCAACCACCTCGGCTACCCGCATCGGTGGCCCGGCCTAGCGTTCGACCAGCGCGAGGACCCGACACGGGCTGCCGGAGCCGGAGACGATCGGCAGCGGGCCGGCGATCACCACCGCACCGGTGGTCGGCAACTGCCCCAGGTTGCGGAGCTGGGTCAGACCGTACTTGTCCTGGCCGAGCAGGAACGAGTGGCACGGGAACGGCGGGTCGAACGAGTGCGCGGCGCCCGCGTCGGTCCCGACCGTCTCCACCCCGACGCCACGGATCGGCGACTCCTCGGCCAGCCAGCGCGCGCACTCCACGGAGATGCCCGGGGTACGCCCGTCGTTGGCGTACCGCTGCGGGTCGTCGCCGTACGTGTCCCAGCCGGTGCGGTAGAGCAGCCAGCCACCGGTGGGCAGGGGCCCGTGTTCCGCCTCCCACGCCTTGACGTGCTCCACCTCAAGCAGGAAGTCGGGGTTGTCGGCGGCGTCGGCGGCACGGTCGATCACCACCGCCGGGGCAATCAACTGACTCACCGGGACCTGCGACACGTCGGCGCCGTGTCGACCGCTGACCCAGTGCACCGGGGCGTCGAAGTGGGTGCCGGTGTGCTCGCCGGTGGAGAAGTTGTTCCAGTACCAGGCCGGGCCCCTGTCGTCGTACCGGCTGATCTCGTTGAGCTGGAACGGCCAGGTCTGGCCGAACTGCTCGGGCAGACCCAGGATCGGGGTCTGGTCCGACAGCGGAGCGGTGAGGTCGACAACCTGGATCCGGCCGCTGGAAAGAGCGGCGACAAACTCCTGCAGCACCGTCATGCGGCGACGGTACACCCGCTCTCGTTCCATGATGGACCGTCGCACGGTGCCCGCTGGCGTGTTGCCGTCGAACAGCCGGTCGACCGTCACATCGAGGCGGGCGGGAACGCGACACCCTGAGCAATCAGTCAGATTGTTGTCACCGCCCTCGGCCCGGACTGACCCGAAACCGCCCGATAACCGGGCCCGCGCCGCGCCGGGCAGGACACGTCACCGGATGCGGCTAGGTAAGCGCATCGCTACGATGGGTCAGCAATCCAGAGGAAGGGGTCGTGCCCGCGTGCGAAGTCCCGTCAACGGAACCGCGCCGGCGTCGGCGCCGGGCCGATCTGCGCCGCTTGCCGCTGACCGGCTGCGCAGCATCGCCCGGTGGATGGTGCTGATCGCGGTCGCCGTCGGGGCCGGCTTCGTCGTGGCCGCCCTGTTCCAGGGACCGGCCGCCGCCGACGGGGCGCACAGCGAGCCCGGCGCTGAGCCGCAACGGAAGCTCGGCGCTCTGGTCGAGCCGGTCGTGCGGCTGACGGCCGCGCAGCGCCCTGATGAGGACCGCCAGCGCGCCACACGTGCCGACGAGCGCCGCCGCGACCGGCCGCGCGCCCCGTTGGCCGGGCTCATCGGCGGCGTCGTCGCGCCCCGCGAGCAGACACCCACCACGGAGCCTCGACGCGCGCCGGACGCACCGCCCGCGTCCGTGCCGCCGCCCCGGGCCGACGCGTCCGTCCCACCTGGCGCGGCAGAGCCCGACACGCTCCAGCCGGCTTCGGTCGCTCGCGCGGCTCATCGGGCGGCTCACCGTGCCGAGCCGCCGCGCCGTGCCGCTGAAGCGCCGCGACCGCCGGCCACCGCCGACGTCATCAACCGCCACCTTGCCCGCGACGCCGGCCTTGACCAACGCGCCCCCAACCCGCCGACGCTGCACGTGCCAGGCGATTCGCCGCTGGTGGGCCTGGTCACCGCCCCGCTGCCGCACGTCGTCGACATCGTCCGCGCGGTGCCGATCCGACCCCTCGTCGCGGCGCTCCTGCACGTCGTCGACGCCGTGCTACCACCGGCTCTCGACACGGTGGTGGTTCCCGCGGCGACACCTCAGCCGCCCGTTCCGCCGGCGCTCGGGCCGGCCCCGGCCCCGGTTCCGGCGGTGACCGACCCGGCTCCCGTACCGACGGTGCCGACGCCGCCGGCGGATCCGCCGCCGCCCCCCGCGCCCGCCGCGGCGCCGCCGGCACCGGCCGCGCCGGCACAAATGCCTGTCGTCGGCCCCGCGCCGCCCACCGCGTCGACGACGAGGTACCGGGCCGTGCCACGGGAGCCGGTGGACGGCGCGGGTGAGTTCTCTGGCCTACCCGTCATGCCCGTCGACCAGGACGCCGCCGGTGTCGACGACCGGTCGAAACCCGGGCCGGGGCTGGCCCGGCCGGTGGACCGGCAGTCGCACCTCGGTGCTGTACAGCCCGGCGATCTCGCGCCGCTCCTGGTCGAGAGCCGCACTCCGGCTGCGATCGCCCGCCCGGGCTGAGGGCGGGTCGACCGACCCGGTGGGGGCCTCCCCGGCCCGCTCCACCCGTCGGCCGGTCGATCAGTGCCCGCGCCCGTCCACAGCGACGGCGCCGCGGGCCGCTGCCTGCCCGTCTGTCGCGCACGACCGCCCTGATCAACCCGTGGACGCTCCGGGATCGGTGGCCGCCGTGACGCGTACCTGAGATCGGAGAAAACGTGGTGATCCACGTTGTTGTCGCCGAGGACATGGGTCTGCTTCGCGGGGCGCTCTGCGCCGCGCTGTCACGAGAGGAGGACATGGAGGTGGTCGCCGACGTCGAGGGTGTCGGCGAGCTGTTGACTGTGGTTCGGCGGTGCCGGCCACAGGTGGTGGTGCTGGCGCTGACGCCGGAGCTGCCCGACCCGGTGGAGGTGGTCGCCCGCATCGACGTCGAGGCGCCGGAGGCCGCCGTGCTGGCGATGAGCCCTCGGTGGAGCCCAACCCTGGTGGAGGCGGCGCTGGCGGCCGGCGCACGGGGCCTGGTCGGGAAGGACAGCTCTCTGGCCGAGTTGGTGCGGGCGATCCGCGCCCTCGCGGCCGGGGAGCGGGCGATCGATCCGAGCGCGGCGGTGGCGGCGCTGAGCCCCGCCGAGACGCCGTTGACGCCTCGGGAGATGGACGTACTGCGGATGGCCGCCGAGGGCCTGCCCCTCAAGGAGATCGCCGTCCGCCTCTACCTGGCGCACGGAACGGTGCGCAATCACCTGTCGGTGATCCTGCGCAAGACCGGGGCCCGCAACCGGTTGGAGGCGGTGTCTCGCGCGCGGCGTAACGGCTGGCTGTAGCCGTCGGGGCGGGTCCGGTGGAGACAGTCCGGACCCGCCCCGTCACCGTGCGGACCCACCCGTCTCGTGTTTGAATGTTGACGTTGAGTGATCACTACCGGAGTGCAGGAAGGTCCATCGTGATCCGTACCCTGCTCGCCCTCGACGGCGCCCTGGTCTTGGGTGCGCTGTCGTTCGTCCTCGCCGCCGAGGAGGACATCCGCGTCGTGGCGGAGGTGGATCGCGGTGATGCGGTCTCCGCGGCCGTTCACACCCAACGCCCCGACGTGGTGGTGGCCGACCTCGACGTCGTCGAGGGAATCGATACCGGCCGCCTCGGCGGCTGCCCCCTGCTGTTGCTGGCCCACCCGCACCGGGCACGGCGACTGCGGGGCCTGCTCTGCCCCACCAGGGCGGTCGGCATCCTGCGCAACGACGCCGCCCCGCACCGGGTCATCGACGGGATCCGCCGGCTCGCCCGCCGGGAGCCCGTGCTGGACGCGGATCTCGTCGTCGCGGCGCTGCGCTCGGACGGTCCACTGACCAGCCGCGAGACGGAGGTGCTGAGGCTGACGGCCGCGGGGGCACCGGTCGCCGAGGTGGCGGCGTCGCTCGGGCTCACCCGCGGCACCGTCCGTAACCATCTCGGTCGGATCGCCCGCAAGGTGGGCGCCCGTACCCGGGTGGAGGCCGTGCGGATGGCGGGCGAGGCGGGGTGGATCTGACCGGCACGTCGGCACTGACGCGCGGGGTTCAGCCCGACCGCGCCGACGCTCTCCAGGACGGCACCGCCGGGTCGTCCCAGCAGCCGACGAGCGTCCGGTAGGTGGCCGAGCGGGCCATCAACTGTTGGTGCGTCCCGATCAAGGGCTCGTCGCCGTCGAGGACCAGCACCTGAGCGGCCCGCAGCGCGGAACTGATCCGGTGTGCGATCACCACGAGGCTGCCGGGCCGCCGGGCGAAGGCTGCCTCGACCGTCGCTTCCAGCGCCGGGTCCAGGTGACAGGTCGCCTCGTCGAGGAGCACCAGCGGGGCGGGTGCCAGCCAGGCGCGGACCGCCGCGACGAGTTGCCGCTCGCCCGCGGAGAGCAGGGCCGGTGTGACCGGCGCACCCAGGCCACCCAGACGGGCGGCCAGCGGACGCGCGCCGAGCGCGTCGAGGGCGACCTCCAGCGTGTGCTCGTCGGCGTCCGGCCGCAGGTAGCGGAGGTTGTCGGCGAGACTGCCGGTGAAGACGTACGCCTCCTGGGGTACCAGCACGCGCATCCGGGCGAGACTGACCGGATCGACGGCGGCGACCGGCGCGCCGGCCAGGTGGACAGTGCCCGACTGCGGAGCCACCAGACCGGCCATCAAAGCGGCCAGTGTGGACTTGCCGGCACCGCTCGGTCCCACCACGGCGAGATGGTCCCGGTCGGCCAGTGTCAGCGAGAAGTTCTGCATGACGGGCCGGGCGCGCGGACCGTAGGCGAAGGTCAGTCCCCGGACCTCGACGGTTGGCGACCGTCCGGCGGGACCGGTGGGCGGCCGGGGATGGGGTGTCCGGCCGGCGAGGGCTGGCGGGCGCTGGGCGTCGGACACCGGATAGGTGCGCAGGATGTTCTCCAGTGTGACCACGTAGCGCAGCCCGCCGCCGCCGAGACCCTGCACCAGGGTGTGCAGGGCGGGTTGCAACCCGGTGGAGACGTAGATCAGCGCACCCAGCACCGCGCCGGCGGTGAGACCACGCTCGACCAGCCACGGGGCGGCCACCATGAGCACCAGCAGGGGCAGCCAGCCGCCGATGCCGAGGCTGAGACTGCGGATCGCCGCCATCCGGGCGAGCATGCGTTCGGCGGCGGCCTGCGCCGACACCCAGCGGGCCACCTCGGCCGTCACGCGGGTCTGGGCGCCGCAGGCCAGCACGTCGCGGTGACCGGCCAACGCGGTCGCCGCCGACTGGCCGAGCTGCTCACCGGCCCGGACGTACGCACGCTGGTGGCTGACCATCGCCGGCAGCGCCGCGAGGAACACGCCCAGACCGGCGACCAGCGGCACGGCGGCCAGCGCCGCCACCACGGGTGCCAGAGCGAGCAGGCCGACCAGGGCGGCGCCCGCCGAGAAGAGGAAACCACGGGTCACCATCAGCAGACCGGCGAAGGTGTCGCGGACGATCTCCATCTGGTGGGTCAGTCGGGTCACGGCGGCGCTGTCCGGGCGGCCACCCGCCCGGGTGGCGTCGCCCAGCGCACCCCGGACCACCTGGGCGGCCACCTCGTCGCGGAACGGCTCGACCACAGCGGCGAGGCTCCGGTACGTCCGACCGGTGGCCGCCGCGCCGACCAGCACGGCCACGGCGAGGACCCCCAACCAGGCCAGGCCGTCGAGTAGACGTCCGGCCAGGAAGCCCTCGTCGACGGCGCGGGCGACCAGATAGCCGGCGAGCAGCGCGGGCAGCGACTCGACGAGCGACCAACCGCCGAGCCCGGCGAGCCCTCGCCGTCGGGCCCGCAGCGCCCGCCAGGTCACCCGGCGTACGCCGCTCACTATCCGCCGCCGGACGGCTGGAAGACCGCCCGGTAGTCCGGGTCGGCCCAGAGTTGCCGGTGCGGCGCCAGCCCGCGCAACCGACCGCCGTCGAGCCAGGCGACCAGGTCGGCCGCCGCAGCCGCCGCGGTGCGGTGGGTGACCACCAGTCGGGTACGTTCCCCGGCCCGCCCGACCACCGCGGCGGTGATCCGGTGTTCGGTGGCGGTGTCGAGGCTGGACGTCGCGTCGTCCAGGATGAGCAGCCGCTCGGCGGCGAACGCGCGGGCCAGGCCGAGGCGTTGGGTCTCGCCCCCGGAGAGCGGCGTGTCCACCAGCGGGGTGCGGTAGCCGCCGGGCAGACGGTCGATCACGTCGGCGACGGCCGCCGTGCGGGCCGCCCGCAGCACCGCCGGTGTGGCCGGGCTCCGGTCAGCCGGCGGTCTCGCCTCGTCGACCGGCAGCGCCAGGCCGATCGCGTCGTGGACTGTCGCGCCGATCAGCACCGGCCGGTCGAAGGCGTAGCCGACGGCACGGCGCAACGCCGCCGCGTCGAGGTCGCGCAGCGGCACACCGTCGAGTCGCACCTCACCGCGGTCGGGGTCGTACAACCGGCCGGCCACGGCCGCCAGGGTCGACTTGCCGGCACCGGACGCGCCGACGACGGCCACTGTGGCGCCGGCCGGCACGTCCAGGTCGATGCCCTCCAGGATGGGTCGACCGTCGTCGGCGTGCACGCCCACCCCGCGCAGCCGCAGGGCGCCTCCGCCGGGTGGAAGGGGCCGATCTCCTGCCGGCGCGGCGGGCTGTGCCAGCAGCTCGGCGACCCGGTGTGCTCCGGCGCGGCTGCGGACCAGGTGGTTCAGGGTGGCGAGCACGCCACCGAGGCCGGCGCCCATGGCCGCGTACCGGACGGCGGCGACCAGTTCGCCCGGCGTGAGCCAGCCTGCGGTCAGGGCGTACCCGCCGACCGCGATGACGCTCAGGTTCAGCAGCGGCGCCACGGCCGCGGTGCGGGCGCTCGCCCTTGCCAGCAGTTCCCAGGAACGCCGGCCGTGCCGGTCCAGCTCCGGCAGGGCCGCCAGCACCCGGTCCTGCTCGCGGTGGGTGGTGCCGGCGGCGGCGATGGTCCGGGCACCGGCCAGCGATTCCAGCAGCCGTCCGGCGATGGTGCCGAGAACCCGTTGGTACCCGGCGGTCACCGCCGAGGCGTCGGCCACGAAGGCGCGCATGAGGACGGCGAGCAGGCCGAGACCGGCGAGCAGGGTGATCCCGAGGACCGGTTCCATGAGGGCGAGCGCGACGACGCTACCGAGCGGCGGAAGCAGCGCCACGATGGCCAGGACCACGGCGTTGCCGGCCTGTCCCGCGTCGGCGGCCTGGCCGACCAACCGGCCGACGAGATCACCCACCGGGTGCCGGCGGGTGGCGCGGACGTCCAGGGCGAACAGGTGACGCAGCAGACGCCGGCGCAGTCCGGCGGTGGCGCGGGCCGCACCGTACCCGCTGGCCAGGTCCGTCAGGGTGTCGACGCCGATGAGGACGACGACCAGGCCGCAGGCGGACACCGCCCACCAGCCGGAACCGCCGCCGAGGGCGGCGTCGACGGCGCGGCCGAGCACCGCGGGTAGCAACAGTTCGGCGGCCGCGCCGAGCAGCGCGACCGCCGCGAGTCCGGCGGTCCAGCCGCCGCCCGCCAGGACCGTCTGCCGCAGCAGCCTGTCCCCCGAGGCGAACGTCGGCATCGGTCCTCCCGTTGGTACGCGGGTGCCCTGGGTGGGGACGTCTACCCACCCAGGGCCCCGTGTGCGTGGATCAGTTGCAGGTCGTGACGGAGAGCGAGCTGTCGCCGCAGAGCAGCAGGCTCGCCCGGCTACCGCCGCCCGTGCGGTCGGCCGGAGCCATCTCCAGGCCCTGGAGGTCCAGAAGCGCCATGTCGTTCACCTCCCTTCCATCCGTTCGCTGATCAGGTCGCCCCCGCTGTGGCGAGGGAGTCTCTGCGCGCCCGGCAGGGGCGCGAGGAACGGCAGCGCCGGCGGTTTGTCGTGCCGCGCGCTGGCCAGCGCGTACAGCACGCCGGCGGTGCCGGTGCCGAAGTCCATGGAGAGCCGCAGCAACTGCTCGCCGGGGAACGCGGTTCCGTCCCGGTACGGCAGGGCGTGCCAGCTCAGCCGGTCCAGTTGCGCGTCGAGTTCGCGGCGGTCGGCGTGGTCGGTCGAGGCGGCGAGGTAGGCGATGATGCCGGCCCGGCCGGCGAAGAGCCCGGACTGTGCGTAGAACGGTGAGCGGGCCGCGCGGCGGATTCCCGCGCTCGCCTCGGCGAACCGGTCGTCGGCCCGGTGGCGCAGGTACTGGTCGAGGACCAGCCCGATGCCGACGCTGCCGTGCGCCAGGTAGGGCATGGTGCGCCAGCCCTCATTGACCTCCAGGGCACCGTCCGGCCGCAGCACACACCGGCGCAGGTCCTGACGCAGGGCCGTGGCGGCGTGCTCCAACAGCTCGTCGTCGCCGCTGAGTTCGTAGAGGCGCAGTAGCATCAGCGCCGGTCCGGTCCGGCCACGCAGCAACCCGGCGTACGGGTGGTGTCCGCCGCTGACGTCCGGGCCCGGGTCGTCGGCCAGTTGCCCGATCACCCGTTCGGCGGCTTGCCACGCGGCGTCGCGCAACGACGCCTCCCCGGTTCGCCCGGCCAGCTCGGCGAGGTTGAGCGCGATCCCGGACAGCCCGCCGGACAGGCTGTGGTCGAGCCCGTCCACCGGTTCCCGCAGGCAGATGTCGAGAACGTCCAGCGCGTCCTGTCGGCGGCCGAGGTGATCGAGTGCGTACGCGACGCCGTGCAGCCCGTCGTAGAAGCCGCAGCGGGTGCCGGACGGGGGCGCTGTCGCCCGCCGCACCAGCCAGTCCTCGTGTTCGGGCCACCGCCCGGCGCCGCTCTTGTCGAGCGCGTACAGCACTCCGGCCGCTCCGTGGGCGAGGTTGAGGCCGCCACTGCGGAACTGTTCGATGTCGCCGGGGAAGAGCCGGTCGTCGCGGTCGGGGGTGGCGCTGGCCACGATCGCCGTCGTCAGCTGGTTACGCGTGGTGGGCCAGTCGTCCGCGCCGATGCGTGGGTCAGTGGTGACCGGTGGGTCGCCGGTGATCTCCTCGACCGCCGGGTCGAGGAAGGACCTCGGCACCGGGAAGTTCGCGGCGATGATGTCGGCCAGGTGGGTGACCTTCGCGGGGGCGAGCCGGACCAGTTGGGTCAGTGGCAGGAACAGCGCCAATCGCAGGCAGGCCAGGGCGTATCTGTCGACGGCCGGGCCGCTGCGGTCCCTGGGTGCCGCGAAGCCCTGGTTGCGCAGCCCGGGTCGGCGGTGTCCGGCGATCGGGGCGGCCACCTCGAAGTCGACGAGAGCGACCTGGTCGTCCGGCCGGATCATGATGTTGAACAGGTGCAGGTCCCCGTAGACCAGGCCGCGCTCATGGATCGCCGCCACGACGGTTTCGACCTGTTGGTAGACATGAAGGGCCCATCGGGCGTACGACGCCCGGTCGCCGTCGGTCGCGTCGGCGTCGATCAGTGGGTACCTGTCGACAAGCACCTTGTTCAGTGGTTTGCCGTCGATGAACTCGAGCGCGAGGAACCGGTGTTCGCCGAGGACGAACTCGTCGTGCACCCGGGGCACCTGCGGCAGGTCGGCGAGTTGCCGCAGGGCCTGCGCCTCGCGGGCCAGCCGGGCGACGGCGTCGGTGCCGTCGGCGTCCAGGCCGGCGTGCGGCCGGGCCTCCTTCAGCACCACCTCGGTGTCGGTACGCAGGTCCCGGCCCACGTACAGCCCACCGCCGTTCGAAAAGTGGATCACCCGCTCGATCCGGTACGGCACCTGGTTGGTGCTGGTGTCGTTGCGGGCGGCCAGGTGCGGGCCGAGGAAGTCGGGCAGGGTGATCCAGGACGGTACGTGGAAGACGGGTTCACGGCGGTCCGGCACCAGCGTGCCGGAGTCGTCCTCGATCGCCGGCACCACCTGGCCGTCGGCGGAGTGACAGTAGCGGGCGGCGAAGCCGCCGTAGCGCACGTGGACCGGGCCGGCACCGTAGCGCAGATCGCTGAGGATGTACGGTCCGGGCTCGCCGGTGAGCAGTTCGTCGAGTTCCTTGCAGGTCAGTTCCAGCTCCGCGTCGTCGCGCGGGTAGACGGTGACGAACTTGCCGCTGGCGGCCCGGGCGGCGTACTTGGAGTTGCGCAGCAGCAGCGTGCGTGGCCCGCGCAGGAACTTGAAGGACAGGCCACGGGGGACGCAGTAGTTCCAGACCGCGTCCAGCACCCGCTCGGCGTTCTCCAGACCTGCCGACACGTGGATCTTCCAGCCCTGCTGGGGCAGCGAGCCGCCGTCGGGCGCGTAGATCAGCCAGTCGTCGAGCGGCTCACGGCGCCAGCCGGCCGGTACCGGCCGGTCGGCGGCCGGGAAGACGGGCTGCGCGACGGCGCTGCCGAGCGAGTCGTAGAACAGCCGGTCCGCGGCGCAGTAGCTGTCGTAGCGTTCGTCCACCGTCTCGCCGCCCCTCGAACTCGGCCGGCTGTTGTTCCGGCGTTGAATCGAGTCTCATCGACAGGACGGTGCGGTCTCCAGTGCGCTTAGTCACGACCTTCGATGCGTGGCGCACAGGCACACATGACATTAGTCAGGCCCCGCACGGCCCCACACGGCCCCGCTCGGTTCAGTTCGTGAGGGTCGCGGACCGGGGCAGGTGCTCACCGTCGGGCGGCGCGACACTGTTGGTCTCGCTGCTGGCGTGCCGACGGCGGCGGGCCGGCGTCTAGGCTTCCTTGGTGGCCGATGCCGAGCTGGTGACGAACGACGAGCGGCTGCGTCGTATCGAGGCGATCACCGACGCGGCCCTGTCAGGGCTGAACATCGCCGAGTTGCTCGACGAGCTCCTCGAACGGATCCGGGACCTGCTCAAGGTCGACACCGCGACCGTCCTGCTGCTCGACGACCACACCGGCGAGCTCGTCGCGACGGCGGCCAAGGGCCTGGAGGAGGAGGTACGCCGCGGTTTCCGCATTCGGGTCGGGCGCGGCTTCGCCGGTCGGGTGGCGGCGACCCGGGCGCCGATCATGATCTATGACGTCGGGCCGGACGACGTGGTCAATCCCATCCTGCTCGCCAAGGGCGTCCGTGTCCTGCTGGGCGTGCCCATGCTCGTCAACGGCAACCTCGTCGGCGTACTGCACGTCGGCTCCCTGACGCTGCGGCGGTTCGGTCCCGACGACGTGCAGCTGTTGCAGCTCGTCGCCGATCGGGCCAGCCTCGCCGGTCAGGCCCGAGCGCAGGTCCTCGACCGGCAGGCGGCGCTGGCGCTGCAACACAGCCTGCTACCGGGCCGGCTGCCCGACGTCCCCGGCCTGGACCTGGCCGCCCGCTACATCCCGGGCCACGACCTGGGCATCGGCGGCGACTGGTACGACGTGTTCACGCTGCCCTCGGGGTGGCTGGGCGCCGTCATCGGCGACGTCTCCGGTCACGGGCTGCCGTCCGCCGTCGTGATGGGACGCATCCGCAGCGCGCTACGCGCCTACGCGCTGGATTCCGACGACCCCGCCCAGGCACTGACCTCACTCGACCGCAAGATCCACCACTTCGAGGCGGGCACTCTCACCACCGCCGTCTACGCCCTGATCACACCCGACCGCACGCGGATGCACGTCTCCTCGGCGGGCCACCTTCCCCCGCTGCTGGCTGTTCCCGACCAGCCCAGCGTGCCCGTGAGTCTGGCGGTGGACCGGCCACTCGGGGTGGGCCGGCCGGTGGGCAATCGCCGCACCACGGTTCTGGACCTACCGCCGGGCGCGGCGCTGGTCTTCTACACCGACGGACTGGTCGAGCGCCGCAGCGAAGTGATCGACACCGGGATCGCACGCCTCGCCGATGCCGTGCGGCCGGGGCCGGCCGAGGCGTTGTGCGACCACATCATGGCCACCACGGCGGAGGAACACCCGAACGACGACATCGCCCTGTTGGTCATCCGCCGTCGACCACTGTCGGACTGAGCCGGTCGGGCAGCTGATCCGGGACTGGCCCACCGACCGGCCACGCATTGTTCGATCTTGTGCGCCGGAACGAGCGCGAATCGTGGCGCCCTGATCCGTAACAGGTCCGAAACTACCGGTTGAAAACCCAGGATTTTTCTGCCAGCCTGGGAGCCATCGACAGGTGTGAACGTTAACAAGATCCTTCCGCGGAGGAGGCGCCTCACGCAACCGTCAGGCCCACCCACCTGCCAGGTGACCACATCCACCACCCTGCGGTACCAGCGCCCGCAACCATGTCCCGGCGGGCGACCGGACCCACTCATCGCAACGCTCCACCCGCTGGTCAAGTAGCCCGAGCGACCCGCATCCGGGCCACCACCTGAGACCGCCGCCGGCCCGCTCGGGCGGACTCAGCACGGTGACCACCGCCATCCGGCGGGGCCACCCACTCGAACAGCGCCAGAGCTCTTCCTATCCCACCACCGGAGGATCAGCATGCCTTCCCGGACCCGTCTCACCGGGCATACCCGACTGCGAACGCTCACTCTTTCCGGAACCGCCGCGATAATTCTGACCCTGATCGTGTCGCTGCTCCCCAATCTGGCCCAGGCCGCCGAGACGACCCTCGGCGCCGCCGCAGCCCAGTCCGGCCGCTACTTCGGCGCCGCCGTCGCCGCGAACAAGCTCGGTGACAGCGCGTACACGACGATCCTGAACCGCGAGTTCAACAGCGTCACGCCCGAGAACGAAATGAAGATCGACGCGACCGAGCCGCAGCAGAACAACTTCACCTTCGGCAACGCGGACCGGATCGTGAACCATGCCACCTCCCGGGGTTGGAAGGTGCGGGGCCACACCCTGGCCTGGCACTCCCAGCAGCCGAGCTGGATGCAGGGCATGGAGGGCTCCGCGCTGCGCAGCGCGATGCTGAACCACGTCACCCGGGTGGCCACCTACTACCGGGGCAAGATCCACTCGTGGGATGTGGTGAACGAGGCGTTCGAGGACGGCAACAGCGGCGCCCGTCGTAACTCGAACCTGCAGCGCACCGGCAACGACTGGATCGAGGCCGCGTTCCGCGCCGCCGACGCGGCGGACCCGAACGCGAAGCTCTGCTACAACGACTACAACACCGACAACTGGACCTGGGCCAAGACCCAGGCGGTCTACAACATGGTGCGCGACTTCAAGTCCCGGGGCGTGCCGATCGACTGCGTCGGGTTCCAGTCGCACTTCAACGCCAACTCGCCGTACAACAGCAACTACCGCACGACGCTGTCCAGCTTCGCCGCCCTCGGGGTGGACGTGCAGGTCACCGAGCTGGACATCGAAGGCTCCGGCACGACGCAGGCCAACACCTACCGCAGCGTGGTCAACGACTGCCTGGCCGTGGCCCGCTGCAACGGGGTCACCGTGTGGGGGGTGCGGGACTGCGACTCGTGGCGCTCCGGCGGCACCCCGCTGCTCTTCGAGTGCAACGGCAACAAGAAGGCCGCCTACAACGCCACGCTGGAGGCGCTGAACAGCGCCACTCCCACCAACCCGCCGACCGACCCGCCGACCGACCCGCCCACGAACCCGCCCGGCTCGGCCAGCGAAATCGTCGGCACCCAGTCCGGTCGGTGCGTCGACGTGCCCAACGCGGCGACCACCAACGGCACCCGGGTTCAGCTCTACACCTGCAACAAGCAGACCAACCAGGCCTGGACCTACACCTCGGGCAAACAACTACAGGTGTACGGCACCATGTGCCTCGACGCCGCCGGCTCCGGCAACGGCGCGGCGGTGCAGATCTACAGCTGCCACAGCCAGACCAACCAACAGTGGAACGTCAACTCCAACGGCACCATCAGCAGCGTCCAGTCCGGGCGATGCCTGGACGTCTGGAGCACCAGCAACGGAGCCCAGATCCAGCTGTACGACTGCCACGGCCAGACCAACCAGCAGTTCCGGCTCGCCTCCCTCGGCGGTGGCACCCAGACGCCCACCCCGACGCCGACCACGCCGCCGCCGACCGGCGGCGCGTGCGACCTGCCCTCGTCGTACCGGTGGTCGTCGACGGGTGCGCTGGCCCAGCCGAGGTCGGGGTGGGTGTCGCTGAAGGACTTCACCGTCGCGCCGTACAACGGGCAGCAGCTCGTCTACGCCACCACGCACGACACCGGAACCACCTGGGGCTCGATGAACTTCGGCCTCTTCAGCAACTACTCGCAGATGGGCTCGGCCAGCCAGAACGCGATGAACTCGGCGACCGTCGCGCCGTCGCTGTTCTACTTCGCCCCGCGCAACATCTGGGTGCTGGCCTACCAGTGGGGCGGCCCGGCCTTCTCGTACCGGACCTCGAGTGACCCGACGAACCCGAACGGATGGTCGGCGGCGCAGACGCTGTTCACCGGCAGCATCTCCAACTCCAACACCGGCCCGATCGACCAGGCGCTCATCGGCGACGACCAGAACATGTACCTGTTCTTCGCCGGCGACAACGGTCGGATCTACCGGGCGAGCATGCCGATCGGCAACTTCCCGGGCAGCTTCGGCTCCAACTACACGACGATCATGACCGACTCGACGAACAACCTCTTCGAGGCCGTCCAGGTCTACAAGCTCCAGGGCCTGAACAAGTACCTCATGATCGTCGAAGCGATCGGCGCGAACGGGCGCTACTTCCGCTCGTTCACCGCCACCAGCCTGGGTGGCACGTGGACGCCGCAGGCCACGTCCGAGAGCAACCCGTTCGCAGGCAAGGCCAACAGCGGTGCCACCTGGACCAACGACATCAGCCACGGTGAGTTGCTGCGGACCAGCGCCGACCAGACCATGACCGTCGACGCGTGCAACCTGCAACTGCTCTACCAGGGTCGTTCCCCCAGTTCCGGCGGCGACTACGGCCTCCTGCCGTACCGGCCGGGTCTGCTGACCCTGCAGCGCTGACGATCGGACACCGCCGGGGCGGGTGGGCTCGCGCGAGCTCGCCCGCCCCGCATCCATCCACCACCAGGAGGTACGACAGTGCCAGGACACGCCAACCATCCCCCGTCCCCGGGAGACGCCGACACGACCCGGGTGTCCCCCCGGCGCCGGCGAGGGATCTTCACGCTCGCCGCGGCCGGGCTCGCCGCCGCGGTCGGCCTGCTCTCCATCACCGTGGCGACCGGATCGGCGTCGGCCGCCGACAACCCGTACCAGCGCGGCCCGGACCCGACCCGGACCAGCGTCGCCACGGAGAACGGCCCGTTCGCCAACACCTCCGTCAGCGTCCCGACCGGGTACGGCTTCAACGGCGGCCGGATCTACTACCCGACCGACACCAGCCAGGGCACCTTCGGGGCCATCGCGATCTCGCCGGGCTACACAGCGTTGTTCTCCGCGGAACTGGCCTGGATGGGGCCGTGGCTGGCCTCGCACGGCTTCGTCGTGATCGGCATCGAGACGAACAGCCGTAACGACTTCGACACCGCCCGGGGCACCCAGTTGCTCGCCGCGCTGGACTACCTGACCCAGCAGAGCCCGGTACGCGACCGCGTCGACCCCACCCGGCTGGCGGTCGCCGGTCACTCCATGGGCGGCGGTGGCGCGCTGAGTGCCGCCATCCGGCGATCGTCGTTGAAGGCCGCGGTCGGCATCGCGCCGTACTCGCCGTCATCGAACCTGGCCAACGACCGGGTGCCCACAATGATCTTCTCCGGGCAGGCCGACACGGTCGTCACCCCGTCCTACGCCACCGGCCTGTACAACAGCCTGCCGAGCACGACGGAGAGTATGTACCTGGAGGTCGCCGGCGCTGACCACGGGTTCATGGTCGGACGCTCGAACCCGGTGATGATCCGGACCATGTTGCCGTTCCTCAAGATGTTCATCGACAACGACGCCCGGTACAGCCAGTTCCTCTGCCCGCTGCTGGACTCCAGCGGTGTGGTCACCTCCCGCAGCACCTGCCCGTTGCTGCCGACGACGCCGACCACCCCGCCGACCGACCCGCCCACCGACCCGCCCACGAACCCGCCCGCCTCGGCCAGCGAAATCGTCGGCACCCAGTCCGGTCGGTGCGTCGACGTGCCCAACGCGGCGACCACCAACGGCACCCGGGTTCAGCTCTACACCTGCAACAAGCAGACCAACCAGGCCTGGACCTACACCTCGGGCAAACAACTACAGGTGTACGGCACCATGTGCCTCGACGCCGCCGGCTCCGGCAACGGCGCGGCGGTGCAGATCTACAGCTGCCACAGCCAGACCAACCAGCAGTGGAACGTCAACTCCAACGGCACCATCAGCAGCGTCCAGTCCGGGCGATGCCTGGACGTCTGGAGCACCAGCAACGGAGCCCAGATCCAGCTGTACGACTGCCACGGCCAGACCAACCAGCAGTTCCGGCTCGCTCCCCTCGCCTGATCAGCTGACACGGGCGGGCCCGGCACCATCGCCGGGCCCGCCCGCACCACCCGGCGCGGTGCCCGTACCGGCGCAGGATGGACGACTGTCAACGAGGGGCGATCAGCGGGGCGAAATCGACGCGGGTGAGGGGCTGTTCGGACAGTGAACCGTCCGCGCGGGGCACCCGGAGCGGCCGGCCGTCACGGGAGAACGTGACGGTGGTGACGTCGTCACGGCTGGTGAGGGTGCAGACGATCTGCCCGAACGCGAGGACCTCGTCGCTGCGGCCGGTCTCCTCACCGGGTGTGTCGACCACGACGCGGGCCTCGGTGCCGGTCACCGTGACCCCGGCGGCGTTGACCGCTCCCGCCAGCGCGGTGGTCAGGTCGGTGTCACGTTCGGCCGCCGTGGGTCCGGCCAGCAGATGGCGCAGTTGTTCCTCGACGGTGGGTGGCCGGTCGACCCGCCGGACGAACGGGATGATCCGGTTGTCCCGCACGAAGCAGAGCGTCTCGGCGGCCGGGCCGACCGGCGCGCTCGTGTCGGCGGACGCGGAGCTCTGGAATGGCCCCTGCGGTGCCTGCACCACCCGGGGGGCGTCATCGGTCGGGATGCTGCAGCCGCTCAGCAGCGCGGCAACCGCCAGGACGACGAGATGACGATGTTTCACGGCAGGCTCCCCGGCAGGGTGACGCGGAAGCGGGCGCCGCCGCCGGGCCGGTCGCCGACGGTGACGTGTCCGCCATGTGCCGCGGCGTGCTGCGCGACCAGCGCGAGCCCGAGCCCTGTGCCGTCGCCGGTGCCGCGGGTGTGCGCCGCCCGCCCCCGAACGAAACGGTCGAAGATCGCCTCGCGGTCCTCGACGGGCACGCCCGGTCCGTCATCCTCGACCTCGATGACTCCGGCGGCACCGTCGCGACCCAGCCGGACGCCGGCGGGACCACCCCCGTAGGTCACCGCGTTGTCGAGCAGGTTCGCCAGGACCTGCGCGACGCGGCGCCGCTCCACCAGCCACGTCGCCGGCACGTCGGGGGCGAGCTGGATGAGCGTCGTGGGCAGGTCGAGGGCGCGGCAGGCGTCGCGGGCCAGCGCCACGACGTCCACGGGGGCCCGGTGGGCGGGCTGGTCGCTGCGGGCCAGGTCGATCAGGTCGTTGACGAGCCGCTGGAAACGGTCGATCTCGTCGGCGACGAGCCCGGCCGCGATGGCGGTCCGTTCGTCCTGGTGTTCCCGACGGCGGGCCAGGACACTGGCCGCCGCGGCGAGGGTCTGCAACGGCGAGCGCAGCTCGTGGCTGACGTCGGCGGCGAACCGGCGGTCCCGTTCGATGCGGTGGGCGAGGCGGTCGACCATCTGGTTGAACGAGGAGGACAGGCGGGTCAGGTCGGGGTCGGTGGCCGTGTCGAGGCGGGCGCTGAAGTCGCCGGCCGCGATCTTCTCGGCCGCGTCGGCGACAGCGGTCAGCGGGCGCAGCCCGTGCCGGGTGGCGTACCAGCCGAGTGCCGCCCCGGACCCGGCGACCATGATCGCGACGGTGGTCAGCGCGAGGGCCAGAACCTGGAACGTCTGCTCCAGCTCCCGCAGCGAGTTGACCTCGAAGTACGCCGCGGACGCGGACAGCGGCACCCCGACCACCAGGGCGGACTGCCCATCGACGCGTACCCGCTGCACGGCGGGTTCCCCGGCGGCGACGACCCGACGCAGCTCGGCGGGGATGGCGGCGGTGGTGCCCGGATCGGCGGCGCGCGCGTACCACTCGCCGTTGAGGTGCAGCACCGGCCGACGGCTTCCCCCGGTGTCCAACGACCGGAGCACCTCCACCACGTCCGGGGTGTCCGTGTCGATCCCGGCGCGAACGACTGTGGCGTCGAAGTAGGCGGCGCGCAGGGCGGTGCGTTCCCGCTCGTCGAGCAGGGACCGGCGGGTCAGGTCGTAGGAGATCAGGGCCATCGACGCCGAAAGCAGGAGCGCGCCGACGGCGAACGCGGCGGTCACCCGGGTACGCAGTCCGAGGCGTCTCATCGCTGCAGCTTGTAGCCCAGGCCCCGCAGGGTGACCAGGTGCCGCGGGTTCGCCGGGTCGGGCTCGATCTTCTGCCGCAGCCGGCCCACGTGGACGTCGACGAGCCGCTCGTCTCCGCTGTCGTACCCCCAGACCCGTTCCAGCAGTTGCTGGCGGGACAGCACCCGGCCGGCGTGCTCGGCCAGCTCGCACAGCAGCCGGAACTCGGTGCGGGTGACCGGTACGGGTTGGCCGGCGCGGCGGATCTCTCCCCCGTCGGGGCTGATCTCCAGCTCGCCGACCACGAGCACCGGCACGGGCTCCGGCGTGTGCCCCGCGGCACCGGTACGGGCACGGCGCCGCAGGGCGCGCAGTCGGGCGGTCAGTTCCTTGATCGCTACCGGCTTGACGACGTAGTCGTCGGCCCCGGCTTCGAGGGCGGCGACGATGTCGTGGGTGTCGTCGCGGGCGCTGACCACCACGATCGGCACGTCATCGTCACGGCGCAGCTGTCGGATGCACTCGAACCCGTCGAGACCGGGCAGCATCAGGTCGACGAGCACGTAGTCGGCCGGGTCGCGGCGCTGCACGCGCAGGCCCTCTTCTGCGGTGGCCGCGCCGAGAGCGTCATAGCCTTCGTCCTCGAGTGCGAGCAGCAACGCCAAACGGATGCGGTCGTCGTCCTCGATCACCAGTACGGCCGTCATACCGGGCATCATCCCCAGACGACCGGCTCGGCTGCCAACCGCGACGGCAGGTTGGCAGATTTGTCACGGAACTGTCACAGATCCGCGTGGTGACCGCCAAGCGGGCACGGCAGGGTCCTAGTCGACCGCGTCCGCGAAGAAAAAGGGGGTGTGTGCCCGTGACCGGACCGCTGACAACCACGCCGTGCACGCTGCCGCTGGTCGAGGTGTGCGTCACCGAGTTCGACCTGGCCTGCCTGCCGGCGACCGGAGCAGTGTTCGACCGACTGGTGGCCCTGCGTCCCGCACAGGTGGTGGTCGACCTGTCGGGCTGCCGGCACATCGACGCCGCCGCCATCGGCCTCCTGCTCGATGTGCACCGGCGACTCGCCCGGCTCGACGGGGTCCTCACCGTCCGCAACCCGAACCCGCGCATCCGGCGCATCCTGCACACCGCCCGTCTGGACCAGATCCTGCCGATCGTCGACACCGCCCCCTCGTCGCCGCCCGGCACGCCGCCGGCGGAGCGGGGACCCACCGCCGCACCGCCGGCGTTGGTCGCTCACGGCCGCGCCTCGGTCAGGGCCGCGACCTGACGGAGCGTCCCACCTTTTCACCTCGGGCTGAACGCTATCCGGGTCGCCGACCATCAGGGCTCGGGAGCGGCCCAGCTCCGGCTCTGCACGAACGCCGTGTCCCACCGCACGCGAGGACACGGCCCCAGGAAGGACCAGCAGAATGACCGTAGTCCCGGACGACCACCTGATGACCCTGATCTGCGACACCTGCGGCGACTCCGTCAAGGCCACCGCGTGCGTGCTCCCCGACGCGGAGGTCGTCTGGACCCTGGTATCCGAACAGGGGTGGAGCGGTTCCCCGTTCGCCACCGGCCCGCACCGCTGCCCGCACTGCAGCCTGCTGCCGCCCGCCGGTGGTGGCCACGCGTCGTGCGGGGACCACGGTCCCGGCGGGATCCTCGGCATCGACCACGTGGACGACGTGACAGTTGTCGCCGCCGCCGGTGACGTCGATCTCGACACCGGCGAGACGCTGCGCAACGCCCTGCGGCACGCCGCTGAGATGGGCGGGCACATCGTGGTCGACCTGAGCCGGGTACACCTCATCGACTCCACCGGCCTGGGCCTCCTGGTCCGCGCCCACCGCGACGCCCGAGACCGTGGGGCCAGGCTCTGCCTGGCCGCGCCATCACGGTTCGTCCGCACCGTCCTGCACACGATGCGCCTGGACGGGGCCTTCCCCATCTTCGACAGCCGCGAGGACGCCCTCGCCCAGTTGTCCGAGGGTTCGGCGTCGGAGCGCACGCCCTCCGCCGCGACGGCCGCCCGTTCCTGATCGACCTGGATCGGCCGGTGCTCCCCGTGGCGTACGTCGAGACCGGCTGCCACCCGCTTCGGCACCCGTACTCCGAGGACACCCGAGGAAGCCCATGAGCATCGCCGGTCTCGTCACCGCGCTCCTTGTCGGCGTCGCAAGTGGCCTGCTCGGCAGGCTCGTCATCCCGGGACGCCGGGAAGCCCCGATCTGGCTGACCGTGTCCGTCGGGGTGGTCGCCGCGCTGGCGGGCACCATCCTCGCCCGGCTCGCGGGCATCGACACCGGCACCCTCAACCTCCTGACCCTGGTCATCCAGGTCGGCCTCGCCGGCTGCGGCGTCGTGCTCGTCGTCGCCACCGCCAAGCCCCAACCGTCCGACGCCCCGTGAACCGGGGGCGACGCAGCGACGGCACAGGTGCCCGACGTGGACGTCTCACCGGCCGCGATTCCGCCCCCGCTTCGCCACGAGCAAGGAGCTGACCGTGTACCTGCCATGGCCATTACCCGACGAGAACTGGTTCGGCGACACCCCGAACCGGCCCGAGCCGGATCACGAGGACCGACGCATCGAGGCGCTCGTCGCGCAGCGCCTGAGCATCGACTGGACCACCCGGCGCCAGCAGATCGTCGTCTCCGTGCAGAACCGGGTCGTCATCCTCGCCGGCGTGGTGAGTGACCCGAACACCCGGCAGGTCGCGGCGGAACTCGCTTCCGACGTGCCCGGCGTCTTCGACATCTGCAACACGTTGCGGCTCAGCGGCCCACGGCGTAGCCACTACCAGGGGTAACCACACCGCGCGCTGCGTAGCAGCGGATCGGGCTCTGTCACGCCCCAGGGGCGGTGACATCCTGATGGTCGTCGTTTGGCTAACGTGGAAGCCGGTGTGCCGGGAAGACTGGTCGGCGATTCTGTCACCGACCCCACCGGAGGATCCCGATGGCCAAACCACCGGCGAACCGTACGCCACTGCTGCTCAGCCGCAGGAGTTGGCCCGAGGTACGCCGGATCGGGGACATCCTGCGGACCGAAACAGTTGGTGGGGTGCTGCTGCTGGTGGCCGCGGTGCTTGCCCTCGCCTGGGCGAACTCGCCCTGGTCCGAGGCGTACCGCTCCCTCTCCGACGCCACAGTGGGACCGGGCGCGCTGCACCTCGATCTCTCATTGGCACAGTGGGCCGCCGACGGCCTGTTAGCGATCTTCTTCTTCGTCGCGGGGCTGGAGCTCAAGCGCGAGTTCGTCGCCGGTGACCTGCGCGAGCCCCGCCGGGCGATGCTCCCCGTCGCTGCCGCACTCGGCGGCATGGCGCTACCGGCGCTGATCTACGTGGCGTTCAACGTCGGGGCCGACGACGGGGCGTTGACCGGATGGGCGATCCCGACCGCCACGGACATCGCGTTCGCCCTCGCCGTGCTCGGGGTGATCAACACAAGTCTGCCCTCGGCGATGCGGACCTTTCTGCTCACTCTCGCCGTGGTCGACGATCTGCTGGCCATTGTGATCATCGCGGTCTTCTACACCAGTTCCCTGCACTTCGGGCCGCTGCTGCTGGCGCTGGCCCCGATGGCGCTGTTCGGTCTGCTGGTACAGCGCCGGGTGCGGTCCTGGTGGCTGCTCCTGCCGCTGGCCATCACGACGTGGGCGCTCGTGCACGCCTCCGGTGTGCATGCCACCGTCGCCGGGGTCGCGCTGGCCTTCACCGTGCCGGTGCTACGCCGCAAACCGGGGCCCGGCCCTGGCCTGGCAGAACACTTCGAACACCGCATCCGGCCCCTGTCCGCCGGGGTCGCGGTCCCGGTGTTCGCGTTCTTCGCCGCCGGCGTCTCGCTCGCCGGGGCGGGCGGCCTGGGCGCGACCCTGACCGACTCGGTCGCCCTGGGGGTGATGGTCGGGTTGGTGCTGGGGAAAGCCGCCGGCGTCCTCGGCGCCACCTGGCTGGTGCAGCGATTCACCCGGGCCCGGCTCGCCGAAGGGCTCGTCTGGTGGGACATGGCAGGGCTGGCACTGCTGGCCGGGGTCGGTTTCACCGTGTCGCTCCTGATCGGCGAACTGGCCTTCGGCGCCGGCACCGAACGCGACGACCACTCCAAGATCGGAGTCCTGCTCGGGTCGCTGCTGTCAGCGGCGCTGGCCACCGTCGTCCTACGCGCTCGCAATCGGCACTACCAGGGGGTCTGCGCCCTGGAGGAACGCGACAGCGACGCCGACGGAGTGCCCGACGTCTACGAGGAGCAGACGACCCGGACGACGCCTTCCTGATCCGGTGCTCCTGGGCTATCGCGGCCAGCCGAGCAGTCGAGCGCCGAGTACGGCTGTTTGCAGCGTGAACCGTTGGGTCGGCTCCCCGGGGTGGTAGCCGGTCAGATCCCGGATGCGGTCGAGGCGATAGGTGATCGCACGAACGGACAGGTGCATCTGCCGGGCGGTCGCGGTGTGGTTGCCCTGATTGTCGAAGAGCACCGACAGGGTCTCCAGGTACGGCTCGGCACCGCCGCGCGCCGTGGTCAGTGGCCCGAGGACCGTGGTCACCAGGTCGGTGATGGCGTCGCGGTCACGCAGGAGCACGGGGAACACCAACAGATCGGCGGCATTGAGTACGGGCGTGGTGAAGCCGAGCTTGGCGGCGTGGTCGAGGGTGTGGCGGGCCTCGTCGAGGGAGGTGGCCAGGCCATGCACCCCTGGTTGGGTACGCCCGACGGCAATCTGCCAGTTGCCCGCGCCGAGCTCGGTGAGGAGCAGGTGGGCGAGTTCGGCCGCGATGCCGCGTAGACCGCCGGCGCTGATGCAGACCACGTCGCCGTCGCGGAGAGTGGTGAGGGTGTTGCCTTCGCCGAACCTGGAGGCCAGTGCGGCATCGATGCGGTGCGTGATGCCGGTGGTCAGGCCGGCCGCACGGGCGATGAGGACGGTGTGGGTGGCCGACAGGCGGATGCCATATCGGTGTGCGCGCTCGGCCAGGTCACCGGGATCGGCCCTACCGGTGAGCAGGTCGTTGACGAACACGGAACGTTCGTTGTCGTGGCGATCGAGCTCGGCACGGTTCTGCCGGGCGTACCCGTCCAGGGCGGCGGTGAGCAGGACACGCGCGGTGTCCAGGAGTGTCTCGGCGCGAGAATGCACGGCGGGCGCAGTGTCGGTCGACGCGACCGGGCTGGCGCTCCAGTGGGCGGTTGTGGCATCCAGCAGACCGGTAACGAGCTCGCGCAGCTTGAGCCCTTGACCCGCTGCGCGGGCACCCAGGCTGGCCGCCGCCTGACGCCGGGCACCGGCCGGGACGGACAGCAGATCCTGACAGTCGGCGGCCAGCGAGGTGTCGTCGCTCATGGGCTGTTCCTTGTCCACATGGTGGTGGCCGTCGACGAGCGGCGGCCACCAACCTGAGGTTTACACACCGATGTCGCGGCGGTCGAAGACGATAACGCCGGCGATCGTGGCCGCGGCACCAAGGAGCACGAGGGCGAGAAGCTCGGCCGGGTGCCAGCCGGTGTGCAGTGGGTCGGTGCCGATGAAGTAGTGGAACGGTGACAGCCAGCGAACCCAGTGCCACCCGTCCACCATGCCGCCGATGGCGTTGGCCATGTAGGTGGCCACGGCAAGGCCACCGGTGATCGCGAGAACGGCAGCCCGTTTCCCCGTGGCGGCGCCAACGAGGAAGGCGATGCCGGCGAAACACCACACCAGGGCGACCAGACCGGCGGACGCGGCGGCGACGTTGGACAGCGGGATGTCCATGCCGATCCAGGGAACAATAATCATCAGCAGGATCCACGGGATGGCGGCGATTCCGGTGAGCGCGCTCCCGGCGGCGGCCAGCCGTTGCCAGGCGAAAGCGGCACGCGAGACCGGATTGGTCAGCATCAGCTCCATGCCACCGTCCTCCTCCGGTCGAGCGATCGTGCGGGCGGCCAGCGTGATGGCGCACATCAGGACCAGCAGTGGGCCGACCAGGCTGAAGATGGTCGCCTGCAGATAGCCGGCGGGCGACAGCATGTCGGCGATGCCGAGGAAGTCCAACATGCCCTGGGGCAACGCGTCCTGCTTCAGCTCCGCAGCTCCCTGGAACTGGCTGTAGAACGAGGTGTAGATGGCGGTGAAGGCGGCGACGCCACCGGCCCAACCGATCAATGCCAGGCGGTCGTCCCGCCAGCTCTTACGCACCAGCGCGGGAAGCATCGCCGGCTCCTTCCCCGTGGTAGTAGAACGACAGGAACGTCTCTTCCAGGTCGGGTTCGGCCGACAACATGTCCATCACCTCATGACGCGCCGCCGCCTTGATCAGCGGGTCGATGCGGCCGTCGACAGTGCATTTCAGTACCGGCCCGGACACCACCACGTCACGCACTCCGGGCAGGACACTGAACTCTGCCGGGTCCACCGGATCATCGAAGTGAATCTCGACGGCGCGGACCGCCCGCTTTCCCAGTGACTCGACCCGCTCGACCGCGGCCAGCCGGCCGGCGCGGACGATGGCGACCCGATCGGCCGCCTGCTGCACCTCGGCCAGGACGTGAGAGGACATGAAGACGGTCTGCCCGGCAAGTCTGGCCTCGCGGACCATGGCCAGGAACTCCTGCTGCATGAGGGGGTCCAGCCCACTGGTCGGCTCGTCCAGGACCAGCACCGCCGGCCGGTGCATGAACGCCTGCACCAACCCGACCTTCTGCTTGTTGCCCTTGCTCATCGTCCGTACCGGGCGTGAGAGGTCCAGGTCGAGCCGCTCCGCGAGCTCGGTCACCTGCGACCAGGCCACGCCGCCGCGTGCCGCGGCGAAGAAGCGCAGCAGGTCCTCCGCCCTGTCCCGCCCGGGAAACACGAGCTCGCCGGGCAGATAGCCGATCTGACGGTGCAGTGCGGCCTTGTCCCGGCGCGGGTCGAGTCCGAGCACGGTCGCGTGTCCACGAGTGGGGCGCAGGAAGTCCAACAGCAGCCGGATGGTGGTGGTCTTCCCTGCACCGTTCGGGCCGAGGAAACCCACCACCTCCCCGGCACGAATCTCCAGGCTGAGCCCTTCGATACCGCGACGCTGGCCATAGAACTTGGTCAGGTCCTCGGTGAGCAGGGCGATGTCGCTTGTCATGCCCACATCGTCGCCGGCCTTCCCACCCGGCATCCAGGTCAGCACCCGGCCGACATCTCGCTGAGGCCGTTGCCGAACACCGGAAGCAGTAGCCCGAACGCCAGCCCGGCGGGTCCCCGAGCCGCGAGCGCCGGGAGTACTCTCCCATCAGGTGCGCCGGGAAGTCTGGTCGGCAGGTCATGTCGTGCTGTGGCTCCTGGAGGCTCCGATGGGCGTTTCTGCCCTGCGCACCGAAAATCTGTCCAAGCGGTATGGACGCTTACTCGCTCTCGACGACCTCACCCTCGACGTCGCGGCGGGCGAGGTGTTCGGGTTCCTCGGCCCCAACGGCGCCGGAAAGTCAACAACGATCCGGCTGCTGCTCGGCCTCGCCCGACCCACCTCCGGACGGGCGCGGATCTTCGACACCGACGCCGCCGACGTCGCCGCCGCCCATCGCCGGCTCGCCTACGTACCGGCGGATGTGGCGCTGTGGCCTCGGATGACCGGCGCCGAGGTGCTGGACCTGCTCGCCCGTATCGGCCCCGGTACCGACACCGCGTACCGCGACGAACTCATCCAACGGTTCGCGCTGGACGTGTCCAAACCGGCCGGCACCTACTCGACGGGCAACCGGCAGAAGGTCGCTCTGATCGCGGCGTTCGCCACCCGGGCGCCTCTGCTGGTGCTGGACGAGCCCACCAGCGGCCTGGATCCGCTCATGGAACTGCAGTTCCGGCAGGCCGTCGGGGTTGCCCGCGACAACGGGCAGACGGTCTTTCTCAGCTCCCACCAGCTCGCCGAGGTCGAGGCCGTCTGCGACCGCGTCGGCATCCTACGCGCCGGCCAACTGGTGGAGGTGGCCTCCGTCGCCCAGCTACGCCGGCTGCACCACACCGAGGTGGCCGCAACGTTCACCGGCACACCACCGGACCTCACCGGCGTCCTCGGCGTCGACGGTCTGCACGAAGACGGCCCGGCGACAGTGCGATTCACCCTCAACGGCTCCCCCGGCGCGGCGCTGCGCGCCCTGGCCGACGCTGATGTGGCGACGATCGTCGTCCGCGAGCAGAGCCTGGAGGAGATCTTCCTCGCCTACTACGGGCAGAGCCCCCGATGACAGCGACCGCGACGCCGGTAACCCGCCCGCAACCGGCGCTCCGAGGGCTCGCAGTGCGACAGGTACGCCGGGGTGCGGTGGTCGTGACCGCCGTCTGCGCGGGCATGTCCGCCCTGGTGGTGGTCGGTTACCGCGCGGACGCGCTGGATCCGGCCGCCGTGGCGGCACTGGCCCGCAACCCCGCGATCCGCACCCTGTTCGGCGATCCGGTCGCGCTCGACCAGGCCGGCGGTTTCACGGTGTGGCGTACGGGGAGCGTCCTGGCGGTCCTGCTCGGTGTGTGGGCGATGCTGGCTGCCACCCGAATCACCCGTGGGGAGGAGGACGCCGGCCGGTGGGATCTGCTCCTGTCCGGCCGCAACACCCTCGCCGAGGCTGTCCGTCATCACCTCGGAGTGCTGGCCGTCGTTCCGGTCCTTGTCGGAGCGGCGACAGCGACGGCGATGATCGCCGCAGGAGCGGAAAGCACCGGTGCAGCGCTGCACGGCACCGGCCTTGCTGCCGTCGGCCTCTTCTTCGTCGCCGTCGGAGGAGTCGGCGCGCAGCTGTTCTCCAGCCGGTCGGCGGCCAACGGTGCCGCTGCCGCCGTGCTGGTGGTCGGGCTCCTCATGCGGATGGTCGGCGACGGTGTCCCCGCGCTGGCCTGGCTTCGGTGGCTGTCCCCGTTCGGGCTGGTGGCGCTGACCCGCCCGTTCGACACCGGTCGAGGGCTGCCGGTGTCGGTGCTGACATGTGCCGCGCTCCTGCTGCTGGCCCTCGCAGGTCGGCTTGCGGCGCGGCGTGACGTCGGCGCCGGGACTCTGGCGGCGGCCGGCAGCCGGCCGGCGCGTACCGCGTTGCTCGGTTCGGTGCCGGCCTTCGCGGTACGGCGCACCATGCGACCGCTGGCCGCGTGGTCTGCCGGAACTGGCGCGTACTTCCTGCTCCTGGGCCTGATCGCCCGGTCCATGACCGAGTTCCTGACCGACAACCCCCAGTTCGCGGCCATGGCGGCCCAGGCCGGCTTCCCCGCACTCAGCACTGTGGAGGGTTACGCGGCCACCATGTTCACGCTGCTGGCCGTCCCGGTCGGGGTGTTCGTCTCGGTGCGGCTCGCCGCCATCGCCGCTGACGAGAATGCGCGGCGTCTCACCCTGGTGCTGGCCGCACCGGTGACCCGACTACGGCTGTTGGCCGCCGAGGCGACCGTCGCCGGGTGCGCCGCGCTGGTCCTGATCACGCTGTCGGGCCTTGCCATGTGGGCCGGCGCGTCCACTGTCCATGCCGGTCTCGGGGTCGTCGGCGCGCTCGCCGGCGCCTGGAACGTCGTACCGATCGTGGCGCTCTGCCTGGGGGCCGGCGTCCTGGCCCTCGGATGGAGGCCCCGCGCCGTCGCGGCGATCGGCGCTCTTCCGGCCGCTGGTGGGTTCCTGTGGCAGGTCCTCGCCGACAGCGTCGACGCGCCCGCCTGGGTCCGTGCGCTGTCCCCGTTCGCGCACCTTGCCGCGGTGCCGGCCACCGCACCGGCCTGGTCGGCCGCGGCGGTGATGGCCGGCATCGCCGCAGCAGGAGCGGTCGCGGGCACGATCGGCTACCGCCGCCGCGACCTGTGCGCCTGACCTGGAGGGCAGTTCCAGAGTGTGGCCGGGATTGATGGAAACAATCACACAACGTCCCGGGGTGTCCCCTCTCACAATGATCTTCCCCAGCCATTCACCGTGGCGTCGGTATTCTTGATTGGGCACAGTCTGCACCTTATGCCCGTTAGCTGAGGGGGGATCATGCCCGATCACATCGACCTCGCTCGCCTGCGAGACGTGCTCGACGGACCGTGGGCCGACGTCCGCAACGCCCACCGGAACCACCTCGACGCGCGCTTCCTCCCGGTGTACGGCGAGACCGGTGACCAGGCACGGGAGCGGATCACCCGACTGCTCACCGAACTCCCCGCCGAGCTGGGCATGGCGTCGGCCTTTCCCCGCGAGTACGGCGGCAGGTCCGACGTCGGCGGGTCGATCGTGGCCAGCGAGATGCTGGCGCAGGTCGACCTGTCGCTGATGGTCAAGGCAGGCGTGCAGTGGGGCCTGTTCGGCGGCGCCGTCGCCGCCCTCGGCACCAGACGACACCACGACGCCTACCTGCGGGACATCATCTCGGGTCGGATCTTCGGCTGTTTCGCGATGACCGAGACCGGCCACGGCTCCGATGTCCAGCAACTGCGCACCACCTGCACGTACGACCCGCAGACCCAGACCTTCGACCTGCACACGCCACACGAGGCGGCCCGCAAGGACTACATCGGCAACGCCGCACGGGACGGGCGGATGGCGGTGGTCTTCGCCCAACTGATCACCGACGGTCGACGGCACGGCGTGCACGCGTGGCTGGTCCCGATCCGCGACGCCCAGGGCAATCCGCTGCCCGGCGTGACGATCGGCGACGCCGGGCCCAAGGGCGGCCTGCTCGGCGTGGACAACGGGCGGCTCAGCTTCGACCACGTGACAGTGCCCCGCGACATGCTCCTGGACCGGTACGGTCAGGTCGCCGAGGACGGCTCGTACTCGAGCCCGATCGAGAACGACTCCCGACGCTTCTTCACCATGCTCGGCACCCTGGTCCGCGGCCGGGTGAGCGTGGGCGGCGCCGCGTCCGCGGCCACCAAGTCGGCCCTGACCATCGCGGTGCGCTACGGCGACATCCGCCGCCAGTTCGGCACGCCCGGCGCGGACCGGGAGGTGTTGATCAACGACTACCTGGCCCACCAGCGCAAGCTGCTGCCCGCCCTGGCCACCACGTACGCCCTGCACTTCGCCCAGACCGAGCTGCTCACCTCGCTCAGCGAGGTGCAGGGCGGCGACGGCCCGGTCGACGAGCAGCGACAGCGGCAGCTGGAGTCCCGGGCCGCCGGCCTCAAGGCGGCGCAGACCTGGCATGCCACCCGCACCATCCAGATGTGCCGCGAGGCGTGCGGCGGCGCCGGCTACCTGGCCGAGAACCGCCTGCCCGGTCTGAAGGCGGACACCGACGTCTTCACCACGTTCGAGGGCGACAACACGGTGCTGCTGCAACTGGTGGCCAAGGGGCTGCTCACCGGCCACCGGGACGCGTTCGGCTCGTTGGACGGCTGGGGACGCGCTTCCTTCGTCGCCGACCAGGTCCGCGAGATGGTGCTCGAGCGCACCGCCGCACGCTCGCTCATCGAACGGCTGATCAGCGCGGTGCCCGGCCGGGACGACGAGGTCGCCGTCACCGACCGCGGCTGGCAGCTCAAGGCCTTCGAGGACCGCGAGAGGCACCTCCTCGACGGCGCTGTCCGCCGGCTCCGCAACGGCGCGGCCACCAAGAAGGACCGTTCCTTCGACATCTTCAACGACGTCCAGGACCACGTTCTCGCGGTCGCCACCGCGCACATCGACCGGGTCACCCTGGAGGCGTTCGTCGCCGGCATCGACGACATCGCCGACCCCGCGGTCCGGGCGCTGCTCTCCCGTGTCTGCGACCTCTACGCGCTCAGCGTGATCGAGGCCAACAAGGGTTGGTTCCTGGAGCATGGCCGGCTGACACCGGCCCGCTCCAAGGCGATCACTGCCGTGGTGAACGGCCTGCTCAAGGAGCTGCGCCCACACATGCGCACACTCGTGGACGGTTTCGCCATCCCGGAGGCCTGGCTGAACTGCGCCATTCTGAACGAGGAACCCGGCCGGCAGGACTCGATGGCCATCCACGACGCCGCCGACGATCGGCAGGTGGTACCGGCGTAGGGGAAGGCCCGGTCGTGGCGGTGGAGATCAGCTGCAGCAGCCGCCGGCCTGAGCGGGCGCGGCGTCGAGGGTGACCAGGTTCAAAGGCCTGGACAGCAACCCGCCAGAGATGCCGGTGGCGAGTCCGCGTGCCGCCGGCTCGGCCGCGGACGTCGGCCCGCAGCAGCTGTCGCCGGTGGCGGAGTCGGCGGGGTTGCTGCTGCAGACGCCGGTTTCGGGCAGGTCGAGCTGGACGGCGTGGGCGGCGTCCCAGTCGCCGGCGAGGGCGGCGACGACGGAGCGGACCTGCTCGTACCCGGTGGCCATGAGGAACGTGGGTGCCCGGCCGTAGGACTTCATACCGACGGCGTAGTAGCCGGTTTCCGGGTGGGCGAGTTCGTTCACGCCGTGTGGGGGAACGGTGCCGCAGGAGTGCTCGTTCGGGTCGATCAGCGGCGCGAGGGCGCGGGTGGCGCCCATGATCGGGTCGAGGTCCAGGCGCAGCTCGGCGGCGATCGAGTGGTCGGGGCGGAAGCCGGTGGCGGCGACGATCCGGTCGACGGTGACGGACTCCTCACCGCCGTCGGCGTGGCGCACCACCACAGTGACCCGACCGGCTGTCGGGGTGAGGGCGTGCACGGAGAAGCCGGTGAGCAACCGGATCCGGCCGGCGTCGACGTGCGCGCGCAGCCGGGAGCCCAGGGCGCCACGCGCCGGGAGGGCGTCGGCGTCACCGCCGCCGTAGGTACGCGCCGGTGAGGCGGCCCGGATCGCCCAGGTCACCGCGGTGCCCGGCGTGGACTCGGCCAGTTCGGCCAGGGACAGAAGGGTGTTCGCGGCGGAGTGGCCGGCCCCGACGACGAGGGTGTGCCGGCCGGCGAAGCGGTCCCGGGCCGCGCCGAGAACATCGGGCAGCGCGTGCTCCAGGAACGCGGCGACGGTGGTCTCGCCGTGGGCGGGCAGGCCGGATGCGCCCAGGACGTTCGGGGTGTCCCAGGTGCCGGACGCGTCGATGACGGCGCGGGCGAGCAGTTCCTCGCCGTCGGTGAGGCGGATCAGGAACGGGGTGGAGTCACGGCCAGCGGTGCGCAGCCGGTCCAGGCCCCGGCGGCTGATCGCCTCGACCCGGGTGCCGTAGCGCAGGTGCGGCTTGAGCTGCGGCAGCTGGGCGAGGGGCTGGAGGTAGTCGCGGGCCAGCTCCGCTCCGGTGGGCAGCGTCTCCAGGTCGGGGGCGACCCAACCGGCCGCGTCGAGGAGGCGGCGGGCGGCCGGGTCGATGTTGTAGCGCCACGGCGAGAAGACGCGCACGTGCCCCCACTGGCGTACGGCGGCGCCCGGGGTGTCGCCGGCTTCGAGGACGGTGAAGGCGATGCCCCGCTCGTGCAGGTGCGCGGCGGCGGCCAGGCCTACCGGGCCGGCGCCGACGACCATGACGGGCAGCTCGTTCAGGGTGCTCATCAGCAAGACTCCTCTACTTTGGCAACTATCGAATCAAACGGGTGGACGGGCCCACGGGTGAGGGCCTGCGGTTGGTCAGGTGACGACGGGGCTGCGCCGCTCGAGCAGGACGACGTCGCGCCAGCGGCCGTGGTGACGACCGATCCGCTCGCGTACGCCGATGACCCGGAAGCCGGCCCGCTCGTGCAGGGTGAGGCTGGCGGCGTTCTCGGGGAAGACTCCGGACTGGATGGTCCAGATGCCGGCGGCCTCGGTGGAGGTGATCAGCCGGTGCAGCAGCAGCCGGGCGATGCCGCGGCCCTGCGCGGCGGGATCGACGTAGACGGAGTGCTCGACCACCCCGGCGTAGACGCCGCGTGCCGAGGTGGGTGCGACGGCGATCCAACCGAGCACCCTGTCATCGGTGTCCACCGCGACGAAGCGGTGATCGGGCAGCTTCGCCGCGTCGAACACCGACCAGGTCGGTGCGGTGATCTCGAAGCTGGCGTTGCCGGCGTCGAGCCCGGCCTGGTAGATGCCCAGGACCCGCTCGGCGTCCTCGCCCCGCAGGGGGCGCACCGTGATGTCGGTCATCAGCAGGTTCCGTTCGGGCTGGGGGCGGGTCGACCCATGACCACGTCCGCGGCGGAGGGGAAGCAGTCGACGCAGACGTCGTTGATCCGGTAGTGGCGGGCGGTGCCGACCGGCTCGACGAGGACGAACCGCACCTCGGTGAGGATCTTCAGGTGCTGCGAGACGGTGGACTGCGCCAGGCCGATCGCGGTGACGATCTCCCCCACGCTCGTCGCGTGAGCCTGCCGGGCGAGGTACTCGACGATCTGCACCCGGGTCGGGTCGGCCAGCGCCCGGAACCAGGACGCGTAGGTCTGCGCCGTCGTCCGGTCGAGCAACTCGGCCATCCTCACCTCCCCTTTCATCGTTCATCGGCGATAGACGATTAAGACTATCAACCATTGACGATGATCATCGACCAAAGATCGCGTAGGCGGCCCGTGCCGCGTCGAAGCGGCGCCGGGCACGCTGCTCGATCGTGCTCACCTCGGCGCAGGAGTCGCAAAATCGGACACCAGTCATGGATGCCCTCGATCGGGGCGTAAGCCTGAACATGATCCCCCCTGTCCCACTGTCTTGACGTCCGTCGAAACAGAGGGTTGCACGTTGATTAGAGAGATGTCAACCTAGAGGAATGTCGAAGCAAGCTGCGCCGCTCACCCTCACCGACGTGACCAGCGAGGGGTTCTGCTGCCAACCCTTGGCTCAGCACCGCGTGCCGGCCGAGACCGCCGCGCTGCTCGCGCCGGCGTTCAAGGCCCTCGGCGACCCGGTTCGCCTTCAGCTGATGTCGATGATCGCCTCCGCCGACAACGGCGAGGTGTGCGTCTGTGATCTCACCCCCGCCTTCGACCTCACCGGTCCGACCATCTCGCATCACCTCAGGACCCTGCGCGAGGCCGGCCTGGTCGACGCCGAGCGGCGCGGCACATGGGTGTACTACCGGGCCCGACCGGCGAACCTGCGCCAACTCGCCGCGCTGCTCACCGTCGAACCGGCGACCGCCTCATAGGCGGCCGGCGGCGCCACGATCCGCCGGACGCGCCGCCAGCCAGAGCCGCGACGACGTGGGAAGCGTCGCGTCCGACGCCGCGCAGCGTGTTGGACGAGAACGACCGCTGGAACTCCAGCCCGAGGTAGACCAACCCCCGGTGGCTCGTGGAGACACCCGCCGCGTGGCGAGGCATGCCGTCATCCAGGGCTCCGAGCGGGGCGAGGTAGTCGAGGTGCGGTCGGTAGCCGGTCGCGAAGAGCACCGCGTCGACCACCTCGTGCGTACCGTCTGACCAGATGACGCCATCGGCGGTGAAGGTGGTGAACATGTCCCGGCGGATCAGCTGGCCGGCGGTGATCGCGTCGCGGTAGACGCCACTGTCGAGCACTGCCGCGTGGCGGACGAGTCGGGTGAGCACCGCCCGGGGCAGCAGGTCCGCACCGGTCACGTGGAGCCAGTGGTGCAGGTCCCGACCACGGATGCGCTGCGGCAGGAACTGGATCGGTGCCCGGGTGGCAAGGGTGACCAGCGCGTGTTGCGCCAGCTCGTAGGCGACCTGGACGGCGGAGTTCCCGGCACCCACGACGAGGACCCGCTTGGCGGCATACGGCTCGGGCCGCCGGTAGTGCACTACGTGTCGCACCTCCCCGGCGTAGGTGTCCCGACCGGGCAGCACGGGCAGGTACGGGTTGCCGAAGGAGCCGCTCGCGGCGACGATGCCCGCCGCGGTGATCTCGTCGCCGGTGTCGGTGTGGACGAGGTAGCCACCGCCTGGTCGCGTGTGCACTGCGGTGACCCGGGCGCCGGTGCGGATCTCGGCGTCGATGCTGCCGGCGTAGCGGCGCAGATACGCGACCACCTCGTCGCGGGTCGGGTAGCGCTCGGGGTCTCCCCCGCCGAAGGCCATGCCGGGCAGGGCGCTGTATCGGGCCGGGGAGAACAAGGTGAGGCTGTCGTAGTAGTCGGGCCAGGACCCCACCGGCGCGGCGCCCGCCTCCAGGACGACGGGGCGCAGGCCAGCGACGAGGGCGGCGCGGGCGGCGGCGAGACCGGACTGGCCGCCACCGACGATCACGACTGGTTCTGAAGAGATGGTCACGGCATGATCATATCGTCGTTTCGCTGAATGACAATATGATGATGATGCGGGAGGGTGGGGCCATGGATCAGCCAAAGTCCGCGGCGGTCGCGCCCGCCGCCGGACCAACCGGGCTGGCGCCGGACACCCAGGAGTTCCTCAAGGCTCTGGGCAGTCCAACGCGACAGCGGATCATGATGCTGTTCTCCCGAGGCGCCGAACTGTCCGTCGGGGAAGTCGCCGAGCACGCCGGCATCAGCCAGGCAACGGCGTCGCAGCAGCTGACCCTGCTGCGTCGCGGGCGGATCGTAACCTCGCGGCGCGAGGGGAAGACGGTGTACTACCGCGCCGACCGCGACGGCGCCGTCGCGGCGCTGACCGAGCTGCAGTCGTACCTGATGACCTGCTGCTGACCGAACAACTCCAACAGAGCCGCGACGTCAGCCCTGACCCAGCCGATCAACCTCGACGCCAGCCGCCACAGGAACAGCCACCCGAGGGTGCGAGCAGCAACCTCGGGCCGCCCTGCCGGCACACCCGGCCGCCCCATCGGCCCGCGCGTCGATGCCGCTTGACAGCCCACAGATCACTCAGCGATAGTTGAGTCAATGACTACTGAGCTTTACTCATTGCAAGCCCGCGCCCGGATCCACGCCGCGCTCGGCGATCCTGCGCGCCTGGCGATCGTCGACGCGCTCACCCTGGGTGACGCCTCCCCCGGCGAGATGGCCCATGACCTCCAGATGCCGACGAACCTGGTCGCCCACCACGTCAAGGTCCTCAGCGAAGCCGGCCTCGTCGTCCGCAGCCGGTCCGAGGGAGACCGCCGCCGCACCTACCTGCACCTGCGACCCGAGGCCCTGGCCGCACTGACACCGGCACCCATGTCCGGCGTGGGCCGGGTGGTGTTCGTCTGCACCCGCAACTCCGCCCGCTCGCAGCTCGCCGCCGCTCTCTGGTCCGACCGCACCCACACCAGCGCCGCGTCCGCCGGCACCCAGCCGGCCGAGCGGGTGCACCCGCGCGCCGTCGCCGTGGCCCACCGCCACGGGCTGCATCTGGACGCGACCGGCACCGCGCACGTCGCGGACATCGTGCGTGAGGACGACCTGCTCATCGCCGTCTGCGACAACGCTCACGAGGAACTCACCACCCCGGCCCGACCCCGGCTGCACTGGTCGGTGCCCGACCCGGTCCGCCTCGACACCGACGCCGCGTTCGAAGCAGCGTTCGCCGACCTGGCCACCCGCATCGACCGCGTCGCCCCCATCGTCACCTCCACCATGACGTCGCCAGGCCGCCATGACTGACACCAGCCCGCTGCGCAATGAGCGAATACAATCTCCCGCCGGACCACAGCGCACGGGCACGAGGGCGCTCGACGGTGGGGCGGACCAGACATATCGGAGCCCGGTGAATCCGTCACGTCCCGCCGGCCGTTACCGCCTGTTCGACCGCAACAACGACCCCGCACATACCCTGCCGGCGATTCCTGTCCCGGTGGCGGTCAACCTGCCCCGCAACCCGTACCGCAAGGAAGGCTCCTGATGTCCGACAAGCCCAGCGTCCTGTTCGTCTGCGTGCACAACGCCGGCCGCTCCCAGATGGCCGCCGGTTGGCTGCGCCACCTCGCCGGCGACACCGTCGAGGTCCGCTCCGCCGGCTCCGCCCCCGCCGACACCGTCAACCCCGCCGCGGTCGAGGCGATGCGCGAGGTCGGCATCGACATCACCGACCAGACGCCAAAGCTCCTCGAATACACCACCGCGGAATCCTCGGACGTCATCGTGACCATGGGCTGCGGTGACACCTGCCCGGTCTTCCCCGGCAAGCGCTACGAAGACTGGAAGGTCGAAGACCCCGCCGGCAAGGGCGTCGAGTCCGTGCGCCCCATCCGCGACGAGATCCGCACGAGGGTGGAGAAGCTCCTCGGCGAGCTGCCCACCGCCGCCTGACCCTTCGCACCTCACCCCGCCGGCCCCACGGGCGGGCTGCTGTCCCCAGAGCAGGAGTTCTTCGTGTCCAATCCGTACCCCCTGATCATCATCGGCTCCGGGCCTGCCGGATACACCGCCGCCCTCTACGCCGCCCGCGCCAACCTCAAGCCGCTGGTCATCGAGGGCAGCCAGTCCGGCGGTGCGCTGATGACCACCACCGAGGTGGAGAACTTCCCCGGCTTCCCCGACGGAATCACCGGCCCCGACCTGATGGACACCATCCGCAAGCAGGCCGACCGCTTCGGTGCCCAATTCGTCACCGACGACGTCACCCGCGTCGACCTCACTGGTCCTACCAAGACCGTGTGGATCGGCGAGCAGGTCTACCGGGCCCCGGCGGTCATCCTGGCCACCGGTTCCGCCTGGCGGCCCCTCGGCGTCCCCGGCGAGCAGGAACTCCTCGGCCACGGGGTGTCCGCCTGCGCCACCTGCGACGGGTTCTTCTTCCGCGACCAGGACATCGCCGTCATCGGCGGCGGCGACACCGCCATGGAAGAAGCCACCTTCCTCACCCGCTTCGCCCGCAGCGTCACCATCGTGCACCGCCGCAACACCTTCCGCGCCAGCCAGATCATGGCCGACCGCGCGTTGAGCAACACCACGATCCGGGTGGCGTGGAACAGCATCGTCGAGGAGATCCTCGGCCAGGACGGCGCCGTCGTCGGGGCCCGACTGCGCGACGTCCACACCGGCGAGACTCGCGTCCTGGACGTCACCGGCGTGTTCGTCGCCATCGGCCACGACCCCCGCAGCGAACTCTTCCGCGAGCAGGTGAACCTCGACGACGACGGATACGTCATCGTCGACTCCCCCAGCACCCGCACCAACCTGCCCGGCGTCTTCGCCGCCGGCGACCTCGTCGACCACACCTACCGCCAGGCGATCACCGCCGCCGGCACCGGCTGCACCGCCGCCCTCGACGCCGAGCGGTACCTCGCCGCCCAGCTCTGAGCCACCCCCGGCCCGCCCCGGTCGGCAGCCATCCGATCCCACAGGGCCGCAAGGTCAACCACCCAGGAACCCACAAAGGACCCGAGCACATGACGACACTGGCCACCCCGTCGAGTAGTCCACCCCGACTCTCGACGCTGGACCGACTCCTGCCGGTGTGGATCGGCGCCGCCATGGTCGCCGGCCTGCTCCTGGGCCGGTTGATCCCCGGACTCGACGAGGCCCTCGACCACGTCAAGGTCGGCGGGATCTCCGTACCCATCGCCCTCGGTCTGCTCATCATGATGTACCCGGTCCTGGCGAAGGTCCGCTACGACCGTCTCGACACGGTGACCTCCGACCGGCGCCTGCTGATCTCCTCCCTGGTGATCAACTGGCTCGTCGGCCCCGCTGTCATGTTCGCCCTGGCCTGGCTGCTCCTGCCCGACCAGCCCGCGTACCGCACCGGCCTGATCATCGTCGGCCTGGCCCGCTGCATCGCCATGGTCATCATCTGGAACGACCTGGCCTGCGGCGACCGCGAAGCCGCCGCGGTCCTGGTCGCCCTCAACTCGGTCTTCCAGGTCCTCGCCTTCGGCCTGCTCGGCTGGTTCTACCTCACCGTCCTGCCCGGTTGGCTCGGCCTGGAGCAGGCCGGACTCTCCGTCTCCGGCTGGGACATCGCCGGCAGCGTCCTGGTCTTCCTCGGCATCCCCCTGGCCGCCGGCTACCTCACCCGCAAACTCGGCGAACGCGCCAAGGGCCGCGACTGGTACGAGGCGACGTTCCTGCCCCGCATCGGTCCGATCGCCCTGTACGGGCTGCTGTTCACCATCGTGCTGCTCTTCGCCCTGCAGGGCGACGCCATCACCGCCCAACCCTGGGACGTCGCCCGGATCGCGCTGCCGCTGCTCGCGTACTTCGCGATCATGTGGTTCGGCTCGTTCGCCATCGGTCGGGCGATCGGCCTGAGCTACGAACGCACCACCACGCTCGCCTTCACCGCCGCCGGCAACAACTTCGAACTCGCCATCGCCGTGGCGATCGGCGTGTTCGGCGTCACCAGCGGTCAGGCCCTCGCCGGAGTCGTCGGACCGTTGATCGAGGTGCCGGTGCTGGTCGCCCTCGTCTACGTCAGCCTCGCCGCCCGTCGCCGGTTCGGTCACCCCGAAATCGACCAGCTGAAGCCGGCAGCTTCGGGGTGACCGCTTGACCCGTGTTCCGGTTCCTGGGAAGAGACGGCTCAGCTCGGAACGCTCAGCGCGCCGAGGGCACGACCGGCCTCCCGGGCGGACTGCAGGGCCCCGGCGTGCATCTGCGCGGCCTGGTCGACGAACGCGTCGAGTGCCGGGTTGACCCCGACCAGGGTGAACTCGCGTTCGACCACGGTGAGGTCGGCGCCCCAGCAGTCACCGATGATCCGGCGCAGGTACGGCGTCGAGTGGTCCCAGCCCTCCCGAGGTGTGCCGGCACCGTACGCGCCACCACGCACCGTGGCGAGCACTGTGGGCTTACCCGCCAGGAACGGCTCCGTGGTCGCCCGCGGGTCCGCGAGCACCACGTCGACGTACGTCTTGAAATGCTGGGAGACGCCGAAGTTGTAGAGCGGCACGGCGAACAGCAATGCGTCGGCGGCCCGCAATTCGTCCACCAGCGTCGCGGCGAGGGCGACCGCCTCCCGCTGCTCGGCGGTGTGTTCCTCGGCCGGCGTCATACCGGCGGACACCGCCGCCGCCCAGAGGGTTGCCGGCAGGGTGTCCACCCCGACGTGACGGCGCTCGACGGTGTCGCCGGGATGACTGGCGAGCCACTCCTCCTCGACGATGTCCGCGATTTCACGACTCGCCGAGCCGTGCGTTCGGATGCTGGCATCAAGCCGGAACAAGGTCACGAGCACTCCCTGGGAAGCCGAGGTTCAAGGTTGAACCTCAGCTTAGGGCAGATCGTTCAAGCTTGAACCTCAAGGAGACGTCCCTCACCCTCGTGAACCACGCCGACACGTACGCTTGCGCCATGCCCGACGAACCTCGGTGGTTGACCGACCACGAGCGCGACGCCTGGCTTGCGCTGGCCAAACTCATGTTCAACCTGCCGAGCGCCCTCGACGCCCAACTCCTGCGGGACAACCACCTCACACTGTTCGACTACTTCGTGCTCAGCGGCCTGTCCATGGCGCCGGGGCGAACCATGCGACTCAGTGACCTGGCCAGCCACCTCAGCTGCTCGCTGTCCCGACTGTCGAACGTCGTCAAACGCCTCGAACAACGAGGCCTGCTCCGCCGCACCCCCGACCCGGAAAGCCCTCGCTACACCGTGGCCTCGCTCACCGACGCCGGGTGGGATCTTGTGGTCGCCGCGGCCCCCGGCCACGTCGCAGCTGTCCGTGACTACGTCATCGACGGCCTCACCGCGAGCCAGATCGACGTCCTGCGCGAAGTGGCCTGCCATGTGACCCGGAAGATTTCCGAGGCTCCGGAGGCCGGCACCCGCACCCCGTGACACCCGGGCGTCGGATGCCACCCCAGCCGTCCCGATCGGGCCGGAGACCCTCCCGGAACCTGCGGCCACCGTGGTCAGGCGTCCAGCAACAGAACGCGCTGCGCGCCGCCGGCACCCTCCCGCCCGGAACATCATCGCCCGTTCCGGCCGGGCGGAACTGAACCCCCAGGTCGCGGCGTCCCTTTTTCCGGTCCGTCCAAGCGACCGCCGTACGCATTGCTGAGCAGATCATCTGCGCGGAATAATATCTCCCAGGCCGAGCATTTAACCGAGCGACGACCGGCACCAGACAGCAGCCGGCCGCGACAGCGTTCAGAGCGCGAGTGACCGACTGCTCGCGCGAGTCGGGATGGGACATCAGATGATCATGGAGATCGGCATCGTTCTCGACGCGTCACGGTTGGCCCGCGCGCCGCTGGAGACAGTCGAACTGGCCCGCCTCGCTGAGGAACGCGGCCTGGACCTTGTGGTCGTCGCCAACGCGGCGACCGGGAGATCAGCCGGCCTGGACCCCTGGACCGCGGCGGTCTGGCTCGCGGGATCGACACGCCAAATCGCCATCGGCGCCCCCGCCGGCGCCACCACCACTCCCGATCCGACCGACCCGGAAGCGCAGTACCCGAGCGTGATCGCCAAGGCGCAGGACAGCATCGACCTGCTGGCGCAGGGGCGGATCATCGCCGACCCCGCCGGCTGGGTCGTCGCGCCACGGGACGCGAAGCCGGCGGAACTGGCCCGCCTCGCCGAGGCCGACCTGCCCGTCGTGGTCCCGGTGGATTCGCGCGCGGACATCGAACGCCTCGCAGCACTCGCCGCCGGAGGCGACCACCGCAGCAGCGTCCGCCGACGCTCGGCGGCGGTGCGCGCCCAGCGCAAGCCGGGCATCGACTACGACGGCGTACCAACGTCACTCGCCGACAGCGCGGTCGAGCCCGGCGATCCGCGGCACCGCTCCCTGTCCTCCACCTACCTGCGCGGTGGCGCCCCCGGGCTCGTGCTGCGGCCCTCGACACCGGCAGAGGTGTCGGACGCGATCGAGTTCGCCCGGCGACACCGGCACCTGCCCCTTGGCATCCGCAGCGCCGGCCACGGCATCAGCGGCCGTTCGACAAACCGGGGCGGCCTGGTGATCGACGTGGGCTCCATGAACACGATCACTGTGGTGGACCACGCCCGCCGGCTCGTGCGCATCGGCCCCGGAGCGACCTGGAAGCAGGTCGCCGATGCCCTGACCCCGCACGGGTGGGCACTCGGCTCGGGCGACTACGGCGGCGTCGGCGTCGGCGGGCTCGCCACCGCGGCCGGAATCGGCCTGCTCTCGCGCAACCACGGCCTGACGATCGATCATCTCCGGTCGGTCGACCTCGTGCTCGCCGACGGACGGCAGGTGCGGGCGAGCAGAGAGCACAACCCGGACCTGTTCTGGGCCGTACGGGGAGCGGGCGCCAACTTCGGCATCGCCACCTCGTTCGAATTCGAGGTCGACGAGGTGGGCGAGGTCGGCTGGGCGCAACTCGTCCTGCTCGCCACCGACATCGAGCAGTCGCTGCGCCGCTACGCGGAACTGGCCAGTTCGGCACCGCGGGACACCACGGTGTTCCTCGTGACCGGGCAGCCTCGCGCGGGCACGTCGACCATCCAACTCTTCGCCGTGGTCGACAACCCGGATCCCGACACCGTCGTGGCGCGCCTGACACCGTTCCTGGAACTCGGGGCGCTCGCCGGTCAGCAGGTGGTGATGACGCCGTACTCGGGAGTCATGGGCAACGCCGCCGACGTCGGGCCGAACGGCCACCAGGGATTCGGCGAGCCGAACTCGCGGTCGGCCTTCCTGCCCACACTGACCCCCGAGTTCGCCCACGATGCCGCGGCGATGCTCCGCAGCGGTGGCGTCTACTTCTTCGAACTGCGGGCCATGGGCGGCGCGATCGCCGACGTCGCACCGGGCGAGGCGTCCTTCAGCCATCGAACGCCGGCATTCCAGCTGACGGCGATGGGCCAGAACAATCAGCGCCTCAACGCCGTCTGGGAGCCACTGCGCCAGCACTTCGACGGCCTCTACCTCAGCTTCGAGACCGACCGCAGTCCGGCGCGGCTGCTCGACGCCTTCCCGGCACCGGTGTTGGAGCGCCTTCGAACACTCAAACGCCACTACGACCCGGACAACCTCTTCCGGGACAACTTCGCCATCGACCCGCGGACAACGAAGGAGGCACAGGCATGACCGACTACGGACACGACCTGCTCTTCGGCGCTTTCATCACACCCGCCGCGCAACAGGCCCGCCAGGTCGTCGACCTGGCGGTCACCGCGGACCGGGCCGGCCTCGACCTCGTCAGCTTCCAGGACCACCCGTACCAGGCCTCCTACCTGGACACATCGACCCTGCTCGCCTTCGCCGCGGCCCGCACCGAGCGCGTCCACCTCAACGCCAACGTCACCAGCCTGCCACTACGGCCACCGGCCGTCCTGGCCCGGGCCGCCGCCTCGCTCGACATCCTCAGCGGCGGCCGTTTCGAACTCGGCATTGGCGCCGGTGCGTTCTGGGACGGCATCGCCGCCATGGGAGGACGCCGACTCGGCGCCGCCCAGGGCGTCACCGCGCTGCGCGAAGGGATCGAGATCATCCGCGGGATCTGGGACACCACAGCCCCTGACGAGGTGAGCTACGACGGGCAGTACTACTCGGTCAAGGGCGCCCGACGCGGACCACGCCCCGCCCACGACATCCCGATCTGGGTCGGGGCGTACAAGCCCAAGATGCTCGCGCTCACCGGTGCGGTCGCCGACGGCTGGCTGCCCAGCATGGAGTACCTGCCCCGGGGCGCCGACTCGATACCCGAACTCAACGCGCGAATCGACGGCGCGGCGCACGACGCCGGCCGCGACCCGGCAACCGTACGACGGCTGATGAACTTCATGAAGGTCCAGCTCTCGTCAGCCCCGCGTGGGCTTCTCAACGGCCCGCCCGCCGCCTGGGTCGACCAGATCGTCGACCTGGCACTCCGGCACGGCATCAGCGCCTTCATCATCGGTGGGGACGATCCGAGCGTCATCCAGCGTTTCGGCGCCGAGATCGCACCTGCCGTCCGAGAGGTCGTCGCGCGGGAGCGCACGGCCGGCGCAGTCACCCGGCCGCCCGGAGCGTAGGAGCCGCGAGGTGGGGTGGGCGGCCCGGAGAGGTGATCGCCGGGCCGCCCGGTGGTGAGCCGCGCTGGGCGGCCCGGCGATCAGCCGGTCAGAGGCCGGCGGCGTGTGCGGCGGCGGTACCGCCGACCACGGGCAGGACGATGTTGCTGCTCTTCAGCGCGACCTTCAGGTTCGCGGCGGTGGTGTCCGCCTGGCTGGAGTACTGCGGGTAACTGGCCACGATGATCACGCCGATCCGGTGGCCGGGCTTGAAGACGTAGTCCTCCGGCAGCAGCGGGAAGCTGAAGTTGTACGACTCCCCCGGCACCAGCGGCACCGCGACCCGGATCGACTGCCGGTTCTGGGCGTCCATGATGCCCTTGGTGACCAGCTCGTAGTCGGCGGTGGCCACCCGCTTCGCCGTCTGCTTGTAGCAGCCGTCGTCGGTCGGGCTGCTCTCGCCCCAGCAGTCCGACGTGTCCAGGGTGATGATTCCCTCGCCGGAGGCCCGGTGCGCGACCCGCTCGTCGGTGCCGTAGTCGACCAGGATGGCCCCGAGGTTGGTGTCGGTCTGGTCGGCCGAGGCCCGCAGCTGCACGGTCGGGGTGCCGGAGATGTGCAGCGGCGCGGTGAGCGGCTCGGAGAGGAACGCCAGCCGGTTGGGCTGCACCACGTCCGGGTTGAGGATCATGGTGTTCTGGCTCTGCGTGCGGCTGTCCTGGAACGCCCCGGTCGCCGGCTTCGCGGTGGGCACCAGCCCGAGACCGCCCGCGCCGGTGGTGCCCGGCTGCAGGAAGACCTCGGTGTCGGCCTTGCCGGGGATCGGCCAGTCGGCGTGGGTCTCCCACACGTCGGCGGAGCGCTCCAGGTCCACCCTCGGCTCGTCCATGATGCCGTTGGCGACGCCCTGCAGCCAGAAGTCGAACCACCGGTGCAACGTCGACACCCACACCGCGCGGCGCGAGTCGAACGGGTCGACGTGGCCCTCCTGCGACAGCCACAGCTTGCGCGGCACGTTGTTCTCCGCCAGGGCGTACCAGAACTTGCTGAAGTGGTCCGGGCGGACGTTGTCGTCGTTGAGGCCGTGGTAGAGCAGCACGCTGGCGGTGACGTTGGGGACCTTCTTGACGTAGCTTCGCTCGTTCCAGAAGGACGTGTAGTCGCCGTGTTCGTCGCCGTCGGCGGCGCCTATCGCGTCGCGTACCGGCTTGCAGTAGTCCCGACGCTCGGGGTTGGTGACCGTGTTGGCCAGCGACGACACGTAGCTGTTACCGCGGGTGACCACGCCGTTGCTGCGCACGTAGTCGTAGTACTCGGTCGGTCCGCTGATCGGCACGACGGTGGTCAGGCCCTTCACGCCGGTCACCGCCGTGGCCATGGCCAGCGAGCCGTCGTACGACTTGCCGATCATCCCCGTCTTGCCGTTGTGCCAGTCCGCCTTGACGACCTCACCGGCGGCGTTGCGGGCGGTGGCCCGGCCGTTGAGCCAGTTGATGGCCTGCTTGGCGCTCAGGTTGTCCTGGTTGGCGTTGGTGGTCGGGCAGCCGGTGGAGTTGTTGGTGCCGACCATGTCCAGCAGGATGACCGCGTAGCCGCGCGGCACGAAGTAGTTGTCGTAGAACAGCGGCCACTTGTCCAGCAGCCCGTCGCCGTCGAGGTCCGCCTTGCACTCGGACTCGTTGCCCCGGCAGACAGTCGAGTAGTAAGGGCTGGCGTCCATCACGACGGGGGCCTTGAGCCCGTTCGCGGTGGCCGCCGGCCGCATCAGGTCGAACGCGATGATGTCGCGCAGACCGTCGTTGTCGCTGTCGAAGGTGGAGTCGATGAAGAGGCGTTCCCGGATGGCGTCGGCGTAGCCGAACACCGGCTGGGTGACGCCGTCCTGGACGACGATCGACGGCGGGCCGTCCGCCGCCAGGGCCTGCGGTGCCGCGCCGAGGGCGGCGAGCACTGTCGCGGACAGTACGGCCACGCCTCTGCGCCACCGTGTTCCCACTGTAGCCATGCATTCTCCTTGATGTGTCCGAGGCTGCGTACGCTACGAGCCGGCGGCCGGTGCCACCACCTGCACGTGTAGGAAGTTCGTCGGGTGTGCTTCGACGGGGTGCCTCAGTCGCCCGGCGGGCAGCCGTGCGGCGGGCACGGCAGGACCCCGGTGCGACGCCGACCGGTGCCGGGCCGGCGTCGCACCGGGGGGTCTGGGTGACAGGGCTACGGCTGGCCGGCCAGCACCAGCTCCCGCAGCCGCCGGTCGAGGGTCGGGGCGTCCAGGCCACCGGGCCAGCCGCGCAGCAGTGCGCCACCCTTGGCCACCAGCACGACGGCGGGCGGCTCCCGCACCGCGTACGAACGCCAGATCGTCTGCTGGTCGTCCAGGACGACCGGATACTCCACCTGGTGGGCGCGCAGGTAGTCCTGGACCTCGTCGGCCTGGTCCGCGCCGGCCACGCCGACGAAGACCACCCGGTCCCGATAGCTGCGGGCCAGTTCGCTGAGGGCGGCCTGGCGACTGGCGCAGGTGGTGCACCAGGAGTTGAAGAAGGTGAAGACGACGGGGCGCTGCGCCCACAGGTCGGCGGCGGCGAACGGTGTGCCGTCGGTCAGCGCGCCGGTGAACGCCGGGGCGGCCGGGGCGGTGCCGGGTGCCGGGCGCAACGCCAGGTCGGCGGGGACGGGTCCGGGCAGCGCCGCCGCCCCTCCGGCGGGCGCCGGCGGGGTCTCGGGCTCGGGCGTGCTGCATCCGCCCAGCAGTGCCACCGTCAGCAGCAGCGGCAGGAGCGCCCGCCTCATGACGGGACCACCGCCACGAGCGCCGGGCCCTCGCTGCTGTCCGATGTCAGGTCGAGTGCCGGCCGACCGTCCACCTCCAGCCGGTAGGAGGCCCGCTGCGGCACGCGCACCGCGACGGCGAACTCGCAGTAGGTGGGCATGCGCTCGACCCCCAGGTCCTCGGCGAAGGCGGCCACCGCGGTTCCCGCCGGCAGTTGTCCGCTGGCCACCGCCGCCCCGTCCGGGTCGAGCACGCGGTACGGCGCCCGGTTGTGGAAGTGCGTGTACGGACCGGTGCCGGCGCAGTCCACACCCGCGGCCCGGATGTTGATGTCGCGGACCAGGACCCGGACGGTCGTCGGGGTGACCGCCTCCTGGGTGGCGCCGACGGCGCCGCAGCCGGTCGCGCCGGCCAGCAGCAGGGGCAGCAGAGTCATGATGCTTCGCCGCACGTCATCCTCCTTCGGCCCGCCTGCCGGGTCCGTGGCGGAGTGTCGCCACGGACCCGGCAGGACCGGGGTCAGCCTCGGGCGTCGATCAGGACTTCTCGACCCGGCACTGCTTGGTCACCGTCTTCGTCGGGTCGCTCTCCGAGGTCGCGGTGAGCTTCACGAAGCCGGTTTCCGCAGCGGCGGCGGTGGCACCCACCGACACCGTGACAGTGGTGGCCTTGCCGAACTGCGCGGTGGCGAGCTGGTTGGGCAGCCAGGTCCGCCAGCCCTTGCCGGCCACCTCCGCGGACAGGCGGTAGACGTCCGACTTCAGGTACGCGCTGACGTTCTCCGGGTGCTGCTGCCCGCCGGCCGAGTAGGTACCGGTGTTGGTCAGCTCGAACGAGCAGGTCACGCCGCGGTTGGTGGGCTTGCCGCCGCTGGTCACCTCACCCTTGCCCAGATTCACTCCGTGACTGCTCGGCCCGCCGGTGCCGTCCAGGGAACGCACCGCCACGGTGTAGGACAGCGAGCCGGCCGAGTCCCGCTTGAGATCGATGATGTAGAAGTGCAGCCGGTTGGCCTCGTCGACGTACTCGTACTGGCTGCCGGTGTCCGCGCCGGCGTGGAACAGCGCGTCGGAGAGCTGCCGGTAGTCACCCATGGTGATCTTCTGTGGGGTGCCGTCCGGTCGGTAGAAGTCGATCATGTCGATGTCCTGCGGATTGGCGTCCACCACCCACTGGAACGGGGCGCTGTCGGCGTTCTTCGTCTTGCTCAGCAGCACGCCGCTGTCCGGGGTGAAGGAGTCCGCGCCCATCCGGTCGACGACCTCGACCGTGTAGTTGTTGAAGTTGCCACCGTCACAGAGCGGGTCGGTGCTGACCGCACAGGTCGGCGACAGGTCTTTGTTGAGCGCGATGTTCACGCCGCTCAGACCCTTCGGGCCGGCGTCGACCGCCCGGGCCGTGACCTGCGCGACCACCAGGCCCGAGGAGGCCAGCGACTCCCGTGACAGCCGCAGCACGTGCTCCTCGCCGAGCAGGCCGATCTTGAGCTTGTCCCGCACCGTGTGCAGCGAGCCCATCGAGCCACCGTTGGTCGGCGGGATCTGCCAGCGGGTGTGCGGACCGCCCGGGCCGTTGAAGGACCCGCGCGACATCATGCTCCAGATCCCGGTGTACGCCCTGCGCAGCGGCTCGCCGTACGGGTTGTTGTAGTTGTCGCCGATGCCCAGCAGATGGGTCAGCTCGTGGGCGTAGACGCCCATGCCGGAACTCTCGCCCTGCGTCGAGGAGCCGCCGCCGGCGTTCGGCCACAGCGTCGCCGCCGCCTTCCACGAGGTCCAGTCCACGTAGCGCGTCTTCGCCCAGTTCGGCAGGTTGGGGTCCGGCGGACCCCAGGCATCCGGCACGTCCTCCTTGTTCTGGAAGATCATCTGCCCGAACTCCTGCCAGGTCGACGACTCGTCCTGGCCGGCGCTGAGGATGAACACCAACTCGTACTGGTTGGCGACCTCCTCGCCGACGGCCGCCCGCCAGGCGCCCAGGCCGTCGGTGCGGATGTTCTTGCCGCACACGTCCCCGCTCGGGCAGGCACCCGGGTTGAACCCGTTGTCCAGCCCGTACTGGTAGGACTTGGCCGGCATCTGGTACGGCCCGAACCCGGTGAGGTCGACGCCGTAGCGGCCGTTGGAGTCCTGCATCCAGTACTCGTGCAGGGTGTGGCCCTTGTTCAGGGTGTTCGGGGTGTTCAGGAAGTCCTGGTAGAACTTCGGCACGTCGGCCCGGGGAATGTTCGTCGCGACGGACTGCGGGTTGCCGAACACCGTCGAGCGGGCCCGCTGGGAGACCGCGAACGTCTCATCCGGATAGTCGAGGGCCACCAGGGCGATCTTGAAGTTGCGGACCGAGCCCGACACGCTCGGGTCGGCCCAGTTCTTGCCCGGCACGGCCTTGTAGTCGTTCCAGGTCATCGTGTCCGGGTTCTGCCAGGCCTGCGGGTCCAGGACCTGGAACGGCGCGGTGCCGCCGGCCGGGTTGGCCGGGGCCGCGGCGGCCTGCGCCGCCCCGGTCGCCACCAGGGTGGTCACCACAGCTGCGGCCAGCATGGCCCGCCTCAGCCGGGTTCGATGGGGGGTAGCACGGTGCACGGAACCACCTCTCGTCGGAGGAAAACGCGGCGCTGGCGTCCCGGTGGGGGTACCGCGCGACACCTGTCAGCAGGCCGCGCAGCGAATCTAGGAGGGCGGGCCGGTGCCGGTCACCGTGCAGATGTCGGCAGGTGGGCCGGCGACTTCCGACACCTGAAGGACCGCCGCACCCGACGGCTCAGCCAGGGCCGGCCCCGGACGCCGGACCGGCCGTCGCCGTGAGGGCCCGCAGCACGTCGCGGCGCACCCCGTCCACGGCGGTACCGGACAGGGGTCCGCGCGGAGGGCGGCACCGTCCGCCGAACCGCCCGGCGCACTCCATGGCCAGCTTGACCGCCTGTACGGCTTCCGGTCGGGAGGCCCAGCCGAGGATCGGGTGCAACTCGGCGTAGAGCGGCAGCGCCCGGGCCAGATCGCGGGCGGCGCACAGCTCGTACAGGCGCACGGCCTGGCGGGGCAGCGCGTTGGGCAGGGTGGCGACCCATCCGGTGGCGCCGCACAACACCAGTTCGAGTACCACGTCGTCGGCGCCGACCAGCACGTCCACGTGCGGACAGAGGTCCCGCAGCCGGTGCAACCTGCGGACGTCGCCGGTGACCTCCTTGACCGCGACGATCCCGTCGATCTCGGCGACGGTGGCCAACAGGTCCGGCGTGAGGTCCAGCCGGGTGTCGTACGGGTCGTTGTGGGCGACCACCGGCAGGCCGACCGCCGCCACCTCCCGGTAGTGGGCGACCACGTCGGCGGGCCGGGCGGCGGGCCCGTCGGGTGGCCGCGCCAGCACGCCGTCGGCGCCGACCGCGGCGGCCTGCTCCGCCCAGTGGCGGGCCTGCCTGCTGCCGTAGCCGCCGACACCGGGCACCACCGCGCAGCCGGGTGGCGCGGCCTGCACCGTCGCCTTCACCACGGCGGCCCGCTCGTCGTCGGAGAGGGCCCCGTACTCCCCCACCGACGCGCACGGCGCGACCCCGTGACACCCCTCGGCGGCGAGCCAACGGACGTGTTCCTGGAGTTGGTCGAAGTCGACCGACAGGTCGGCGCGGAACGGTGTGGTGATGGCGACCAGCACGCCGCGCCAGGGCCTACCAGTTCCCACTCGGATATCCCCTCCCCGCCGGCAACGCCCGTCATCGTTACCGCGCCGTGCGCGGGGCACCGGTGCGGTCCGTACCGGAACCTTAGGAACGTCTGTCATCCGCGGTCTTCGGACAGATGCCGGAACAGTCGCGGTGCCGTCCGTCCTTATGTCGCGACTTCGACAGTGGACCTTGCGCAAGGGCCCATCCGCACCGGAGGGTAAGGACTGACGGTCGCGCGATCCCTGTCACGCAGCGCAACCATGGGAGATACATGCACGGTGAGCTCCAGCGAATCGTCGACGCCGTCGCCGCCCGGGTGGGGCGACCCGCCCTCATCGAGGACCGGCGGCAACGGGTGGTCGCCTACAGCGAGCACGACGGCCCGATGGACGACGTCCGCCGGATGTCGATCCTGCGTCGGCAGACGACGCCGGAGGTGATCGCCTGGTTCCGCGGAAAGGGCGTGCTCACGGCGCGCGCACCGATCCGCACCCCGGCGTGCGCCGACCTGGACCTGCTGGCGAGGGTCTGCGTGCCGATCCGGCACGACGACCTGCTGCTCGGGTTCGTCTGGTTCATCGATGCCGACGGTTCGATGACCGATGCCGACATCGCCACCGCTGCCGGTGCCTTCACCGACCTGTCCTTGGCTCTCTACCGGGAGAACCTGCTCGGTGAGCTCGCCTCGCAGCGGGAGACCGAGGCCACCCGCACCCTCCTGGTGGAGGGCCGGCAGGCGCGGGAGCACGCGGCGCGGGCGCTGCTGGATGAGGGCGTGGTGGCCGCCGACGGGTCGACCGTCGCGCTCGTCGCGCAGCTCGTGGCGACCGGTGGGCGGCAACCCGACGAGGTGGCCCGGATCGCCCTGGAGCAGGCCCTGGTCACGACCCGTCGGTGGATCGGCGTGCGGGAGACGCTGCATCTGGTCTGGCACGACCACGGTGTGCTGCTGGTCTGCGGCGACCGGATCGCCGGCCGCCCCACGCCGGAGGCCTCCGCCGCGCACCTGGACGCGGCGCTGAGCACCGCGACCCGGGGTCTGGCGTCGGTGGACCGGACCGTGACCGGGATCGGCCAGCCCCGCGCCGAGCTGTCCAGCGCCGTCGCGTCCTACCAGGAGGCCGCCCAGGCGGCCCGGGTCGGTACCCAACTGCCCGCGCTCGGCCGGGTGATCTCCTGGGCCGGCCTGGGCATCTACCGGGTGCTGTCCCAGTTGGACAGCCAGCATCTGGACGTCGCTGGTGTCCATCCCGGGCTGGAGCGGCTGCTGCGCGACGACGCCCACCAGGTGCTGCTGGAGACCCTTGAGGCCTACCTCGACCTGGCGGGCAACGCGCACGCGACCGCCGAGAAACTGCGACTGCACCGGACCACGCTGTACTACCGGCTGCAGCGGGTGGAACAGCTCGCCGGGACCGACCTCAAGGACGGCAACGAACGTCTGTGCCTGCACCTGGCCATGAAGCTCGGTCGGCTCACCGGCCACTACCGCACGCCGTGACGCCGCCCGCCCGTGGCGTGGCCGCGACCAGCGACGCGACCGGGCGGACGGTCCTCGTCACACCAGGCGGGTCATCCAGCCGTACGGGTCGGCGGCCCGGCCGTACTGGATGTCGAGCAGGTGCCGGCGCAGTCGCATGGTCACCGAGTCCTCGGCGCCGGCCTTCGGTGCCGTCACCTCGCCGCCGTCCCAGACCAGACGCCCGACCGGCGTGACCACGGCGCCGGTGCCACACGCGAAGACCTCGGTGATCGCGCCGGACGCCACGCCCTCCTGCCATTCCCGGATCTCCACCGGGCGCTCCTCGACCTCCAGGCCCAGGTCCTTGGCGAGGATGAGGATCGACCCCCGGGTGACGCCCTCGAGAATGGTGCCGAGTTCCGGGGTGATGATCTTGCCGTCGGCGGTGATGAAGTAGAGGTTCATGCCGCCCAGTTCCTCCACGTAGCGGCCCTCGGCGGCGTCCAGGAAACAGACCTGCTCACAGCCGTGCTCGGCGGCCTCAACCATGGGCGCCAGGCTGGAGGCGTAGTTGCCGCCGCACTTCGCCTCACCCGTGCCGCCGCGCGCCGCCCGGGTGTATTCGGTGGAGAGCCAGATGGAGACCGGCTTGACACCACCGGAGAAGTACGCGCCGACCGGGCAGGCGATCACCATGTAGGTGATCTCCTTCGCCGGGCGAACCCCCAGGAACGGCTCGGACGCGAACATGAACGGCCGCAGGTAGACGCTGTACTCGTCCTCGTCCGGCACCCACACCTGGTCGGCCCGGACCAGTCCCTCGACCGAGGCCATGAAGTCCGGCACCGGCAGTTCGGGCAGTGCCAGCCGTCGGGCGGACCGGGCGAAGCGCTCGCCGTTGGCCTGTGGCCGGAACGACCAGATCGAGCCGTCGGCGTGCCGGTACGCCTTCATCCCCTCGAAGATCTCCTGCGCGTAGTGCAGCACCGCCGCGGCCGGGTGCATGAGGATCGGGCCGAAAGGGATGATCTCGGAATCCTGCCAGCCGCCGTCCGGCCTCCACACCGCCCGTGCCATGTGGTCGGTGAAGTAGGTGCCGAACCCGGGATTCGCCATGATCTCGGCTCGCCGCTGCGCGCTGGCCGGGTGCGGATTCTGCTGCAACGGGAACGGCAGGCTCATGGGCCGGGTCCTCTCACTGGCCGCATCCCTGGCGCTCAGTCATCGGGAACGAACACGCAGGGGAAGTTTGTCGGATGACAGGTGCAGAATACCGACCGTATTGTCGCCGGTCATAGGCAGACTGCGGCGACGCGGGAGGGACGGTGCGCCGGTGAGCCGGGGTGACGAGCGGATCGTCGCGGCCGCCGACAGCGCCGCCCGCCAGGTGGTGGGCCGGGTGGTCGTGTGTGCGGGCACCGACCTCGTCGACGTCGACGACATCCGGGCGCTGCTGGCCCGGCAGCCCCGCTTCGCGGAGCGGCACTTCACTGCGGGTGAGCGCGCGTACTGCCTGCTCGAACGCGACCCGGCGGAACGCTTCGCGGTCCGCTTCGCCGCCAAGGAGGCGGTGTTGAAGGCTCTCGGCACCGGCCTGAGCGGGGCGGCGCTGCGCGAGATCGAGGTGGTGCGCCGGCACTCCGGGCAACCGGAACTGGCCCTGGCCGGGCGCGCGGCGGCGCTCGCCGAGGCGGCCGGTGTCCATTCCTGGCTGATCACCCTGACGCACAGCCGACATCTGGCGCACGCCTTCGTCGCGGGCGTGGGCCAACCGACCTGAACGCCTTCCTGCCACTATTCGTCCAACTTGGACATACAGCTCATACTATTTGATTGACCGTCGATGCCACATTGTTGACTTTAGCTATTCGGTGTGGAGGTTCGACACTGACCATCAGCAGATATTTACCGCGGAATCGGGCAAAACAAGGGGCAGTCAAGATCGGCAATACCCATAGTCATTTATGTCTATATCCCAGATAGCGAGAGTTGTTTGACGGAACCGGAGCAGCCCCTGAGGATTTCGATCAAGCGGTTCCTCGGGGGATGGGCAACAGTCGTGCATACTTCGAGGTGCATCACGGGTGGGACGTCGTAACGGCGTCGATGCTGCTGCCGAGGGGATATTGTGGAACCACGCACGCTCTCTCAGCTCCTGGAATTCGAGCGTCGCATTGTGCCGGCCGCCGGCCTGATCCGCGCGGCCCAGATCCGTGGCGACAGCGATCAGGCCCTCGCGCACCTCGACCAGCTCTGCCGTGACGTCGAGCAGCTCGCTCCGCTGATGCCGACGCGCCAGATCGAGGCCACGGTCCACGACCTGCGCGCCTGGTCAGACTCCGGCTTCCTGGAGAAGCCGGCCTTCGACGCGACCCGTGACACCGTTCCCGCGCCGGAGGACGGAGAAGCCGCCGCCTTCGTCGGACCGGTCACCCTGCCCAACGGCGACGGCTCCCGCGGCGCCTTCCTCGAGGCGTTCACTGTCGTTCGCCAGGACCCGGACTGCACCACCGAGCTTCAGTCGCGCTATCCGCACGACAAAGCGGTGTTCCAGTCGACCCGACTTCTTTCCGCTTCCCCAGGATTGCGCGACGGAAACTGCGTCGTCTTCTTCCCGGAGAACATCCCGACGGCCACTCCCACAGTAGATCAGTCGTTCGCCTGGTTCTTCTTCAACCGGCACACCACCATCTACGCCCGCACGCTGGAAATCGTGGCGCGGCTCTGTGGTGTCGGTTCCCCGTTCGCCGACTCGAAGGGGCTGGCGTCCGCCGACGTCGACCCGGAGGACGTCTATCAGGCGCGCTGCGTCTGGGGCTACCTGCACGACTACTACCACCACACCGGGCCCCGTCCACTGGATCAGCACCTGGCGTTGAAGACGAAATGGCGCCCCGGTCTCGCCGAGGAGCTGAAGGTCGACCTGAAGTCGGCGATAGCCTGCCACGAGGAGTCGGTGCCCTACGGCGACATCATTTTCGAGTACATCATCCTGGAACGGCTCTTCCGCTACCCGGCAGAGCCGCGCCCCTTGCGCAACTTCGACTCCGGGACCGGCTTCGCCCTCGGCACGTGGCTTGCCGAGCACGGCCTGTTCACCATCGGCGACGACGGCCGGCGCAGTCTGGCCGGGAAGGCGGACATCGTCGCGTCGGCCAAGGAACTCGTCCGGACGATCGAGGAATTCGAGACGATTGCCGACGACGAGTCCTATCGCGAGAAGGTCACCGATTTCCTCTACGAGAGATTGCTACTGGAGCCGGAGAACAAGGCGGACAGGTACGGCGGCCCTCGGGCACCCCTGAGCCTCTGGGGCAGTGAGGTCCATGTCTGACGGGATCCTGACCATCACCGACCGTGCCGCCGCCCTTCGCGATCCCGGATTCTGCCGGTTCCACACCGACAACACCGTGGTCGTCGACTGGTCGGCCGACCGCGGCTGGTCCGACCTCTCCGTTGAGCCGTACGCCCCGATGACGATGGATCCCGGGACCCTCGTGCTGCACTACGGACAGAGCGTCTTCGAGGGCCTGAAGGCGTTCCGCCAGCCCGACGGCTCCGCCGCGTTGTTCCGCCCCGCCGACCATGCCCGCAGGCTGGCCCGGTCGGCGCGTCGGCTGGCGATGGCCGAGATGCCGGCCGACCTGTTCCTGGACGCCTGCGCTCAGCTCGTCGCCGCTGACGACGGCTGGATTCCCGAGGAACCGGGCCAGGGTCTCTACCTGCGCCCGTTGCTGATCGCGACCGAAGCCGAGCTCGGGCTCCGCGACTCGCGGCGCTACCGGTGCACCTTCCTGGCCTATCCGGCCGACCCCTGCTTCGGTCGGGCCTTCACGCCGATCTCCGTGCTGAGCTCGGCAGACACGGTTCGCGCGGTGCGTGGCGGGATGGGCGAGGCGAAGTGTTCCGGCAACTACGCCGCCAGCCTGCTGACCCGCAAGCGGGCCCAGGCGCGCGGCTACGACGAGGTGCTGTGGCTCGACGGCCTCGAGTTCCGTTGGGTCGAGGAGCTCAGCGGCATGAACGTCTTCTTCGTCTGGCGCGACGACCACGAGCGGCACGGTGTGCGGCTGACCACCCCGCCGTGCCAGGGGACGATCATGCGGGGCGTGACCCGCGACTGCGTCATCGCCCTCGCCGGTGAGCTCGGCATTCCGGTCACGGAGGAGCCGACACCGATCGACGCCCTCATGACCGGCGCCCGGTCCGGGCGACTCGTCGAGATGTTCGCCTGCGGGACCGCCGCCGTGGTCGTGGCGGTCGGCCGGATCGCCGACAGGGACGACGACGTGACGATCGGGGACGGGCAGGAGGGCGTGGTGACCGCCCGGGTGCGGCACACGCTCATGGAGATCCAGCACGGCGGCCGTCCGGACACCCACGGATGGCTGCGGAGCGTACGCAAAGACCTTGCATCCGTTCACAGCTCGACCGACCGACAGTAAGGGAGATGGCGGATGCCTGACGCCAACGGCCGTTCCACAGCAGGTTCCAACTCAACCGAACTGCCGCACGTCACCACCATCCACACGCTCGGGCCGACCGGCACCAACCTGGAGAAGGCGGCGCACCGCTGGTTCGCCGACCGACAGCGCCCGGGCCGGGTGGTCCTGCACGCCGAGGTCGAGGACGGACTCGACGTCATGACGTTCGACGGCAGCGAGGCGATTCTCGCCTGTGCCGTCTATCCGCGCCTGCACGACCTGGTGTTCGGCAACCTGCATCGGCTCACGATGGCCGACAGCTTCATCCTGGACACGTACGACATGGTGCTCGCCGCGCGGCCGGGACAGCAGTCCGTCACCACCATCGTCACCCATCCCGCCCCCAGCTGCCTGGTGACGAATCGGGGCACCATCTCGTACGCGAGCAGCAACTCGGTGGCCGCCGCCGCCTGCGCCGCGGGGGAATACGACGCCTGCGTGACCACCGACCGCGCGGCCCGGGCGCAGGGGCTGCGGACTTTGGAGAACTTCGGTCCGGTGCCGATGGTGTTCACCCTGCACGTGGGGAAGGTCGGCGCCGCGTGTTGATAGTCGTCCAGCCGCTCTCGGCCGGGATCCAGCTGGCGAGCCGGCTGGTGACGGCCGGTGTCCCGTGCCTGATCCCGACGCAGTTCCCCGACCTGCTGCCCGCGGAGGTCCACTCCGGTGCGCGCGTCGTCGACTGGCATCCGGACCACGGCGTCCCCGCTCTGCTGGCGCTCGTCGAGCGGCTTGGGGTGACGCCGACCGGCGTCATCGCGGGCTTCGAGTACGCCGTCGGGCCGGCGGCCGAGCTGGCCCGCGCCCTCGGGCTGCCGGCGCTGAGTCAGGATACGGCCGAGGCCGTCCGGCAGAAGGACGTGATGCGGGAGCGCTGCGTCAAGCACGGCATCGCCGTCCCGGCATCGATCACGATCCCGGCCGACGATGTGGGCGAATGCCCCTTCGCGTTCCCGGTGGTCGTCAAGCCGGCCGACTGGGGCGGGAGCCTGATGGTGCGCCTCGCCCGGGACGCGGACGAGTACCAGCGCGCCTGCGCGGAGATCCACCGGTACGGCGAGGTCAAGTTCCACCACGATCCGCGGCGGGTCGCCCTGGTCGAGGAGTACGTCGAGGGCCCCGAGTTCTCTCTGGAGGGCTGGGTGGACGCAGCCGGGGTGCATCTCGTCAGCATCACCACGAAACTCGTCGGCGCGCTGCCGCAGTTCTTCGAGATGGGCCACATCGCCACGCCGCCGCAGAGTTCACCGCACGGACAGCTGCTGCACGAGTTCGCCGCGCAGGTGGTCGCCGCCTTCGACATCACCGTCGGGCCGTTCCACATCGAGACCCGCATCGCCGCGGACGACCGTCCGGTGCTGATCGAGGTGGGCGCCCGGTTGGCCGGCGACTGCATCCCCGAACTGATCATGGCGGGTCCCGGGGTGGATCTCTACCTGGCGACGGCTGAGGCGGCTCGCGGCGGCACTTACCTGGACGAGCCGGTCTCGTCGGTGAGCGCCGGCGTCGCCTTCGTCACCACCGATCGGCCGGGCGCCTTCGCCGGCAGTGTGTCCGGCATCGAGCCGTTTCTCGATGTCGACGAGTTCGACCGGATCGTCTTCGAGGCCGAGCGCGGCGTTGCGCTCGATCCCGACGACATCTTCCACAACCGGGTCGCGCAGGTCTATTTCGTCGGCGATCCCGGCCGGGTCGAGAACCTGGTCGCCGCCGTGCTCCGCGACGTGCGGGTCGATATATCCGACAAGGAAGGCAGCTGATCGTGAGCAAGGACAACGATCTGATCGTCGAGGCGACGACCGCACCCCGTTCGAAGCCGGCGGCCGACGCGCCGACGCGCCCGGGCGGCGTTCTGACCGACCACGCGTACTCGATGCGGTGGAGCAAGCGGCGGTCCTGGCAGGGCATGGTCATCGCCGACCGGGACGCGCTGCCGTCCGTACGGCCCACGTCCTCGGCCCTGAACCACGGGCAGGCGGTCTTCGACGACCTCGCGGCCTACCGGATGACCGACGGGTCCGTGTCGGTGTACCGCCCGGACAGCCACATCAAGCGGCTCAACAACGGGGCCCGGCGGATGGCGCTCCCGCAACTCGACTTCGACCGCGTCTGGCTCGCGATCCGCCGGCTCGTGGACCTGGACGAGGCGTGGATCCCGGCGCAGCCCGGATCGGCGCTGCTGCTGCACTCCGTCCTGGCCGGCAACGGCTCGTCGCTCGAGGTCGCCCCGGCCGAGGAGTGCCTGTTCACGATCGTGGCGAGCCCGCTGACCCGGCCGGCTCCGAGCGACCTGCCGGTGCGGGCGATGGTGGTGAACGACTACGTGCGGGCGTGGCCGGGCGGCACGGGGGACATCAACGCCGTCGGCAACTACGGGCCAGGGCTGGTCCCGCGGGAGATCGCCGCCAACTACGACTACCACCACGTGCTGTGGGTGGGCGGCGGTCCGGAGCGCACTGTCCAGCAGATCGGCGCGATGAACGCGTTCTTCGTCATCGACGGCGTCCTGACCACGCCGTCGCTGGACGGCACCGTACGGCCGGGGATCATCCGCGACTCGATCATCAAGCTGTCGCGTGATGCCGGGACCACTGTCCACGAACGGCCGCTGCCGTTGGCGGAGGTGCTGGAGGGCATCAGCGACGGCCGGATCACCGAGTGTTTCGGCACCGGGACGGTCGAGGGCGTCGTGTCCATCAACGGCCTCGGCTACGGCGGGGAGGAATACCGACTGCCCGGCAGCGTCGCCGTGGCGTCGCACCACCGAGAGGTGCTCGACGGCCTGCACCGCGGCGATGTGATCGACCGGTTCGGCTGGATGCGCCGGCTCACCGAAGTTTCGACTGTCCACGCCTGACCACGGCAGCGCAACCCGTCAGGAGATCTAGATCATGGCCTACGTCGTCACCGATGCGTGCATCGGGTGCAAGTACACCGACTGCGTGGACGTCTGCCCGGTCAACTGCTTCCACGAAGGCCCGGAGATGCTCTACATCGATCCGGAGGAGTGCATCGACTGCAACGCCTGCGTTGCCGAATGTCCGCCGGAAGCCATCTGGGCCGATGTCGAGCTGCCCGAGGACAAGTTCGAGTGGATCCTGATCAACGGTGAGATGAGCCAGCAGTACCCGGTGATCTACCAGAGCGACGCCAATTCCGTCAGCAAGAAGTCCGCCTCATAAGGGATGGGATCGACAGACATGACTACCACCGAGAACTCGTTCATGCTCGGTCTCGATTCGAACTTCTACCTCAAGGACGACTTCGAGAGCCCGGAGAAGCGGACCAACGTCACCTGGTTCTACCCGAAGATCTGCGGCTTCCAGGACGCGCTGCGGACCGAGCAGGAGAAGGCGGAGTACTTCTCCTTCCTCGACCGTCAGACGCACCCGCAGCAGACGAACATCCTGCTGTACTTCCACATCCCCTTCTGCGAGGCGTTCTGCAACTTCTGTGCCTGCTTCAAGGAGTCCTCGGCGAAGTACCAGGGCGAGCAGCGGGTGCGGTTCGTCAAGGCCATGGTGAAGGAGATCGAGCGCAACGCCCGCTCGGCGTACTTCCAGGGCACGAAGATCAAGTACGTGCAGTTCGGCGGGGGCACGCCGTCGGCGCTCGACCAGGAGTCGATGGCGACCATCATCCAGGCCGTGCACCGCGAGTTCGACCTGAGCGAGGTCGACGGGATCTCGTTGGAGGGCAGCCCGCTCGGCCTGTCCACGGACGGCTACATCGAGATGCTCAAGTCCCTGGGGATCACCCGCATCTCGTTCGGCGTGCAGACGCTCAACGAGGAGATCCGCCGCAAGCTGACCATCAAGGCCACCGTCGAGCAGGTCTACCAGACGGCGGAAAACATCCGCAAGGCCGGGATCAGGACCTTCGCGCTGGACCTGATGTACAACCTCGCCGGTCAGACCGACGAGATTCTCGCCTCCGACATCCACGGCATCTGCGCCGAGCTGCGCCCCAGCTTCGTCCAGACGTACCGGTTCAACCAGTGGGAGGGCACCCGGCTCGACAAGCAGATCCGGGCCGGCAAGGTGAGCGACGTGCTGCCGTCCGGCAGCATCGAGCGGGTCCAGTACCGCCAGATCAAGGAGAGCCTGGCCGACTACGGGTACGACAAGCAGCTCCTGATCAACTTCTTCACCCACCTCGACGAGACCGGCCCGATCGGGCTGGACCACGCCTGCGGCGGCAACGGCTACCGGGCGAGCTACACCCTGGGCATCGGCCCGGCCGCCGAGAACTACATGGGTGAGCGCAGCTACCGCAACCACACCAACGTGGACCGCTGGATCAAGGATGTCGAGGACGGCATCATCCCGATCGAGCAGGGTCGGATCTGCAGTGAGGACGAGGTCGAGAACCGGGTGATGGTGTTCTTCCCGGTCTTCGGCACCGTACGCAAAGCGGACGTCGCCAACCTGGAGAAGTACCGGCGGGAGATCAACTGGATGGTCGACAGCGGGTACGCGATCGAGACCGACGAGGACATCACCCTCACCGAGGTCGGCCGGGAGAACGCGGGCAACATCGCCTTCCTGTTCTACTCCGACGAGGAGAAGGCGCGGGCCCGCCGCACCATGTACCTCTCCCTCAAGAACAAGCGCAACCCGTTCCACCAGGACGAGATGAACATCCCCCGCACACCGGTCTTCCTGCAGTCCAAGCTGGCGACCCGGCCAGCCGACTCCAGCAGCGCACCGAAGGCGGGTTGACGTGACGAGCACCGACCGGAAGACCCGCGCCGACATCGAGGACGACCTGCGCAAGATCGCAGCCGAGGTCTTCCCGAACCACAACGTCGAATTGGCCTCGACCACGCCCCTGTTCAACGGCGGGCTCTCGCTGAACTCCACCCAGATGATCGAGCTGACGCTGGCCTTCGAGTCGTACTACGACATAGAACTCGAACCGGAGCTGCTGACGGTGGAGCACTTCGCCACCCTCGGCTCGCTCGCGACCATGCTCGAGGACCAGCTCAACGACGACTCCTATGTCTGATGGCGTACGGGTCGTCCTGGTGCACGGCAACGCCGGAGCAACCATCGACGGCATCTGGTTCCCGTACCTCAAACGGGAGCTTGAGGCTCGTGGCCACAACGTGGTGGCACAGACCTTCCCCGATCCGATCAAGGGTCGGATGCGCTACTGGCTGCCCTACCTGACCGACGTCATCCGTCCGGACGACCAGACGGTCATCGTCGGGCATTCGTCGGGAGCACTGACCGCACTGCGGTACGCGGAGTCGGCGCCGCTGCTGGGCACCTTCGTGGTGGCCGGGCACCACACCGACTGCGGCTTCGAACTCGAACGGCGCAGCGGATTCTTCGACCAGCCGTGGGACTGGGCGGCGATCAAGCGGAATCAACGCTTCATCGTCCAGTTCCACTCGACGGACGATCCGTGGGTTCCCATCGACGTGGCCCGGGAGCTGCACCGACTGACCGGCAGCCGGCTGACGGTGATGGAGGGGATGGGCCACTTCGGGTCGTACGACCAGAAGCTGGACAGCTTCCCGGAGCTGCTGGAGGCGGTGTGCCAGCAACTCGAGATGGTCGACAGGTGACCGGCGGTTCGCTCCGCTTCGTCGACGAGGTCCTCGACCGCCGCCACGACGACGACGCCGTGGCGGTGGTCGATCTGGCCACGAGCGTCCAGGTGTCCTACCGGACACTGGCCCGGCGGGTCCAGGCCCTGACCGACCTGCTGGCTCCCCTCGTCGGGCGGCACGGCACCGTCGCGATGGTGATGGACAAGTCCGTCGACTCGGTGGTCTGCATGGTGGCGGCGCTGCGACTCGGCGCGCGGTACGTCCCCGTCGACGAGTCGTTGCCGCCGGCCCGGATCGCGGTGCTGTTCGCCAGGTGCCGCCCGACGGTGACGGTGGCGCATCCGCGGTATCTCGGGCTGCTCGCCGAGGCGGCGGCGGGCACTCCGGTGGTCGCCGGTGACTCCTGGGACGTGTCGGCTGAGGCCGACTACCGGCCGTCGGCGTACGGGGACAGGACGCCGGACGACCAGGCGTACGTCATCTTCACGTCGGGATCGACCGGCGGCCCGAAGGGCGTCATGATCAGCCACCGCAGTGTGTGCGCGCTGCTGGAAGGCGTACAGCAGGTGGTCGGTTTCCCGGAACGGATGCGATACCTGAACGTGGCGCCGTTGTTCTTCGACGCGTCCGTTGTCGACCTGTACTCCACCTTCCTCGTCGGCGGCAGCGTGCACCTGCTGCCCCGGCTGTCGATGGCCGGCCAGGTCACGCAGGCGTGCGAGCAGTGGGGCATCACCGATGTGCTGCTGGTGCCCTCGGTCATCCGGATGCTGCTCGGACGGTTCAGCGACATCGACCGCCGCGACCTGAGCTCCCTGCGACGCCTGTGGTTCGGCGGCGAGTCGTGCCCGACCTCGCTGCTGCGGGCGATGGACAAGAAGCTTCCGGGTCTGACCTATGTGCACGGCTACGGGCCGACCGAGACCACGCACAGCGCCACCCTGTACGTGACCGACGACATCGCCGGCCACGATGACGAGTACCTGCCGATCGGGACCCCGCTGCCCGCCGTCGACGTCCTGATCGTCGACGACGACCTGCGACCGGTGCCCGACGGCGAAGCGGGTGAGCTGCTCATCGGCGGCCCGCAGGTCATGCTGGGTTACTGCGAGGAGCGGGCGAGGACCGAGCAGGTGCTGATCACGCGCGGCTCCCCCGGGGTCCGGTACTACCGGTCGGGCGACTTCGTTCGGCGCACCAGCGCCGGTCAGCTCGTCTTCGTCGGCCGCCGCGACGATGCCGTGAAGATCGCCGGAAACCTCGTGCACACCTCCGAGGTCGAAGCCGCGGCGCTCGCCGTGGACTGGGTGGTCGACTGCTGCGCGGTGGTGACCCGGCACCGGGTCGCCGGCCGGGCCATCACCCTCTTCGTCCTGGCTGCCGACCGGACCGGCGCCGAGACCGACCTCAGGGCCGAGCTGGCGCGGGTGCTGCCGCCGTACATGGTCCCCGCCAAGATCATCTTGATCGACGAGGGCGAGGTCGGCCTGACACCGACCGGCAAACTCGACCGCTCCCGCCTGCGCGACCTGGTGACCTCCGATGATCGATGACGAGATCGCCGCGTTCACCCGGCGGGGTGTGCTGACAGTGGTCCCACGGGCGGCGTCCGGGCGCAGCCTCACCGACCCCGCCGAGCTGCTTCGCCGCCCTGTCGAGGAGTTCCTTCCCACGCCGGCGACCGTCGACCGGGTTGCCGAGGCGCTGCTCCGGGAAGGCCTCGCGATCGAGGCACGAACCGACGCGGGCCTGACGGTCAGCGGTGAGCAGAGCCTGCTCGGGGACGTCTTCGGCAGCGCCGTCGCCGCAATCCGCAACAAGTACATCCGCGACTCCCCCCGCTACGAACTCGTGGCGCGGGGTCCACTGCGTTCCCGGGTGTGCGCCGACCTGATCAGTGCGGTCTCGGTGCCGCGTTCCGGCTTCGAGCTGACCGCCACCGCGTCGCCGCCGGTGGTGCGCGGGACCGGGCACCACCTCCGCCTCCCCGGCGATGCGGTGCGGGTGGCCGGAGCCGAGGCACTGCACGCCGCCGGTGTCCGCGGCGACGGCGTCCGGGTCGTCATGGTCGACACCGGCCTCTACGATCACCCGCATCACCGCCAGCACGGTTACCGGACCTCGGTCGTCGCCCCACTGCCGCAGCTCGATCCCGCGGTCGACGAACGTGGTCACGGCACCGCGATGTCGGCGTTGCTGCTGGCGGTGGCGCCCGACGTGTCGCTCACGATGGTCAAGATGGCCACCGAGGGCTTCTCGTTTCCCGTCGCCGCGTTCCAGCGGGCGGTGCAGCTCGAACCTGATGTCATCTCCTGCAGCTGGGGGACGTTGCGCTCGGAACCCCATCTGCATCTCGAGGTCGCCAACGCGATCCGACAGGGCTGCACCGTGCTGTTCGCCGCCGGTAACGGCTCGACCGACCGGCCGACGGCCATGTTCCAGTCCGTCGCCACCCCTGGTGCCATCACCGTCGGGGGCGTACACGTCGGCCCGGACGGCGAGCTGCGGGCCGCCGACCTCGCCTCCAGCTACCGGTCGGCGGTCTTTCCCGGACGGGCCGTGCCGGACGTCTCCGGCCCGTGCGGCATGTTGCCCAACGGCAACTACATCCTCTTCCCCACCCAACCCGGTTGCCTGTTCGACCGCCGTAACAGCAAGTACGACGGCACGGGTGCGGATGACGGCTGGCTGGTGTCGAGCGGCACGTCAGGTGCCACGGCGTACGCCGCCGGCGTGGTGGCGCTGGCGATTCAGCAGGGTCTGCCGTGCACGGCCGAGTCGTTGGCCAGCCACTGTGTACCGGTCACCCAGGGTCGTTCCATCACCGGTGACGAGTGCGGTGCGCAGAGCCCGAACCCGGCCACCGGCCACGGTCTGCTCACCGCGCACCGATTGGACGGGGTTGTCGCTGCTGATCGGGCGCTGTTACGCTCCTCGATGGACAGACGGGGGAGCTCTGCGTGACTGGACCATTGCGTGCCCCCGCCAGGGAGTCCCCGACAACTGACATCCGCCCCCATCAGATCGTGCGCTTCGTCGGGGGCCGGGGGGTCGCCGCGCTGGCCGACCAGTTTCTGTTGTTCGCCATTCCCCTGCTGGTCTTCAAGACCACCGGCAGTGTCGCCGCGAGCGGGCTCGTCTTCCTGGTCGAGTGGCTGCCGCGGGTCATCTTCGTCCCCGTCGCCGGCGTGCTCGCCGACCGGATCGACGGCTACCGGCTCTATCTGATCGCCGACAGCGTCCGGGCGCTGCTCGCCGTGGGGGCCTTCGTCGCCGTGCTGGCGTGGCCGGGCGCGACGGTGGTGACGCTCAGCGTTCTCGCCGCGTCCATGTCCCTGGCCAGCGCCCAGGCGTACATCGCGATGGAGACCACGCTCCCCCGGTTCGTGCCCCCCGAGCACATGGTGCGCGCCCAGTCCGTCATCCAGGGCACCGAGCAGGCGAGCACCGTGCTCGGGCCGGCCATCGCGGTCCTGCTGGCCACGCTGCTGGGAACGACCGATCTCCTGCTGGTGACCGGGGTGCTCTTCGCGCTCACCACGATCAACGTCCTGACGCTGCGCGGCAGCCTGCGCAGTGCGGTCACCAACACCGAGCCCACGACGGTACGCGGTGTGCTGGCCTCAGTGGCCGAGGGTGGGCGCACGCTGTTCAAGCTCCCCGCGATCGTGGGCCTCGTCGGGTTGACGATGATGGTGAACCTCATGGTGGGTGTCGGCATGGCGACCAGCGCCGCCATCACCACCGGCACCTTCGGCAAGCCCGACCGCTACTTCGGGGTGCTGTCCTTCGCCGAAGGCGTGCTCTCCCTGTTGATCTTCTTCATCATCCCGCGACTGTCCCGGCGGATCACCCCACTGGTCGCCATCCTGGGCACCTTCGTGATCATCTGCCTGGGTGGGCTCACGATCAGCCAGGCGAACACGTTCACGCAGTTCGCCATCGGCTACACGTTGCTGATCGGCACCGTCGGCATCCTGAACGTCTTCATCCGCGCCGAACGGATCCGCCGCATCCCCCGCGAACACCTCGGCAAGACGATCGGCCTCATCGTCCTGCTGAACCAGGTCTCCCTGCCGATCTCGGGTTTCGTCGTCGCCGTCTTCGCCACCGCGCACGGCCCGCAGGCCGTCCTGCTCGGCGCGGTGCTCGGATCCGTCCTCGTCGCCGTTCTGTTGCTCCCACTGGTCCTTCAACTGAGGTATCCGCATGCGCATCCTGATCCTGCACCGCATCACCGATGACATCATCCGCTACGCGGATGGCCTCGACTTCGAAGCCCACGAGGTGACGTTCATCGGTACGGCCGAGCGCATGGCGACACTGCCCGCACGGCTGCCCGGCACACGGATCGAGCGGCCCGGAACGGGCGCCACGGAGACCGAGGTGGTGGCGGCGCTCGCCGGCCACCCGAAGCCCGACCTGGTCATCGCCCAGTCCGAGTTCGACCTGATCGCCGCGGCGCGCATCCGGGAGGCCCTCGACGTGCCCGGCCCCCGCGAGGCCGACGTGCTTCCCGTCCGGGACAAGGTCATGATGAAGGCCGCCGCCGCCCGGGCGGGTCTGCGTGTGCCGCGCTATCTCCCGCTGGTCTCGGCCCTCGACGGAGCCGACGTCGGGTGGTCGGGCAGGACGGTGCTCAAGCCGCTCGACGGCGCCTCCAGCCAGGGCGTACGCGTATTCGACACCCCCGCATCGGCCCTCGAAACGGTACGCCGCGACGGCCTGCCCTCCGACGCTCACCCGACCGGCTTCGAGATCGAGGAATTCGTCAGCGGCCCGATCATCCACGTCGACGGGTTGGCCGTCGACGGCACACCGGTCACGCTCCAGGCCAGCCGGTACGTCGGCACCTGCCTCGGGTACGCCGAGGGCAGCCCGCTCGGTTCGGTGCAGACGGACACCCCGCCGGCCGTCGTGGAGTGGACCACCGCCTGCCTGCGGGCCGTCGGCATCACCACGAGCCTGTTCCACCTCGAAGGCATCGAGACGCCCGACGGGCTGGTCTTCCTCGAGGTGGCCAGCAGGTTCGGCGGGGCCGGCGTGGCCGACACCTTCGAGCTGGCGACCGGCGTGCACATGCCGTCGGTGCAACTGCGGGCCCTCTCGACCTCCGGCGCCTCCGCCCCCGAGGCGCACGACTCCGGCCCGGACGCCCAGTACGGCTGGTTCATCATCCCCGGTCACACCCTGGGCGCGAGGTTCTGCACCGTCGACGGCGCGGACGAGTTCCGGCGCAGCCCGCTGACCTGGCGCTGGGTGCAGCGCACCGAGGACGAGCCGGTCAGTCAGGCGCTGAGCTACGCCGAATACGACGTACCCATCGCCGGTATCGTCGGCCCGGCACCCACGGCGGTGCTCGAACAGTTCCTGCGGGACATCTTCGCCTCGGTCAAGGTCACGGCTGCCGGCAAGGCGGACACCCATGTCTGAGCTGCTGCTGGTCGGGGTCGGTTTCATGGGCAGGCCCTACCTCGCCGCCGCGCGACGACTGGGTCTGCGGGTGGCAGCCGTGGAAGGCGCGGCCCGAGCCGCCGACACGGGCGGGCTCGTCGACCACATCCGGGTGGCCCCCGGCAACCACGACGAGCAGTGGGCCGAAGGGGCCTGGGCCGCCGCGGCAGACCGCCGGCCGGCAGGGGTGGTGGCGTTCACCGAGAACAACGTGCTCGGCGCGGCCCTGCTGCAGGACCGGCTCGGCGTACCCGGCCCGTCCCTGCACGCCGCGACCGTCTCCCGCAACAAGGCGCTGCAACGGGGCCTGTTCGCCGCGGCGGGCATCCGCCAACCGGAATATCTGATGACCGGCGACCTGGATTCGGCGCGCGACTGGGCCACCGCCCGCCTGCCGGTCGTCGTGAAGCCACTGTCCGCCGCGGGAAGCGAGGGAGTGGAACTGGTCGACACCCTGGACGCCTTCCAGGACGCTGTGGCACGCCGGAACGACGAGGGTCCACTCCTGGTGGAGACGGCCGTGGACGGTCCGGAATACAGCTGGGAGGCGCTGATCAGCGAGGGGAAGGTGTGGCTGGCCAACCTCACCGCCAAGGAGACCGCCGAGCCGCCCCACTTCGTCGAGATAGCGCATCGCACCGGCGTCCAGCTCGACCACGAGGCCGCCGCCGAGGTGACGGATTTCTGCACCGCGGTGGTGACCGCCCTCGGCATGCGGACGGGCATCGTGCACCTCGAGTTCCGGCTCGCCGCCGACGGGCCGACCCTGATGGAGATCGCCGTCCGGACCCCCGGCGACTACCTCATGGACCTGCTCGGTCTCACCTACGGCCTGGACTGGTTCGAGATGGTCGTCCGGCTCGCCATGGCGATGCCCCTGCCCGAACCACCGGCGGGTCCCGTCGCGTACGCGGCGAGCTATCTCCCCATCGCGCCACCCGGCATCCTGGTCGAGATGCGGGGCATGGCCGAGATCGAGGCACACCCGGCGTTCGTCGCGTGTGGCTGGTGGAAGAACCCCGGTGACGTCGTGCCGGCGGCCACCTGGAGCGCGGAACGCGCCGGCTACCTCATCGTCTCGGCCGAAACCCCGGCGCTCCGCGACGAAGCACTGGAATTCGTCCGCAGGACGCTGACCATCGTCACCCGCCCCGGCTGAACCGTGACGGCGCGCCCGAACCGCTCGTCGACCCGTTCACTGCCTGGGGTGGGGCGGGTGCGGCCGTTCGGGCGGTTTCCTCGTGGCGTGGGTGGCGTCGGACCTGAGCTGGCTCATCGCGCCGCGCTCGTGAGGCCCGCGTCGCGTTAACCCGCGGTGATGCCTGCAGGTGGGACTGGTGCACGCACCAACCGAATGAGTCAACTGGGTCTGACCGGCCAGCCGTCTGGCGGCCTCAGAGCCGCAGCAGCCCCGCGGCGAGCGACTCGCGCAGTCCGGCGGGGGGCTCCTGGTAGCCCTCGCCCCACAGCGCACCGGGAAAGCCGCCGGCCGCGAACGCAGTGTTGAGATCGTCGACGAACCAGATCGCCGGCCCCACCTTCCCGTCGATTCCGGGGCCGGGCAGGTCAATACCGTAGGGCGCGTCGCCGCTGATGTTCGCCTTGTGGAGCTCGTCGGGCGCGTAGTCGAGCTGGAACGGGATGCCGGCGTCCCGGCGCGCGGTGTCCCGGAGGTACGCCGCGTGCTCGGCCTCGTAGTAGGAGCGCGAGCCGCCCCGCTCGGCCCACTCGAGCTGCACCACCAACGGGTCCGCGAGCACGCTGGCCGGCCAACCCGGCAATTCCCCGACGAGCCACACATCGCCCACCTGCCGGATCCACGCGCTGATCGTCATCGGGAACGGCGCGAACGTCACCTCCAGCCAGTCGGCCAGCGCGGGCGCGTCCGGTGACGGGGGAACGTGGGCGCGACACGGCGTCCCCTCGTCGTCGTTCTCCTCCGCACGGAAGCCCCGCGCCTGCAGCCGCTCAACGAGCGTCTCGACGTTCCTGCGGGCACGGTCGGCGAACTCGCGCGCCACCGCCTCGGCGTCCTCGCGGTACGGGGCGTCGTAGACCCGTAGGCCAAGACCGCGCAGGTCGCGCCATACGTCGTCGGGATCACCGGACACGTACCGCGCGTGGAAGCTCGCCATGGCCACCATCCTTGCAGCGAGCCGCCAGCGTCGGCGGCGAGGTCTCGGCTGCCTACTCAGCTGGCGATCCGCAACGTCATCACGCAGCCGCGGCCGCTGCGCTCGGCGACCCCGCCATCCCCGCCGAGAAGCAGGCCATCCTCGAGGATCCACGCCCGCAAGGGCACGCACCAACCCGACGTGACTCACGGTTGGCGGATTCGGGGGTCTGTGGGGGGTGTGACCTGGGGTCGTGTGTCGGGAGGGCAGGGGCCGCCCACTTCTGTAGCGGACAGCCGACACCGGAGCGCGAGGTAGCCGACTGTGACCATGGAGTCACCACGTGCACGCTCCTCTCCGACATGTTCCCGTCGACTGGAGGAACAGATGCGTCTCCGATCGTTCATCACCGCGGCACTGGCCACCGTCCTGGCCGCCAGCGCACTCGCGCCGGCGGCACCGGCCGCAGCGGCAACCGCCGACCGCTGGGGCTTCGCGTACGTCAAGGACCCCACCGTGCCGGTCTGGACGGTGCTGGACACCAGCCGGCAGTGGGGCAGCTGGAAGACCGCGTTCCCGGCCGCCTGGGCCGACGGCGTCAAGCTCGCACCCGGCCGGTTCCAGGTCCGCTTCCCGCAGGTGGGGGCCGGCTCACGGGGCGTACCGCACGTGACCCCGGTGAACCGGACCGGGCACTACTGCGAGGTCGTCCGCTGGTTCCAGTCCGGTGCCGACGAGATCGTCGACGTGCAGTGCCACAAGCCCGGCGGCGCCCGCGACGACACCCCGTTCACTGTGCTCTGGACGACCAGTTCGGGGGTGCTGCCCGCCGGCACCTCCCACGCGTACGTGCAGTGGAGCAGCGGCCTGATGGCGCAGTCGTACAACTCCACCGGCGTCGCGAACGCTGTCGGACCGGTGGGCGTCGGGCAGTACCTGGTGCGGCTGCCCGGGGTGGGGCTGGCCGGGGTGCTCGCCGGCAACCCGCAGGTCACCGCCGTGCAGCCGAACGCCGGTCCGCGCCGGTGCAAGGTCTACTCCTGGGGCGCGGTCGGCAGCGACGTGCAGGTCTACGTCTTCTGCTACGACCAGGCCGGCGCGTTCGTCAACACCGACTTCGTCCTCTCGTACCACCGTCGCCGGCCGGTGATCGGCTCCCTCGGCCCGCCGTCGTACTTCGGCTACCTGGGTACCGCCGTCGGCGGGCCGACCAACGACAACTCGGTGCTCGGCGTCGGCGCGAACACCGTGGCGCCGCTGGCGCCCGCCGGCCGCTACCTGGCGACCTTCCCGCAGGTCGGCCTCAAGGAGACGCACGCCCAGGTGGTGGCGCAGGGCGCCGGCAGCAACTACTGCCACCTCACCCAGCCCTGGACGTACACCACCGACGCCGACGTCGACATCATCTGCTTCGACAACACCGGCGCGGTCACCCCGCACCGCTTCCTGGCCGCCTTCACCTCCCGACTCTGACGTCACGCCGAGCCGGGCCGGCGGCAGTCGTTCGCATTGCCGCCGGCCCGGCGAGGGCCGGCACCGGTGGCAGATCCTCTGGCCGACTCCGGCCGGGCCTGGAACGGCCCTCGGCGTGGTGCGTGAGGCACGACGGGGTACGGCCACGTGCTATCTGTAAACAACCCTTGATATTCACGGTCACGAACGTCAATATGTGGAGGTCGCGGGTCGTCGAACCCTTGGGGAGTGAGCCATGAGAAGCCGTCGGATTTTCGCAGTGCTGGCCGGGGCGGCGATGACCGTCACGGCGGCCGTCGCCTTCGTCCCCAGCAGCATGGCGGCGGCACCCTCGGCCGACGCCGTCGCGATGGTCGCCTGCACGGCCCCGGCCTGGGCCGAGGGCACCACTTACCAGGCGGGCACCCAGGTCACGTACAGCGGAAGGCTCTACCAGGCACTGGTCACCCACACCGCGCACCCCGGCGCCGGCTGGAACCCCGCCGCGACGCCGTCGCTCTGGCGTGACCTGGGTGCGTGCTCGGGAAGCACGCCGCCACCCACCACGCCACCCCCGACCACCCCACCGCCCACCACCCCACCGCCCACCACGCCTCCCCCGACCACGCCGCCGCCGACCGGCGGGACCTGCGCGGTGAAGTCGCGGCCGACCGGCAAGGTGTTGCAGGGGTACTGGGAGAACTGGGACGGCGCCTCCAACGGCGTCCACCCCGGCCTCGGCTGGATCCCGATCACCGACAGCCGGCTCAACCAGCACGGCTACAACGTGATCAACGCGGCGTTCCCGGTGATCCGCGCGGACGGCACGGTCCTCTGGGAGAACGGCATGGACGCGGGCGTGAAGGTCGCCACCCCGACCGAGATGTGCCAGGCCAAGGCGGCGGGCGCCACCATCCTCATGTCGATCGGCGGGGCCGCCGCGGGCATCGACCTCAGCTCCACCGCGGTCGCCGACCGGTTCATCGCGACGATCGTGCCGATCCTGACGGCCTACCACTTCGACGGCATCGACATCGACATCGAGACCGGCCTGACCGGTAGCGGCAACATCAACACGCTGTCCACGTCGCAGGCCAACCTGATCCGGATCATCGACGGCGTACTGGCCCGGATGCCCTCGAACTTCGGCCTGACCATGGCACCGGAAACGGCCTACGTCACCGGCGGCAGCGTCGTCTACGGCTCGATCTGGGGCTCCTACCTGCCGATCATCAAAAAGTACGTGGACAACGGCCGGCTCTGGTGGCTGAACATGCAGTACTACAACGGCAGCATGTACGGCTGCGCCGGCGACTCGTACCCGGCGGGCACCGTGCAGGGCTTCACGGTGCAGACCCAGTGCCTGAACAACGGCCTCACCATCCAGGGCACCACGATCCGGGTGCCGTACGACAAGCAGGTCCCGGGTCTGCCCGCGCAGATCGGGGCGGGCGGCGGCTACCTGTCGACGTCGCTGGTCACCCAGGCCTGGAACTCCGTACCCGGCCTCAAGGGCCTGATGACCTGGTCGGCGAACTGGGACGGGTCGAAGGGGTGGACCTTCGGCGACAACGTGAAGCGCCTGCAGGGCCGCTGACACGCGGCGGCGCCGGGCCCTTGCCCAATTCATCTTAGTCATTAAGATAATCGCATGGGCACATCGACTGACTTCTCGGTGGCAATCGCCGGCGCCGGCCTCTCCGGCCTCTGCCTCGCCCAGTACCTGATGCGCGCCGGCATCGACGTGCACGTCTACGAGCGGGACGCGGGCCCCTTCGTCCGGCGGCAGGGTTACCGCATCATTCTGGACGAGCACGGGCTCCAGGCGCTGCGCGAGAGCCTGCCGCGCGCGCTGTACCAGCTGGCGCTGGCCACCGGCGACGAGCCTGGCGGGCACCTGCGCTTCACCGACAGCCGGCTGCGTGACGCGTTCACCATCACCTTCAAGGACGAGCCGCACGCGACCCGCCAGGTCGACCGGCTGACCCTGCGGTCGATCCTGCAGTCCGGGCTGAACGGGCGCATCCACCACGGCAAGGACGCCGTCGCCGTCGACAGCGGCGGCCCGGCGGGGCTGCGGCTGCGGTTTTCCGACGGCGGGGCCGCCGCGGCGACGGTCGTCGTGGGCGCGGACGGCGTCGGCTCCGCCCTGCGCCCACAGCTCATGCCGGACGCGGACCCGGCGAACACCCCGATGGCCGGCATCTACGGCCGGTCACCCCTTCATCGAAACGGCGAGAGCGTCATCCCGGAGGCGCTGCGCACCAGCGGGGTCCTGGCCCTCGCCGACCGGCCGGGCCGCGCCTTCTTCTTCACCTCCATGCGGTTCGGCGAGAGCCCACAGGAGGCGTTCGGGCGCCTGGCTCCGGGTAACTACGCGCCCACCGGCTACGACTACGTCATGTGGGGACTGCTGCTCCAGCAGCAGGAGGTGCCCGTCGACAGCCGCGGGGACCTGCTGGCGCTGTGGAGGCTGGCCTCCCAGAAGAGCGCCGACTTCCACCCGGTCATCCGGCGGCTGGTCGGCACCGCCGAGCTGGACGCCACGGTGCTCAACCTCTTCGCCACCGGCCGGCGCCCACGCCGGTGGGCGGTGCCCCGGGCGACGATGATGGGCGACGCCGTGCACGTCATGCCGCCGTTCGGCGCGCACGGCGGCAACACCGCGCTTCGCGACGCCGCCCTGCTCGGCCGCAAGCTGGTGGAGGCCCGCGCCGGCGGCGCGTCGGTGGAAGAGGCGATCGCCGGCTACCAGGACGAGATGGTGCCGTACGCCTTCCGCGCCGTCGACACCGCCGCCGGGTTGATGCGCCGCCTCACCGGGGGCGCGGCCGCACCGCACTGGGTGCTGACCCGCGTGTTACCTCGGCTGCACCGGGTCACCGTACCGGAGGCATGATTGCGGGCATGTCCCACGAGCCGGCCCCCGCCTCCGCGATCGCCGACCTGATGCGCGCCGGGCGGGAGATGTCGCGGCTGTCCATGGTGTTCCGGTACGCCATCGCGGAACGGCTCGGCCTCACCGTGAGCGATCTGGAATGCCTGGACCACCTGGCGGACGTCGGATCCGCCACCGCGGGACAGGTGGCCGAACGGACCAACCTCACCACCGGGGCGGTGACCAGCATGCTCCGCCGGCTCCAGCAGGCCGGCTACGTCACGACCGAGCGCGACCCGGCCGACCGGCGGCGGGTGATCGTCACCCTGCGGCCGGACCGGGTCGCCGAGTTGGAGCGACCGTACGAGCGGTTCGCCGAGCGGGCGGAATGGCTCATCGAGGGCTACAGCGCCGAGGAGGTCCAACTGCTGGTCCGGCACTACAACCGCATGCAGGCGATGTACCTCGCCGAGTTGGACCGCCTGCGCGGCGATCTGCCTGGTCACGCCCGGTGAAGTCCTGGCGGTCGCGGGTGGGTTGACCGGGGTCGGCTACGGCGCAGGCTCCAGTACGACGACGGGGATCTGGCGGGCGGTCTTCCGCTCGTAGTCGGCGAAGCCGGGATACGCGGCCTTCTGCGCGCTCCAGATCCGTTCCCGCTCGTCCCCGGTAGCCACCCTGGCGACCAACTCGACCTTGTCCGTGCCGATCTCCGCCTGGGCCTGTGGATTGGCGAGCAGGTTGTAGTACCAGTCCGGATTGGTGGGCGCACCGCCCTTGGACGCGAACACGGCGTAGCCGCCATCCACCTTCTGGTACATCATCGGGTTCACCCGAGGCTGGCCGCTCCTGGCGCCGACGGTGTGCAACAGCAGCAGCGGCGCGCCGGCGAACTGCCCGCCGACCTGCCCATCGTTGGCGCGAAACTCGGCGATGATCTTGTCGTTCCAGTCACTCATGCCTTCTCCTCGCTCGCGCGGACCCGCTCCACAAACCACGATACTGACAGTCTCGGCCGGGCCTGGCACGGCGACAACGCGTGGCGCTGGCCCGCAACAGGTGCGGACGTGGCACTGGGCAGTGTCTCCCGGCCAACCGTCGGGGGCGGGTCGCGCAAGCCGTTCCGGACAGGGCATAGTGGCCCGCGGCGCCATCGACCGGCGTTGCTCGCTGTGCAGGAGGTGGTGTGAAGTGACGACGCGCTCACGTGTCCGATGGACCCGGGTGGCCGCACTGATCACGCTGATCGGGGGGACTGTCGCACTGTCGGCGACACCCGCGCCGGCAGCCCCGGAGACCGTCAGCATCCTCAGCGTATCGGCGGAGAACGTGAAACCCGGCGACACGGTACGTCTGCGCTACCGGGTCACCAACACCGGACGCAAGGCCGAAACAGCCATCGTGGTGATCGGCGGCGGACTGCGATGCACCTCCGGATGCCGGGTGGAACCGAAACTCGCGCCCGGCCAGAGTCAGGCGTTCGACACGACGCTCGTCGCCCCCGACGCTCGCCCAGGTGAGATCACCGGCCTCAACATCTCCGTCGGTGTGCGTCTTGCCGGGCAGAACAGTTACGCCCACAAGATGGTCTACGTCCACGGCCCGGGTGCGGCGTCGTCGGGCGACAACAAGCCGCCGGCCGGCGTGCGTGGGGTCTCCGGCCGGGTCCGCGACGCCGACGGTAAGGCGATCGGCGGCGTGGCCCTGACCATCCAGGACAGCGCCGGGCACGAATACCGGACGACCAGCAGCCCCAGCGGCCAGTTCTCGATCACATCGAGCGCGGGCAAGACGATCGCCGCCGGATCCATCACTGTCCGCGCGACCAAGGACGGCTACCGCACCGCTCGCACCACCGTACGGGGCAGCGCCGGTGACGTCGCGACCGTGCGGCTGACCCTCTCCGTGGAGGCGGCGCCCACCAAGGCGTCGCCGTCGCCCGCCGCGGAGGCGAGCCCGGTCGCGGCGGCGGGCGACGGCTCCCCGGAGGCTGCGCCACCGACGTTCAAGGCCGTCAGCGACGAGGCGGGCGGCATGTCACCGTTCTTCCTCCTCGGCGGCCTACTCGTCGCCGCCGGCATGGGCGCGCTCGCACTGGTCGTGATGCGTCGGAGGAACGCACCGGAGCCTGGCACGCCGGCGACGACCGAGTTGCTGACGCCGACCGGTGGGAGCATGGCCGACGCTCCGACGGCGGTGCTGCGCATCGGACCCGTCGACGGCGGGTTCCCGGGCTCGTACGGCCCTCCCCCGCCGGGTGTCACCCAGCAGAGCGGCTACCGAGGCTGAAGAACCGCACTTCCCGTCGGCGTGTCAGATGAGGCGGCCTACCCCTGCGCAGGGCCGTCGTCGGCAGTGGCGGCACGGAGCTCCTTCAGCACGTACGTGGCGGCCTTCTCGACGACCCGGATGCCGTCCTTCTGGCTCACGTGATGGTCGGAGAGCACCGCGATCAGCCAGTCATGACGGGCCTCGACGATCCGTCCGATGCTGTTGACCAACCAACGACCGCCGTCGACATCAGCGGTGTCCCAGCCGTTCTTGACGTAGACGGAACGATTGCCCGGCTCTCGGGCGGCGGTGATCCCCCATCGTTGCTCGGGGATCACCTTCGTCAGGAGACCCATGATGAAGGTACGGTCCTGCGGGGTCAGCGGTCCGGTCGGCGACGTCAGCGCGGTCAGCAGACGGAGCTGGTCGGCAGCCGTCGTCGTGGTGAGCCCCCAGTGCGAGTTGGGCTTGGTCTCCCGCAGACCGAACGCGCGGTTCGCGGCGGTCAGGCCGCGCGAGCCCTCGATCCGCTGCCAGAGGGCCACCGCCGCCTCGTTGTCACTGGACACGATCATGTCCTCGGCCAACCGCCGGGTGCTCGCCCCCAGGGCCCTGCCCGACGGTCGCTGACGCAGCAGCAGCGCCGCCAGAATGTTGACCTTGACAATGCTGGCGGTCTCGAACCGTTTGGTGCCCGCCGTCACCGCAGCCGTTCCCTGCCGGTCCAGTGCCGCCACCGCCAGGTGGCCGTCGAAGCGGTCCACGTAGGCCTCGATGCGCGTCCTCGCCTCGGCGACCCGGTCGACGGCCGGTGTGGTGGGAATCGGACTGGCAGGGGAAGGACCGACCGACGGGCCGGGACGGTCGCCGAGGCGACCGCGAGTGGCGCCGAAGGCGGCCGTCGCCACACCGGCGAGAGACATGGCGGCCGTGGAGACGACCCACCGGCGCGGCAGCTGCCGACCTTTCCGCTCAGCCAAGGCGGGCCACCACCCTCGCCGCGATCACGTCCACCGCGGCCCGGCTGCCCGGATCGGGCACGCTGACCGTCGAGACCGTCTCGCCTCGTCTCAGCATCACGAACCACCTGACGGTGGTTGGGGCGTCGGCATGCGCGATGCGACCTCGGACGAGCATGCCGGTGCCGTCGAGATAATGCGGATCGACGACATCGAACGCGACCCGCGAGCCGAACGCCAGGTAGCTCGCGCACCGCAGAAGGACGCGACGGACGTCGTCGACATTCCGCTCGGCCCATCCCGGCTCGTACGTCTCCACGACGTGGTGGGCCTGCGACGAGCCGTCAGACGGCCGGTAGTAGCGCTGCACGGCCGCGCGCCGATGCGACTTGGCCGGGTAGTCGCTGCTCTGATAGTTGGGGCAGTTGTCCTGCTCCCACGGCCAGGGCGGCGGACCGCTTCGCGCGTCGTCCTCGCGCCAGTCCGAACCCAGATCGCCCGCCCCCAGCAGCATGCCCGAACCGCCCCGATCGGCGTTCGCGGTGTGCCGCCCGTCGGGGCCGACGCCGGGCTCCCCTCGATGACACCCCGCGGCGGTGAGCACCAACGCCGTCAGGATCACCGGGACGACAGCGGCCAAGCCACGGCCTTCGCCGCGAGTCAGGCCTCGGCCCTTCCCGCTGCTCGACACGGACACCATGGACCTCCCCCAACACAGGTGTTCGCCGGCGCGGCTCGCGTTCGCGACGTCCGCGCGTGGTGGGTCATTCGCCGCCGTACGACAGGCGCGGCCCGACACCAGCGGGACCCGTCGTACATCGGCCGCAGCCGGACCGATCAATGCCGTTCCTCGGCGAACAGCTCGGCCCGGGTCTCGCCGAGCAACTCGCGCAGACGACTGAGCGAGCGCATGCTCTGGCTCTTGACCACCGCGGTGGAGACGCCGACGACCTCGGCGACTGTCTCCACACTCAGGTCGTCCCAGTAGCGCAGCACGACGATCGCCCGATCCCGCAACGGCAGGGTGGCGACCGCGTCCAGCAGCGTCATGCGCAGCTCGGCCGGATGTTCCTCGCCCCGGTCCGGCGGAGCCGACATCGCCAACTCACTGCTGGAGCGACGACGCTGCTGGTCGATCAGGCACCGCAGCAGCACCTTGCGGGCGTACGCGTGAGGGTCGTCGGCCCGGCGGACCCGCCGCCAGTTGGCGTACACCTTGGCCAGCGTCGTCTGGGTGAGGTCCTGGGCGAGATGCCAGTCGCGGCACATCAGGAACGCGGCGTCGCGCAGGCGGCCGGCGGCAGCCTGCGCGAACTCGACAAATTCGTCGTCAGCCATTCGACCGAGCCAGCGACGGGAACCTCTTGAAACCGGTGACGACGAACTCCGCCGGCAGTTTCGTCCCCCACATCGGGCTCGCGGCGACAGCGGTCGCCTCGTCCACGGAGAGGGCGGGTCGTGCCGGCAAGGTCCCCTTGGGACCCCAGTCCACACACGAAGAGATCATCAGATTGACCTGGACACCGCTTGGGTGATGCACCGTGACCATCTTGTTCTGTACGCAGTTGTCGGGCACCTCGGTCAGCTCCACCGTCCCCGGGGGCGGGTCGCCGCCGAGGTCGCCCTGGTAGACGGAGAGCCGCAGCATCCCCGGACCAGCGCCCCGATCCAGGTAGAGCTGGACGTACGGCGTGCCGGGTCCCGCCCCGCTACCCTGCAGACTCATGTAACCGCTGGTCTTCCCCTCCGGCAGCAGCCTGGTGAGCAGTTCCAGGGCGCCCTGCGGTGTGGTGGGCAGCAACTCACCGTCCGGCACCATGCCGATCCGCACAGTGCCGATCACCGTGGTCGAGGAGGTCGGCAGGCCCGCCCGGAAGGGATTCGCCCGGTTCTCGTCGTCGGCACCCATGGGACCCGGGGGCCCATCGGAATGCGGAACCGGGGACGGCGGGGCGGAGCCGACCGGCCCGGCCGGCGAGCCACCGGTCGCGCCGCCTGGTCGACCGACGTCGTTCGCGCCCACGCCGAACGGCCCGACGATCAGCCCGACCACGAGCACCATCACCAACGCCGAGCCGCCCGCGCCCAACTGCGCCAGGCGGCGCCGGCGGCGCAGCCGCCGGCCCTGCACCACCGACTGCTGCACCAGATCACCCAACGGCGGGGCGGGGTGCCGGGCCAGATCGTCAGTGAAACGCCCACGGACGTCGCCCATGTCCGAACCCCTCTCCCCGGCCGACCACCGGGGAGGTGATCCGTCGCTGACCAGACGGGTTGGCCAGCCGGTTTGGTTACCGCCTTTCGCAAAAAGTTTTTCGGCGACGGTCGAGGGAGAACAGCTATCGAGGTCCGAGCCCGGTCTTTCCGTCGATCAGCTCGCGCACGACGTCGAGGTGACCGGCATGGCGTGCGGTCTCCTCGATCAGGTGAAGGATGACGCGCCGCAGGTCGGTGACCTCGTCACCGAGCCAACCGGGATGACGCCCACGCACCGGCGCGGACAGTGGCGTAGCGGCAACGACGGCGTTGGATCGCTCGCACTGTGCCCGGTAGAACGCGAAGACCACTGACGGTGGCCGTGGGGTGGTCAGGGGCGTGTGGTCGTCGTCGGGCCAGGCCAGCGGCTCGACGGAGCCGGTAGCGATCTCCTGGAACCAGTACCGCTCGGCGTAGCCGAGGTGCTCCACGAGACCCAGCGGCGTCCAACCTGAGGGCAGCACCGCGGTGGTCAGAGCTTCGAGGTCAAGGCCGTCAACAATCGCGAGAACACTGGAACGTTGCGCCTCCAGGAACATCAACAGTGCGTTCTTCTCAGCGTCGTCCACCCGGTCCACGCCCTTCCTGGTCAGCATGATGACGGTTGGCGGGGCACCTCGTCCGCCCCCCACCGGCGAATGCGGCACGCTAACAACCGGGGGCGACATTCGTCGACGTGCTGGGAACCGTCAGCTACGCCCCGTCAGCGGGTATCACCCCCACGAGCACCTCGAGCAGCTGCGCACTGCGGGCGCAGTCCGGATCCTGCACGATCGGCGGGACCGGAAGCAGCGTCAGGCCATGCCATCGCTGCATCGATCCCCACAACACCCGCCCGAGCGCGTCCCGTTGCGCTGGGAGAAGCTCCCGCTGCGCCGTCACCTGCCCCGGCGACGGCGCCAGCGGCCGGCCCAGCGCGGCGACGCTGCCCAGCACGCCCTCGTACCCCTCGATCTCGTCATAGCTGACGTGCGCGCCAGCGCTCGCCGCGAGACTCTGCATGACGATGCTGAGCGCCTGGTCCGGCCGGAGGGCGGTCCGGGCCCGAATGCCTCGTTGCACGTCCTTGATGGTCCGGAAATCGGCCGGCTTGAGCACCGGGCCCAGGTTCACCTGATCCAACCGCCGCCACAGGTCGGTCTTGACCGCCGTGTCCGGGTCACCGATCCAGTCGTGCAGGAGCGGCTCGAGGTGCCGGGACCGGATCGCCCGCAGCGCCAACTGGCGGCACAGGTGGACGGCCGCGGCTGCGGCGGCCGCCCCACCCGACGGGTGCCCGCGCATCGCGTCGAGCAGCAGCGCGGCTGCCACCGCGGGCGCCAGCTCGATGTCGCGGGGTGCGCCCAGCCCGAAAGCGGCCGCTGCGTCAGTCGCGAGCCAGCGCCCGAGGGAAGCCTGGTGGTCCTCGCTGGGCCCGGCGTCCCCGTGTACGACGGCACCCGCGCCGGCCAGCAACGCCTGGTACTCGCCCCGTGCCGACGGATCCACCGCGGAGTCTGCCGCGAACGACCGGTCCGGCGCCTGCCTGATCAGCCACGCCGGCAGGTCGAGAGCGAGGTGACGCTGGTCGGGGTCGCAGACGCTGATTCGTGGGGAACCACGCTCCAGAAGACGCCCGTCGACCTCGCACAGGCGGGGCTCGGCGGTCAGCGGAGGAGCCGACCCTTCCAGCCGCATGTCGAGCAGGATGTCGGACATGTACGCGCGGACGATGTACCGGTGCCGTCCGTCCGCCAGGCGTTCGGTCGCTTCCTCGCCGATCACCTCCACCCGGAGCGGGTCGCCCAGCCTCAGCTGTTCGAAGCGCTGCAGGTTCGCCGCCGTGCGGACCAGCGAGACGGTGCCGTCCGGCAGAAGCCGACAGGACAGCTCGCGCAGTCGCTGCCGGCTGTTCGGTCGGCCCAGGTAGTGGTGCAGGTGCTCGGCGTCGAGAGGGGTCCAGCCGACCTCGGTGGCGGGCAGCCAGCGGGGCCGGTTCGTGCGTCGTTCGAGGCAGATGATGCCGGCGTCGGCACCGGTGCCGATCACTCCCACCGGCCTGACGGTGATCTCCTCGGCGGGTCGGCCCGGCTCATCGGGCAACCCGAGCCGGACTCCCGCCGACCGGTCGGCGTACGCCCAGAGCGGCTGCCTCGTGCGGCGGATCGTCTGGATGGCCTGGTCGACCAGGGGAAGCGGAAGGCCCGGAACGAGGTCACCGACGGCACCCACGGTCAGCCGGAATCCCCGGCGCAGCAGCAGCCCGCCGGAGGGCAGCACACCGAGCGGCTGAAGCACTGTCAGTTCACCCGGGCTCAGGTCGCGGTCGTGCCGGCGCCGGGAACAGCGGATGGTCGTCCCGGACACCTCCTCGACCGTGACGGGCAGAGCACCCCCGCACAGCTCGAACAGCGCCCGACGATCCGCCGGGTCCTTCAGCGCCGCGACGAGCCACTCCGCCATGGAGTCGCTCCCGGCCGCCACGGGGACACGATCCGGCAGGCCAACGATGCTGAGGCCGGCCTCACCCTCCTCGAGAAGGACCGTGTCACCGCGACCGACCACAGGTCTCTCGCCAGCCGGCGAGACCTCGTTCCGGTCGGTGAGCCAGACCAGGGTGTCCTTCCGGTGAGCCTCGTCGGGCTCGGTGGGCAGGGTGGCCGACCAGATCCCGATCCCCACCCGTACGCTGCGCCGGGCGCTGTCGGTCTGCCCGATCGGCAGCAGCGCGCGCCGCCCCAGCGCGCCCCGGGGACCGACGATCCACTCGTGCAGCACCAGCCCGCCGATCTCGGTGGGATCGTGCCGCTCCACCGACAGGGTGACGCGATCGCCGGGGGCGAAGCTCGACCAGTCCATTCCGTCGAGGCTGTTTCCGTCCGGTGTGGACAGCATGGGACCGGTGACCTCGATGAGGCGGCCCGGAGCGACCTCGACCCAGAGGCCACTCGGGCGGCCACCGCGGTGGGTGACGCCGCCCACCGCGTAGGTACGGGGGCGGCCGACCTTCCGACCGGCGCCACCGTCGACCAGCTCGGTAGCGGGCAGACCATACTGCCGGAGCTCGTCAGCGCTGTACCGCAGCATCCCGCCGCTGCCGAAGAACACCGGGTCCGTCCAGACCGTGGCGGACGGATTGAGCCGCTCGGTGGTGACCGTCTCCAGTCGCTCACCCTGGCGATACCCGGTCGTGCTGTCGTGGTACTCCCAGGACGACTTGTCGCACCATTCCCGGATTCCGTGCGCGCCACGGTCGAAGAAGGACACCTGCGCCCAACGGACCCGCGTCCGCCAGGTGACCCCGTCGGCGTCGCGGCCCGCGGCGGACAGGGTGCCGTCGGCTTCGCGGCGCAGGCTGCCCACGCGAACGTCGCTGCCGATCCGCTCCAGGTGGTACGAGTTGCGGGCTTCCCGCCGGACGGTGCCCAGCTTCGGATGCGGCGTCGCGATCAGTTCCCGGGCCTGGGCGTCCGGCGCACGCCCCCGGCGGGAGGCCGGCACGATGACCGACGGGAGTCCGACGACGGTGTACGAGCCCCGGCCGAGCGCTGTCGCGCCGTCATCGCGCCGACTCAGCAGGTTCTGCATCGGCAGCAGCTGGACCGGCCGGCCCTCCCGTGGCAGATACGCGGCGTCACCGAGCAGCGCCTGACGGACCATGAGTTGCCGGTCCGGCCCGCGCAGCAGACGGACGATGGATCCGTTGCGCGCCTCGTCCGCGTTGGCGACGGCATCGGCGGTGAAGCGGAACACGACGTTCGGCCGTACCTCCAACTCGATCCGGTCACCCTGCCGTACGACAGTGGCGAAGCACGGGGTCTCGTCGTTGGCAAGCCGGCTCATCAGGGCGGCGTGCGGGCGTCCGGGACCGCCCACGATCGAGCCCTCGGCGCGATTGTCAGCCGGATGGATGCGTGTCAGCTTGACGAGGTAGACGGCGCCACGCAGCGGGTGGGTTCCCGGCTCGGCGTTGCGGTGGATGTGTTGCAGGAGCGCCTGCCGGCGGGAGAAGTCACGGCGCAGCACCGCGACCTCGAAACCCGTCCGCGATCCGCCGCCGATCAGATCGCCGCCGCGCAGCGTGAGGGCGACGTCGTTGGGTAGCGGGCGGATCTCGTCCGCGGTCAGGAACAGGCGGCAGCCCTGCGGAAGCTCGCCGTTGTCGAACGTCGGACTGATGAAGTGGAACTCGACCTGCGCGCCACCGCTGCGTTTGAACTTGTCGACGTCGAGCCGGACGAGCGCCTGGTTGGGGCGGTCCGGCCGGGCCTCGCGCCGTTCCGCCTGCCAGGCGTCGGTGATGCGACGGCTGGCCTCCGGTGCCAGCCGCAGCCGGCGCAGCACGACCGTCTGGGTGTCCCGGTAGACCGGGCCGTCGGCGGGTGGCTTGCGCCAGCGGACGTGCAGGGCCTTGATGCGCGGGCGGCCACCGTCCTGGTCGGCGACGATGTCGGCGAGGTGGATGACCTGGTTGGCGGCCTCCCGGTGGAGCTGCGCGTACCAGCCCCAGCGGATGTGTTCCATCCGGATGTCCAGCACGAGGTCCTGGGTGCCGGCGCGTTGGTCGATCAGGACGTCGGTGACGAAGTCGCCGTGGAAGAGGGAGACGGCGTTGTCCGCGGCTGGTCTGCCGTCAATGGTGAGGGCCTGCTCGTTCAGTTCCAGCGTGTGGCCGTAGCCCCACTCGAACCGGTGCATCACCCCCTGCGCCGTCTCCCGGCGGTCGACGTAGTGCAGCCGCGCCCCGCGCAGATCCGAACGAATCCCGAGGCGGATGCCCTGTCGCTGGAAGTGCCGGAAGAACTCCGCCATGGAGAGCGCGGGCGCAGTCCGGTAGCTGGCGAACACGCCGCCGGCCAACTCCAGCAGAACGACCCGCACATCGTTGCTGCGGTACGCGACGGCGACCCAGGGCTCCTCGCCTTCGGCGAGCGGGATCTGCCACGTCGACCCTCCGGTGGGCGTCGGCACCGTCCACTCCGTCTGCAGGGTCACCGTGGAGCCGCTGAGCGTCGCCGTCAACGGGGAGCGCTCACCGGCGAGATAGCGGTAGTAACCGTCGGTGCTCGACTGCCCGGCAGCGGGGGTGGCGGCTGGCTGCTGCGCGACCCCCGTTGACAGGCTGAAGCTGCGCCGGACCACGACATGTCCCGGATCCACGTCCTCGAGCGCCACGTCGACACCGACGACCCGGGAGAACGGACCGGCTTGGACGTAGCGCGTCTCACCGTGCACCTCGGCCGATCCACGCCGGTCCGCGTACCGGACCGCCATGCGACGCCGGTCGCGATCCGGGTAGACACGGGACATCTCGACAGTGCCGGCGCTCAGCGCGGGTTCCTCACCGTTCGCTGCGACGGGTCGCAGATGCGCCGTGGCGGACAGGTCGTCGTACAGGTAGAGGACCGGCCGGTTGGTCGACTGGGCCAGCGCCTTGCGCTGTCCTCGCCACTGCACGATGCCGAGGCCGATCGCGTCCGCCGGAGGAGCCTCGTTCTGGTACTCCCAGACCGCCCGCACGCGAATACGCCGGCGGTACGCGGTGAAGATCCAGCCGTGCCGACTGCGGCGGCCACGCACGATCGCGCCGATGCCGGTCGGCGGGCGGTCGAAGTTCTCCCGGCGCAGAGAGCAGACCGCGATGTCGACTCCGAGGTCGAGCAGGACCGTGTAGACGTCGGCCCGGCTCCGGGTGATCGGCGCGTCGACCACGATGCCGCGCAACTCGTGCTGCCGCACCAGGGCGTCCTCGCCGGCCTCGCGGTCGGCCTCGGCGAGACCCGCTGTGAGGTTGATGTTGGGTACCGGCGCCGGCTGGCCGTCACCGGTGGGCACCTCGAAGGTCCGCACGTCGCAGACCTGGGACTGACGGTTCTGTCGCAGGCGCTGATGCACCTTGTGTCTGGCGGAGACCGGCCCGAGCCAGATCGACTCCGCCTCCACGTCGACCGCGATCCCCTCGACGGTGTAACCGCGCCTCATCCCCCACTGCGGTTCCGCCACAGTGGTGCGGAGTTGAACGACGTCACCGTCGGCCAGGTCGACGAGCCGTTCGAAGAGCTCCCGGTCCGGCCGATCCGGCAGGTTCAGATGACGGGCCGGCACGACCCGCCCGCCGACCTGCCGCCGCCGCTGCTGCTCCTCCCCCCAGGCGGAGGGGGTGAAGCGGCACAGGGTTCCGGGCGCGTCGAGCCCGGTGACGACGACGTCCGGAAGGTCCGCCAATCGGGGGTCGAAACGCCACGTGCCGTCGACGAGGCGTGCCTCGTGGTCCGAGCCGTCCCGAAACAGGTCACGCCACCGCAGCGCGCGCACGTCGAGCGCGTCCTCGGCCGGCCGGCCGGGTTCCCGGCGCAGGCGCAGCCGCGGCGCGCCGACGTCGTCGCCGTGCAGATCGGCCGTCACGACAAGACCGCACGGGTCACCGGCTGCCTCGCGGACGGCGGCGAGGAGGTCCGCACGGTCATCGTCGTCCCAGACCTGGTTGTCCAGCACCACGTTGCAGCCGGGGCCGGCCGAGAATCGGATCGAGCGGCCCTGCCGGACGAGTTCGATCACCACCAGCCGGATCGGCGCCTGTTCGCCGCGACCGGTGAGTATCGCCAGGAACTCGACGTACTCGCGGTCGACGGGCAGCCAGTGCTCGCCCTCCCATCGTGCGAGGGCCGGGTACTCGCCCACCGACAGCTCCTCCAGCTCACCGAGGAGATCGGGATCCCAGCTCCGCCGCGCCTGCTGTGGAAGGGCCGCCACATCGAACGGCATGGCGTCGGCCACCCGGACGACGAGGCGTCCGGTGGCCGGCCGCTCGATCGTCGCGGGCCGCAGGTCGCCGACGACCGGCAACGACGCCAGCCGCTCGATCGGACCTGCCGCCGCCGGTCCGGCGATGCTCCGGCGCAGCGGAACCGCCACCTGGTCGCCGACCCGGACGACGTCGACCGGCGCGGGCACCGGCAGCGGGTCGGCCAGGCCGCAGTTCACCCAGACCTGACCGTCCTTTGCCGCGCAGACCATGCCGATGACGTACGACGGGTTGTTCCCGAGCATGCGCTCGAACTGTTCGGGGGAGAGCCGGAACGGGTCTTCGACGCTCGCCCCCGAGAACGTCCGCAGTTGCGGCGATCGTCGCGCGTGGACACGGAGCACGCCGTCCACCGGGTCGACGGTGAGCCCGGCGAGGAGCCGGGGGTCGACCAGGCCGCGTGCCCCCTCATCCTCGTCCACCGGGATGCTCAGCTCCGTCAGGCGGAGGTTCTGGTGGGCGTCCTGCCACAGTTGCAGGACGAAGTCGGACAGCGTGCGCCCACCGATGACGACGTCGGCGGGACCGAGCTCGAAGACGAGTCGCTGCATCAGCATGGTCAGCAGGGCGTTGCTCCGCCGAACGCCGAGTGACTGCCACGGGTTGTTGAGCAGGCGCTCATGCTGGTCCACCGACTGTCGCTGGTACAGGCCGCGGAGCAGACGATGCCGGAGAGCCTCGGCCAGGTACGGCGGAAGCACCGCCGTCGGCCCGAGCCGCTCGAACATGAGCCAGCGGTCGAGTGGGGTGCCGAGGCCGAACTCGATCTCGGTGTCGATGATGTCCTCAAGGATCAACCGCTGCCAGGAGTGGCCCTCAAGGTTCTGGCCGAGTGCGGCGAGCAGGCGCATCCGGACCGGCCGGGACAGCTCGCGCACCTTGGTGACGGCGTTGATCGCGGTCCGCCACTGCTCCACCCAGTCGGCGCGCTCGGCCTCAGAGATCAGGTCCGGCTCGGCGAGGAGGGCCGCCAGACGCTCGGTCAGCAGGGCGAGCTGAACACCGTGCCGGTCGTTGACGAGACTGGGGTAGCGCCGCCAGCCGTCGGCATTGAGCGGCGGAACGGCCAGGACCTCCCACTGGTTCGAGACGCGGGACGGATGAACGTCGCGCTCGTACCACGGCGTCATGGCGGCGCCCTCTTCGTCGCGCCCGAAGTGCAGCCGCAACAGGGCTGCCGGTCGCTTGGTGAGCGATGGCGGCAGGATCTGGACCGCGCGGATCAGGACCCGCTCGGCGAGGCTGAGCCCACCGGCGACCGGCTGCCGCCATCGCCCCTGGCCACCGGTGTCGAGGTCCGGCACCGTTCCGCTGAGGGCGTTCTCGATCCAACCGGTCACCAGGGACACCCCCGGTCGGCCGCGCAACCACCGCTCCTGCTGTGGCAGCGCCTCCTCGTGGTGGTCGGCGAGCAGCAGATCCGCGAAGACCGAGGGCTCGATCTGGGGGTACCTGCCGTCGCCGGCCCGCTCGTATTCCCGGTAGGTGTGCAGGGCCAGCCCGGCCAGCGGCAGGGACATCGAGGGGTTCGGCGACTCCAGTTGGTACGCCAGCTCGCTCAGGAAGGCGCGGTGCCGGGTGTCCGACAGCACGTCCGCGGCGTGCAGGACGAGTGCGGCGAGATGTTCGGCCCGGCCGGCCTCGACGCTGCGGAGCAGGCGTACGGCGGTGCACACCGCGAGCATCAGCCGCAACAGCAGGACCGAGTCACCACCCATGGGGAACAGTGAATCCCTGATCTGCTCGTCCGGATCTCGGGTGAAGCGGGCGTTGTACGCGCTGTTGTGGCGGTTGAACCATGGCGACAGCACGGCGACGGAGAACCAGCTCGACAGTTGCAGGGGCCCGGACCGGACGATGAACTCCACCGGCTTCTCGTTCCCGGTCCGCAGTCGGGCGAGCGACGCCGCGCTCGTCTGCCACGCGCTCAGTTCGTGGGTCGGCAGCGGGATCCGTACCCGGATCGGCTTGTTGATCTCGCGGTGGGGTGCGATCCACCGATGCGCCAGCGCGTCCGCCGTCCCCTGCGGATCGATGTCGGCCGACAGTTCGTCCAGGACGGCCTGCCAGAGAACCATGGCGATGGTGGCCGGATGCTGACCGGACAGTCCCAGCCGCGACAGGGCCTCCGACGCGGTCGACGGATCGGGGCGCCCGCGCCGCAGCCGGCGGAGTTGCGACAGCGTCACGACCTCGTTCGACATCAGGCCGGCCGCACCGGGCGCCGGGCCGGCCGGAGCGGACGTCCCCGGGAATCCGAAGGTGAGCCGGGCGATCGCGGCAAGGAGGTCCGGCTCCTGGAATGCCGCGCCGATGCGCGGATCGAGGAGTTGGGTGACGACGTCGTCGGAGCTCATCAGCTCGTCGCCGACCATGGCGGCGAGTTCCGCGGCGAGCAGTTGCGCTCGGCGGCCGCAGTGGCCGGCGAGCGCGTCCCGGCTGAGCTTGCCGATCGTCTCGTCGACGACGAGTCGCGCGGACGCCGGGATGCGCCGTGCCGCCTCGACGCAGGCGGCGAGCACCACCACCTCGGCGGTGAAGCTCTCGATGTCGAGATAGGGGTGCGCCGCGCGGCCGGGACGCACGCGCGCCAGCGCCCGTCGCGCCGCCTCCGACAGATGACCCGCGACGGTCTCGGCCGACCGGGCCGTGAAGATAGCTTCCACCGCCTGCGCCACCGCGGTACGGATCGACCCGTCCAGCACGGCCAGGGTGTCGTCGAGAGCACTCCGGGCCAGAGCCGCCGTACCCGGTTCGACACCGGGCCGCACGGCGACGGCCAGCACCTGCGGGGCGGCGTACCGGCGCATGGCCGGTTCACAGTTGGCGAGCTGACGGAGAGCCGCGTTCAGCAGGTCAGCGCCGGAGTGCCGCGAGGTGAGCGCCTCCGTGATGGAGATGAACGCCTCCGTGTGATGCGGCGACGCGTGCACCGCCGAACAGAAGTACCAGGTCTCGATCATGCGCACTCTCCATCGGGGTGAGCCGGAAGGTAGTGAAGGACGCGTCTGAGTTCGGCGATACGGTCAATGAGCACCTGTTCGGTGCGGGGATCCACCGGCCGCAGTCCCACCGCCATCGCCACGACGGACCGCACGTCCGGCGGCCCGGTCAGAAGCTCGATCAGATCCGCGCTCATCGGGCAGGCGCGCAGGGCAGCCATGTATGCGTCGGTCAGCCGGTCCGCCGGGCGGGCCGCGCGCACGATCGCGGCGGCCACGCCGATGCGCCCGGTGAGAAGTGCCGCTTCCCGGCTCAGCTCGACCGGTGTCGGCGCCGACGACGTGCCGTCGCCGGGGGCGGCGGGGTGGCCGGCCATTACCCGGACCAGGTCCGCTATGGCGCGGCCGGCGAAGGCGGACCGCCAGCCGGGCAGTTTCGGGCGTGCGGCCGGATCGCGGAGGGCCGCCAGCACCAGCGCCTCGACGACCGATTCGGTCAGCGGGGCGGGCAGGTCGGTCGGTGCCACCCGGCGATCACCGATCGAGTCCAGCCATCGGACAACGTCGGCGTCGAAGGCGCAGGCCACGGTCAGCCCGGCAACCCAGCCGGCGCCGGTGCGCCGGGTGCCGGAAGCGGTCAGGAACTGCCGATACCAGCCGGGCATGAAGTCGCGAACGGCACACATCAGGTCGGTTTCCACCACCCGGCCGTCGCCGTCCTCCAGCTCGCTGATCACCAGATCGGCCAGCAGCGAAGGGGAAACGCTGTCAAGGTCCGGCCCGGCGTGGCCGGGCAGCGGCGGGAGCACGGGCTTCAGCCCGCGTCGGACGGCCTCCTGGCGCAGCCGGTGCACGACAGCGGGCAGCACCGGCGTCGCGGGGGTGCTGCCCGACGGCAGCGGGGCGGCGATGGTCGGCCGCTCGCCCGGCCGGAACCGGGTCACCGTCAACCAGCCGGTCCCGTCTCTGGTCAGCACCTCGGCCAACCGCTGTGCGGTGAGCATGGCGTCGACTGGCGTCGGGGCCCGGACGGCGACCACGACCGACGACGCGGGGAAGCGGTCTCGAAGGTACGCCGTCCAGGCACGGCACAGGCTCGCCGTCGCGGCGTCCGGGCCTTCCGCGGCCACCTCGATGTCGATGCGGAGCACGAAGGCCCGATCCTCGTCGGACCCGCCCGCGTCGAGAAACGCGGAGTCCGCGTCGGACAGCCGCCACGGATCGCCCGACCGTGCCGGTTCGACGGTGAGCCATCGACGCTGCGTGACGGTCATCCGGGAGTTCTCCCGGAGCAACAGCTCCGCGGTGTTCAGGTCGGTCGCCAGGTCGGCATTCGACGGTTCCGCCACCACTCCGTGGGCCGGTGCCCGGTCCAGGATCCATCGCAGGTCGAGCCGGACTGCCGTACGCTCGCTGCAACTCGGCACCAGCCGACCCGGCGACCAGCCGGACGGGATCACGTACCCCGCCAGCTCGTAGGCCTTGGTCGCGTCGGCCGCCAGGCCCGCGACAAGCCGGCGGCCGGGTTCGTCCACCCCGGTCTCTGGGCTGAAGTAGCAGGTGGTCGGTTCAGTGTCGGACGATCCCCGGTCCTTCATCCCGGCCAGCACCGTGGTCGAGAGGTCGGCGAGCGAGGGGGGCCACACCGCCGTGTCGGCCCGCCTCAACGCGTCCAGCAGGGAACGGGAGAAGAGTCCGCCACGGTCACCGTACGAGTACCCGGCGGCGTGACGGGGCGGCGCCGCGTACATGATCGCCTGCCAGCACTCGCTCTTGCCCTCCTCCTTCTCCGGCAGCGACTCGGCCCTCGGGATCCGCGCGTTCGGGAGGCGGCACGCGTCCACAGAGAAGATCTGCCGGCCGAAGCCGGGCAGGAACTCGGAGCCGCAGAGCGTCACCAACTCCTCGAAGCTGATGTTGATCTGGTGGGCCGTCGTGGCGTCGGCGAGGAGGAGACGCGACTGAAGGTCGGCGTACCAACCATGGCCGGCCCAGAACACCCACAGCAGGTCGCCGTCGTGCTGCGGCAACCGGAGGATCTCCGCACGAACTGCGGCGGACGTCGCTGGGCCGGCGACCTCCAGGCCCGGCGGCATCGGCGGAATTTCCTCGGCCGACAGCAAGAGCCGGATGTTGGCCGCCGGGACACCGAACCTCAACAGAATCTCGGCGAAGCCGACCGCGTCGTCCGCGATGCCTTTACGCGCGAGGTCAGGGCCGAGGTCCGGGTAGTCCTGCACCCCGACGACGAGCGCGAACGTCCGCTGGGAAAGGCCCCGGGGTACGAGAGCCGGCGCGGTGCTCATGGGGCGACCCTCCCCACCTCCTCGACGAGTGACGCGAGACGGTCGTAGAAGTCCTTCCGGTCGAAGTAGGCGCTGTGGGCCTCCGGCATGACCTCGTTTCCGGCTATCTCGACATCCTCCACCCGCCCCGGGAAGATCGGTCCGGCCACGTAGGACAGTAGGTCCCGCCGGTGGTGGACGTTGAGCCAGCGGGGCACCGATCCGGGCAGCGCCTCGCCGACGTCGAGACTCGGCAGCGCGCCCATCTCGTGCAGGAGCGGCCCTTGGGACCCGACCGTGACGAGCGCCATGACGGCGGGCAGGGACCGAAGGACGAGCGTGTCCAGCGCCGCGATGCCGCCCAGGCTGTGCCCCACGAGGACGACCGGTCCTTCCGCGTCCCGGACACAGTCGGCGATGAGCCGCCGGATCCCGTCGCCGCGGGCGAGGTAACGCAGGACGTCGCCCACGAACGGGTGGGCGCTGTCACTGAGCGGGCCGCGCCAGTGGTCGAGCGCCCACGCGCCACCCATCCGCATGGCGAGCTCCGCGCTGATCTTGGCCGCTGTGCCCAGTACGCCGAGCTGACCGCCTTGGAAGGCGTCGATCACCGACTCGACGAGCCGCCGCCGATCGGCGGGCACCAGGCGTGTCGTGGAGGACTGGTGGCGCAGCGTCTCCGCGATGATCGCTTCGGCCAGCGCGTCGACCAGTTCACCCCAGGCGGCGTCGCCCTGGGATTGGGCGATCGCCTCGCGGGCCGGCGCCGAGCGCAGCACCGAGTCCACCGCCACGTCGAACCCCTCGGCGAGCCCGGTCGCGACCAGATCCTCCTTCAGTGTGGACGCCTGGGACATCTGGGCCACCGCACGGGAGATGCGGTCGGCATTGCTGGGCTGCCCCGGCAGGCGAGGCGCCGGACGGGTACGAGCGCTGACCGCCGCGCAGACCCGGACATCATGCAAGGGATCCAGGTCCAGGATGGTCCATCGGGCGGTCGGCCACCCGGACACCGGGGACTGTGCGGTGGTGCTCGGCCGGTATCGGGGGATGGACCTGCGCGGGGCCGGTGGTGGAGAGCCGAGCCGGTCACCCCAGAGACACGGGATGACTGTCGTGCCCGGACACCGGTCACGCATCGCCGCATCGAACTTCTTGAGCACTGGCTCGTACCGCGAGGTGCGCGCGCCCGTACCGTGCACGAAGATCAGAGTTGTCATGCGGCGATCACCCCCCGTGTCCAAGGGAACCATTGTGATTGGAGGCGACTCGGCATAGAAACGTCTGATTGGGCGATGTTTTCGACCCCATGACCGGTCCCGGCGGGGCGCAGGTCACGAGCATTTCGAGGTCGACAGGACCGGCGACGGCGCACAGGCCGTGCAGGTCGCCGTGCAATCTGACCCGCCGGGCACCGGCGTCACCTGACGTAGTCGCAGGTGGGAGTCGTGTCCACGCGCATCAGCGCGAGGTGCGGATGGCACGGTTGGGCCGCGTCGGGTGATAACGGTGCCTGGCACGGCGGTGACGTTGGCCGGAGCGGTGAGCGTCCGAGCAGGTGAGTCGGAAAGCCGACGGCAGTCCTGGGGGCGCCGGCGAGACGCTCGACGCCCCCGGTGACGAACGAGGTCAGCAGCCCAGTCGTTTGGTGGAGAGCGCGACGTCGTCGATCCAGAGGTCGAAGTCGCGCGGTGTGGTGCCGCCCTGATAGAGCTGCCAGCCGATCTTCACTGTGTTCACCGTCGGCAGGACGAAGGGCACGTCGTTGCCGCCGTGATCGGTCGTCGACGCGGTCAGCCCCGGGATCGCCACCTCGTCGATCCACACCGTGACGCGGTTGTCGGTCGGGTCGAGCTTCCACTCGAAACACTGCCAGGTGTCCTCGGCGACCGGGGCGGACTCCCGCCAGTTGGTCCAGTCGCCGGTCGGGCCACCGTCGGCGCCCACGCCCCAGAAGATGCCGGGGACGGTGGGCGCGTACTGGCCGCCGATCGGCCGGACGACCTCGGAACTACCGGTGCCGGTCGCCTCCACCAGCGTGAAGTGCGCCCAGTCGGGGGCGGTGGGGAACGCGTCGACGCGCAGCCGCATCCGGCCATAGAAGCGGTTGCCCGGCGCGGCGAAATCGTCGACCCGCAGGAAGGCCCGCCCGTTGTCGACCGTGTGCACGTGCAACACCTGGTTGCCGTGGCGGGCACGCTCGACGGTGAGCGTGCCGTTGCGGGTGTCGACGCCCCAGTCCAACGTGCTGGCGCCGCCTCGCGGCAGACGCTCGAAGTCTTCACAGAAGAGCAGGCCACTGGCGCACGAGCGGTGGGAGGCACCCGAGGCGCCGGCCGGGACACTGCCGGCTGTGGTGCCGAGGATCAGGGCAGCGGTGATCACCGCGAGGGAACGGCGCATGGTCATCCTTCATGGCGTTGGGTCCCTACCGCGCGGGCAGGGCCGGATCAGTGCGTGCGGACGTCACGGCAGACACCTGCCCGTCGTCGTCGAGATGGTTCGGCGGTGCGGCGCGCGTCCGCCGAGGCGGCGCTCTGCCAGCACTGTGCTGCTCCCGCGCTGACCGTTCCCAGCGCGGTTGCCCCCGCGCTGCAGCGATGGTCGCCATTCCAGCACACCTGCGACCACTCGGGCAACATCGACAGTCGTCAGTGTTGTGGCCCTGTCAGGCGATTGCGATGGGCCATCGCTGGTGGCGGAGGGGTGGGGGTGAGCAGCCGGATAGGGTCACGGCTGTGACAGCAGTACCGCCACCGACGGGTCCGTTCCGGTGGGACCTTGTCTCTCCAGCCCAGCTCGGCGCTCTCCTCGACGCTGCCCCCGAGCCCGATCTGTGGTTCCTACCCGACCTGCTCGACTGCGCCGGCAAGGTCCTTGCCCGCAGCGCCGACGCGGACCTCTACTTCGTCGGCCGCTCCCCCGACAGCATCTTCGACCTGCTCAGCGGCGCGCTGGCCGCCACCACGTGGCGCGACCGCTGTCACCAGCTTCCCCTGTCACTGTGGAGCGACCCGGATGCGATGACCCCTGCGCAGGTCGCCCAGTTCCGCAGCAACCTCAGCCACCTGGGGATCACCCCGCACGGGCTGGCCCACCGCCAGCGTCCGGTGGCATTCGTCGACCTCGTGTTCGGCGGCCGCACCTACGAGAACCTGTTCCATCTGCTCCGCCGCTGGATCAGCGAGGAGAGGGCCGCCTGGTCGGTGATCCGTACGAAGGTGCGGTTCATCGGCATCACCGCCCGTACCAAGACCAGCCCGAACACCTGGCGTTGGTACCAGGCTGCCCCATGGGCCACCCACCTCCCGCGCCGCGCCCTGGTCGGCGTGTCACTGCGCAGATGGGTCTGGGAATACTTCGGCGACCACCAGCACAAGATCACCCGATCGTTCCCCGTCGCACGGTGGCTCGACCAGGACACGCACCTCCCGGCACGAGACCCCAAGGCGTTGGCCGCCCTCGCCGAAGCCGTGGCCATCGTCGCCTACGGCCGCTCGCCCGAAGGGCGGGCCGGGCTTACCGCCGCGATAACCGGCGAACCCACCATGCGCGAGCCATGGGTACGGTCGCTGGTAACCGAACTACGCCGGCCCACCACCACCCGTCAGACCTGACCGCTCCCCACTGCGCCCTCGCCGCTGACGTGCACCCGGGAGCCGCGGCTCGCTCAGGCACCCGCGACCGCGCCACTGTCGGTGGCGGCCACCTCAGGGCGGACCTGCGCACGGACCTCTGCGATCGCAGCGGCCAGGACCTCCATTCCGTCGGCGATGGAGCGTTCGGTGAGGGTGGCGTAACCGAAGATCAGCCCGCCAAGCCCGGCAGGGCTCACGCGGTACCGGGAGACGCCCTGCACGACCAGTCCGCGCCGGGCGGCGGCGGCCACGACCGAGGCCTCGTCGAGGTCCTGCGGGAGCCAGGCCACGACGTGTTGGCCCGCCGCGACACCGACCGGCTCCAGTTCGGGTAGGCGTGCGCGCAGCGCGGCCAGGAGTGCGTCGCGGCGGCGGCGGTAGACCGGGCGCATACGGCGCAGGTGCCTGTCGAATTCGCCGCGGGTGAGGAAGTCGGCGAAGGTCAGCTGGTCGATGACGGGAGAACCGCGGTCGGCCCGCACCTTGGCCGCCGCGATCTCGTCGACCAGGTGTGCCGGCGCGAGCAGCCATCCCAGGCGCAGCCCTGGCGCCAGAGTCTTGCTCGCTGTGCCGCAGTAGACGACGGTGTCGGGTGCCAGCCCCTGCATGGCGCCGACGGGCGCCCGGTCGTAGCGGTACTCCGCGTCGTAGTCGTCCTCAATCACCACGGCGCCACGGCGCTGCGCCCAGCCGATGACCCGGGCCCGCGCGGCGGCCGACAGGACGCCGCCGGTGGGCCACTGGTGCGAGGGCGTCAGCACGACGACGTCCGCGTCGGTGTGTTCCAGTTCCTCGACGAGGAGGCCGTCCGGCCCGACCGGGACGCCGATCACGTCCAGGCCGGCCACGGCCGCGACGAGGCGGGCGTCGTCGTCGGCGGACGGGTCCTCGACGGCCAACCTGCGGGCGCCGCGCGCCGCGAGCACCTGGAGTGTCAGCGCGACGCCTTGGCCGTAGCCGCTGCAGATCACGACGTTCTCCGGACGGGCGGAGGTGCCGCGGACCCGGTTGAGGTAGTCGGTCAGGGCGGCGTGCAGTTCGGGTACGCCACGCCCGTCGAGGTAGGCGAAGCGTTCGTTCGGGGTGGTGGTGAGGACCGTTCGCACCGAACGCAGCCACGCGGCCCGTGGGAACGAGGACACGTCGGTGCGGCCGTACCCGAAGTCGATCTGTGCCGCCGGTCGGTCCTCGCCGCTCCGGCCTGCCGGCGGTGGGGCCGGCTCGACCGCGACCCTGGTGTACCCGCCCGCCCGACTGGTGAGGTAGCCCTCGGCGACGAGTTGCTGGTAGGCCTCGACGACGACACCGCGGGCGACGCCCAGATCGGCGGCGACGGTGCGCGTGGGCGGAAGTGACGTTCCGAGACGCAACCGGCCGGCCCGGATGCCGCCCCGGATCGAGGCGGCGATCTGCCGGTGCAGCGGTTCGGCGGCGGACCGGTCGACATGGATGAGCAGGTCCTCCGCGGTGCTCGAATTGGTCCTGATTCGCCCCATGGAATCGGACCTTACCGGGTGTACCGATTCCCGTCAGGCTCAGACGCATGACGACAACGACCGGTCCCCGCTTCGACGGCCGCGTCCTCACCCCCGGTGATCCGGGTTACGACGCGGCCCGCACCGTCTGGAACGCCATGATCGACCGGCGACCGCGGATGATCGTGCAGGCCGCGAGCGTCACCGACGTGGTGGCCGCGGTGCGCCTGGCCCGCGACCTCGACCTGGAGATCGGCGTACGCTGCGGCGGGCACAACGTGGCCGGCTTCGCCGTCCCCGCGAACGGCCTCATGATCGACCTGACCGCGTTGAACGGCGTTCGGGTCGACCCCATCCGTCGACGCGCCCGGGTTCAGGGCGGCGCGCTGCTCGGCGCACTCGACCGGGCGTCGCAGCCGTACGGCCTCGCCACGACTGCCGGCAACGTCTCGCACACCGGGGTCGGCGGCCTGACCCTCGGCGGCGGCATGGGCTGGCTCGCCCGCCAGCACGGTTTGGCCTGCGACAACGTCGTCTCCTACACGATGGTCACCGCGGACGGGAAGGTGGTCACCGCGAGCCGAACCGAGAACCCCGACCTCTACTGGGGCCTGCGCGGCGGGGGCGGCAACTTCGGCATCGTCACCGACTTCGACTTCCAACTGCACCACATCGGTACGCAGACCCTGGTGGCCGAGTTCGACTTCCGCGCCGAGGACGCCGTCCCGGTACTCGAAGGCTGGCGGGACCTCAACGCCGTCGCGCCACGACAGGCGACCTTCACCGCTGATGTCCACGGCACGGCCAGCGGCCCCATCGCCGCCGTCGGCTTCGTGTGGGTCGGCGACCCGGCACCCGGTCTCCGGTTGCTGCCGGCGATGCGCGCGCTCGGGCGCCCGGTCGCTGAGCGGGTCACCACCCCGTCATACCTTCAGTTGCAGCACCGCGACGACACCGTCGGCGGCCACGCCTACCGCCGGTACTCCAGCGCGCACTACCTGCGGCAGTTCCCCACCGCCGCGATCGAGGCGTTCCTTCTGCGCGGTGCGGCAGACCTGCACGCCGGCGCCCACCTGCCCGGCGTCGGCCTGCAGGCGCACGGTGGCGCGATCGCTGACATCGCGGATGCCGACGCGGCGTTCAGTCACCGCGGTACCGCGTTCGAATTCGGCGCCGGCTCCCGCTGGACCGAGCCGTCCGAAGACGACGTACGGATGGCAGCGGCGCGCAGTGCCGCAGCGGCACTGGGCCCGTACGCCGACGGCGTCTACGTCAACTCACTCGCCGCCGACGAGGGGCAACGCGGGGTACGCCGCGCGTACCCGGCCGCCAAGCTCGCCAAGCTCACCGCACTGAAGACGGTCTGGGACCCGCACAACGTGTTCCACCTCAACCACAACATCCGGCCCCACAGCCGCTAGCGCGGTCATTGTGCGGCGGGACGGTGGGCGGGCTGGAACAGTTCGATGAGGTTGGCGGCGGGGTCGGCGAGCAGGATCTGGCGCCCGCCGGGGCCGGCGACCACGTCGCTGCGGAACGACACGCCTCCGCCGCGGAGTCGGTCGATCTCCGCATCCAGATCGTCGACGGTGAGATGGATGCGGTTGCGCCCGGCGTCCGCGGCGTCGTCGGGGGTGGCGCGGGCACCGGAGCTGGCCGGCCCCGACAGCAGCAGCCGCAGCGGGCCGCGTACGACGTCGGCGAAGGCGGGCACGGCGCTGGTGTGCACTGTGAAGCCGAGGTGGGTGGTGTAGAAGTCGATGGCCGCTTGGACGTCATCGACGATGTAACGGACGCTGGCATGCTGCTCGGTCGCTGTCATGGCGGCATCTCTCCGTTAGGTCCGGGTGGCGTTGAGGGCAGGCAGCAGGTGTCTGACGCGGGTGTCGATGTCGGTCGCGACACGCTGGAAGGCGGGGTAGCTGACCTGGTCGGTGTCGCCGGCAGTAGCGGGGTCGGGGATGCTCCAGTGCACTCTGCGGGGGTGGCCCGGGAAGTCGGGGCAGGCCTCGCGGGCCTTGTCGCACAGGCTGATGACGTAGTCGAACCGGCGACCGGTCAGCGTGTCCCAGTGCCGAGGGCGCTGGTCGGTGATGTCGAGGCTGAAATCCTCGCGCACCACCCGTACGGCGTTGGGGTGCAGGTGCGGCCTGGGGTGGCTGCCGGCGCTGGCCACGCTGACGTGACCACGGGTGTGCTGCCGGAGCAGGGCCTCGGCGATCGCTGAGCGGGCGCTGTTGCCGGTGCAGACGAACAGCACGCCAAGGCGGGGTACGCGCCGCAGGTCCGGGTGGGGCACGAGGGCCTCTCGGCGCAGCGCCGGGTGCAGCGCGCTGCCGGTTTCGGTCAGCGCCTCGGCGCAGCGCTCCAGGTCCAGGTGGTAGTAGCTGTCGCGGCCGTCGAAGCTGCTGCGTGTGGTGGTGACCAGCCCGCCGTCGCGCAGCAGCCGCAGGTGGTACGAGACCAGGTTCTGTGGCTCGTCGACGAGCGTCACCAGTTCCCGGACCCGGTAGTCGCTGGCCGCGAGCGCGGTCAGCAGTCTCCACCGCAGCGGATGGGCGGCGAGACGCACGAACGCCGGGGCGGCGTGACCCGACAGCACCATGACCGGAAGGTACCTCAGGCCGAAGCGATGCATCAAGTGGATTTGATGGATTCACATCGAGTGGCGGAACGCCGGAACCGCCCGCCCCACGGCGGGCGGTCGGGCGCGCTACGGCTTCAGCACGATCTTTCCTCGCGCGTGGCGGGACTCACTCAACTCGTGGGCGGCGGCCGCTTCCTTCAGGGAGAAGACGGCTGCGACCGGCACCGTGAAGCGGCCCCGCTCGGCGAGGTCGCCGGCGGCGGCGATCCCTTCGAGCGACGGTGAGTCCGCGCCGGGACCAGAGCCGCGCGACAGGTGCACGCCGTACGCCGGGGCGTTGATGTCCGCGATGCTCACCACCCGGTCCGGGCCGGAGACCAGGCTCACCAGGTCAGGTATCGAGCCAGAGCCGGCACAGTCGAGCACCGCATCCACTCCGCCGGGCAGCAGCGCATCGACCCGCCCGGCCAGCCCGGAGCCGTAGGTGGTCGGGATGGCACCGAGCGAGGCGAGGAAGCCCTGGTTGCGGTCGCTGGCCGTGCCGATGACGGTCGCGCCACGAGCGACAGCGAGTTGGATCACCGTCGTACCGACCCCGCCGGCCGCACCCTCGATCAACAGCGTGGTGCCATCCCCCACGCCCAGGAGGTCGAGCACCCGCGTGGCCGTCTCGATGTTGCCGGCCGCGCCGCCCGCCTGCTCCCAGCTCAGGGCGGCCGGCTTCGGTGCCCACGCGGCCAGGACGGCGTATTCGGCGTTCGCTCCGCCCATCTGGGCGTAGTCGGTGATCCCGAACACCTCGTCGCCTGGCCGAACCGTGGTCACCCCGTCACCGATCTCGTCCACCACCCCGGCCGCGTCGACGCCGGGCACGTGGGGCAGCCGGAGCGGAATCCATTCCTGGAATCGGCCGGCGCGGACGTACGTGTCCGCCGGATTGACACCCGATGCCCGAACCGCCACCCGGATCTGCCCGGGTCCGGGGTGCGGTTCCGGTGCCTCCGAGACCGTGAGCACACTCGCGGGACCGTACTGGGAAAATTGCAGAGCCCTCATGTGCGGGGACGCTAACGCGCCTCCGCCGTCCACCTCGCTAAAGTGAGAGCAGTGACCGCTCGTTTGTCTCACACCCTTCGCTCCGACGCTCTGGACAACCGCGAGCGCATCCTCGACGCCGCCCGCGCGGTCTTCGCCGTTGCCGGTCTGGACGTGCCGATCCGGGAGGTCGCACGGCGTGCCGGGGTGGCGCCGGCCACCCTGTACCGCCGGTTCCCGACCAAGGAGATGCTGGTCACCGAGGCCTTCGCAGAGCAGATGTACGCCTGCCGCGCCGTCGTCGACGAGGGTCTCGCCGACCCGGATCCGTGGCACGGTTTCTGTCTCGTCATTGAGAAGATGTGTGAACTGAACGCCCGCGATGGGGGTTTTACCGCGGCTTTGATCTCGACGTTTCCCAATGCCGTGGATTTCGACGCGCGCCGCGAATACGCTCTCCGGTCGATCGCCGAGCTGGCCCGCCGGGCGAAGGAAGCCGGCCGTCTGCGCCCCGACTTCGCCCTGGACGACGTCATCCTCGTACTCATGGCCAACAGCGGTATCCACGCGCCCTCGCCGGCCGCCAGGGTCACCGCCTCCCGGCGCTTCGCCGCGCTCGCCATCCAGGCATTTCGCGCCGACCCGGATGCCTCGCCGCTGCCGCCTGCGGCGCGGCTGGCACCCCCCGCACCGGTGTCGCGCGAACTGGCCGAACGCGGCGACGAGGACGGCCTGGCCGCCGGTCAGCCGCTGCCCTGACCCTCGGTCGTCGTCTCTGGCGCGGGATGGTCACCTCGTCGCTCTGAATGAGGCCGACCCCGAGTGGGGCCGGGCCGCAACGTGCTGCGTTGACCCGGCAGCACAGCGTAGTTAGCGTTAACAACCCCCGTCCACATCAGAGGGAGCCATCCACCGCTCAAGGAGGGTCCATTGAGACTGCGACAGCGAAGGCCACGTCTCGGGATGAGTCGGAGAGGTAGAGGTGTCGCGGTCCTGGCACTGGGTGCGCTGCTCTCGGTCTCGTTCGCGGCGGTGCCCGCGCACGCTGCCGAGGAGCAACTCGACGACGGTCTGGTGCACCATTTCGCGCTCGACGAGACCAGTGGGACGACGTTGGTCAACTCGGGTAGCGCGGGCTCGGCGGCGAACGCCACACTGGTGAACCCCGAGAAGGCGACCCTGACCGGCGAGGGAGTCAGGTTCAACCCCGACTCCTACGAGAGCGCCCTCGACGGCGCGTACGTGAAGCTGCCGAACGACATCACCGCCGGCATGTCCAACCTCACCGTCGACTATGACGTGTGGGTTGACCCGGCGAACGTCGGCGAGCACCAGATGTGGGGGTTTGGTCGCAAGTCCGGCTCATGCGACGTCGACACCGGCGCCGAGGGCTCGATCTTCGCGTCGAACACCCAGCGGTTCCGCGTGGCGGTGGGTTCGGCGAACCTGCAACAGAACCGGGTCCGCATGCTGGAGGGAGCGTGGACGCACGTCACCTTCACCCAGTCACTGAACCCGACCGGTACGAGCTGGACCGGCAGGCTCTACCTCGACGGCGTGCTGCACGCGACGTCGACGAACCTGACCACGCCGCCCTCGGTGAACGCTGCGGGGACGAACTGCAATTTCCTCGGTCGCTCGCAGACGTCGGGCCACTATTCGTTCCGCGGGACGATCCGAGACTTCCGGGTGTACGACCGGGCGGTGAGTCCCGACGAGACGCTCGCCCTCGCGGAACGGACCGTCTCCGACGGCGTCCGCGCCGACGCCGACGCCATCGACCTCGGTCTGACCAGTGCGATCGTCCGTGACATCACGCTGCCGAAGGTGGGCTCCGTGGCGGGCTCGACCATCACGTGGACCAGCTCCGACCCCTCGGTCGTCGCGGTCCACACCCCGCCGGCCGTCGCCAGCGCCCGCAAGGTCGCGGTGACCGGCAGGATCACCCGGCCCGCGCAGGGGCAGCCGGACGCGACAGCCACGCTCACGGCGACGGTCCGCAAGGGCGCCCAGGAGGTCAGCACGCGGGACATCCCCGTCGTGGTGAAGGCCGAGTTCGACGATGCGCAGGCGGTCGACCGGGACACCTTCGACCTGGCCCTGAACACCACCAACGACGTACGCGGGAACCTCGACCTTGCCGCCAGGGGCGAGTTCGGCTCCACCATCACCTGGAGGTCGACCACCGACCTGGTCACCCCGACGGGCGCGGTCACCCGCCCGGCCTTCGGCCGCGAGGATGTTGCCGCCACCCTGACGGCGACCATCACCAGGGGCACGGCCTCGCAGACGAAGTCGTTCCCGGTGCGGGTCGTCGCCATGCCGCGCTCCGAGGAGTACGAGCGGTACTTCATGGGGTACTTCAAGGGTGAGGGGATCGCCGACGGCGAGCAGATCATGTTCGCGACATCCAACGGGAACACCGCGCTGGACTGGACCGGCCTGACCGGGGGTCGGCCGTCGCTCATCTCGCAGCTGGGCGACCAGGGTCTTCGTGACCCGCACATCGTCCGCTCACCCGACGGCGACACGTTCTACATGATCGCCACCGACCTGAACTGGTACGACCAGGGCGGATACGCCATCAACGACACCCAGTACATCGAGGTGTTCGAGTCGCACGACCTGGTGAACTGGACCCCTCAGCGGCACGTGAAGGTCGCGCCCGACAACGCGGGCAACGCTTTCGCGCCGGAGTCGTTGTGGGTCGAGGAGATCGGCGCCTACGTCGTGTTCTGGGCCCAGTCGCTGTGGAGCGACCCGGTGAACCGCACGGGTCAGGGCAACGCGCAGATGTGGTACGCCACGACGCGGGACTTCCGGACGTTCTCCGCTCCCCAGGTCTGGCAGAACCCGGCCCCGCTGTCGCGGATCGACACGACAGCGATCCGGGTCGGCGACAACTACTACCGCGTGACCAAGAACGAGGCCGGCAACCAGGGTTCGGACATCTTCTCGGAGAAGCACACCGACTTCCTGGACAGCGACATCGACAACTGGACGTTGGTCGCGCCGGCGCTGGGGCGCACGACGTGGGTCGCCAACCAGGGGTACGAGGGACCGGTCATCTTCAAGGCCAACCCCGGTGACACCGCCTGCCCCGGCCAGTTCTACCTCTGGGGTGACCGGTACACGAACGGCGGTGGATACCAGGCCGCGTGCCACGAGAACATCGAGGCGCCGACCTGGAACGCCAAGGCGATCACGATGACCAACGCGGGTGTCGTCCGTCCGCGGCACGGCACCGTGATCCCGTTGACCGTGCGCGAGTGGAACGACATCCGCGGGATCCCGAACAGCGACGTCACGACCACCACCGAGGTGGCTGTCCAGCCGTACGCGAGCGGGGCCCAGGCGACCACGGCCACCGTGACCGTCACGGCGGCCGACGGGTTCGAGACCGGCGGTCAGGTGCGGCTCAGCGTCGGCGCGTGGTCGACGCTCGCCCACCTGAGCGACGGCGCGGCCACTGTCACTCTGCCGACGGGCCTGCCTGCGGGTGCCCGGACGGTCAAGGCCGAGTACCTCGGCTTCGACTACCTCAAGGCGTCGGAGGCTACGGCGTCGTTCGAGGTGCCCTCCGGCCCGGCCGCCGTCAAGGTCCATGCGAAGGCCTCGCCGGCCTCGGTCGTCCGGGGGGACACGTTCACGCTGAACGTGAGCGTGGGGCCGGCGGGCGGGCCCAAGAAGAACGCTCCGACCCCGACCGGCGAGGTCACCGTCACCTTCGGCGGCACCGTGCAGGTCGTGCCGCTGGCGGACGGTAAGGCCGTCGTCGAGTTGCCGACCGCTGGTCTGCGGCGCGGGTCGTACCGGGTCCACGTCGCCTACTCCGGCAACCCGACCTACCGGCCCCACGCCGGCAACCACCAGAGGTTGACGGTGCGGTAGCCAGCCCAGGCATCCGCGACGCGCTGAAGGGCGGCACAGAAAGGAGCGGGCGGGATCAGTGGATCCCGCCCGCTCCCCCGTGACTACGGAGTGATCATGCCCTTCGAGACGACCAGGTTGTAGTTCTCGCCGAACACGTTGAGTTCGTGGACGCCGACCTTGACGTTCTCGGTCGTGCCCAGGACCTTCAGCCTGACCGCGTTCGTCAGCACCCGGTCGAAGGTGACGTAGTCAGCCGTGTACGCGGTGGTGTTCGTACTCCTGTCGACCAGGGACCGCCACGTGTTGGTGGGGATGTCCTTGTACTCCAGCGTGTACCGCACCGCGTTGTCACTGGTGAACGCGCGTCCGAGCTCCTTCCACTGGATCTGCGCGGCGGAGATGTGGAAGACGGTTCCGAAACCCCTGATGTACGTGGGTGCAGTGTCGCTGTCCGCCGGCTCCCACCAGGTGGAGAGGGAACGGTCCCCTCCGTAGTACGGGTTACGCCCGGCCGCGTAACTGCTTGCCCAGTACGCCTGGCTGTTGGTGGCCACGTTGTAGAGCCCGACGTCGTCCCGGCCCGAGATCTTCTTCCCCGGGGCCAGTTGCGGCGTGTTGGACAACTCGCAGTCAATTGCTCCCCGTTTCGGACCGGCGGGAATCACGGTGCAGACGTCCATGCCCAGTCGCCGCTCGAAGAACTCCTCGTAGGCGATGACATAGGTGTAGAAGAACACCAGGTTTCCGGAGTTGTCGAGGACGAAGCTGCCGTGCCCGGCGTTCGGGTACACCGCACTCGGGTGGTTGTTTCCGTAGCCGATCGGGTTCTGCTGGGTGACCTTGAATCCGGAAAGCGGTTTGTTTGAGGTCATCACGCCGGTCGCGTACGTGGTGAACTCCGTGCCGCCGGACGCGACGGAGAGGTAGTAGGTGTCGCCCACCTTGAACAGCTGCGAACCCTCCACGTACCCGTGTGTGTAGGTGGCCTTGTTGTCACCGATGTGCTGCCACTCCTGGCGCGGGTCGAAAGTCCAGAGCACGACCGGGTCGCTGATGAGCTGGCGAGGATTGTTCGGGTCGAGTTCGGCGCCCATGATCGGTGATCCGATGTTGTACGTCAGATACAGCCGACCGTCGGTGTCCGGGAAGAACTGCACGTCGCCGACGCTCAGCGTCTGACCGTTCGGGCGCAGGAAGTTCCCCATGCTGGTCCACGGCCCGGTGGGCGAGTCGGCCTGATAGACCGGCGTGTTGTTGCCGGCCATGTAGAACGTGTCGCCGAGCTGGACGACTGTCGGCGCGACCAGGCCCAGGTTCATCTGGTGGGGTGTCCACGTGAGGTAGTCGGTGGTGGACCAGACGGTGCGATTGTTGTTCGGTGCGTTCTGCATGGCACCTGATGCGTAGAGGTAGATGGTCCCGTCGACGTTCAGCGCGGACCAGTCCGCCCCGGTCCGGGCCGAGTTCTCCGAGATCCTGCTGAAGCCGACAGTGGATCGGCTCGCCAGCGTCCGCCCGGACGCTGCCGTCCACGTCTCCAGGTTCAGGCTGGCCGGGATCTGCGACGTGTTCGCGACGTTCGCATCGGTAGGTGGCATCGTCCCTACGATGTTGCGCACCGCCATCCCCGGCAGGTTGATCGGGTTGACGTACGTCTGGGCCATGTCGACACCGGCCAGTGGCACCTTGGCGGACGGGGTCTGCGGTCCGACGCCCGGCGGCGCCGGCGGCACGGGCTTCTCCGCCGAGGCCGGCACGATCGGTGCCAGTTGACCCACCCCGATTCCCACCAGGAGAGCGAGGCCAATTGCCGCCAACCCTCGACGTCGCTTCCCGGCGGCCCTCTCGATAACCATCAGGTCCCACCTTCCTTCTGGTCGTGATAACGCTAACAACAAACGCCGTCGCCCGATTTTCCGGACAACCGACTTCAACGTGGTCCGTTGCTGGTGTGAGGCACCCTTCGAATGGGCGAGAAGGGTGAGGAGAAGGCGGGTCCGCTCGACCGGCTGGGCGCTCAGCGCGCACGCTCATGAGCTCGGTCTCGCCCAGCGAGCGAGGATCAGCGACGGGCTGCTGTTAGCGCTAACAAGGTTTCGGTGATGTTAACCGTCCTATCCGGAGCGTGTCAAGAACGTCAATGCAGTCTGACGCAATTGATCACGGCGTTGGGGCGTAGACCTCAGCCGCTCGCGTCCCGGTACGCGCCGTCGGTCACCACCAGTCGAAGTAGCGGCCGGCGTGGAAGATCCCCACACCGATGGCGGCGACGATGCCGACCGCGAGCACGACCGGGGCGATCACCACGCTGCCGGCCGCGACGCCGATGGCACCCGCGGCGATGGCCAGACCCGCGCCGATGCCGACGGCGCCGGCCACCACCCCCGGGGTGTCGCCAGCCTCGGCGGCCCGGTTCATGCTGACGTACGAGACGGCGGCCAGACCGATGCCACCGATCACCAGTCCGGCGGTCATCGCGCTGACCGTGGCGACAGTGGCACCCGGCACGGCGATGGCGTACAACTCCAGGCCACCGCCGACCGCGCCGAGCGCGTCGCCGACTCCCATCTCCCAGTCGCCGTGCTGGTAGTCACCCCACAGGGCGAACGCCGACAGGCCGAACCCGACGACGCTGAGCCCCTTGCCGGCCATGCCGGTCCGGCCCGGCAGTCCGCGCACGTGCTCCGGCGCCGTGGCGGTGGCGGGGATCTTCCGTCCCCGTCCCGGGTTGGTCGCCGTGCGGATCGCGTTTCCCACGCTGGCCGGTGCGTCGGTCTCGGTGATGATGACGGCCTGAGACCGCTTGCCGGCCATGGTGCCGCTCGGGTTGGCCTGGATCGCGGCGTCCGCGTCCCGGGTCGCCGCCCGGGCGATGTCACCGGCCTTGTCGTACACGTCGGTCGACTTGATCTGCTTGACGGTGGTCGCGGTTTCCAGATCGAAGTTCGCCGTGTTGTCGCGCCACGGCATGCCGTACAGCCATTCCAGGATGTTGCCGCGGAACGTTCCCCGGCCGCCCTTGAACTTGAAGTTCCAGATGAACTTCTCGGCGGCGGGCGCGGTGTGCGCGGCGGCGCCGCCGGTGACGCCGGGTGCGGCCGGCGTCTTGCCGCCGGGGTCGGCCGGTGGTGCGGCCGGCGGCGGTTCGGGTGGTGGGGCCGGTGTGGGTGGTGGCGGCTCGGCCGGTGGCGGCTCCGGCGGCGGCGGAGGCGGCGCCGGCTTCGGTTTCGGCGGTGCCGGCGGCGGAAGGACGGCGTGCAGCACCCAGGTGCCACCCGGGTGCTCGGACCAGGTGCCCCCCTCCAGGTTGAGGGTGACGTTGGGCTGGTAGTAGATGACCGAGTTCTTGTTGTTGATCCGTGGATCGAGCGTCGCACCGTGGTTGCTCAGATAACGGCGGAAGTCCTCCACCGTGGGGTTCTCGGACCCGGTGAAGTGGGGCTCCGAGATGGAGATGTCGTGGGTTTCCGGCCCGTTGACGGTGATGGGCTTGAACCCGGCCGGATCGGCCATCCCGACGGGATTGTTGCGGCAGTACCGGAACAGGTTGCCCCCGTCGACGAAGCCACCCGGGTCGGTGCTCGCCCACCGGCCCAGCCACGGCACGTAGTACCGCGCCCCGGCATAGCAGAAGCCGGTCTCGTCGTCCGCCTCGTGCCCGCCGAAGCGGTACCGCTTCAGGCTGAGGTCGACGCCCGGCCGGCCGTACCGGTACGCGGTCGTGCCGTACGGGTGGTACTCCTCGTAGGAGATGATCACCCCGGCGGCGTCGGTCTCCAGCGCGGCCGAGCCGAGGTGGTTGGTGAGCTGGTAGCGGATCAGCGCAACGCCGAGCGGGTTGGCCGGGTCGAAGCCGCCGACGTCGACGGTCTTGACGTCCACCTGGGCGACCGGGCCGGTGTCGTCGGCGATCGTGGTGGTCCAACGCTCGTGCTGGAGGGTGCCGGTGACCCGGTTGCGCCGCCGGAACACGGTGACCGCACCCAGGAAGATCCATTCCAGTTGGACGCTGCCCGGCCGGTCCACGATCTTGCGCAGCCGCTGCCCGCTCGCGGCGTAGACGAACCGGGCCTCACCACCGCCGCCGAGGTCGACCCGACTGAGCTGGTCGTGGACGTTCCACTCCAGCGCCGGCAGGTGCGGCATGACGGTCAGGTTGCCGACGGCGTCGTGCGCGTACCCGGCCGAGTAGGGGCCACCGTCGGGGTCACCGGGGACGCTCGTGGAGGCGAGTCGGTTGGTGCGGTCGGCCGGGTCGTCCTGGTACGCGTACCGGTGGTGCCGGGTCCAGCCGGCACCCACGCCGGCCTGCGTCCGGAACCGGTGCCGGAGCACGGTGAGGTTGCCGAGCGGGTCGTACTCGTACTCCTCGGTGTAGGCGCGTACCGCGCCGGCATCGGTGAGGCTGCCGGCCGGCGGCACGTCGGTGTGGTCGCGGATCGCGTCGTTCGGCGCCCCGGCCAGCTCCCGCCCGCTGGCCCGGACCAGTTGGTAGAGCGGGTCGTACGCGTAGTCGCTGGCGGCCGGCACCGCCGCGTTGCCGAAGAAGGTGGGCGCGCCCGGCTCGGCCACCCGGGTCACGTTGCCCACCGGGTCGTAGGTGTAGCGAAGGTCGCGTACCCCGGCAGTGAGCAGCCGTTCCAACCGGAACGTCATCGGGTCGTAGAAGTACTCGGTGACCAGGCCGTTGCCGTGCCGGGCGAACCGCCGCCGGCCCAGCGCGTCGTAGTCCTGCTCGGACAGGAACTCCACCTCCGCGCCCTGTCCACGCAGCCGCGCGGTGAGCCGGCCCAGCATGCCGCCCTCGAGGTAGGTCGGGCGTAGCTCGGTGGCGTCGGGCAGGGTGACCAGTGTTGGACGGTTCACCGCGTCGTACTCGGCGGCGGTGCCGAAGACCTCGCTCTCCAGCAGCGGCGCCGCGGCGGCCAGCACCGCGGCGTGGTCGGGCGCGGCGGCCACCGGCGACCAGTCCGGGCCGGCGACGTCATCGGTGGCGAGCCTGCGTTCGGCCCGCCGCGGGTTGCCCTTGAAGTCGACAGCGGGGACCCGCACCTGGCCCGCCTGGTCGAACACCAGGTAGGGCACGCCGTGCAGGCCCAGCGCTGCCGCGTCCGGGTGCCGGTCACCGAAGACCACGTACTGCACGCAGCGCTCCGCGCCGGCGGACTCCCGGACGTACACGCCCACCGGCCGGTGCAGGGCGTCGTACGTGGTGCGGAACGTCCGGCCGTGCTCGTCCCAGATCCGGCGCACCCCGCCGAGCACATCCTGGAACACCCACCGCTCGCCCTTCTCCGCGCTCCACGAGCGCACCCCCGCGCCGTGCATGGCGGTGGCCGCGCTGGCGATGTGCCGGCCCAGCGCGTCGTACCCGTCCGAGGACCGGCCGGTGAGGTCTCCGGTGGTGCGTACACCGAACCGCTGGCCGGCGCCCCGGTCGGCCATCGAGTAGACGGCCCGCCCCAGGCTGTCGAAGTGGACCACGGACGGTGTGTCGGCGTGCGCGGCGGCGAGCCACGCGGCGCGGACGGCCGGGTCTGCCGGTTCCGGATCGGAGACGGCAGGGCTGCCCCGCTCGGCGTACCACTGGCTGTCGAGCACCGTGTCGTTGGCGTCGAACAACCGGTGCGACCAGGCAGTGGACTCGACCCGGCTGAGGGTTCCGTCCGGATAGCGGGTCAGCACGGCCCGACCCAACGGGTCGTAGTGGCGGATCGCGGTGGCGCCGATCTCGCGCAGCGCCGCGGCGTCCTCGTACTCGTGGGTGGTGCTGAAGTAGGGCTGGTACCGCTTCACCGGGTTGCCCTTGTTGTTGACCACCGTGCGGCCGGTGCCGACCCAGCGTGGATCGGCGTCCACCTCGACGGCCACCCCGTCCTCCCCCACCTCGAGGGCCCTGCCGGGATGCACCCGCGACTTGGTGATCGCCACCCCACCGGTGCCGGTGCTGTACTCGTAACTCTCCAGCCAGCGCGTGTTGGTCGGGCCGTGCCGTTCCCGGTGCCGGCCCCGGCTGTAGGCGGGCTGGCCGTTGACCATCCAGTTGAACGGGTCGTAGGTGAACGTCAACGTCGGATCGTCGAGCGTGTCACCGTCCCCGGCGCCTGGGCGGCCGAGCAGCGCCGAGGCCACCACCCGGCCCAACTCGTCGTAGCGCACCGCGCGGCGCTGCCCGTTCGGGTCGGTGACGAGGCTCGGGCCCAGCACCCGGTAGTCGTTGACGGCGGTGGTGACCGACCAGGCCGCCTGGTCGATGGTCACCCGCTCGGTGAGCAGGTGGTAGTCGTCGAAGGTGACCGCCGTCGCCAGGCCGAGCGCGTCCCGGGCCCCGTCGGACAGGTAGAAGTGCGCGGCCGGGTCGGCGGGATAACGCAGCTCGCCGGAGGGGATCCACCAGTCCGGGCCGCCGTCGAGCTGCACGTATCCGGCGGCGGCCAGGTCCGCGCCGGTGACCGCCGTGCCGTAGCCGGCAGCCAGCGCGGCCGGGGTGAAGGCGAGCTGGTACGTCTGGTGTCCCAGCCCCAGGCTGTCCCACTGCCCGGCCGGCAGCGGCGCCAACGCGTTGTCCCGGAACCGCACCTGTGACCGGGACAGCAACCGCCGCTGCGCGCTGACCCCGTCGGCCACCACCTCGTACCCGATCGGGGTGGCCGCGGCGAACCCGGCGAGCAGTTCGGCGCGGGTGAACAGCGGGCCGGCCGGGGCCAGTCCGGTCAGTTCGTGGCCGACTGCCTCGTACGCGGTGCGGATCCGGTACGCCGGCACGGGCGCCGTGTCGTCGATGTCCGGGGTGTAGCTCTGCTCGCCGTACGTGACGTGCCGGCGCCGCTGCTCGGCGGTCACCTCGGCGGGCAGGTCCGGATCGGGCGTGCTGCGGCCGTAGACCACCGCGGCGGCCTGCACGACGGTGCCGTACGGGCCGAGGACCAGGTTGAGCCGGTGGCTGATCCGGGGCTCATCCGGCTCCCGGTCGTAGGAGAGGCTGACCGCCTCCCGTTCGACGGCGACGAACACCCGCGCGTCCAGCCGCTGCACCTGGTACGTCTGCTCGACCACCCCGTACGGGTGTTCCTGGGCGGCACTGCCGTCGTACGAGTACACCTCCTGCCGCAGCGGCAGGCCGCGCAGCGCCCGCCGGCTCTCCCGCAGCTCCGCGGCGGAGACTCCGGCCGGCAGCTCCACAGCGGGCAGGTGCCGGCCGGCGTACCACTCGGCGGACAGGTCGACCGGGGCGCCGGTGTGGTACCAGGTCTTCGTGGTGACCGGTGGCTGGAACAGCTCCGGCGAGGTGTCCTGATTCCCGTCGACCGCCTCGACGCCCAGCACGTGGTCCACGAACGACTCGCCGTCGATCTGCTCGACCATGCCGAAGCCGGCGAACTCCCGCTCGACGCCGTCGTAGTACCCGTGGTGGTAGCGGTAGCCGGTGACCAGCCGGGTCCCGGCGATCCGGTCGACCTGTTCCACCTGCTCGACGACCTGCACGGGGAACGGCAGCCGGGTGGCCCACGGCTGGCCGTTGCGCCGGTCGGCCAGTTGGAAGGCGGTGGAAGCGGCGTACCGGATGGTGGTTTCACCGCCCAGGTTGTTCACCACCCGGCTGAGCAGGTGGGGCTTGCCGTCGGCGGCCAGGTCCAGGTAACGCACCGGACTGGTGGCGTCGCCGGGCAGCGGCGACGACCACACCAGGCAGCCGGTGCCGGTGCCCAGCAGGTCGGTCACCGTCATCGTCGAATCGGGCGTGACATGCGGCAGGTCGGGCAGGTCGGCGGGGGCGGACCAGCTGTTGCCGGACTGGTTGTACCAGAGCCGGATCTCCCGTCGGCCCAGGTAGCACAGGTCCATCGTGCCGGTGCCGTCCACGTCGGTGAGGAGCACCCGGGCGGGGTCGAACTCGTCCGGCCCGGTGAACCACGGCGCGTCGTCCATCTCGACCCTGGCGCCGAACCGGCCGTAGCCGACGTTGGGCCAGTAGCAGACGGATCCGTCGCGGACCCGGACCAGGTCGGTGAGGCCGTCGCCGGACATGTCGGCGAGGAAGACGCTCTGCCGGTCGTCGGAGCGCAGCAGCCGTGGGCCACGATCCTCGTCGGCGGGCCAGAGCGCGGGTCGTGCCGGGCCGTACCCCGCCTCGGCCAGCGACTCGTGCCACGTCAGCACGGTGTCCCCGGTGAGCAGCAGGTCGGGCCGGCCGTCCCCGGTGAGGTCCAGCAGCAGCAGGTCGGGGCTGGCCCAGTCGACGGCGGGCAGCTCGCGGAACGGCTCCAGATCGGACCAGCCGGCGTCGTCGGTGCGGCGAACGAAGCCCGCCGGGACGGTGCCGAGTTGGACCAGCTCGATCCGCCCGTCCCCGTTCACGTCGACCAGTTGCTGGCGTCCGCCGGCCAGGTCGGTCAGCGACGGCACGGTGGGCAGCGCGGCGACCGGGCCGATCCGGCCGGCGCCGAGATTCGGCCGGTAGTAGAGGGCACCCTCGTGCCCGGTCAGCACCCCGGCGAGTCCTTCCCCGTCCAGGTCCACCCACAGCTCGGTCCGCCCGTCCACGCCGGCCGGCAGGTTCGCCAGGCTGTCCCGGTCCAGTTCCCGGGTGGTCGGTGCGATGGTGGCCGGGGTGTATTCGAAGGTCACCGGGGGCAGCGCGGCGCTGGTGTACCCGCCATCGACGGCCGGGGCGTAGCCGCGCTGCGTCACCTCGACCAGGGTGGACAGCACCGGCCCGGTGGCGTAATCCAGCTCCACCGCGCGGACCAGGCAGTCCGTGCCCACCTCCGGCTCGTCAGGGAAGTGGTGGAACATCAGGATCCGGCGGCACAGCCGGTAGGTGCGGACCTCGAATCCCGGGCGATAGGTGGAGAACGGGTCGGGCCGGCAGGTCCAGTCCCCGGTGTCGGCCGGGCGCGGGTCGTCCGGGTCGTGCTCGCCGTAGTCGAACACCACTTCGAACAACCAGCCGGCGTCGGCGATCTGGGCCGGCGTCAGGTCCACCGGGCGTCGACCGTCGGCGTCCAGCAGCGGCACCGCGTTGCCGTAGCGCACCGACTTGAGGTAGCGGTTGGCGTGCCGGTCGGTGCGGTGCCGTTCGTGCGGCCGGTCCAGGTCCAGGCCGGTGGCGTCCTCGGCCTTGTAGGTGTAGGTGACGGCGTTGCCCCGGTCGTCCCGGGTCTCGCAGAGCAACCAGGTGTGCACCTTCGCGCCCCGGCCGATCCGGGAGCCGCCGTCGCGGCCGTACACGGCCAGCAGGTTCGACCCGGACACTGTGCGCCAGTGCACGTCACCGTCGGAGTCCCGGGTCCACCGCTCGATCCGGGCGAATGCTCCCTCGGTCCTCGGTCGGAACCGCTGCACCGTGTGCCCGGCGACCGGGGTGCCGCCGGGCACCGGGATGAGGTCGTCCTCGCCGGACAGCAGGAAGGTGTCGGTGTCGTCGTAGCGGGGCAGGCCGCGGTCGGTGCGCCGGCTGATGGCCGGTACGGGCAACTGCCAGCCGAGGCCGAACGGGCCGTTCCCGGCGCCCGAGTCGTAGCTGAGCGTCAGGTCGGGTTGGAACCCGGACCGGCCGCCGCTGACCGGGATGGGCACCGACATGCCGCCGGTCCCGGTGACCGGGTGGGCGGCGAAGGTCTCGCCGATGGCCCGGATCGCGCCGCCGCCGGTGGGCAGGCTGATCGCCGGTCCGCCGAGCCCTGGCCCGGCCGCGCCCCGACCGGCCGGCGGCACGCCGATGCCGGCCGCGTCGGCCGTCGGCCCGCCCGGCCCGAACGCCCCACCCGCCGCCGCGTCGGGAGCGCCGGCGCCGGTCGGGTCGGCGGAGCCGCGCCACCGGGAGCCGGGCCCCGGCCCCCACGATCCTCCGCCGACCGGATGGCTGGTCGTCACCCCGCCCCCTCAGCCGTCGAGCCGGTAGTGCAGCAGGAGGACCAGGTCGGTGAGGCCGTCCGGGTCGGCCGCCACCGTGACCGGGGTGCCGAGCACCAGCGGGTCGGACTGGCCCACACACTGGTGCAGGTCGGCGTCCCGGTTCAACGTCACCGGGTCACCGGCCACCGTGAGGTCGTACGTGCCGGGATCACCGTCCACCCGGGCGTACCAGGTCACCTGGTCAACCACCGGCTGGTGGTCGCGGGCCAGGTACGGCAGGTGTTCCGGGCCGATGGTCAGCTCGGTGCTCTGCTGCTGGGTGAGCTGCCACCATTCGTCCGGGAACTGGTGGCGCAGGCTGTAGGCCTGGTACAGGCCGGTGCGGCCGGCGTCGACCAGCATCTCGTTGAGCACCTCTCGCAGGGAGTCCTCGACCAGGCCGCGCAGTGTCGAGCCGCCGTCGCGGGCGGTGTACCGCAGGTGCAGGATGATGTCGCTGATGGTGTCGTAGTCGAACTGGCGGACCGCCGTCGGCAGTTCCAGCCGCCAGGTGCCGACCGCGCCCTTGCCCTCGAACGGCAGGTAGCGGTCGTCGGCGAAGTTCAGCTCGAACATGCCGCTGTCGCTGAGGCCGCTGCTGGTGGCGATCGACTCGATTCCGCCCACGTTGTACGCGAACCGGTCGTCGCCGGGCACCTCGGTGTACTTGTCCTTGGCGCTGGTGGCGCCCTGCCGGGCCGCGGTGCCGGTCCGGTACCGGTTGGCGATCAGGGAGAGCTTCGCGGTGACCGGGGTGTACGGGCCGGCCACGCACGGAATGGACAGACTGACCGTACGCAGCCGGCGGAAGTAGTGCCCCGGGTGGTCCAGGTCGAACAGCGCCTCCGGCACGTTGATCAGGCAACTGCCGGTGGCCCGCAGCTCGATCAACGCTGCCGGATCGAGCTGTGCCAGCGAGACGTGCCGGGTCAGCTCGCGCTCGCGGCTGTGCCGGTCAAGGTAGGCCACCTCCATCCGCTTCAGGTCGTGGCGCAGCGCGTCGGCAACGGTCAGCCCCTTGCGCAGGCTGTCCCAGTAGCCGGGTTGCAGGAACGTGGCCTCGCTGCCCAGCTCGTGCGCGAAGCACCGCTCGGCCTTCTTCGCCACGTCGAAGGCGAGCTGGTACGCCCCGAAGTAGACGGAGCTGGCCCGGCTCACCATCCACTGGTACAGCTCGGTGTTCGTGTACTTGCCGCGCAGGTACTCCTCGGTGGCCCGCGCGTTGTCGGCTTCCCGGTCGTGCGCCGCCAACTCGTCGGTGAGCATGGCCACGTGCAGCCGCCCGGTGAGGATCTGCTGGTCGAGCTGGGTCAGTTCCAGGCCGGCCAGCGCCGCCTGGTGTTCCCAGTCGTCCATCCGGCGGCGGTAGCCGCCCTGGTTGGCCGCCATCCCGGCAGCCTTGTCCAGGGCTCGGGCGATCGCCTCCAGGGTCATCACCGCCGAGTCGGCGGCGGCGCCGGCCTTGTCCCCGCCGATGGTGAGGGTCACGGTGGGTGAGCCTCCGAAGCCGGCGCCGCCGGTGGTGAAGTCAGGTATCAGCTTCAGCCCGCCGGACAGGATGTAGCCCACCGCGATCGCGGCCTCGCCGAGCAGCGACACCCCCGACAGCGCCGTGGCGGTGATCTCCCAGGCGTTCATGTACGGCCGGCCGGCGTAGTAGCGTTGCCGCTCCTCCACCACCTTGCGGCTCAGTTCCAGGGCCGCGACGTTGCCCTCGGCCTCCGCGATGGTGGCGACCTTGACCGCCCGTACCGCGTCGAGCAGGGCGATTTCCTGGCCGGCGCGCAGCCGGGCGAGCTGCTCGGCGTCGCGCTTCTCCATGGCCGCGAGCAGCCCGCCGCCCAGTTCGCCGACGTACCCGACGAGTTCGGTGGCCTTCTGGGCCAGCACCCGGAAGCGGTAGTTCGGCAGTGGTGCGCCGAGCCCGGCCAGGAACGACGAGACGGACATGCCGGCGGCGGCGGCCCGGACCAGTGCCCCCGGGTCGATCGGCGGTGAGAACAGGGCGAGCATGCTCTCCACCCCGTCGATGTTCTGGCAGTTGCGGATCTTGAACAGCCGATCGGCGATCAGATCCCACAGCCGGAGCATCTCCTCGTTGGGCGGGACGCAGAAGTACAGCGCCGAGTAGCTCAGCGGGCTGGGCAGTTCGGCCCCGCCGTGCGGCAGCAGGTCCAGGTCGGGGATCAGGTTCTCCAGGTCCAGCAGCGCGTTGCCGAACAGGTCCACAGAGGCCTGGAGCTGGTTGACGGTGGCCGGAGCCGGAGTGACCAGCGGCGGCACCACGCTCGGCTTCGGCCCGAGCAGTTTGTCGGCCAGGATGTAGAGCTGGGTGGCCTGGGTGACGGACTCCCTGGTGAACTGCCGGAACAACTGGTCACCCCAGTCGACCAGGTTCTTCAGGTAGCCGAGCACCACGGCGAGCTGGTAAGCGACCGGCCGGCTGCGGGCCACCACGTGCGGGTTGAACGGCTTGGCCCGCCACTGCTCGACAGCGAACTTCAGGTCGGTGATGCTGGCCCCCGACGGGTCCGCCGCGATCGCCGTGAGAATGTCGCCGATGCGCTGGCTGATCAGCTCGGGCGCCCCGGTCTGGAAGAACGGCTTGGTGACCCAGTACTTCTGTGGGGCCGTGGCGCCGTCGGCCGTGCCGACCGGGTTGAAGATGTGGTGGAACCAGTTGCGCGCCTCGGCGAAGCGCTGGTCCCGGTTGAGCCGCAACGCGATGTCGAACGGCAGGTGGTAGAACAGCTCCCAGTTGTAGCCCGCGTACGCGCCGTCCGCGGCGAAGTCCAGGTCCTCCACCGGGTACGGCGACACGACCACCGGCTGCGGCTGGTAGGTGGCGGCGAAGTCGAACCCCGTGTTGGTGAGCTGGGTGCTGCGGCTCAGCAACGCCGACACGCCCGAGCGGTAGACGGTGGCCCGGAGGAAACACAGCAGCGGGTGGTAGAAGTTCGCGAACTTCACCCCGTACGACAGGGTGTCGTAGACCTTGAACTCGGCGACCAGCCGGTGGTACTCGGCGTCCTCGGTCATCGCCTGTACGGCAGCGGCGAGGTCGTGCGCCGGGTCCTCGGCGTACCGGCGCAGGTATTCGGTGAGCAGCGCCAGCACGTCGCGGACGAACTGGTCCACGTCGCTGTACGTCTTCTCGATCCGGTCCGTCGGGTCCTCGGCGCGCCGGTCGTAGAAGCCCGGGATGATCACGTAACCGCGGTCGTAGTCGCCGTAGAAGTACGGCATCAGGGTGCCCAGTGGCAGCACCGGCCGGCGGTCGTGGATGCCCCGGGCGTTCTGCCACATCCCCAGCAGCATGATGATCCAGTCGAGCAACGACATCTGCATGGGGTACGTCACCCGGAACCGGCCGGGCGTCTGTGCCACCAACGTCTGGTACGCGCCCATCAGCGGAGTGCTGATCGCCAGGTCGTTCTGCGTCCGGGAAACCAGCTCGGTGAACCGTTCGGCCAGCAGCTTGGTGTCCTTGAACACCGGCGACAGCAGCAGGCTGCCGGAACCGCCGCCCGGCATCGGCTCCGGATAGCCCCGGCAGCCGGTCAGCGCGAACGAGCCGACGAACTCGACACCGGTGAGCACGCTGATCGCCTGACCGGCCGCCCCGGCCGCGTACGCGAAGCAGGTGAACTCGTTCGCTCCGGGCAGGTCCTCCTGGTAGCCGCTGGCGGGGTAGTACAGCGCGTCCTTGGAGATCTTCTTCGGCTGCCAGCGGTCCTGCGCCCGCTCACCGATGGCCAGCTGGATCCGCCACCGCCGGCGCGGCCGCTCCGTCTCCGTGCCACCCGGCGGGATGCCGTCCGGGTCCGGGACCTGGGAGGTCTGCGCCGTGTCCGTCTCCTCGGTGAAGACCGGCCAGGCCAGTGTGAGCCGGCTGTTGCGGTCGAAGGCGAGCAGGTGGTCGCCCGCGATGTCCAGCGGCACCCGCCGCCACGGTGTCCAGTACCGCTCCCGCTCGAACTGCCGGTGGTAGTACACCGCCGGGTCGCCGCCCCGGGTGCGGGCGAACACGTGCATGAGATGCCTGTCGTGCTGGTAGTAGCAGGCCATGACGTCCAGGTGCGCCAGGTCGTCCAGCTTCTCCAGGTACGCGATGGTGGCGTTCTCCACCGCCAGGTCGGTCAGCTCGTCCTGTTGCAACTGGTCGTCCAGCTCGCTGAACAACTCCGACTTGTCGTCGCGCAGCTCCGGCTGGATCCAGTTCTCCGGGTACAGGAAGATCTTCCGGTTGGCCTCCCACACCCGGTAGTTGGCCATCCAGTCCCACTGCTCCCAGCCCGGGTCCTCGGTGACCGCCGCGACGCTGTCCGGTTCCAGTCCCAACAGGCAGCGCTGCACGAACAACTGCACTGTGGCGTGCGCCTGCACGATGCGGGACGTCGCCATGCAGGCGCCCATCTCGACGTCGATGAGGACGTTGTCGTACAGGTCGTTGGTGTCGCGCAGCGCGGGGTTCTCGGCCAGCAGGTACGCGACCAGCGCATCGCGCTTGGCCACCCGCAGCCGGTCCTGCACGCCCTGGAGCACCCCGAGCCACTCGGTCTCGGCGTACCGTGCCTTCAGGGCCTGCCGCATGGTGGCCACGTCCGCCGCCGTGGTGACCGGCTGGCCCAGCGGCACCGCCGCCGCCACCGGCAGGCTCAGCCGGCGCAGCAGGGTGAGCGCCTCGGCCAACCGCTGGACCGTCACCGGCGACCGGTACGGGGTGAGGTTCGCCGCCGACAGTTCGAGGTGGGTGTCCAGGTCGGCCAGCGCGGTGACGTCCCAACCACCGAGCTGCGCCAGATGGGTGTGGACCTGCGCGGCGGTGGTGCCGGCCGCCAGGACCAGGTCGAACAGCCCGTACACCGTCCACGGCGCGGCCGCGTCCAGCGGGTTCGCCACCGGCGGGTAGGTGCGGGCCAGTTCGACCCCGGCGGCCAACCGGATCCAGTCGGCCAACGGGGCCGGTGGCCGGCCGGTCTGGTAGGGCACCTGGTCCGGGGCCAGCCAGCCGAGCGACGCGGCGTTCGTCAGCAGCCAGCCGAGGTCCGCGTCGGGCACCGTCAGGTGGTCGACGAGCCGGCTCAGCACGTGCAGCAGGCGCAGTGCCCGGTACTGCTCGTCGAACCCGGCCGGGGTGACCGCGGGCGGTGCCGGCGGCTCGTTCACCAGGTCCACCAGCGCGTCGTCGGTGAGTACCGCGAGCAGCGGCCGGGTCAGCTCCGCGCCTGCCAGCACCGTGGCGGCGGCGTCCGTCGAGAATCCGAAGGTGTCGGCCACCGCTGTCGTCGCCAGCTCCTGCTTGGTACGGGTGTACGCGTAGCTGGACAGCGCCGTGGTGATGGCCAGCAGCAGCGTGGTCTGCTGGGCCTCGGTGGGGTTCGCCACGATCGCTGCCGTTATCGGTGTGGTGTCCGCCAGGGCGGCGAGCTTCGCGTCGACGAACTGCGCCGGGGTGACCGCCGCATCGGTCCAACTGCCGTCCACGATGGAGACGAAGCCGGCCAGGTCCGCCTCGGTCATTGCGGGCACGGTGGCCAGCAGGGCCCGCATCCCCGGCAGGTTCTCCTCGGGCGGCGCCGCCGGGTCGACAGCGGGCCGGGTGCTCGCGTACGCGCTCTGGTAGGCGGCCTGCAAACCGGTGAGCATCGCCGTCAACGTCTCGTCCGGCAGGTCCCGCACGGCCAGGTCGTCGGCTTCGTGCCGGAGCAGGTAGCGCAGGTCCGCCGGGCGGATGCCGGTCCCGGCCCGGGCGGCGTCGAACCGCTCGACGAAGGTCAGCGCGGTGGCCGGTGCGGTGAGCGGATCCGACCCGATCAGATCCTTCATGATCAGGTACTCGGCGGCGGTGAGCCCGAGCGCCCGGGCCAGCAGCGTGCCGGCGTACACCGTGTGCAGGCCGGCGTTGCTGACGATCGCCGGGGCCGGCAGGTCGGCCACCAGCAGCGCGGTGTCCGCCGTCGTGGCACCCAGACAGGTCGCCAGGTACGCCTCGTGCGCCGACAGCAGAGCACCCGAGCCGGGTGTGGTCAGCTCCGCCTGCTCGTTGGCGAGCACGGTGGCCGGCTCGAACGCCGCGAGGACCGGGCCGTTCGCCGCGTTGCGGAACACCTCGGCGTACCGCGCCTCGTCCAACGGTGCGAACAGGTCGACCACCACGGGCAACGGCAGCCCGAGCCGCGCCGCCAGCCGGTGCAGCGCCGCCACCGTGACCAGGAAGTCGTCGTCCAGGGCACCACCGCCCAGCGCGTCGGCCCGGATCGCCCGGTCCAGCAACTGCGGCGTCCAGCCGGCGCAGGCCGGTGCGCGCAGCAGGCGCAGGAACCGGTGGATCCGGTCCAGGCGCGCGTCGGTGAGCTGCTGGATCCGCTTCGCGCTGAGATCGGACCCGGTGTCCAGGTGCTTGACGAACATGACGTTGCCGGGATTGACCCAGGGCAACGCCAGCAGTTCGGTCAGCTCCCGATAGTCCAGGCGCGCCCGGCCGAGGAAATTGTCCACCCGGGCGATGCCGCCCAGAGCGCCGAGCGGCGCGGTGTTCCAGATGTCGTCCTGCGCACCCGGGTCGGCATTCACCACCAGGTTCCGCTGCGCTTCGCTGATCCCCAGTTCCTCGGCCGCGATGGCCTCGTCGCTCGGGCCGCTCGGCCGCCGCAGCGCCCGCATCAGGTCGGCCCGGGGGATCTCGAACTGGGCGAAGTAGCTGCGGATCTCCTCGTGCGCCAGGTCGAACGGCAGGGCGAACGCGTACCGGCTGCCCGCCAGCACGGTGTAGGCGGCACCGTTCACGTACTGCGGCGCGGCCGCCAACTCCGCCGCGGTGCCGGAGCTCTGGCGCAGTCGGCGCACCAACCACCCACCGGACCCGTCCGGGCTCGCCTTGGCCACCACGTCGGTGTCCCGTACCACGCGGGCCCCGGCCAGGTCCGGCTCGTACACCAGGGTTCGGTCGGTGAATGGCCAACCCTGGTCCTGCAACAGGCTCAGCAGCCCGGCCGACGGCGCCTCCACCGGATCGACGCCGCCGCTCAGCGGGCCGCCGAACGCCACGCCGGGGTCCGGCGCCACCGCCTCCTCCAGCAGCTCACACACCAGGTCCAGGTAGGGCAGCGGAAGGTCGGTGTTCGCACAGCTCAGATCCAGGTCACCGAGGTCCGGTCGGCGGCCGTACAACACATCCCGGGCGACCTTGGTGGCCGGACCCGGCGTGTCGGCGTCGGTGACCAGCCGGTTACCGAGGAACTGAAGGACGTCCACCAGGTACGCGGCGGCGCTGTGCACACTGCGGCACGGTTCGCAGTAGCTGGAGTCGGCGAGTTGGAACAGGCTGGCCAGGTTGGGAAAGTCCGCGCTGACCGGGGTGAGGTCCGGGGCCGCCGAACCGCCCAACGCCTGGACCGGCAGCGCCCGCGCCGCGCTCTGGAGCTCGCCGGCCAGCAGCCCGCTCGCCACGTGCACGTCCACCGCCCGGCGATACACCGACCGGGCCTGCTCGTCGGTGAACCGGCCGGTGTCCACGGCGGTGGCCACGAACCGGGTCTCGCCGAGGGCGTGGATCCGGGCCGCCGACGGCACGTCGGCCGCCAGCAACGCCGTCGTCTGCCGGTAGGTCGGCGCCAGCTTGAAGATCCGCTGCGCCGCCTTGAGCGCCGGTCGCCCGGTGCGCAGCCGCTCCGGGTGGTCGCGCAGCAGCCGCTCCACGTTGCCGGTCGCGAGGTCGAAATCCGGGTTCGCGGTGAGCAGTTCGAGCACCGCGTCCCGGTGCCCACCGAAGGCGCGCTCAGCCAAGGTGGCCCGCTCGTCGCTGCCGTCGGCCCGCCCGCCTGCGGCGTCGGCTGCCGGCCCGGCGTCGGCCGCGGTCCCGACCGTGGCGCCCGCATCGCGTTCGAGCTGCGCGGTGAAGGCCGTGGTGGGATAGCGCCGCTCCAGCTTGCGGGCCAGCGCGCCGGCGTGCAGGTCGATCAGCTCCGGCCGGACCGGCTGACCGGCGACCCGGACATCAGTGGTGCTGTCCCCCAACACCCGGCGCCAGTCCGCCGGGGCCAGCCGGGCCAGCCGGCGTACGTCGGCCGCCCGCTCGATCCCCTCGCGGTGGCGGACCCGGTCGACGATCGCCTCGTCGTAGCCCAGCACGTCGGCCAGCACGCTCGCCGCGCCAGCCGCCTCGGCGGCCGACCGGTCGGGAAACGCCGCCGCGTCGGCCAGCCGGGCGATCAGCCCGGGCAGGTCACCGGCGGCGTCGGCGGCGAGAAGACTCTGCACCCGCTCGTGCGCCCCGTCGACGAGGAACCGCTCCACCCGCGCGTACAACACCTTCGGCCGTTCCTGCGCGACGTACTCCTCGGCCTCCGACCGCACCCGGGCCAGCATCTCGAGGATCCGGTCCAGCTCGCCGAGCAGGTCCTTGGGAACGTACCGATGGCGCACGGCGTCGGCGACGGCGTTGCGGACGGTGTCCTCGTCGAGCAGGGCGATGTCGTAGTACAGCGGCCGCAGCTCGGTGTTCAGATCGACGTCGAACCGGGCCAGCGCGGCGCCGGTACGACTCGTGGTCAGCAGCGTCCGCTCAGCGAGCAGCGCGTAACCGAACATCGCCGGCAGCTTGTACGACGCGGCCAGCTTCTGCGCCACACCGAAGTGCGCCAGCGCCGTCGCGGGCAGCCCGGTCTCGGCGGCCAGGAACGTCACGTCCTCGGCCTCGTCGTCCTGCCGCAGCTCGGACAACGGCACCTCGCCGAGCAACGGGACGATCGTGGCGAGGATCCGCTCGTACTCACTGCGTTCCCGCTCCCCGCCCCCGGACAGGTCCACCGTGAGCACGGCCAGCTCGGGGGCGTTGAACAGCACCGCGCTCAACGGCGGGTCGGACAGGAGACGATCGCCGGCGGACACCCGGACGAACAGGTCGGCGGACTGCTTCTCGGAGCGGGTGAACTGGTCGCGCGAATAGTCGACGCGATACAGCCCGTCGTCCCCGGTGCTCGCCTCGCCGAGTTGCTCGGCGTGCCGCAGGTCCCGGTCGAACGCGCCGACCGTCAGCGCGCTCGCCGGCCGCCCGTCGGCCCAACACACCCGGCCCACCACCACGAACCGGGACGGCGGCTCGGCCAGCACCATCTGCACCGCGTCCCGGGTCGCCCCGTCCACAGTGCCGGTCACCGGCAGCTTGTGCGCCCGTTGGAGTTCGGCGACTCCGCGGCGGGTGGTCGGCCCGTACCGGGCGTCGACGAGTTCGTCGGTGGCGATGTCGACGGGCATCCGCAGCAGCGCGGTGTGCAGCCGCCGGACGTCATCGCTGGGGCGGTGCCGCCGCGAGCCCAACGGGCTGGTCATGAGCATCTCCGATCGTCCAGCAGCCGGCGACGGCGGCTGACTGACGCCGGTGCGACCGGGGGCTACCCGGCATCTTGCGGATCAGAGCAGCTCAGGAGCATCGCACTGTCCGAGATCCGCCTTCCCGTCTGGATGAACGGCGGCTGGCACTGCCGGTACGGCCGGTGGCGGCGACGGGCTTGGCGCTCCGCCGGGTGACCGCGATCGGCACGGCGCCGAGATGGTTGGCGTTCCGGGCCGCAGCCCGCACCAGGGTCAAGGCCCCGCGCACTCCCCGCCTTACGCCCTGTTCCAGGCACCGGCGGCGGCTGCCTCCTTGGCGTAGTCGACGAAGTCGCGCGGTGGACGGCCCAGGGCACGCTGCACCCCGTCGGCAATGTGGGCGTTGCGACCGTCGAGGACGGCCGTGAACAGGTACGCCAGCAACTCGACGACCTTCACCGGCACGCCCTCGGCGGTCAACGCCCCTGTGTAGTCCTCGATAGAGACCGGAACGAAGTCGATGCGCCGGCCGGTGGCCCCGGCAATCTCGGCGACCGCGTCGGCGAAGGTGAGCAGCCGCGGACCGGTCAACTCGTAGAGCTGCCCCGCGTGTCCGCCCTCGATCAGTGCCGCCACGGCCACGTCGGCGATGTCCTCGGCGTCCACGAACGGCTCGGGCACGGTCGAGACCGGGAGAGCCACCTCGCCGCCCACGACCGGCTCCCGCAGGTAGTCCTCGCTGAAGTTCTGGTTGAACCAACTCGACCGCAGGATCGTCCACTCGACGCCGGCGGATCGGATCAGCTTCTCGGCGGTCTGCGCCTCGTCCTCACCCCGGCCCGACAGCAGCACCAGCCGGGAGACCCCGGAGGCCACCGCGAGATCGGCGAACGCACCGACCGTCTCCGGCGCACCAGGTACGGCGAGATCTGGGTGGAAGGATACGTACACGGCGCCGACATCGTGGAGCACCGGCGCCCAAGTCGTCCGGTCCGTCCAATCGAAGGGCTGCTCGGCGGCCCGGGAACCGACCCGGACCAACACTCCCCTGCCCCGCAGCCGCTCTACGACGCGGCGCCCGGTTTTGCCCGTGCCGCCTAGGACCAAGACCGCCTTCTGCTCTCGCTTGTTTGTCATACGAACCATTGAAGTGCGAATCGGTGAGACTACACATAGCCAAGACGCGCACTGTCATGTTCAATCGTCTACGTGGATGCTGTCTCCGGTCTGCTCGACGGACCCCGGGCGCAGGGCGCGTTCCTGCTCCGCTCGGTCCTGATGCCACCCTGGTCGATCGCCATCAGGGATAAGGCACCGCTCGCCCTGCTGGCCAACGTCCGGGGCGATGCCTGGATCGTTCCCGAAGACGGCGCTCCCGTACGGCTCGGCCTCGGAGACGTGGCGATCATGCGCGGCCCCGGCCCGTACACCGTCGCCGACAACCCGGCCACGGCACCGCAGGTGATCATCCATGAGGGTCAACGGTGCACCACTCCGGACGGCCAGGAACTGTTCGAGATGACCCAACTGGGCGTACGGACGTGGGGCAACGGGTTGGACGGCTCGACGATCCTGCTCACCGGCACGTACACGACGCACGGCGTCGTTGGTCAGCGACTGCTGGGCGCGCTGCCGCCGCTGGTGGTCGTCCGGCGCGAATCCTGGGACACTCCGCTGGTACCGCTCCTGGCCACCGAGATCGTCAAAAACGACCCCGGTCAGGAAGCCGTGCTCGACCGCCTTCTCGACCTACTACTGATCGCCACGCTGCGTGAATGGTTCGCCCGACCGGGGGCCAAGGCCCCTGCTTGGTATCGAGCACACAGCGACCCCGTGGTCGGCCGGGCCCTGCAACTGCTGCACAACAACCCCGCGAAACCCTGGACCGTGGCATCACTGGCTGCCCAGAGCGGGGTTTCCCGGGCCGCGCTGGCCCGCCGGTTCACCGCGCTGGTCGGCGAACCACCCATGACATACCTCACCGAATGGCGGCTGGCCCTCGCCGCCGACCTGCTGCGCGAACGGGACGCCACCGTCGGTGCGGTCGCCCACCAGGTCGGCTACGGCAGCTCTTTCGCCCTGAGCACCGCCTTCAAGCGCCGCCGTGGCGTGAGCCCGCGGCAGCACCGGCAGGATGCCCGCGGGTAGCCCCTACCCGTAGCCGCACAATCCCTGGCATGACAACACGGCACCCCCCAACCCCCACCCCTTGTGCCCGGAGGAACGCAGACCATGGAACACGCATCTCAGCTCATCCAGGAGCGGACTGCCCCGCCGGCCACGCTGGTGATCTTCGGTGCCTCCGGTGACCTGACCCGGCGTAAGCTGCTGCCCGCAGTGGAGAGCCTGGCTCGCCACGAGCGCCTCCCGGACCAGTTCGCGCTGGTCGGCGTCGCGCGCACGTCGATGACCGACGAGCAGTTCGCCGAGAGCGCCCTCGGCGACCGCACCCTCGCCAGCAGGCACCAACTCCAGGGCGGCGTGCGGTACGTGGCCGGCGGCTACGACGACCCGGAGACCTACAAGCGGCTCGTGGAGACCCTCGACGAGCTCGACGCACAGCGGGGCACGTCCGGCAACCGCCTCTTCTACCTGTCCACCCCGGCCGGGGCCTTCGAGCCGGTGATCAACGGACTGGCCGGTGTCGGGCTCAACCAGCCGCGCGAAGGATCCTTCTCCCGCCTGGTCATCGAGAAGCCGTACGGGCGCGACCTGGTCACGGCCCGCGAGCTAGACGGTGTCGTGCACAGCGCGTTCGACGAGCACCAGGTCTTTCGTATCGATCACTATCTGGGCAAGGACACCGTCCAGAACGTGCTGGCGCTGCGCTTCGCGAACTCGATCTTCCAGCCCATCTGGGATCGCTCCTGGGTCGACCACGTGCAGATCACGGTCGCCGAGACCCTCGGCGTCGGCAGCCGCGGCGGTTTCTACGAGGACGCCGGCGCGATGCGGGACATCGTGCAGAACCACGTGCTCCAGGTTCTCGCGCTGGCACTCATGGAACCACCGGCCTCATTCGAGGCTGAGGGCCTGCGCAACGAGAAGGTGAAGCTGCTGCAGGCGATCCGGCTCCCTACCGACCGGGACATCGCCGAGGCCGCGGTCCGGGGACAGTACACCCGGGGCGGCACCCGCGAGGAGCTGATGGCCGGCTACCGCGAGGAGGCCGGCGTCGACCCCCTGTCGCGGACCGAGACCTACGCCGCCATGCGGCTCAACGTGGACAACTGGCGCTGGGCCGGAGTGCCGTTCTACGTACGCACCGGCAAGCGCCTGCCGGCCCGGCTCACCGAGGTGGCACTGCAGTTCCAACGGCCGCCGCACCTGCCGATCCCCACCGACCAGCTCACCGGCCTCGACGCTGACGCACTGATCCTGCGGATCCAGCCGAACGAGGGCATCTCGCTGCGCTTCGGCGCCAAAGTGCCCGGCCATTCCTTCCGGGTCCGCACCGCCACGATGGAGTTCTCCTACGACCAGACGTTCGTCGAGGAGTCCCCGGAGGCGTACGAGCGTCTGCTCCTGGACGCGCTGATCGGTGACGCGTCGCTGTTCATCCGCAGCGACGAGGTGCAGCAGTGCTGGCGGATCGTCGACCCGATCATCGACAACTGGAAGCAGGACAACTCGCCGATCCCCACCTACGAGGCCGCTTCCTGGGGCCCGACCGACGCCGACCGGCTCATCGGCCGACACGGCCGCAAGTGGCGCAACTCCGCGTGACCCTGCCACAACGAGAAGGACCGCGCTGCTGAGCCGATCACTGGGTCTCAGCGTCGACGCGTAGCGCGGTCCTCCCAGTGAGCCGGTCATCGATGGCCGGCCGTCCTGGGCGGGCAGTGACTCTGTGCCCGAGCCCATCACCTGTCGGCGTCAGTGCGCTCTGCGGCGAGGCCAGCGCTGGGCCGCCGAGGCGCCTAGCCGGCAGACCACGCATGCCGCAGCCGGCGGCCCCGCGGCGGCATTGCCGATCCGGTAGTGGCACCGTGTCACCACCGCATGTGACGCGGTGTCACTGGTCGCGGCCGACTGCTGCCGCACACTGGGTGGTGACCGCGGGATCGCCGCGTTTCAGCGAGACGACGCGGAGATGATGGAGCCCGCACAGCTTGGCGACGTCCAGCGGCGCGTTGTCCACCAAGTCCTGATAACGGGTCGGCCCACTAGACCGAACCACCGTGGCGTGAGATCCACGCTGAAGACACCTGGAGGGCACATGGCAGTAAGAGTGAGTGACGTCCCCGAGGCCAAGCGATACGAGGCCCGCGTCGACGGAGAGTCCACGGTCGCCGGCGTCGCGCAGTACATCCGTACCACGGAACTCGTCGCGTTCGTACACACCGAGGTCTCGCCGGAGTACGAGGGAAGGGGAGTCGGTGCGGCACTGGCCCGCACCGCCCTCGACGAGGCGCGCGCCGCGCACCTGCTGGTCCTGGCCACCTGCCCATTCATCGCGGGGTGGATCGCCAGGCACCCCGAGTACCAGGACCTGGTGTACCAGGCCCACAGCAGGGTCAGTGACTGAACGGCCGGGCATGGCGACGACGCGACGAAGGAGGCTGTTGTGAGCGGCGGAACCAACAAGAAGGCGTACCAGGGCCGGAAGATCACCGTCACGTTCGAGGCGGGGCGTTGCCGGCACGCCGCCGAGTGCGTTCGCGGCTTGCCGGAGGTCTTCGACACGAGCCAGCGTCCGTGGATTCGGCCCGACGGTGCCGAGGCCGAGATCCTGGCCGAAGTGGTGGGGCGCTGCCCCTCAGGAGCACTGCAGTACGAACTCGTGGACGGCGGGGCCGAGACCCGGACCGGCCCGGGCGGATCGCGCGCAACCCCGTCGTCCGGCAACAGAGCACGAGGGTCGTGACCGTCGGTCTATCCTCTGCCCGAGGTCAGGCCAGCGACGGGAAGACAACCGCCAGTGTCCCTGACCGACATCGAGGTGGGAGATGCCGTACCTGAGTCCGATCACAGCGCAGCGCGTCGAGGGCCTCGTCGTCGCGGCTCTCGCCGTCGTCGTGACCGTCACCGCCGGGTACCCGTGGTGGTCGCTGCTTGCCCTCTTCCTCGTCTTCGACCTGTCCATGCTCGGCTACCTGCGCGGGCCACGCCTCGGGGCCTTCTGCTACAACCTGGCACACTCCTACACGCTGCCGGCGGCCCTGGGCGCGGTAGCCGTGGCCGCGGCCGGGTTCGGCGACCAGATCGCTTGGCTCGGAGTTCTGGCCCTTGCCTGGGTGTTCCACATCGGCGTCGATCGCGGCCTCGGCTACGGCCTCAAGACGGCCGAAGGATTCGAGCACACCCACCTCGGCGTGATCGGCAAGGCGCGAGGGCCTGGCCCGCGTTGACGGACCTCCAGGACCAGGGTCCCGCACTGCCTGCTCAAGGGCTTTCCGTCGGTTGGTCAACGCCTGCGCCGTACTGGCGAAGCCATTCTGCTATTGCCCTGATGAAACGAACAGGCTGGTGATGTCTGTTCACATCCGTTTCGGCGTTATGAGCGAAACATCGCCAACACGCCCGTCCACTGGGCATCGGAGCCGCGCGAAACGGCACAGGGCGATAGAAGCAGTGCCGTCCGGGCCAAGGCCGGAATTGTCGCCCTCCCGGGACCACTTTCTGCAACCGGGCCATGCCCGCATCATTGGCGATTACGGTCCTTTGACGTGACCATCATTTGCATTGTCGCGGTGGCGCTCAGTCTGACCACGCCCGCCGTGGTGCCCGCGTCACCGGCGCAACTGGCCGCGCCGTACGTGCCCTGCCCGGCAGTGAAGCCGCCGGTTGCCCCACCGCCCGCACCGTCTCCGCCGCCGGTCGGTCCCGCCGACCTGGCCGTGGGCGGTGAGTCGCTGGCCACGGCCGGACTGTCCATTCCGGCCGGTGCGCCGAGGGCCCCGGCGGTGACCGCCACCTCGTGGCTGGTGGCCGACCTCGACAGCGGCGCGGTGCTGGGTGGGTGCGGACCGCACGAACGCCGCACGCCGGCCAGCGTGCAGAAGATGTTGCTCGCCGCGGCCCTGATGCCTCACCTCGATCCCGCGCGGGTGGTCGAGGTGACCCGGGCGGATCTGAGCGATCTCGATCCGGCCAGTTCGGTGATGGGGGTGGTGCCGGGCGGTCGGTACTCGATCAAGAGCCTGTGGCTGGGGCTTCTCCTGAAATCGGGAAACGACGCCGCCAACGTGCTGGCCCGTGTCGGCGGGGGCACCACCGGCCGGCAGGGCGGCGTGCAGGCGATGAACGACGAGGCCCACCGGTTGGGCGCGAACCAGACCCACGCGGCGACACCGTCCGGCCTGGATGGTCCCGGCCAGTACACCAGCGCTTACGACCTGGCGTTGATCGCGCGGGCCACCTACGCCCGCGCGGACTTCCGGCGGTACATCGCCACCCGGGTGGCAGAGATACCGGCCGGGCCGGGACGGCCCGGTCTCTCCCTCACCCATGACAACACGCTGCTGGACCGCTATCCGGGGACGCTCGGCGGAAAGACGGGCTTCACCGACCTGGCCCGGCAGACGTACGTGGGGGTGGCCGAGCGCAACGGACGACGGCTCGCCGTGACCCTGCTCGGCGCGGAGACCGCACCGCTGGGCAGCCTGGGCGAGGCGGCGGCGCTGCTGGACTGGGGCTTCGCGCTCTCCCCCGATGTGTCGGTCGGCCGCCTGGTCGGCCCGGACGAGAAGAAGCCTGACCATCCGGTGTCCCAGGTGAAGGCCGATCAGCACGATCCGGCTCGGGCCGGACGGTCGATGTCGTGGATGGCCATCCTCGGCCCCGGCGCCGGCGGTGTCCTGGCCGTCCTGCTCCTGGCGGGTCCCGCGCGACGAAGGGCGGCACGGCGGCGCTGATCCGTACGTGGGCAGGAACGTGGTTTCAGGAGCGGAAGGCGTCGCGGAGAAAGGTCTGAAGCGTACGCGCCGGACGTCCGGTGACGTGCGCGACGGTGTCGGTCACGTCGGCGAAGCCGCCGGCGCGGACACGCTCGAACGTCAGCGCGGAGAGGTCTCGTTCGAGACCCTCGGAGCCGGCAACGGCCTCGTCGATCGTCACGTCCCGATGGGCCACGGGACGTCCCACCGCGGCGGAGAGCAACTCTGCGGTACGCGGCAACGACAGGGCCTCCGGACCGGATATCTGGTACGTCTGACCGGCGTGCCCGGGATCGAGCAGAGCCCGTTCGGCGACGGCCGCGATGTCCCGTGCGTCGATCCAGGCCACCAGAGCGTCGCCGCTGGGAAACGGCAGTTCGCCGGCACCGGTGATCTGGTCCCGGTAGAAGCGCGCGTCGGTGAAGACCTGCATGAACCAGCCCGGGCGCAGGATTGTCGAGGGACGCCCGCTGTCGCGGACCGCGCGCTCGACGCGTGGCGCCCAGCCGGCGGGCCCCGGCTGGTCAGCGCCTGGATGGCCACCGTCCTTGTCGGACAGCAGGACGACTCTGGTCCGGGGCGCCATCTCGGCCAGCAGCGCGCCGATGAGTTCCGGCGCGTCCGCGCGGTCCGGCCGGACCACGTACACCGCGTCGACACCGTCAGTCGCCGCCGCCCAACCGGACGGTTCGTCCCACGAGAAGGCGGTGGGTTGGACGCCGTTGAGGCCGGGACCGGACGGATCCCGGGTGCCCCCGCGCACCTCGACGCCCTGCCGTGCCACGAGCAGTTCCGCCAGCGGTGCGCCCGTCTTGCCGCGTACCCCGGTCACCAGCACCCGGATCGCGGCAGCCGACGTTGATGTCCGCATCCTGCGACCTCCTCCCGGTTCGGCGCCTGCTGGATCGTATCGCCGCCCCGGGCGCCCGCGGGCGGTGCGGGGTCAGTCCTGCGTCGCCTTCGGGCCGCCGACGAACGATGCCCGTCATGATCCCTGCCGCCTTGTCCATGCGTTCCGGGTATAGGTTCGGTGGATGGACATCGTCGCCGCGTGTCGGGCCTTCGTCGCCGTCAGCGGCCACGGCAGCTTCACCTCCGGTGCCACCGCAGCGGGAATCCCCCAGTCGGTGGCCAGTCGCCGCATCGCCGCCCTGGAGGAGCACTTCGGGTCGCGGCTGTTCGACCGGACCTCCCGCGCGGTCCGCCTGACCCCGTTCGGGCAGGACATGCTGCCGACAGCGCGACGCCTGGTCGACCTCGCCGACGCCATGGCCGACGACGCCGAGCGGGCCCGGTTGCGGCCGCTACGGGTCGCCGTACCCGAAATCTGCCCGCCGCACCGCCTCGCCGCCCTGGTGGCCGCGGCCCGACGGCAGCGGATCCACCTGGAGGTACGGCCGGCCGGTCCGCAGGAGCGCGCACGGCTCTGCCAGACCCTTGAGGTCGGTACCGGGATCGTGGCGGTTCCGGAGGCGACGGCGCTCTGGCGGGTACCGCTCGGGCTGGCCGCCCGGACTCCCTTCCCGGCACCGACGGTGTTCCTGGAGACGCTGCGCACCGGCCGAGCCCGTACGCAGGCCCGCCGCCGGATCCTGATCCAGCCCGAGGACGACGTCGCGCACCTGCGGGATCCGCTGACCCGCGCCGGCCAGTCGGCCGGTCTGGCACCGGCCCAGGTGTCGATCGCGCCGTCCCTGGTCGACGCTGCGGCGGCGGCCCTCGGCTCCCCCGATCTGCTGCTGTGCTCCCGTCAGCAGGCCGACGACTTCGGGCTGCACTGGTGCCCCCTCGCCGGCCTGCGGCTCGTACGGGGTTACGGCGTCGCCGCCGGGGCACGCGAGGACCTCGACCAGCTCCGCACCGACCTGTACCCGGACATCGCACGATGCCTGGGCGCGGCCGGTGACGGCGCGACCGGTGGCCTGCCGGGAGGGACTGCGCCATGAGCGCCACCGCCGTCGTCCGCAACGCGCGTGACCTGCTCGACGAGGCGGGACTGCGCGGTGCCTTCCTCGTCCGCGACCTCGACACCGGCCAGGAGATCGGCTTCGACGCCGACACCCCGTACCCGACGGCGTCGCTGGTCAAGGTGCCGCTGGCGGTCGCCGTTCTGGAGCGGGTCGGGCGCGGGGAACTCGACGCGGCGACACCGGTCGACGTCGCGCCCGGTCGGATCACCACGCCAGGCCCGACCGGGCTCAGTCGCTTCCGCCATCCCGCGCGGGTCGCCGTGGACGACCTGCTCTACCTGAGCACCGCCGTCAGCGACGGGGTCGCCGCCGACGCCCTGTTCGACCTCGTCCCGCCGGCTGCGGTCAGCGCCGAGCTGCGGCGACTAGGGATCGAGGGCATCGCCGTGCGGCACCGGGTCGGCGACCTCGCCGAGACGCCGGCGGAACGATTCGGCCCCGACGAGGTGCACCTGGCGCATTCCCTCGCCATCGGCGCGGCGACCCCCGGGCAGGGCCATCCCGTCGCCCAGCTCGACGTCACCCGCGCCAACGCCGGGTCGGCACGGGCCTTCGTCGACCTGCTGCACGCCCTCTGGCGCCCCTCGACGATCCACGAGAACACCGCCGCCCGCGTACGCGCTCTGCTGGCGGACAACCTGCACCGGCAGCGACTCGCCCCCGACTTCACCTCTGACGCGTCCCGCTGGTCGTCGAAGACCGGCACCCTGCTGCACCTGCGCCACGAGATAGGTGTGGTGGACCATGCCGACGGGCAGTCGTACGCAGTCGCCGCGCTCACCGCCTCCCGGGTGCCCGCCGTCGCACAGCCCGGCAGCGAGGCGACGATGGCCCAGGTCGCCCGGAGTTTGCACGATCACCTGCGGACGGGCACCCTGCCCTGGTGGGGTTAGGCCCGGGCTCGCCGCTCGCGCAGCCAGACCAGCACCACCATGGCGATGTTGACGGCGCCGAGGAGCAGCAGGGCCGCGTCACCGGAGTCGGTGGACCTGTCGATCGCGTAGGGCTCGCCGTCCGCCATCACCGTGTTGACGATCCCGAACAGGACGTTGTTGGCGATGTGGAAGGCAACCGGCGCCTCGATGCCGCGACTGATGACGGCCATCAGGCCGGTGCTGATGCCGATGAACGTGTAGTAGCCGGCCAGCCAGGGGTCGGTCGACCCGTGCACCGCCGCGAAGCCCAGGCCGGAGACGACGAGCCCGACTCCCAGGGCGGGGCGCACCGGGCGCACCCAGGACGCGGCGGCGGGTAGCACGGCGCTGCGGAACATCAACTCCTCGCCGGCGGACTGCACCGGCGTACTCAGCACGGTGACCACCAGCACGCCGATCGTCGTGCCGGTGACACCGAAGGCGGTCCAGCCCGGGGAGTCGGGCGCGACCAGCGCCACGACACCGATCCCGGCACCCACCAGCAACGCCGCTCCGATCAGGTACTGCGTCAGGCGGCGGGCGTCGAAGGCTCGGGGAAAGCTGATCAGGCTCCGCCACGGCACCTTGGCGATCCACACCAGAAGCAGGACCGCCAGGACGCCCGCCGCGCCGATGCTGATGTTGATGGCCAACAACTTCAACGGCGTGAGCGTGGCCGACATCGGGTCGTCGCTGCCCTCGATGACGCCCACGACCTGGTAGAGCAGCACCTGAAGAAGCAGCATCACCAGCGGCGGCACCACGATGACCACGAGCGGCATCCACCAGCTCATGCGCAGGTGGGCGCCGAAGGGCCGGGACCTGTCGACGGCCGGCCCGGACTGCTCCGACGTCAGGAGACGCGAGCTTCTCGCGGCAGAGGGGCCTGGGCGTTCCGCCCCCACCCAGGGTCCGTCGGATCGTGGCACGCTCATCGGGACATTCCTTTCGAAGATGACGTCCCATTGCAGCGCGGACCCCACCGGTCGTGCAGTGCCAGCGTGTCACCACCTCACCGTGACATTTCGAGGCGCGTCCCGGCCGCTTCACCTCGATCCATCTGATGCCGCCGACCGGTGGTGCCGCCCCTCGCGGGGCTGGCACACCGTCACAACGTGGCGATCACGACCTCGGCCGCCTGGGCGATCAGGGCGTCGTCGTAGTCGGCATCCTTCTGGTCGCGGCTGGACAGCACCGCGAGGACGATCGGCGCGCGGTTCGGAGGCCAGATCACCGCGATGTCGTTGCGGGTGCCGTAGCCGCCGGCACCGGTCTTGTCCCCCACGACCCAGCCGTCGGGCACACCGGCGCGGATCAGCTCGCCGCCGGTGGTGTTGCCCCTCAACCAACCGTTGAGCACGTCGCGGTCCGCCGGTTCGAGGGCGTCCCCCACGGCGTACGCCCGCAGATCCTCGGCCAGCGCCGCCGCGGTGCTGGTGTCCCGCCGATCACCCGGCCTCGCCTCGTTGAGTTCGGTCTCGTAGCGCGCCGGATCGGTGACCGTGTCCCCCACCTCGCGCAGTTCCTTCTCGAACGTCTGCGGTCCGCCGAGCTGGCGCAACAGCAGGTTGCCGGCGGTGTTGTCGCTGTACCGCACGGCCGCGTCGGCGATCGCGCGCAGCGTCATGCCCTCGCTGACGTGCTGTTCCGTGATCGGCGAGTAGGTCACCAGGTCGTCCGCCGAGTACCGCACCACCCGGTCCAGCTCGCTGTCGGTGGTCTCGTCGAGGACCTCGGCGGCGGCCAACGCCTTGAACGTCGACGCGTACGCGAACCGCTCGTCGGCCCGGTACCGCACCGTGCGACCGGTGCCGGTGTCGATCGCGTAGACCCCCAGCCGTGCGCCGAACCTCTTCTCCAGTTGCCGGAACTCGGGGCTCGGATCGGCGGCGGTGGACGCGGTGGCCGTCGCCGTGGGGTCGCCGGCCGGTTGCTCGGCGGCATCGGTGGGGCCGCAAGCGGCGAGAGACACCACTGCCGCCGCGGCCACCAGACGGTGTGTCGCACGAATCATGATCGCTCCTTGTCGGTGCCGTGGGTCCGACGCGGGCGCACCGGTCGGACAGGACTCGACAGTGGCAGGGATCCGGCATCCGGTCGAAGACGGAAACGGCGGTGTCCATGCTGATCCGACATGGTCACCCGCTGGTCACAGCCAGTCGTGTTCGCGGGCGTAGCGGGCCGCTTCGTGGCGGGTCCGGGTCTGGGTCTTGCGCATCGCGTTGGAGAGGTAGTTGCGGACGGTGCCCGGGGCGAGGTGGAGCCGGGCGGCGATGTCGGCGACCGAGTAGCCCTCGCCGGTGACCCGCAGGACGTCGGCCTCACGGTCGGTGAGGGGGTTGTCCTCGGTGACGGCAAGCGCGGACACGTCCGGGTCGATCCAGCGTTTGCCCGCGTGCAGGGTGGCGATGACGGAGGAGATGTGCGCCGGCTCGGCGGATTTGCTCACGAAGCCCTGGACGCCGAGCTTCAGCGCCTTGCGCAGCACGCCGGGGCGCGCGTGCCGGGTCAGCATCAGGACGACCTGCTCCGGGCGCGTACGGCGGATCTCGGCGACCGCGCCGAGACCGTCCACGCCCGGCATCTCCAGGTCGATGACCAGCACGTCGGGCTCGTGCCGCAGGGTGGCCTCGACCGCCGTCGCGCCGTCGGGCGCCTCGGCGAGAACGGTGACGTCGCCCTCCATCGGCAGCAGCGCGGCCAAAGCGGTGCGCAGTAGCGCCTCGTCGTCGGCGAGCACGATTGTGGTCATCGGCCGTCACCCCGTTCCGTGTCAGCACGTGCGGCGGGGAACGTCGCCGCTGTCCGGAAGGTCCCCTGCTGTTGTTGCACGGTCAGCTCACCTCCGTCACCCGCCACCCGTTGCCGCAGCGCCGCCAGTCCCCGCAGCTCCGGGGGCGCGGTGCCGGTCACCCCGTCGTTGACGATGGTGATGCCCGACTCGGAGAGGGTGATCTGCACCTGGCTGGCCTGCGCGTGCCGCAGGATGTTCGTGGTCGTCTCCCGCAGCACCTGGCCGAGCAGTTCGCTGGCGCGGGCCTCGACCTCGGCCTCCCGGGTCACCCGGACCCGGATGCCGGCGGCCTCGAACAGGTTCTTCGCGTTCTCGATCTCCGCGGTGAGGTTGAGCCGTCGTTGTGCGTAGGCGAGTTCCTTGGTCTGCGCGATGGTGTCGCTGACCAGCGCGTACGTCTCCCGCAGCTCCTGCTCCACCCGGGCGGTGTCCCGGAGCAGCAGTCGCTGGGCCAGGGCGATCTTCAGCTTGACCACGTGCAGGGTGTGGCCCTGGATGTCGTGCAGGTCGCTGGCGAATCGCACGCGCTCCCGGACCACGGCCAGCTCCGCCGCACGTTCCCGGGTCTGTTCGAGCTCCCGGATGAGGTCGAAGAACCGTTCACCCACGATGGTGAAGACCGTCACGACGATGGTCAGGACGGTCGGGATGAGAACGTAGGTGACCAGGACGTGGCCGATGTCGTCCCGCTGCACCAGCAACCGCGCCGCGCCGACCGCCGCGACATAGCTGAAAAGCCCGGCCAGCACCAGCTTCCGGTGCCGTCGCACCTCGCGCATGGCGAGGGAGCCCACCGCGCAGAACCCCCAGTAGGCGTTGGGGCTGCCGCTGACCAGAACTCCCAGTGGCCACACCACCGCGGCCACGACCAGGCAGGGCAGCGCGACCCGGGCGAGGTCGTTGGCCGTCCACCGTTCGAAGGCCACCAGGGCCGCCGCGGCCCCCGGCGCGAGGATGATCAGGTGCCACCAGGTACGCGTGTCGGTGTAGACCAGGACCACCGCGGCGAACACCACCGGCGGCAGTGACGTGGCGAGATTGAGCCGGCGCAGCCTTCCCTGCGTCGACTCGGTGAAGCGCGGTGAGCTGGCGGTCACCAGTCCAGTATCGGGCAGCCGGACGCCACGACCAGTGACACCACGTCACATGCGGTGATGACACGGCGCCACTGACGGGACGGCCCCGCCCGCGCTGTCATTGGGTGCATGTCCACCACACCCGTCATCGAAGTCGAACGGCTGAACCTCACCTACGGTGACTTCCACGCCGTGAAGGATCTTTCCTTCGAGGTACGACCCGGAGAGCTCTACGCACTGCTGGGCACCAACGGAGCCGGGAAGACCTCGACCCTGGAAGTCGTCGAGGGTCACCGGAGGCCAACCTCGGGCACGGTACGCGTGTTCGGGCACCGCCCCGACGACCGGCAGGCGACACGTCCCCGAATGGGCGTCATGCTCCAGGAGAGCGGTTTCTCCCCGGACCTCACCGTCCGTGAGTCGGTCGGCCTGATCGGCCGGCTCACCCGGCGCACCGACGACGTCGACCGGGTGATCGACCTGGTCGACCTCACCGGCCGGGCCGGACGCAAGGTCTCGCAGCTGTCCGGCGGGGAGAAGCGGCGGCTGGACTTCGCCACCGCGGTCTACGGCACCCCGGAGCTGATCTTCCTGGACGAGCCGACCACCGGCCTCGACATTCAGTCCCGCGACGCCGTCTGGGCGACGGTGGACCGGCTCCGGGAGAACGGCTCGACCATCGTGCTCACCACGCACTACCTGGAGGAGGCGCAACAGCGCGCCGACCGGATCGGGCTCATGCACCAGGGTGTCCTCCATCGCGAGGGCACCGTCTCCGAACTGACCCGGACCCTCCCGGGCGTGATCCGCTTCTCCCTCGCCACACCGGTGCCGCCGCTACCGCTGCAGGCCGACGTGGACGCCGACGGGAAGGTCACCGTCGAGTCCTTCGAGCTGCAGAAGGACCTGCACCTGCTGCTCGGCTGGGCGCAGGCCCACGCCGTGGAACTGCGCGACCTGGCGGCCGGGCCGACCCGGCTCGACGACGTCTTCCGCGCCATCAGCAACTGATCCGCGCATCCCGAAGGAGCCTCACCCGTGTTGTCCATCGCGTCCAGCGAACTGATTCAGATCTTCCGCAACCGACTGATCCTGATCACCAGCCTCATCATCCCGGTCGCGGTCAGCGCGTTCTTCGTGCGTCAGCACGAGACGTACGCCGCCCTCGGAAGCCTCGGCTACATCGCCGCGATCGTCACGTTCACCGTCGCCGCGTTCGGCCTCTACGCCACGGCCGTCACCACCCTGGCCTCCCGGCGGCAGAACCTCTTCCTCAAGCGGCTGCGCTCCACCGCCGAGAGCGACCCCGGCATCCTCGCCGGCCTACTGCTGCCCGTACTCGTCATCGCGGCGGTGCAGGTGGCCGCGATCCTCACCGCCCTGGCCGTGGTCGCCGGAGGACCGTCGAACGTCGCCCTGCTGGTGGTGGCGATCCTCGCGACCCTGGCCATGCTGATCGGCCTGGCGCTGGCCACGGCCGGGCTGACGAACTCCCCCGAACACGCCCAGGTCACCACCCTCCCCGTTACCCTCGGGGTGATCGCCGTGACCACCTGGGTGGGTATCTCCGGCACCGAGAACCTCGCCTGGCTCAAGCGGCTGCTGCCCGGCGGCGCGGCCACCGAACTCATCATGAACGCCTGGAACGGCGGCGTCGCCGTCACCGACTCCCTGCTCCTGCTCGCGCCCACGCTCGGCTGGGTCGTCATCGCCGTCAACCTCGCCACCCGCCTCTTCCGCTGGGAGCCCCGACGATGACCACCGCACCCCTCTCGCACACCCCGACCCTCGTCGAAGACCTCCTCCTGCTCCTGTTCCAACCCAGGTCCGGGACCATCGCCGGCGAGAACACCCTCTTCTACGTCCTCGGCGGAGCCGTCCTCGCCGACCTCGCCCTCGGCGAGCACCTGACCACGACGGACCGGGGGCGGGTCAGCGGCGTGCCGGGGCACCCACCGTCGGACAGCCTCCTCCGCCCGGCCTACGACTACCTCGCCGAGAAACCCCGAGGGGTGCAGACGGCACTGGCCGCGATCGGTCCCGTCCTGCGCGAGCCGGTCCTGCACCGGCTCGTCGCGCGCGGCGACATCGACCAGGTGCCCCGCAAGGTGCTCGGCCTGTTCCGGACGACGGCCCTGCGCGACGGCCGGACCGAACGACGGGCCCGCCTGCTCGCCGAGGTTCGGCAGGTTCTCGTGGACGGTGCGCAGCCGCAGGCCCGGGTCGCCGCGCTCACGGCGCTGCTCTCGGCGAGCGGGACGCTCCCGCAGTTCCACCGCGAGATCCCGTGGACCTCGCCGGTGATCAGCCGAGCCAAGGAACTCGAACAGGGCGACTGGGGCGCCGACGCCGCTGCGGCAGCCGTGACCCGCACCGTGACGGCCACCGTCGTCAACAGCGCCATCGTGGCCATCTCCGTCCTTCCGCGAAGCTAGCCCGACCGCGTCGTCAAACCCCGACCTGGTCGACGGCTCCGGGCGGACCTGCCGCTGGCGGTCGCCGACCAGGCCATTCACCACACCGGCGGCGACGTCTCACCTGTCCGTCGTACGCCCACCCACGCCCCATCCAGCTGACCTGGATCCCGTACCGAAAAGGAGGCCCGCGTGACCGCGCCGCCACACCCGCCGCGTCGTCCCCGACCACGATGGCTCCGGATCGTCTCCGGCATCGTCGTCACCGTCGTGGCCGCCGCCAGCCTCGGCGTCGCCGGCCTGCAACTCGGCCTGCCCTGGCAGATGGGCGACGGCGACCGCAACCACGTCTACAACGGTGCCGCCGGGTCGCAGCGTTACCAGGTCCACGTTCCGCCCCACCAGGACGGGACGGCCGGGTTGCCGGTCGTCATGGCGATCCACGGCTGCGCCATGACCGGTTACGGGTGGAACTCCATGAAATCCACGACGCAGTTCAACCGCCTGGCCGACCGGGAGGGCTTCATCGTCGTCTATCCCACACAACTGATCTCCCGCAACGTGATCGCCTGCTGGAACTCCAGCGACGCCCGCGACCAGCAGCGGCACACCGGCGAGCCGGCACTGCTCGCCGGTGTCGCCCGCCAGGTGGTCGAGGAGTACGACGCGGATCCCACGCGGGTGCACGTCGCCGGAGCCTCGTCGGGCGCCGGGACCGCCGTCATCCTCGCCGCCACCTACCCCGACGTCTTCGCCACGGTGACCTCGGTGGCCGGCGGGGAGTACGGGCTCAACCAGGTCGACCCGGACGACCCAGACTCGACGTCGCCGCTGGACACGGCACGTCAGGCCTGGGCCCAGATGGGTGAGCGGGCCCGCCGTGTGCCGATGCTGATCATTCAGGGCGAGCGGGACGAGGTCGTGCCGCCCCTGGTCGCCACCCGCCTCGCCGCCCACTGGACCGCGGTTGGCGACCTCGTGGACGACGGGCTACCCAACGGCAGCCTCGACCCGACCGAGGAGACGGTGTCCGTGCCGGCCGCCGAGGGTCGGCACGCGTACGCGCACTCGACGATCAGGGCGTCGGACGGTTCTTCGGTCGTCGAGACGTATCGCGTCCAGGACATGGGGCACGCGTGGCCGGGACCGGACGGCGACGGCCGCTACACCGATCACGCCGGTCCCGACGCCAGCGCGATCGTGTGGGAGTTCGCCAAGCGCCACCCGATGCGATGAGGCCGGCGTTCACCACGATGGACCTCGGAGCTCCGCCGACGGGCGAAAAGTCAGTCACCTGCTCGCAGAGCATTGAGCACGGCTGTCACCTCGGGGCGTGACGCGGCCGCTCGCCGGACCCCGGCGGTGATGCGCCGGGTCAGCGGCGGGTTCAGCGGTCGGGTCACCACCCGGTATCGCGGGTCCACCGCCAGCTTCGGCAGCATGGCGATCGAGCGGCCATTCTCCACGTGCTGGAGCGCCAGCATGTAGTTGTTGAACCGACAGATCACCACGGGCTCGAAGCCGGCCTCCCGGCACAGTCGGGTGGACAGCTCGGACATGTACGAGCCCGCGACGTCGAACGTCCACCGCTGCTGCGCGCACGCCTCCAGGTCGACCGATTCGGCGCTGGTCAGCGGATGCTCCGGGGGCAGCACGAGCACCACCGGGTCGGTGGCGAGTGGCACCAGGTAAATCTCCGGGGAGAGCTCGGCGCCGGCGAAGTCCGCGGTCGTGATGATCAGGTCGACGTCGCCGCGACGCAGCGCCGGCATGCTCTCGTGCGGCTCCAACTCCAGCAACACCACGTTCACGTCCGGGTGTCGGGTCGCGAGACGGGCAAGCGCCGGTTCGGCGAGGGCCTGCACGGCACTCTGGAACGCGGCCACGGTGACGGTGCCGGCCGGCTCCTCGGCGAGGCGGCGCAGCTCTGCCTCGGCCGCGTCCATGGCTGCGAGGATCTCCCGAGCCCGGCCGGCAAGCAACATTCCCGCCGCGGTGAGCCGCACCCGCCGGCCGGTGCGTTCCAGCAACGCGCTACGGGTCTCCCGCTCCAGCGTGGCCAACTGCTGCGACACCGCCGACGGGCTCAGGTTGCCGCGCTGCGCAACGGCCCGAACAGTGCCGAACGTCGCCAGGTCGGCGAGCAGGCGCAGCCGCCACGGATTCAACGTCATGAACCCGGACTGTACGGCTCTGCTTAACAGCGACAGCGAAAATGTGCGATGGACGTGCCTGTCCGGGACTGCCTAGCGTCGGTCCATGGCTGATTCGTTCTGGTCCGACGCCGATCGTCACCTGGTCCGCTACACCGGCGCGGGCAGCTTCGTACGTGAGATCATCGACCGCGCCGAGGGCAGTTTCGTCTTCACCGCCGACGGCCGCCGCCTGCTCGACTTCACCTCGGGGCAGATGAGCGCGATCCTGGGCCACTCCCACCCAGCCGTCGTCGCCACGATCCAGCGGCAGGCAGCCACTCTCGACCACCTGTTCAGTGGCATGCTGAGCCGGCCCGTGGTCGAGCTGGCCCGCCGCCTCGCCGGCTCGCTGCCCGCGCCGCTGGAGAAGGTCCTGCTGCTCACCACCGGCGCGGAGTCCAACGAGGCGGCGATCCGGATGGCGAAGCTGGTCACCGGCCGGCACGAGATCATCTCGTTCGCCCGGTCGTGGCACGGGATGACCCAGGCTGCGGCGAGCGCCACCTACAGCTGGGGGCGCAAGGGGTACGGGCCCGCGGCGCCCGGCAACTTCGCGATCCCGACGCCGAACGCGTACCGGCCCGACTTCACCCTGCCCGGCGGCGAGCTGGACTGGCGGCATCAGTTGGAGTTCGCGTTCGAGCTGTTCGACGCCCAGTCGGTGGGCAGCCTGGCGGCGTGCATCGTCGAACCGATCCTCAGTTCCGGCGGGGTGATCGACCTGCCGCCGGGATACCTCGCGGCGCTGCGCGACAAGGTGCACGAGCGGGGCGGGCTGTTGATCCTCGACGAGGCGCAGACCGGCCTGTGCCGCACCGGAGAGTGGTACGCGTTCCAGCGGGACGGCGTCGTGCCGGACATCCTGACCCTGTCCAAGACGCTCGGCGCCGGCCTGCCGCTGGCCGCCGTGGTGACCAGCCCGGAGATCGAGCACACGGCGCACGAGCGCGGTTTCCTCTTCTTCACCACGCACGTCTCGGACCCGCTGGTGGCCGCCGTCGGCAACACGGTCCTGGACGTGCTGGAGGCCGACCGGCTCGACGAACAGGCGGCGCACCTGGGCTCGTACCTGCGCAAGGGTCTTCAGGAGATCAGCCAGCGCCACCCGGTGGTCGGCGACGTGCGCGGCCGCGGTCTGCTGGTCGGGCTCGAGCTGGTCAGCGACCGGGAGTCGAAACGACCGGCCGACGCGCTGGGCGCCGCAGTGACAGGACGTTGCCTGGAGCTGGGCCTGCACATGAACGTGGTGCAACTGCCGGGCATGGGCGGCGTCTTCCGCATCGCGCCGGCGCTCACCTCCAGCCACGCGGAACTGGACCTGGGCCTGGAAATCCTCGACCATGCCCTCGCCGACGTGGCGCCGCGGTTCACACCCTGATAGAACCCCGGCAGGCTAACCGCCCGCGGGATCTGCCACGTGTCGCGCATCCTGGACATCACCGCGGGCGTCCCGCACGTCTTCCAGTCCTTCATCGGCCAGCTCGACGAAGCCGACCGCGCCGCCCTGTTCATCACGCAGCGACTACAGACCCTGTGAGCACACGGTCGTGCCGGGCGAGGGCTTCTGATCCTCAGTAGCTTGCCGCCGCGCCGCCCGGCTCAGAGCGGGGAATGACCGCCTAGCGGCGCTCCGGAACGTCCGGCGGCGCTCACCCTGTTCGGCCCGACCAACCCGGCGAAGGCTGCGGCATCGGACCCACTTCTCGCCGGGCGACGCTGCCAGGCCCAGTCAGTGATGCTGCCAACTTTCGGCCTGAAGCTTCGACAGCCAGTTGATCTGTGCGCGAGCTGCGGGATCATCGGGAGAGACCGCCGGGCGGCTTGCTGCTAGCGTTCGCCGCCATGTGGACCGAGGAATTCGTGGCCGGGCGATCGGCGTGGCGGCATGTCCCGTCGGGAGTCGTGTTCCGCGAGGTTCCCGGCGGCGCGTTCCGGATGGGGCTGTCCGAGGCGGAGCTGGACGCGGTACGGGCCATTGAGCGAAGCGGTGGGGTCGAGGACACCATCGGCCCGTTCCTCGCCAACGCCAAGGACGCACAACCGGTACGCGAGGTGCACGTCGAGTCGTTCCTGCTCGCCCGGCACCCGCTGACCGTGGCGCAGGTCAAGCACTGGCTGCCCGAGTACGACGACGACTACGCCGAGGCGGACACCGGCACAGCGCGGCTCGAAGGCGACCTGGAGGACCTGCTCGAGCTGGTGCCGTTCGACCTGCCCAGCGAGGCGCAGTGGGAGTACGCGGCCCGCGCCGGCACCACCACACTGACCTTCCACGGGGACGGGAAACCCGACGAGGACCAACTGCTCGACGATTTCGCTAACGAGACGCGGACCGCCGCCGCGGAGAACCGGTTCGGGCTGGCGGCGATGGGCTCGGCGAACGAACTCTGCGCCGACGTGTGGATCCCCGGGTTCGACGCCGCACCCTCGGACGCGCGACCACGGACCGGAGACGGGCCCCGGACCGTACGCGGCGGAGCCGCCGACCTCTACCCGTGGCAGGGCTGTGACGAATGGCTGCTACTGCTCTCCGCCACCCGATACGAACACGCCGACTTCACGGCCGTACGCCCGGCCGCACCACTGCCATCCCGCTGAGGCTGGTGGAAGTGGATCTGTCGCGAGCCGGCAAGCAGGGCCCGATGGTCGCCGGCAGCACGGTAGTCCGGTCCGAACCTGCCGGCCGGAAACGGCGCTACGCGACGAGTCAGGGCGATCGAGGCCTATCCCGATCTCGACGGGGTCCTCGTACCCGGCCTCACGAGCGACGTTCCATCGATCGTGAGGACATTGGCGCGCCGAGGTCGAGAGGACGGCGTCGCGGCGGTGGATCCGTAGCGCGACCGTGGTGACGCGCCGTCTGGCACGAGGTCGAGGTCTACTCCCTGGTCGCCTGCGGTCGGATGCGTCATTCGCGCACCACGGGGCCCTCGTCCTCGTGACCCGGGTCGCTACGCATCTGGCCCTCCGCCGCGTGGTCCCCCATCATCGGGCGGCGGTGCAGGATGATCCCTTCCAGCACACTCACTCCGGCGACCACCACGAACAGGGTCGCCAGGGCGGCCAGGGCCGGCGCTAGGTGTGCCAGTGGCAGCAGGATCAGGCAGAGCACGCTCGCGCCGATCCGTCGTCGCGCGATTTGTCGGTGGATCCGCCAGTGGGTGTAGGCGAAGGTGCCGAGGAAGAGCGCGGCGCCGCCGAAGAGTACGGTCCCCTCGCTGGCCCGAGGCGGCTCGAGGGGCTCTGTCACTGCCTCGGACAGGCCGACGGCGACCGTGATGATCGCGAAACTGAACAGCAAGTGACCGTAGATCATGACGGAGCGGCGGATGTCTGCCTGCTGAGCGCTCCAGGCCACCGCTTGCCGGAAAGCCCGGACACCGTAAATGAAGTACACCCACCAGAGTGCGCAGACCAGCGAGTAGGAGAGGCATACGGCGACCAACCGGGCGAGGGTCAACGGCTCGTTCACGGCTACCATCCCGACCTGGATCACCGACTCGCCGAGCACCAGGATGATCAGCAGTCCGTAGCGGTGTGTGTAGTGCAGCGGCCGGACCCGGACCTTGTCGAGCGTCCGTCGGGTGAGCGTGGTGCTGAACAGATCGGCGAGAATCGCGATCGACCAGAGCACTATTCGCGTCGTACCGTGCAGCAGGCCACCCGCGAGTTGAAGCGGACCAGCCACCAGACCCGACCCGTAAGGGCGGAAGACCGGGGACCGCCAGCCGCCTGGGGTGCGCAATGACAATGCCGCCAGCAGTACCCGCATCGTCAGGTAAACGCCGACGAACAGCAGGCCCCGATCACCAAAGGCGCCGGGGACCGTCAGGGCCAGCAGCAGACTGCCGAGCCCGAGGGCGAAGAGTCCAGCCCGGTCCAGCGCATTGCCGACGTCGCGTTGGTCGGTGTAGAGCGTGATGCCAACCCATGCCCAATAGATGGTTACGAACAGGAGCAGTACCCGGCCGGTGCCCGCCCAACTGTGATCCTCGTGCAGCATGTGGGAGAACTGGGTGAGCGCGAACACGAAGGCCAGGTCGAAGAAGAGTTCTTCCCAGATGACCCCTTTCTCGGGAGGCGTGGTGGGCACTCCAACAGCATATCGACGATCAATCCGGAAAGAATCTGCTTCACCGCAAGCGTCAGGCGTCAATCACGGGACTGATTCCCCTAACTCGCCTCGGATCGGCGACGCCAACTCGGTCCTGACCCGCGGGCTACCCACCGGGATCAACACTCCCGAGACCACGGTTGGGCGCCGGGTGTGATCGGGCCGTTGGCCCACTGCTGGACGACGACGACTTCCGCGCACTCCAGACGCCGGCCATCCGCGCCGATCTCACCCGTACGAGGCGCGGGAACACCTGGCTCTCCGACCGGTGCCGGTCGTCGCGGTGGCGGGTCGCACAGGCCGTGGAGCAGCGCGTCGCCATATCCCTCGGACCTGTTGCGGACTTCTGCGCTCCCGACGCCCTACGCCGAGGGTGACCCGACCCGTACCGGCCGGCGGACCCGGGCCGGCGGGGCGGGCAGAGCCCTGCGGTCGACCTTGCCGTTGGCGGTGGCGGGCAACTCGGGCAGCACCACGTGGCGCAGCGGCACCATGTGGTCGGGAAGCTGCTCGGCCAGGAACGCCCGCAGCGCCGCCTCGCCCACGTCGCCCGCGTCGGCGTGCCGCTCGGTCACCACGTACGCCACCAGGGTCGGGGCCGCACCCAGGTCCTCGCGGAGCAGCACCACGCTGTTCGCGACGAGCGGGTGCCTGTTCAGCACCGACTCGATCTCGCCGAGTTCCACCCGCTGCCCACGGATCTTCACCTGCGTGTCGATGCGCCCGCCGTAGTTCAGGTACCCCTGCGGTGACCACCAGGCCAGGTCGCCGGTGCGGTACACCCGCTGGGGACGCCCGGCGACGTGCACGATGCCGAACCGCTCGGCGGTCAGGTCGGGCCGTCCGGCGTACCCCCGGGCCAGGCAGTCACCGCCGACCACCAGTTCCCCGGGCACGCCCAGCGGGGCCAGCGCACCGTCGTCGTCCAGCACGTACGCCATGACGTTGGTGATCGGCCTGCCGATCGGGACGGTGGGGTCCGGTTCGGGTCGGCGGCACGGCCAGGCGGTGACGTCGATGGCGGCCTCGGTGGGGCCGTACAGGTTGTCCACCCGCACCGTCGGCAGGGTGGCGGTGAGCTTGTTGACGAGCTTCGGCGGCAGGGCCTCCCCGCTACAGATCACCCGGCGCAGGGCTGCGCACGCGGCGACCCCGGGCTCCTCGACGAACAGGGCGAGCATCGACGGCACGAAGTGCACTGTGGTCACCGCCTCGCGGGCGATGACGGCGGCCATCTCCTGCGGGTCGCGGTGCGCCTGGGCCTCGGCCGTGACCAGCGTCGCGCCGGCCAGGAAGGCCCAGAGCAGTTCCCACACCGACACGTCGAAGGTGTACGGCGTCTTCTGCAGCACCACGTCGCCGGGCCCGATGCGGTACTCCTCCTGCATCCACGCCAGCCGGTTGGCCAGCGACAGATGGGTCATCTGCACACCCTTCGGCGCCCCGGTCGACCCGGAGGTGAAGATGACGTACGACAGCCCGTCCACCACCTCCTCCGACGCGCGGTAGCCACGCCAGTCGACGGGCGCGGCGGGCAGGTCGGCGCCGGCCAGTGGTCGCACCGCAACGGCCGGGGCTCCGCCGGTGCCGAGCGCGGCCCGTCCCTCCTCGTCGGCGAGCGCCAGCGCGGCGTCGGCGGTGCTGAGCATCAGGTCCAGCCGGGCCCTCGGGTGGGACGGGTCCAGCGGCAGGTACGCCGCTCCGGACAGCAGGACACCGAGCACCGCGACGACCATCTCCGGGCTCCGCTCGGTGCACAGGGCGACGACCGAGCCGGGGCCCACGCCCTCGGCGCGCAGTCGCCCGGCCAGCGCCGCTGCCTCGTCGAGCAGGTCCCGGTAGCTGCGGTCGCGTCCCCCGCCGCGCAGCGCGACGGCGTCCGGGGTGCGCTCCGCCTGCCGGCAGATCGCCTCGTGCACGGGTGTCCGGGGGGCCGGGGTCGGCGCGGGGTTGAAGCCGAGCAGCATGGCCCGCTCCCGGGGACCGACGAGCACCGCCTCGCGCACCGGGCGGTCGGGGTGGGCGGTGAGCCATCCGCTCAGGGTGTCCAGTCGTTCCTGGAGATGGGTGGGATGGCAGTGATCGCTGGCGAGCCAGACCGGCACCGGGCCCACCGTTCCCGCCGCCCCGCCCGGTGGGCCGGGTGTCACCAGCACCACGTCCACCGGGGACAGCTCGGGTGACGGTGTCCGCGTCTGCGCGCGTACCTCTGTCGGTGTGGTGTCCGGGTGCACGCGCAGCGTGTGGTCGCCGTGCGGGCCGCGCACCGTCACCGACGTCGCGCCGGAGAGGCGGTGGGCGAGCACGGCCGCCACCGCTGCCGCGTGTGCCAGGTCGGTGTGGTCGGTCATGCGGTCACCAGCTCGGCCAGGGCGCGCGGCGTGGGTCGCGCGGACAGTTTCTCCATCGGGATGCGGACGGCGAAGCGGCGCTGCACCTGGTTGACCATGCGGATGAACAGCAGGGACTCACCGCCGACGGTGAAGAAGTCGGTGTCCGGCCCGATGTCGGGCGAGCCGAGCAACCGGCCCCACAGCTCCACGATCTCGCCCACCACGGTGCTCTCCCCGGTAGCCGCGGGAGGCGGCGACGGTTCGGCGGTGTCCGGGGCCGGCGGCGGTGTCGCCTCCAGCCAGTGTCGGGTACGGGCGAACGGGTACGTGGGCAGCGCCACCCGTCGCGCCGGGGTGCCGCCGCGCATCGCCGACCAGTCCACCGCCACCCCGGCCGTCCACAGCCCGCCGAGTGCGGCGAGCACGTCGGCGGCGTCGGCGCGCTGTGCGGCCCGTGGCTGCACGGCGAACCCGGGCACCCGCCGCCCCTGCGGTGTCTGCCGGGCCATGCCGGTCAGCGCGGTGCCGGGACCGACCTCGACGAGCACGGGGTCGGGCAGCTCCAGCGCGGTCAGTAGCGCGTCGTGGTAGCGCACCGGGCTGCGCAACTGCGCCGCCCAGTAGTCCTCGGCCCGCGACTGGCCGCTGCCGAGCAGCGCGCCGTCGACGCTGCTGACCACCGGGATGGTCCGGGGTCGGTGGGGCACCCGGTCGGCCGCCACGCCGAGCAGCCGGGCCGCGTCGGTCATCATCCGGCTGTGGAAGGCGCGCTGCGCGGGCAGCGCCCGACAGGGCACCCCGGCCGCGTCCAGGCGTTCGCGGAACGCGGCGAGCGGGGCCGGCGGTCCGGCCACGACGGTGACCTCCGGCGCGTTGCGGGCGGCGATGTCGAGGGCGTCCAGGCCCGCGAGGTGTTCCTCCACGGTGCGCGGCCCGGCCAGCACGACCAGCAGGTGACCCTCCGGGGCGTCCTGCATGAGCCGACCCCGGGTCGCGACCAGGCGCAGCATGTCGTCGTCGGCCAGCTCACCGGCGAGCGCGGCGGCCGGGAACTCACCAACCGAGTGGCCGATCATCGCCGCCGGGCGGACGCCCCACGACAGCAGCAGCCGGCCGAGCGCCACCTCGTACAGGGCCAGGGCCGGCTGGGTGACGTCCGTGCGGTGCACGACACCGTGCGGGTCGTGGTCGACCAGGACATCCCGCAGGTCCAGCCCGAGGACCGGGGCCAGCAGCTCCGCCCCGTGGTCGAGGTCGGCCCGCACCGACGGGTACTGGTCGTACAGGCCCCGCGCCATGGCGGGAAACTCGGCGCCCTGCCCGGGGAACAGGAAGACCACCCGGGGTCGGCGGGCCGCCGCGCGCACCCGCGCCCGGCGCAGCCCGGCGAGCGCCGCCGGGACGTCCCGCGCGGCCACCGCCAACCGGTGCGGGAAGTGCCGGCGGTACGTCTGCACTGTCAGCGCGATGTCCCGCAGGGACAGGTCGGGGCGCTGCCGGACGTACTCGTGCACCTGATCGGCGGCCTCGCGGACCGCTTCCGAGGTCCGCGCGGACAGCACGATCAGTTCGGCGGGGCCGTCGGCGGCCGATGGCTCCGGCGGGATCGGACCGTCGGCCTCCTCCAGCACCACGTGTGCGTTGGTGCCACCCAGACCGAAGGCGCTGACCGCCGCCCGGCGCGGGCCGTCGGCGGCCTCCCACCGACGGGCGACGGTGTCCACCGTGAACGGTGTCGACCCGTCCAGCAGCTCGGGCCGGGCCTGCTTCAGGCCGGCGAGCGGCGGGATCTGCCGGAAGTGCAGGGCCAGCGCCGCCTTGATGAGACCGGCGACACCGGCGGCGGCGTCGAGGTGCCCGACATTGGCCTTGACCGAGCCGATAGAGCACTGTCGCTCGCCGCGACGGAACACCTCGGTCAGCGCGGCCAGCTCGATGGCGTCGCCGACCTCGGTGGCGGTGCCGTGCGCCTCGAGGTAGCCCACTGTCGCCGGGTCGACGGCGGCGGCGGCGTACGCGCGGGTCAGCACGTCGACCTGCCCGGCGATGCCCGGCGCGGTGTAGCCGACCTTCATCCCACCGTCGTTGTTCACCGCCGACCCCTTGATCACCGCGTACACGGTGTCCCCGTCCCGGCGAGCGTCCGCGACGCGTTTGAGTACCACCAGGGCGACCCCGTTGCCGGGCACGGTGCCGTCGGCCGCGGCGTCGAAGGGCCGGCACGTGCCGTCCGGCGACATGATGCCCTTCGTCTCGTAGAGGTACCCGGCCTGCTGCGGCACCGCCACGCAGGCGCCACCGGCCAGTGCCACGTCCGAGTCGCCGCCGCGCAGGCTCTGGCAGGCCAGGTGCACCGCCACCAGCGACGTCGAGCAGGCGGTCTGCACGGTGATGGCGGGTCCGCCCAGGTCCAGCCGGTACGCGATCTTCGCGGCCAGGTGGTCCTTCTCGTTGCCCAGCACGACCGACAGCAGCCCCTGTGACTCGACGACGTCGGGCTGGGCGAACACGTGGTGCAGCGCGTAGTAGTTGAACCCGGCCCCGGCGAAGACGCCGACCCGACCGAACGGCCGCTCGGTGGCGAGCCCCGCCGACTCCAGCGCGGCCCACGCCGTCTGCATCAGCAGCCGGTGCTGCGGGTCCATCGTCTCCGCCTCCCTCGGAGTGATGCCGAAGAAGGCCGCGTCGAACAGGTCCGGGTCGGCCAGGACGCCGCGCGCCGGCACGTACGCCGGGTCGTCGAGCCGGTCGGCGGGAACCCCGGCGGCCAGCAGCTCGCCCCGGGTCAGCGCACTGACAGTGGTCTTCCCGGCGACCAGGTTCGACCAGTACTCCCAGACGTCGGCGGCACCGGGGAACCGACCGGCCAGGCCGACGATCGCGATGTCGTCGCTCATGAGGATGCCCCTGCTCTCTCGGTCTGTGCGTGCAGATGCCGGGCCAGCGTCTGGACGGTCGGGAAGCGGTAGAGGTCGGTGAGCGGGATGACCCGGCCGGCCAGCCGCTCCTGGAGCAGCCGGCGCACGATCGCCAGGCGCAGCGACTCACCACCGACGTCGAAGAACGCCTCGTCGACGTCGAAGTCGTCGGTGCCCAACGCCTCCACCCAGGCGTCCGTCACCAGCTCTTCGAACTCGGCGAGCGACGCCGAGCGCTGGGCGGGAACCCGGGCCGGCGCGGCCGAGGTCTCCGGCGGCGCTGTCGGTTGGGCCAGCGCTCCCAGCGCCCGCAGGTCGACCTTGCCGTTGCGGTCCAGCGGGAACTCCTCCACCGTCACCCACTGCTGCGGCCGGGCGTACGGGGCCAGGTCGGGCTCCACCGCGCGGCGCACGGCGGCCACGTCGACGCCGTCCGGGTCGGGCTTGAGCGCCGCGCAGAGGCGTACCCCGGTCGCCGGGTCACCGGTGGGGAACACCACGGCGTCGCGGACGCCCGGCTGCGCCCGCAACCGGCGCTCGACGTCGACCAGCTCCACCCGGTGTCCGGCGATCTTCACCTGGCGGTCGTTGCGGCCCAGGAAGCGCAGCTGCCCGTCGGTGCCCCAGCGCACCAGGTCGCCGGTGCGGTAACGGCGTTCCCCGCCGTGGCGTACGAAGGAGGCGTCCGTCCTGGTCGGGTCGCCCAGGTACCCGTCGGCCAGGCCGGTGCCGCCGGCCAGCAGTTCGCCGACCGCGCCCGGTGGAACGAGGCGACCCGACGCGTCCACGACGGACAGGTCGGTGCCGTGCACCGGGCCGCCGATCGGCAGCGGGTCCGGGGTCGCGTCGGCGTGCTCGACGGAGTACGTGGTGGTGAAGGTGGTGTTCTCGGTGGGGCCGTACCCGTTGGTCAGGCGCAGACCCCGGCAGGCCCGCAACACCTGGCGCACGTGCGGCGGTGACACCACTCCCCCGCCGGTGAACAGCTGCCGCAACCCGGCGAACGCGTCCGGACGGTGGTCGGCGACCAGGTGGAACACGCCCGAGGTGAGCCAGGCGTGGGTGACCCCGGCGGTGCTCAGGACGTCGGCCAGCCCGCGTGGCGTCGGGTCCGCCGGCGGGAAGACCACCACCGTGTCGCCGGTGGCCAGGGGCACCAGCAACTCCAGGGTGGACGCGTCGAACGCCAGCGGGGACAGCCGCAGCATCCGCATACCCGGCCGCTCGGCGAACATCCCCGGGTCGTCGGCCAGTCGCAGCACCGCCCGGTGCGGCACGACGACGCCCTTGGGCACGCCCGTCGAACCGGAGGTGAAGGAGACGTACGCGGTGCGCTCCGGGTCGGTCGGCGCCGCCTCGACCGGGTCTGCCCCGACGGGCGTCCGCGGATCGACGAGCGGGCAGTCGACGACTCCCGGCCAGGGCTCGCCCACACCGAGGCGGGCCCGCGCCGCGACGGTCGCCGCCAGATGGGTACGCCACTCGGCGGTGGCGTGCTGGTCCACGGCCACGTAGTGCGCGCCGAGTCGCAGCACGCCCAGCACCGCTACCGCCTCGGCGGCCGAGCGGGGCACCTCCAGGAGAACCGCGTCGCCGGCGCGCACCCCGTGGCCATGCAGGAGACGGGACTGCTCGACCGCAGCGTCGTGCAGCTCCCGGTAGGTGAGCGTCAGCCCGGTGTGCGCGTCGACGAGCGCGGACCGCTCGCCCGCCGACTCCGCGTACGCCGCGAACCGGTGCCACACGTCGTCGGCGGTGTCGTACGTCCCGCCCGAGCCCAGCTCGCGCAACCGGGCGCGCTGACCCGCCGAGAGCGTGGTGACGTCCCGCAGGGAGGCGTCCGGGTCGGCGGCCAGCTCCCGCACCGCCGCCTGGAACGACTCGACCAGTTCCCCGGCGTCGGCGGCGGTCAGCAGGGCTGTCGCGTACTCCAGCGCGAACCGGGGACGATCCGACCACGACTGGAGGTAGAGCAGGGCGTCGAACACCGCGCCGCCGCAGTGGCTCTCGTGCACCCGCCAGGTACGGTCGCCCACCACCAGCTCGTCGGGCACCAGCTCGTGGTGGGCGGCGAAGCCGAGCTGGGCCAGCGGGTTCCGTCCCGGGTCGGTGCCGGCGCCCAGCGCGGAGACGACCTTCTCGAACGGCACGTCGGCGTCGGCGACCGCCGCGGCCAGGGCGTCGGCGATCCCGCGGACGAACTCCCGGACGGTGCTGTCGTCGGTCGCCGCGCAGCGGACCGGGACGACCCGGGTGCAGAGGCCCACCAGGCGGTCCATGCCCGCCTCGAACCGGCCCGCCGCCGGCATCCCGAGCACCAGGTCGTCCAGACCGGCGCGGCGGGACACTGTCAACGCCCAGGCTGCCAGGGCCACCGACGTGACGGTCACCCCGCACTCCCGGGCCAACCCGGTCGTCGCCTCCGCCGCCGTCTCGTCCAGGTGGAAGCGCAGTCGGGCGCCCCGCCCGTCGGCCTCGGCGACCGGCGGCAGGTCGGTGGGGAGCGTCACCGTCCACGGTGCCCCGTCCAGCCGCGCGGTGACCCGGGTCAGGGCGGACTCCAGCGCGCCGGACGACTCCTGCGCGGCGAGCCGGGTGCCGACCCAGTCCGGCGACGGGGCCGCCTCGGTCGGGCCGTCCCCGGCGTAGAACTCGGCGAACTCCCGCGCGAACAGTCCGACGCTCCAGCCGTCGCTGACCGTGTGGTGCACCAGCATGGTGAGCAGGTCGCGCCGACCGGTTCGGGTCAGTACGAACACCACGGGTGGCTGCGCGAAAGGGCGCAGCAGGCGCGCGGCGGCCGGGCCGTACAGGTCGTGCACGGCGTGTACCGCGTCGTCGTCGGGCAGCGTCTGGTGCAGTAGGCGCGGCTCGTAGGGCGCGGGCAGCACGATCCGGGCCTGGCGGGGGTCGCGCACGAAGCGGGTCCGCAGCGCCTCGTGCCGGGTGGTCAGCTCGCGCAGCGCCCACCGGACCCGGGCCGGGTCGAGCGGTCCGTCCGCCTCCACCGTGAACATCAGGTGGTACGGCGCGTCCCGCTCCAGCAGGTGCGCGGCCAGCATGGACCGCTGACCCGGCAGCAACTCCCGCTCGGTGGGTTGCCGCGCGACGACGGGTGGCGCGGTGTCGACGAAGTCCACGGCGCCGGCGAGGGCCTGGGCCAGCGGCAGCGCCGACAGCAGGCGGGCGCTGTCCACGTCCGCCCGCAGCTCGCGCTGGCCCAGCGAGACCAGGGCGATGGCCTGGAGCGAGGTGCCGCCCAGAGCGACGAAGGACTCGGTGGCGGCCGCCGCGCTCACCTGTTCGGGGGTGCCGCCGAGCACCCGCGCGGCGAGCGGCGCCCAAGCGGCGAGGTCGGGGGCGACCATCAGGCGGTCTCCGCCGCCGGACGCTCCAGCGGCACCTCGCTCGCGACCTTGCGCAGGTCGGCGAAGCGGGGGTTCTCCAGCACGTGGCCGAACATCACCGCGAGGTTGAGGTCCTGACGGATCAGGGTGCTCAGCCGCAGCGCGCTGAGCGAGTGTCCACCGAGGTCGAAGAAGTCGTCGTCGTCGTCGACGGTGTCGACGCCGAGCACCTCCATCCACAGCTCCTCGAACTCGGCCACCCAGGTCCGGTCGTGTACGTCGCGCATCAGTGTCGCCTCTCTGTGGTCGGGTCGGCTCCGGGTGCGTCCAGGTAGTGCCGGGTGGCCGCGAAGGGGTAGGTGGGGGCGGGCAGCCGGCGGCGGCCGGTGTCGTGCACGGGATCCCAGGAGTCGGTGAGACCCAGCTGCCACAGCGCGCCGACGGTCGCCAGCAGTCGGGCGTGCCGGTTGGCGGGAAGCGGCGGCTGGTCGGCGTCCAGGTGCGGGGTGACGGTGGTGCCGACCTCGATCCAGAGCACCTGGTCGGGCGCGTCGGGGGGCGGCGTCGACGTCGGGGGACGGAGGGCGGCGGCCCGCCAGAAGGCGCTGTCGTCGGGCCGCCCGTCGATGAGCAGGGGCAGAGCGGCGGGGTGCAGGCGTACCCCGGGGTCGTCGGTGTCGCGCAGCAGCGCCAGCGCGTCCGCGAGCGACATCACCCCGGCCACCACAGCGGCGGCCACCGCGCCGACGCCGTCACCGGCCAGAGCGCGCGGAGTGACGCCCCGGCTGCGCAGCGACCGGGTCAGGCCGACGCAGGCCAGCAGCCGGTCGCCGCGTTCCCGGACCGGATCATCCAGGTCGTGGCCACGCAGCAGCGCGACGCCCTCGTCGACGGTCCGCCGGTACACCGGGTCGGCGTCGTAGTTGGGTCGGTTGCCGGTCACCGCACCGGCCCCGGTGAGGTGCAGCGCCACCCCGCGCGCCCGAGCCGTCGCGTCGACCTTGCGCAGCCGGGCGACCCCGTCGTTCACGCCGGTCAGGACGGCGGCCCGCCAGGGCAGCTCGGCGCGGCCGGTCCGCAGTGTGTACGCGAGGTCGGCCAGGTCCCCGGGGGCGGTTCCCGCCGCGAACGCGGTGACCCGGTCCAGGCTCTCCTGCGCCACCGCGGCGGTCTTCGCGGAGACCAGGACGAGCTGCGGGACGTGCCGGCGGGGTCGGGCCGCGATTGGCGGGGCCTCCTCCAGCACCACGTGGGCGTTGGTGCCGCCGATGCCGAAGGCGCTCACCCCGGCGCGGCGTACGCCGTCGACAGGCGCCCATGGTCGGGCGGTCGTCGGCAGCTCGAACACCGAGCCGTCCAGTCGGATCGCCGGGTTGGGCGTACGGAGGTGGGCGATCGGAGGAATCGTCCGGTGCGTCAGGGCCAGGACGGTCTTGATCATGCCGACCACCCCGGCGGCGGTGTCCAGGTGTCCGACGACCGACTTGACGGCGCCCAGCGCGCAGGGCGCCCGGTCGGGCCGGGCGGAGTCGAACACCTGCCGCAGCGCCGCCACCTCGATCGGGTCGCCGAGCGCGGTGCCGGTGCCGTGCGTCTCGATCAGGCCCACGGTGTCCGGGTCGACGTCGGCCACCTCCAACGCCGCCGCGATGACGGCGGCCTGACCGGTCGGACCGGGCGCGGTGAAGCCCGCCTTGCGGGCGCCGTCGTTGTTGACCGCGGAGCCACGGATCACCGCGTGCACCGTGTCGCCGTCGCGCAGCGCGTCGGTGAGGCGCTTGAGCACCACCACGCCCGCTCCGTCGCCCGGCACCGTCCCGTCGGCGGCGGCGTCGAAGGTGCGGCAGCGACCGTCGGCGGAGAAGATGCCGCCGGGCTCGTGCAGGTGTCCGCGCCGGGTCGGCGGGGCGACGGTGGCCGCGCCGGCCAGTGCCACGTCGGCGTCGTAGGTGAGCAGCGCCTGCGTCGCCTGGTGCACCGCGACGAGCGACGTCGAGCAGGCGGTCTGCACTGTCAGCGCCGGTCCCTGAAGGTTCAGCTTGTAGGCGATCCGGGTGGCGGCGAAGTCCTTGTCGCTGCCGATGATCACGCCCAGGCCACCGGCCGCCTCGACCGCGCGCTCGTTGGGCCACACGTTGTCCAGCAGGTAGACGTTGAGCCCGGTGCCGACGTACACCCCGACCCGGTTGCCGTCGGCGGCGACCGGCGGGTGGCCGGCGTGCTCCAGGGCCGCCCAGGCGCACTCCAGCAGGATCCGCTGCTGGGGGTCCATCAGGGCGCTGTCCGACGGTGAGTAGCTGAACAGCCGGTGGTCGAAGCGGTCCGCGTCGGTGAGCACCGCGCGGGCCGGCACGAAGCCCGGCCGTTCCACCAGATCCTTGGGTACGCCCCAACCGACGAGTTGCTCGGGCGTGAAGACGCTGACGGCGTCGACGCCGTCGTGGACGTGTCGCCAGAACCGGTCCAGGTCGCGTTCGGCGCCGGGGACCCGGATGGCCATGCCGACCACCGCCACCGCGGCGCTGTCGTCCAGCTCAGCCACGGCCGGCTCCCACGCTGCGCCGCCGGTCGGCCAGCAGGGCGCGGCCCTGGCGGCGCTGCGCCCCGTTGGGGTCCGCGACGACGGGCGCGGTGTGCTGGAGCGCCGCCGCGCAGCCGGCGACCGTGCCGCAGCGGAAGAGGTCGGTCACCGAGACGTCCAGACCCTCCTCGGACATCCGCTGCTGGAGCGCGATCAGTGCGAAACTGTGGCCGCCCAGGTCGAAGAAGTTGTCGTGCAGCCCGACGTCGGGCCGCCGCAGCACCTCGACCCAGCAGGCCCGGATCCGTTCCTCCAACCCGGTGCCGACCCCTGCGGCCGGTGGCCGCGACGGCGCGATGGCCGTCCGTGCCGCGCGGCTGTCGACCAGCAGGCGGGGAAGGTCCACCTTGCCGTGCGCGGTGAGCGGGATGGTCGCCACGGTCAGGATCCGCGACGGCACCATGTACGCCGGCAGTGTCTCGCGCAGGTGCGCCCGCAGGTCGTGCTCGGCGTCCGGGCCGATCCCGTGGACCACGAACGCGACGAGTTCGTCGTCCTCGGCGGCCACGGCGCACGACCGCACCGCGGGGTGGGTGAGCAGGGCGCCCTCCACCTCGGCCAGCTCGACGCGGTAGCCGCGCACCTGCACCTGCGTGTCGTTGCGGCCGAGGTACACCATGCTCCCGTCGAGACCCCACTTCACCACGTCGCCGGTGCGGTACATGACCCCGCCGGCGTACGGGTCGGGCGGGAACCGCGCCTCGGTCAGCTCCGGGTTGTCCAGGTAGCCGTGCGCCACGAGCGCGCCGCCGCAGTACAGCTCGCCGGGCACGTTGAGGCCGGTCGGCCGCAGGTCCTCGTCGAGGACGTAGCAGCGCGCCGACGGCAACGGCACGCCGATGGCACCCTCGGGGACCCGGGGCACGTCGGCGGCCGACGCCTGGAAGATCGTGACGTGGATGGTGCCCTCGGTGATGCCGTACATGTTGACGAACACCGTTTGCAGACCCGGCGCGTCCGCGATCAGCGACGCCAGCCGCGACCAGCTCAGCGCCTCGCCGCCGAGGACGACGTAGCGGATGCGGGAGGTCTCGTCGGGGTCGAGCGCCCGCAGGTACGGCGGCAGCAGGCGATAGAGCGCGCCCGGGGTCTGGAACAGCACGGTGACGGCCTCACGACGCACCAGCCGGGCCAGCCGTTCCCGGTCCACCAGGTCGACCCGGTCGGCGATGACCAGCCGGGCGCCGGTGGTCAGCGCGCCCCACATCTCCCACACCGACGCGTCGAACGAGAACGAGCTGGCCGCCAGCCACACGTCGGCGGCCGTGACGTCCAGGCCCGCCGGGGTCGGGCTGTTCAGCGCGTCCAGGCCGCCGTGCCCGACCAGGACCCCCTTGGGTACGCCGGTCGAGCCGGAGGTGTAGATGACGTACGCCGGGTCGTCCGGCCCGGGGAAGGTCTCCTCGAGCACGGAGATTCCGTCGAGGGTGTGTGCGTCGGCCAGGGGGGTCCCGCTGTCGCGGGTCAGCGCCTCGGCCGCCTCTGCGGTCTCCGGGTCCACCACGAGCACCGCCATCCCGGCGTTCGCGGCGATCAGTTCGAGGCGCTGGCGCGGGTAGTCCGGGTCCAGCGGCACGTAGACGCCGCCGAGCTTCCACACGCCCAGGATCGCCGCGACGACCGCCGGTGAACGGCCGAGCAGCAGCCCCACCCGGACACCGGGGCGGACACCGCGGTCGGCCAGGCCCGCCGCGATCCGCCCGGCCCACCGGTCCAGCTCGGCGTAGGTGATCTCGACGTCCCGGTGGCGTACGGCCACCGCGTCCGGGGTCGCCGCCACGTGGTCGGCGAAGCGACGCAGCACCGACGGGTGCGTGACCGGCGCCGATGCGAGCGGCGGGTTCACCCCCTCGGTGAGCTGCACCCGCTCGGCCTCGTCCACCATGGACGGCTCCCGCTGCTCCTCGTCGACGATCGACCGCAGGAACGTCAGGTAGTGCGTGAGCAGCGTGCCGACGGTCTCCGCCGTGAACAGCTCGGTGCTGTACTCGGCGCGCAGGAACGGCACGTCGGTGGAGACGTCGAGGGTCAGGCCCAGGTCGAACTTGGTGACGTCGATCTCGACGTCGACCTCGGTCAGCCGTACCCCGGCGAACTCGGGGAACGCGAACGGGAAGTTCTGCACCGTCAGCGAGGTCTGGAACAGTGGTGCGTGGCTGAGCTGCCGCTCCCCCACGGTGGCCCGCACGATCTGCTCGAACGGCACGTCCTGGTTGGCGAAGGCCGCCATGCTGGTCCGTCGTGCCCGGTCCACCAGCTCGGTGAAGCTCGGCCGGCCGGACACGTCGAGCCGGATCGGCAGCGTGTTGACCAGACAGCCGACCAGGCGTTCCTCGGCGTCGTCCATCCGGTTCGCCACCGGAACGCCGACCACCACCTCGTCCTGGCGCGCGTACCGGGACAGCACCGAGGCGTACGCGGCGAGCGTCACCGCGAACAGCGTCGCGCCCCGCGCCCGCCCCCACTCCCCCAGCCGGCGCACCAGTTCCGGCTCGACCGGGCGGCGCAGCACCGCGCCGGTGGTGCCGAGCACGCTCGGGCGGGGGAAGTCGGTGGGCAGCGCCAGTTGCGGCACGTCGACCAGCGCCGCACGCCAGAAGTCGAGGCCCGAGCTGTCCCGCCGCCACGTCTCGTGCTGCCGCTCGGCGTACGCCAGGTAGGACTCGGCCGGCTCGTCGTAGGCGGCAACCGACCCGTCGACAGTGGCGTCGTACTCGGCGGCCAGGTCGCGCAGGAGCAGACCCACCGACCACCCGTCGCAGGCGATGTGGTGCACGAGCACCGCGAGGCCGTGCTCGTCCGGGCCCCAGGAGCGCAGGAAGGCCCGTACCACCGGGCCGTCGGCAAGGTCGAAGGGCCGCCGGGCCTGCTCGGCGACGAGCGTCCGCAGGTGGGCCTCCTGGGTGGCGCGATCGACCCACCTGTCGGCGGTGATGTCGACGTCCACAGCGGGCGTCGACGACACCCGCTGGGTGAGGACACCGTCGACCACCGCGAACGTGGTGCGCAGCGCGTCGTGCCGGGCGACCACCCGGGTCAGGGCCGTGCGAAGGGCCTCGGGTCGCAGCGCACCGCGCAGGTGTACCGCGAAGGCCACCACGTACGCCGGGTTTCCGGGCTGGAGCTGATCGAGGAAGTAGAGGCGTTCCTGGGCGAAGGAAGCACGACCGGTACGAACCATGCACCGATCGTGCGGCCCGGCACGTCCCGCGCGGCAGAGCACGTTCTCCTGCCCCACCAGGAAAAGCTCCCGGTCGCGTCGGCGACACGTCGACGCGGGTCCCCGGGCATGGCGCGGCCCCGGCCCGACGCGGGTTGCCGTCGGACCGGGGCGGTGGTCGGCCGGTCAGTACTCGCCGCGCCCGAAAGCCGCCAGCTCGGCGGAGTGCACGGGATTGCTGACGTACGTGGCGCCGATCGGGGCCGTCACCCGGCACCAGGCGTCGAGCCGGCCCACGTCGATGCCGGCGGCGCTCGCCAGCTCGTCGCGGCGGCGCACCATCTCCGCGCGGTCCAGACCCTCCAGCACGTAGTCCACGGCGTCGAAGCAGGGGTCACCGGCGCACGCCATCGGGTCGATCGCCACCAGACCCCTGCCTCCGCCGTCGAGCACGTTGCCGAGGTGCAGGTCCCCGTGCAGCAGCACGGTGTCGGTGGGCACCGCGAACAGGTCGTCGCGCAGCCGCTTGGACCCGCTCAGGTCGGCGCCCCGGCGCGTCGCCGAGTTGAACAGCACGTCGATCCAGTCCGCCAGTTGACGGGGAGCGGCAGCCGGGTCGCCCGCGCCGTGCAGATCGGTGAGGAAGGCGGCGTACTCCCGCGGTGAGGGCGGCTGCGGCATCTTCTCCACGAGGGTGCCGGGGTGGATCGCTTCGAGCAGGACGGCGCCCTTGGCCGACTCCCGCACCGCCGGCACCCGTCCGCTGGAGGCGAACTGGCGCAGCATGTCCACCTCCTCCCGCACGGCGTAGCTGTCCGGGGACAGCTTGAGCACCGCGTCGCCGAGCGGGCCCACGCACCGGAACACCACCGAGGAGTTGCCGGACTTGAGCGGGTTACCGAGAGTCAACTCCCACTGCTCGACGAGGTCGTCGAGCCGCTGGCGCAGCGTGCCCACCCAGCGGTGCGCGGCCCGGCCGAACCGGGGCTCCAGTCGGTTGGCGATCGCGTCCAGGTCCAGGCTCATCCCGCTCACCCCCGCACCGACCGCGCGCCGGCGTACGCGGCCGCGCCCGGCGCCACGACACCACGCCTGCCGGTCAGCAGAACGCTGCCACCAGGCACCACTGGTGAATGGGAGCCGGGAGGCCCGGGGTGCCCCAACCGCGCCCGGCGGGCGACCTCGATCGCCTCGTACCGGTCAGAAACGTTCAATTTGCTGAAGATGATGGAAATATGATTGCTGACCGTTTTCGGGGACAGATTCAGCTTCGCGGCGATCGCCACATTGCGCATACCCGAGGCAATCAATTCCAGCACCTCCCGCTCGCGGGCTGTCAGCTCCGGGAACAGCTGCTGGTTGCGGGGCTCGAGGCTCAGTTGCCCGATGAGCTTGTCGGCCACCCGGGGGCCGAGGATGACCTCACCGGTCGCGAGGCCCCGGATCGTCCGGACGATGCCGTCGCCCGGGCAGCTCTTGAGCACGTAGCCGCGGGCGCCCGCCCACATGGCCGCGAGGATCGCGTGTTCGTCCTCGACCGCGGTGAAGACCAGCACCGCTGTCGAGGGCGACGCCCGGTTGATCTCCTGGATCGTCACGCCCGCCTGGAAGCCCGGCAGCTCGATGTCGAGAACGAGCACGTCGGGACGTGTGGCGGTGGCGAGCGCCAACGCCTCCCGCGCGGACGCCGCCTCACCGGTCACGGCGACCTCAGCCGAGGGTGACAGCAGGGCGTGCAGGCCCCTGCGCACCACCGGCTGAGCGTCGGCCAGGACCACCGTCACCGCGTCGGGTTGTGTCTCCGCCGTGACTTCTTCCGGACACCGCCTCATGTTCCGAGTCAGTTCCGAGGCCGAGCCAACGCTGACCATCTATCCACCTCACCCCGTCCGAACGGCCCGCGGTGTCTTAGTCGCGCGGGGAAACGCCGCGGTAGCGCCGACCCCGCGTCGTGATGAACATCTACTCACGGCCAACAGAACAACACAAGAAGTGATCCCGGGAACGGGCTCGGTCAGCCTTTTGACGAATCGAAAAACCGAACCAGACTTTCCGTCTTGGCCCTGACGAAGCCGTCCACAGCGGACCTCTCACGCGCGGTCGACGTGCCGCCGCCCCCGGGAGTCACGGGAGAATTTCCCGGCCGATCCGGGACGTCGTCCCGTACGCGCCACACCTGTCGCCCTGTCCGCCGGACACCGCCGTCGCCAGGATTGACCCATGCCCTTGTCACGAATGACGGACGTTGTCGCCGGCCTGGTACCGACCGACCCGCTCCGCAGGAAGCTGATCGCGATCCGACTGGCCGAGTCCATCGGCAAGGGAGTCTTCCTCAGCGGCAGCGTCGTCTACTTCACGCTGCGTGTCGGACTCGACGCCCGGCAGGTGGGCCTGGGCCTGTCGGCCGCCGGCCTGTCCGCCTTCCTCTCGTCGGTCCTGTTCGGTGTGATCGCCGACCGGGTGGGCGCCCGCCGCCTGCTCGTCATCCTGTTCGCCGCGCTGGCGGTCGGGTTCGGCCTCTACAGCCTTGTCGACAGCGCGACCGCCTTCTTCGCGCTGGTGGTCGCCGTCGGCTTCCTCGAGTACGGCACCGGCCCGACCAACGGGGCCCTCATCGGCAGCCTCGTGCCCGCCGAGGAGCGGGTGAAGCTCAAGGCCATGATGCGGTCGGTGTTCAACATCGGATTCAGCATCGGCATCGGTGTGGCGGCCGTCGCCGCCCTCAGCCAACGGCTGCTCGTGCTGATCCCCCTCACCACTGCCGCGTTGATGGCTGGCGCCGCGCTGCTCGTCACCCGCCTGCCCGACGTGCCGCCGCGTCCGGCGCCAGTGGGCTTCAAGCGTTTCGCCGCCGTCCGCGACCCACGCTTCCTCGCGGTGATCGGCGTCTCGACGATCCTCGCCTCGCACGTCAGCATCATCCTGGTGACGATGCCGCTCTGGGCGCTCAACCGCACCGACCTGCCCCACTTCCTGATTCCTCTGCTGCTGATCGTCAACACCGCGTTCGTCATCCTGTTCCAGGTACGGGCCAGCCGGGGCGCGGACACCGTGCACGGCGCCGGTCGGCTCGCCCGGCGCTCCGGCTACTGGCTGGCCGGCGGCTGCGCGGTCCTGGCGGTGACCGCGCTCGACGACAACGTGGTCCTGGCTTCCGTGGCGATCGTCGCCGCTGTGCTGATCCTCTCCGTGGCCGAGGTGATGCAGGCCGCCTCCGGTTGGGGGCTCGCGTTCGGCCTCGCCCCCGAGCACGCTCAGGGCGAGTACCTGGGGGCGTTCGACCTGCACGTGATCACGCAGAACATCATCGGCCCGGCGGCGCTCTCCGGCCTGGTCATCGCCTTCGGCTTCTGGGGATGGCTGGGCATCGCCGTCGCCGCGCTCGTCGCATCGGCGCTGATCATTCCGGCCGCCAATCGCAGTGCTGTCACGCTGGTCCGCGAGACGGCCCCGGCCTCCACGACCTGAGAGGGTGGTTCGGGAGCCTCTGTCTGATGTGGGCTTGGCGGTTCGTTGGAGGCCCTGCTGGTGGGGTTACGCCGAGGTCGTCGGCAGGGCCAGGGTGAACAGTCCGGCTTCGGGTTCGGTGAGGATCTGGCGGGCGACGAGGCGTTCGAGCTTGGCGCGGAGATTCTCGGTGTCCGTGACGGTGGCGCCGGTACCGAAGGCCTGGCAGACCGCTCGTACCCGTCGTCACCCAGATAGTCACTCAGTCATTGCTGGGGCTGAACCGTGATGGCAGCCTCTTGGGCGTAGTAGCTGACCTGGATGCCGGTCGGCTCGTGGGCAGCTCGTAGTTGTGGGCCCCTCGAACACGGAAACCTCACCGAGCACCTGCCGCGCCGCCTGGACGGTGCCTTGATCTGCGGCACGCACTCGCGGCGGCACTGGTGATCGGGTGGCCTTCCTCCCGAACAGTCGCGGCTCGGAGCTGGTAGGAGCTGCTGTTGACCCTTGTCGACCGACCTCACGGGCACGTAACGGGCACGACCGGCTCACCGCCATCGACACCCTGTTCGTGATCGCCGCAGTTGTGCGGCCTACTGGTACGTCAGCGGCAGATACCGCTCCCGGCCGCTCTGCTCAGTCGTCTGCGTGAACCCGGCCGCCTCCAGGATCGCAGCGAACTTAGCCCGTCTGCGTCGACGAATGGAGACCAAAAATAGGGTGACAGACATCAGCGCCGCCCAGGCGACGGCGGCGACAGCCGCGGCGGCGGTGGGGGACGCCCCTCCTAGCCCGAGCCGCACACCGAGGATCGCGCACAGCACGGTGAGGACGACATAGAGGAGCCACGTTCGCTGCTTGTCGTCGTTCCAGCCCTCGAGGTCGTAGCTGATGCGGGCCTTGAACAGATCCAGCACGTCGGCAGGCACGGGGGGCAGTGCGCCCCCGGTGGAAGCATCCGGGTACTGCGCTCGGTTCCGCTCGGCCCTTTCGCGGGCCTGCGGACGAGGGTCGGGTACGAAGAACAGCTGCGGTCCGCTGCGGTGTCGCTGCCGTGTGTCCGTGTACGCGTAACCGAATTGCTCGGCAACAGCGGCCATAAGGGCGAGTGAGCGCAACGTGGCCACCTGCTCGACCTCCACCGGCTGCCCGCCGGCCATCTTCCGCAACATTTTCCGCACGTGCCGCTGTCCCACCAGCGATCCCCCGTCACATCGTTGATCAGACTTGCACAGCCTCTCGCCCCGGAAAGGCCGAAGCTCCCTCCACCAGTGCCACGGTCCCGGTTGAGCTAAGCCACCGTAGCGGGTTCGAGACATGCCGCAGGGAAGCGGGCCGCCGCTCGGCCCCCATGTCAGGCGGGCCTTGAGGGCTCGTGCGGGCACTGCCGGAACAGACTGGGTCGGCTCTGGTGTCACGGAGCGTACCTCCGGCGGACAACGCCACACTGGCGCAGTTGACCCAACCTCGCCCGGCACGAACGCGGCTCCCAGGGTCGGAGCTGACCGCCCCCTCCCAGGTGAGCAGTTGACCTGACCCTGCCGGCTGCGGAGCCGGCTCCTGGACGACCGGCATGCCGCAACCGGAAAGTACCCGGGCCTCCGGAACAACGCCGTGGACCCCAGCTTCACCGCCATCCGGCTTCGCCGAGCGGCTGCGGGACGTGAGGGGCCACGGCGCAGGGCCTGCCGGGTGGCACACCGTTGAGCATGGTGTCGAAGCCGAGGTGCTGCCCAGTGCCCTGGTGGCGGTAAGAAACGTCTTGACGAGGTAGTTCTCCGGACCAGCGCGGCGGAGCGAGACTGTCAGGCGAGAAAGTCCTGCAGCGCTGCGGTCAGGCCGTCGGGATTCTCTTCAGCCACATGGTGTCCGGAGTCAATCGGATGGCCACGGAGGTCGTCGGCCCACGCCGCCCAGACCGCGAGCGGGTCACCGTACAGGTTTTCCATGTCGTCCCGCGTCGACCAGAGGAAGAGCGTTGGACAGCCTACGGTGCGGCCGGCGCGCCGGTCGGCCTCCTCGTGCTCCCGGTCAACTCCGAGGCCAGCGCGGTAGTCCTCCAGCATCGCCCGCACCGTGCATGCGTCGTGGATGGCCTGCCGGAACTCCTGATAGTTCTCGGCTCCCATGCTGTCGGGCCGCGCCTTGCTGGCATACCAGGCGTCGGGATCGGCGTTGATCACCCGTTCTGGCGTATCAGGCTGAGCGAAGAAGAACCAGTGGTACCAGTCGCGGGCGAACGTTGCGTCGCACCGGGCGAGAGCCTCGCTGATCGGCACGCCGTCGAGGACGACCAGGTGGCTGACCGCGTGAGGATGGTCCAATGCCAGGCGTAGCCCGACATAGGAACCGCGGTCGTGCCCTACCACGGCGAACCTCGGGTGGCCCAGAGCATTCATCAGCCGGACGAGATCCGCTGCCACTGCTCGCTTGGACTGCTGGGAGTGATCGGTGAGGATAGGCGCTTTCCCTGACTGCCCGTAGCCGCGCATGTCCGGACAGACAACGGTGAACCCTCGTTCGACCAGCTGCGGTGCTACCCGATGCCACGTCGAACCTGTACGGGGATGGCCGTGGATGAGTAGAACCGGCAGGCCCTGCCCGGCGTGCCGGACTCTTAGCTCCACCTGCCCGACGTCGATCCGCTCGTCCGTGAAGTCATCGAACACGACAGACGGGTGTCCAGATGGACCGCCGCGCAAACTTCCTCTCGTCGGCACGTTCGGATGCCCGTTGACCCCTCGAACTGCCAAATACACGATCTGCGGCGGGTGCGGTTGCTGGTGGGCACAGCGCTTGATGGGAACTTGCGTAGCTCGATATCCGCGGGCGCAAGGACCGGCACAAGGATCTACCATCCGGGCTTCAACAGCTTCGACGCCGACCGGCGTGAGGAGTCGCCGGAAGACCCGGCGAACACGAGGACGGCTCGTCCGCGCAAGGTCGGGTCGCGCAGCAGCGACCTCGGCGTGCATTCGCTGGCCTGCGCCGTCAGCGTCTGTCCGTGCGGCCGCTACGGATGCCCGCAGCGCAAGGCATTGCATCGAGCGACGGCCACAGCGAAGGACTGCTGCGCAGGCGCCGGACGACGTTTGTCGGGTCGGGCCCCCGACAATCTGGTCAGCGGTTCGCCGTGGACAACTGGGCCACCGTCCGAGACCTCGCGGGTCTCGCCCACGCGCATCTCTCACCGCTGGCCGCAGAAACGCGTATACGTCGAGGGGGGAGCCATCCACCGCTGACGGGCTAGCTGTCGGCGGCCGAGCACCGCCGCCGCACCGACCAGCATCGCCACCCGCTGACGGTAGCGCGAGTTCCAGCGCACTGACCCACGCCCGACGGCCTGGCTGTCGGTGCCCGCACGGACCGGGCGGACGCCGACGCGTTGCTCGTCCGGGAGGGCCGTTTTAACAGTCGTCTCAGATTCGCTCGGTACGAAGTCGGCATCAGATAAGCGATGTGACCCGTATCGAGGAGGCTAGTGATGGCAGTCAACGCAGCGCCGTCCGGGGAAGCACCGGCCGGTCGGTTGGCAGGCCGGTGGGTGCCGTGGTTGATGATTGGCTTGTGGGTGGCGCTGGCGGCGGTCATGGTGCCGTTGAGCGGGAAGTTGAGCTCGGTCACTACCGACAGAGCCGTGGACACCCTGCCGGCCGGCGCCGAGTCCACCAAGGTGGCGGTGCTGGAGGACGGTCTCCCCGGCGGTGAGGACAACACGTTCGTGTTCGTGTACCACCGCGCCGGCGGCATGACCGACGCCGACCGCGCGACGGTCGAGCGCCACTACAACACCCTTGCCAAGCGGTACCCGCCGAAGGTGGCGGCCCCGGCCGGCGAGGACGACGAGGGCCCGCCGACGAGACTCTCCACCAACGGCAGGGCGATGATGTTCACTCTCGACGTGAGCACGACCTACGGCGCACCGGAGGCCATCGTCGGCCCGTTGCGTGAGGCCGCGAAGGACCGCCCCGCCGGCCTGGAACTGGACGTGACCGGTCCAGCCGCGGTCGACGGCGACATGGACGCCGTCTTCGATGGCATCGACCTGCAGGTCTTCCTTACCACCGTTATCGTCGTCACGCTCCTGCTCATCCTCACCTACCGCAGCCCGGTGTTGTGGTTCATCCCGCTGGTGGTCGTGAGCGCGGCGGCACTGACCGCGATGGCGACCGTCTACCTGCTCGTCAAAGGCTTCGGCATCGTGGTCAACGACCAGAACTCGGCGCTGCTGACGATCCTGGTATTCGGTGTCGGCACGGACTACGCGCTGTTGCTCATCGCTCGATATCGGGAGGCACTGCACCACCACGAGAACATCCGGGTTGCGATGGTCCACGCGTTGCGCGGCGCGGCGCCGGCGATCGTCGCGTCCGCGGCCACCGTGGTCGCCGGCCTGCTCTGCCTGCTCGTCGCGGACCTGAACAGCACCAGCGGGTTGGGCCCGATCGGTGCGGCCGGCATTCTGTGCGCGCTGGTGGCCATGCTGACGCTGTTCCCGGCGGTGCTCGTGGTGCTCGGCAGGCGGATCTTCTGGCCGGCCATCCCGCGGTTCAGCACGACGGTGGAAGAGAAGCCGGGGCTGTGGGGGCGGCTTGGCACCGCCATCAGCCGCCGCCGGTGGGTGGCGACGCTCGGCTCACTCGGAGTCCTCGGCGTGCTCGCCCTCGGGCTGGCGGGCAATACCGGCGCCCTGCGGGAGCAGGACCAGTTCCTGTCCGCGCCGGAGTCGGTCACCGGCTTCACCGTTCTCCGCCAGCACTTCCCGGAGCTCGGCGGCCAGCCGATGACGATCTTCACGCGGCCTGCGTACCAGGAGCGGGTGCTCGACATCGTCAAAGGCACCCCCGGTGTGGCCCTGGCTATCCCGGGTCAGGCCAAGGGTGGCTGGGCCGACATCTCCGTGTTCCCGACGGACGCGCCGGACACCGTCGCCGAGTACGACACGATCAAGCGAGTGCGCACCGCCGTGCACGCGGTCAGTGGGGCGGAGGCGATCGTCGGCGGGCCGAGTGCGGAGAACCTCGACACCGAGGTAACCACGACCCGCGACGAGAAGCTGGTGATCCCGCTGGTGCTCGCCGTCGTCCTGATCGTGCTCGGGCTGCTGCTGCGCGCGGTCGTGGCCCCGTTGGTCCTGATGGCCACCGTGGTCGTCTCATTCGCCGCAGCCTTCGGCGGCAGCGTGTTCGTCTTCGACACGATCCTCGGGTTCAAGGGCATCGACTATTCGGTGCCGCTGCTGGCATTCCTGTTCCTGGTGGCGCTCGGCGTCGACTACAACATCTTCCTGGCCAGCCGTGCCCGCGAGGAGGCCGCGCGTCTCGGCACCAGAAGAGGCATGCTCAAAGCCCTCTCCGCCACCGGTGGCGTCATCACCTCGGCAGGCCTGGTCCTGGCGGCCACGTTCGCGGTCCTCGTCTCACTTCCGCTGGTGATGCTGATCGAGGTCGGGTTCCTGGTCGCCTTCGGCGTGCTGCTCGACGCCCTGCTGGTGCGATCGGTCCTGGTGCCCGCCCTCACCCTGCTGATCGGCCGGCGGATGTGGTGGCCGAGCCGGCTGTCCCGACCGGTGGAGCCGCCGGACGGGCGACAGCCGCTCGCCGACGACGAGGAGGACCCCGCGCTGCAACGGTGAGCGCGGCGGCACGGGCGAGATTCGGGACGGAGCCCCAGGCCCGTCCCGGATCTCTTTCATGTCCCGGCGGTGGGCGGCGTGATTCGACCAGGCGGGGCCGCAGCCTGAAGGTCGACTCGGAGCAGCGCGCCACCGCGTGCGGAGCGGGTGACGGTGGCCCGGCCGCCGTGGGCGTCGACGACCCGCTGCACGATCGACAGCCCGAGACCGGATCCTGGCAACGCCCGGGCGCTGTCGGCACGGTAGAACCGGTCAAATACCCGGGGTACGTCGGCGGCGTCGATGCCCGGCCCGGCGTCGTCGACCTCAAGCACCGCCGACGCGCCCTCGGCACGGAGCCGGACCTGGACCGGCCGGTCCGCGGGGGACCATTTGCCGGCGTTGTCGATGAGGTTGAGCACCGCCCGCTGGAGCGCAGCGGGACGGCCGCTCACCCACACGGGGGTGAGGTCGAGCGCGATCTCGATATCGGGCACGCGGGAACGCGCCCGGGTCGCGGCGGCCACCACCACGTCGGCGAGGTCGAGCAACTCGGTGTTCTCGTCGGTGACGTCACCGCGCGCCAGGTCGGTCAGTTCGGCGGCGAGGGTACTCAACTCGGCTACCTGGGCGCCGAGGTCGTTGAGCAGCCGGGTCCGGCTCTCCGCCGACAGTGCGCTGTCCAGGGTGCCGCGCCGATCGAGCCGGATCAGCAGCTCGACGTTGAGGCGCAGGCTGGTGAGCGGGGTCTTGAGCTCGTGGGCGGCGTCCTCGGCGAGCAGCCGCTGGGCCCGCCGGGAGTCTCGGAGCGCGGCGAGCATGTCGTTGATCGACTGGATCAGCCGCCGGATCTCCCCGCCGCCCTCATCCGGGATGTCGGCGTCGAGATCCCGGGTGTGCGCGACACGTTCCGCGGCGGCGGTCAGCCGGTCGATCGGTGCCAGCCCAGTGCGCGCCACTGTCCGCCCGACAAGGGCGCCGCCGACCACGCAGAGCAGTCCGATCAGCAGCATGCCGAACCCGAACTGGTTGATCGGGCTGTCGTCGACGACGCGGGCCATCTGGACCGCGCCGTCGCCCGCCCGGAGCGTGTAGATGAGGTAGCCGTCCTCGTCGATGTCGTTCGACTCCATCAGGTCGGTCGATGCACCCTGCGCCACGCGCCCGGCGTGCTCGCTGACCGGGGGCAGCGTGGGTTGACCGGCCGGCGTCCGGGTCGAGCCGTCGGGCAGGACGACCCGCACCAGCGGACCGGATCCGGGGTACGGCGGTAGCGGGACCTGCGCCAGACCAGCGCGCTCCGCGTCCGTAGCCAGCACGCCGGAGTCGACGCGCAGCTGATCCTCGGCGGTGTCCCGCAGCTCCCCGTCCAGCAGCTCGCTGGCCACCTGGAAGGCCATGAACACGCTGACGGCGATGGCCGTCGCCGCGATCACCGTCAGCCTGGTCCGCAGGGACCGCCGGCGCCACCATCGGGTCAGCCGGTGCGCTGCCCGGCCAGCGAACCTACTCACGGAGGAGTCTCCCGTAACGTGTATCCCAGGCCGCGCAGCGTGTAGATCAATCGCGGCTCACCCTCGGCCTCCATCTTGCGGCGCAGGTAGCTCACATACACCTGGAGGTTGTTGGCGGTGGCGCTCATGTCGAAGCCCCAGATCGCCTCGAACAGCGCGTCGCGGGTCAACACCCGGGTCGCGTTGCGCACGAGGACCTCAAGGAGGGAGAACTCGGTCCGGGTCAGGCGCAGCGGTCGCCCGCCACGCCACGCCTCGAACCTGTCGGGATCGAGCCGGACATCGGCGAACGACAGTACCTGTGACTCCCCGTCGCCCGGCGTACGCCGGCGCAGCACGGCCCGCACCCGGGCCAGCAACTCCTCGGTGGCGAACGGCTTGGGCAGGTAGTCGTCGGCACCCGCGTCCAGCCCTGCGACCCGGTCCGAGACCTGGTCACGAGCGGTCAGCATCAGCACCGGCAGATCCCGACCCGCCGCCCGCAGCCGCCGGCAGGTCTCCAACCCGCCGAGGCGGGGCATCATCACGTCGAGGATCAGCAGATCCAGTGCGTCGCCGCCGGCCCCACCGACCCCGTCGAGCACGGCGAGACCGTTGGCGACGCTGATGGTGTCGTAACCCTCGACCTGGAGCACCCGCTCCAACGACTCACGGATGGCCGCGTCATCATCCGCGATCATGATCCGCACGCCGATGCACCCCGTTCCAGTCGATGCTTTGCCGCTCATGGTCCCCGATCAACCTGAGGCCAGGATTAAAACCCGCACAGCAAGATCCCCGCCCAACGGGACGGGAATCGCTCGAAACGCGAGGAGGAATCACGCTCCTCGGGGAAATAATGCGTCCGAGGGCAACACGACCCTCTGTCCTACCGCCGTTGACGCTCGGCGCCCCTCTGAGGCTCGCGGAGACTGGCCATGCTGAGGAGCACCGGTGACCTCTCGCGAACGGCCACGCCCAGAGATCGTCGTGGAACTGGTAGCAACCCCACCGGACCAACCGGCTCGGCTGACCGCAAGGCTCGCTGCGGGGCTGGCCCGGCGGCTGCGCCGGCGAAGCCTCCGAGAGACGGCCGCTGGCCCTACAACATCTCCAATGGTTGTGGGCCGGTAGGTGGCGGGAATGCCATGTCGAGTGCCGTGATGTCCTCCTCGGTCAGGTGCAGGTTGCGCGCTTCCGCGTTCTCGCGGGTGTGTTCCGAGTTGGACGATCGAGGGATGGCCGCAATCGCGTCCTGCCTCAGAACCCAGGCCAGCGCGACCTGAGCGGGCGTCGCCCCGTGCCGCGCGGCGACCTGCGCGACCTGGTCGTGGCCGAGTAGTCTGCCCTGCTCGATCGGGGAGTACGCCATCACCGGAATCCGGTGTTCACGGAGCCAGGGCAGCAGGTCGTACTCGGGGCCGCGGCGAGTGAGGTTGTACAGGATCTGGTTGGTCGCGCAGTCGTTTCCGCCCGCCTCGAGCAGCTCGGTCATGTCGGAGAGGTCGAAGTTGCTCACGCCCCACTGTCCGATGTCGCCAGCGTCGACGAGTTCGGCGAACGCCTCGATCGTTTCCGCGAGTGGATGGTTGCCGCGCCAGTGCAGCAGATAGAGATCGACGTGGTCGACGCCGAGTCGTTGCAGACTACGGCGGCATGCCTGCACGGTCCCCTGGCGGCTGGCGTTGGACGGCAGCACCTTGTCGACCAGGAACACATCGCCGCGTCGTCCGACAATGGCCTCGCCAACAAGTTCCTCGGAGGCGCCATCGCCGTACATCTCCGCGGTGTCGATCAAAGTCATACCCAGGTCCAGGCCAGCGTGCAGCGCGGCCAACTCATCCCGTCGCCTCGCGGGACGCTCACCCAGGTACCACGTGCCCTGGCCGAGCACGGGCATGGTCTGGCCGGACGGCAGTTCGATCGACGCGGTAGGGAGAGTCATGTCGGCCTTTCCCGGGCCTCGGCGCCAGTGGGGTCAGTGCGCGTTACCCGCATCAACAGGAAGCAGTCTCCGTAGGGCGACCTTTCCTCCACGCAGACCTGCCCGGTCGGCGAGCAGGCCCATCCGTCCGCCCGTGCGCGGCCTTCGATGATCTGTTTCCCGGTTCTGACACCGGGAAGGCGATCGCGAGCGAACGATGCGCCGCCGACGGGGCGGCGCCGCAAGGGGAAGGCCGCCAAGAATGGCGCAGAGCCAGCAACGACTGACCGGCAGACGAATCGCCTGTCTCGCCGCCGACGGGGTGGAGGACGTGGAGTACACCCAGTCCCGGGCCGCCGCAGAGCAGGCCGGCGCCGAGGTCCACCTGATCTCACTGGAATCCGGTGAGATCCAGTCGATGAACCAGGACATCAACCCGGCCAACCACTATCGGGTGGACCGGACCGTGAACGAGGTCAGGGCGGCCGACTACGACGCCCTGCTGTTGCCGGGCGGGACGGTCAACCCCGACCGACTCCGGATGAACCCACAGGCAATGGACTTCGTCCGGGCGTTCTTCCAGCAACAGAAGCCGGTAGCGGCGATCTGCCACGGCCCGTGGTCGTTGGTCGAGACCGGCATGGTCAACGGCCGGACCGTCACCTCGTTCCCCAGTCTGCGGACCGACATCCGCAACGCGGGCGGGAACTGGGTGGACCAACAGGTACAGGTTGACAACGGCCTGGTCACCAGTCGCAACCCCAATGACCTTCCGGCCTTCTGCGCCAAGATGGTCGAGGTGTTCGCTCAGGGCGAGAACGTCCGCCAGATGGCGACGGCCTGACGCGGCGGGGCTCAGGATTCGGCGGATCGGGCCGGACCTGGGCCCTCACAGCGGTGGCATCCCTGACGCCGCGCTGAGCAGCGGAACAGGGATCACCTCTATATCGCGACCGATGCGCGGATTGAGGTGGTTTCCGAGGGGTATGCGGGCCTCTATGGGTTGCATACCGGACTTCCACGGGCCGGAATGGCTCGGCCGGGGTGCGACCGGATACGGAGGCTACCCGTGACTCAACTGGCAACCCGAGAGGCCGCCCAGGTCAGGCGGGAAGACGTGCGACGGCGAGGGCGCCGGCTCGGCTGGATGAGTCTCGGTCTGGGGGTGGCACAGCTGGCAGCACCGGGCACGGTGCGCCGGATCAGCGGGGTGGACGACTCCGCGACCTCCCAGGCCGTGGTGCCACTGGTCGGGGCGCGGGAGTTGGTCCATGCAGCCGGACTCCTGACGAGCCGGCGCAAGGGCATCTGGGCGTGGACCCGGGTCGTGGGCGACGCGATGGACCTGGCCTCTCTCGGGGTGGCCATCGCCCACCGTAGCGGGCACCGCCGGCGTCGCCTCGTCGGTGTCACCGGCGCCATCGTCGGGATCACGGTGGTGGACCTGCTGACCGCCGTGCAGGCCACCCGCGTCACGAGGAGCGGTTCGGCGCCGGCGGTAGGAGGCCCACGCGAAGGAGGATTCATGGAGCTGACAGCCACGACAACTATCCGCAAACCCCCGCCCACGGTCTACGCGTTCTGGCGTGATCTGGACAACCTCCCCACGTTCATGGCACACCTTGAGACGATCCGCGTCACCGGCGACCGTACGAGCCACTGGTCCGCCAGCGCGCCCTTCGGCACGAACGTCGAGTGGGACGCGGAGATCATCGACGAGTCACCCGGGGAGAAGATCGCGTGGCGGTCCACTGGGAACGCCGACGTGCCGAACGCCGGCACGGTCCGGTTCGTGCCCGCCCCGGATGGGGTCAGCACCGAGGTGCACGTCGTCATGTCCTACGACATCCCTGGCGGCCCGGTCGGCAAGGCCGTCGCCAGGTACTTCGGTGAGGAACCGCACCAGCAACTCGACGACGACCTGCGCCGGCTCAAGCAGGTGCTGGAGACCGGGCAGGTCGTCCGATCCGAGGGCGCCCCGTGGGGCAAGCGGGCCCGCAAGGAGTTCCCGCAGCGTCCGGCGCAACCGCTGTCGGACTCCGAGCTCGCGAAGGGGGCAGACGCGTGAGGGCGAACACCTGGGCGGGCCGCAACAAGGTCAAGGTCCGTGACGTACCGGACCCGAAGATCCTCAACGATCGCGACGCCATCGTACGGATCACCTCCACCGCGATCTGCGGCTCGGACCTCCACCTGCTCGACGGGTACGTGCCCACGATGCAGGACGGCGACGTCATGGGTCACGAGTTCATGGGCGAGGTGGTGGAGGTCGGCCGGGGCGTCGACCCAGGTCGGCTGCGCGTCGGGGACCGGGTCGTCGTGCCGTTCCCGATCGCGTGCGGCGCGTGCGGTGCCTGCGCCGCCGAGTTGTACTCCTGCTGCGAGAACTCCAACCCCAACGCGGGCATCGCGGAGAAGATGTTCGGCCACCCGGTCGCCGGAATCTTCGGCTATTCGCATCTGACCGGGGGCTTCGCCGGCGGTCAGGCGCAGTACGCGAGGGTTCCGTTCGCCGACGTCGGTCCCCTGAAGATCGAGTCCGATCTCACCGACGAGCAGGTGCTGTTCCTCTCCGACATCCTGCCCACCGGCTACATGGGCGCCGAAATGTGCGACATCCAGCCCACCGACGTGGTGGCGGTGTGGGGTGCCGGGCCGGTCGGACAGTTCGCTATGGACAGCGCCCGGGCGCTCGGCGCCGCGAAGGTCATCGCCATCGACAAAGAGCCGTACCGACTGCAAATGGCCGAACGTGCGGGCCACACGCCGGTGAACTTCGAGGATGTCGACGTGCGGTCCCGGCTGCTCGAGCTGACCGGCGGACGGGGACCGGACAAGTGCATCGACGCCGTCGGCATGGAGGCCACCCACGGTGCCGCGCACGTACACGCGTACGACCGGATCAAGCAGGCGGTCCGTTCGGAGACCGAGCGACCGCACGCGCTACGCCAGGCGATCCTGTCCTGCCGCAGCGGCGGCATCGTCTCGGTGATCGGTGTGTACGGCGGCTTCCTCGACAAGTTCCCGGCCGGGGCGTGGATGAACCGGGCGCTGACCCTGCGTACCGGCCAGTGCCACGTGCAGCGCTACATGAAACCGCTGCTGCAGCGCATCGAACGAGGGGAGATCGACCCGACCCGGGTCATCACCCACACCCTGCCGCTCGACCAGGCAGAACGCGGCTTCGAGATCTTCAAGAACAAGCAGGACAACTGCGAGAAGGTCGTCCTCAAGCCCTGACACACCCGCATCCGGCCACCGCGTAACGCGGCGGCCGGATGCGGAGTCTGTCCGCGGGCACCATCTTCTGGGGGCGGTCTGCATTCGCAACCTCAGGTGTCCATTCGTTTGCCACAGACAAGCCTGGGTAGGCGCATTCGGTGAGCGGGCCAGAAGCAGACCTAGGCACTCGGTCAGACACCAGCCGCGCCGTGGCGTTCAGCGACGCCATCTTCGCCATCATCATCACGCTTCTGGTCCTGGACCTCCGGGTGCCGGACGTTCCTCCTGGCCGCCTCCTGTCTGGCCTCCTCGACCAGTGGCCGTCGTACGTCGCGTATCTCGCCTCCTACTCGTATGTGGCCGTCGTCTGGCTCAACCACAAGGCGGCGTTCAACCGCATCCAGCAGGCCGATCGCGGCCTGCACTGGAGGAACCTGTTCGTGCTGTTCAGCACGGCGCTGCTGCCGTTCCCGACCATCGTCGTGTCGGATGCGCTGCAGGAACACAACAACACGGACCAGCGGGTGGCCGTTGCCTTCTACGCGTTGATCGGCGCGTTGCTGTGCGCGACGTGGCTGGCCTTTTTCCACTACCTGGCACGGAACCCCGACTTGCTGAAGGAACAGGTTAAGGACGCCTTCTTTCGCGTCGAGCGGGTCCGTGCCCTCACCGGGGTCGTCCTGTACATCCTCGCGGGGTTGGTCGGCTACCTGGCCGCACCGTTGATCGGCCTGGCCATTTTTCTCATTCTGCCCGTCTTCTACGGCATCACCAGCGCTGGCCTGTACCAGTCGCAGGCGACCCGACGTATCACCCACAGGCCTCCGCCAACAACCTGAGGGAGGGCCAACCACCCACCGAAGATGGACATCGTTCCGGCTAGACCGCGCAACCGCCGAAGACCTGTACGTCGTGTTATGCGAGGCCGGCGAGCACTCTGTAGCCGGCGCAGCCATCACTTCGCCCACCACAGAGGAGACCGAACGACTCCAATCAGTGGGGATTTCGGGAGCGCATCAAAGTTCCATAGGAAAACTCAAAGGCCAGGGTTTTCGGGGGGGGTGAACGGGGAGCCCACAACCCGCAGACAATCATGATCGAAGTGCATGAGAAGGCCGTCCCACCCGCACGGGCGGTACGCGCCCCGGCGGTCGCGGCATGACCTCGCTCGCGCAGCACGTCCAGGACATGGGCACCGATCAGAGCACTGCCACCCGCCACAGGAATTCGCACGCTGGATCATCCACGGTGGAGACCACTGATTGTCGAAGGGCGATCGACGCCCGTCGGAATCAGGCTGACCCCGGAGAGCTGGTTGGGCTGTCCTCGATCTGAGCGGGAGCGGCCGTGGCTGCGCCGGTCGTGGGGGCGTACCGCTGCTGTGTCGCCCAGAGCGCGAGCAGGCGCAGGTTGTCGTGTGAGCTGCTGCCGGGATCCGTGGTGTAGATGAAGAGCGTCTGGTCGTCGTCGCCGGGTAGTGCCAGCGCCTCGTATCGGATGGTCATCGGTCCCACGGCGGGGTGGACCATGTGCTTGGTGCCGTGGGTCCGCTCGTGCACCCGGTGGTTGTGCCACCACGTGCGGAACTGCGGGCTCTTGATGGTCAGCTCGCCGACGAGTTCGTTGAGCTGCGGGTCGTCGGGGTTCCGGCCGGCGTAGAGGCGCAGCGTGCCCACGACGTCAGCCGCCACGGTGGCCCATTCGGGGTAGACCTCGCGGGCGCCGGGGTCGAGGAGGACCCAGCGCGTGTAGTTGCGGTCGCGGGGTGGCAGTTGGGTCCAGTCGGTGAGGAGGGCGCGCGCCAGCAGGTTCGACGCGAGGATGTCGGTGCGGCGCCCGACGATGAAGGCCGGGTGGTCGACCATCGAGGCGATCATCTGGTGCATCGCCGGCCGGACCCGCTGGCCCGGCACCTGCCCTGCGCGGTGCCGGGCCGGCCGGGCCAGGTCGACAAGGTGAGCCCGGGCGGCCGCGTCGAGGTGGAAGACACGGCCCAACGCGTCGATGACCGCCTCCGACGGACTGCTGTGGCGACCCTGTTCGAGTCGGGTGTAGTAGTCGACGCTCACCCCGGCGAGCTGAGCCACCTCCTCCCGGCGCAGGCCGCGGACGCGTCGCCCCGGCAGGGGGAGGATTCCCGCTGCCTCCGGCGTCGTGTCAGCCCGGCATTTCCGCAGGAAGCCGGCCAGTTCTGTGCGTCGCACCATGCCACCAAGGATGCCGCGCGCGGCGAGCCGCGCCCAGGGGCTGGGTGGGCATGTCGTTCCCAGGTACGGCTGGGCCTGGCCAGAGGTGTTCGGCTCGCCCGCACGGCAGCAGCATGAAATGCGTTTCCGGCAGGGCGCAGCGCTGCCAACCCAGTCACAAGGAGAACACCGATGTCGTACCCCACCACCCGGCCCGCCACCTGGTTCGTCACGGGCGCCTCCCGGGGCCTCGGCCTGGAGTTGGTCAAGCAGCTCCTCGAGCGCGGTGACAACGTCGCGGCGACGACCAGGTCGGCCGAGCGTCTCGACGCGGCCCTGGGATCCGTGGACCGGGCCCGGCTGCTGCCACTTGAGCTGAACCTCGCGGACGAGCCGGCGGTCGCGGCGGCGATCCGCTCCACCACCGACCGTTTCGGCGCGATCGACGTGGTCGTGAACAACGCCGGCTACGGCTTCCTCGCCGCCATCGAGGAGGTCACCGACGCCGACGTCCGGCAGATGTTCGACGTGCAGATCTTTGGGCTCTGGAACGTCCTTCGTGCGGTACTACCGTCCCTGCGCGCCCAGCGCAGCGGTCACATCATCAACATCTCCTCGATCCTCGGTCTGACCTCCTTCCCGGGCTGGGGTCTCTACTGCGCCGGGAAGTACGCCCTGGAAGGGCTGACCGAGTCACTGGCCGCGGAGGTCGGCGATTTCGGCGTGCAGGTCAACCTCGTTGAGCCCGGCTACATGCAGACCGATTTTCTGCGTACGCACTCCCTTGGCCTGCCGTCGACCACCGTGTCCGGCTACGAGTCGATCCGGGAGATGACCGAGGCGCACCTCGCGATGCCGGGCACCCAGCTCGGTGACCCCGTCCGAGCCGCAACCGCCATCATCGAGGTGGCGCTCTCGGGTGATGCTCCTCTGCACCAACTGCTCGGCTCGGACTCCTACTCGCTGGCCAAGGCTCGGATTGATGCGCTGACCTCCGACGTGGAGGCGGGCCGCGAGCTGGCGTACACGACGGACATCCCGCAGCACAGCTGAGGGCTCTCCGCGGCCTCCTGGCGTTGCCCGGCCTGGTCTCACTGTCCAGGCCGGGTCCGCCGCCGTTCAGCCGGTGAGGAGTCGGTAGCTGTCGCCCTTCATAGCGCCCGGCTGGCGTCGCTGCCGTTCAGATAGCTGGTGAGGTGCTGGGTCAGGATCGCCGGATCCCGATGTCGCCGCCGCCCGCCGCGCCTACGGCGAACGACGGCAAGGCCGCGTCCCGCAAGTCAGGTGATGAGACGACGGGGCTTGTCCCGTGGTTCACGGATGCTGTCGATGATGCGGGTCCAGTTGTCGCCACCGTGCCCGTTCTCGATCGCATGCCGGTAGTGGGCTCGCACGGCCAGGGGAAGCGCGAGGTCGAGGCCCAGTGTCGTGCTGGTCTCGACGATGTGGTCGGCGGTCGCGCCCATCATGGTGACCGTGCTGAGATCGCCGGGGTGTTCTCCAACGTCCAGCGCGGCGCCGGGGGTTTCCTCGCCGGCGCGGAGGATGGCGCCGATCGATTCGGCCGAGGCGATCAGCTCCGGCATTGCCTCCGTGGCCGTCATTCCCGTGGCGCCCAGCATCGCGGTGGCGTGCATCAACGCGGACAGAGTGCCGAGGAATACGGCGAGCTGGGCTTGATACATCATCTGGGCGAGGCCTGGGTCCTCGCCCAGATGGTTCGGCGTGCCAAGCTGGGCCAGCGCCTCTCGGCTGTCGTCCAGCACCTCGCCGGGGCCGCTGTAGTAGACGTATGCCGCGTCGGTGCCGACCATCGGCGCTGGGACCATGACGCCGCCGGTGAGGAAAGCGGCGTCATGGCTCGCCGCCCAGGATGCCGCCTCGCGGCTGCGGTCGGGGGTGTCGGAGCTTAGGTTGACCAACGTCCGGCCGGCGAGAGACGCGACGGCGGGGCCGAGGATGTCGTACATCGCTTGGTAGTCGGTGAGGCTCAGGATGATGAGTTTGCTCGCCTCGACCGCCTCGGCGGGTACAGCCGCGAGCGTCGCACCGTCGGCGACGACGCCCTCGGCCCGGCCGGTGGTGCGGTTCCAGACCGTGACGGGGTGGCCGGCGGCGAGGAGGGTGCGGGTGATCGCCTGCCCCATCGGACCGAGCCCAATCACGGTGACGGCGCTGTTGTGCTGTTGGTTGTTCACCTCTCCATGCTCGGCGACGCTTCACTATTCTCGTAAGTACCCACTAACTTCTGCGGTACTTACCTTTCAGTAAGGGGGGTCAGCGATGACCAAGGCATCCCGGCGCGGGCCTTACATCTGCGGCATCGACGCGGCGCTCGACGTGGTGAGCGGCAAGTGGAAGGGCCTGATCCTCTGGGAACTCGAGGCCCATGGCGTACGCCGTTTCGCGCAGCTGCGTCGAGGGCTGCCCGGAGTGAGCGAGAAGATGCTGACTCAGCATTTGCGCGAGCTCGAGGAGGACGGCCTGGTGCACCGAAAGGTCCACGCCGAGGTGCCGCCGCGGGTTGAATACTCTTTGACCGAGCACGGGCGCACGCTCAACCAGGCGCTCGGGCCGCTCGGCGCCTGGGGGAGCGAGCGGATCCGACGCGAGGCCGCTGAGATGGTCGACGCGACTTCCGAAGACCGCGCAGCTCTGCGCTGATCAGGAGGCGGCGGTGTGTCGAAGCAGCCGGTGGTCCGATCTGCCTCCAGCAACGGGCAAAGACCACACGCTCTGCACTGTGCCCCATCCGCCGCCTGAGCACGCGCGCCCCTACCAACTAGAGGTGGTCGCAGCACGGAGAGCAACGACGGCCCAAGGCGTGGCCCAGGTCCCGCAGAAGAGCGCCCAAGCGCCCGGCTTCCTCGGCGGTGGGCGGATTGATGGCTGTGCGGATCTGCCGCAGACCGGGCGCCGCGCGGCGTCACGCTCGCTTGAGTCAGGTGCCGTCCGGTCCGCAGCTCTACCAAGCAGTTGATCCCTGCAAGAGCTGCGGGATCATCGGGAGAGACCGCCGGAGCACGCCACGCGTGCTCCGGCACCGGTCGAGAGCCGGCTGGCACCGGCTCGCCCTCATCACCTCACAGGCGCGCTCGGAGGTAGGCGCCGGCCGCGAGCAGCTGGGTGCGTGCCTGCTCGTCGGCGACGGCCCGGGCGAAGGCCGCGAACCGGTCGAGGGCGGCCTCGGCCGGCGGCTTCTGCCCGACCTTCGTCATCCGCTCGGCCACCTTGAGGTGAGTTTTCATGGCAGCCGCCGAGTGCGGCAGAAGCAGCCCCTGTTCGCGGTAGCGGTCGATGAGTGCCTCGGTGTTCGCGAACGTCGCTACGACGTCGATGGACGCCGTCGACCCGACGTCGTTGCCGGCCTTGTCGGTCGCGACCACGGTCACCTGGTGGGTGCCGGCTGTTGGCGCGACCGGCGCCGTGACCGGTGTGCCATCGAGGCGTACGACGACAGAGGCGACACCGGATGCCGGGTCCTTCGCCGACGCCGTGATGGGCAACAGCGTGCCCAGTTGGTAGGAGCCGCCGTCGGTCACCCCGCCGAGCGACACCACGGGTGCCGTCGAGTCGACGCGCACCGACACGGCTGACTCCGGCGAGGTGTTGCCCGCCTCGTCGACGGCCCGGAACCGCAGGTGGTGTGTGCCGTCCTCGGTCAGCTTCACCGGCTGCCGGTAGTCGGTCCAGTCGTCGTCGCCCGCGGCGTAGACGACGCCGACCGGGCCGGTGCGGTCGTCCGTGCCGGTGGCCGAGACGGTGACCGGCGAGACGTACCAGCCGTCCTTACCGTTCGGCGCGGACGGGTCTACCGCCACGGACACCGTTGGCGCGATGGTGTCGACAACGCGGAAGTAGTCGAACGCCACAGTGACCGGTGAAACCTGCTCCGGGCCGAGCGCCATCAGACCGAACGACGTCATCGCGGCGTCGTTGGTCACCGGGGCGCCCAGCGACGTCCAGTTGACCCCGCCGTCGCTGATCTCGGCCGAGTAGCTGTTGCCGGTCCGCTTCAGACGCAGGTCGTACCAACCGCTCTCGGTCGCCTCGGCGACGTCGATCGACTGGTTGCCGCCGTTGCCGAACTGCCCGTTGCGTTCCGAGACCAACTCCGCCCGCAGGTCGGTCGGCGAGCCGTTGGCGTTCGTCGCCACCACGTCGAACTTCACGTAGTTGTCGTCGTCGGCGTACACCAGGAACCCGGCCAACTGCCAGCGGTGCAGCATCGTCGGCGTCAGCCGGGTCTGGATGGACCAGTCCCCGTCGGGCAGGTCCTGGAGGATGAAGTTGCGCGGCGAGAGGGTGTTGTCACCGTTGACGTCACCCGGCTGCGTCTGGACGCGCAACTGGCCGCCGGTCACCGTGACCTTTGACGAGTCGTAGCGCACCACGGCGTCCCACCGGCAGCCGTCGAGCGTGGCGCCGTCGAACTCGTCGCTTGGGGCACGTACACCGCCGTTGGTGGGGTCGCAGCCTGGTCCCGGCTCGGGTTCGGGATCCGGTCCGGGGTGGATGGCCTCGGGCACGAGGCTGAACCCGGAGAACTCGGCCTCGCTGGTGGCGGAGGTGCTGTGGGCGGTCACGGCGAGTCCGATGTCCTGCGGGCTCGCCGCGCCGGGCAGCGTCACCGGGTCGCCGGCCCGAGTGAAGGTCACGCCGTCCTTGCTCCAGTAGCCGTGGTACTGGTTGCCGTCGCGGACGATCCGCACCCACGCCGGATAACTCGTCGTGCTGGCGCTGGTACTCGCGTCGAGTTGCCCGTTGCCGTCGGTGTCGCGCAGCCATTCGAAGCCGAGTCCGGCCCGCATCGTCATCGCCGCGTAGCCGGGCGAGGTGCCGGGTTGGGTTATGTCGTTGCGGACGATGAGCCCGGCCTTGGCGGAGGGGTTGGAGTTGGTCTGCCGTTCGATCTTCACCGTGGCGGTCCACTCGGTGCCCGCGGCCGCCGGCAGGTACACCGAGCCGTACTGATCGGTGCCCTGCCACATGTTCCCACCGCCGGAATTGATCATCCAGGTGTCGGTGTCCGGCCGATCGTACGTGGCGTTGGTGTTGCTGAAGGTCTGCCAGTCGCCGTACAGGTCGCCGACCTCCACCTCGACGATGCGGGAGGTGGTGCTGACGCCATTGTCATTGGTGGCGACGGCGGTCAGCCGGTAGCGCTGCTCGGTGGTGGCGTTCCAGGTCACCGCGTACGGTGCCGTGGTGTCGGTGCCGATCGGGGTGTCGCCGGCGAAGAACTCGACCTTCGTGATGGTGTTCTCCGCGTCGCTGGCGTCGGCGGTGACCTGGATCGCCCCGGGCGTCAGGTCGTCGTCGGGGGTCGGGGCGGTCACCGTGACCTTCGGCTTGGTCGTCGGTGAAACGCCCTTCCCATCGGCCTCGATGAAGTTCAGCCGTCGCTCCCCTGGGCCGGGGAAGACCGCGTACAGGGTGAACGTCTCCCCCGGGTCGGTGACCACGACCGGTACGTCCACGTATCGGCCGGCTGCGGTCGCCGGCACCTGGGCGGTGCCGAGAAGGGCGCCGTCGGCTGCGCCGCGGCGCAGCTCCACAATGCCCGCGCTGGTCGCGCTGGAGCGCAGGACCAGCTTGTCGACGCCGTGCAGGTTCACCGGGTCGTACGACGCCCACGCACCGTTCTGACCGGTGATGGCGTTGGCGTGGCCCTCCACATCCCGCGACGGCGCCACGGTGACTCCCTGCGAGGCCTTGAAGAACTCCGCCTCCCGCTGCTTCGGGAACAGCAGGGTGGTGTCCGATCCGGTCAGCGGCGGGATGCCGCCCGGGCCACCGGAGTCGGTATAGCGGCCGTCGAGGGCGTAGAAGACGTTCATGTCGTCGCTGTGCCCGCCACCCAGCGAGGTGGCCATCGAGCCGGTTCGCCCGTGCAACGGCTCGGCGGGGTGAGCATGTTCGTCGTGGCCGAGCGCCGGTTGGATGACCACGTCGGCGTCGTTGATCTGGGTGTCCTCGGCGTCGGTGACCTTCAGGTTCCAGCTGATCTCGTCACCGAAGTCGAAGAATGCGCCGGTCGGCGGCAGCTCGAAGCGCACCTCGGGCCGTTTGTTGCCGACGGTGATCGGCACTGTGGTGGTGCCGGTTCTGCCGTGCGGGTCGGTCACCGTGAGCCGCGGGTCGAAGACGCCATTGCCGGTGTACGTGTGGGTGGGTGCCCGATCGGTCGAGTCGACGGTGCCGTTTCCGTCAAAATCCCACGCGTAGGTCAGTGCCTCGCCCTCCGGGTCGGACGACGGCCCACCGTCGAAGCGCACCTCGAGTGGCGCGGGCCCGGAGTCCGGTGTGGCCGTGGCCTTCGCCTCGGGCGATCGCGAGCCGGAGATGTAGTCGATGCGGTACAGGCCCGAGTTGGGGTTGTCCCGGCCGAAGCCGCCACCCCAGTCGAGCACGTACAGGGAGCCCTCGGGGCCGAACTTCGAGTCGATCGGGGCGAGGAACTGCTCCTGCGGCAGGAACGGGTTGACCTTCTCCACGTTCCCGTTGCTGCTCGGGATGATCGAGTACATCTTGTTGCGGGACCACTCGTAGAAGAACGGCTTGCCGTCGTAGTACGCCGGGAACTTCGTGTCCGATTGCAACTGCGGGTCGTACTGGTAGACCGGCCCGCCCATTGGGGCGAGGCCACCGCCCTGGGGGATGACCGACGGCACGGAGGAGCGCTTGTAGCCGTACCACATCTTGGCGGGCTTGGCCGCCGGCAGCCGGGTGAGGCCGGTGTTGCGGATCGAGTCGTTGACCGGGTTGGCGCAGTCGAAGTACGCGCCGACGGTAACCGGGTTGGTGCGGTAGTCGACGTCGCGGAACGGTTCGTTGTTGCCCATGCACAGCGGCCAGCCGTAGAAGCCGGGTTCGGTGATGAGGTTCCACTCGGCGATGCCGGCCGGGCCTCGGTCGGGGTTGTCGTTGCTGTTGTCCGGCGAGTAGTCGGCCATGCCCAGGGCACCGGTCTGCGGGTCGATCGAGAACCGGAACGGGTTGCGGAAGCCCATCGCGTAGATCTCCGGGCGGGTCTTCTCCGTGCCGGGCGAGAACATGTTGCCGTCCGGAACGGTGTAGGTGCCGTCCGGCTCCGGGTGGATCCGCAGGATCTTGCCGCGCAGGTCGTTGGTGTTGGCCGAGGTCGCCCGCGCGTCGTGGAAGGTGCCGTCTCGCTCGGACAGGGGCGCATAACCGCCGGAGGGCTCGGAGTGCGGGTTCACGTCGTCGCCCACGCCGAGGTACAGATTGCCGTTGAGGTCGAAGTCCAGACCGCCGCCGGTGTGCCCCGGCTCGTCGGGCAGCCGCCGTGCGGGCACCTCCAGCAGCACCTTCTCGCTGGCACGGTCAATCTGTGAGCCCTCGCCCACGGTCAGCCGGGACAGCCGGTTGACGAAGGTGTCCGGGTTCGTGTCGTCGCTGCTCGCCGGCGAGTAGTAGATGTAGAGGTTGCCGTTGTCCGCGAAGTTCGGGTCGAGGGCGATGCCCAGCAGGCCGTCCTCACCGCCGGAGTACACCGGGATGGTGACGGCGGTCGACGTGGTCCGGGTGCGCGGGTCGTACACCCGGATCTCACCGCGGACAAGTTCGGTGTAGAACACCCGCCCGTCCGGCGCGACGTCCATGGCGTAGGGCGCGCTGGTGTTCTGGTCCAGAGGCACGCGCTCGAACTTGTCCCACGTCGTGCCGCCGCAGTCGCCCTGGGCGATGCCGGCGGCCCACTTGACACCGCCGACGATGTGCGGCACGAGCTGCGCTTCACCGGTGTAATGCGCGCCGAAATGGCCCATGCCGGTCATCCAGGCACGGCCGCCGTCGTACGGCTTGCACCAGGAGATCGGGTGGTCGTAGCCCATGGCGTTGCCGCCCGGGTCGTACGTCGTCTCGTCCATCGTGGCCAGCACGTGCGCGTCACCGCGGACATTGAGCGCGTAGTTGTACCACTCGTCGGCGCGCTGCCACCGTTGTGGCAGGTGGCTTGTCGACGGGTGGGTCTGGTCCTCGACGCGGACGGTGCCCGGCAGACCGGGGCTGCTGCCGGTGGCGGCGTGGCCGGGCATCAGGGAGCCGATCATGGTGTCCCACCACGCGTAATTCCCGCGCATGTCGGTCGCGTTGTGGATGGCCACGATGCCGTGGCCGGCCTGCATGTACCGCTCCATCGCCGCCTTCTGCTCGGCGGTCCACGGATCACCGGAGGCCTGGAACATGACCAGGGCGTCGAAGTGTGCGAGGTCATCGTCGTTGAAGATCGACGAGTCCTCGGTGTGCTCGGAGGTGATGCCGGCGTCGGCGAAGGCGGCCTGCAGCACAGGAACGCCCTGCTCGATCGCCTCGGTATGCCGGAACTGGGTGGTCTTGGTGAAGATCAGCACGTGGGCGTCGCCGTGCGCGCCCGGGTGGGCCGCGGCGGGCGCTGGGCTGATCGCGCACATCGCTAGCGCGGCGGCGATCGACATGGCGAGCAACCGTCCCCTCCGGGGACGCCGGGTCACGTTCATGGTGCGGAACCTCCTGGGACGCGTGAGGAACTGATGCTGTCGTGACCGGGCGGCGTGCCGGCACCGTCGGGCTGGATCGCACGCGGGTTCGGGCCTAGGGCATCACCGACCGCAGGAACGTCAGACCGTCCACGGCGATGGCATCCTGGCTGTCGTTCGCCGCGACGAGTTCACGGCCGGGTGGCAGGACAAGACACGACAGCGGCACGAGACCGTGGTCACCGAGCACCTGGGCAGCCCGCTTCGGGTTCCATTCCCCCGAGTTCTCGACGGGGAGTTCGAGCACGTCGTGCTTCGGCGCGCCGGGACGCCTCCGCGTACACCTGCCCCATGAGTCCCGCGCCGACAACCGCCGCACGCTCTGTCAGCTGATCGGAGGTAAGCCCATGGGATGTCGTTGCCAGATCAGCCATAGACATGCGTCGACCCTAGCGGCGACTTCTGTACCAGTCAACGAAAAGTCAGACCAATGCCACGGATAGTTAGACCACCGATGACGAAAGCCCGGCCGACACCAACCGGGCCCCGGACGACGCCGCGCCGCCCGGCGCGTGCCGGCCCGCAGCTCAGACGACGGATCGTCCCGGTCCATGACAATCGATTGAAGCGGCCGAAGGATCGGCCAATGGTGATCAGGTATGCCCGGAGACGTCGGACCTCACCGAGGGTAAGTGGCATGAGGACATCGTCGGATTCGGTGCCTCCTTCTGGACGTGGGCAGTGGTGACGGCGAGGTAGGTGTCGGCGCACAGAATGAGCACGGCGTTCGCACAACAGACCGGCCGCGCCAAGCGAACCTGATCCTGATACCGATCCGTCACGCAGGTCCCGAGACCGGACAGCCAACTGCCAACGCGTCCTCCGTCGACTGATGCGCAACACATGTCCGCCAACCGATCTGCGACAACTTGGGCCAAGCCGATCGCGGCAGAAGCCCTGCTCGGCGAACTTTGGGCCGGTACGTGCAGGGTCGAGCCGTCAGGCGTACGAGGGTCGGCGCGGCTCCAGCAATTCGGTCACGCGGCCACGGTCGAGCACTTCGATGAGTGCGCCTGTGCCATGTTCGATCTTGACCGCTATCTCCTCTGGGTGCAGAGGAATCAGCGCGAGCAACGCGATCTGTATGCCGCCGGGCACCGCGATCGTGCGAGCCTCAGGCGGCACACGCAACATCGGCGTGACAACGACTCCTGCGAACGGGGTGTCCGTGGCGTACGGCTCCGCGGGATCGCCGTTCGGCACGGAATGCCATTCGCCGACCCAGCTCCCATACTCGTGCGGCAGCCGGGCCACCTGCTTGAGGACTCGCAGCGGCCAGCCAGCCGGATCATCGTCCAGCCCGGTCAGCCGAGTCAGCGGCCAGTCCGCCGGCAGGCACAGCATCAGTTCGGCGTACGGGCTGATGCCATGGCCCTCGGGGACCGTCATCGGCAGGTCACTCATCCCAGACGTGACCAGCGTCCGGTAGGGGCGTTCCTCGGTCGGTGCCACGACATAGACATGCACGCCGACCAGGTGCGACGCAATCTCGTGGTAGACGAAATCGACAGGCCCGAAGTGTTCCTCAATGTGCCGGTCGATGGCCTCGGCGAAGCCCTGCTGCGGCCCTTGCGCCGGTACGAACCCGTCATGCAACGGCTGATGACGGAGGACTCCTGACCCGCGCGGCTCGTCCACCACAACACAGCCCAAACCTCAGGCATGGGGGTACGTGTCGGTGGGACTACACGACCCATTGCCCCACAGCCGTTGACGCTCAACGCAACTCTGAAGCTCGCGCAGGCCTAGCTGTGGTGGCCTTTTCGGATAAGCCGAAGAGGTCAGCAGCCAGAAGGGGCTGGACGTCCTTGCCGGTGGGGTCGGCGTCCCGGATAACGGCACGTCGGCTCCCCCGGGGAGTCCGCTCGGGTCGCCTCGAACCGAACCGGTGGCGGCCCAGGTGAGTAACCAGCCGACCAGTCATCCGACTCGACCGGGTGCGGCTGGAGTACCAAAGGGGTTCAGCACCAGAACGCCTGACCCCCGTGGTCGAGTTGCGGTGATTTTGCGGTCAACCGCGCGGCGCCCGGTCCGCAGGAGCGTCGCGACGCCGAGCTGCACGGCTCAGCGGCGCGGGGATCGTGCCGTCAGTACGAGTCGTGGCCGCCGCAGCCGCAGCCTTGGATGTGCGGCGGTGGAGCGTGAGAGTCATGACCAGCACGACCAGCGCTCCGACGATCAGCCCGAGGATCGCGCTGGCCACCGTGTTGACGAGCCAGCCGACGAGCCCGCCGAGAACACCTGTGGCGTCGTGGGCGGCGACCTCCACGTGGTGCACGGCCTCGTACAGGAAGTGCAGGTTCAGCTCGTTCGTGCCCAGCAGCAGGATGTGCCCGCCCACCCACAGCATCGCCGCGGTGCCGACTACCGTCAGCACGGTGAGGACCACCGGCATCGCCCTCACCAGACCACGGCCGAACGTGGCGACGGCGCCGGAACGTTGCGACAGCCGCAGCCCGGCGTCGTCCATCTTTACGATCAGGGCCACCACGCCGTACACCAGGACGGTTATGAGGACGGCGACGACAGCCAGGATCACCAGGCGGGACCAGAACGCCTCATCGATCACCTCGTTAAGGCTGATGACCATGATCTCCGCCGAGAGGATCAGGTCGGTTCGTACCGCCCCAGACACCAGTGTCGTCTCGTCCTGCACCTTCTCCTCGCCCCCGCCGGAGGCACCGTGATGGGCGATCTTGGCCCACACCTTCTCCGCGCCTTCATAACAGAGGTAGGCGCCGCCGAGCATGAGGATCGGAGTGAGCAGCCAAGGCACGAACTGACTGAGCAGCAGCACCGCCGGCAGGATGATGAAGAACTTGTTGCGCAGCGACCCCACGGCAATGCGCTTGATGATCGGCAACTCGCGCTCGGCCGCCAGGCTCCGCACGTACTGCGGCGTGACGGCAGCATCGTCGACGACGACACCCGCAGCCTTGGCGCCGGCCTTCGCGGCGGCCGCCCCGATGTCATCGATTGACGCGGCAGCGGCCCGGGCCAGCACCGCCACGTCATCCAGCAGGGCTACGAGTCCACCGGCCAAGGGAGGGTCCTTTCAGGGTTGCGGTTCGAACTGGCCCATTCTCGCTCAGGTCTCTGCGCGCGGCACGCCACCGCCCGCCCTATATCGGGCGAGAGCTCCAGGTGAGCGACTGTCGCGCTCGACCGACGACCCGCCACCACCGCGCCCGGGTCATCACCTGGCGCCAGCTCAGGCCGAACCTCGGCTTGATGCCGTCGCCCGCCCGGAGCTGGAGCGAAGCACCGCCACCGTCGCCCGGGCTGCCTCCGGGCTGGGGGCAGCAAGGGCCGCCTCGGCGATCTGGCGGCACTCGTCCAGGGTGTGCGCGGCCAGGGACTCGCGCACCGCCGGGATGCTGCGGGGAGCCATGGACAGGCTGGTGATGCCCAGGCCCGCCAGCACCAGAGCGAAATTGGGATCCGCTGCGGACTCTCCACACACGCCAACTGGCTTGCCCGCCTCGACGCCGGCCGTCGCGCAGGAGGCGAGGAGCGCGATCAGGGCGGGCTGCCACGGGTCGAGCAGGTCAGCGAGGTCGCCGCACATGCGGTCGGCGGCGAACGTGTACTGGCTGAGGTCGTTGGTGCCGACGCTGAGGAAATCCACGTGGCGCAGCACCTGGCCGGCGCGCAGGGCTGCGGCCGGCACCTCGATCATCACGCCGGCGGTCGGCAGGCCGTACTCGTGGCAGGACTCGGTGAACGCGGCCGCCTCCGCCGCAGTGGCGACCATCGGCGCCATCACCCACACGTCGGCGTCCGTCGCCGCGGCCGCCACCGAGATCGCCTCCAGCTGCGTGGTGAGCACGGTAGGTGTCTGCCGTGCGACCCGAAGACCGCGGACACCCAGCGCGGGGTTGGGTTCATCGGCCAGACGCAGGAACGGCAGCGGCTTGTCGGCCCCGGCGTCGAGGGTACGCACGACGACCTTGCGGCCGGGCAGCGCGGCGAAGACGTCGCGATACGCGGCGACCTGCTCTTCGTGCGACGGCGGGTCGCTGCGGTCGAGGTAGAGAAGCTCGGTGCGGAACAGGCCGACGCCTTCAACCTCGCCGGTGAGGTCGCGCGCCGAGCCGATGTTGGCCAGTAGCGCGACAGGATGGCCATCCCTGGTCCGTCCGGGGCCTTGGGAGCGCGCGCGGCGTTCGATCTCCGCGAGCCGCTCCGCGTTGACGGTGCGCACCGTCTCGGCGGAGACGCCGGCCACCACGACGCCGCTCGCGCCGTCGAGACTGGCCAACGCGCCGTCGTCCACGTCCAGGATGCCCGCACAGCGGACCACGGCCGGGATGCCGAGGGTCCGGGCCAGGATCGCGGTGTGGCTGGTCGGCCCGCCCTCGGCCGTGACCAGGCCCAGCACCAGGTCCGGTTCGAGACCGGCGGTGTCGGCGGGCGCCAGGTCGCTGGCGATGAGCAGGTACGGGTGGCCGGGGTCCGGCACGCCCGGCATCGGCTGCCCGAGGCACGCCGCGACGAGGCGGTCCCGCAGGTCGTCGAGGTCGCTGACCCGCTCGGCGAGGTAACCGCCCGCGGCTTCGAAGGCGGCGCGGTGCCCGGCGAGCACGTCGGTGAGCGCGTGCGGAGCGTCCGCGCCGTCGTCGATGGCGATGTCGGCCGCGTCGATCAGAGTCTCGTCCTGCGCCATCATGACCTGGGCGCGCAGGACCTCGGCGGCGGTCGCATCCATGGCGGTGTCGGCGCGACGGGTCAGGTCGGCGGCGACGGCGAGGACTGCTTCCCGCACGGCCGCCTTCTCGGCAGCGGGATCAACGGTTTCCGCCAACGGCGGCAGGGCAGGCGGCGGGGCCAGCCGGTAGACCGGCCCCGCCGCACCACCGGGGCTGGCCCCGATTCCCCGAAGTTCACGCATCGACGGCGTCCAGATCACGTTCGAGGAGGTCGGCCAGAGTGTCGACGGCGGCCTGCGCGCCGTCGCCGTCGGCCTCCAGCGTGACCTCGGTGCCCTTCTTGGCGCCGAGCGACAGCACGCCGAGCATGCTGCGGGCCGGCACGGCTTTCTTGTCGCCGGTGCGGATGGTGACCAGCACCGACTGTTTCGCCGCCTCGGCGACGAACAGCGCCGCCGGGCGGGCGTGCAGCCCGCTGGCGGAGCCGACGAGGATTGTTCTGGTGGGCAACGGATCCTCCTACGGTTCGATCGTCACCTTGATCGCTTCGCCCCGCGCCACGATGCCGAAGGCGTCGAGGGCGCGGTCGAGCGGCAGGCGGTGGGTGATGAGATCGGCGACCGGCACGGAGCCGTCGGCGATGAGTCGCAGCGCCTCCTTGTTGTGTTCCGGGCTGGAGCCGTTGGCGCCGACGATGGTCAGTTCGCGGTAGTGCACGAGGTTGGAGTCCAGGGAGATGACCGGCTTGTCCTTCGGCAGGCCGCCGAAGAAGCTGATCCGGCCCTGCCGCGCGGTCATCTGCACCGCCTGCTCCTGGGCGACGCCAGCGGCCGTGGCGGTGATGACGACGTCGGCTCCCCGGCCCTCGGTGAGCTTGAGCACCGCGTCGACGACGTCGGTCTCGGCGCCGCAGATCGCCGCGTCCGGCTGCACCAGGTTGGCGGCCAGGTCGAGGCGTTCGCGGTTGAGGTCGACGAGGAACACCCGGGCCGCGCCGCGTGCCCGGGCTAGGCGGACATGCAGGCAGCCGATCGGCCCGGAGCCCACGACGACCACGTCGTCGCCCTCCCCCACACCGGCGAGGTTCTGGCCGTTGAGGACGCAGGCGAGGGGCTCGGCGACGGACGCCTCGGCGAAGCTGAGTCCCTCGGGGATCCGGTTGAGCCCGTCGACGGCGAGGACGTGGTGCGGCACGACCATGTATTCGGCGAACCCGCCGTCGAAGTGGTATCCCATCGACACCTGGTTGGGGCACACGGTCATCCGGCCGCGCCGGCACTCGGCGCACGTACCGCAGGGGATGGCGGCGATGACCTGGACCCGGTCCCCGGGCCGCCAGTCGGTGACGTCACCACCGACCTCGGTGATCTCGCCGGCGATCTCGTGGCCCATGACGCGCGGCGGGGCGATGTGGTGGTGGCCGAAGCGGGAGATCTTCACGTCGGTACCGCAGGTGGAGCACGCCCGGACCCGGATCTTCACGTCGGTGGGGCCCGCCGTGGGCTCGGGCGCGTCCTCGATACGGACGTCACCGGGTGCGTGGAATCGGACGACCTTCACGTTGGGTTCCCCTCAAGGATAGTGATCACGTCATCGACGCTCGTCGACTCTCGTAGCCGCTGCGCCTGCGCCGGGTCCATCAGCACGGAGGCGAGCTGGGCGAGGATGTCCACGTGCCCGTCGCCGGCCGCCGCGATGGCGACGCAGACCCGCACGTCGAAGCCATCCCAGTCGACACCTGCTGGGAAGCGCAGCACCGCGAGGGCGTCGCGCTGGACCGACTCCTTGCTGTTCAGCGTGCCGTGCGGGATGGCGACGCCCTCCCCGATGTACGTGGAGACGCTCTGCTCGCGGGCGAGCATCGCGTCCACGTACGCCGGGGCTACCGCGCCGACCTCGACGAGTACCGCGCCGCAGCGGCTGATCGCCTCGTCCCGCGATCCGGCCCGCTCGTCGAGCCGGATGGCGTCACGGGCCAGCAGCTCAGCCACTGAGCTCACCGCCGCGCTGCACCGCGTTCACGACCCTGGTGACGGCCGGGTCGCCGATGAACACCTGGATCGGCACGATCACCGTGTCGGGCGCGCTGACCCGGGCCCGCGCGGCGAGCCCCTGGTGGCAGATGATGACGTCCGCGTCCGCCGGGATCGAGTTGACCGGCGTGTGCTCGACGGTCACCGCGTTCTTTGCCAGTTGCCGCCGAAGTTGGCTGGCCAGCATCACGCTGCTGCCCATGCCGGCGTCGCAGGCCACGACGACCTTCTTGATCTCGGTGCCGTTGATGGTGGACATGTGTTCAGACCTCCTGCTTCGCCGACTTGTCGAGGGTCACGTCGGGGTCGACGGCCTTGTCCTCATCTGGGCGGACAGCCGTCTCCTCGTCAGGGCCGACAGCGTCCTCGACGGGCTCGCCGCGCCCGAAGCCGAGCAGGGCCGAGGCGACCGCGAAGGTGACGGCGGCGGCGACCACGACGCCGAGAACGACCCCGAAGTGGCCGCCCTTGGGGGTCACCGCGAGGTACGCGAAGATGCTGCCCGGCGAGGGGGTGGCGACCAGCCCCGCACCGGTGATGACGAAGGTGCCGACGCCGGCCGCGCCCCCGGCGATCATGGCGAGGATCAGCTTCGGCTTCATCAGCACGTACGGGAAGTAGATCTCGTGGATGCCGCCGAGGAACTGCACGATGATCGCGGCCGGGGCGCTGGGTCGCAGCGCGCGGGGGCCGAAGACCATGAAGGCGAGCAGCAGACCGAGGCCGGGGCCGGGGTTCGACTCGATCATGAACAGGATCGATTTGCCCTTGTCGGCCGCCTCGGCGATGCCCAGCGGGCCGAACACGCCGTGGTTGATGGCGTTGTTGAGGAAGAGCACCTTGGCGGGTTCGACGAGCACCGAGGTCAGCGGCAGCAGGTCCTTGCCGACGAGCCAGTCGACGCCCGAGCCGGCCTGCTTGGTGAGCCATTCGACCACCGGGCCGATGCCGTAGACGCCGCCGATGGCCATCGCGGCGCCGATGATGCCGGCGCTGAAGTTGTCGACGAGCATCTCGAAGCCGGGACGGATCCTGTTCTCGACCAGGCCGTCGAACAGCTTGAGGACGTACGCCGTGAGTGGTCCGATGATCATCGCGCCGAGGATCATCGGCACGTCTGCGCCGACGACGAGGCCCATTGTCGCCACCGCACCCACGACGGCACCGCGCTGGCCGTGGACCAGCCGGCCGCCGGTGTAGCCGATGAGCACCGGTAGCAGGATGCTGATCATCGGGCCGACCAGTTCGGCCAGGGTCTTGTTGGGGATCCAGCCGGTCGGGATGAACATCGCGGTGATCAGGCCCCAGGCGATGAACGCGCCGATGTTGGGCATGACCATCGCGGCCAGGTAGCCGCCGAGGCGTTGCACAGTGGCCCTGAGGCCCTGGCCCTGTACCTCTGGTGTGTAGGAGGAGGAGGTCACGGGGGTATCTCCTTCATCGAGGGGGGGACCAGACGGCCGCGGGGGAAGAAGCTCGTCCGGCTAGGGGTGGATGGTGACGTGGTGGCGGAACAGGTCTGCGGGGCCGGGCATCCGGCTGCCAGGCAGGCTCACCGCGGCGGCACCCCAGGCGAGGCCCTCGGCGAGAGCGGTGGCACCCTGGGCGCCCGCAGCGAGGAAACCGGCGAGCAGCGCGTCGCCGGCACCGACTGTGCTGCGGGGCCGGGCGACCGGACAGGTGCCGGTGCGGACGCCGTCGGCGTCGACCAGGACAGCGCCGTCAGCGCCGAGGCTGGCCACGACGGTGCCGGCTCCCCATTTCCGCAGGCACTGAGCGGCATCGACCACGTCGTCGAGGTCAGTCAGCGGGGTGCCGACCACGTCGGCCAGTTCGTCACGGTTGGGCTTGAGCACCGTCGCCCCGGCGAGGGCGGCCTCGCGCAGGGCAGGACCGCTGGTGTCGACGGCGACCCGGACACCGGCGGCGCGCAGCTTGCGGCACAACTGAGCGTAGGCGTCAGCGGGCAGGCCGGGCGGGACGCTGCCGCACAGCACGACCCAGTCGGCGCTGCTGGCGCGGGCGAGCACACGGTCGATCACCTCGTCGAACTCGGCGCGGCACATGGCCGGGCCAGGCTCGTTGATCTTGGTGACCGTGCCGTCGGGCTCGGCCAGGGTGATGTTGGAACGGGTCCTTCCGGAGATCGACACCGCGAGGACCTCCACGCCCTCCGCCTGGAGCAGGCGGATGAGCTGGTTGCCCTCGTCGCCGCCGGACGGCAACACCGCTACCGACGGCACCCCGTTGGCCAGCAGGGCACGGGACACGTTGACGCCCTTGCCGCCGGGGTCGAGGTGAGCTGTGGCAGCCCGGATGACCTCGCCCCGGGTGAGTGAGTCGACCTCCACGGCCCGGTCGAGGCTGGGGTTGAGGGTGACGGTGACGATCATGCGCGTACCACCCGGACGCCTGCCGACTCCAGGTCACCGACCAGGTCGCGGTCGGCACGGCTGTCGGTGATGAGCAGGTCGACGTTGGCCAGCTCAGCGAACCGGGCCAGATAGTCGTTGCCGAGTTTGGTGTGATCGGCGAGCACCACCGTGCGACGGGCTGCTCGGACCATCGCCCGCTTCACCGCCGCCTCGGACGGGTCCGGGGTGGTCAGCCCGCGCTCGACCGAAATGCCGTTGGTACCGATGAACGCAACGTCGACGTAGAGGTCCGCCAACGGCGACAGCGCCCAGTCGTCGACGGTCGCCAGGGTCTTCCCGCGGACCCGCCCACCCAACAGCAGGACGTTGAGGTTGGCGTAGGTACCGAGGGTCGTGGCGATGACCGGCGAGTTGACCACGACGGTCAGCTCCCGGTCGACCGGCAGCAGCTGGGCCAGCCGGGCGGTCGTGGTGCCGGCGTCGAGGATGATCGCGCCCTCCTCGGGCACCTCGCTCAGGGCGAGCTTGGCGATGCGCTCCTTCTCCTCGATGAGCACCGCGTCACGCGCCGCCAGCGCGGGCTCGAACCCGAGTCGCTCAACCGGGATCGCTCCACCATGGACCCGGCGGAGCACCCCGGCCCGCTCCAGGATGGTGAGATCGCGGCGGATGGTCTCCGATGTCACGTTGAGTCCGTCGGCCAAGCCGGCCACCTCGACGCGGCCCACGTCCCGGGCGATACGAAGGATCTCCTGCTGTCGTTCTTCGGCGTACATCGTGTTGTTTCACCGCCGTTTCGTTTTGCTTGTGCTTTGTTTACGCCCGCTTTCCAGGTAAGTCAAGGGATGAGCCACAAGAAGCCACATTGGACGGTCAGCGCAGCGATCCACGAGGAGGCGGTGATCGGGCATCGGCCATCAGATCAGTGCTCTGGCCGCGACGTGCCCTGGGCACCTCGCGAGGATCCACCGTCACCTGGACGAATGCCGAATGGTCGCCGCCCTTTGCCAGCTCTGGCGATGGGCGGCGACCACGTCGCGTCGCGCTCTTGGAGGCACGCACCGGCGCCGGTGATGCCCGACGGTTCCGCCGGGTGCATCCGGCGCCCGGCGGAACCGCAGCGGTTACCCGAGGACGAATCGGAAGAAGCGGGGGCGGTAGATGCCCGGATCGCGGTAGTGATCCGCGTCCGGGGAGACACGGGTGTCCATGCTGTTGACGTTGTAGGAGGCGATGAAGGTGTCACCGGAGCTGAGCGCCGGGTGCACGTGGGCGTTGTAGGAGATGACGTTGGGGTTCCAGTAGCTGCCGTATGGGCCGGGTTCCGGCATGCGGTAGACCGGGGTCTTCTGGGTGAAGGGGCCGTACGGTGAGCAGGACGTCCAGGCGTTGATCTGTCCGCTGAACGCCTCGGTGCTGTCCTGGCTGAGGAGGAGGAACTGTCCGCCCCAGGGGGTGACGCTGTACTCGTTGGCGATGCCGGTCAGCAGGTTGCGGGAGTTCTGCTCCCGCAGCGTCCAACCCCACGGCGTGTGGTACTGCCAGGTGCCGTTGGCGAGGTCGCTGCCGTACACCCGGGCGATGCGCATCTGCTTGTTGATCGGGGAGTCGTCGACGCCGTAGACGTAGGTGTAGCCGTCGCCGCTGCGGCTGGCCGGCAGCAGCCCCGATCCCCAGGCGACCCCGCTGGCAGAGGGCAACTCCCGGACGCTGACCGGGGTCCGCAGGTTGGACAGGGCGAAGTTGGCGACGACGTTGCGGTTGAACCGCCAGTCCCAGGCGCCGGAGCCGAAACGCTCGTACTCCTGGTACACCACTTGAAGTTGTCCGCCCGAGAGGTGGCCGTCACCGACCCAGTACCACTTACCGGGCCCGGACGGCGGCATCAACGCCCGAGGCGCACCGGCGGTGCCGCCCTGGTAGGTGGTGAGGCTGCCGCCGTTCTGCACGACGAAGGTGTTGTTGACCAGGGGTGCGCTCACCGGGCGGGTGCCGTCGCTGTTGAGCGGGCCCATCCAGGTGTCGGAGAACAGCCAGACGATTCGGCCGTCGGGCAGCTTCACCGAGTACGTGGAGTCGCCACCGGTCCAGCCGTCCGGCGTGCTGGCGGCGTACCGGTTGAAGGTGCCCTCCGGCTCGACGGTGGTCTCGACGCTGCGCACCGAGAGCGGGCGCAGCGCACACGAACGGGCCGTGAGTGGCAGCACGCTCTCCACATTCGTGGTGAACGTCTTCGGGCTGTTGTCCGCGTCGGCGGAGTGGATGTCCAGTTCGGTCCAGGTGGTCACCAGGGTGGCCACCATGGGGTACGCGAAGTCCGGCACCGTGATCAGTCCACCCGCGTCGGGATGGCGCACGGTGTGGATGCTCGGGTACTTCGCCAGCGTGCCGGTGCTGCCCGTCGGCGACCAGACGACGACGGCGGATCTGCGGTTGGCGTCCCTGGTGGTGTCCACGAGCAGGGTCGAGCAGTATCCGCAGCTCGCGTCGCCGGAGTTCTTGACCGCGCGGAAGTCGTGGTAGACAGCGCCGCCCTTACGCAGGATGTCCTGGTACTCCACCTGGGTGCCGGCGGGCGTCGAGTGACTCTTGCGGGCCGGTCTGGCACCCCCGAGAGTGTCGCCGCTCGTCCCGCTCGCGCCGCTGAGGTTGTCGCGCCACAGGCTCGCGTCGGAGTCGGAGTAGCCGTAGATGCGCCAGGCGTCCACCGTCGGTGCGGGCGCGGCGTTCGCCTTGGCCAGTCGATAGTTGGCGATGTGGTAGTTGAGCAGCATGTCCGCGACGTTCAGGCCGTAGCCCGCGGCCGTGTGCCGGATCGCCTCGATCGGCAGATGGTCGTGGTCCCGGACGCTTTCCCAGGTGCGCCGCACGAAGGAGGCATCGACCTGCTCGGTGAGGTAGGTCGGCAGCAGGAACGCGCCGTACTGCGGACCGCCGCCCAGCCCGCCCCAGGAGTTGAGTGCCGCCCCGGGCTTGCTGAGCACGTCGTAGACGTTGCGGGCGTACAGCTTCTCCTCGCCGGGGATGGGCACGTACGGCGCACGGGCGTAGGTCTGGCGGGTCGCCCACTCCGCGGTGGCCTCCATCCACCAGTTCATCGAGCCGAACTCCTTGCCGCCCACGAAGAGGGACAGGTAGTCCAGGCCGACGTCGGACCGATCCCAGTACTGGTACTGCATGACGTGGAAAAGCTCATGCCGCGGCAGGTAGTCCCAGTCGTCCTGCCCGTTGGGCACCAGCATGGTCGCCTGCTGGTTCAAGCCGAACGGCAGGACGAACGGCGCGTCGATGGGCAGGCCGACCCCGCCGACGATCGGAATCTCGTCGACGCCGTAGACCAGCACCCAGGGCTTGCCGTCCCGCACGGGCAGCGGGTAGCCCATCTCGCGATACTCGTCGACGGCGATCGAGAGCGCATTCAGCAGATGCTGCACCGCCTTCGCCCGGCCGTTCGGGTTGGCGTCCGCCGGGATGCCCGGCCTGCCTCCACCGGCGATGTTGTAGAGGACGAGGAATTCGCCGGCCGACGCCCGGCAGCGATAGGTGACGCCGAGGTAGTCGTACGGTTCGGCGGCGCAGTCGTCGTAGCCGGCGGCCGTGGCGGCGCCGGCAGGCACCGCGACATCTGGCGCGATGGTCCGCGCCGCCTCCGGATCGGCGCTCGCCGCCAGCATCGACAGGTACGTCAGATATCGCTGCGGGTCGTGAATGGCCCCGGTCGGTCGAAGGTGCGCCGGCACCGACCGGGGCGAGCGCACCGCGCCCAGGCCGTACCGCACCGCGTCGTCGTGGGAGAGCTTCCCCCGGTGGTACGCCGAGAGCACGTGTTCCCCGGGGCCGAAGTCGGGCGGGGCGGCCGTCCTGCCGGTCGCGGTGCTGAGCGGCGCCTCCTTGAACGGCGTCGGTTGCGGGACCGGCGGGGCGGCGACTCGCGGTTCGGCGTGCGGCGGCGCGACGGCTCCGACGGCGCGGCCGGCGGCTGGCGCTCCGGCCGAATCGGGGGCGGCCTGCGCGGCGCCACTGGTCGATACGGCCGCCGCCAGCACGACTGTCGCGCTGAGCAGGGCCAGGGCGTTTCTCATCGCACTCCCTCTATCGATGGGCCGGCCGGTGCCGATGCCGTCACGTGGACGGCGCGTCCGGCCGGTGGATCGTGTGCTCGGCCAGCAGGCATCGCGGCCCGGGCGATGCGGAGAAATCGCCTTGGTGAGAGAAGTGCTCCCCCTAGCCCTTCGGTCGCGGCCACCCCCGTGCTGGCCGCGACCCGAAGCGCACGCTCTTACCGCCCGTTGGCTGTCCGCGTGCTCGACCATCATCAGGACTGGCGGATGCAGCGATCTTGCAAAATGCTTGCAGAGGAGCGCACGCAGCGACGGCAGGGATGTGCACATGGAGTTTCGGGTCCTCGGGCCGGTGGAGATCTGGTCCGAGGGTGTCCGCGTCACCATCGGAGGACGACAACCCCGGTTGCTCCTGGCGGCACTCGTCCTGGAGGCCAATCGACCGGTACCGGCGGACCGGCTCATCGACCTGATCTGGTCGCAGACGCCCCCACCCAGCGCACGAGCGACGGTGCAGGCCATGATCTCGCGCCTACGGGCGACCTTCCGGCAGATCGGTGTGTCCGCGCAGGTACTGAGCGAGCGCGGCGCCTACCAGCTGCACACCGATCCGGCGACCATCGACGCACACCGCTTCTCCACCCTCGTGCAGCAGGCCGCAGGTTCTTCCGACGATCTCACCACAGTGAAGTTGCTGGACCAGGCGTTGGACCTGTGGCGGGGCGAGCCACTGCTCGACGTGGTCGACGACGCCGGACGCCAACTGCTCTGTTCGGGTCTCATGGAGGCCCGTTGGACGGCCGCGGAGGACCGTGCCGACGCACTGCTGCGACTGGGTCGCACGAGGAGAGTGGTGCGCGAGGTGTCCGACCAGGTGGCCGCACAGCCCTATCGGCCTCGCCTCGTTGGTCAGCTCATGACAGCCCTGTATCTCGAGGGGCAGGCCGATCGAGCAACGGAGGTCTACCGCAATCTCCGCGCCCGGCTGCATGATGATCTCGGCCTGGAACCGTCACGCGAGCTCAGCCGGCTGCACCAGTCGATCCTCAGAGGGGATCCCGTTCCGCCGGCCGAGCGCGTAGACGATCGGTCGAGCGTCCGGCACCGTCCGGAAGAGCTGCCGCAGGACGTACCGGGTTTCATCGGTAGAACCGACGAGATGGCCCATCTCGACCAGCTGCCGGGCGAGTCCGGCCCTACGGCGGTCTGGGTTCTCAGCGGAATCCCCGGAGTCGGAAAGACGGCGCTGGCGGTGCGCTGGGCGCATCGGATACGTGACGCCTTCCCCGACGGTCAGATGTTCATCGACCTGCGCGGCTTCGACGTCGAGCGTCCACCCGTCACACCGTCCGCCGCGCTCGGACAGCTACTTGGCGGGCTCGGTGTCGACCCCCGCGTTGTTCCGGACGATCAGGACGGCCGGGTCTCGCTGTTCCGCTCGACGATGGCCGGACGCAGGATTTTGCTGGTGCTGGACAATGCTCGGGACGCTGACCAGGTGATACCGCTGATCCCGCCCAGCGGCACTGTCCTGATTACCAGCCGTCGTCGGCTCGGTGAGCTGGTCGTCCGGGCCGGCGCCCGATCTCTGCTGCTGGGCGTGCTCAGCCCGGTGGACTCCGTGCGGTTGCTGGCGGCGATGCTCGGGGACGAGGCCGTTCGGGTCGAGGCCGGTGCCGCGGCCCGCCTCGCCCACCTCTGCGGGCACCTGCCATTGGCGCTGCGGATAGCGGCAGCGAACCTGCAGACGAGCGGCCATCCCCACATCGCTGGACTGGCCGAGGAACTCGACGAGGGCGATCTCCTCACCGGCCTGACCGTCGACGGTGCCGACGAGGGCGCGGTCACGAAGGCCTTCGCGATGTCATACCGGGCCCTGCCCACCGCTCAGCAACGAATGTTCCGTCACATCGGGCTGGTACCCGGTGGCAGCTTCACGGCCGACGTCGCCGCCGCGATCGATGGGGTCGCGCCACCCATCGCGACGAGAACACTCCGCGCCCTCGCGTCCGCCCACCTGATCGAGCATCAGGGAGGCGACAGATACCGGTTTCACGACCTGCTCCGCCAGTACGCCGTGGACCGGCTTGTCACGGAGGACGACGACACCACCCGTCACGACGCCCGGCAGCGTCTGCTTGAGCACTATCGCAGCAGGGCCGACGCCGCCGGACGTCAACTCATCCCCCACTTCCTCAGGCTCCCCGGGCCGGTCCCGCAACAATCGTTCCCCGATGCCGACGAGGCGCTGGCGTGGCTGGACGCAGAGGCAGCCAATGTCATCGCGGCGATCAACCACGCCGCCGACCACGGGCACGCACGCTTTGTCTGGCAGCTCACCGACGCCCTACGCGCCTGGTTCCACCAGCGTGGACGCCGTGCCGAGTGGCTGTCCGCAGCCGCCAGAGGGTTGGCCGCCGCGGAGGCTGCGAACGACCTGACAGCCCAGGCCAGCATGCACCTGAGCCTCGCCCTCGCCCACGTCACCGCCGGCCGGTACGAGGAAGCCCGCCAGCACCTCCTCGACGGCCTCCGCATCAACGCCCATGACCGGTGGCCGGAGGGGCGCACGGCCCTGTGGAACAATCTCAGCGCGGTGCACCAGCGCCTCGGCAACCCCCGAGCCGCAATCGACTGCGCCCAACGATCCCTGGAGCTCAACCGGCAATACCGCAACGACGGCGGCGAGGCCATGTCGCTGGCCAACCTCGGCTTCGCGCACTGGCAGCTCGGCGCGCTGTCACAGGCGGACCAGCACATCCGGGACGCACTGGCCTGCGCGGAGCGAAGCGGCTCACGGTACAACGAGGCGGTGCTTCTGGTTGACCTCGCGGGCATCCGCCGCGACCGTGGAGACTGCGAAGCCGCCGAGGAGTTGTACGACCGGGCGTTGGTCGCCAACCGTGATCTGGGCTATCAGTACGGCGAGGCCACGGCACTCAGCGGACGTGCGTTGTTGTGGTCCATGAGCGGCCGCGCATCAGACGCCTGCGCTGACGCGCGACATGCGGTGTCGCTGACGCAAGAGATCGGCGACGCCGGCACCGAGGCCTGGGCACGTGAGGCTTACGGTCGCGTGCTGCTGGCCGCTGAACGGCCAGCGGAGGCAGCCGAGGAGCATCGCCGAGCGCTCGACCTGGCCCGGGAGACCCGGTTCGTGTGGTGCGAGGCGAGTGCGCTGGTGGGGCTGGCGGCGGTGTGCCTGGCCACGGAGCAGCCCGATGCCGCTCGCGAGCACGCCAAGATCGCGCTGCGCATGGCGGCCGAAGCCGGTTACCGGCTGATCGAGTCGCGCACCCTTGCAGTGTTGAAGGAGCTCGGCGACCGAATCGGGGATGAGTCAGGGGAGCCGGTTGCATGTCCATCACCCGCAGCAGGCGCCGTGCGCCCTCCGGCACCCACTCCGGATCGCGGTTCACCCGGGCGGGCATCGACCAGCGGGCGGCGTGGACCAGCGTAAACAGGTGCCGACGTTCCCCGCCTGAGCCTGGCCCGAACGCGGTGCTCATGGCGTAGCGCGACGCGATCTTCGCCTCCCGCGTTGCAGGCCGTGTACGCGGCTACCGCCGGGCGGCGGCGGTCCGCTGGCGTGCCGATTCGTACAGCACGACAGTCGCGGCGGTCGCCGCGTTCAGGGAGCTGGCGGACCCGAACATGGGGATCCGGACGAGCTGATCACATGCCTCGCGCCAGCCGGAGCTGAGGCCGGTGGTCTCGTTGCCGATCAACGTCAGGGTGGGCTGTGTGAAGTCGTACTCGGCGGCGTCGAGGATGCCGCGCTCATCGGCTCCCATGATGCTCATGTCGATGCCGCCGGCGCGAACATCAGCGACCCAGGAGAGAACGGCCTGATGGGAGGGCACCCGGACCACGGGCAAGGCGAACAGCGAGCCGGTGCTCGCCCGGACCGCCTTCGGGTCGTACACGTCGGCGGCGTGGCCGGTGACGATGACGCCGCCGGCGCCGAAGGCGTCCGCCGACCGAACGAGGGTCCCGATATTGCCGGGGCTGGTGGGCCGATCGAACACGACGGTGAGCATGGCCGGACCGACCGGGATACGGCGCAGGTTGTCCTCCGGCAGCGCGACCACGGCCAGCAGCTCTGGAACCGTGTCTGCCTTACCGCCCAGTTCGTGCATCAGCTCACGCGAGACGGCGAAATTCTCGGCCCGGACTTTGTCCAGGGCCTCGCGCGCCCAGCCGGACAGCTGAGCGCTGGAGTCGTAGAGCAGCTCCCGGATCTGCCAGCCGTGTTCGATGGCCATGGTGATCGGGCGTACGCCCTGCACGAGGAACTCGCCGCGTCGCTGCCGCTTGGTCCGATTGCCGAGGAGAGCTTCCCATTTCTGGTACCGCGCATTGCGGCCACTCACTCGCAGAACCATTACCGCCTCCCCCGGCCAGGCGCTCAGGAACGGACCGAGCGAGTCGCCTCGGCGCCGCGGTCGACGCCGTCTCCGTCCGTTCCGAAGGCGTCGTATCCGAGACCTCGACGGATCGCAATCTCCACGGGTGAATATGCGCCGTCGGCCCGCTCCAGTTCGTACGGTGCGGCCGGCATCAGCGGCGGTTGGGCCATGAAGCGAGGCCGCGCTCCGTGGTGTGGTTGCGCCGCGTGCACCAGGAACGGGTGGCATAGAAAGACGTCACCCGGAGATCCGGTGGCGAGGGCGAGCGGTCGACGCTCGGACGCCGTCACCAGGTCGGGCGCAAGGGCCAGCCCGCTCGCTCCGTCCTCCCCGTACTTCTCCAGCACCTTCGGCACGTCGAGGTGTGAGCCGACCCGGATCCGGGTCGGGGCGTCCTTCTCACCGACCTCACTGAACAGGAACAGCATCAGCAGTGCCCGGCCCCGGGAGCGCACATTGGTGAAGTACCAGCTCTCACCCTCCGGCAGATAGCTGCCCTCGATGTGCCAGCCCGCGTCGGCCGGCTTCTCTTCGTGCGGGAAGCGCAGCGGGAACGTGCCCAGTGAGTAGCGCGGCTCCCAGCGTCCCGCGCCGACGAGCAGGTCGTACGCGTGATGAAGGAACGGGGAGTTGGGAGCGGCGGCGAAGGGCCCCTGCGCCATGCCGGGCACCCAGTGCACGGGCCGCGTCCACGTCGCTGGATCGTCCGGGTCGCAGCCCGTCTCCCGCCACAGCAGCCGCGCACAGTCCGCAGCCACGCGCGGCGCGACGGCGCCCTCCAGCTTTACGAAGCCGTCGCGAAGAAAATGGGAAACCAAGGTCGTGTCGTCCATGCCCCCATCGTGCGGCGGCGCCGGTCTCGATCACCCGACACTATCCGCGCCGCTTCTATCGGGTGCCCACCGATGCGCTGCACCCAAGCTGGACCTCGGAGATCGGCTTGATGATCTCGGCACTCCGTCTGACCGTCGAAGGGAGCGAACCCGTGGACACCCGCATCGTCGACCATCCCGAGTTCCGGCTGGTGGGGCACGCGGCCCGCGTCCCGCTGATCGGTCACGGTATCAACCCGCACATCCAGCGGCACATCACCGCACTGCCGGCAGAGGAGCACCTGCGGTTGAAGGCTCTCGGCAACACTGAGCCGAGCGGTCTGCTCGCGGTCAGCGACGATCTCGACCCCGACTACGCCGAGGGCAGCGAGCTGACCTACCTTCACGGGGTCGCCGTGTCCCCGGGTACGCCGGTCCCCGGCGGCCTCGACATCATCGAAGTTCCGGCCGGCACATGGGTGGTCATCCGGACCACGGGGCCGCACCCACAGACCGTGCAGAAGGCCTGGGCCACGGCCGCAGCCGCGTGGTTCCCGTCCCACCCATGGTGTCTGCGGCCAGGTCCTGAGATCGTCGCGGCGTTCGAGCCTACGAACGACTTCAGCACTGCGACCTGTGAACTCTGGCTGCCCGTCGAACCGGCCTGACGATCCTCGAGCATCCAGACGGCATCGGCCTTCGGCTGCAACGAGCGAAGGCTGCGAAGCAGCGCCTGCGCGACGAGCTCGGCGTCGGCATCAGCCTCCGAGCGGGCATCCTCGACCATCCGCCGCGGCCGCATGATCTCGGGCAGGTCGGCCGGGATCCGTCGCCGGAGTTCCGTTCATCGGTCAGGAGGCGTTCCCGGTGGTCGGTTGTGACGACCCGGCGCCTTGTCCTGCCGAGTTGAGAACGTCCGTTGTTGACGTTGGCCTATCGTCGCCCACCGAATGTCCAGCGATGCACCTCGATGGTGGCGTATCGTTCCTGAGTCAGAACAGCACGTGCTTCGGCTGGATTCAGCGCGACTATCAGTACCGCAGTGCCCACCCACGTCGTGCCGTCGTCGGACAGCAGCGGCCCGTACGCGATCAAATCATCCTGGCCCGCGGGCACTGCGAGGTCAGCGGCCGGCCCTTCGCCCAAGCCGAGCACAAAGTAACGGCTGCCACCCGTCGGGCCTCCGGGAAAGTCCCACATGGTGCGTCCCAGCGAGTTGCGCCACCGCCGCAACAGCACGTCTCGGTACACGCCGGCCTGGTAGTTGGGCTCATCGAAGGCGAACGCGCGCGCAGCGGCAGGATTGGGAAGATCCACGAGGTGAAGGCTCCCCGTGGGAGTGTCATCATCCGCCAAGGTCGGGCCACGCGCGATGAGCTCAGGCTCAAAACCATCCATGTACGCCCAATGGCGTTCTCCTAGCTCGTAACGCAACGCCAGTGAGCCGGATCGGTCGCGGTGGTAGCAGAGGAACTCCATGTCCACAGCCTTTCATCCGCCGCACCGAACCGATGCAGAGCCGGTCGGCCACCGCAGGACAGCCGACCAAGACCGAACGCATCTGCCGCAGACATGCTCTCCGAGCACGCGGGGATGGTTCCCCTTCCTCGGCCTTCAGGGCTGCGGCCTGGCTAGGGAACCCCTGCCGCTTGTGCTGGCAGCACCGCCCGTTGACGTCGGGCGGGAGGTCGATGATGAAGAGCCACCGGGTCTGGCGGCTGGCGAGGCGGCAGCTGTAGACAGCCATGCGGCTGATCGGCGCCATCCCGCTCAGCTGAAGATCAGCCCACCTAGGTCCCGCGCCAGGCGTTCGGAACCCGTCTTTGTCACGAGCCCTCTCAGCCGGACACGCCTCCACGACCCGACGTGGTGCGCGCTCATGTCGATGTGAGTGCGTTAGGTGATACCGCACGCTGCGACGAGCGGGCGTCAGCTGTTGCCGTGCTGCCGTTCCTGCTCCGCCAGAGCAGCCGCTGCCCTGTCCAGGTCGTAGTGAGGAAAGACAGGGATGCCCCGGCGGCGCAACGCCTCGGCCGCGACGCCACGCCCAGCGACGGTGACGCCGGTGAAGGTTCCGTCGTGAACGTAGGTGCTACCGCAGGTAGGGCTGCCCTCGACCAGGATGGCGAGCCCGACGCCGGCCTGCAGTGCCTTGTCGACCGCCCGCTGCGCCGCCGCCTGGAACAGTTCGGTGACGTCACGGCCCGATGCTTCGTGTACTTGGGCGCGGCCGTCGAGGACGTCGGCCGCGCTGCCGCCGACGATCTCGGCTGGCGGGCGCGGCACCGGGAATCCGACGGCCAGTTCTGGACACAGCGACACGAGGCGCCCTTCAGAAGCCCAGCGCTGCCAGATCGGAGAGGCGGCCGGCACGCCGGTCTCGTTGAACCGGATCGGTGCGCCGCCCAGACAGCCGCTGACCAGGATTTTCAACATGGCAACACCTGGGGCAGCAGCGCCGTCAGCGTCGCTGCGGTGTAGGTTGCCGTGACCCCCGGCGGCGGGCCGCCTCCATCGCGGTCGAGGAATGCCGTGTCGATACCCAGAGCGGCGGCTCCGGCGACATCGGACGATGCGGAGTTACCGATGTGGATCACGTCGCCGGGGCCCAGGCCGAGGCGGGCCAGCGCGAGCTGGAACGGTTCAGGGCGGGGCTTGTATGCGCGGGCTTCTTCGCTGGTCACTGCGGCGGCGACGGCGATGCCGTGCCACCGCAGCACCGCCGTCAGGTCGTCCTGGTCGACGTCGGAGACCAGGCACACCGGCACCTTCACAGCATCGAGGAACGGCCGGCTGTCGTCGTACAACGGTGGATGACGCCAGGAGTTCAGCTGCTTCCGGCAGATCGGCTCAAGCTCCACGGATGCCCCGAAGTTCGCCACAGCCTCGGTGAGGCTGCCGAGCGTCAGGTCTGCGAGCTTGCGAAAACCGGCCCCATACGCCATCTCGGCGCTGGCCTCCAGCCGTCGGGACCACTCCACCGCGATAGCAGACGGATCGACTGCGATCAAATCTGCTACCTGCACACAGACGTCATTGACCGCGCTCTCGTCATCGTGTACGAGCGTGCCGTACACGTCCAGCAAGATCGCCTGATACACAGTGAGACGCTACCCGACTGAATCTGACCCCAGTCGGTCGCCAGACACCCCTCGTACCGAAGCCGCCATCACAGACCGGCACAGCCGGCACCTTGTTGCGTACGCTCTTCTGCCGCTTGTCGCGCGCTTCCAACTATTACGACAGCCGGATGAAGCGAGTGCCAGGGGTCCTGTCGACCTGTTCTTGCTTGGTCAGGTCCAGGTGTGGTCGAGGGCCAGTGCGAGCCGTCTGGCCCACTGCTCGGCGGTGCCCGTAATTCCGGAGTACTCGTCGGTGAAGTTGGACCAGTCGACATCCCAGGACAGCACGGTCTCGGCCCCGAATGTATCGGCTTCAGCGCCGAGTTCCGGTCGCATGAGCTGGCGGACGAGGGATTGGTCGACGGTGGTGTGTTCGGCGAGCAGGACGGCGTCGTAGAGGTCCTTGCCTTGCGGGTACGTGTCGGTGGCCAGCCACAGCAGCTTCCACGCCAGGGCCAGCGGGGCGGGCGCGGCCAGTAACGGCTTGTCGACGTCGGGCAGGGTCAGCGCCTCTGGTGGGAGAGGAAGGTGTTCGCCGAAGACGATGTCCATCTGTACGTGGCCGGGCGGTGCCTCCGGGGTGCTGAACGGGATGAGCAGGCGGCGTCCGTCCGCGCGTTCGTACGTCCAGATGGCGGACTCGGTGATCCGGTCTGGTTGCACGCCAGCGGCCGTTGAGGTTCGGATCGCGGCCTTGATGTCATCGAGCAGCGTCCGCGCGTCGGTGCTGTCGCTGGTGATGGTGTGCGGGGTGACGACGAAGTCGAGGTCGCCCGGCTCGCGGGCGGCATCGCCGACCCAGGCCGCCATGGTGACGCTGCCGCGCAGAACCAGATGCTGACCCGAGGTGGTTGCGGCGATGGCCGCCAAGACGTGGCGCATGGCGGCGCGTCGGGCATCGGTCCACAGCTGGCCAGTGGTCGCAACGAGGAAGTCGGGTTCGCCGGCGCGGTAGGCGTTCGGGTACTGCTTCAGGGCTGGGTCGAACGCCGCCCGCTGGCGCACCGTCGAGTCGGCGGGTAGTGGCTGGTAGGTCGGCGGGTAGTCCGGGGAGTCGGCCGGGGCGGACCTCATCTTGTTCTCGCGCTCCAGGGCCCAAGCGCTCGCGCCCGGTGTGGGTGAGTCCAGCCAGCCGTGGTCGTGGCGCAGGTCGCTGTCGAAGACGACGTACTCCTGCTCCACGGTTGTGGGCTCGTGGCCCGCGACCTGGAGGGTCTCGATGAGCTCGTCTAGCCGCTGCCTGGCCGTGGCGAGCCCGACACCGTGACAGCGCTGGTTGACGAACCGCTCCTGCGCACCGTCGGCAAACTGCCGGCGGGCGTTGCGGGACAGCCGCGCCCCGTGCGGCGCGACCAGATCGGTGAGAGCCACCAGATCCGCCACCGCCGTGCTGGGTAGCAGCAGTTTGACGTGATGCTCGAAGTACCGGCCACCCGGCTCGGCTGCCGCCTGCACGTCTGACTGCGGTACGCCGGTACACCATGGCGCCGCCTCGATCTTCGAACGGCACGGGTATATTCCCGCCCTACGCAACTCGCGTTTCCAACGCTGCACCGCGTCCTGCTGCTCGGTCAGCGTGCCTCGCCCGGTCAGGGTGAGCATCGGTTGAGAGACGTACGCGCCGCGGTCGAGCATAATATGGACGAACTTCACACCATGCTCGGTGGCGAACGCCCGCAGCGTCTCGGCCTGAGAAGCGTGAGCCGTAATGTGGATCTCGAAGTCCCCCGACACCTCAAGCATCGGCGGAGTTTATGGCACGGCCCTCAGGCCGGGGAACCCGATTCCCTGGATGCGGCAGGGCAGATCCAGCCGGTGGCTGATGAGGCCACTCATACAGCCTCCTCAACTCAGGTCCCAAGGACACTCCGGCTTGTCCGTGCTGCCCCGGGTCGGTGGTGCCGGGGGCCGACAACAGAAGGATTCGACGACGTCGGGCCGCCCAGCGCCACCAGGTTGCTGTACCGCATTCCTGTCAAACGCCATCTCGCCGAACGGAGTGCCGCCGTGTCCGGGAACGCGCAACCGCTGCCGTGACACCCTCGCACCTCGGCCGAGCGGCCAGGACTTTGGTCCCGTGCGAGTCGGGTGGTTCGACCCGGGCGGCCAAGCGTCGACCGGAGCAGAGTCAGGGGCGGAAGAGACAATGGAGGAGGAACGATGACCACCATCGACCGTAGCCACGCGGCGCACCTCGAACACGTCGAGGCGCCCGGGGCCATGCTCACCAAGACCGCCGCCCGGGCCCTCGCCGTGCTGCGAATCTCCACCGGGTTCGTCTTCCTGTGGGCGTTCTTGGACAAGACCTTCGGCTTTGGCTACGCGACGCCTGCGGCGAAGTCGTGGGTCAACGGTGGGTCACCGACCAAGGGTTTCCTGACCAATGTCGAGGTGGGACCGCTGCAGGGCTTCTTCCACAGCATCGCCGGCGACGCCTGGGCCAACTGGGCGTTCATGCTCGGCCTGCTCGGTATCGGCCTCGCGCTCCTCCTCGGCATCGGTATGCGCCTGGCCGCGGCGGCGGCCGGCGTCATGATGGCCATGATGTGGGCAGCTGAATGGCCGCTCGCCCAGCACACCAGCGCAGGCAAGCCGAGCGGCTCCACTAACCCCGTCACCGACTACCACTTCGTCTACGCGATCGGTGCTGTCGTGCTGGCCCTGACCTACGCCGGGCACACCTGGGGCCTGGGTCGGCAGTGGGCCAAGCTGCCCTTCGTGCAGAAGAACCGCTGGCTGATCTGACCGAAGCGATCGCAAATGCCCGGCCGGTGCACCGGCCGGGCATGGTCGTGTCCAGGGCTCAGCCGCAGTTGCCCCAGCTGTACCGGCCGGCGACCTGCCAACTGGTGAAGTACATGACCTCGCCGCGGTACATCACACACTTATCGACGGCGGAGCGCTGGATGGCGGCGTAGTACTTGTAGTTCCCGGAGTCCTCGACCCAGGAACCGCCCTCCACCCGGATGCCCGCCGCCAGCCCGGTCGTCGAGCCGAGGGCCACCCGCTTGAGGGTGACGACGCAGTTGTAGCCGGTCGCGCCGTTGTACAACAGGTAGACGTCGCCCACCTTCGTCCCGTCGGAGGCGTTGATCGACCGGTGGCCGTCACTCGCGTAGGCCCACGAGCCACCGAAGTCGTTGTTGCACGCCTGCGCCGCGGTGAACGGGTTCGTCGCCGCCCGGGCGGGCGAGGCGAGCCCCACCGCCGCGACGGTAGCGGCAACGATCGAGACGGCCAGTCGTCGCGCTGATCCGCGCACCCGTACCTCCAATTGCTCTGGCGCGCGGAGACCGCGCGCACGGGCAGCCATCATCCCACAATGGACGATTCCCAAGATCGCCGGTTCCGCACGGCGTCCTGACGACGGCTCGCGCTACGACCCCGCCCCCGCAGTACACGGGACGCCGGCCCGGCATGACACCCGATCGGCACGGTGCGTGAGGGTCCCGTCGCGGTGACCGCGCCGGACCGGCCACCCGCGACCGGGCCGACAGTGGCTCTAGTCACGATCTTCGGGCCGGAACGTCGTGACAAGCGCTTTCCGCGCCGAAAGGGTTCCGGACGTCCGGTCACGAAGGACGCAGACCGCGCTAGCTTTGCGCCGTGCGCGGGTATCGGATCGGCATCCTCGGGCGGATCGACGTGAGCGTCGACGGGGTGGCCGTGTCGCTCGCCCCGCTGGAGCGGGCACTCGTCGCGAGCCTGGCGGCCCACCACGGACGCATCGTCTCCGTCGACCGCCTGATCGACGGGCTCTGGCCGTACGATCCGCCCACGGGGGCGCGCAACCGGGTCCAGGCGGTCGTCGCCTCGGTCCGCCGCGGCGCGAAGCCGGAGCTGATCCTCACCCGCTCGCCCGGCTACCAGCTGAACCCCGAGGCGGTCGTCGACTCGGCGGAGTTCGCCGCCGAGGTAGGGGCCGCCGCGGCCACCGCCGATGCCCGCCGCGCCGTAGAGCTGCTCGACCGGGCGCTGGCGCGCTGGCGCGACGACGCGTTCGTCGACGTCGGGTCGCGGCTCGTCGAGTACGAGCGCGATCGGCTTCGTGAGCTGCACGAGCACGCGACAGAGCTGCGCGCCGAGGCGCTGCTCTCGCTCGGCCTGCACCGGGAACTCGTGCCGGAGCTGACCACGCTGGTCCGCGACCGCCCCCTGCGGGAGCGGCTGCGCGGCCAGCTGATGGTGGCCCTGCACCGCAGCGGCCGACAGGCGGAGGCGCTCGCCGTGTACCGGGCCGGAGTCCGGGTGCTGGCGGAAGAGCACGGCATCGACCCGGGGCCGGAGCTGCGGCAACTGCACCGGGAGATCCTCGGCAGCGAGCAGGAGACGCCCCCGCGGGGGTGGGTGCGCCCCAACCAGCTTCCCGGAGTCACCGGTGACTTCGTCGGGCGGGACAAGGAGCTTGGGCTGCTGCTGTCGTTGCTGGGGCGCACACCGACGGTCGCCGGGGTCGCCCAGGTGATCGTCGTGACCGGGCTGGCGGGAACGGGCAAGACCACGCTGGCGCTGCGCGCCGCCCATGAGAGCCGGCACCGCTTCCCCGGGGGGTGCCTCTACGCGGACCTGCGCGGCAACACCCCGGAACCGGCGCAGCCCGGCACGGTACTCGGCGCGTTCCTGCGCGCCCTCGGCGTGGCCGGCGAGGCCATCCCGGCGGCGGCCGAGGAGCGCGCGGCGCTGTACCGCTCCGTGCTCGCCGACCAGACCTTGCTGGTGATGTTGGACAGCGCGGCGGACGCGACGCAGGTGCGTCCGCTGCTGCCGCCCGGCGGCAGCGCTGTCGTCACGAGCACGGGGGCGCTGCCGGGGCTGGCGGGCGCCGAGGTCGTCCCGCTCGACGTGCTGCCGATCGACGACGGCCTGGACCTGCTGGCCGGGCTCGCCGGCGGCGAGCGAATCGACCGGGAGGCCGGGGCCGCCGCCGACGTCGTGGAGTTGTGCGGTCGCCTGCCGCTGGCGTTGCGAATCGCCGGCGTGCGGCTGGCCGAGCGGGAGGCGATGACCGTGGCGCGGTTGCGCGAGCGGCTGCGCGACGAGCGACGCCGCCTCGACGAACTCTCCCTCGACGGGCTCGACGTGCGCAGCAGCTTCACCGTCGGGTTCGAGCGGTTGCCGCAGCCCGCCGCGCGGCTGCTCGCGGTGCTCAGCCGCACGTCGCTGCGCAGCTTCGGCGTGTGGGACGAGACCACGGAGCCGCTGCTGGAGCAGCTGTGCCGGGCCCACCTGCTGACCGACGACGTCAGCGGCCGGGTACGCATGCACGACCTGGTCAGGCTCGTCGCCCGGGAACGCACCGAGGTCCCCGTCGACGAGGTCGTCGCCTGGTACGCACGGCTGCACGCGTACGCCGAGCGGGCCGACGCGTCGCTGCCCTGCGGGGCTCTGCCGGTGGCCGACGCGGGGCCTGCGCTCGACGCCTGGGAGGCCGTCGACTGGTTCGAGGCGGAGCGGGAGAACCTGGTCGCGGCGGTGCAGGACCTGCTGCGGCTGGGCGCCGTCGACCTAGCGGGGCGGCTGGCCTGCACGATGGGCAACTTCGCGACGATGCGCAGCCAACACCTGCCCGAACTGGTCGACTGTCTGCGCGCCGTGCTCGACCACCATACCGAGCTGCCGTCGGCGACCCGGATGTCGCTGCGGCTGCACCTGGGCACGGCGTACCGGTCGCTGAACCGGCACGCCGAAGCCGTGCCGCTGCTGCGCGCGGCGCAGCGGGCCGGCCGCGGGCGGTGGGTGGCGCACCGCCTCGTCGCCCTGCAGGGCTACTCGCTGTGCTGCCGCCACCTCGGTAGGTTGCGGGAGGCGGACGCCGCACTCCTGGTGATGGTGCGGCTGTGCGCCGCGCACTGGCCGGTCGGCCGCGTCGGCGGGCACGTGCTGTTGGCCCTCGGCATGCAGCAGGGGCAGTACCGGCTCACCTCCCCGTTCGCCTTGGAGGCCTGCGCCGCGGCCCTACGGGTCTTCGTCGACGACGGCGACCTGTGGGGCGAGACGCTCGCGCGGGAGACCATCGGGCTGCTGCACCGGCACGCCGAGCAGTGGCCGCCAGCCGTGGAGCAGCTTCGGCAGGCGGTGGCCGCCGCGCGCCGGCTCGGCGACCGGATGAGCATGACCACGGCCGAGCAGGCGCTGGCCGCGACGCACCTCGCGGCCGGCGACGGCGAGGCAGCACGGCGGCTGCTGCGGCGTACGGTGCTGGCGTTCCACGAGCTGCGTCACGAGTGGGGCGAGGCGATCTCCCGGCGGCTGCTCGGCAAGGCGCACCTCGAGGAGGGCGACGCGGACCGGGCGGTGGTGGAGTTGGAGAGCTCGGTGGCGATGCTGCGCGGCGTCGGGCAGCCGTTCCCGCTGGCGAACTCGCTGCACCTGCTCGCGCGGGCGCAGGCCACCCTCGGCAGGCACGACCGGGCCGTCGCGCTGGGCGAGGAGGCGCTGCAGATCTTCGAGCACTTCGACTCCGCGTACGCCGACGACCTGCGCGAATCGTTGACGCGTTGGCGGAGCGCAGTCGGCGCGCAGTAGGAGCGCAGGGCGCGCGCAGCGGCACCCAGCACAGTGATGGCAGTCACCCACCAAGGAGGTCTGCCATGACCAAGCTCATCAACCGCGTCGGCGACGCGATGCTCAGCAAGGTGCTCGGCCGCGAGGTGGCCGGCGCCTGCGTGCCGGAGCACGGCCAGTCGTGCTGCGCGGTGTCCAACGGCTACTGCTCGGGCGGTTCGTACTTCCGCTACTACCGGCGGAGCACCCTGTCCTGCACCGGCGTGTGCTCGGTCACGACGTCGTCGCCGATCTGCTACACCAAGAAGGTCGGCGCCTGCTGACCTGGCTCATCCTCGGGGGCCGCGCCGTCGGCGCGCCCCCCACCCCCCCCCCGCTGACTCGCTGAGGAGTTTTCATGCCGGGTTTCGCCTACGCCGCCATCGCCGTGATCGGCGCTGTCGCCGTGCTCAACCTCGTCCTGACCCTGGCCCTGGCCCGGCGGCTCCGGGAGACGCAGACCGCCACCGCCCACGACGGCGGGGCCGCCCCCGAGGTGCTGCCCGCCCCGGGCCTGAAGGTCACCGGCTTCCCGCACGTCGACCTGACCGCCGGTCGGCGCACGGTGGTCATGCTGACCCCCACCTGTCCACCGTGCCAGACCATCCTGGACACCCTCACCGCGGACGCCCGGCGCTACCGCCACGACACCTTCGTGTTCATGATCGGAATGCCGGAGGACACGGTGGAGATGGCGCCCCGCCTGGCCGACTTCGACACGGCAACCATCAACGAGGACCAGGCCGAGAAGGAGTTCGGGGTCAAGGGCTTCCCCGCCGTGCTGTCGGTCGTCGACGGCGTCGTCGTCACCTCCGGCCACCAGCTTCCGGTCCTGGCCTGAGACGTGGCCACGCTGCGAGCCGCCCTGCGACTGGGCTGCGCGGACCGCAGGGCGCTCGCCGCCACGGTCGCCCTCGTCGTCATCGGCGCGGCGCCCCCGATCGGCGTCGCGTGGTTCACCAAGCTGCTGTTTGACGAGGTCGGCGGGGGCCGCTCGGCCGACCCGTCGACCGCCACCTGGTACGCCGTGGCGATCGCCATCCTGGGCGCGCTGGCGGCGATCGCCAGCCGGGTGTCCGGATACTTCACCACGGCCCTGCAGAACGCGATCACGATCGCCGCCGACGTGCGGCTGTACCGGAAACTGAACACCTTCGTCGGGCTGGGCCCGTTCGAGCAGCCGGCCCTGCGCGACCGGCTGGCGCTGGCCCAGCAGGCCGCCACCCAGGCGCCGTACGTGGTCGTCATGTTCGCGGTCGACGCGGCCCAGAACGTCGTCACCATCGGCGGCTTCGCCGTGATCCTGACGTCCCTCTGGCCGCCGGCCGGTCTGCTCCTGCTCGCCGTGGCGGTGCCCGACTTCCTCATCCAACTGCGACTGTCCCGGCGGACCGCGCGGGCCGTGGAGGAAAGCGCCAGCCTGTTCCGGGCCCGGTTCCTGTTCCAGACCGTGCTGACCGACCTGCGCGCCGCCCGGGAGGTGCGCCTCTACCACCTCGGCCGGTTCTTCCACGACCGGCTCATCCGCGCGGTGCGCTCGGCCGCCGGGATCGAGCTGGCCGCGGCCCGGCACACCACGACGGTGCAGGCGTGCTGGGCGTTGGCCGGCGCCGCGGTGACCCTCACCGCAACGGTGTTCGCGGTGAACGCCACGGTCCGTGGCCGGCTCAGCCTCGGCGACCTCACCCTCCTGCTGGCCGCGTTCGCCGCGGCGCACAGCGGCCTGGCCGGCATCGCCGCCCAACTCGGCGAGGCCGGCGCCGCCATGCGGCTGTTCCGGCACTACGTCGCCGTCCTCGACAGCCCCACCGACCTGGTCGACGGGACCCTGCCGGCGCCGCCGCTGCGCACCGCGATCAGGTTCGAGGACGTGTGGTTCCGCTACGACGAGGACGGCCCCTGGGTCCTGCGGGGCGTCGACCTCACGATCACCGCCGGGCAGGCCGTCGGGCTCGTCGGACTCAACGGGGCCGGCAAGAGCACCCTGGTCAAGCTGCTCTGCCGGTTCTACGACCCGGACCGCGGCCGGATCACGTGGGACGGGGTGGACCTGCGCGAGCTGCGGATCGAGACGGTGCGCTGGCGGATGGGCGCGGTGTTCCAGGACTTCATGTGCTACGACCTCACCGCCGAGGAGAACGTCGGCATCGGCCGGCTGCCGCACACGACCGAGCAGGTCGCCGAGGCCGCCGCGCGCGCCGAGATCCACGACCGCCTCCGCGCCCTCCCCCACGGGTACGCCACGCTGCTCAGCCGCACCTTCGCCGGCCAGGACGGCGAGCCCGGCGTGACGCTCTCCGGCGGGCAGTGGCAGCGGGTCGCGCTCGCCCGGTCCCTGATGCGCGCCGACGCCGACCTGCTCATCCTGGACGAGCCCAGCTCCGGGCTCGACGCGGACGCCGAGACCCGCGTGCACGCCTCGCTGACCCGGATCCGCCACGGCCGCACCGGGCTGCTGATCTCCCACCGGCTCAGCACCCTGCGCGACGCGCGGCGCATCGTCGTGCTGGACGCCGGGCGCGTCGTCGAGTCGGGCACGCACGACGAGCTGATGGCGGCCGACGGTGAGTACGCCCGGCTCTTCCGCCTGCAGGCGGACGGCTATCAGCTGGCGACGACATGACCGGCTGGCTGCGCCGCCGCTGGCGCCTGGTGGTGGTGAGCGGGCAGAGCATGGCGCCGACGCTGCGGGACGGCGACCGGCTCATCGTCCGCGTCGGCCGGGCGCCCGCCGTCGGTGACCTCGTCGTCTTCCGTGCCCGCGACGTCGTCCCCGCCGCAGACCTGACGTGGATGGTCAAACGAGTGCACCGGATCGAACCGGACGGCGCCGTGACGGTACGGGGCGATAACACCCACAGCCAGGACTCGCGACATTTCGGCGCGGTGCCACCCGAGGCGGTCCTCGGCGTGGTCAGAGGGAGGCGATGACAGATGTACGTCGAGATCGGGTGCCGGGTGCTGCTCGGCACGGTCCTGCTGGCGGCGGCGGTCGGGAAGGTCTCCGGCCGCGATGCCTACCGCGAGTTCACGCGCTCCGTGCGCGACATGGGCTACCGGCCCGCCGGCCCGCTCGCCGCGGCCGTGGTCGCCACCGAGTTCACCACCGTGGTCCTGCTGGCGGTGTTCCCGCTGGCCGGGTTCCTCGCCTCGGGCGCCCTGCTGCTCACCTTCACCGCCGCCATCGTCGCCAACCTGCGGCGCGGCGGCGGCACCTGCCGCTGCTTCGGCCGCACCACCGCGCCCCTGGGCCGGCACCACGTGTGGCGCAACGCGTTCCTCGTCGCCTGTGCCGTCGCCGGCGCGCTCGCGCCGGCCGGTGCGGTACGCCCCGGCGAGGCGGTCCTGGCCGGCGCCGCCGCGCTGGCCGTCGGCGTGCTGGTCGTCATGCTGGACGAGCTGCGCTACCTGTTCGGCGCTGTCAGCCGCACGTGACCTCGCCGGGGCCACGGGCGTGGCCGCGGCGCGAGGTGCAGATTGGCCCAACGGCCTGCTTGCCGAGTTGACGGCGTGCGGCGCCGCCGGAGTGGGCGGCGCCGCGCACGACTCAGTGCCCGCCGAGGAGGCGCCGTTGCGTTGTCGGATCGGCGGATGTGTTGAACCCGGTGTCGGGTCCGCGGTCATCAGATCGCTTGGGCGAGCTCGGTGAACGCTGCGGCGACCCGCAGAACGGGCGGGGCGTCAACGGCGAGTTCGTAGTGGCCGCGTCGAAGGTTCTGCATGAAGGCGTGCCCGACGATGATCACTTGTGCTGTCTTGTCGGTTCGTAGCCCGCGCATCGGTCTCAACCGGTGTTTCAGCTGGCTGTGATCGGCCTCGATCGGGTTGTTCGCGTACTGCTCGACGTGGTGCCACGCGGACGGGATCAGCTCGTCGAGCACGCCGGGGTAGACCGGCGCGGCGTCGGTGACGACCTCGCGGGGTGTCACCTTCAACGTCGACAGCGCCCGTCGGAAGAACCGCCGAGCCGCACCAGCGTCCCGGCGGGCTGAGACGAGTACGTCGATGACCTGCCCGTACTGGTCGACTGCCCGGTAGACGTAGCGCCAGATTCCGTTGACCTTGACGTAGGTCTCATCGACGTGCCACCTGTCGCCTGGTGAGTGACGGCTGAATCGGGCGGCGTCGGCCAGCAGTGGCGTGAACCGCTGCACTCAGCGGTAGACGGTGACGTGGTCGACCTGGACGCCGCGTTCGACCAGCAGTTCCTCAACGTCCCGGTAGGACAGGTTGTATCGCAGGTACCAGCGCACCCCGACAACGATCACCTCTTGCGGGAACCGGAACCCGGCGAACGCCGACCTCGGAGGCAGCCACGGGCAAGCTGGCTCGATGACGTCACTGCTCAAGTCTGCCTCGATCATGCCAACGCTCAATGCAACAGAGCCTGAGCAACGAGGCGTACCGCTGGGTCATCTGCGACGTGATCCGCGAGCTCGACCTGGCACGCGCCGAGCTCGACGCCCTGACGAAGCTCGCCGCCCAGCCCGGCCTGCCGTTCTTCCCCGACACAAACGTCTTCCACACCTGGCAGCGGCCTGACCGCATCGATTGGCTCGCCGTGCTGCGTGGATGGACGGAGACCGCGAGGACGGCACGACTCGTTGTGCCGTTGCGGGCCGTTGACGAGCTCGCAGGGGTACAACATGATCACCTCCGATACCGGTCCTACCGCGTCCAGCCCTGACAGCGTATGGGCTGCCTAACGGACCGACCCGTCCACCGCCAGGACATCCCGCCAGGATCGTCGGCTCGGCGCACGGGGCCGGCCCGGTTGGATTCCGGGCCGGCCCCGTGTGGTGGGGTGCGTGTGCGTTACGGCGTGGGGACGCCGTCGAGGATTCCCACCGCGTCGTTGCCCGGGGTGACGACCAGTTTGCGAGTGAGGGTGTACGAACCACCCGCCGGCACGTCGACGTTGAACCGACTCATCACCCAGTTGCCCGCGGCGTAGACGTCGAAGGCGCTGGCCGGTGTGCCGTAGACGAGACCGAAGACCTGCGGGTCGGTCCCGGTCATGCCGATGTACGGCTTGCTCGGGGAGTACGCCGCCGTCGCACCCGGCGTCACGATGCCGGCACCCGGGATGACACTGGCCTGGCCGGCCGCGTCGTGGTCCATCGCGTCGCCGGTCCACACGCTGAGGGGAGCCGAGCCGGAGTTGCTCAGCTCCGTCGAGACCATGGCGAAGTTGTCGCCCGGCTTCAGCGTGTACGTCGTCGTCGCCGTCAGACCCGTGATGCCCTTAACCGGCCCGGAGACCCGGACGACGGCCTTGTCGCCGGTCGCCTGCACGATCTGGACGTCGGTCGCCGCCACCGACCGGTTGTCCCACGCGCTATCGCCGGTCGGCTGGGTCGCCGAGACGTAGGGCAGGTTGATCCAGTCGAACTGGTCGGCCATGCCGCGGACCGCGATGTCGACCGGCTTGCCGCGGGTGCCACCGGAGAGCTGCGAGTCGTTGTAGGCGTCGGCGATCGCCATCGAGAGCTTGTCGTTCTCGAGCATGACGTCGCCGTAGCCCGCCTCGACCAGACCCGAGCCGATCTGCTTGCCGTAGCTCGCCTCGACCGTGACCGGGCTCAGCGCGACGTCGGCGACGCCGCTGCCCACCGCCGGCACGGTGACCGTGCCGGCGGCTGCCTGGTAGCCCAGCTTGGACACCCGGACGTCGTACTGACCGGTCGGGGCCTTGACGAGGTACTTGCCCTGGGCGTCGGTGCTCGTGGTCGCGACCACCGTGCCGGCCTGCTCGAGGGCGACGCGGGCACCGGAGACGGCGGCGCCGCCAGCGGTGATGGTGCCGGACGCACGAGCGGCATCCGGGACAGCTGCGTCGTGCAGGTCGATCTCGTCAGCCCAATTCGCGATGTTGCGCGTGGGGTCGCCACCGGCGGTCGCGTAGTCGGTCAGGTGGTAGAAGCTGAACTGCTTCGTCGCACCGGGCGCCATCGTGGCGTCGTAGTAGAGGCCCTCGACGTAGCCGAATGCACCGACCGCGGTCGGCATGTCCAGTGCCCACGCGAGACCGTGGGCGGCCTGGCCGTTCGTGGTGGCCGCGTCAGCACCGACGTAGACGTAGTTCCCGGTCCAGCCCGAGGTCTTCAGACCCGGGTTGGTACCGCTGAACCCGGGGATCCGGCCGTTGTCGACCGAGCTGTCGGGGTCGATCATGTAGTTGAAGTAGCCTTGGTAGCCCGTCGTGCCGGTGTTGGTCAGCTTGACCGTCATCTTCACGATCGGAGCGTCGGGCAGAGTCTCGTAGCGGACCTGCGCCTTGATGGCCGGGTTCGCCCGGTACTGACCGTCGCCGACCACGGCAGCGCCGTCGACCGCGAGGCCGGGCAGATCGAGCTGGTCGTTCGGCCGGTCCCACGAGTCGGGCGGCGTGAGGCTCGGACGCAGCAGCATCTCGCCCCAGTCGAGGGTCTCGGCGCCGTTGGCGTCGTTGAGCATGAGGTCCGACAGCGCCCCCTGGCCCAGACCGCCGATGCCGTTGTTGCCGGCGGCGTACGGCGTCACGGAGGCACGGATCTTATTGTTGGCCAGGTAGTAGTACTCCGTGCCCGTGACGACGTCCGTGCGCGTGCTGCCGTTGCCGTAGTCCGGCGCGTACGTCGACGTGCCGGCGGTCGGGTGGATCACCTTGATGAGCTTGAGGTCAGCGGTCGCGTTGCCGGTGAGGCGGACCGTGACGCTGGCCGCCGAGCGGTCGTCGGCGATCAGGCCGCGCTTGGCCGCCGTGACGGTCCAGGTCGACGCCGGCAGACCGATCCGGTACTGGCCCCGGGCGTCAGTGCTGGTCACTGCGGTGTCCTGACCGGTGGCAACGGCGGTGACCTTCGCGCCGGCGATCGGAGCGCCCGTCTCCGGATCGCTGACCGTGCCGGTCACTGTCGCCCAGCGCTGCGCGGACTCGCCGCCCGGCACGTAGGCGTAGAGGTTGCCGTCCCAGGCGCCCGTCACGACGGTGTTGCCGCTGACGGCCGGACCGGCGCCCACCCAGGTGCCGATTTCGTGGCTCCACAGGATCTGGCCGGTGTCGGTGGCCAGGGCGTAGAACCTGCCGTTGTTGGCGCCGACGAAGAGCGTGTCGCCAGCCACGACCGGGCTGGACATGACGCCACCGTGGTAGATGTCGCCGGGCAGCGCCCGCTCCCAGAGAACGTTGCCGTTCTGGGCGTCGAGGGCGACGACGGCGCCGCTCGGGAAGCCCATGTAGACGACGCCGTCCTTGACGGCCGCGGCGCTCGGGGTCGAGCCGCTCGAGACGAGCGAGGAGCGCGAGCTCCGGTAGGTCCACAGCGTCGCGCCGGTCTTGGCGTCACGGGCGGCGATGCCGTTGTTGGCGCCGATGAAGACCTTTCCCTCGGCCGCGGTCGGTACGCCGTCCTGCCAGCTGCCGAGCGACTCGGTTCCGGTCCACTTACGGGCACCGGTGGCCAGGTCGTAGGCGAGCACGCGGTCGGCGGTCTCGTTGCCGACGTAAACGGTGCCGTCCATGACGGCGGGCGTACCGTCGCTCATGGTCGCGCCGGACATCGGGGAGGCCCAGATCTGCCGCCCGGTGCGGGTGTCGAGCGCCTTGAGGACGCCCTGGCTGCCGATGCCGAAGCGGGTCTGGTAGGGCCAGAGCACGGTGTGGCCGGAGACGGCCGGCGAGTAGTAGCCGTAGGTGCGCTGGTTGTTCGGGGCCGGTGCCTGCTCGGGCAGGGCCTTCCAGCGCAGCTTGCCGGTCCTCGCGTCGACGGCGTAGAGCTCCGAGCCGAGGGTCGGCGCGAAGATCAAGCCGTCGCCGTAGGCGAGGCTGCCGTGGATCGACTGCGGCACCTCGAAGTTCCACAACTCCTTGCCGTCCTTGAGCTGGACGGCGTGGATCCGGCTGTTACGGTCTCCGTTCTCGTCGCGGGTGCCTGCGTAGACGACGCCGTCGTGGATGACCGGCGACCCGGTGAGGAAGGTGCCGTCGGTACGGAAGCTCCAGGCCAGGCGGCGGCCGGCCTCCTGTGCCGGCGCGACACCGGAGTGGGCCTCGTTGCCGTGGTGCTGGTTCCAGTCACCGCCGGCGACCGGCTTGAGCGCCGGCTCGCGGGTGAGGGTGAAGTCCGCCGATTTGGTCCAGGTTTTGCCCGCCGCGTCGACCACCATCACGTCGATGCGGTGCTTACCGACCTTCTGCAGGCTGTTGGGCAGGTTGCTCTGCCAGGTGAACTCGCCGCTGTGGTGCAGCGGCATCCAGTTCTTGGCGCCGTCGATCCGGTAGCGCGCCGAGACCACCTCGTCGCCGGTGTCGTAGGCGTTGACCTGGATGCCCGGGAACTTCGCGGCTGGCACCTTCGAGTCGGGCGCGGGGCTGACGATGGTGAGGTGCTCATTCTCGCCGTACATCCGGAACGGGTTGTCGAAGTCCGGACCGGCCATATGGATGTAGCGGAAGCCGCGGGGCGCGTTGTCGATTGTGTAGGAGCTCGACACGGTCTGGATGTGCTTGGCGGTCGAGGCGAACGCCGAGTTGTTCTCGACGTGGTTGGAGTGCTCGTGGCCGACCAGAATCAGCTGCGCCTTGTACTGTTCGAGCACGTCACCAAAGGCGTCGTACGTCGATGGCGAGCCGAACGGGACGTTCATCGGCTGGTGGGTGAGGACGACGACTTCAATGTCGTTGCGCGGGTCGCGGTCGAGCGGAACGTTCGCGGCGAGGTCGTCCTTGAGCCAGTTCAGCTCCTCGTCGAACGGCGCCGAGCCGTTGTTCTCGAGCACCACGAAGTGCCGGTTGCCGTAGTTGAACGAGTACCACTCCGGACCGACGTTCTTGCGATAGTTGTCGATCTTGGCCGCGTACTCCGACCCGCCCGCGTACTCGTGGTTGCCCACGGCCGGCCACACGCCGACGCCCGACTGCTGGGTACCGCGACGATACGTGTCGAACTGCCCCTGGCTGGCGTCGTTGGTGAGGTCACCACTGACCGCGATGAAGCGCAGGTCCGTGCCCGTAGAGTTGATCTCGCGGATCTGGTCGGGCAGCTGTGCGTTGACGTGCGGGTCGGCGATGTTCGCCCAGGAGAAGTTGTCCCCGTCGGAGAACCGGTCGCGCTCGAGGGCGAAGTCCGCCGCGGGCGTCGCGCCATCGACGAGCTGGCCGAGGTTGGCCCAGAACCTGGGCTCCTTGAACTCGTCGAGGCCGAACTGGTAGCCGCGGGGCTGGGTGGCCCACACGATGTCGGTCGTGCGGCGGTCGGTCGAGATTGTCAGAGAGTAGGTGCCGTCGGCTGCGGTCGTGGTGGCGACGACGCCGTCGGAGACGCGGACGCCGGCCAGACCGGCCTCGCCGTCGTTCCGAACGCCGTCGCCGTTGGCGTCGACGTACACGACGCCACTGATGGTGGCTTCCGGCGGGTCGATCGCGTACGCCACGTATGACGTGAGCGGGCCCGCCACGACGCTGGCGGCGAGCCCCAGCGTCGTGGTGTACAGGACGACGCGCAGGCGCGCGCGTGTCCAGCTGAACGTGGACATCGGGATCCTTCGGATGGGGGTGGGAACGGGGTGTCAGGTCAGGATCGGCGACCGTTCGACGAACCAGACCAGACCGGCACCAGCGACGGCGACTGTCGCCGCGACGGTGCCGAGCGTGAGGACGCGAGCGGCGACCGGCGTGGTCGCCGCCCTGCGCAGGAACAGCAGTCCCGGGAAGGCGAGCCCGATGATCGTCAACTGGACGAGTTCGATGCCGACGTTGAAGGAGACCAGGTCGGCCAGCGTCGAGGCCGACAGCGGGCCGTCAACGCTGATCGCGCCCGCGAAGCCGAGCCCGTGCAGCAGCCCGAAGCCGAAGACCACGGGCAGCCGGTGGCTCGTCCTCGGCGACAGCAGGTTGTCGACCGCGACGAACGCGATCGATAGCGCGATGAGCGGCTCGACGATCCACCCGGGCACGCTGACCCAGCCGACTGCGGCCAGCACCAGGGTCACCGAGTGTGCGACCGTGAAGGCCGTGGCGACCTCGACGACGTCGCGCAACCGCTTCGCGCCCAGCAGCAGCGCCAGCAGGAACAGCACGTGGTCGAGCCCGAAGAGCAGGTGCTCCGCCCCAAGCCGGACGAACCGCGGGATCTCGCTGAGCAGGTCGGTGTGCCCCACCGTGACACTGGTGCGGGCGGTGTCGAGCAACACCGCACCGCGGCGGCCGCCGATGTCGTAGGCCACCATCGTGGTCGTGTCGTCAATGACGCCGTCGGAGACGCGGAAGATGTCGCTGCGGACGGTCAACGCGCCGGACGCCGGACAGTCGTAGGCGAGCGCGACCCGCACCGCACCGGAGTCGGCGAGTTCGACGCGGGCATCGTCCTTAGCGGTACACCCGATCGAGCTGCGGCTCAGCCGCAGCCGCTCGCCGACGTACGTCGCCACGTCGCTCGCGTGCGCGTCCAGCGCACTGCGCCGCGCCTCGGTCGGCACCTCGGCGGCCGCGCCGTCCACGCCGACCGCGTCCGGGCTCAGCGCACCGTCGAGGCTCAACAGCCGGGCGAGGACGTCGTACTCCACGTCGACGACAGCCGTGACGCCGTCGCCCTGGCTGCGCAGGTCGACCGCAACCGAGGTCGCGCGGACGTGCGCCTGCGCCTGCGCCGGAGCGGCGACGAGGAACACGGCAACAAGGGCGGCGAGGAACGCCAGCAGACGCACAGGCATGCACTTCCGTGGTTGGGGGGAACCGCAGTCGGTCCCCAACCCTGCGGTGCTCGCTCCACACTCGGCAACCCGATACGACCCAATTCACCGAACCTTCCGCTGCTGATCATCCACCGGCCGAAAGCCGGGCTTCTGAGCGCCGAAAGCCGGGTGCCGAGGTCACGAACGTACGGTCCGCCCGGCCCACTTTCCGTCTGTAGCCAGGCGGGAGGAGCACCGGGTGGACTCGTGAAGTTGAACGTGACGGGCCAGCTTCTCGTTCGGCCAGGGCTTGTCCGGTCGATCGTGGAACGGCGGCGCGGGGCATGTTGCTTAGGGGCAAGACGACCTGCAGGCTGTCGGAAGCCGGCCGCTCAGACGACGGTCCGTCGCGCCCTCATGACCGCGCTCGGGCAGCATCCTCCACCAGGGTGGCGAACCCATCGAGGTGGCCTGCGAGACCGTACTCGAACAGTCCATTGAGGTCCGACACCGTCTCGGTCGGGATCGTCGACAGCAGTGGGAATCTTCCACTGTCGAGCGTCTGGTTGGCTCGCTTCTGCTGTGCCAGCAACCACCCGTCGAGCGTGACACCGGTCTCCTGCTCCGATTCGACCTCGGCCGCCATGGACAGCGCGACGGTGGCGACCAGTCCGTGGAGCGTGAGCGCCTCGCGGAGCCGTGTCGTCATGGGCAGCCCAAGTCCGTCGAGCGCGCGCAGGATCCACTCGGTGTGCGCCATCATGTTGGGCACAAGCGCCGGACGGGTGAACGAGACGGCTCTGGGCAGCCAGAGGTGTCGCCGGCACAGTTCCCACTGTTGGTGGGCGACGAGTTCGAGCTTCGCACGCCAGCCGGGTGGTCCCGGGTCGGGTAGTTCGGATCCGCCGAAGACCTCGTCGACCATCTGCGTCACCAGATCGTCCTTGTTCGCCACGTGCCGGTAGAGCGACATCGGGCCGACGCCGAGGTCGACCGCGAGACGTCGCATCGACACTGCGTCGAGTCCCTCGGCGTCGGCGATCGCGATGGCGGCGCGCAGGACGTGCATCCGACCCAGTGGCTGCTTGAACGCCCGGGCCTGCCGTGGCCACTGCGACGCGGCCGGGCCGACCGGGTGCTTGCGGCGGGCGTCGTTGCTGACCACCGTACCGGAACCGACCGTCGTCTCGACCAGCCCGCTGTCACGGAGAGTCGCCATCGCTCTGGTCGCGGTCGCTACCGCGACGCCCCACCGCTGCGCGATTTGCCGGACGGAGGGTAGGCGGTCCCCCGGCCGCAGGTCGCCGGACAAGATTCGTCCGCGAAGCTCCTCCACGATGCGCCGGTACGGCGGATCCGGGCGCGGCGTCGGCGAAGGCATGACTGCCCTCCGATCTACTGGTGCGGTTGTCGTCCGACTGCAATGTACTAGGTCAATCTTTCTCCGGCTAGTACACTTACTCTGCTTCTCTGGGCGGCAGGGACCCGGTTTCGCCGGAACGGCGATACGTTGTACGCATGACGAAAGATACACCGTACGTGCTCGTGCGGCAGACGGATGTCGCAGACCGGCAGGCGGTTTTGGACGTCCTCACCGAGGCGTTCACGGACGATCCGGTCGCCTGCTGGCTCTTCCCCGCATCGGATGAGCGCGGCCGTCTCCAGTCGTACTTCTACGGTCAGCTACTGGATCAGGGCGCCGCCGAGGCATACCTGATCGCTCGTGGCGAGGGTGCCTCGGTATGGCGGGCGTTGCCTGCGGGCCAGGCACCCGACGAGGAACATCCGAACGCGCCCGACATGGACCAGAGCTCGATCTTCGGCGCGAACGGCGTGCGGTTACGGACTCTCGGGCGGGCACTGGCCGAGCGGCATCCCCGTCGCGAACCGCACCTCTACCTCTCGTGCATGGGGGTGGTGGGCGGGCGGCAGGGCGCCGGACTCGGCTCGGCGATGCTGCGCCACCGGTTGGAGCGAGCGGACGCCGACGGGCTCGCCGCGTACCTGGAGGCAAGCTCACCGCGGAGCCGCGCCCTCTACCTACGACACGGCTTCGCGGACCTCGGCGAACCGGTTCACGTGGCGGACAGCCCACCCCTATGGCCAATGTGGCGCCAACCGAGCCGTTGACCACCCCACCAATTCCACAACGACAAGGGAGAATCTCGATGACGACGAAAGACACCACCGGCGATCGTCGACCGCCGACGCTGGTCTTTGTACACGGCACCAACTCCTCGTCGTACTTCTGCTCGGGACTGATCACCGAACTCACCCTGCGGGGGCACCGGTGCGTGGCCGTCGACCTTCCGGGACACGGAGCTGAAGGGTTCTTCCCCCGCTCGTACCAAGCCCCGCAGGACCTCGAAGGGCTGGCAACCGAGCCGTCGCCCCTCGCCAAGATCACCATCGACGACTACGTCGAGCGCGTCGTGGACGTGGTGCGCCGCACTCGCCGCCACGGGCCTGTGATCCTGGCCGGCGCCAGCCAGGGCGGCGTCACCGTGAGTAGAGTCGGCAACGCCATCCCCGAACTGCTCGACCGGGTCGTCTACATGGCGGCGTACTGCTGCGTCGACCTGCCGAACTTGGCGGCCTACCTTGCCACTCCAGAGAACAGTGACAGCCTGCTCCCCCTGGTGACCCAGGCAGTGGTCGCCGATCCGACGATCCTGGGGGTGGCCCGAATCAACTGGCGCTCGGCCGACCCGGCGGTGTTCGATGGCATCAAGCAGTGCCTCGCCGGCGACTTCACCGACGAGGCGGTGAGCCGGCTGCTCAACACGCTCGAGCCTGACGAACCCGCCAGCATCCCGCTGGCCGATGCCCGCGGCGAAGCGGGCACGTGGGGCCGGATTCCCCGAACGTACGTGCGCTTCACCCACGACCGGCTGATCCCACCTGCGCTACAGGACCGGTTCATCACCGAGGCCGACCGCCTCACCCCGGACAACCCGACCGACGTACGAAGCATCGCGGCACCCCACGTCGGCCCGTTCGACCGACCCGAACTGGTGGCGATCTTCGCCGAACTCGCCAGCCGCTGACCAGACACACAATTCGGCGCCGCTGAAGCGGGCAGGATTGAGGTATTCAGATACTGGCCCTACTGGTGGGCACTGTTGTCGGCGTGTTGGTTGTGTTGTGTTGTGTTGGCACCGTACTGCGGCTCCGGGGCCTGCGGTCGCGCCCGGGCACCGGCCTCATCGATCTCGGCCCGCCGTCCGAGGTGTGCGTCATCGCGACCGATGCCAACGTCCGGGCAGCCGTCCGGTCGCTGATCACCCGTGGCTACGTAGCGTGTCGCGGCGAACGGACTGAAGACGTTGGACGGCGTTTCACTCGAACTCACAACGGCGCCGTGCCGACAATCCCGGGTCAGGATCGTCGGCACGGCGCCGTCGTGAGTTCGGACGAGTCCGTCCGAGTACAGCTACGGACTCACGGAGGTCCTCCCGCTACTGACCGTAGGCTTTCGCGGTCCAGCCGAGCGAGCCGAGGGACCCACCCTTGATGTCCGTGCCGACTCCATCCGTCTTCAGGGCGTCGAAATGCACGGAGGCCGAACCGGCGGCGGTGATCCCGAGCAGCGGCCGGCCGTTGGGGTGCGCGTCACAGTAGCCCGTGCTGAGGCTGGTGAAGGATCCCCAGCCGCTCGCCCGCAGTACCTTCGAGGTGATCGTTGTCGGGGTGGCCCGGTTGACTCGCCACTCCTTGAGCTCCCCGTTGGCCTTGGTACCGATCAGCACGTCCACGGCGGCGCTGCCCGTTCCGCCGCTGCGCTCGTAGGTCAGTGTGTTGACCGCGTCCCAGCCGGTGGTGGTCAGCCTCACCGGCGCGGAGAGCGTAAACACGTCGTCCACGTAGGTCTCCGTGTAGCGGTAGAGCGAAGTGCCCGCCACGCGGTAGAGGTACGGCGACGCCGATGCAAGGATGCGGGTATCGGCGAACCCGTTCTTGAAGCGGCTGGCGGTGATCGCCGTGACTCTCCAGGTGCCGTCGACCAACTCGCCCTGGCGGCTCACCTTGTAGAGCCAGCCGTCGGTCGGATGGGCGGCGTACTCGGTGCTGCGGAAGCTGGTGTCGTCACCAGAGGCACCGATCTGCTGATGCGCCGACGGCACCCAGCCAAGAATGTCGTTGGCGTAGGCCTTGGTGCTGGTCGTCCTGTCGGAGTACACGTAGCTGAGACGCTGCCCATCGGAACGGTACGCCGCGGTGGAGACGCTACAGTCCGCTGGAACGTCACTGAGCGCCGCAGCCGCCGGCCCGACGGGCACGACGACTCCAGCCACGGCGAGACCGGTCGCGACAACGCTCAGCGCCGTCGCGGCGGCCACGATGGATTTACGCATGAGGCAAGATCCTCCAGTAGTACGACTGTGGGGCGAGGGTCGCCGCGCGCGGGGTGTGGATAAACGGTCCCGCTTGGGCGTCGTGCGTTGCCGCGCATCCAGGGCGCACGGGGGTGCTCCCCGATGGGCCAGTCTGGACAGCAGAACGGTACGGCGTGGCCCGTACAATCGCCGTACAACCGGCGTATAGACCACCCACTCGCCCCCCGTCATCCGAGTGTGGGCCACCTGGTGACAGCGCCGACATTACGTCGACCGGCTCGACCGCCGGCACAAGGGTCGAGCGCCGTTCCCGATGCGGTTGGTGGGAAGTTACCTCTGGCGGCTTGATCGTCCAGCAAGACGCTCGTGCCTAAATTGGCAAGATCACGATTACAGTCGCAGCGTGTGGGCTTCGTCCGAAGGGGAGTTGCGATGAGCCGCTATTCGATGGACGAGCGCGTGGCCTTCGTGGCCATGTCCCGGTTCGTGTGGCAGTTCGCGAACCGCGCCGGGGACGACCTGCTCACGCGCCTGGGAGACATCGGCATCGAGGCAGACGGCGGGACAACGGATCCCGCCGCGTGGAACGACTGGCTGACCTGCGTCCGCTCCGTAGTAGACGGCGCAGAGCACCGGGCCGGCTAGAGACCAGCCCAGCGAGCATCAACTCCACCAGGAGAAGATTTCTCGACTGGCCCCGACAGCAACGATCACGATCTACGGCTGGAGTACTAGACACCCTCGCCCGTCGACTCTGGGTCGGTGGTGCGCGAGAGGCGGCCCGCGTTGACGATCGAGTGGCTCACCACCGCATCGATTGTCGGTACCCTAACGGGACGCTGGATCAGATGCCCAGCGCTGCCCGCAGCCGGTGAACGCGATAGACGGCCATGGGGTTGGCGCCCACGTCGTTCCAGGGCCATCGGGTCGCCCGGCCCCGGATCAAGGCAAGGTGTGGCCTGGCTGATTTCCGGTCGCCGATGACGCTGAACCAGGCGGCGGCGTAGTTGTGAGCGAGTATCTCGCCGGGCCGCTCGCAGCTTGCCAGGTTCATCCGGCTGCTGATCTAGCCGGCGAGGATCCGGGCGACGGCGGTGCTCAGCACGCGTACGCCGCGGGTCGAGCCCGGCTCCAGCCCGGTCAGGTCGCGCACCCGGGTCAGCCGGTAGTCGAGTGTGCGCGGGTGGATGCACAGCGCGGCCGCGGTGTCGAGCCGGTTCATGTCGTGCTGGTAGTAGGCGTCCAGCGTGGCGACCAGGTCGGGGCCTGCGTCGAGTTGCGCCGCCACCACCTGAAGCCACTGCCCGACCTCCGCCAGCCGGGCGGCGCCCAGCTCGGCGAAGACGTCGGTGACCGTGTACGCGTGGCGCGGCACGGCCCGCACCGGTGCGACCTCGCTGACCTGCCGGGCCAGCGCCACGGCGTCGCCGAACGCGCGCACCCGCCCAGGCGCGGTGCCGGCCGCGCACGGCCGGCCGGTCATCGAGGCCACGTCGCGGGCCAGCGCGAGCGCGCGCTCGACCGCCGGCTGCCGGCCGCCCGGCGAGCTGGGGATCAGCGCGACCACCTCATGCGGCTCCGGCCAGCTCAGCGGCATCCAGTGCGTCTTCAGCAGCGCGCCGGCGAACTCGTCCCGCGCCGCCTGGTCCGGCCCGGGCGACCCGCCGGCCACCCGGACCACCGTCGCGACGACGTGGTCGGGGACCGGCATGTGCAGGCCGCGCGCCAGGTCGGTCGCGCTGTCGTCGCCGGCCAGCAGCATCACCGTCAGCAGCCGCACCTGGGCGACGGTCGCCAGCGTGCGCCGCTGCCCCTCGATCCAGCCCCGGGTGTACGCGCCCTGGGCGGCCAGTCCCGCGGGAGCCAGCCAGGCGAGCGTGTGCATCGTCGCGGCGATGTCGTTCGGGCCGGCCGCCTCGTACACCTCGCGCAGCGTCAGCCGGGTGTGCACGAGCAGCACCTGCCGCTGCGCGGTCAGGGTGAGTCCCTTCTCGCCGCGCTGGCGGCCCATCGCGGCCATCAGGTCCAGATCCTGCACGTGGAACGGCGCGCTGTCCGCCGCGAGGTCGACCGTGCGCTGACGGAGGAAGACCGCGAAATCGAGCATCTCCGACCGCACCCGCGGCATGGCCGCGAGGTTGCGGTATTCCAGCAGCTCCTCCTGGTAGGCGTCCACCGCCCGGCGGGCGTTGTCGGCCACTCGCTGCCGCCACAGGCTGAACAGACCGCCCATGCCAATCAACGGTAATCGATGCGCTCCGGCCACGCCGCCCGGTTGACGCGGACCGGACAGCCTTGCGGACATTCACAAGAACCGGGGTACGCCGGCGACCCGGTTCTCGCAATGTCACGAAGACCCGGCCACCGGCACCCTGGAACGCTTCGCCATGGACGTCAGACGACGGCACGTCCGGGTCGGGCGCGACCAGGTACGCGCCCCAGCATCCGCAGATCGCACAGCACTCGAGAGGTGGTTCTGGTCATGACATGGCGTAGTCGACCCTCCGCCGGAGCACCATCCGGCATTCTCCGCGCATCCAGTCTGCTGTTGGCCGCGACGGCGATGCTCGCCGCGTTCATGGCCGCACCGTCCGCGGCGGTCGCGGCACCCGCGCCGAGCGGCGACGCGGCTGTCGCCGCTATCGGAGCCGAGCGGGCATCGGCGAGCTCCGCCGGCACGTTGAGCGTCACGACGTCGACGGCGGCCGCCGCCTCACCGGCGAAGGGCGGCGGTTACTCGGTGATGTCGGGCTCCTGCCCGTACGCCGGGCAGTACATCGACCCGTGGCTGATCGTGTTCCAGGGCTGCACCCTCACCGGCCAGCCGACGACCGCGGTCAGCGCCCGGTGCTCCAACGGGGCCACCCTGGGCCCCGTGCACGTGCCGCCCGGCGTCTACGACATCTATGTCGACTGCTACCCGGCGTTCTTCAGCTCGCTCACGTTCATCTGATCGGCCCACCGTCACCGCGAAGCTCGCCCGGCGCTGTCACCGGGAGTAGCGCCAGGCGCGGTGTCGGAGGGCTCCGGCGGTGGTCAAGCGTCCTTGGCCACCGCTACGTCTACGTCGCACACATGAGACGTACTGGAATCCGATGATCGACACGAACTATGTCCAGCTGGTGCTGCGCGTTCACGACGCCATCCCGATCGGCGGACAGCAAGCCGATCCGCCTGTGGGCCCGGACTGTCAGCCCCAGCTAGGACGTGAGCGGGAAGAACTCGTGGGGCAGGCAGGCGCCGAGCTGGCTGCCACCCCGGGAGAGGAATATCTCGATGTGTACGTGCGAGTTGACCGCGTTGCCGGTGGAGCCGGTGAGCCCGAGCTGGTCGCCGACACTGACCTGAGTGCCGGAGCGCACCGCGATGTCATACATGTGGGAGTAGTAGACCCGTACTGTCAGGTCGTCGGGCGTGCTGCCGCGGTAGGTGTGGCCCACCGACACCGAGGCCGCGCGCCGGTGGTCGTCGGCGCCGGCCGAGCGCAGCCACAGCAGCAGTTGCCAGATCCGGTTGACCAACCTGCGCCGTTCGGTGTCGTACGCGGAGCTGCTGTCGCTGGAGAGTAACTCCCGTACCGAGGTGAGCAGCTCGCCCACCGTGATGCGGGGGGTGACGATGCGACCCAGCCCGAACACGCCCGAGTCGGCGTGCAGCCGATCTCGGCGGAACAGCACCGTCCCCACCGGCAGGCCACGGGCACGCACCACACCGGCTTCTAGGTCCCGGACGATCCCCGCGCGCAGCGCGTTGAAGGCTGCGGCGTTCTCGATCGGGGTGAGGTTGCGGGCGACCAATCCGGTAAGTAGCCGGGACACCTCGCTGCCACTGGACGAACGGGTGAGCACTTCGGCCGGGGCAATCTCGTCGTCGCCGTGCGCGCGCAGCAGCGCCCCCAGCTCCGTCTCCTGCGACCCCTGCCGGCCGAGCAGGCCGTACGCGATCTTGCCGAAGATGTCCTGGATGTCGTCGGACGCGCGCGCCTCGACCACCGCGCTTCCCCCCGCCAGGCGGTACGCCGCCGCGTCGTCTGGGGTGGCACGGAACCGCTCGGGAAGCTGGAACTCCTGCGGGGCGGAGAGCAGTAGCGGCAGGCCGGCGTGGCAGTTCCAGTCGACGGCGTTGTCGCCGTGGCCGGGGTAGCTCAGCCACTGCACCTGGCCGGTGGTGTGTGCGGAGATCCCGATGTCGCGGCGCCGCTCCGCCGACGAGCTGACCTTCAGGAACGAGTCCATGAACAGTTCCAGCCCGAGGTTGTGATTGTTCTTCAGCAGCCGCTCCAGTAGCAGCTCGTACCGCTGCCAGCGGCCGGTCTCGTCGGCGACCGACAGCCGTTGGCTCGTCAACGACGTGAGTTCCTGGTCCATGCGCTGCAGCAGGGCGTCGCGTTCCTGGCGGGCCTCGTCGTCCCGGATTCCGCGGCGTTCGGCGTCCTGGTACGTGGCGATCCGGCTCATCGTCGCGCCGCTGAGCGTCCGGCGGAGGCTGGCGATCTCGCGGCTCGTCGTCGCGAGCTCCTGCTGTTGCTCCTGAATCTGGGGCCAGAGCACCCGCAGCTGGGCCCTGCTAGCGGATCGGGTCTCGCGGGTCTCCGCGGAGGAACCGGCTTGTCGGCGCAGCCGCTCCCGTTCGGCCCGGCCCGCGCTCAGCACCGCCTCCAAGTCGGTCCGACGGCGGGTCAACACCCGCAGCCGCCGGTACGCCTCCAGGTCGGCCGGCGTCGGTGGTGCCACCCCGGCCAACTGCGCCACCAGTTGTCGCCGCTGCCAGTCGGCCCGCCGTCCGGCGAGCATGGTGAGTTGCCGTTCCACCAGCGCCTGGTGGGTGTGCGGCACGTGGACGGTGGCGTCGACGAGGGCGCGTATTTCGCTGCTGAGCCGGTTGCGGCCCAGCCGCACCGCCCTGGTCAGGTCGCGAAACATGGCTGGCTCCGAGTCGCGGCGGCCCAACCGTTCAACAGTGATCACCACGCTGAGTGCGATCGTCCGCTCATACCAGGCGAGCAACGCGTGCAGCCGGGTCTGGGCGGCACCCCACGCCGGTCCGTGCAGCAGCGACAGCAGCGCCGCGAGCACCATGTCGTGCGGCGCGTCGGATGGTACGGCAACGTCCAGCTCGCTTCGGTACGCATCCGTCGCGGTGACGACGGCGCTCACCGTACGCCGCACCTCGTCGCGGGCCGTGGGGTCCAGTAGCGCACGCACCGTAGGGGAGCTGGCGCGCCCCAGCGTGGCGGTGCCGCCGTCGGCGAGCACCGCCGCCAACGCCTGCCGCAGCGGAGACGGCTCGCTCCCGCCGTCGGCACCACCCCCGTCGGGCGGGTCACCGCCGCCGTCCTCACCCGCCGGGGGCAGGGTGATGCGGTACGACGGGATCACTTCACCGGTCAGTGACGCCGGTGAGCCCGCCGCGTCCGGATTGAACCAGCCTGCGGCGATGCTGTCGGCCAGCAGCAGTTCCAGGAACCGTCCGAAGTCCTCGTTACCATCCATGCTGGAGCCGAGCCGCCGGCCCCGTCACCGGGCGTCCGATTCGTCCGGCCGCCAGGTGCCGTCGTCATGCTTGGCCCAGCTCGGTAGCCCGCCTTCCGGGCGCAGCCGGACCAGTCGGGTCGGCACGCGTACGCGCCAGGGCGCCCCCTCCGGCACCTCGTCGCCCGGGGCGCCGGTACGTTCCTGGATCTCCTTGACGATCGGCAGGTACTCGGGGTCGGTGATCTCCGGTGGCGGCCCGCCCTGCCAGACCTGTCCGGTACGCATGAAGTGCTCCACCGAGGTCTCGAACCCCTCCCGCACCGGCAGCAGCACCCGGGCGGCACCAGAGCGTACGAACTCGGCGAACTCCGGGTCGCTGTTGTCGTACCGCACCCGGTCGAGCCAGGTGCTCTTCCGGCCCCAGAAGTACGGGTAGAACAGGAAACTCATCAGCTGCCACTCGAAGGCGTGTTCGAAGAACCGGATGTAGTTGCCCTGCTCCTCGACCACCGCCACGTCCACCTGCGGCACCCCCATCGCACCGGTCTCCACCGCGCCGAAGGCGTCGAAGTGCTGGTGCGTCAGCACCGAGATGCACGCCTTCTTCAGCTCGGTGAGCTCCAACGCCCGGTTGGCCCCCGGGTTGCGGCCGTCGATGACCACCCCGTGGTTTGCCGCCGCCCGGGCCGTCGCCTCGTCGAACCGCGCCTGCTGCTCCAGGTACGCCTGCTTGATCTCGGCGTGGGTACGGATCTGCCAGTCCAGCATCGCCCGCTCCGTGCGCCGGCAGACCACCTCGATGCTGACCGCGAACAGCGGCGTGTCGTTGGCGACCATCGTGACCGGGATCGTGCCTTCCTCCAGGTCGAGGTTCGTCGACCGCAGGCCGGAGTGCGCCTCGTACAGGAACACCTTGCGCCCAACCGAGATGTAGATCTGGGATCCGGAGAAGCCCGCAGTGACGTGGGCCTGCACCGCGTTGTACCCCTCGGGAATGGGCAGGTCCTGGCGCTGAGACATGTCGCCGGCCTCACCGCCGCCACCCGAGGAGAACGTCACCGAGCGGGTCTCCTCGAACCGCGGCGGCGGCTGGACGCCGGTGGCGTGGTACTTGTTCGCCCAGTAGAGGTAGTCGGCTTCGGTGAGCTGGCTGGCGTCGAGTTGGAACGGCTCCGGGCGCGGTCGCCCCACTTCCCGGGTGGCGTCCTCCTCCAGCGCACCGGTGAGGAACATCGCTGGCTCCGGAATCACGAAGTCGTACATGGTGCGACCGCCATAGCGGAACAGTTGGGCTTCATACCACTTGTCCACCCACTGGTAGACACCGACCACGTGGCCGTCCCCGTCGACGTTGTCGACGCTGTGGTCGTTGATCTCCTCCACCTCGCGGGTCACCCGCAGCGTCTCCTGGGTACGGATTCGCTCGGCGAGCCTGTTCACCGACTTGTCGACCACCTCACGGGCGTACTCGCTGGCCTTCTTCCGGGAACTCTCGCGGGCGTTGGTGTACGCCGCCCGTGCGTTCGCCTCGATCAGCACGGCGGGGCTGACCTGGGCGCGGATCCGCAGCCCGCCCTCGACCTCCGCCTCCTCCTTGAGCACCTCGGACGCCTCGTGGCTGAGCTCGAAGCGCTCGGTGGTCTCCAGGTCGCGCTCCTCCTCCCGCTCGATCTCGCGCTCGGTCACGAAGATCTCCTCGGTGACCTCGCGACGCCGGTGGGTGCGCTGCTTGTTCTCACCCCGCAGCACGTTCTCGATGTGGGCGACCTCGCCAGGCTCGTATCCGGTGAGCTGTTGCCGCACCACCAGCAACTCACCCTCCCCGATCGGCCGTACCGTGCCGTGCGTGGTCGGCAGCGGCTGCCGGTCGCCTCCGGGGAACCGCCACAGGAACGCACCACCCAGCCCGTACGAGCCGGCACGGAACATGTCGGCCAGCGCCAGTACGGTGTTCCCCGCCGTGGGGCGCAGGTCGCGTACCAACCCGGCCTTCTCCGTGTCCAGCCGAGCCACCACCTGGCTCACCGAGTCCCGCGACAGGTCCAGCCCCAGTTGACCGAGGTAACGGCGACTGGCTTCGCTGATCACCTTGACGCCGGCGTCGGAGAGCCCGAGGCGGGGGCGGTCCTGGGTGCCCGCGATGCTGATGCCAGCGGCCTTCGCGGCAGCTTTCGGCGTGGGTCGGCCGTCGTCGAGCCGTGCGCCGCCCGGCTCCTGCGGGTCGCCGTCCTGGGTGCGGAAGAATCGGGGAGCGATAGTGGTCAGCTCTCGCACGACGCTGTCGATGACCTGCCCCTGCCGCCCGACCTGCTGCAAGTCCGCAAGCGTCGGCACCGCACGTGCCGGAGGTGCGGTGGTGTTCGGCCGCTGTGGCGCCAGCTTCAGCCCGGAGAGCACCGGCAGCACCAGTGGCATGTCGAGGATCGGCAGGGTGGCCGCCGCCCGGTCGGTGCCGTTGCGGTCCACCCAGGCTTCGACGAAGCGCACGGTGCGTAGCAACCCGACCAGCTCCGCCATCGCACCCGGATCGCTGGTGGACAGCAGCTTCAGCGCCAGCGCGCTGTCGGCCAACTGTTCCTTGCGTTCCCGCCACGTCGTACCGCCGACCTGCTCGGCGTAGCCGTCACCGAGCATGTCGCGTACGGTCTGCTCCACCTGATCCTCGGTAGGGTCCCGCAGCTCCCTCAGCCTGGTACGCAGCTCGCGCAGCTTCGGCCCGCCGGCTACCCGCTCGGCGTCGTCGACGAACCGGCTACTGCCGACGAACGCCTTCGCGCGCTCGATGACCTCGCTACGTGTCTCGTCGCCGGTGACGCCGCCCAACTCCTGCTGCAGCGGTGTGTTCGACACCGATACCGCATCGGTCTGGGGATCCGCCGCTTCGGCGTTGCGCACCAATAACATCCGAAAGACCTGTTCCATGCGTGCTGGCTCCCCACCGAGCGACGTCCATGATCGATAACGGTCCGACAACATGAGATATCCACGCCGGTGCCGGCGGAAGGCATTGGTCGGCATTCGGTCAGCGGCGGATGAGCAATCTCACGGGATGACCCACTTGCGGGGGCCGAGTTGCGTCGATGTGAGGTTCCCCCGGGTTTGCCGGAGGGTTGGTTACCTGGCGCCGGTGGGCTCAGGCTGAACGATAGCCGTCTCGTCGTGTTGTGCCTGGTGAGTGTGCCAGGCGGTTTCGTACTCGTCTGGGGATCGCCAGCCGAGGTCTTTCTGGATGCGGCGGGTGTTGTACCAGCCGTCGATGTAGGTGAAGATCGCGTTCTCTGCCTCGTCGCGGGTCCGCCAGGAGTTGCGGTAGACCAGTTCGATCTTCAACGTGGACCAGAAGTTCTCCATGAGCGCGTTGTCGAACGAGTCCCCGACCGAGCCCGTCGAGGGCAGGATCCCGTTGTCAGCCAAGCGTTGCGCCAAGCGGCAAGACGTGTAGTTCGATCCCCTGTCCGAGTGGTGGATCAGTTGGCCGTCGCGGACGTCGCGCGACCAGATGCCGCATTCGAGGGCGCCGAGGATCAGGTCGGTGTCGCAGCGGTCGGAGCACCGCCAGCCCACGATGCGGTTGGAGAACACCTCCGGACGGCGGCCAACCAGAACACGCCCTCGCCGCAGGGGATGCGGGTGGCGTCAGCGACCCACAATCGGTTCGGCGCCGCAGCGCTGAACTGCCGGTTGACCAGATCCGGTGCCGGTGTCGCCTTCGGGTTCGACCGGGTCGAGGGGATGCGCCACTTCTTGCGCAGGAACGCGCCTTGCGGGCCGGCGTCGCGCATCAACCGCTCGACCCGTTTGCGGCCGACGTGGCGGCCCTGCCGGCGCAGCATGGCGTGCACCCGTGGACTGCCGTAGGTGCCGCCCGACACGTCGTGGATCTCCGCGATCTCCACCGCCAGTTCCGCATCCTCCCGCCGGGCGCACGGGTTGGCGGCCTGGGCGGGCCAGCCGTAGTAGGTCGACACGGCGATGTTGAGGACCCGGAGGACGGGCTCGACCCCGAAGCGATCTTTTCAGCTCGTCGACGAGCGTCACGACCGTCGCCGGGTCGGGTCGAGTTCCGAGGCGAAAAAGCCGACGCGGCTTTCAGGATCTCGTTGGCCCGCCTCAGCTCGGCGTTCTCCCGCCGCAGCCGGCGCAGCTCCTCCACCTCCGAGGTCGTCGGCCGATCGTCACGCTGGCCGCGGTCGGCTTCGTCCTGGCGGATCCAGTTCCGCAACGCCTCGTGATGCACCCCGAGCTGGCGGGCCAGCTGCCGGATCACGGGCTTCGGGTCCGACTCCCGATACAAACGCACCGCACGTTCACGCAGCTCATTGGGGTACTTCTTCGGTGCTGCCACGAATGACTCCCTTCAGCTCCATCAGAGCATGATCGAAAGCCTCCGAGCTACCGGGGGAACCTCACATCGCGTCGATGAACACCGCCGCGTAAATCTCATCGAACGGACGGTGCGACCAGTCGGTCATCTCCTCGATCACCTTGTCGGTGATCCGCGAGATCGTCTCCTTGCCGACCGAGGCGCCATAGATCTCGGCGAAATGCGCCCAGATCTCACCGGTGGTCAAACCCCTTGGCATACAACGACAACACCACCTCGTCGACCCCGGACAACCGGCGCTGCCGCTTGCGGACGATCTGCGGCTCGAACGTGCCCGCCCGATCCCGCGGCACCTCGATAGGCACCGGCCCGGTGCTGTCGGTCAGCACCGTCTTCGCCCTGGTGCCGTTACGGATGTTGCCTGAGCCGGCGCCGTCGGGTTCGTGTTTGGCATAACCGAGATGATCGGTCATCTCCTCGTTCAACGCGGTCTCCAGGACCGTCTTGGTCAACTGCCTCGACAGCCCATCCGGACCCGTCAGCCCTGTTCCTTGGCCGCCCGGACCAGCTCGACGGCGGCTTTCGCCTCCGCCGACGGCCCCGCCCGCTTCTTCCGTCCAGCCTGATCGTTCTGCGTCGCGGTCATCACGGCACCCTCCTCACCAGGCACAACGCCTGGCAGGTCAGGCCGGAAACACCCCTAGATCCACAGTCCCCCGACCTCCGACAGACGCGCTCCGGTGTTGTAGTACAGGCGGATGATCGCCTCGTCGCGCAGGTGCGGAAAGGTCTTGCCCTTGCAGGCGTCGAGGAGCTTCTTCGTGTCCTCGTCCCGGACGATCGGGATCAGCTTCTGTGGTGTCTTGGGCTGTCGGACCCGATCCATCGGGGAACGTTCGATGTCCTCCTCAGTCAGCAACCACTTGAAGAACTGCTGCAGACCTTTGTGCTTGTTCAGCGCGGTCGACGCGGACCGAGTCTCGATCATCCACGCCTGGAACGCCTCCGCATGTCCCCGGGTCACCTCGGTGGGGTCCTCTGCGGCGTCGGCGGCATCGGGATCGGGCGAGTGCTCGGCCAGGTAGCGGGCCAGTTGCGCTGCCGCGAGGAGGTAGTTGTACCGGGTCGTCTCCGGATAGTTGCCCGCCGCAGCGTCCGGTCCCAGTCGCGCAGGTACCCTGCCAAGGTCGAGGACAGGTCGGCGGTGAGCTTGGTGAGGTCCAGTAGAGCCATGTCGGTGACCCGTCGAGTCAAGGGGTCGATAAGCGGCGTGCTCGACCTCGACGAACCACCGTGAACACGAAAAGAGGGTTTCCACAGGCTCTGACCTGTGGAAACCCTCTCGCTGTCGGGACGGCCGGATTCGAACCGACGACCCCTTGTTACCGACAGTAATCGGACCAAGCTTGTCATCGCTTGCCGAAAGTGGTCGCTGAGCTGCGGAGACACTGCCAGGCGCTCATCGCTCCTTGTCACCCTTCGTCAACGATTGGGCGGGGTTTTCGGGGGGTAAACGGGGGTCGCAAACAGGGACCCCGCCAGGTCTGGTCGCCCCCTCTGGCCCTGCCACCGTGTCGCGCCCGCCTTACGGCATGCGTGCTGACTGCCGCCGGGCGGTCGCGCTTCAGGAGGCGGGAATGCGCCGCGCCGCGATCGGCCAGGGGCTGGGAGTGGGCTCGGAATCGGCGAAGGCCCTCTGCGGGTCGGAGAGTTCTACACAGCCCCGACTCCGATCCGGAACGTCGGCGACTGGCGGCCGACGCGTACGAGGTCCAGAGCAGAGGCATGACGAAAGACCAGTTTGGCCGGCGCGGGCTCTCGCGCCCCCGGAGGCACACGAGGGCCGGAAGGACGCCGACGTTCTGTTCGAGCGTCACGAGGGCTGATGTCGTGTGGATGGCGGGGTCTGGCTGCCTTCCGCTGGGAACAGCCGCCGAGTCAGGTCCGGCCGTGGACCGCGTTCGTTGGCACTTCACCCCGGGTTGGTTGGGAAGGTATCGAAGAGCCGCCTGGCTGGGTCGTTTCCCCTGCGTTTGTGCCGACGGGGGGTCCGGTCCACACCTGGCAGATGTGGTCCGTCAGTTCCGCTGCCCGCGCCTCGATATCGGCATCACACCAAAGGTCGGGATGATCCTTGATCAAGTCCTTCGACAACACCAGCAGGCTGTACTTCTCTAGCAGACTGCGCTTGCCCAAGCCGGCCTCACCGCCGGAGGTCATGCCCACAGCCTCCGTGTCCGTCCACGGCCGATTCGACAGGGCGCCGTTGAGACTTTTCGCCACTAGGGTGAGGTTGCCAAGAGTCTGGATGCGTCGGTTACGGTCCGCCGCCTGCTCAGGCGTGAGCCTCGGCTCGGGGTTCCAGTGGGTCTGCCACGACTGGGGCATGACGTGTTCGATCTCGAGCTTGGCCGGGAGTGCGATGTTCTCGTGGTACTTGGTGCGAAGCTTCTTTTCAACCGCCTCTAGGACGACGCGCAAGCGCGTTTGACGGAGGTATCCGTAAAGCTTGAGCGAGGGAAGCTCGGCCTTCATCGTCGCGTCGGTAGGCCACAAACGTGCGTCTGCCCGTTGAGCGCCCAGGAAGTTCCGGACGGCGTCGCCCGCCGTGTCGATCGGCGAGCGGTCCAGGAGCTTGAGGATGGAGACCATTGTCTTGTTGACGTCCTTCATGGTCATGCGAAGCAACGTCCGGCGCATGACCCAGCTCTCCAGCGCCCCGAGGGCGATCTCTATCTGCTTCTCGGGCACCTTGTGGTTGTCCGACAACAGCCACAGCAGTAGCGGGCTGGTCGCGGCCAAGCCCATCGTTTCGATGACCCGGGAGTAGAACGATCCCTGGACCGTGTCCTCGGGGAGATTCGTCAAGGCGCGGTAGGTGTCAGCGTCCTTGCGGAATTCGCTCAAAAACTTGTCGGCGTCTTCAGGGCTGGACATGGAGGGCCCGGCGTGCTCAGTGAACACCCGGAATACCTGCTCAGTCTTCACCTCGTCTCGCAACCGCATGGTGAGCCAGTACTGCACGAAGATGTCGATGCGGGAGCGCTGGTGACGGCCTTGGACGATCTCGGCCCGCCACCAGTCATCGTCGAAGTCGACCCAGTGTGTCTCCGACCAGTCCTCGACGTCGGCGCCGGCCTTCACGCCCCGCTGGAACACCCAGTTCTTGATCAGGTCAGCCTTGAGAAGCGGGGTCCCTCGGTCGTTGAGTGTCTCGAAAATCAGTTGGGAGTCGTCGTGGCCCGTCAGATTAATCGCGACGATGTAAAGCCCATCCCTCAGCGTTGCCGACAGCGCCGCCGCACGCGCCTGTTCGGATCCCGGTGGGGTGTTGCCATCGTCGTCGGGCGTTCCGGTGAGCCAGGCGTGAGTCTCGTTAGTGAAGAACTCGTGGGCAGAGATGATCCGGTGCTCCCCCTCCCAGCCGGGCTTGGGATCCATCGCTTGGGCGAACGCAGGCCGGTCATGCTTGGACGGCCACAGCTTGAAACGCTCGGGCTTGCCCTTGAAGGCCGACGAGCGGTTGAAAATGAGCTCTTCGAGGTCTTCAGCGAGGAGGTCGTGCCCATGCTCGGCGACTGCCGCCTGGACGGCATCGATCATCAGTTGGATCGTGGTCATGCGCTGCTGCCCGTCGATCACCATGTGTCGAGTGACATCCCCGACGACAGGGGGCTTCGACTCGTAGACAACCGCGCCTAAGAAGTGGTGTGGCACAGTTGGCTCAGCGCCTGCGGCGACGACGCGGCTCTCGGCGACCCGAACCACGTCGGCCCACAGCGGCGCCCACTGATCTTCCTCGTTCCAGACATACGGCCGCTGGAACGGCGGGATCTCGTAGTGCATCTTGCCGTCGAACAACTGACGAGGACTCAACGCGTCTGCCTTCACAGATGCCACTCCACCCACTCGACCACTACGGGGACAGACGCCATCGTGCCAAAGGGCACCGACAGCGTGCGCCCATGCCGATGAGCGGTCACCGCAGGTTAGCTCAAGTGTAAAGAAGCTGACGACCATGAAACCCTAGCCCTGAAGCCAGCGAACCCGGATTCGAGGACGTTCGCCGTGTCCCTGGGAAGGCTCGGATTCGCGCAATCCGGTGGCCCACGGCTTACCACGACCGCACTGACGGCGCGTCGGACTCTCGCGGCGGCGGACCCGCACGCACACGGCGAGGACCTCGCAATCTCGCTCCAGAACATGATGGCGGCGGATGCCACCAACCGCCACGCGGAAGCGGAGCCTTACTCCCGCGAGGCCGTCGCGCTGTTTCGCAGCCTGGACTCGGAGAACCCGTTCGCGTTGGGGATCGCCCTGACCGACCTGAGCAATGTCCTCGCCACCCGGTCCGAGCCCCGCGCGCCCCGGGGGCGAGCACCGAGGCAGTCGCTTTCCTGCGGGAATCGCCGCACCCCGCCCCCACGCGCACACTGGTTCTGGCACGGGCACTCAAGGCGCACGCAGGGCACCTGCTCCTCCTCGACCGGCACGGTGACGCCCTCGCCGCCAGCAACGAGTCGGTGCAACTTCTGCGGACACTGGTCAGTGCCGATCCCATCGGTTCCGGCAGGATCCCGCGCATACCCAGTTGGTGTTCGGGCATGGTGCGGATCGTCAGCCGCAAGGAGTTCGGGCGCGGCGTCGCCGCCGTCGGGTCGGGCGTGTGGCTCCTCGCCGCCAAGCAGCGTCGGCGAGGAAAGTCGAGTGCGCCCACAATCGAGTGAATCTAAGACCGCCGCAGTCAGCGCGATAGGCAGAGTACGTCGACAGTCTGAAGAGCATCGCCAACATCAGCGCCCGGACGGCGAAAGTCAGGGCCGCGCGACCTTCGTCCACCCAGCCGTAGACCGCCGAACATATTGAGACTGTTGCGTCAAGATCAAGTGACGTTAGAGTATTAGGGTGCAGTCGTGGCGATCATGGCGATGACGACCGGCCAGCGACGGGACCTGTTCACCCGGCTCGTGCAGCGCGCTGTTGCGTCCCTCGACGGCCGGACCCCGACCCCCGTGGTCGCGGAGTCTTCCGTCCAAGTGCCACCCACCCGGCTATGGGCGCAGGCGGTGATGGTGGCGCCCGAGGCGTTCGGCGAGGTGCTCGCGAGCCGGCTAACCGACGGCCCCGTGGTGGCGATCCCGCCGTGGGAGAGGCTGAACAGCCCAGTTCCCCGTCCACGACCGTCCCGCACTCCTTACGCCAACACCTATGAGATGGTCCTAGCGGAGTGCGCGCCTGCGGATCCCGAGTCGGTGATGGCGGCCATTCTTCCAGGGGCAGCGGTGGAGTCGCGTACGACTGCGGATTGGCGTGCCAGGCTGGGCGAACAGTGGCAGGTTCCCTGCGTCATCTATGCCACGAACGTCTTCGACGATGTCGACCCCAGGTTCACGGTCGCGGCGATCGTGCTCCGCGCCGGCGCCGACCGTCAGCCCAAGCCGACGCGCATCTACCGGATTCCGGCGGAGGGCGAGCCGGACGCGATCGCGGAGGACTTCGAGCGTGTGCTGCGGGCCAAGGGCGGTCACCGGTTGAAGCATGGGTATGCGACCCGAATACCCGTCGCTCCGGCGGACGGCTATGGCTTCGATCGCAACGATCCGGCTGTGGCGAGGCGGCAGCAGGCGTGGGCGGAGTTCGGTCACCTCGTCGCGCTCAGCGAGCTGTGCGAAACCCCGGATGGCCGAATCAACCTCACGCTTGACCGCAAGCTTCTCAAATCGGATCGTGAACCGGGAGCGGCTCGGGTTCTGCGAACCCGGGATGTGCTGCGCGATGGCACGCTCGCACCATCGGAGGAGGACGACCTGTGGGCCGCCGTAAGCGACAGCCAGCTGCTGCGCCCGGGAGACCTGCTGGTCCGCCGGATCGCGCGGCGTGACGACCCGAGCGGGCTGCTGGTCGCGGAGGTGTCGGAGGCAGACCTGCCGGCTGTTGCCTCGGATACGCTGCTGATCCTGCGCCCGCGCGCTGGCGTTTCGGACACTCAGATCGAACTGCTCCGGCTCTTTCTCGGCACTTCGTTCGCGAAGACCCTGATAATGCTCGATAATCCGATGCATATCCCGCTGACTGGGCTTCGCGAGCTCCGGGTTCCCCAGCCCGACAAAGCACTGACGTCGGCAATTAAGGACCTGAAGCATGCGGCCGGTCAGTTGGAGGCGTGGCGGTCCGAGGCCACGTCGCTTCTGGAGACCGTGTTCCTCGACGAGCCCCGGTCCGCCCGCAGCCGCCTGTTGGAATCAGGGCGACGACTGCGGATGCGGACGCAGGCCGCCAGCCTTGTTGACGACTTCCCATACGCCGTTCGGACGAGGTACCCCTATCCCATCGCGCTGCGGTGGCGCCACGTCCACGTTGCGCTCGGTTCGGACCCAGCCGAGACCGTGCTCAAGCGAACCCTGAGAATGGCGGAGGCCGTGGCGACCTACGTCGCGCTCCTCGGCGTGGTCGCGGCCCGGGAGGCGGGCATCTCTCTCGGCGCAGTCGGCAGCATCCGCGCCAAGCTTCAGTCCGGCCGCGGCACGACCTTTGATGACTGGCTCAACGTGCTCCTCGGACTCCCCAAAGCACTCTCGCGGCTCCCGGATTCAGCGCCCCTCATCGAGGTCCGCGGCTACTGGAACCGTCCCGGCGTCGCGGAAGCGTGGGAGCGGCTTAAGGCTAGCCGTAACGACGAGGCCCACGAACAGGAGGACGACGTCGATGAGGCGTTGCAGCAGTCACAGGTCGACCTTCAGACTGTACTCGCGGCCGCCGAGTTCCTCTGCGACCTGAAGCTCATCTATGTTCTCAACGTAAGGTACGACTCACTCGCAGACACGTCGACCGTCAGATATCGAGAGATGATGGGCGATCACTCGGTCGTACCGACGCAGACCTTGGAATATCCCGGCCACATTGAGGACAGCAGCCTCTACATCAAGGACGAGCGCGGCCTCTATCTGCTCCGGCCGTTCATCCTCGGTCTGATCTGCAAGAAGTGCTCCCAGTGGGGGACGTTTCACGTCTCTAAGGTACCGAAGGGGACCGACGACGTTCTGATTAAGTGCCTGGACCACGAGCACCCACGCACCATGGACGGCCTCCGCGAGCCCCTACGACTCGTCGGCCTGCTGTAACGCCTGCGCTCCCAGCACGGTCACTACCAGCGCCCCGATGTGGCGGGGTCCATTGTAATGCGCCAGGTCTCGCCCAGCACGGCGAGAGATGCAGCGTGCTGAAGATCAAGATTCGGTTCAGACACTCCCGCCGTGCCGTGTGCACCCTGCGCGCCGTGCGGCTGCGGCTTACCGGTCCAGGTTGCCCAGCGCCTGCTCGGCTAGCCGTTGTCGGACGCCCAGTCCTGATCGCACCGCTGGAACGTTGCCTCCGGTCCGGCGGACTCGGACTCCGCCCACGCCCCCTACGTTCCGATGAACGACGAACCGGCGTCAGGCCCAAGGCGACTACCGAGCCGCCGAACGCGATCGTTGGAGAGCCACAGATTGACCTACGGTGGCCTCTGCTTCTCTCCAAAGCGTCAGGAGGTCGAGGCCGCAATGATCGCCGTCCAGGCGATGAGGGAACGTCGCGCGGTTGGATCGGAGACCGCTTGGCGTGGGTTTCTGGCACGGCTAGACATCCTGGTCGACACCTTCACGAGGCTGTGCGAACTCGCGATGGACATCGACGGTGCCGTCCGCATCGATCGTGAGCGCAAACCAGGTACGGGCGGTCGGAGGTGCTGACGCAGGCAGGGAGACCGAGAGTCGCCCGCGGTCCGTGGGGACTGAGATAGATGGATGAGCGTCGCCCAGGGCCGCGCCTGGGCTATATACCCAGACCTCGATATCAATGCGCAGGGGAATTCCGTCCCTACCCTGCCTGATGATCATTCTTTCGGGCTCTCGACCGTCGAGCACGTCTTTCAGGAGTTCCACGTGCTCACTGGATGGCTGCTCATGGAAGACATGCTGCTCGCCGTCGCCCCTCCTGACGTGAGCATGTAGGTCCAGATCCGGGACCACGGGATCCCAGTGAAGCTCGAGCGTTGCGTCCTGGGTGGCGAGCTTCGGCTTGGGAGGCGGCAGCGCTGCAGTGATCTGCTGTTGGAAGCTGCTGCAGGCCACGGCGCCGGGACGCAGGTAGTCGTGCACCTGTGCCCGATGCCGCCGACTTTGGGGGACGTAGGTAATGGCGGATTGGCTCACCGGACCGTATGCGGCCAAGATAACCAGCGCTGTGGGTAGGCCCCCGCTGTAGTCGGCCAGCGCCTGTCCGGGATTCTTGGCGGCAGGGCGTAGGTATTGCTTTGCTTCGACCGCGAGGAGCGTGTCGCGTTCCAGGTCTGGGCCTGCAAGGAACCTGTAGTCCGGCTGAATGCCCCTTTTGCGGGAGGCACTAATTGGAGCATGGTACGGCGACCGCGTCTCGGCCCAGAGCTGGACGGGGCCTGCAGTGCTGTCCATGTCCGCTATTGGGGTGGCCCGGAAGGGAAACGCCAGTACACCTTCGTGGACTCTGAAGGTCAATCGCCCGGGAAGGGCCTTGTCGAACTCGGTCACCAGCCACGCCGAGTAGAACTCGTGGCGCTTGCCCCAGATCGGCAGCGCAAGCACCTCCTCGAGAGCCTCGCGCACGATCTCTGCTTCGGTCTGCCGCCAGTCGATGTCGTCGAGCCAACCACGCAACCTCGCTGCGATCCGGTTCCCGTACAACCGACCCTCGGCCGCCTTCGCCATCTCCGAGTGCAAACCGAACAGTCGATGAGGGAGCCAGCGCTCGGCGTCACTAAGTCCAACGACTTCGGCGTCAGCCGGCAGCAGGTCTCGGGTGCCAGGCCAAAGCGAGCGACGGTCAGCAGCCAACGATCTGGCTCGGTCGAGGTACGCGCGCAGCACGGCCATGGTGTCAGCCACCGCAGCGTCGAGCGTCGGGGCTCCGGTCGGCGCTGGCGCCGGAAGGCTATTTGGCCAGAAGCCTGCGTCATAGGTCGCGGCCCACGCTTCCAACTCTGGCGACAGATTGCTGATCGGAGCTGAGAATGGAAACCTCCATAGCTGGTCGAGCGTGATCTCGAGGCGCAGCACCGACTGGATGCTGCTCTGAGTCACCCGTACCTGCTCACGGAACGCGGACAGCAGGACGTCAAGCTGGTCGTCCTCGGAGAACTCGTACACGATCCGCAGACTGTCTCTGGTTGCGCTCGCCGCGGCGATCCGTTCATACAGCCTGAGCAAATCGGTCATCATCATCGCGAAGGGGTGTAGATCACGCAGCACCACGCGTACAAGAGCTTCCGCCTGCACACCTAGCCGGTCGAGCTCACGGGCTACCTCCCGACCCGGGAGCAAGCCGAACTCAGTCTTGACACTACGGACCAGATCCGCGTCGTAGTCACGCGGACGCAGTTGCCCGAGCCGACAGAGCCGCCTCCATAGGTCAGCAGCAGAACCGATATGGTCCACAACCTGCAGGTTACAGTGCGCACTCTTCTGCTCGCAGCAACCACATCGCGGCCCGACCGAGTAGCGCGAGCACTCCACAGCCGATGACGAGCCCGAGGACGGCAAATTTGACTGAAGCAATCAGGGAGCGCCGCGCAGCGGCAAGGTCGCCAGCCAGGCGCAGAGAAGGCCGGCTGCGGCCAGGAACATCGAAATGGCGATCTCAGCCACCTGGCGGCGGATGTTGTGCCGGCTCACCGCCCATTGCCTCGGCCTGCCGGCCGCCGCGGACCACTCGTTGCGTTGAGCACTCAGCCAACGTTCTCATGCACTGGGCGGGATGTGAGACTGAGCAGGTGATCCTCAACCGGCGCACCCCCGGTTTCACACCAGACTCTCGCGGCAAACGAGGAGATTCGAACCCAGAACAACCTCATGTCGAGCCTCGTTCAAGGCTTGTCATTGCTTGTCAAAACCCCTTGTTACTGACAGTAATCGCACCAAGCTTGTCATCGCTTGCCGAAAGTGGTCGCTGAGCTGCAGAGACACCGCCAGGCAAGCAGGATCACACGCTTTCCGCGTTGCCATTCGAGGCTGCGCGCCTAGTATGCATTACCAACATGACCCACATGGCCGTCAGCCATCCTGCCGCCACCAGCATCTCCCGAAGCAAAGCGTCGACCGGCAGTGCTCCGGCAACGACGCCACGCATTGCCGCAATGCCGTGCCGCAACGGCAGTATGCTTCCCAGGCGGTCGATCAGTGGGATGGAGCTGGGTGGGATGACGGCGCCACTCGTGAGCAAAAGCAAATAGGTGGCCCCGTTGGCTAGGAGGAGGTCAAGGCGGCGACGTGGAGCCGCAGCGCCTATGAACAATCCCAGGCAGAGACAACTAAACGCGGTGACTATCACGATGGGCGACGCAACTAGCACACTGAGAGTCCGTGAGAAGCCAACGGTACTCGGGCCCACTACGCACAGCACGACGAGGGCGGCCGCTACCCCCTCCACCAGGTAAATCCATGATCTTGCCAGCATTATCACCGCAATTGGACGGCGGGTCAGCCGCAGGCGATGCATCGTTCCCTGCCACACTTCATCGCCGATCAAGTCGGGAGCTCTGGCTATCAGAGCCATCGTGGGCGCGAACGCTACTGACCCGAGGAAGGCGTAGTATCGCCCACTAGAACCCGTTGCATATCCGGCAAGTAGCACGAAGAAGAGTGCCTGCATGCTGGCGCGGGTCGGTACGGTCCAGACGAGCGTCCGCGGACTGGCCTGGCGAAGGTAATCCACGGCCGACAAGCGGACGACCTCTAGATAAAATGGTCGGTCGGCGTCGGTGCACTTAGACAAACTCAAGGCTTCCCCCCGCTTTTCCATGGTGGACCGACCTATGCAGCGCCAAAACGCCTGCCGCGAGGTATCCAGCGCTAAGAAGCAGCACCCAAAGCACTGCCTCATTCTGAACCGGCCGGTTCGAGGCGAGATCAGAGGCCATCACCGTGACATAGTGCAGGCTGATCAGGTCCGCCAGCCAGCGCGCAAAGGGGGGCAAGGACTCGGGCGGGATCACTAGGCCGCCGAGCGCGAACACGGGGTACATCAGGGTGCCGAGGATGCGTTGGCCACTTCGGCTGGCCAGCATGATGGAGGCGAGGAGCACGCCGAGTGCAGTGGCGGAGCCAATCGTGAGGAGGAGCACCAGCGCTAGTGCAGGGCTGGGTGATACGGCCAGCTCCATACCCAGCAATGCTGACGCCAGCAAGAGCGTCAGCCCGATTATGCAGGTGCTCGCCACAGCAACGGCCAGACTCCGGCCGAGCACGACCGCCACCAGAGAGGCCGGCCGGACCAGCACCGCGGCGAGTGTGCCCTCTAGACGTTCCTGGCGAAGAAGGTTTCCGGAAGACCACACGACGTTCGACCAAATGCCCATTACCGCTGTGCCCGCGAGTGCCCGCGCCAGGTACTCGCTCTCCGGATTTGGTCGGGCAAGCACGATCAGCACGACGAACGCAAAAGGCTGGACAACGGCGACCACGAAGGTCAACTGGAACGCCTTCATATCGCACAGCTGCAAGACGAATCCTCGCCAGAGCGCCCAGCAGTTGGCAAGCGTCCTGACGGCAAAAATCCGCACACCGCCTACCTGTCCTTGTATAACGACTGAAGAACAGCTTCGACGCCTACCGATGTAATCTCGATATCGTGTATGCTGTGGTGGGCGATGGTTCGTGCCAGGTCCGCTAGCACCTTCGGCTCCCAGTTGCGAACGTGATGAGTGAGCGTCCAGTTTCCCTCCCCTGTATCCCGCGATATCTCGACGTCCCGACAACCGTCTGTGGTAGCGCAAACGTCATCTGCGGATGGGGGCTCCCCTGCACCATGGAGCCGGATCTGGGCGACAAAGCCGGCGCGCCGACGGAACTGCGACACAGGCATGTCATGGGTCACCGTCCCGGCCTGGAGCACCACCACGCGTTCAGCGAGTAGCTCTATGTCAGCTGGGTTGTGGCTCGTGAGCAGGATGGCGACACCCGACCGTGAAAGGTCGCGCACAACATCCCTGATCCGTGCCGCTTCTAACACATCGAGTCCTACCGTCGGCTCGTCTAACAAGAGCAGGCGAGGAGTCATCATTAGCGCGGAAGCAAGATGCAGCCGCTGACGCATCCCCCTGGAATACTCCTCGACGGGAGTACGCGCCCTTCGGGCGAGCCCCACCTGCTCAAGCGCTTCCCATGACCGAGCACGAACTCCCTGCTTTATGCCGGACAATCCCCCTAGGAACACTAGATTATCCAGTCCTGAAAGCCGGTTATAGAGGCCCCGCTCTCCCCCAAAGGTCACGGTAAGGCATGATCGCGCTGCCCGTGAATTTTTGACGACATCATTACCGCAGATGCGAACAGTACCCGCCGACGGCAATAGCAGAGTTGCGATAATCTTTAGCAGGGTAGTCTTGCCAGCACCGTTTTCCCCGAGCAGCCCGACCGCTTGGCCAGCGGCGACCTCGAAGCTCACATTGCGCAGCGCCTGAACTCTCGGGCGAGTGCCGAAGGACCGCGCCACGCCGCACACCTCAAGAACTTGGGTTCCCGTCACAACAATCCTTCCTCCTGCAGTTCTTAGCCCAAAAGCTGAGGTTCCCCTCGTAAGGCATTGATTTACCAATTCGGAGGTGAGACAATCCATTCAACCTCCGACAAAGGAAGGGAGGTGGGTAAGCATGACTAAGCAGGAACTGATCAGCCAGATCGAAATTCTCCTCGCTGGCGAAGACGGCGGCTGATGCAGCCCGGCACGGCTCGGAACGGGCTAGCGGTTGCCTACGCGGTGATGCCCGTTCCGGGTCATGGCGATTCTCCAGATTCGACAAGACTTACGAAATCAGCTGCTTTCCCCCCGGTCGAGTTAAGGAATGGCCGTCGGCCGGTGGAATCGATCCGAGCAGTAACCAATTTTTGCAGGACTGCGTCTGCGTGCTCGACAATCTCCCTTTCGTGAGCCTCGGTAAAGGATGCACCTGGACTAACGAGTATCGTTACACTCAAGTCCGACTCCTGGATTACTTGGAAACGCTCGATTGGGTAACGTCTGATTGTTGAAACGACCCGAAAGGCGTCGACCGTCTTATCTTCCGACAGTCTGATCATCCCAGGACGGCGCCCGCCGACTAAGCTGAGCACCTTGTGGGGCCTGACGCATTCACATGGACTCACTCGAAGTGCCCCTAGGTCGCCAGTGCGATACCGGATTAGTGGCATCGCCTCGTTCACCAAGTTGGTGATGACAATCTCCCCCTGCGTCTCGTCGGGAACGGGTCGCCCGTTCTCATCCACCACTTCGAGCCAGATTCGTTCTGCTTCAATATGGTAGGCGCCGCGCTCGCACTGAGCCGCGATAGTTCCGACCTCCCGCATGCCGTAGAGGTCGTAAATTTGGCAACCAAAGTATTCGACAAGCCTCTGCCTTGCGGCGGAGGTAAGAACTTCGCCGTAGGTTTGGATTGCATGCAATTGCAAAGGTGGCCCAGGGAACGTAGCGAGCGCATCTTGGAACTTTAGGCAGTGGGACGGGCGTAAGAACAATGTGTCGGGGCGGAACTCACGTGACCGCGCAATCATCTCTGCGAGATAAGAATCGTCGTCGGCAGGGCCCCATTCGGCCATCCGGCAAAGCCCCCAAGGGGGGTAGTTATACTCGGACCAACGGGGGAACAATGACCAGAACGGCCGGAGAACCTTATGGTCGATCGCCAACCCATAGGCGTGGTTTCGCCTCATCGCCGTTGCGTGCATGTGAGCCAAATGTTCGCTGCTAACGACGAGCTTCAGGGGTATACCGGAAGTACCCGACGTGACTACGGCCTTGCAATCCACCGGGTTTATATCATCGGCGCAGTAGTCGGGGAGCCTTTTCGCGAGTTCTTTGCGGGAAGTGAGCGGAAATTCGTCTAGCCACTCGAACGGGTCCGCCGCGGCCATGGCTTCCGAAACCTGGCCGGCGTACGCGGGCACCTGCTCAGTCGCTTTTTTCAGAATCCTATTTAGCCGAGAGGCTTGAAGATCGCGGAGCATCTTGGAGGTCATGGGCCGCTCAACGTACCGACGGAATGCGCGATAAATTTCGGGGAACAGAAGTGCATTCTGAGTCATCTCCCGTTGATGCGCGTGCCAATACTGCTCGTACTCCCTCTTGGTTTCGATTCCCGGGGTGCTCGGTGCGGCCATTACATGGTCCTCCTGTCGCAAGCCTAGCTAGATCTCCCCTACGAAGAGAGAGGACTAGCCGCCGCGTGTATGCATCTCGAGGTGCGGATCGCTCGTCAGGGCATCTACGCCGACTAACGCACCACGCTCTCGGTGTTGAAGACGATCTACGGCCCCTTGATCTCGACGGGCCTTCCAAAGTCCGTTGATCAAATCTGCGAGTTCCTGGATGGATGCACCATCGCGAAGCGGCGTCCGGAGGTCGGCTCCCCCGAGTGCGTATAGGCACCGATACCACATCCCGTCAGCAGTCAGCCGGCTGCGGTTACAAGTGCTGCAGAATGGCCGAGTCGTCGATGAGATGATGCCGAAAGTATGGCCGTCAGGCAGCTCGAAGCGCTCGGCCGGGGCGGTTCCACGGCCGGCGACGGGCTCAACTGGCCCGAAATGCCTACTAAGCGACGCCAGCATTTCCGGGCGTGTAAAGACCTTTTCTCTCGACCAATGCGTTGCTCCCCCGACGTCCATGTACTCGATGAACCGGACCTCGGCGGCCACCGTGCGGCCGAATTCGATTAGGTCGGCAAGTTCGTCTTCGTTGAAGCCGCGCACTACCACTGTGTCGAGTTTCGTGCCGGTGAAGCCTGCGTCGGCTAGCGAGCGAATGCCGGTCAGCACATCGGTGTGGGAGGTTCGGCGTGTGAGCCTAGAAAAACGATCTGATCGCAAAGTGTCCAGGCTAACCGTCACTCGACTGAGTCCCGCCGCTTTGAGAGCCTTCGCGTACTTCGTTAGCAGTATCCCGTTTGTGGTCATAGCGATCTCGCGTAACTCTGACCTGCTCGCTAGCTGGGCGACCAGTTCCGGCAGCCCGCCGCGTAGCAGCGGCTCCCCGCCGGTTAGCCGCACTTTTCGGACGCCGAGCTGGAGAAATGCATCGACGACGCGAACAATCTCGTCAAAGGACAAAAAATTGCCCCGCGATAGCCACGCATACTCTTCCTCTGGCATGCAGTAAGCGCAGCGTAGGTTACACCGATCTGTTACGGATAGCCGCAGGTCCTCCAATGGCCTGTCGTATACGTCCCGTGGCTGACGAGCGAACCTTGGGCCGCCGGGAACGTCGTGTGCGGTCACGAGCGGTCCCTGCTCTGCAACCTCATTGTTCATGGCGTTTGGTTGAATACAGGGATCCCGGCTGCGTTAACCCATTCGCCGTCCGTCGGGCCGATCTCTTTCTTCCAGATCGGAATGTCCGCTCGCATCGCTTCCATGCAGCTGCCGAGGATGTCATGGGCTGTTCGTAGCGACGGGGCGCCGACCGCAACCACTCGAATGATCTCACCCACGTTGAGAACCCCCGTCCGGATGGCGATCGCAACGCGGACGTTGTCGGCCATTGCTTCACAACGATCAATAATCGTTCCAAGTTTTTGGATTGCCATCGAGGGGTAGGCCTCGAATTCAAGCCGCACAGTGAGTTTGCCGCTGTGACTAATGTTGCGAACAAAGCAGGTGGAAGTTGTCACATTGCCGTGATCGGGTGCCGTGACAGCCGCGATGACTTCGCCGATATCAAGTGCGTGAGTCACTAGGCGACAGTACTTGCCCGCCCCACCTGCAACCGGCGGAATAAGCACTACCTCGTCGCCATGACTAAGTACATGATTTAAGTCGACGAACTCCTCGTTCACCGCCACCCGCAGTCGGCCTCGCAGCTTTTGGAGGTCTGGATACTTATATGTGAGCTGAACCAAGAACTCCTCAACCGTTGGCGCTCGCAGGTCGTCGAAGGTCTCGCGCGGTCTCTTGCATATCTGCTCTCTAATTACCCCAAAATAGAGGGCGTCGATGTTCATCAGGTGCCGCCTTCTGTTAGGCCTGACGCCTGTAGTAGCCACTTTTTCCGCCGCTTTTCTCTTCGACCCGCACCTCGCCTATGGACATCTCCTTATCGGCGGACTTGCACATGTCGTACACGGTAAGGGCGGCGACGGCCACAGCCGTCAGGACCTCCATCTCGACACCGGTCCGCCCGGTCGTCGCAGCTCGGGCGACCACGCGCAGACGGTTCGGTTGTAGGCTCTCAAAGGTAATCGCGACACTCTCAAGGAAGAGCGGATGACACAGTGGAATAAGGTCGCTGGTACGCTTGGCCCCCGTAATCCCAGCAAGGCGAGCCGTTGCCAGGACATCGCCTTTAGCACCTTTTCCGGACGTGACGAGCTTCAGGGTTTCCGGAGCCATAAATACGATCCCCGAGGCAATGGCTTCACGATAGGTGATGGGTTTCGGCGATATCTCGACCATGTGGGCGGCACCCGTTGCATCTAGATGTGTCAGCGGGTGTGCGCTCTCGGCGACACCAGAATCGACGGACAAACCCTTCATTTTCACAACCTCTCGGTTAGCTGTTCGGCTCGTGTGGCGTGATTTGACGGCGCGCCGAGGGTGCCTCGTCCCCCTGAAATCCCGCTCGCTCAGCGCGTGAGGGTCGTTCCACCTTTCGACAATTCCTCAAGAACTCGGACGTCGTATTTGCGGCCACGCGCTTCCTCGTGCTGCCCTGCGGCGATGTCCCACACCATCGCGACTTCCTCGACCGTCAGCTCTGAATAGAACTCCAGGGCGTTCTGCCACACAGCTTGAGAAGCCGCGTCCAGATAGCCACGGCTGGCTGCGGGCCTGAAGGCAAATCTTGCCGAACGGGCTGCTATGATTTTTTCGAATTCATCGAACGGGAAGGCTTTCGCCCCTTTTGTAAGTCGGACGATGGCTGCCTGCTTGGTGAGACCCGACAATATCTCGTGCATGTCCGATGTGTTTAGGGTAACTTGGAAGGGCAAGCAGTGGTCCATAAAGTCATGCCTTGGTTTCATTGCTCCGAGGCCATGTATTGATGCAAAGGCGCTGCTCATGGAAGATACCAATGAGGCAACGGTGCTGGGCCCTTCCCGGCACGCTGCGGCGATCACGGCAAGCTTTCGTTTATCGACCGAATAGGACTCGAGTGGATACATGCCCTGCAGTTCCTCTGCGGTGGTAGAAACTGTAAGAGAGAATATAGCTCTCACCTCCAGTGACACTTTCCTGCCAGATGATGGACCGCATGCCTCCGCCCCCGAACCGACACGCAAACGCCGTTGTTCGTTGATACCCTCGGCAACTATGATCGATGATCTTCTTTCTATCATGGCTAGCATCAATAGGCAAGATCGGCAACGGCAAATTACACTGGGTAGCGGCCTAAGGCGTGTTACATAAGCCGGTCCAGGGCCCCGGCAAAGTCGTGGCGCGTGTCCGGCTTGAGTTGGTTGGTGTAGACGCGCCGGGGAGGGGAGATGCAGGGCGGGCGTGACCGCTGCTGAAGATCATCGAGGCGCCCACACCTGCACCATCACGGCGGTGAGCGGCGACAGCCGGACCGTCGACGTGCCGTCTTGGCCCCAGCCGAGGCCCACACATCGACGGCCGCCGAATCGCCGTGGTTCTCCGGACCGGCCCCGGTCTCCTGCACGGACGACGTGACATTCACGTAGGGGTGGGCCGTACCGCTGTATCCGCTGGTCGAGCAGTGGCTGGTGCTCCTGGCCGGAATTGTGCTGACCCTGGTGGGACTGGACCGGCTTGGCCTGTTCCGCCACACCTCCCGTTACCCGTAACGAACGGCACCGCCGCCCAAGCACTACGAGCCGCCACGGAGGTCAGAGCTCGCTCGGGTGTCGAAAGTTCGAGGTGTAGGCACGCCTACCGCAGCAGTCCCCATGTTTCCAACCGCCGATCTGCACGCAGGCGGGGCGACCTCGAAGGAGGACGGTCGCCCGAGCCGGAGCGAAGAAGGCCGGCAGTGGCGATATCCAGAGCCCAGCTCAAGAAGCCCTGCTCCCCGCGAACCCGGAGATCGCCATCGGTCAGGGCGCGGTGCGCTGCTTCTGTCGCGCACAGAGCAAGCTGGCCCGGCCTCGGTCAGGATGGTGGCCATGCCAATCAGCCACTGGACGTCCTACAAGAGCTGATTTCGGCTGACGTGAAGCGGGGACGACCCTCGGCCGATGCTCGCCGATGAGGTTTTCGCGCTAGCCCCTCAGGCGTTTGAAACGGCCCTCGATTCCGAAGGCACTGCGGCCGAGCGCCGTCTACTGCGCTACGTGTACCGGGTGGTCGACCCGTACGGGCAGGTCATCGACGTCCTGGTTCCGGCACCGCGCATGCTGGTGTAGTCGGGCGGTTCTTCCGATGGGCGCGCTCTCGACGCTAAACGTGCCCCAGCGAGGTCGTCGCCGACGTTGCGTCGGCCTGCCCCGGAGTGCTGGATGAGTTGACCCCGCAGGCATCGCGCCACGTCGAGCAACATGCGCGGTCCCCGGAGGGGACCTCTGCCGCGACAATGTCCTGGCCGTAGCGAGACGTCCAGCCCAGCGCCCGGGGTCCCCCGGATCTTGGTCATTCACGTACCGTGGTCCTACCTCGCCGTGGCGGGCGCGGCACGGAAAGCGTTGACCGAGCAGGAAGCCGGGGGGCGAATGCGGCAGGGCAGCAGGCATGAACGCCTCAAGCTGGCGAGTCTGGACTTCCTGGGCGACGATTCCGTCTTACGCGAGCAGGCCGATCGTGCGCTGCGCGAGACGGGACGTGAGCTGCGACCCGAGGACTGCTCCGGGACGGACCGCACCGGCTCCGTCCGCGTGGTGGTCGGCACCCAACGGGAGGTCTCGGCTGTCACGATCGCTTGGGACTGGCGCAGCCGCCTCGGGCCCAGCGGGTTCGCCGATGCGCTCTTCGAGGCGTACGCCGCCGCCGTGCAGGCTGCCCTCGAATCGGCGGCGCTCCTTCATCTGCAGACGCAGGAGAGAGATCCTGCAGCGTCGGATCAGGAGCCGCTCGACAGGAGCCCGGATCGGGACGTCGACGAGTACACGTGGCTGCGCGATACCTGGCGAACACTGGCCGACCTCGACGCGGATTTGGACGCTGCGGCGCGGCTGACCACGCGGGCGGACGAGTCGAGCATGTCGAGCCCAAACGGCTGCCTGACATTGCGCATCCGCGGAGGCGGCATCATCGGCATCACCGGCGACGTCCGGCGGATCGCACGGGCAGACGCGCGTCAGTTGCAGTTCGAGGCCCGTTCCCTCTTCCGCGCGTTCGAGCTGGCCAGCGCCGGACGGACTGGATTCGTGAGGTAGTGAGATGGCTGACCTGAACGTCATCACCGATTCGCTGCGCGATGAGGGAGGTAAGTGGCTGACGCTGTCGGACCGGGTCGCCGCCATCAAGGTCGCTGCGGAGCAGCTGCATCTCGACCCGTCGGCCTTCTTCATCGGTGACGCGAACGTCCTCATCCACTCGCTGGCATACAACGACTTCCACAACTTCATGGTCGCCATCTTGAGTGGAGCGGTAACCGAATTCGAACAGGTCGGCGAGGCCCTGCGTCGCATCGCCGACGAGTACGACCGGGCCGACGAGGTCATCTCACTGGACCTCAACGAAATCTTCAGGGCCTAGCGACCCACCGCGCGACGTTCGGAGAGGGCACGGAGCACCCCATGCAGCCAGGGACCACTGATCTTGAGTACGGGGAACCGTTCAACAAGGCGTTCGACCACATCCGCTCCGGCATCGACACAGCGATCGCCAAGTTCAATGAGATCGTCGAGCAGGTACAGCAGTGGAAGTGGCTCCTCGGACCGGCAGCACTCTTGTGGATCAAACACAGCCTGGACAGCACCAAAACGGCACTGAACGTCGTCCTCGACCGCGTCGAGCAGGCCCTGGAGCATCAACTGCCGGTGCTCTCGCTGATCCACGTCAGCTTCCGCTGGGTCAACGACGTGAAGACCCCGGTCTCCGAGCTCTCTTCCGCCACCACCGACCCGGCGAACGAGAACCTGCCCAAGTGGACCGGCGACGCCGCGAGTGCTTACAACGCCAAGGCGCTCAAGCAGAAGGCCGCAGTCGACGAGTCCGTCGTCAAGTCGGAGTTCATCAGCCAGTGGCTGTTCACGATTGCCAAGGCGAATGTCGACTACGCCGTCGAACTCGCGAAGATCGTCACGGGCCTGGTCGGCAAGCTGGCGCAGGCGGCGAGTGAAGGGGTGACCGTCATCGACCTACCGTGGGCCATCTCCACCCTCGCCGAGTCGGTCGGGGACCTGGTCACCGCCGGCCTGGACGTTCTGCTCACCATTGGCCAGCGCTTCGTCGACGCACTGGGCAACATCCGGGACATCGCCACGCAGGTCGGCGACCACTCGAAGCTGCCCGGGGGGCGGTGGCCGGAGGCCGTCCGGGGATGACCGACGGGGGCATCACACCGTGGGTACGGCCGCCTGGGTCGCCTTGAGCAACGTCAGCGCCTTCGACACGAGTGTTTCGGTGGCGGCGTACGAGGTTCCGCCGACGGCCAGCCAGACCTTCACCACCAGGTTGCCCGTGCGCGCGCGGACCATGTACTCGGCGTACTTGAAGCCGGGCTCGGAACGCCTGGTGAAGGCCTCCGCTTCGTCGCCCACGCCGGTGATGGCGCCGGCTGGAGTCATCACCGTCACCTGCGCCGTGGCCCGGTAGAGCAGCCGAGCCTCCTGCTCACTGACGGGCGTGGACGCCTCCACCCGCAGATTCGCCTGATACCCGTCCTTCGTCCGCATCTCGAACAGACACGACGCACCCGGCTGCCCCAGCGGCGGCTTCGGATCGGTACGGGCCACCGTCAGGGACAGCTCCGCCAACGGCCGAAGATCAGTACGCTTGCACAACTCCAGATCCTGAGCGCGATAGCTGGGGCCGGCCGAGGCGGTAGGCGCGGTGGAGGCAGCGGAGCTCGTGGCCGGCCCGGCGGTCGGCGCACCGGCAGGAGCCGAGGCACCATCACAGGCGGCAGCAGCGAGCACCGCAACGAGCGCCACGACAAGACGAGAAACACCGGCCGACGCAGACACGTCTCGAACATACCGGCTGCGAGCTTGGCAGACTGCCCGAGCGACGAGCCACTATGGTGCCGGGTATGACCGCCGCAGAGACCCCGGAGCACATCGCCCGGACCCGCATGGTCACCGCCCGGGCGGTCCTACAGGGCCAAGCCGATCTTCGGACGTACCCCTATCGTCTCTTGGCCGTGGTCTCCCATCACGGCGTCAGCGGCGACAAGGTCAGCGAGGCGGTCGCTGCCGCCGAGGTCCTCGGCCAGTTCGGCTGGGACCTCGTCAACATCTCAGAATTCGCCTCCAACAAGATCGTCTACGCCTTCCTGCGGCGACGGTGACGATGACTCCCGGACCCCTGCTGACCTAACCCGGCTGAGCAGGTGACCGCCATCGGGGCGTAGCGTTCCGTGGATCTGCTGATCGCACGACTGGCGTGTCGAGCCGCCCAGCGATCTCCAGGAGGTTTAACGCTCACCCGGAGCGAGGCCCGGAGGGGTGGATGCGGTGGAATGGGCCTGCGACAGGCCGTTACTGACGGCTGTCCTTGCCCGCAGGTCGGGTTGGAGGCCTGCGATCGGCCCTACGGGCCCTCTCCAGTACGAGCACGTCCCGTTGGCCGAGCAGTCGGGAGCCTCGACAGTTGGCGCGCGGTCAGTTAAACACCGGAAGGGCTACGACGGCGGCATTGGTCGAGGTTGCTCCGGCCTGCCGGACGGATCAGAGGAAGTCCCGCCAGAACGCCACCGTCGCCTTCGGGTTCCAGCGCTGATCTGTCCTGTCCATACCCGGCCCGCCGAACTCCTGATGGATGTAGTCGACCAGGTCCATGCCGTAGTAGATGATGTCGGTCTCCACAATCGAGAGGATTGGATGCCCGACGGTTCCACGCCCGGCGGGCAGGAACCGATGTCCGTAGACGGGTAGCAGCCGTGGTGCCTGCGCCAGCTTGAGCCGCGCGGTCTCCAACGCCTCATCGCGGCCAGCCGGCCGATCGCCCCAGGTGTCCGGCCACACCGAGTTGTGTTCCACATCGAAGAGCACCCCATCCACAGGCCACTCCAAGCGCTCACGATTGGCACCGGGGTCACCGTTGCGCCAGTCCGGCCAAGGCCTCTCCCACGCATAGGACACGCCCTCCTCCGGCTCGAACGGCACGTTCAGCGGCAGCCCCGCCGCAAGAAACGCGCGATGGTCATCGGCGAACTCAAAGCCGTACGTCCTCTCAATGCGATCGAACTCCTCATCCGTCAGGCCCGGCGCGATCTCACAACGCCCGATCTGCGCGAGTCGACGCGCCGCCTCCATGCCCAGTCGACCACCATCACCCTTGATCACGCCGGCACGATAGTGCTTCGGGCCGGCCAGGATGAACCGATATCGTGCTGCCGTGACCGGCTCTGCAGAGCGTCCGCTGCTCTTCCTCGATGTTGACGGACCCCTCATTCCGTTCGGTGGGACACCGCAGCAATACCCCACTTGCGAGACGGCCACTAGACCACGAGAGACCAGCTCAAATCCGCTTCTGGGCAGGATCAATCCCCAACACGGACCTCGGTTGACGGCGCTACGGTGCGATCTGGTCTGGGCCACGACATGGATGGACGACGCCAACGAGACCATCGCGCCACGGATCGGTCTGCCGCAGCTGGCGGTGGTGATCTGGCCGGAGCCGACCGACACCGACGAGCAGGACGAGCGGAACGGGCTGCACTGGAAAACCCGCATCCTCGTTGATTGGGCCGCAGGCCGCCCCTTCGCCTGGGTCGACGACGAAATCACGAACACCGACCGAGCCTGGGTGTCAGCACATCACGCAGGACACGCCCTACTTCATCGCGTCGATCCCCGTCAGGGTCTCACTGATGCTGACTACGCCGCACTTACGGGCTGGCTACAGAGGATTCGCGACACACCGCCGCGGAGCGCGGCCTGAATCCCCCAACCAGAGTTGGGTGCCACGACACGCCGACGACTCAAATCCGAGAGCCTCACTGGGCTCACCCAGATACCGGGCCGGCCGTCGCTGGTCCGACATGAGCCCAAGACCGTGCGGTTAATCCTGGTCCGGCTGCTGCGCCGTCCGTCCATCTGAAGGCTGAGGCTTACCTCTGCGGACGGGCGTTGATCCGCTCGACGGGCGGGAGCCGCCGAACGGGTTCGTCACCAATGGCGTAGACCTCCAGGCAGCACAGATAGCCCTCACCATCGACGTGTAACACGATGCCGGCGTAGGACTCGTCGTCGTTGATGTCAGCCGAGACTGGTGCACCGGACAACACCGGAGCCGACGCTGCGGCACGGTCCACGGCAAGGTTGACGGTGACACAGCCGCACCCGCGCCGACCCTCGACTGCGGCGAACGGCAACTGCGCACGCAACTCGTCGCGCCCAGGGAACGGCACGGACAGCAGCCGCGCGATGACGTCCCGCTCGATGTCGTTGAGCGGGCGAGGTATGTCGTTGCCGGTCATAGCGCCGCCTGATGGGGCAGGCCGGCATGGGACCGCAGCAGCCGGACCTTGTCCTCGTCGAGGATCGGGCGGGCACGTTCGATCAGCGTGTCGAGTTCGGCGGCGAGATTCCGGGATGGCCCGTGATAGGTCGTGGCCGCCTGCCGATTGAGTCACACGCTGATGTCCGCCCGCGCACCGGCGCACAACCGGGCGTCGGGATCATCGATCAACCGTAGATTCGTGGCCAGTCGCTGCCATGCGTCCGCCGAGGTCAGCAGCCGGTAGCCGGCGAACCGGACATGCGGGGCGTTGCCTGGCCTGAGTAGGGCCTCGAGCATCTCCGGGTCAAGGGCGCCGAGGTCGTCGCCTATACGCGCGGATCGCGGCAGATCAGTGAACGTGGACGTCCCGCCTGCATCCGGGTCCGTGACCACTGAAGACTTTTTGCGCGCCAAACTGCGTTAGAACCAGGTCCACGGTCGTATCAGTCGCCACAGGTGCCCACGCCGAGGATGCAAGAAGACCTCTATGTCCTCTAGGGCGTTGCCGGCAGTCCCCCTGACGTGAGGCCTGGCGCGCACGTGGCGGAGTGCGGGGACTACACGATCTTCGTCAAGTTGACCGTAGACCCTCGCGAGGTGCCCGAGGCAAGTGGCTGCAAGCGCCTGCACCTGGTGGTCATGGTGATCGAGCAGGTTCAGGTAGAGCTCCTGCGACACCCTCCAGTCGCCGTCGCCGTACAACGCGCATCCGACCATGGCATCCGAAGCCCCGACGATGTCGTTGCGGTCGAGAGCCCTCCGCACATCGGCGGGCGTTGCCGACGGAGGGTTATGAAAGGTGTGGTGCTCGTGGCTCATGGCCAACATCTTTGATCATCGCGGCCGCCGCGAACATCCGCTTATCGGCAAAAGCGGATGCCGCGTAGAGATGTCGACTGGACGCCCGTCACGCAGCATCATCGATCGGGCATGCTGGTCAGTCGCACAACCGTCAGGGCAGCCGACCACCAAGGTCGCCTGCCCCGGTGAAGCCTTGTACGTCAAGCCGTATCTGTCTCTGCACGGAAGCGGTACGCCGACGGCAGGCCTGATACCGCTGAACAGCAGCAAAATCCGTCGCCTGTCGCTTACCTCGTTTCCGCCATCCTCAACACTCGCTGTGGCTCGCCCCTCAAGCGGGACCGGGCTGGCGTCGGGTCAGTCGCCTGGCGATCCCCGGTCGGCGGGGGTAGTCCGGCGGCAGGTATCGGTAGACCGATCGCAGTGACTTGCCGATCCTCTCGGCGAGCAATTCAGGGTCCAGGTTCGGCTCCTTGCGCAGCCAGTACGCCACTGCATGCGCGGTTCCCCGGGGCACCTCCGAGTCCTCGTCGTCGTTGGCGTCGTCGGCGGCAGCATTCTGATCGCCGTCGTCCGTCTCCTCGTTAGAGATCGCGCCGAGGATGTCCTTGTCGTCCACGGTCCTGTCTCCCGGTCTCGCATCGGCCGGGTCGTCCGACGACTGAGCTTCAGGCGGGCCGGCGTCGCTGGTCTTGGCACTCTGCTGGTGGCCGCTCAGGGCCGGCGCAGGGTTCTTCTCTGGCTCTGGTTTCGGCTCCTGCCGGTCGTCGCGAGGCGTGTCCGTCACCGACGCGGTGGGCGCCTGCGGCGCGGAGGGGGTGGGCTCAGGCGCCGGTGGTATGTCGGCGAGGCGCTCTTGCCTGAGCCAGCGGCCGGCGACGAGCGGGACATGATCTCAGACGATCGCACTAATCATCCGGCTATCCACAGGCCCATGAGTTGTCCACAGCTTCGCGGATCAGGCTTTGATCTGCCGGACTACCCCTGCTGGAGTAGCTGGGCGGGGACGATGCCACGTCCCATCCAGCAACGAAGGAGTGCTGCCATGACCCGGGGTGGACGCAGCCGATCACGGCGCACGGACAGACCAACGTCACTGGAACACCTTGTCGGCGTCACCGGCCTCATCGGCGCTGCGGCCGCTCTCGTCGCCGCCGTCGCCGGGCTGCTGACAGCCGCCGCCACACTGACGGTGAGTCGCTGATGCCCGCGGTCGAGGCATGGCTGCTCGGTGGACCTGCCGACGGCCGCATCACCCACATTGAGGTGGACGACGACGGGTCCCTTCCGCAGGCCATCGTCCTGCCGCAGAGCGGCGCCTACCTCGGTGCCCGCGATCGTCCCAGCCCGCCGGTGCCGCACCGCTACCTCCGCTGCGCCGATGAGGTCGACCCGCCAACCTTCCTGTACGAGGGCCCTGTCTCCCAGGACCAGTGATGTCGTCATGGGCCGCCGACCGACCGGAGCCGGAGCGGCCCGCGTTCCGCCCAAAGAACGACACCTGCCGAGAGGTCCGCACTGCCACCCAACATCATCCGCTGATCGAACGCTTGTACGATTCGGTGGTGGAGGATGTGGCGGCGCGCTGGTGGAACGGGATCTGGGGTCGCCTGGGCCGCCGGGATGTGTGGCTCGTCCGCGAGGTCCGGTGGAAGGTCACCGCCCGCGCCGGCGACAGCGAGACCGGTCGGGTGCTGCGGTGGGAGTTCGACACCGAGGACGAGGCTCTCGCCCTGGTTAAGCGGCTGCTCGCCGCCGATGCGGGTGGGCAATGGCGCAAGCAGTCCGGCGACAGCCAGCCGCCACAGCAGACCTAGCAACCGGCTGACGGTCTGCGCCTCGAGGCGCGGACCGTCAGCCGGGTCGCGCTCAGGAGCTACAGGTGTTGAGCATGCTCTGCAGGGCGGACTTCTCCGACGACTGCAGGGTCAGGCCCCAGCTGTACTTCACGGTGATCCACATTTTGCTGTAGGTGCACCGGTACGACGACAGGGGCGGCTGCCAGGTGGAGGGGTCCTGGTCGCCCTTGGACTGGTTGACGTTGTCCGTTACCGCGATCAGCTGAGGGCGGGTGAGGTCGTTGGCGAAGCTCTGTCGGCGGCTGGTCGTCCAGGAGTTGGCGCCGGAGCGCCATGCCTCGGCGAGGGGGACGACGTGGTCGATGTCGACGTCGGCGGCGGCCGTCCACGTGGCGCCGTCGTACGGGCTGTACCAGCGACCGGAGGTAGCCGCACAGGAGCTGTCAACGACGACGGAGGCGCCGTCACGCTTGAGGACCTGCTCGCGGGTGTTGCAGCTACCACTGATCGTGACCCAGTGCGGGAACAGGTCGCGCGAGTAGCCGCTGGTCGAGCCCTGGCTCGCCACGGTCAGGGCGTTGAGCTGCGACTGCGCCGTCGCCTTCGACGGGATCCCGGGCGGTGCGGCGGACGCGGGCAGTGCGCTGACGCCGACCAGGGCGGCGACGGCGGCGAGGACGACCGCAGCGGCATAGCGCGCGACGTGTGGAAGACGGGCAGAGACTCGGTTTACCCGCATAGGGGCCTCCTCGGCACTAGTGGACGGCAACCGTCTCTGACCATCGTGGCCATCGAAGGACGCCTTTGTGAAGCGGTGAGGAAGCGGCCGGGAAACATTATGCGCTCAGCGGCTGGCGTGCGGGCACAAGCCGGGTCTCCAATGGAGCCTCGCCGGCCGCCTGTTGCGGGGACGTGGGGGGCGCCGTCAGGCTGGACGATCTGAACGACACCGTGCATCATCGCCAGCGCCGTCGACACAACGACGGAATCGAACAGCTCGACGGCCGTCGCCAAGAGCTCAACTTTCTATGCTTCCGTTGCGTGTTCGCCTGTGGCACGCTCGGTAACACTGTCGACAACCTCGGAGGCCGGTGCCTGTGTCGGGGCTGGAAGCGGCTGCGGTCGCATTGGGAACCGCAGTGGCGAAGACAGCGTGTGAGATGTGGCTTGGTGATCACAAGCTGCTCGCGGGGATCGCTGCCGGTGCCGTTGATGTTGCTAGTGGCCGGTATGCGAGCTCGCGGGAGCAGCGTCAGTTTCGGCGCATCTGGGAGCAGGCTGCTGAGCTGGTGGCTGACCAGGTCGAGCCACTGATCCAGCACGAGTACAGAGATCTCGCGGAAAACGAGATTCTTGCAGCCATCGACGCGGTGAGGGTGACGTTCAATTCCGCGGCGCTGACTCATGAGGACTTGTTCGCTCAGGACCTGGACGCGGCTTTCCTCGACCGGCACCTGCGTCGCTGTGATGAAGAACGAGTCGTGCGAGCAGGTCTATCCGCCGCCGGCACCGCGCTCTACGACTTGCTGCTGCGGGAGTGCAGCGCCTACATCATCGAGATGATTCACGCGCTGCCCATGGGGGCGAGCTCTGCGGCGATCGCGGAGCTGCTCCGCCGCGAACGGCAGGTGCTCGAGGACGTTCGTGAAGTACTGAAACGGCTGCCGGCTCGTCGAGGCATCTCCGACTTCGAGCGGGACTACCGACAACTCGTGGCGAACCGCATGGACACCATCGAGTTCTACGGCGCCACCGTCAGCGAATCAAGCCGTCACTATCCTCTCTCCGTCGCCTACCTCAACCTGAGCGTGAGCGGCGAATTTCGGCTAGAGAGCACCGCTGAAGAACGGGTACTCACGCTCGGAAGACTGGGGCCAGCCGGCACTGCCACGGCTCGCGTCGACGACGTCCTGGCCGCCAGCCGACGTCTGTTCGTTCGTGGACAAGCAGGACTGGGCAAGACGACGTTGCTGCAATGGATTGCAGTGAACTGTGCCCGGAGGACCTTCGCAAAACAGCTACGCGACTGGAACGACTGCGTTCCCTTCTTCGTGCCGCTGCGCCGGCATACCAGCGTCGACCTGCCCGCGCCCGAGGACTTCCTCTCAGAAGTGGGCCGGCACATCTCCGCAGAGAAACCGCCCGGCTGGGTACATGACCAGCTCCGGTCCGGGCGCGCCGTCGTGCTCATCGATGGCGTTGATGAGTTGGCCGAGAATCGCCGTCTGGAGGCCCGTCGCTGGCTGCGAGACCTCGTCGCGGCCTTCCCGCTTGCCCGGTTCGTCATCACTTCGCGACCAGCCGCTACCCCAGCCGAGTGGCTCGGGCGGGAGGCCTTTGACGTCGCCGAGCTTGAGCCGATGAGTCGTACCGACATAGCCGTCTTCATCGCGCGCTGGCATGAGGCAATGCGGCATCAGAGCACCGGTCGAGATGACCATGCCGAGCTGACCTACTACGAGGAGCGGTTCGCCGGCTCTCTGACCCAGCAACGTCACCTTCGGCAGATGGCGTCATACCCGTTGCTTTGCGCCCTGCTGTGCGCTCTGCATCGAGATCGCCGCGGGGACCTGCCCCGCAGCCGCATGGAAATCTACGAAGTAGCTCTGCACATGTTGCTGGAGCGGCGCGATAGCGAACGTCGCCTTGACGCGTCGGGCCTCAGCCGGACGGACAAGACCCTCCTGTTACGCGACATCGCGTACTGGCTAATCCGTAACGATCGTTCATCGGCGCCGGCCGAGCGCATCCGTTCGCACATCGCCACCAAGCTCCAATCGATGACCCAGATACGATCAACAGCAGACGAGGTCTACCGGCTGCTGCTCGAGCGCACCGGACTGCTCCGTGAAGCCGTCGAGGGCGAGACAGACTTCGTGCACCGCTCATTCCAGGAGTACCTCGCCGCTGCCGAAGCCGTTGCCACCGACGACATCGGCGCCCTCGTCTCCCACGCCTACACCGACTTTTGGAGTGAAGTCGTCGTCATGGCGGCAGGTCACGCGTCCGTCGCCCAACGCACCGAACTGCTCCAGGGACTCCTGGATCGCAGCGACAGCGAGCAGTCATCCGTGACCAGGCATGCTCTGCGGCTTGTCGCCGTAGCTTGTCTGGAAACCTCGCCCGAGCTTCCCCCGCGCCTTCGGCAGAGCCTGAAGCAGGTTACTGCCGACCTGCTACCGCCCAAAACCATGGCCGCAGCACGGCTCCTATCCCGTACTGGCACGTTCACCCTCGACCTGTTGGCACAGTCGCAGCCCAAGAGCGCAGACGAAGCCGCTGCCACTATTCGCGCCACAGCAGAGATCGCCGACCCCGCCGGCCTTGCTCTCCTCGCCCGTTTCAGTCACGACACCCGCAAAGTAGTGCGTCGCGAACTCTTGCGTGCATGGCGCCGCTTCGATGCCGACGAATACGCGCAGAAGGTCTTGGCTGACCTGCCGTTGAGGAACGGCTATCTTGAGATTGACGACCCAGATCAAGCTCCAACTCTGCACCGCTTGTCTAACCTGACGTCGCTCCACTGCTCGTATCGTCAGAGTTCCGTCGGCCTTAGCTTCATGTCGGGACTCCCCCGACTGGCGGCCCTTAGCACCCAGGACGGCTCCATCGCCGATCTCACACCGCTGGCCGGCACAGGCCTCGTGGAATTCGACATCTTCGGGTGGCGTAGCCCCGAGCAACCGCCGCGTGACCTGTCCCCCCTGCCTGCGGCAACGTCGCTCGAGGTCCTGCGCCTATGGAGTGGCCGGGTCAGCAACACAGCCGCGCTCACTCGGTGCCAACGACTCCGCAAGCTCCGACTCGACTACCTCGACACAGTCGATGCCTTGGCAGCTCTCGCTCCCCTCACACACCTAGAGCTATTGGGCATCGGGCACATCGAAGACCTGACGGATCTCAGCCCGCTCTACTTCCTCGACGCACCGAAACATATCGGCATCACTGGGTGCCAAGTCGGCGATGATCTTCACCAGCTCACACGCTGGGCAGACCATCTACGCGAGCTGAGTCTGCGCGAGTTCGAAATTCTCGACCTTGCCCAGCTTGCGGGCTTGGAGCAACTGAGGTTCCTCGACCTGCAGACCTCTCAGGCCGATAACCTCGCGACGCTGGCACACCTGCCCCACCTTGAAACCATATGGTGCACCGCCGAGACGACAAACTTCGCGGATCTGCGCAAGCTCCGGTCGCTCCGTGACGTCATCGTGTCCGGCAACTTCGCCGAGGGCGTCGACCTATCGGCGATGACCGACAGAACGGACCTGACGATCCGCGTCCCCCGCACAGCCGTTATCCACACACCGAAATCCGGCGGCCCTCGGATAGTCAGGATCGGCTCCTAACTACGCCCTCAGACCCTAGATAAATGCAAGGACCAGATTGTCTGGCCGAGCTTGAATACCGTCAGCTCACCTGATATTCGATTGGTTGACTGACTGCTTGCCCGCATGCATCGCAGCCTGCCGCAGCCCGCCGGTGGAGCCAGCCCCGAGTCCACGGCCGATAAGGGTCACTATGATGTCGGTGCAGGACCGGCCCGGTGCGGGCGCCTTATTGGGGCCTGCCGAGTTGCCCTAATGGAACGGGGTCTCCAAGCCGACGCCGGCCGCTAGCTGCACTGATGAACACCCGGCCAGCTCCAGCTACGGTGACCCCACCGCATGAACCCCGTGTTGAGGATCAGGGGTCGAGCCAGAGTTCTTCGGCGGGTTCGTCGTGCCTGGTCTGGGCCAGGAACCCTCCTGTCACCGCGATGCCGATGGTGGTAGCGGTCTCGGCAAAGCCCGAACTACTTGCACAACACGAGCCATGCGTCCACCCCTCCTCCCAGTGTACTTCCCTGACCTCTGAGACCTGAACTCATCCGGTTGTCCCAGGAGTGCCCTCGTAAGAGTTCCACACATCGTCACACACATCGCGATCAAGCCGACTCGAACGGACACGCCCGACCCAGGCCACGCACGACGTAACCGAAACCCATATTAGCGAAGCTATGTCCGGTGCCACCTACGGCGCGCCGCGCCACTGCAACGGTCTGGTGGTTCGCGGGTCTCCCTGGCCGCCGGGGTGGCTCGCGTTTCGCGTGATACCACCCCCGTTCGTCGCCAATTCAGCGGCCGTGGGCTCGCCCTTTGAGGGCGGAGGCGGGACATGCTTACGACCTATGATCCGTAGGAGCGTCCCACAACCGCTGTCGGCCGCCTCGCCTCCCCTCTGGCTCGTTGCCGGCACCCAGTCGATCGTGGCTGGCATCGTGCTGGGATCAGCTGGCGTTAGGGACTGGCAGCTTGGGGACTGCGGATCTCGGGCTGCATCTGGCTCGTGGCAGTCTCTCGCAACGTCGGCTGGCCCCTGTGAGCGCAGGCGGCACAAGGCGATGGTGTGCAGGGCGTGGTTGCGCCGCGGTCGCCGCCTCGGTGCAGGCGGTGGCGGTACACCCGTTCTGAGCTGGCGGGGGTGGGTGCGGCACCGCAGAGGCTGGCCAGCGCTGCTTCGGACCGCAGCCGGTAGGGGGTTGTCGCTGGCGGCGGTGCCCGAACAGATCGGCATGCCCAGGCTGCTGCGAAGAACCTCGGATCCGCTCCTAAATCTCGACTGATACGGCAGCACGGGCGATGAGGTCAAAGTGGTCCAGGATGGTCGACTTGAACCGCCGCCGATCATGGACAGCCCTCGAGACATTGTCGGTGGACCCCACAACTCTGACAAAACTTTGACAACGCCATCGGACCGTAACCGCCCCCGCTCCCGATAATGAACACCTGGCACTGATGTCGGTCCCGTAGCGCCCACCGGTGATGTCGCTGGTCGGCACTACTCAGCCGACCGGCGTGTCACAAGCGGCGACTACCGTCGGCACGGACCGTGACGGTGGTGTATGGAGGTTTTAGGGTTGGATCTGTTTTCTAACAGCGACGAGAGCAAGAACGCCTGCCACGCTCTCGGCCGTCGGCTCGCCCAGCTACGCAAGGCTGCCGGTCACACCCAGCATGAACTGGCTCGACTCGTACAGTACGGGCGCAGTTCGGTGGCGAACACCGAGACCGGCCACCAGCACCCGGACCGCGCCTTCTGGGCGCGCTGCGACAATGTGCTGCAGGCCGGTGGCGTCCTGGTCAGTGAGTACGACCGGATCGCGGAGCTGGACCAACGACGACGCCGCTCATCGGCGCTCCGGGAGCTCAAGACCGCATCGGGGCCTACGGCGCCGATGGAAGTTGGGCAGTCCTTCCCTGGAGTGGATAGCGCCGCTGTGCTGTGGGAAGGTGCGGGCAGCATCGAAGCCCGCCGGCTGGCGCTGAGGTCTTCCATCGATGACAACGTCCGCCTGACGTATTTGGAGAACGAGCTTCGGGAGGCGATCGCCGACAACGAGCGCCTCACCCCTGCGATTCTCGTAGGGCGTCTACGACCGCTGCGCGCCTACGTTGACCAGCTCATGGCCGGCCGGCAGCATCCGCCACAACGGGCACGTCTCTACGCCGCCGCCGCTCACCTGTCTGGGCTTCTTGGCGCGCTCGCCCTTGACCTCGGCGCGTTCGGTTTGGCGCACGCCTACGCCGCCGAAGCGTTCGACCTGGCCGAAGCTGCCGAGCAGCCCGACGTCCAAGCCTGGGCGCGTGCCACGCAGAGCCTGGTTGCCTTCTACGCCGGTGATTACCATGACGCCCTGGCTTACGCCCAGGATGGCCTGCGTCGTGGCGACACCAGCGGGCACCGTATCCGCCTCACGATCAACGGTCTGGCGCGGGCCCTCGCCCATCTCGGCGACCGGTACGGGGTAGACCGTGCTGTCGATGATGCGTTCACCATGCTGTCCGACTACCCGGCTGACTCACCGGTCAGCGCGAGCCTCGCCCTCGGCCCGTACTGCCCGGCAAGAACTGCGGCCAACGCGGCGACCGCTTACCTAGCGCTCGGCCGTACCGCAGGCGTCACAAACCATCTGACCGTCGCAATCGACGCGTTCGACACCGCGGGGTTGGCCGGTCCGCGAGCACTCAGCCGCCTGGACTTGGCCACCGCTCACCTGCATGCCGATCATCCCGACCCCGAGCAGGCAGCCACGCTGGCGATGGAAGCGCTCGCCCTCACTGCGGACCAGCGCTTCGAATCAGTTCACCAACGCGCCCGGCAGTTCCTCGCCGCCGCTCATCCCTTCGCTCGCCAGCCGCAACTACGGCACGTCGCCGACCTGCTGGCCGACCGCACGCAAATCGATACCACCGTACGACCCGCTCTACCATCGCTGTCATGAGCAGCCGGGAACTGGCTAACCTGCATCAGCGCTGGACCGACTACCAGGACCTGCCGCAACTCACCAACCACTGGTACTGGCGTCCAGGCTGGCGAGCCGACCGCCAGTTTTACACCTGGCACCTCACCTTCGAACACCAACTTGAACTTCATCGCCTTGTCGCCGACCTGCAAAGCCAGCTCGCTCTGCCTGGGCTCGATTTGGTGCCGCTCGACGGGCTGCATCTGACCATGCAGGGTCTCGGCTTCACCGACGAGGTCACCGACAGCGACGTCGAAGCGATCGTCGCTGAGACCCGGCGACGCTGTGCCGGCTTGCCGCCGCTGGAGCTGTCGCTCGGTCCAGTCGACCCCGACGCGGAAGGGATCGGCTTGCTTGTTCGCCCCTGGGACCGCGTCGAGCACCTGCGCGCCACCATTCGTGATGCAATCAGCGCAGTCTGGCCGGCCGTGCCGGAGGCCGCCGAAGGGTTCCGGCCTCATGTAACGGTCGCTTACAGCGGTTCGCAAGCACCGACCGAGCCCATTTGCGCGCGTCTCACCACCCTCCGCCACCGGTCACCTGCCCGGGTGACCATCCGACAGGCAACGCTGATCGCGCTGCGTCGAGAACACCGCGCCTATGAGTGGACAACGATGGCCGTCGCACCTCTCGCCCGATGACGAATCCGCTGGGTCTGAGGGCGTAATTGCCGAGCGGATCGAGCTGGACGCGCACCCCAGCCACTCGACCGTGGCACGGAATCATCCCGCGGTGGTGAGGTGCCTGCCGGCAGCGCCAGGCGGGGTGGCGTCGAGCAGTTGCGCGGCTGCGTGCAGTTGCCGGTGCACGACCCGGGTGTGGTGGCTGTCGGTGTGAGGCCGATGGTGGCCCGCGGCGGCTGTGGTCAGGAACCACCAGGCTGCCCATACGCGATGCCAGCCCAGCGCCCACTGTGTCGCCGGCAGGCCGCCGCGGTCGGATTTGGCGTCGGGGCTGCCGCCGGCTGCGACGTAGGCGTGGATCAGGCGAGTGAGTTGAGCGGGTTTAGTGGTGGTGCGGGTGCCGAACCAGGTGGCGAGGTCGAGCAGGCCGGGCCCGGTGAATGCTTTCCCCCAGTCGACGAGGCGGGACCCGGTGCGGCTGACGTGGAGCGAGCTGCGGTGGAACTCGCCGTGGCACAGGCCGAAGGGCTCTCGTTCGGCGCCGTCGGCGCGCCTGCCTGCCACAGCCGCCAGCCGCCGCAGCAGGTCCTCGATCGTGCCGGTTTCTAGGAAGCGGCCTTGGCGGTGCAGCGCGGCGAGTGCGGCAAGCGCCTGCTCGGGAAGGCGTGCCAGGGTCTGTTGGTCGAATGCGGGCAGTTCAGGCACTGGGGGGATGGCATGGACCGCGCGGGCGGCGGCTGCGGCCTCGGCGAGGGTCGGTGGGCGGATGGGGTCGCCGAGGTCGTCCGTCAGCATGCCTAGAGCCTGCGGACGGAGCGTGTAGCCGTGCAGGTGGGGCACGGCGGCGCCCTGTTCGTTGAGGTATCGCAGCAGCGCGGCTTCGCCGGTGAACGGTGCTGTGGCGAGTTTGCAGATCACGCTGCTGCCGTCGCTCAGGTACAGCCGGTGCACCGCTGACAGTTCCCACTCCTGGATGACATGCCCACCGGTCTGTTGATGGCCAGCCGCGATGAGCAGGTCGCGGCGTAGCTGTTCCGCCAACGCGGCATCCATGGCGGTCACGGTTTGCTCGCCGTCTGGATGCCGGCGGCGGCTCGCTCGAGCAGCGCCAGCGCAGTGTCAAGGCGGGCCGACATGCTCGCCGGCAGCCGAGGGTGGGCTGCCTGGTGGAAGGCCCGGAAGTGTGGCAGCAGCGTGAGCAGCGCCGGGCGCGTGCGGAGGAAGTCGGGGACGTCGCCGCTAGTGTGCGCCCGGCGCAGCAGCGATGTCAGCGCGACGATCTTGTCGGCGGTTGAGGCGAGCAGCACCGGTAGGTCGTCGACGCGGATGGGCGGGTCCGGCATGTCGAGGGCTTGGTGCTCGGCCTGCAGGGCGGCGATGATCCGCGGTACCTGCGGGCCGTAGGCGGTGGCGAGGACCTGGTAGATGTCCGGCGTGCGGGGCGCGAAGTCGGGGATGTCGTGCAGCAGCGCTGCCGCTATCAGATCCGGCGCCGGGTTCGGCACATGCTCGCCGATGGTCACCGAGACCCGGACCGCGTGGGCCAGGGCGGGGCGGTCGTCGATGGAATGTCCGGCGCACCATCGCCGGGCTTCGCGTAGAGCGCGGTCGACGATGGCGGCCCGGGGAGGGGATAAGACGGTCATGGCCTGATACCTCCTGATTGCCGTAGCATCGGCGCCATGTCCGGGCCGCTACCGCAGTGGTGTGAGCAGACGTGCGTGGTGTGTCCCGCCCAGCAACTCGGGCCGGGCCAATTCGACGTGGTCGACCGGCCCGGACCCGAATTCGCCTACAACCAGGACATCGGATGGCGAGTCACCGTCGAGGGTGTCGCCGTGTGTGTGCACCCGTATCGGGTCGGGCTGCCACCGGGCCGCTACGCCTCGCGCGGTGAGCCGGTCCCGGCCCGCGCGTCACGACCGGCGCCGACGCCTGCCTCCCTGGTGCTGCCTACCGATCTGGTGGATCTGGAAGGCTGGCTCGTCGTTGTACTGCGCGACGCTCCGTCGGAGCAGATCTTCGGTGCCGTCGCTCGCGCCGAGCGTCTCGCCGCGGAGAGGTTCGACCCGAAGCAGGTGGTGGCGGCCATGCGGCGGGTGCTGTCGGTAGAGCTGGCTAACCGCTGACCCCGATCGGGGCAGCGGCCGGGTCCGGCTGGTCGAAGGCGAAGTCGTGGCTGCGTCCGTCGCGTCCCAGGCCTGCGGCCTGATAGTGGGCGTTGAGCTGGTCCAGCCGGCGGGTCACCTCGGCGGAGTCCAGCCAGTAGCGCAGCGGCTGCGGCCCCCAACCGGCGGCGGCGTAGTACGCGTCGGTCAGGCAGCCGCGGGTGTAGGCGAACTCCTCCAACTCGGTAGCGTGCGGGAACGTGACCCCCAAGTCGCGCTGCATCCGGGACATCAGGGTGAACTGGGCCAGCACGGCGTGGATCATCTCGTCGACCGGTGCCGGAACCAGCAGCTCCGCGGCTTCCTCGTCGCCGCCGGAAAGCTCGAACACCGCAGCCTTGAGCGCCAGGACCCGCATCGCCTCGGTCAGCAACGGACCCGCGTCCCGGTCCAGGGACCAGCGGCTGATCGCCGGGTAGCCGGTGAACGTCGCCCAGCAGCTGGAGTACCTCATCGACGAGCTGCGCAGCCGCCCGGACGACGGGTGCTGCATGACCTGGTCGAGGATCTCGGCGGCTCGGCAACCGACCTCAGCGGGTTCGGGCATGGTTTGTGGGGCCATCGCACATCCCTCCTACGGGAGCGTTGGGCACAGGAAGGCGCCGCCGGACTGCGGCCGGATCGCCTGTCACCGCTGTCCTTCGCGCCGGCGGCACGCAACGGTGATGCCCTCATTAACGGCCAGGCCGACGAATGTCGATAACCCGCCGCATCGACCTCCGACAAAGCTCCAACATTGATTCCCTCAAACCATTTGATGCCCTCCCGACGCGGTCCGCGCGCTGAGTCCTCGTTGGCCGACGGCGCTCACCGGATAGGCCAACAGCGCGACCGTCGACGACCGGGCATCTTGTCGGCGGATTGTCAGACGTGGTGGCCGACCCTTACCGACATCGACCGTCTTCGCCTTTAGTCACTTTCGTCGTCGCGCGACAGCCGTTCCACCCTTCCCTGAATGCGTGGCGGTCACGTCGCCGCAAGCGGCGGTTCTGGTGAAGCAGACAACCCGCGATTCTTTGATCGTATTTGAGAGGATCCTGATGTTGGATCAGCACGACCTGGAGCGTTACGGCTACCGGCAGGAGCTGGCGCGACATCTCCGGTTTCGGGATCTGCTGGCCTATGGGTTGGTCTACATGGTGCCGATCGCTCCGATGGCAATCTTCGGCAGCGTGTACGCCGGCTCGGGTGGCATGGTGGCTCTGGCGTACGCGATCGGTGTGGTGGCGCTGGTGTTCACGGCGTTCTCGTACGCGCAGATGGTGCGGGCTTTCCCGATGTCGGGCAGCGTGTACAACTACGCCGGCCGGGGCATCAGCCCACCGGTCGGCTTCCTCGCCGGCTGGGTGATCCTGCTCGACTACGTCCTCGTGCCAGGGCTGCTGTATCTGGTGGCGTCGGTGGCGATGCACGCCACCGTGCCTGGGGTGCCGGTGTGGGGGTGGCTGCTCGGGTTCGTCGCGGTCAACACGATCGTCAACTCCGCCGGGATCCGGATGACCGCGGTGGTGACCCGGATGATGCTGGTCGGTGAGCTGATCGTGCTGGCAGTGTTCCTCACCATCGCGGGCTGGGCCCTGGCCTCCGGTAGGGGCCGGTTCAGCTGGGAGGCGTTCTACAACTCCGAGACGTTCACCTGGTCGCTGGTCGGCGGCGCGGTCTCGATAGCGGTGCTGTCGTTCCTAGGCTTCGACGGCATCTCGATGTTGGCGGAGGAGACCCGGGACGGAGCTCGGCAGATCGGCCGGGCGATGGCCGCCGTACTGGTGCTGGCGGGGGTGTTGTTCATCGTTCAGACGTGGCTGGCGGCGATGTTCGTGCCGAACCCGGCCGGGCTGCTGACGGACGGGGATCCGGACGGCACGGCGTTCTACGAGGCGGCCCGGGTGGCCGGCGGCGGGTGGCTGGCGACGCTGTGCGCGGTGGCGACGGCGATCGCGTGGGGCTTGCCGAACAGCATGGTGGCGCAGGTGGCCACGTCACGCCTGCTGTACGCGATGGCGCGGGACCGGCAGCTACCGGCCTTCCTGGCGAAGGTGTCGGCGCGGCGGAACGTGCCGTTGAACGCCACCCTGCTGACCGCGGTGGTGTCGCTCGCGCTCGGCCTGTACATGTCGTTCCGCGCGGACGGGATCATCCTGTTGTCGTCGCTGATCAACTTCGGGGCGATGGTGGCGTTCCTGGTGCTGCACGTGTCCGTGGTCGTGCACTACCTGATCCGGCACGGTAGCCGGAACTGGTGGGCGCACCTGGTGATGCCGGCGGCCGGGTTCGCGGTCCTGGCGTACGTGGTGGTGAACGCGAACATCGCGGCGCAGCGCCTCGGTCTGGCGTGGCTGGCGTTGGGGGTGCTGGTTCTAGGTGGCTTGTATGCCACGGGCCGGCGGCCGGTGTTGTCGGGGCTGGCCCCGGTAGGGCCGGTCCGGCACGAGATGCAGAGGGTGTGACCGTGGTGGACACGATTGTCTACCGGCCGGTCCGGGACGAGTTGGCGTACACCTTCGGTGGGCGGATGCCGGTGGCGCATCTGCGGTCGGGGGACGTGCTGGAGGTGTTCACCGAGGACTGCTTCGGTGGGCGGGTGCGCGGGCCCGGGGACCTGCCGTCGCAGGTGTGTCAGATGCCGTATCTGAATCCGGTGTCGGGGCCGTTCTTCGTTGAGGACGCCGAGCCCGGTGACACCCTCGCCGTGCACATCATGTCGATCACCCCGGCCCGAAAGTGGGGCGTATCGTCGACGTTCCCGCACTTCGGGGCGCTGACATCGACCTCCCACACGGCCACCCTGCAACCGCCGCTTGAGGAGCGGGTGTGGGTGTACGGCATCGACCGGGACGCGGGCTCGGTTCGGTTCCAGGCCACCGAGACCGACCACAACGTGGATCTGCCGTTGGAGCCGATGATCGGCACGATCGGCGTGGCCCCGGGCGGGTTCGAGGCCCGGGCCACGATCGTCCCGGACACCCACGGCGGAAACCTCGACACGCTGCTAATCCGGGCCGGCACCACCGTGTATCTCGGGGTCAACGTGCACGGGGCGATGCTCGCCCTCGGCGACGGGCACGCCCGCCAGGGCGAGGGTGAGGCCTGCGGCGTCGGCGTGGAAATCGCCACCGTCACCACACTGGCCGTGGAGGTGATCAAGAAGACGCCGACGGTGTGGCCACGGCTGGAGACCGACACCGGCATCGCCTCGATCGGCTGCGCCCGACCCCTCGAAGACGCCTACCGCATCGCCCACACCGACCTCGTCGGCTGGGCGGCCGACCTGACCGGCATGGACACCCTCGACGCCTACCAACTGATCTCCCAGGTCGGGCAGGCGCCGATCGGGAACGTGTGCGACCCGAACTACACTGTCCTGGCCATGGTCGACACGGGCCTGCTGCCGGGCGGTCGCGCCGCCTACGGTGGGGTACACGCCCGGCTGCGGCGCGCGGCCGAGCCGCGGTAGACGGCGAGCACGCGATGACCGCGCTGACTCCCCCGCTGCCACTGCGGGACGAGGTGTTCCTGCTCGGGCACGACGAGGACACCGGACAACCCCACATACACCGCCAAGCCCTCGCCCTCGGCATGGCCGGCGCGGTCCTGATCGACCTGTTCCTCAACCGGCGGGTGGTGCTGGACCCGAACGGCACCACCCGCTCCGCTGGCGACCTCACCCTGCACCTTCACCAGGACCGGCCGGTCGGCGACCTGATCGCCGACACCGCGATCGCCTCCATCCGGCACGCCACCACACCGCCGCCGCTGCGCGGCTGGCTGCGGGCGTTCAGCAACGACCTGTACGACCGCACCCGCGCCGGCCTGGTCACCTCCGGGATCCTGCGCCACCAGCAGCGGCGCCGCCTGGCCGGGCTGGTTCGGGCCGACACATACCTGCCCAGCCACACCCGCTGGCAGGTCATTCCCCGCGCCCGGCTCTGTGCCCTGGCCCGGGGCCGGGAGCAGCCGGACAACCACACCGCCGCTCTCGCCGGCCTCGTCGCCGTGCTGGGCCTGTCGCCGTACCTGTACCTCGACGACAACACCGCCACCCTGCCCGCCCGGCTGCGCACCGTCGCCGACCAGCACTACAAGCCCGTACGGGCCGTCACCGCCGCCGTGGACGCCACCGTCGGTGACCTCGCCACCGCCACCTACCGATAAGCACCCGTCCCAAGCACAAGGACAGGACAACCTTCGATGGACAACACGCCCCGCATCCGCACCCTGCGGTGGGCCGAACGGCAGGCCATGGCAGGCGTCGTCGCCGCCGCTCTGCACCCCGGCAGCCTCGGCGAATGGCTGGTACCCGACGCCACGCACCGGCTACGGGTCCTCACGGCCGTGGCCGAGATCTGGGTCGAACACGCCCTGTTCTTCGGCGACATCCACGTCACCGACGACCTCACCGCCGCCACCGTCGGCCTGCACCGGCTACGCCCACTGCCACCACCAGCGAACTACCCGCCCCGCCTCGCCGACGCCGCAGGCCCCTACCTTCAGCAGTTCCGCACCCTCGACACCATCCTGGACGCCCACCGGCCGACCGACGCACACCACCACCTCGCCATCGTCGCCACCCCGCCGCACGACACGGCTGGTCTCGACGAGGTGATGCTGGCCCACTACCTGACCCGCATCGACCGCACCGACATGCCCGCCTGGGCGGAAGTCACCGTCCGCGACCGGAATCTGTTCACCCGCCACGGCTACCAAGCACACACCCCGATCCGTCTCCCCCACGGTCCTACCTTGCTAGGCATGCATCGACCTGCCGGCAGCGGCCGACCCTTGCCCACCAACCCCACCGACAGCGGTACGCGGCCGGGTCCACCGGCCGCCGCACCATCGGCGGCCACCGCCCGATAGACCACATCCACCGCCCCGCGCCGTTGGAAGAATCCACCCACCGATGCCCGTCCCTCGCGTCCACACCCCGGCGCTCATCGCCTCGGTCGTCGACCGCGTCCAGCAGCACCAAGCCGACCACCCAATCCCTCCGCATCGCCCAGGCCCAGATGGCCGTCGTGCTGCACGCCCTCGGACACTGCGCCCCCGCCGGGGCACTGCCGACGGACACCATGGCCATCCACCGACACGCTCACCCCGCCCATCCCACCACCGAGCGGATGGAAGGTCAGCTCAGCCTGCTCAACCAGCGCTGCGTCGAGCAGTACCACCACCATCCCCCTCAGGGATGACAACGCGAACCGTGCCGCACCAGCCGCCCTGCCCCGCGCCCTCCTACGCTGACAAAACCCCACGGCCAGCCCAGTGCAGCGTCGAGCGAAACCGGCTTGCGCCTTCGGCAGGTGACCTGCCTCGCAGCCGCTTCCTGCCGCTGCGACCGCACCGTCGAACGATATGAAAGGACCGCCAGGTGACCGACGTTAAAGCATCCGGACCGACTGCCGAGGAACTGCGCGCCCGGCTAGCCGACAACCTGGTCGCCGCCGGCGCGATCACCACACCCACCGTCGAAGCCGCTGTGCGCGCCACACCCCGCGAGGCGTTCGTCCCGGACAACATCGACCTCGTCGACGCCTACGTCGACGACGTGGTGGACACCAAACGCGGCCCGGACGGACGCGCCACCAGCTCCGTCTCCGCGCCCTGGCTGCAAGCGTCTGCGGCTTCGTCCCATGCAAGGCACCAGCGCCCATCCCCCACACCGGCTGCACCTGCACCTGCACACCGACGACATCGTCCTGACCATCGACGACGACTCCACCCACCCCGACCCTGCCGCACTGACCCGAGCGCTGGACCACCCCCGCGTCGACGTGTGGTCGGCGGCCACCACCCCACCCGGGGTGCCCTTCGACTCCCTACACCTGTGGCTGGCCAGCCAGTCCCACCCCTACGCACTGCTCACCGCCGACCACCGCCACGCCACCCGCCTCGGCGACCCGCAGAACTGGACAGCCTGCCCCACCCTCATCGGCGAGGACAGCTACGCCTACCTCGCCACCCGCAAAATCGACGATGCCATCTGGCAGTTCGGCGCCCACGGCTTCGGTCCCCACTCCACCACCCTCACCACCGACCTGCACAACCTCATCAGTAGGTGGGACCGCGACCACCGCCACGGCCCCGGACCGTCCATCACCGTCCACACCGCCGACACCACTCCCCACCCGACCCGACATCCCCGCCTGGTCCTGCGACGGCGACACACCACCATCGCCGTCACCTGGCCCCCAACCAGCCCTGGCGGTAGTCGACGATCCGATCGTCCCGCCCGGCTTCGTACCAGGACCCTTCGAGGCAGCACGCGAACGCGGCCGGGCAAGCACCCTCATCCCGATGTTCCCGTACCCACCCCACGGACGCGGACGGTCGTCAGCCGATCGGCGGTACGGCCTCCGGCGCACCTACCTCGACAACGACGTGGCCCATCGTCGACCTGCCGCCGTCGATCTTTCTCACAGGTTGGCTGGGCCATTGGTCACGCGGGCGGTCTGGGGGAACCGTTGCGCCGCACGTGGCAGCTATAGCGGGGACCGCACACGCACGACGGACGTCCACCACGGTGGGGTGGAGCGCGGCGCGCCCGGAATATCAATTATGTGAGCAGCTTTTTGAACCCGTGGTGCTGGACGCACTGTCCCCCTCTGCGCTGGCACCACCGCAGTTCACCTGCCGCTGGGCGTCGCCCGCCTCAAGACCGCCCCACGCCGGCTCACCGTCGACCTCCTGCTGCAACTCTCGTCTCGAACGACGCGATGGCCTCGACGAGCGCCTCGGGGCGCCTGCCCCATTGGCAGCGGCGCAGGCAAGGGACGCGCGCGACTGGGACATAGAGCCCTTTTCATCGTGATTGTGCTGGTCACGGTGGGTGTGGGTAACCCGAAGATCGATGAGGGCGAGGCTCCAGGACAGCAGTCGACCAAGATCCGATGCCCCGACCGGGAGCCTCGCCGTGCTGTCTTACCCCGCCACGATTCCGCTGTCCAGTCGAACCCTGAGCCACCTCGCCGAGCGCCTCCGCGGCCACCGTCGGCAGCGTCGATCTCGGTGGCGGCGTCTGGACCCCGGTCGGCAAGCCCTGCTCACCCTCGCCCACCTGCGCAACGGCGACACCTACACCCGCCTCACAGCCGGGTTCGGCATTGGCGTCTGCACCGCCTGGCGCTCCGTCCGCGAAGCTGTCGACCTGCTCGCCGCAGCGGCCGACGATCTGGCTACCGCGATGGACCGCATCCGTAAGCTGGAATACGCGATCCTCGACGGCACGCTGATCCCGATCGACCGGGTCGCCGACCAGAAGCCCTACCACTCGGGGAAGCACAAGCGGCACGGCGTGAACGTGCAGGTCATCGCGGACGCTGCAGGTCGCCTGGTCTGGGCATCGGCTGCGCCGCCCGGCGCCATTCATGACCTGAGCGCCGCCCGTGTTCACGGCATCATCGACACGCTGAGCAGCGCCGACGTGATGACGTTCGCGGACAAGGGCTACCAAGGAGCCGGCGGGAGCGTGCGCACGCCGTTCACGCGCCACCGCTACCGGCCGAAGCTGTCCCGCCGGCAGAAGGCCGTCAACCGCGCACATGCCCGTATCCGCGCCCGCGGCGAGCGCGCTATCGCCACGCTCAAGACCTGGAAGGTCCTGACCAAGCTGCGCTGCTGTCCCCGCCGCGCGACCGCGATCGTGCAGGCCATCCTCGTCCTGCACCGCGTCGAGACCAGCCGCTACTCAGGATGAAAAGGGCTCATAGGATGAAACTTGACCGTGGGGTGATGCCTAGCGGATGGCCATGTGCACGCGTTCGAGTGGATGGCCGTTCATGGAGATCGCGCTCCTGCGGTCCTTGATGCTGCCACGACTCGCTCGCCAAATCGCTGTGCGAGCTGGCACTCACGGTTACGAGCATCGCCGTCCAGCCTAATCTAGAGATCAACGGTGAGTGCCTGCACGACGGCGCCGCGTGCTTCGCACCGTAGGATGGCCATCGATACTGCAAGTGGGCACGCGGGGAGCTAGAGGGGCGCGGATGGTGCCATGGCGGTCCAAGGAGGATGGTGATCCGGTTGAATGCGGCGGCTTCCGGCTAACTCACCGAATCGGTTCCGGGGGCTTCGGTACGGTCTTCCTCGGCTTCCGATCGGACGTAAGATCGCCCGCCGCAGTCAAGATTTTCACATCACCGAAGGTAGCCGCCCCTGCTTGGCGAGATCGCTTCCGCCGCGAGATCAAACTAATCAAGCAGATGGCTGGTGTGCACACGGCTGAGCTGCTGGATTCCGGAGGTGACGACGAGCCACCGTGGTTGGCCACCCGCTACGTACATGCACCGCCCCTGGACCGGTTGGTACGCCAATACGGGATCTTCGAGGAACTTCCAGGCTGGTGGCTCGCGGCGAGCCTGGGCGAGGCGCTCGCCGAGATTCATGCCAAGGGCATCCTTCACCGCGACCTCAAGCCGCAGAACGTCCTCGTCGAGCGGACCGGCATCAAGATCATCGACTTCGGCATATCCAGGTTCTCCGTCGGTTCGGATGTCACTGAGACCACGGAGCGGTTCGGCACGCATCCGTACTGCGCAAACGAGCACCTACTCGACGTGCGCAACGCCACCGAGAAGTCGGACGTCTTCGCGCTCGGGGCGACGCTGGTCTGGGCGACCACTGGACATACTCCCTTCGAGGGAATGGCACCGCATGCCCGGCTTGCCGGGATGCCGCCTGACCTCGACCGTGTACCGGACGCACTGGTCGATCTCGTGGAGTCGTGTCTGGCGCTCAAACCAGAGACCCGGCCGACCGCTCTGCAGGTATTCCATGAAGCACTCATCCATCTGGCTGACCACGCAGTGCCCTTGGCAAGTGGTAGTGGGCTGCCGCTGCCAGCCGAGGTGAGGGATTTCGTGGATGTCTGGGCGGCAACGCCGATTCCGGTGCTCGAACTTGCTGTCGCGCGAACGGGCTCGGAGGCGTCATCGGGCGTCACCACAACCGGCACCGGCTCCGAGGACCAACCCCAGGCGGATCATGCCCGTACACCCGACGGGCGGCTTCCCCGTCAGGACGTATTTAGTACGGAATGGCGGGGGCGATGGCGCCGCGCTGCGGAACGGCGACGTGATGGCTTCGGCAAGTAAGGTGTCCGGGTCACCGGCGGCGGATGGGGTTCATGTACGGATCAGAAGTACCAGATGGGCAGCGTCATGCCGGCGACCAGTTCGCCGCCGGCATGACGGTGCTGGCGCGGGGCGAGGAGTGGCTCGTCACTGAGGTCGGGCATACCGAGCATGACGGGATCCGGCTGGTGGTCACCGGCACATCACCGCTGGTCCGGGACCAGACCGCGATCTTCTTCCACTGCCCAGGTCACCTGGATACCGTCGAGCCGCTCCGCGCTGAGGACACCCGCCTGGTCCCTGACAGCTCCCCCGGTTTTCGCCGTTCGCGACTGTTCATCGAGGCATTGCTGCGCAAAACCCCGGTGCCGCAGGGCGAGCTTCGGCTGGCGACCGCCGGCACGCACCTGGCCGACGACCTGCTCTACCAGCGGGAGCCGGCGCGACGGGCGCTGGCAAACCTACGGCCCAGACTGCTGATCGCCGATGCGGTCGGTCTGGGCAAGACGTTGGAGATCGGGCTACTGCTGTCCGAGTTGATCCGCCGAGGTCGGGGCGACCGCATCCTGGTGGTAACCCCGCGGCACATCCTGGAGCAGTTCCAGCACGAGCTGTGGACCCGATTCGCGATCGGCCTGGTCCGGATGGACTCGGCGGGAATTGCCCGCATGCAGCGACAGTTGCCGGGCGGCCGAAACCCGTTTGACTACTACCCGCGGGTGATCGCCTCGATCGACACGCTGAAGAGCCGCCAGTACCGCGAGCAGCTCGGGCGAGTCACCTGGGACGCGGTCGTCATGGACGAGTCCCACAAGCTGATCAGCAAGACGGCGTTGAACAACAAGCTCGCCCGGGTGTTGGCGCCCACCACACACGCCTTCATCCTCGCCTCGGCCACTCCGCACAACGGCGACGACGAGTCGTTCAACGAGCTGATCAGCCTGATCGACCCGACCGCAATCGTCGACCCGAAGCAGCGCGTCACTCCGGCCCAGTTGGCCGACATCTACGTACGCCGGCACAAGATGAGCCCGGACGTGGCCGCCCAGCTGGGAACTGAGTGGGCGGAGCGCGCTAAGCCGCAGTTCGTAGATTGCCCAGCCACGGATCCCGAGGAGGAAGTCCTAGAGGAGCTGTATTCGACGTGGATCACGCCGCCGCCGGGAAGGCCGGCACCGGTGACCGGGAAGGGAAGCCGGCTGTTCCCGGTTCACCTGTTGAAGGCGTTCCTGTCCTCCCGCGTCGCGCTACAGGAAAGCATCGCCAACCGGCTCAAGAGCGTCGGCAACAATCCCGACAGAGCTCGGGAGGCGGAGGCACTGCACCGCTTGGCGGAGCTGGCCAACCGGGTGACCGACGACGACTCCGCAAAGCTCGCTGCCTTGGTCACAGTACTCAAAAACGAGATCAAAGTGGGGCCGAGATCGTCTGCCCGGGTGGTGGTGTTCTCCGAGCGGCGGGCCACGATCGATTGGCTGTACCGGCAGCTACCGGCCCGGCTAGGCTTCGGCGACCCGCCCCCGAACTCGGGCGGTGAGCAGGGCGTGACCGGGCCGGTGCGGATCCTGCACGGCAGCCAATCTGACGACGCCCAGCAGCGCATCGTAAACGATTTCGCCCTGGCCGGCACCGACGTACGGGTGCTGCTGACCAGCGACATCGCCGCCGAAGGTGTCAACCTGCACCGCCAGTGCCACGACCTCATCCATTTCGACGTCCCGTGGTCGCTGATCACCATCGAGCAGCGCAACGGCCGCATCGATCGGTACGGGCAGAAGATCTCCCCACAGATCCGGGTGCTGTTGCACCGCTCCGCCAACCCGGACTACGAAGCCGACGAGCGGGTCGCCCGCGTCCTGACCACTAAGGAAGACGCCGCGCACCGGACCCTCGGCGAGTCCGCCGCGCTGATGGGCCTGCGCGACGAGGAAGCCGAGACGGTCAACATCGAGCAGGCATTCCTCGACCGCCGCGACATCGCCGAGCTGATCCCGGACGAGCCGGCCGACGAGACCGACATCTTCATGGCCGGGGCCTGGACGGATGACGGCGACGACACTGCCGAACCCGACCAGCAAGACACCATCGTCCCCGCAGTTGACGATGTGCTACAGCAGCCACGGCTGTTCGGCTCGACGCGCGAGTTCATCGAAGACGCCCTCGCTGAGGCTTATCCAAACCCGGCCGACAGCATCGGGCTGGCCTGGCTGGATCCCGCCGACTATCCGGCGACCCTCACGTTCGAGCTGAATCGCGACGGCGCGCGGCTCGCCGACCTGCAGCGCCGCCTGAAGGTGCTGCCGCAGTCCTACCTTGACCAACGGCGCATTCTCGAACGCGTCACTGTAACCTTTTCGCCCGACCTGGCCCGGCAACGGCTGGAGCTGGCCCGCAAACACAATGCCGACAAGCCAAAGCGGCGGGGACAGGGGACCAGAGATCAGCAGTACGCCGAGTCGGGTTGGCCGGACATCTCACTGCTGACCGACCAGCATCCCATCACCGAATGGCTGGTAGACAAAGTGCTGGCGCGTGCCTCCGCAGGCACCGCCCATGCCCGGAGGCTCACCGCGCCGGTCATCGCCGCAGCCGTCCCCGATCCGGTGTTCCTGGTCAACGGGCGGTACTCCAACCGGCAGGGCAAGCCGACTGTCCTGGCCTGGCTGGCGCTGCATCACCGCGACGGCGGCCTGCACGTTGACGACCGCGAGTTCGTCCAGGTGCTCCACGACGCGCACGTCAATCGGGAGATGCGGATGAGCGGCGTCGGCGACATCAGCCCGCTGGAGGCGCTTGTCCCACGGGTAGTGGAAGGGGCCCGCGTGGAGATGGCCCGCCGCCTCGACGCCGAGGAGGGCAAGCTCATGGAGCCGCTCATCGCGTACGACCAGCGCCTGGAGCAGTGGAAGGCAGCCACCGGGGTCCGGTACGAACAGCTCACCCTGACCGGCATACGGGAAAGCGCCGAACGGCGGATCACCAACACCGCAGTGGCGATCCAGAAACTGCTCGCCGAGCTCACTACCGACGGCGAACCGACGATCCGCATCGTCGGGGTTCTGGTTCCCCAGCAGCCGGCACGGGAGGCGTGAGAGGCATGGCCTGGACGTCGATCACCAACTACGGCGAGTACATCTCCGAGCACTACCTCACCTCGCTTCTCAAGGGCGACCTTGAGGACCTGCGCAGGCGATGGAAAAGCGCCGAAGAGCCACGACCCAGCTCCGCAGCCGGGGTCAAAGGGCTGGGCCAGCGGTTCTTCACTGAGCGCACCCGCATCACCGAACGGCTCCTGACCACCAACCCGGTAGAGGATCTCGCCGTCCGCGCTGCCGGCGCCCCTGACGGTCAGACCGCCGCCCGCATTGCCGCACTGACCGACCCACGCATCGTCGACCAGGTCCGTGCGCTCAACGACATGGTTTTGTCCGCGCTCGCATACCACGGCCCGGGTGACGACCAAACCGGGCCCGCCTGGCTGCGCCGGACGACGCTGGAGGTGGTGCACCTCGACCAGCACCGGAAGGTGCCCGTCGCCCTGGCTGTTCCCACCGCTGGCATGGCCGGCGGGCTGGATCTGGTGGCGCTGGACGCGACCTGGGCTGACACATGCGAAGGTGTCGTCGACACCGACGGCGGCAGCCTTCTTCTCGCCCCGATCGTTCTTGACCGGGACGAAAAGATCGCGCACGCGGGCAAGGCAATCGAGTTTCTGTTCGCGTCCGACGACCCGCCCCGGTATGTCCTGCTGCTCGCCGGCAACGTGGTGCTGCTGGCCGACCGTGCCGCGTGGCCACGGCAGTATCTGGCGGTCGACCTCACCCAGGCCCTGCACACCAAGGACGACACACAAGGCGGTGAGCTGGAAACCATCGCCGCGCTGTTTGGCGCCGAGTCGCTTCTGCCCCACGACGGCCAGAGCGCCCTGGCCGACCTGGTCGACACCGGCCGCAAGCACGCCGTTAGCGTCTCCAAGGAGCTACGGGAAGCGTTGCGCCAGTCCGTCGAGTTAATCGCCCAGGAAATCCTCGACCGAATCAACGAGCAAACGGCAGACCCCGACGACCTGGGAGACAACCTCGCCCGCCGGCTCACCGAACAGTCTCTGCGCTACCTCTATCGCATCCTGTTCCTGCTTTACGCCGAGGCCCGGCCCGAGTTGGGCATCCTGCCCAGCCGCGATGAGGCGTACCAGTCCGGGTACGGCCTCGGACGGCTGGCCGAGACCGTCAGTTACGAACTGCCGGAGGAGGCCGAAGGCGGGCACTACTTCCACGAGTGTCTGGACCTGCTGTTCCGGCTGGTCGACCGGGGTCACCGGGCCCGCACGCCCGACGAGGAGGAGATGGTTGACGACGATGGCGTCCCTGTCGCCGTGGACCGCGCCGGCATCCGATTTGAGGCGCTCAAGTCGGACCTGTTCGATCCAGCACGCACGGACCTGATCGGCGAGCGGGTCCGGGTCGGTCCCCGCACTGTCGACACGCGGCTGCGGAACAGGTGCTTGTGGCGCGTGCTGAACCTGCTCACTCTGACTCCGGAGCCCGGCCGCCGCGCCGGTCGAAGCCGCGGCGGGCGTCGAGGCCGAGGTGGGCAGCGGGGGTTCATCTCCTACGCCCAACTCGGCATCAACCAGCTCGGCGCCGTATACGAGGGCCTCATGTCCTACACCGGGTTCTTCGCCCCCGAGGACGTGTACGAGGTCGCCAAGACGGTCAAGGCCAGCGGCACCACGCTCGATGCAGATGCGAAGGAGTACGCCGATCCGTCCAAGGGCACCTGGATCGTGCCGGTCAACCGAGCGCGCGACTACGACGAGAAGTACTTTGTGCTCCGGCCGGATCCGGTCACCGGGGAACTGGAGCCGGTCAAGCACGACAAGAATTCGTTCGTCTATCGACTGTCAGGCCGTGAGCGACAGCGCTCAGCGTCCTATTACACCCCGGAGGTCCTCACCCAGTGCACAGTTCGGCACGCTCTCGCTGAGCTGTTGACCGACGACATGACCGCCCGCGACATCCTTGGGCTGACCGTCTGTGAGCCGGCGCTGGGCTCAGGCGCATTCCTCAACGAGGCCATCAACCAGCTCGCCGACGCATATCTCGACCGCGCACAGCGCGAACGCGGCCAGAAGTTGCTACCCGACCAAATGGAGCTTGAGCGGCAGAGGGTCAAAGCGTACCTGGCCTTGCACAACTGCTACGGCGTAGACCTCAACCCTACGGCAGTCGAGCTGGCGGAGGTGTCCGTCTGGCTCAATGTCATGCATGAAGGACTGCAGGCACCCTGGTTCGGTCTTCATCTGCGTCCCGGCAACTCCCTGATTGGCGCCCGTCGCGCCGTCTATTCCGCCGACCTGCTAAAGCGTGGCGCCTGGCGCACCACACCACCGAACGACCGGCCGATGACGTGCGATGTCGGTGGTCAGCTCGTCAACCCAATCGCCGACGACGAGATCCACCACTTTCTCCTGCCCGCGCAGGGCTGGGGTGCCGTCGTAGACGCACCGCAGGCCAGGGAACTTGCCCCGGACGAGCGAGCCGCACTCATGAAGTGGCGCCAGCAGATTCGTGCGCTCCCCTCCGACAAGAAGACACGTGACCGGTTGCTCGCCCTCGCCCAGCGGGTGGAGCGGCTGTGGGAGCTCACCCGCAAGCGGATCGCCATCTCCGAGCAGGAGATTCGCCGACACATCGGCGTTTGGGGCGTCGACCAGGACCAGCCGCTGCTTCAACCGGCATCTGGCGTGGTCAGCCGTGACGAGATCGTCAAGGCTCTGCACGAGGACCGCGAGTCCCCGTACAACCGGCTGAAGATCGTGATGGACGCTTGGTGTGCGGTGTGGTTCTGGCCGGTCGGCCAGGGAACCGACATCACGCCACCTGCCTTGGACGAGTGGCTCGACTTCTGCGAGGCCGTCCTCGGAACCCATCCCACCAAGGCCAAGATGGAGAACAAGAAAGGCGCTTCCCGCGCTGGCCTCGATGACCTGCTGGGCATGTTCGGGGCGGACCGCGGCTTCGCCGAGCTTGCGACCGAGGATGCCCTCGACCGCTCCATCGCCCAATGCATGCCGATCGACCGGGTTGCCATCGACCGCCGATTCGAGTGGTGGTCGGTGCTCGCCGACATTGCCGACCGCGAAGGCTTTTTCCACTGGGAGCTCGAGTTCGCCCAGATCTTCGCCAAGGGCGGCTTTGACCTCCAAGTCGGCAACCCGCCCTGGGTCCGCCTAGACTGGCAGGACGAGCCAGTTCTTGCAGAGCAGGAACCGTGGCTTATGCTCCAAGATGATATTCCAGAAACGGAACTAAGCAGCCGCCGAGGCACTTTGCTCAACGCCCCCTTTGTCTGCCGCTCGTACCTTTCCGATCTCAGTTCATGGGCAGGCTTGAGCGCACACCTCGGGTCATCCGTCGATCATCCGCTACTTTCTGGAATTAGAACTAACCTTTACATCAATTTCATGGAAAGGTGCTGGAGAAGTTCCACCAAGGCGGGAACGGCGGCCTTGATTCATCAGGAACAGCATCTCGTCGATCCTTCAGGTGGGCCACTTCGAGCGGAAACATATGCGCGGCTGAAGCGACGGTTCCAGTTTGGGAACAACATCCTACTCTTCGAGGATGTCGACAACAATCGAAACTTCAGCGTAAACGTCTACGGTGAAGCTGGAGATATCTCGTTTATTCAAATGGCAAGGCTGGTCCATCCGTCAGTCATTGAGCCATCATTGGATCACGACGGCTCCGGCGAAGTGCCCGGTGTCCAGTATCCGTCCGGCGGGTGGGATCAGCGACCTCATGCAGCTCGTGTAGTTAAGGTAACGAAAGAAACCCTCGCGGGATGGGCGGCCTTCGGGGATGCTGACGGAACCCCGCCCGAGCGAGCTCGGGGACTTCGCCCCGTAACGGTCGATGACGACCGAGCTATTCGGACGATCGGAACTTACCCGGTCCGCCTATCGACATTTCACCACTTCTTTTCTCAAGGGCTTAACGAAAAGCTGACTAAGAGAAATGGGGTGATGCGGCCATGGTCCGGTGTTCCCGAAAGTTGGGCCGATGCCATTCTGCAAGGTCCGCACTTCACGACAGCAACACCGTACGCCAAGAATCCCAACGAGAACTGTCGCAGCAACAAGGACTATTCCGACTGGAGCTTGGTCGATCTACCTGATGCAGTGATTCCGCGAACGAATTACGTTCGTGCGTCTACAGAGGAGCGGTTCCACGCGGCGCAGCGGCTATGGAAAGATCGGCCGGCCACCGACTATTGGCGGCTCGCTTGGCGCCGTCGCACGGTTTCCGGAACAGAGCGCACCCACCACGCCGCACTTCTATTTCCTGGCCCGACGCATGTTGACGCCGTCCATACCCTTGCGATGGACACTAATCGCAGGACTGCCATCCTTGCCGGGGTGTGGGCTTCACTTGCACTCGACTTCATCTGTAAGGTTTCTGGTAAGGGTGACATTCGAGTCGACCTAGCGGCACAGTTTCCGGCACCGGTGGATCATCCGCTGGCGAAGCCTTTGCTGCTGCGCACTCTCCGGCTCAACTGCTTGACCCGTGATTACTCACCGCTGTGGGCGGAGCTGTTCGACGACGCGTGGCTGGCGGACCGGTGGGCGGACCTCACGCTGGAGCGCACCCCCCTCGGCGCCGTCGGGCCGGGATGGTCGATGGCAACTCCGCTGCGGACCGACTACGACCGGCGGTTGGCGTTGGTAGAGATCGATGCACTCGTTGCGATCATGCTTGGACTGACGGCCGAGCAGCTGTGCGCGATGTACCGCTCCCAGTTCGCTGTGTTGCGCAAGTACGAGTGGGAAATGTTCTTCGCCCCGGACGGCCACAAAATCGGTGCGGAGACACACAACCGCGGTGTCCGGCAGACCGCCGAAGAGACGGAGATCGTCAAGGCGTGGAAGAAGGCACGAACCAACCCGAGCGCGTCCGAGCCGATGATCCCCGACGGGTGGGTCAAGCCAGATCGGGAGAGGGAAATGACGCAGGCGTACGAGGAATTCCAGCGGCGGCTCGTGGCCGGCGAGTATCCGGAGCTACCGACTGAGACGTTGGCGACGAAGGGTACGCCATGATTCCTTCGCTCGCCGTCGAGGACCTCAAGGGCAGCCTAGTCCAGTATCTGACCACAGCGTTTGCCCTCGCCGACGACGATGTGCACGACGTGCTGGAGGCGTTCCTCACTGACGAGCACACCGGCGTGTTCCGTGGCCCCTACCTGAGGGTCCGGCCGGGCTTCAGGCCAGCGACCGGGCGGTACCGATCCCTGCTCGACTGGTGGCCGGAGGGATTCGAACCGTTCCTCCACCAAGAGCGGGCGTGGGCACGACTGTCTTCGAAGGGGCAGCATCCGAGGCCGACGATCGTCACGACGGGTACCGGTTCCGGCAAAACCGAGGCATTCCTGGTGCCAATCCTGGACCACTGCCGGCGGGCGCGGGCGGCCGGGCAGCACGGGGTGAAGGCGCTGTTGCTGTATCCGATGAACGCGCTGGCCGACGACCAGGCCCGCCGCATAGATGAACTGCTCCGGGAGGAGTCTTCCCTTGCCGAGGTGACGGCCGGCATCTACATCGGCGGTGACCACCGGCGCGAAGGGGACGACGAGAATCCCGGTTCGTACGCTCGGGACCTCGGTTCGTCGGCGCTAACCGACGACAATTCGGTGACGCGGATCATGCGGGACCGCGACGAGATCCGGGACAATCCGCCGGATATCCTGCTGACCAACTACAAGATGCTGGATCTGTTGCTCCAGCGTCCGCCAGACATGCCGCTGTGGCAGGGCGGAGCGCTGCGGTATGTCGTACTGGATGAGTTCCACACCTACGACGGCGCGCAAGGCACCGATGTGGCGATGCTTTTGCGCCGGCTCGGGGCGGCGACCAAGCTGAACGAGAAGGAGAGGCCACTAGGGCCGATCACACCTGTTGCTACGTCAGCGACGTTGGCAAGCGATGTGGCCGCCGATGCGGGGTTGGCGGAGCACTCGGCCGAGGCCGACCTGGACCGGCTGCTCAAGTTCGCCGCAGACGTGTTCGGCTGCCCGATCGACCAAGATGCGCTCGTGGTTGAGGACCGGCTCACCTCGGGCGAGTTTTGTCCAGACATTCAGTTTGAACTGCCGTTCCCTACGCCGGAGGTGCTTGCCTCCATTGGTGACCCTCTCGGCGATCCGGACGCCCTCGATGAGGTAGCCCGTGCCACTGTGGGCATCGACGCGCGGGATTCGGTGGCCTTGGGCGAGCGGCTGCGCCAACACATCCTCGTTAAGGCTCTGCTGGAGTCGATGGGGCAGGTGCCGCTGACCGTGCCACAAATCGCCAAGCCGTTCGCGGTACACGGGGGCGGGCCCGCGTGGGCGCCGTCCCGGGCAGATATGCCCAAGCCGTCGTTCGCCCCGGCGCTGATGCGGCTGCTGGCTCTGGTGTCGACGGCGAGGATCCGTGACGACTACGGCCGGCTACGTCCGTTTCTTCGGGTTGAGGCGCAGCTGTGGGTACGGGAGATCCGTCGGGTGATCCGAGCGGCCACGTATGAGCCGCACTTCCGCTGGTTCGACGACGACGGACCGACGGGTGACAGCCAAGCCAACCGGCTCAATCTGGCGGTGTATAAGCCGCGTGGACACGACGCCGCTGCCGAGGACCCGGATACCGACTCTTCGGCCGCGCCACCCGCTGCTCTGCGCTGCCACCTACCCGCGGTGTACTGCCGGCACTGCGGCCAGTCGGGATGGGCGGCGCTGTCGAAGGACGCGGCGTTGGACTGGCAAGAGCTAAAGACCCGGCCGTTGGAGATCTACCGGGCAGCGGGGCGGCGCGACAGTCGGATCCGGTGGATGCTGCGTGCACGTGACCATGATCCGCAGGTTCTGCATTTAGATGCCGAGGGGCGGTTGCTTCTCCCTAGTCCGACAGACCGCACCGTTCCCGTTATTACCGTGAACGGTGCTGTGCCCTCTGGCAACGACGACACCTGCCCGGCGTGCGGCCTTGACGACGGGATGCGATTCCTTGGCGCGGGCACCGCCACCCTCGCCTCGGTGGTGACCACCCAACTCTTCTCCGAGCGGCACCTCCGCGGCGTGGAACGCAAGCTGCTAGCGTTCACCGACGCGGTCCAGGACGCCACCCACCGGGCCGGCTTCATCGCACACCGATCTTTTGGATTTACGTTCCGCGGGCTCTTGTCAGCCAACCTACGTGCCGACGCCCCGGTGGCCGTGCACGACCTGGCGTTGGATTCTGCGGAGTCGGCGGTGACCGGCAGCGTGACAACCTCCGACCAGGAGCGGCTCGCCTCGTTGGTGCCACCGGACCTGCGCGAGCATTCGGAGGTGTTACGGCTGCTGGACGGCGAGCCGGTGGACGCCGCAATCGAGATGCTCCAAGACCGGCTGGTGTTCGCCACCCAGTTGGAGTTCGGACTGCGCTCGCGAATGGGCCGGACGCTGGAGCTGACCCGTACCGCAGCCGTCGAGATCCACATGCCGGACCCCGAGCGGCTGACAGCTCTGCTGGCCGACGCCCACAGGCGCGTGCCAGGCCAGGGGACGCTGCCCACGAATCTACAGAGCTACCTGCGCTACGCGCGGGGCCTGTTGGAGCGCATGCGACTTCGCGGGGCGATTTATCATCCGTGGCTCGACACCTACATACGACAGGCCGGGACCCGGCGCTGGCCGATCTGGGGAGGCCGGCCCTCCGGAATGCCGGCGTTCCCTCAGGGGCTGGCCGCGCCCATATTCGTCAGCGACGGCGGACACGGCGACAGCGAGTTCGACAGCCTGGCGAGGGGGCGGACCGCAACCTGGCTGACCGACTGGGCCTACCGCACCGTGGCGGGCTCGCTGGAGGCGGCGGCCCACCTGAACAGAGCCGCGTTTCGGGTCTTCGCCTCCGAAGGATTGGTCCGCTCCTATCCCACCAACAACGGTGGGCACGTGTACGCGTTGGCGCCGAGCCGACTCCTGGTGTACTCCCTCGTGCACGGCGAAGCGAAGACCGACGTCGCCGACCATGGGGTTCGCTGTTCCGAGTGCACCTGGCGGCAAACGGTGCCGCCCGGCACGGTGGCGGCATGGGAGGGGATGGCGTGCCTGCGCTTCCGCTGCCCCGGACAGTTTGTCCCCGATCTGCGGCCACGAGCCGCCGACGACTTCTACCGCCGGCTGTACGCGCAGGACCGTCCCGGCGACGTGGTCACCGCCGAACACACCGGGGCACTGTCCAAGGCCCGCCGGCAGCGCGTCGAACGCGCCTTCAAGCAGCGCCGGCACCCGTTCGACCCCAACGTCTTGACCTGCACCCCGACTCTGGAGTTGGGCATTGACATCGGTGACCTGTCGGCGGTACTGCTGACTTCGGTGCCACCGGGTCCAGCTCAGTACGCGCAGCGCATCGGCCGGGCCGGGCGAGCCACCGGCAATGCGATGGCGCTGACGTTCGTGCCGCGGCGGGCAGCCCGTAACCACTACTACCTGCACCGGCCCACTGCCATGCTGGCCGGCCGCATCGTGCCGCCAGCCTGCTACCTCGACGCGGTCGAGATCTTGCGCCGGCACTATCTCGCCTGGCTGTTCGACCGGGCGGCAGACGGGTCGCTGTGGGAACGCACCGCCGCGCCGACCCGGCCGATGCCGCGTTGGATCGGCGAGCTGTTCCAAGCCGGCCTAGAGGATGCCGGGGGCTGGCTGCGGCGGCTGCTGGAGGTGGCCGCGGCACGACGGGAGCGGCTAGCGACGGACTTCCTGGCACTGTTTCCCAGCATCGGCGAACCGGCGCGCAAGTCGGTGGTGGCGTTTGCGAAGGGCGACATCGAGGTTGAGGTGGGCAAGGCGGTCGCGGCGTGGCGACGTCGCCGCGAGGAGCTGCAGCAACGGCTCGCCGCCATCAACGCCGCCTTTGACGCAATCCCCATGGACACGACCGATCCGACGCGCCGCGAAGACCGCCGAGCGTTGTTCGCTGAGCTGCGGGCCGTCCGCCGCCGGCTGGATGTCCTGGTGCAAGAGAACTCGATCAACGCGCTGGTGCGGCTCGGCCTACTGCCCAACTACACGCTGCATGACGACCCGACCTGGCTGGATGCGTCTCTGTGGTGGAAAGACGCAGACGGGGATTACCAGGAGCAGCTGTTCGAGTACGGACGTGGCGCAGGGCTGGCCCTGACCGATTTCGCCCCGGGTAACACCTTTCACGCCAACGGGTCGAAGTTCGTCATTGACGGCCTGGACGTTGGCGCCCCACAGCGCCCGGCACACACGCTGTGGCGCTTCTGCCGCGCATGTGGGTACGTGCTCACCGAAGGCACCGACGTGGTGCTGATCGAATGCCCGCGCTGCCGTGACAAGGGCGTCGCCGACGCGGCCGCCTCCGCCCGGCGGGTGCTGGTCCCGGAACGCGCCCGCGCCCGCGAACGCCGCGAGGACGCCCGGGTCACCGACGACCACGAGGAGCGCGAACGCCGCCGATACGAGGTGGTTACCCTGGTGGACATCGACCCCCGACAGCCGCAGGGGTTGCGCGCGTGGCGTAACGCCGACCGGTTCTTCGGGGTCGAGTTTGCCCGGGAAGCGACCATCCGGGACATCAACTTCGGCCCGGACGGTGTGCCCGGCGCGCAGTTCGATGTCGCCGGCGACAAGGTCTCCGCCCCGGGGTTCGCGGTCTGCGAGCACTGCGGAGCAGTGCAGGGCGTCCATCCAGCGGCGTACGACCGGGAAGCCCGCCGGATCGGCACGCGGCACGCACGCTGGTGCCTGCAGCGGGACGCCGGCGTCCTGAAGGAACGCACCGTCCACTTGGTCACCGGGCACGAGTTGCGAACTCAAGCGCTGCGGCTGCTGTTGCCGTTCTCAACCACGCTCGTGCCGAGAAGGTCGGTGTCTTTTCAGGCTGCGCTGATGCTCGGCATCACCAAACATTTCGGCGGTGAGCCCGACCACCTGGCGGCGGTCATGGCCACCATGCCCGGTGACGACCGGGACACCCCACGACGGTTCCTTGTTCTGCACGACACCATGCCCGGCGGTACTGGCTACCTGGAGCACCTGGCCGACCACGACACGATGGAGCGTGTGCTGCGGCTGGCCCTCGACCACATCCAGGCATGCGAGTGCGGTCGCGAGGACCGTCAACCCTGCCACCGCTGCCTGTTGCCCTTTGTCCCTTCCTCAGCACACGAACTGGTCTCCAAGGACACCGCTACGGAGCTGCTGACCGAGATCCTGGAGGGTTGGCAGCCCAAGACGGTGGACACGCTTGCGGACATCAGGATCGACGCGCTGGCCGATAGCGAGCTAGAACGGCTGTTCGTCGAGACGCTGAGGGCCAAGGCAGGCAAAGCCCAGGACGACCCAGCGGCCCGCGACCGGTTCTCGCTGGTTTCCCGGGCCGGCTCGCGGGGCGTGGAGTTCGAGCTGAAGCTCAAGCCCGCCGACGGGCCGGCCGTGCGGTGGCGCATGCGCGACCACGTCGTCCAGGGTGCTGCCGTGCGCAGCGAGCCGGACTATCTCCTCGAATCCGACGACGGCACCAAGGTGGCCATCTTCCTCGACGGCTACGCCTTCCACGCCAGCCCGGACAACAACGAAATCGCCGACGACGCGGCCAAGCGGGGCGCGCTGCGCGATGACGGCACCTGGGTATGGCAGCTGACCTGGGACGACGTCCGGGCCTGGGCCGCGTCTATCGAGCACAACATCAACGCCAATGCGCCGCAGGTACCCCTGGTGAATGACCAGGCACTCGCCAAGGCGCGGGACCACTACTTCAGCACGACGCTAAAATTCGACCCCGCCGCAGGCTCCTTCGACATCGCACTTGCCAACCCGGTGGAAGCCCTGCTGGCGTTCCTGGAACGGCCAAATCCGCAGGTGTGGTCGCGACGCGCGGTGTCGATGTTGGCCGGCCTAGCAAGCACCGGCCGTGTCGGACCGGTCGACCGGCAGGCCGTGGGCCCGATCTTGCCAGCGCTGATCCTCGGTGAGTCTGCCATCCCAGGCGCACCGGCGAACCGAGCCGAGGCGGCCGGGCTGGTCGCCGCCACCACGGCGGGATGTCGCATCGTGGCATTTCGCGACAACCGTCGCGGAGCAGCTGACCGGATGGATCCGATGGCCTGGTCTGTGTTCGCCTATCTGGATGACCAGCCTGAAGCGGTCGCCGGCGGGACCGATCATCGCGCCCGATGGGCACAGTGGCTGATCGCGTCGAACCTGCTGCAGTTCCTGTCCGGCCCCGGCCGCTACTTCGAACAGACCGCGCACTCGCGACTCGCGCTCATCGACATACACCGGATCCCCCTGTTCGCGCCGGCCCCGGCTGCGGCCGAGCCCCCGGCGCTGCCGCAACCCTGGCTCGACGCCATCGATCTGGCCTCGCCAGTCGTCAAGCGGCTACTCACCGCGCTGGCCGAGGCTGGCATGCCACTGCCGCAGATCGGCTACGAGCTCGGCGACGACGCATGGCCGGTGGAGCTTGCCTGGCCAGGCAAGCGGGTCTGCGTTGTCATCGATGACGACTCCGACCGCAACGACGCCTACGCCAACGCTGGATGGCAGGTCCACCGCGCCGACGGCGTCGCTCACTTCGAACTCGCGGAGCTGATCAGAGAGCTGGAGGCCACTCGTGGCTAAGGTCAACGTCCTGTTCGCCGACACCTTCGACAAGGCGTACCAGGCGCTGGACGCTACCATTCAGCGGCGCGTGGTCGACTTCATGCTCAAGCTGCGCCGCGACCCTGATGCCCGCGGCCTCGATCTTAAGCAACCCCACGGCCCCCGCGACAAGCGCGTGTGGACGGCACGGGTCAACGACAACTTCCGCGCCGTGCTGTGGCGCCCCGACTCCGAAACGTTCTACCTGGCAAGCATCAAGCCTCACGATGATGCCTACACCTACGCCGCCCAGACGGTCTGGAACGTCAATAAGGTCACCGGTGGTGTGGAGTTCTACGACCACGGCGCGGTCGAGGAGATCCTCATCCGCAGCGGTGACATCGGCCGGCAGGCTGCCTCGGCCGGGCTGTTCGACCGTGTCTCCGACGCCGACTTCGACAGGCTCGGCGTACCGCCCACGCTAGTGCCGGTTCTGCGCGAGATCCGCACCATAGACGCCGTACTCGGAATCGTTGACTACGCCCCCAAGCTGGCCAGCCAGGTCATCCTGGCGCTGGCCGACGGGGAGACCGCCGAACAGGTGTGGCGAGACATCGTTGCTCCGGCCACCGCTAATGAGGAAATCGATCCTGAGGATGCGGCGGCTGCGGTGGACCGGCCCTCCACTCGGGAAGCGTTCGCGGTCGTCACTGACGACTCGGAGGAGCTGGAGCGCATGCTCCTCAAGCCCATGTCCGAATGGCGGGTTTTCCTGCATCCTCAACAACGGCGCCTGGCCTACCGACCCAAGGCCAAGCCATATAAAGGACCCGTACGGGTCTCCGGCGGACCAGGGACCGGCAAGACCGTCGTCGCGCTTCACCGAGTCAAAGCCCTCGCTGACGCGCTTCCCGCTGGCGGTCGGCCGCAGATCCTGCTCACCACCTACACGAACGCCCTCGCGGACCTGCTCGCGCGACTCCTCGACGACCTCGGCGGACCGCACCTCACCGCCAAGGTGGACATCCTCAACATCGACAAGGTTGTACGGGATGTGTTGCGCCAGGACACCGAGGGGCAGTGGGCCAACGTCGAAATCCTCGGCGATGCGGCTCTAGCCAGCCGCTGGAACGACATCCTCACCGAACTTGCCGCCGACGACAGCTTCGACCGACCCTTCCTCATTAGCGAATGGGAACAGGTCATCCTCGCCCAGAACATCCGCACTCGCGACGAGTACTTCGCCGCGCGCCGTGCAGGCCGCGGCCGGCGCCTAAACCGGGCAGACAGGGCGGCTGTCTGGTCGCTCATGCAAGAGTTCGAACGGCGCCTTGACCGCGACAAGGCCCTCGGCTTCAAACAAGCCGCCGTGCGCGCCGCCGACATCGCCATCGCATGGGATGACACCGCGCGCCCGTACCGCCACATCGTCATCGATGAAGCGCAGGATTTGCACACCGCCCACTGGACCCTGCTACGTGCTCTCGCCCCCAGCGGTCCCGACGACCTGTTCATCGTCGGCGACACCTTCCAGCGCATCTACAACAACCGCGTCGCCCTCAGCTCCCTGGGTATCGAAACGCGCGGCCGATCCCACCGGCTCACCCTCAACTACCGCACGACCCGGCAGATCCTCGCTTCCGCCATTTGCCTCATCGACCCCGAGGGCTACGACGACCTCGACGGCGGCAGCGACACCCTACGCGGCTATCGCTCCATCCTCCGAGGCGGTGAGCCAGAAATCACCGGCTACCCGACACAGGCTGCGGAAATGGCCGCACTAGCCGAGCGGATCCGCCGCTGGAGTAACGGCGGAATCCCACTGGACGACATCGCCGTTATTGCCCGCACCAACGCAGCCGCCTCCACAGCCGTTGACGCACTCCGAGCGGCTGGTGTCGCGGCAGCACCACTCAGATCGTGGCAGACGGTGAACCCCGACGCAGGTGTCCAGACCATGACCATGCATAGGGCCAAAGGGCTCGAGTTCCGCGCCGTGGCCATCGTTGGCGCTGACGCCCGCCACCTGCCCCTCGACGCTGCGGTCACACCCACAGAGGTCGACCATTTAGAGCACCAGCGCGACATCCAGCGTGAACGATCCCTACTCTTCGTCTCGGCTACGCGGGCCCGCGAGGCCCTCGCCATCACCTGGTCGGGACGTCCGAGTCAGTTTCTGCCTCGCCGGACGTGAGATAGGGCCGCGGCCGGGATGAGTATGCAGCGTGCGCCGCTGGGCGCCGAAGTCGGAGCCAAACATTAGGTCCCAACCGTCGTCGGACTCGTATGGCACCGGTCTGGACCGTGTCCGAGCCGTCCGGCCGGCACTCGGCGAAGGCGGCAGGGCGGGCAGCTGGATGAACGGATCGCCGCCGTCACCGCGAGCCGAGCCGCCCTGCCCAGCCGCTAAGCAGCCGACTCGTTGTGCTTGCGCACCAGCTCGGGCAGCTCAGCCAGCGAGTCGAGCCGGATCAGGCAACGCTCGCTGACAATCTTGTCATCGTGGATGTGCCCCCACGGGCCGCGCCGGACCAACGCGATCGCGATCCCGGGCGTCCTGCGCGGGCCGGATGTCGTTGTCCAGCCGGTCCCCGACGTATAGCACCTGATCGGCCGGGCAGCCCGCCTCCGCCACAACGAAGCTTGGACGGAAAACCTGGCGTCTCCCGGTAATCCAAGCCGCGAGGGATCACCCCCGAAGACGGCCGAAAGGTGTGCCGGGGTACACCCAGCCAGTCCGCCCAGGTCCCGTACTCCCGAGACTCGTCGACGATCGTCTCGTCCACATCGAAGAACGCACTCGCGATCACCCTGCGATTGTGCCCTTCTGGCCCAGATTGATCAACGCGGCTGAGGGCTGGCCATATCAGCCGCACCACCCAGTGAACCCGACGACCAGCGCTATTGGGAACCCCGCAAGTCGGGACGGCCTGGAGTGCTCATAGACAACTCCTTGGCTGACGTGACAGAGGAGGATGAGCAGGACAGCGAGCTGCGCCGGGCCCCCGATCTGCCCGCCCCGTAGCTCGGCCGTCCTGCTCGGCCGCCACCACAATCCGCCTTCGGCGCATCGCGGACCCGTCGCGATGATTCATGGGACGGTGTAGATAAACTCCCTGCCCCCTCGGTTGGAGACCGCCGCTTGGCGTCGCAGAACGGCTCCGGCCTCGACCAATCGCTTCAAACGGTTGTTTGCATTTTGCGGAGTGATCGATAGGGCGTCTGCAAGGTCGAGAGCACGCAACTCCCCGAGCCTCAGTACGGCCGCGAACGTTTCCTGGAGAACCTCGGTCCTGCCAACCAGCGTGGCTCCACCACCGTCGTTGGCGACTGCTACAAGATCTCGACGTTCGAGGCATATCGAGACCGCTTCGCGGGTCTCCTCGTTGAGGCCTGACAGCCGGACGCCTGCGGCAATCAGGTCTCCAGCCGCTAGCGAGCTGTACAACCTGCCGAGGAACTCGTCGGCGAAGCTGATCGTCATGGCATCGACACCAGCGAGACAGATGACGACAGCGGTCTCGGCCCCGTTTGCCGCTATCTCGGCTTCGAGGCTCTCGCGAACGGCCCTCGCTCTGCCCCGAGTGGCCAGGAACGTGCCGAACTGCTTCACGGCGAATTCGAGGACAGGATCCATAGTCTTCTCCGGTTTCACTGAAACGATTGAAGCATGCCGACTAGGGGTAGCGCACCCGGAGCCATGCCCAAGTTCCAGTGATGCGGTCCGCCGCCGTGACGTAGTGTCGGCGTTGATCATGCTGGCGCGCGACGATGCTTGCAAGGCCGTTGCCGCTGCGGAGGACGAGACGTGCATACCCACCCGCTTCCGTGACGTTGAAGAGGTCTGCGAGACCGTTGCCCCGCTTGTCCTGGGTACCAGTTACGCCAGGCCGTAGGGCGCGTTCGAGCGCTTCCCGCTCGTCTTGGATGTCGCGGTTCTCCGGATTGCTGCGAAGGTGCTCGAGGATGCCGATGCCGGTATCACAGATGGCGAACTCCATCCCTCGTCGGCCGGTCGTGGCGCCGGTGTACACCTGCGCCGCAGCGAACGCTCCTAGTTCGCTGGCGCCGTGGCTGACGGCGTTGTCGATCAGTTCGCCGATGCTCTGAAACGCCAGACCGCGGATGGCCGGATCGAGATGGGTGAACGCTATGAGACCGATCCGGTCGACCAGCTCCTGTTCGGTAACGGCCGATACTGGCAGCACCTCGAGCAGTGCGTCGGCTCGAGGTGCTCGGCGTTGCTGGGGCACGCTGCCCTGAACGCGACTGCCTTTCGGCAGCCTGGCGAGGACGTCCATCCGCTCAAGGTATGAGCTGGTGGACGGATTATCCGGTGTGATGATGGTGGTGCTGGCACCCTGCGCCTTGGCTGTGTTGGCGAGCGCCGCCATGGCTGCGAGGTCCAGAGGGCTGGCGAACAGAAGGCCGTGCGTGTCGAGGACCAATTCGCCGCCGTGGTCACGATGAACCGGCGTCACGCGACGGAGGAGGGGCCGGCGTCCGACGATCTCGATTCGCATGACTTCCACCTTGCCAAAAGCCCAAGCCACCGACGACCCCGCACACCGGTGCGACCCATTGCTGTCAGCCTTGCCGGCCATGCTTGGTCCCTAGTTTGTCTTCGCGACGATGGCCGCAGACCCCTCGGAGCCTGAGCCGCAGCTGGCCGCTCGGGTCATGCATTGATGGTGAAGGCTGCCTCGTACTGGACGCTGTGTCGGATCTCTTCGTAGACGGTCGTCGGTGCGACGCGGTTCCAGCGGTGGCCGAGCAGGAGTGACAGGCCCATCGGTCCGGCGAGGAACAGGTGGATGCGGGGGTGTCCTTTCGCACTGCGGCGCGCTTGGTCGCGAAGTCCGACTGTGAGGGCGACGGCCGCCGCGGGGGTCGAGATGGCGTTGTCCTTCGCTCCACGGGGTGGTTGGAGGACGACGAGTCGATCGACCGGCACCTGTTGTGTGCGGAGAAAAACGAGGACGTCATCGGTCATCGGCGTGGCGACCTCAACGGCGAGCGCCAGATCTTCACCTATGCCGAGGGAATGTTCGGCCAGGATCGGATGGGTGGCCTGGTCGTAGTCGGCGGCCGATTCCCACAGCTGGCCGCGCTGAGTGACGGCGAGGTCGACGTTCGTCACCATACGGAGGGTCGCACCGATCAAGAAGGCCGTGGCCTGCCGGAGACTGCCGGTTAGCGCGACCTGGGGAACGGCACCGAGATGATGGGGGATGTCTTCGACGTCTGCCTGGAGTTGTTGCCAGGTAAAGGGCGCACGGGGGCGGCGCTTGCTGAAGGCGTCATCACCGTCGAAGCGATCAACCCAGTCTAGGACGTGAACAGCCTGGGTTTTGAGCGGGTCGGGCTTGAGCGTCGCAACTGACAGCACACTCCGTGCGGGCCCCGTGCGCAGCTCCTGGTCCCGAACCGCTGTCTCGATCATCTCGAGGTCGATCTTCCGATGTCCGTAACGGGCTTGTTCGGCGACCCAGTCGGCGCCGCTGCGGACGGCCTGGTGATCCCCTCGGAGTCCATTGACGAGCATCAGAAGAGAGGTGGTTTCCTCAAGGTGTCTGAGGTCGCGAGCGGTGTCGAACTGGAGCACGTTGAGCAGCATCAGGAGTTGCGGCTCGGTGAGGTTGGTGGCTTGTGCCCATGTGGCACGGAGCCGGCCGCGCTCCGACCGTCGGGTTTGCTCGGCGGCTGCGGGCATCAGGAGCATTGTCCGAGCGTCGCGTCCGGCAAGTAGCTGGTCGGCAGGGCTGGATGCCCGGTTGGTGACGAGCGCGAGCTCGACGGGCGCGCCGTCTCGGGTGAGCGCCACCCATGCGTCGGCGACCTTCCGCAGGATTGACGGGCCGCCGTTCTTGCTTGGGCCCGTCAGATACGAGGTATCGAGCGGGCTGCGGCTGTCGACGGTGTATTTGACCTGTTTGTAGGTGTGGGGCGCCTGCTGGCGATAGAGCACGACGTCGTCAAGGTTGCCAGCGTCGTCGACCTCGACGCCGACCGCTACTACGGGGTTCACCTTGCCCTTTGCCTTGTCGTGCAGCGCGGTCACGCAGCCTTGCCACGCTACGAGCCACTGGTAGTAGTCCCCGGTGATACGGACGGCAGTGGGCCCTGGCCGGGCGAGTGGCTCGGCTGTCACGTCGCCTCCTGGAAAATCGGCGACGGGGCGAGTTGCCGGGCGACGGCAAGCAGGATCTCGTCGGTGAGCGGGTCGTCGGGGAAGGCGCGCATGATGGCGGCCGGGATGAGCCGCTGCGTGAGGTCGGAGTAGGTGTAGCCGGGCCGGTTATCGGTTGGGCCTGTGAGGGCGACGAGCTGTCGAATGGTGGCTGGTGCCAGGTCGATGTCGTGCAGGGCGTTGCCCAGGACGGCGTGGCGCTGCTCGTCGTCCGGACGGCTGAAGGTGAACGTGGCGGCGGCACGCCGCATGACCGCCGGGTCGAGCGCACCAACCCGGTTGGTGCAGAGCACGACTAGGACCGGCACGCCCGCCCCAGCCAGGCTATCGACGCCAGCGAGGAAGGCATCGACGCCAGCGCGATCCTCGTGGTGCATTTGCTGGGCAGCCCGGGACTGAACGAGCGCGTCAGCCTCATCGACGACAAGGATCGAGACCGCGTTGATCCCGCGCGAGTTCTTCGACTTCTTGCCTTGGACGAGGAGGTGGCCGAAGGCATCGCCGATGAGCGAGGTCATCTCGCCGACGAGGCCGCTGCCGCGGGTGGCGAGCTTGAGCCGGTAAAGAAACGCGGGAAGGTCGAGTTCGTCAGCGAGGTCGCAGCCGAAGGACTCGGCAAGGGCGCTCTTGCCGCACCCGACGTCCCCGGCGAACACGAACAGGGGCGCCCGGTCGGCGAACAGGGCGGTCGCGGCGATCTCCGCGCCGTGGTGCTTGTTCGCCCAGCGGCGCAGCCGGTCCGGGTCGGCAAGCAGGGTTGCCTCCTTGCGAAGCCGGACCTTCGTGTCGGTGAGTCCGACAAGGCGGCGGTACCGCTCCGCGCGGATCGGTTCAGGCAGTTCGATGACAGGCTGGAACAGGTCGTCCTGAGTGGCCATGGAGTGCTCCGTGGTAACGGTGTGGGTCAGTTGGCGAGGTAGACGTCGCGGCTGACGCCCGCGCCGTTACGGGAGTAACCGTGCCCCGAGGTGACGATGCCGGAGTGTGCGGTCGGTTCCGGTGCCCCGGTCCGCTTGACCGGCAGCCCTTGCTTGATCTCGACCTGCTTGCTGATGGCGAGCAGCTCGAACTTGGTCGAGTAGGTCAGGTAGCTGTAGAAGGGCATTCCGGCGACCGCCGCAGCCGTCGGGAAGCTACCCGGCCGATTGTTGAGCAGCTGCCCCCCGGTGGTGGCGGTGTAGCGCAGGCGCAGCTTCCAGGCGTTGGTGTCCTTCTGCCGGAAGCCGAAGTCGACGGTCCCGAGGTAGCCGTCGCGCAGCAGCAGCGCGATCTCCTCGACGTAGTCGTCGATGTCGTCGAGGCCGGGCTTGCCGTAGAGGCTGGCGAGCAGCCGCAGGTCCGCGCCGACTTTGGCGCCGACGTAGCGGGCCTCGGTGAGGGTGAACGAGTCGGACCTGGTCAGCGAGGCGGTCATCGGGCCACTCCGAACGACGGCCCGAGCAGGGTGCGCCACGCCTCGACGGCATCACCCTTCGTCGGGGCGAGAGCGGCCCAGCTGACTTCCTCCAGGGCGACCTTTGCGGTCTCGACCAGCCGTGAGCGGTCCAGCTCGGTATACGTGCCCACGATGTTGTTGTTGGGGTTAACCGGGTCCCACACCTGCACGGCGGCGCTGCTGATGCCGATCTCGCGGCGGTCGTAGCAGTCGGTGAAGGAGATCGGCGAGCGCAGTTCAGTGTTCACGATGTACGCCAGGACCTGCTCAAATGCACGGGGGTAGTCGTCAACCTTCAGCGACGTACCGTGCCAGCCGTTGTCCCACAGATGCGCGACAAGCAGTTCGATGAGGAAGCTCTTGCATCGCAGCGACTCGTCGTTGCGCTTGGCCTCGCGGATGAACGCCTTGAGCAGCCTGATCAGCTCCGCGTACCCGGGGCCGGCCAGGCTCTTGCGCTTGCCGATGAACTGCAGGTGCTGGGTCACAGAGGTCAGCACCCGCGTGCCGTCCCGGGTGACCAGGTAGCCCTTGTCGTTCTCCTCGCCCTCGTACAGCACCGGTGCGACGTCGATCTTCAGCGCGGTGCCGCGCAGAGTGATTCCGACCGCGTGGTCGGAGATGTGGAAGTCCTCGGCGACCTTGGTCTTGCCGTACACCTCCTTGCACCGCTCCTCGAGCCATGCCAGGAGGTCGGCCTCCCGCACGTCGACTCCGCCGACGCTGCTGGCCCGCACATATGCGGCGACGTCGGCGTCGGAGCCCTCACCCTTGCGCTTCCGGATCGCCGTGTGCTTCGCGGTACTGCCCGAGGCCCGCAACTTCACCAAGTCGTAGTGCGGGTGCACCTCGATGTGCGCCTCCAGTCGCTGGCGCAGGTGGTTTACCTGCTGGCGCCGCGCTGCGGCCTCCTTGCTCGGGACATTGACCTTGTTCTCGGCGTGGTCAGCCAGCGCCTTGTGATCCACATGGGGACCATCCGACATGAGGGACTCCTGAAGACGTGATCGCGTTCTCGGTTTCACTGTACCGCGTGAAACCGACCCGACCAACTCCCGCATCAACCGCGCCATCGCGCCGGACGGGCCGCGTGCCCCGATTGCGGCAGATGGCACGCATAGTGAGCAGTCGATTGGCTCGGCGAGTGCGAAGGGCGTCGCTGCACGCCCCGGCATCGACTGCGCTAGCGACACGGGCGGCGCGACTCAAGCCGAACCCGACCGGAATCTATGCGCCGGAGCAGCCCATAGGGGCCTGTGTGCAAACAAGTGCCCCCGAAGCCGACCAGCACCTAAAGACGGACAGCGACACGCCAGCGTGTGGCCCGCCCGGGCGACGTCGCCCTTCGCCCAGAGCCGCTGCTCCCAATCTGCTCCCAATTTAAGGGGCAACAGCGGAGAAGCCCGTTACCGGCAACTCCGGCTACGGGCTTCTTACCTGCCTATATTGATGGTGGGCGATACTGGGATCGAACCAGTGACCTCTTCGGTGTGAACGAAGCACTCTCAAGCAGGTCGCTTCATGAGCATCCAGGCGAGCGCGTGCTGGGGTGCCGATTCGTACGTGCAGCGGTTGGTGGCAGTGTGCGGGCGCGCTCGTCGCGTTCTCCCACCATCACTGAGGTTGACGGGGTGCTAGGGCGAGCACATGCAGACAGACTGATGTGCCGCTACGAGCAGCCCGGCACCAGTACGGTTGCCGACGTCGTAGGGCGGCGCTGTCCCCACGGATCGTCTTCGCGAGCCAGGTCGGTCGACGGATTCTAGGGCTCTAGAGATTGTCGGGCCACCAGTGTGGATCGAGGCTCTTGCCGTGGCCTTGAGGGCAGGTTCCGTAGCCGGTGCTGGAGACGTTCCAGTGGTGATAGCAGAACGGGGCGTCGCATTGACCGCAGAATCCGGCATCGTCGTAGAAGCCGGCGCCGGTAACGGCGGCGTAGCGGTACGGCTGGGTGAAGGCGACGGCGATCCGATCCGCATGGGCCAGGTCCACCGGTCGGCCGGATCCGTTGCCCGCCTCGATCCCAGAGAACAGCAGCCACCACTGCTGGCCTCCGTCACGCTGTCGCGCGGCGTTGTAGGCGTCGCGCTGCGCTTGTGACCAGCGCGGCCAGTCTGCGGGACGGGTACCGGGCGCGACGAGTTCGATGTGTGCTGCCGGTCGTCCGCACACCGCGCACGGTGGCTTTGCTACGAAGGCCTCGGGCATGACTCATTCTCTCCTGCCTATTAGTTGGAGACGAGCCGTCTTGGACGACTGGGCGTCGATGCCGGCGGCGGGACGGACGGAACCGTGCCACCGCCGACATCTCCATCTACGTACGATCTTGGGGCTTGGGTTGGTGGCTGCTGAGCATGCGTACGGTGGTGCTCAACTTGATCGGCGCATCGTCGGGACCTCTGAGGAAGGGGTGGATGTAGACGGGGCGGCGCAGCGATCGGCCAGGGCCGTGGGCTTGGTTGCGCCAATGTCCGGAGACCCAGGATCGACTGGCCTGAGGGCCCCCAGGGCTGCCTGGCATTTTGTCGCCGTCCGGCCTTGGACTGGTGCGGTGGCCGCGTATCCGCACGATGCGCACCTCGGGTACGGGTCGGTTGGTGCGGGCGTAGGTCTTGGCGACGGCTTTGTCGACTTGTGCCGTGGTGAATTCTGCGGTTTGCTGTGCGATCAGCAGCCACGTCGCGACCAGCGCTGCCGCCGGATGGTCACCGGGTATCAGGTGCTGTTCGGGGAGATGCGTTGCGCTCGTCGGTCCGAGCCAACCGACCTGTTCGCGTAGCCGTTGCAGCGGTTTGCCATGCAGTCCTCCGCCGATGGTCCGGTAGAGGACTACTTGGCGGCCGTGGGTGGTGTCGGTCCAGGATGCGGCGGTGAGTTGCCGGTGTGTCACTGGCCGGGGCCAGATGAGCATTCCGTCGGCGGAGGGGATGAGGTCGCGGCTGATGCGTACGTCGGGCAGCTGTCCTGCGGCGTGCTCAGCCAGGTCGGAGAAGTCGTTGTCGATCCAGTACAGGTGTGATCGTTCGAGGCCGGCGGCGATCTGCTGACGCGTGTCGGTGATTCCGAGCGCGGCGGGCATGTTGTCGGTGCCTCGGTAGAAGCGAGTGAGCCGGTCACGGACCTTGGGCAGCTCTGCGGCGGTGAGGGTGGTTGCCGGCCACGCTGTCGTCGTGATGAGCGTTCGGCCGGCGAGTCGGGCGTTGAGGAACGCTTGGTGCAGCTCCTCGATTCGAGTTCGTACGTGGGGATGGTTGGCGAGGCCGAGCGCCCGTACCGCACGGTCGATGACTTTGTCGTTGCGGCCCTCGTCAATGTGGGTTTGGCAGGCCGCGCATGCTGCCCAGGAGTCGCCGAAGTCTTGGACAAGTCCTGCGGTGGGGCCGATGGCGATGGCGGTCACCTCGCCGCCGTGCAGCGTCCAGATGGGGTGCGGGTCGCCGCAGAAGTCGCAGCTTCGGCGCACGGTGTCGAGGCGGCTGACCGGGACGGGCGCTGGTTCGTGTCCGTCGGTGGCGAGGTGGGTCGGGTGCACGTAGGTGGGTGGCATGCCGAGGGTGTTCAGCGGTGAAAGGCAGGTCTGGCAGGCCATCTCTTCGTGCAGGGCGGTCATGTCGTGGCTCCGTCGGTCGGCTGGTGCCGGTCGCGGAGGCGAGGTCCGCGACGGTGCTGCACGGGCGGCATGGTCATGCCCGGCTGGTAAATCGCGTGGCGGTTCCGGCCGTTCTGCTTGGCGTGATACATGGCGACGTCGGCGCGGTGCAGGGCTACTTCGGTGAAGGGGTCGCTGGTGTCGACGAGCGCCAGGCCCATGCTGGAGGTGATGGTGACCGTGGCGAAGCCGCCGTCTGCGGAGAGCGCGACGGGTTGGGCGATGATCGTGGCGATGGTGTCGGCGATGCGGTCTAGGTCGTCGGCGCGGGCCGGCAGGAGCAGGGCGTATTCGTCGCCGGCGAGCCGCGCGGCGGCGCCTCCGTGAAGCGTGGCGATGTCGGTGATGCGGTCGGCGACTTGGATGAGGAGGTCGTCTCCTCGGCCGTGGCCGTGGGTGTCGTTGACGCGTTTGAAGTCGTCGAGGTCGATCAGGGCGACGATCATGGGCCGTGCGGGGGTGGTTTCGGCAAAGGTCGCGTGCGCGGCCTGTAGGCCGGCGCGGTTGAGCATGCCGGTGAGCGGGTCGTGGAGTAGCGACCAGGTGGCGTCGGCGAGTTGGGTGCGGAGGCTGCGGATCGTCGGCCAGGCGGTGAGCCTGCCCAGGGCGAGCGCCACCACCGCGGTGGCGATCATGATCAGTGGTAGGGACACTGGGTTCCTCCTTCAGTGGAGAACCCGGGACGCGATCGTTTGGTAGGCGGCGCGTCCCGGGTCCTGATACGACGACGGCCCGCCTGCGGCGGGCCGGGTTTGCGGGTTCGTGCCGCTCGGGTTCACGGCGTCGGTGATGACGACGACCTCCCCGAGGAGACGCCATCGGGGCGGTTCAGTCAGCAGTGTTCGTGACGGCGTGCCTGCGAGTTGCTTGCCGCCGTTGGCCCCCAATGCGACGTCAAGTAAGCGGGAGTTGGTGTCAGCGACGCACCGGGTGGGCGGCCTGGTCGGCTCGAAGTCTGGCGGGTAGGTCGGCTGGTATCTCGGCGTAGGGCGCGACGGCTATAAGCACCTCAGCCGTGTCGAGAATCGTCTCGACCCGGCCGAGGTGGATGCTGTCGGGCTGGCGATGGGGTTCGGTGACCGGGTCCCAGGTGAAGTCGACGACGGTCGCGACGTACGTGCGGTGGGGGTTCCAGCCGACCTGAATGGTGTACCGCTCGAACCCGGGCTTGGGTGTGAGGGTGTACAGGCTCATCAGTTCCTTTCCTGGGGTTGCTGCCCATGCCACGTGCGCCCTGCGTCCGGGGCGGGTCCTGCGGTGGTGGGCCGTTGGCGTGGATGGTGGTGCCGGGCGGTGCGTTGCGTCGTCGTGGCTCACTCCCCCGCCGTGGCCGACGCTGTCGGGCGCCCGCGGGGTCTGCTCCGCGGCAGTCGCGGAGGGTGCAGCGTGTGTTGCTGCGCCCCTGGTCGACGGGGCGAATGGGGTGCCGGCGGCAGGCGAGCCGATGCTCATTGCGGCAGGTGGCGGGAGCGTTCCTCCGCCACTTCGATGATCTTGTCGCGTCGCGCGGCGGGCAGGTCGACGAGCAGGTCGACGTAGTGCTGCTCCTGGGCGGTGAGTGGTTCGGCGAAGGCCGCTTTGTAGGCCAGGCGCGCTGCCTCGTGTGCGGCCTCGATCGGGCCGCTGTGGTCGTAGGCGGAGGTGACCTGGCGAAGTTGTGCGGCTGCCGTGAGCGGGTCTCGGGACAGCGTGGTGTCGTAGAGGCGGAAGTTCGCTGGAAGGTTGGCCGCGGTGATCGCGGTGATCAGGCACAGGTTGGCTTGGACGTTGTAGGCGAATGCCTCGTCGCGGACGGGCGTTTCTCCGCGGGCGCGCAGGGCGGCGCGGTTGGCGTTCCAGCGCAGTCGGGCTTCTTCGGCGGTGCGGGCGAGTGACAGCAGGATGCTGCGAATGGGATCCACCGTGTTACTCCTGTTCGGTAAGGGTGTTCGGGTTCGAAGGGTTGGGCTGGGTGCTGGTGGTCGCCTGCTCGAAGACGGAGGGCGGCAGACCGGCGTGCAGGGCCTGTAGGAGCAGGCCGGCGAGCTGGTAGTCGGGGTCGACCTGCAGGGCACGCTCGGCGGCCATGAGGGCCAGGGCACCGTCGCCGAAGCGCCATGCGGTGAGCGCGAGGATGGTCGCGGGCGCCGGCACGAGCGCCTCGTCGGCGCGGCGGGTGACCTCAGCCCAGAAGGTGACGTGCTGGTCGTGCGGTTGAGTGAAATCAACGGCGAGGTCCCGCACGGGCCGGTGTGTCAGCAGCACGGTCAGCCAGGCCACCTCGTCGTCGGTAAGACCCGTGCCGTCGTCGTGCTGTCGCAGCGCGCTGCGGACCGCATGCGCGCCGGCCTCGGACACCACGGTGCTGCCGTTGGTCTCCAAGGCCGTCATGCGGGCGGTCGCCTCGGTCGTGGCGTGTCGGATGCCGTCGCCGGTGCTGTCGTCTCTGGTGAAGCGGCTTGCCACTGCCGCCCGGTCCGGCCTTGCGACGAGCCCGGCGACGGTCGCGTGCACGGCGAAGAGCGAGGTGGTGGGTTCGACGGGGGTTCCCTGTGGCGGGCAGCAGCCGGGGTCGCCGCAGGTGAGGCTGAAGATGCGGTTTCCGGTGACCCGCAGCAGTTCCCGCACGGCCAGGCCGGCGGCGGTGAACGCGTCGCCGACGCCACGCAGTGCCGGGTCGATGTGTCCCTGAGCGCCGTAGCCGACGATCACGAGGTCGGTGATCGGTTGCTGCCGCTGCACGACCGGGACGAGGTGAGCGGTGAGGTCGCGCAGGTGATGTGCGGGGGATCCGGGTGCCGGCAGATCGGCCCGGGCGGCGAACACGATGCGCCGGTCTCGGCAGGCGATCACGACGATGCTGCCGTCGCCGGGATAAAAGCCGATGAGGTACGGCACCGCGGTCGCCAGGTCGGCTGAGGATCGGACCGTCAGTTTGTTGTCGGGGAACGACACGTTGATCTCCCGTCAGAGAGGGCGGTGAAGGAGTGGAAAGCCGGCGGGACGGCGCGGTCGTCGCACATAGCGCCGGTCCGGAAACGGGTGCCAACCGAGGGTGCCCGTGGAAGGCAGTCCGTTGGCGTCTGCTCAGGGACGTAGAGATTCGGCGGCAGACGAGTCAGTCGCTGTCGGGGTCCAGGTAGAAATCGATGCCCTGGCTCTCGACGCGGGCTGTCACCGTGACCAGGTAGTGGTCGGTTCCGGCCAGTGCCCGGGTCAAGTCCGCGCGGACGAGGGCTTCGGCCGCGGTGGTGGCGTCGGCGGAAGTGTCGTGTCCGCGGAGCCACATCTCGTACTCGTGCCGCCAATGAATCCGCCATCCGTCCGGGCCGACGGTGGCGTTCTCAGGGATGCTCCAGCCGTACGAGGTCCACGGCCGTGCCGCGTCCGGGTTGATCGTGGTGGCGGCGCGCATCCTGTGTCGTGCGGCGTCGCCGGCATCCCGGGCGGTGCCGTCGCCGACCGGCAGCGTGAGGTCGGCGATCACCGTGATGTGGTGTGCGTGAGGCAGGGGGTCGAGGCCGAGGTCGACGAGGAACTGGTTGACCCGCTGGGCCGCGTGCTGGTGTACGCCGCCGAACTCGTCGTCGACCAGGGCGCGAATCGCGCGGGCCCGAATGCTGCGTCGCAGGCCCGCGAGGGCCTGTACGGCAGCATCACGCGCCGCCGTCGCAGCGGCAAGCTCATCGCCGTCTGCTAGCGGTACCGCGCCGCCCGCAGGTTGCGCATCGATGCCAACGGGGTCCGGTGTGGCCTCGTCAGGGCTATCGGTGCACTGCCAGATCGGCGTGCTCAGGGTGATGCCGGCCTCAGCCAGCGACCGCAGATGGGTGTCCATCGTCGTGCGAGCGATCTCGCACGCCTCCGCCTCCCGGACCGCCGTGGCCCAGGTGTGGAGCATGACCTGCACGGTGATCGTGTACCGCTGCCGCCCAGCTGTGTCGCCGCCGGGTGCCCGTGCCAGGTGGATGACGTGCTGCGGGTAGACGGCAGTCGCCGGCTGCAGCTGGCGCAGTTCGTTCGGCACACCCCAGCGCGCTTGCTCGCGGGCCTCGTCATGGCTGGTGTGCGACCGCGTGTACGACAGCTGCGCTTCGCCGGAAATAGTCCACCGTTGCGGCAGCGGATCCAGGCCCCATGTCGCGAGAGCGTCCTCGCATCCCGGCCGACAAATCAGCCTGCTGTGCAACGCGGCGATGAGGACGGAACGGGCCTCGACGGCCAGCGCCGTCCGCTGCTCGATGGCAGCCGTCGTTTCGGCATGCAGAGCACGGACCTGGTCCGCCGGGCTCCCGCCAGTCACCACTGCACCGCCTGACTGCCCGTAGTAGCCGAGGGCGTACCCGTGACCAACCCGGCGCAAGCAGCCAGTTGAACGTTGGCCCTGTCGTGGTCTGGGTGCACGTCGGTGTGTTCGACGATGGCCGTAAAGGTGCGGTGGAGGAGACCGTGCGGTGTGAGTTGATGGAGGTCTGCTGGGACCTCACCGTCTGTCAGGTGCCGGGTGGGACGAGGCATGTTGTCCTCCGTAGGGCAGCAAGAAGGCGGCCACCGGTTGGTGGCCGCCCGAAGGGATGGTGGAGCCGCACCCTGGTCGCGCGAGGGCGCGAGGTTGGGTTGGTGCGTGCCAGATCCGATGCTGGCGGCGGCGACCGACCGTGATTGGTGGGCGCGATGCCGTTGCGCGAGGCGTCAGATCAGAGGCACATGGGAAGTAAGGAGAGCCCTCAAGCTAGCTGGCCCGGGGCGCTGTCTGCGGGGCTGTCAGGTTCGGCCTCCTGGCAGAACCTGACAGCCCGGCAACCCCGATCTCGTGTCGGTTCTGCTGGCTGCGGCGGGACCAGCCAGGACTGAGGCCCGCCTAGCTGACCGTCAGCGGCTTGGTGAGCCCCATCCGGCGCCGGCTTTGGCGGGTCCGATACTTCTGAAGAAGGCAAGGCTCTCAAGGGCGGCGGAGGACCAACACGTCCTCGTGCGCCACCAGGTGCACCGGGATGCCGTCGTCGCGGCTGCGGCGGACCGCCATCATTCCGAACATGCTGGCCCGGTGCACGACCTGCCCGTCGCGGACGGCGGCGAGCATCGCCGCTGTCCGCTCAACCGGGACCAGCCGGGCTGACCGTGCGGCGGCGAGCAGTTCGCCGGGCAGGTCGATCAGGTCATCGCGTTGGCGGCGTACCGGCCGGGAGGTGATCACCACGGTTCCGCCAGGGCGTAGCAGATGGTAGCTGGCGGACAGGATGGAGGCGAACCCGTCGAGCAGGCGGGACCACCCCGCGTAGGCGAGGTTGCCACGCTCCCGGTCGCCATACAGGTGGTCTCGCTTGCGTACACCGGTCCCCGTCGTCTGTACGAGGCCATGCGTCCCGCGCCCGTACGGCGGCGAGGTAAGCACGAGGCTCACCCTGCCGACCACCGACGCGGGCACCAGGTCGAGCAAATCGGTGGCGTCCCCGGTGAATACCCTGGCAGTGCCGGCGGCACCCTGCGACGCGGCGAGGGCAACGTTGGCCTCGGCGAGTGCGGTATAGGAGGGCTCGATGTCGATCCCGGTGCCGCGGCGGCCGAGGTGCATGGCTTCCACCAGCGTGGTGCCGCACCCGCACATCGGGTCGAACACCATGTCGTCCAACGCGGTGTATTTGCTGATCGCGTGCGCGGCCAGGTGAGGCAACATCTTGGCGGGATGGCTGGAGGTCTGCCGGACGTAGCGGCCTCGCCGCTGGTCACGGGCGGGTATCTGGCAGGTCAGCCACACCGAGGTGATCGACAGCTGCTCACCCATCGGCGCGCCCGCCCTCTATCGTGCTGCGGGTCAGGATCAGCACGTCGGTGTGGATCGCCAGCTGCGCCTGCTGACCAGGCCGGGGCGGCCGGTCGGCCGCCACGATGTGCTGCAGGTATGCCAGCCCGGCCCGCTTGGCGGCGATGACGACATCGACTGGCAGAGCGATGTCGCCGTGGGCCAGCAGCACCGCCACGCAGCCTCCCGGCACGAGATGGGCACGGCAGCGGAGGAAGAAGTCAACCGGGGAGTTGTCGGCAACTGGCCAGCCAGTGACGATCAGCGTCGCCGACTCGCGGCCCCAGCCGACCGCGCGGGCCGCCTGCAGATGACTACGGCGGTGTGCCGCGATGATCGCGCGGGCCAACTGCGGTCCTTCGGCCAGGTCGATGATGAGGTCGGACGGGTGGGTGAGGTTGTGGACCAACCGCACCCCCATCGCGTTGGACATGGCCTCGCCCTCGTGCGGGGCGGGGACTGGCCAGACAGTGATCGGCACGGGTGGGTCGCCGGGTACGACGTCCCCCACGGGAACTGGTGCGCGGTGATGATTTCTGTCGGTCATGGGCACGGTGGCCCCCGAACCGGCGGGCGTACTGACGATCCCCAGTGCGCTGCTGACAGGCCGATCGAACCCGCCCCCGATCTGACAGCACCCGTCACCCGCGACAGTCTGACAGCCGGGCCTGCGGGCGCGGGCCGCCCTGACGACGGTGAACCTGTCACGACCGGACACGGTCTGACCCGATCTGTCAACCCAGCTCTGGTGACAGGTCGTGCTGTCCCAATCGAGGGCCTCGGCCTTCGCACCAGGCGACAGGCTCCCTGTCGAAGGGGACATCACCATGGCAACAACCAGTCGCGTCCGGACGACCGACACAGCGCTGACGACCGCGGAGACCGCATTCGCGTTCCTGACCTACGAACCGGCGCCCCTGGCGTTCGACGCCCGCCCAGTCCCGGGCCTACCAGACACGACGATTCCCTTGGACGAGCTGCGCACGCTGCTCAAGTGCGAGCGCTACGACAGCGACACCACCGACGAGTTGTGGCGACAGCTCGCCCACCACGCCCGCGAATGGGGACCCGCCTGGGTCGTCGGCGCGATCGGCATCGCACTACCCGCGCTGACACACCTCGCCGCGAAGATCAGCCGCGGCCGTGCCCGGCACGCCGACGACGTCGACTCCGAAGTCCTCGCCGGATTCCTTCACGCCCTGCGCACGGCGGACCTCACCCCGCCCCGGCTGTGGTTGCGGCTGTGCTGGGCAGCCTGGCGTGCAGGCGTCACCGTCATCAAGGCCGACGACGGCGAGGAACTGCCTCTCAATCTGCCCAGCGGCTCACGGTCGCCGAAGATGCCCTACGGACATCCGGACCTGCTGCTCGGTCGCGCAGCCACCGCCGGCCTCATCACCACCGACGCCGCCGAACTGATCAGCGCGACCCGTTTCGGCGACGCTCTGATCGAGCACTTGGCCGCTGAACGGGGCGTGGCCGCCTCGGCCCTACGGATGCGCCGCCGCCGAGCCGAACGGATCGTCGCCGCTGCCGTCACACGAGGTGATCTATCCACCCCCGTTCGCTCGTGCCGCCCACGCAATGCCGCCATCGCAGCCTGACCTCGCACTTCCCTGGTCTCGGCGCCAGGACACACATTGAAGTCGCCTACTTCGCGAGATCCCTTGCGATGCACGGGTCGCACTCAACTGGGTGCCGGCGCCGCGCGGATGTGGCCGGCAATGCGCGCGGAGACTGATGGCGAGCATGACGCGGACGTATGGTCAGTCCGGGTAGCCCACGACGATTCGGTTCGCCTCGTAACCGAGGGGCCCGCCGACCCATCGGCCACCGCAGGTGACCAGCACAATCCGGTGCGGGCCGTGCTGCCCGAACAGGTCCGGGGCGCGACGGGGCAGGTCGGCCTTGGCCACGGTGTGTACCTCGATTATTCGGTACCGCCGGTACCTCCCGTGTTCGTCGGCAACCTCGACCCGACCGCCGTGCCCGGCCCGCCAAAGCTCGGCAAAGGGCCCCACCTCGCCTCGCCAATTCACGTGCCCAGCGAGTACGGCGGCTCCGGTCCCGGCGCTCAGGGCCGATCCCCACCAGGCCGCGTCCCCGATGCCATCAGGCAGGGGCAGCACGCCGTCTCCGCCGATCTCACGGCGGATCACCCGCGCCGTGCCCCCTAGCGGCAGCCGGACGGATCCCGGCTCCAGCTTGGTCAACCGGAACAGGTCGGTCACAGCCGTAGCGGCAGTGGCCACGGCAGTCGATCCCGGAACGGCGGACACCGTGGACGTGAAGGGCCGGTTGTGCTTTGTTGAGGGGTTGATGGGGTACGGCTTCGATGGGCTCGTCGCTGTCCGGCCCTCACCAGGGGCCGACAGTCCGGCGGTACGTGGTGGCTCCGATCCGGACACATAGACCGCCAGAGCGGCGACTGCGGCCAAGCTGGCTGCAGCCGCCGTCAGCGGTCCAGCGCGGCGGGGCTTGGATGGGGTACCCATCAGTGGAGTCGACACGGCACCGCACGGTGGCCGTGACCGCGTCGAAGCCGAAGCAGGGCGAGCCCGGAAACCATGGTCACTGTCGCCGCGAGGGCACCGGTCGGGTCGGTTGACGTCGGGGGTTCGGCCGGGCTGGCGGCGGGTTCAGCTTCGGCTGGCCGATCGCCGGCTGGAATCTGCGTGGGCACCGTCGGCTGCGGCCAGGGCGGGCACCCCTTGGGGAGCTTGAGTTGGAGCAGCTTGGCCACGCGCAGCCGGCCCTCGGGCGGCGCCCAGAGCAACCGGACGTCGAGAAGTTCGGCGGTGGCCCGGTCAAAGTTGGCGTTGCGCTGCCGGGTCTTCGTTATCGCGCCGAGGAAAGCGTTCAGATCCGGATTCCCTGGTGTTGCGGGGCCGAGGTCGGCGGGGAATATCGACCGGAAGTTGGCCAGGGGCTTCCCGCCGGGGAACACGTTGCCCCGATTCGCCGTCAAGCTCTGCCGACCCTTCGCGTCCCGGGTGTTCACCAGGGCCAGAAGCTGAGTGTTGGTCCGCCGGGTCAGCTCGGTGCCGCTGGTGGCCAGCTTCGGTTGCTCAAGGAGTAACTGCCCGTAGTAGCCGCTGTGTAAGGCGTAGGCGATGTACTCCTCCATCGGACCGACCGCAGGATCCTGGTGCAGGGTCTCATGCGCCATCGCCACGCCGAGCAGGCTGAAGTTCTCAAAGCGGTACCGCTCATTGAACAGGATCTGCGGGTTACCCTGCGTGTCGGGCGAAACTTGCGCAATGGTGGAGGCAGGCAGCGCCGCGAAGATGACCTTGGCGTAGAAGCCGGACCTGATGGTCTCGACGCTGACCTCCGACGGCCCGCCCACCAGCGACGCCAACGCGGCCCGCAGGTTCGGATCCGGGATGATCTTTTTGATTTTCGGATCGTCGAAGACCGCCAGCCCTTGCTTCACCACCCCCGGATGCCGCGCCGCCCGCGGCAGCAACGCTTTCGCCAACTGCACGCGCAACTGCGCCGGGGTGATCCGCCGCGGCGGCGCCGGCACCATCGGCGACGCCTGCGAGTACGTCTCCGGCGTAAACAAATTCACGTTCGTTGGTGGAAACGGCGGCTGGGCTAACACCCGCTCGGCAGCGCACTTCTTCCCGCCGCCACCCGACTTTCCGTCAGCGGCGGCCACGGGTGCAGGCATGCCCGCTACTGCCACCAGCGCGCATCCGGCGGCGATCAACATGGTTCCAGCTCGGCGCATGCTCGAGTCACTCCTTCACACCCTGCACGAATCGGCACCGGACTGTCCGGCGGTGACGACGGGCCGCCGGCTCAGTCCGAGCAGTGGTCCGAAGCCGATGGTGGCCTAGGCCTGACCCACAGCTCTGCGGTATCCGCGAATTATGTACTTGATTCGCCTAATTGGGTGGTGGATGCCACGCTCGTGACCTCGGCCACCAACACGACTCACTGTTCCGCGCCGCTCGTCCACCGTCTTCGCGGTCACAGTGGTGGCGTTGACATCAAGCCGGCCCGACGGGAGCCGGCCCAGACGGCTCGTTAGTAGCTGGGATTCCAGGTGTCAGTGCGCCGCCATCGGCAGATTGGCAAGCGGCATCGCCCAGCGCTCCGTGCCGAAATCGGATCGGTTGCTAGCACGGTGGCAGGCCGCGCGGGGACGAGTCGGTCGGACTTGCTGTCGGCTCCGCCTGAAAACTGACCCCGTGATTCCGGGGGGGGGCAGAGGGGTCCAGGGTTGATCCGGCGTCGACACTTGCCTGCCTTGCCTCTCACCGCCGCCCCCTTGGTTGTCCTATCTCAGCGGAACTGCCCGACGATTGCGTTCTGCCCGTCAATTCAAGTGGGACGGGACACGTGACCTCAACCATGGCCCGCCTGGGGCGACTGGGCCGAGAAACACGCCTGGTCGAGGCAACAATGAGAACCGGCGCAGGTCAACTGGGAAAGGAGACCAGGGGATTACGTAAGGCACTGACCGGTCTTGTCGGGTCGTGACAGGCGCGTGGTGAGTTCGATCGGTCTGACAGCCGAGTTCTGGGCGGTGCATGTCATCCATGGCATGCCCGCCCGGTAGGGATCTCCTATCCAGTGAGGCTGATGGTCCGGCACGGCTGGCGCGGCGTACTGACACCGCAACCCTTCGCTTAACGCAAGGGAGGAGCGCCCCCACCGGTCCAATCGAAGCTTCGCCTTGGTCCCCACCGCGGCGGCCCGCAGATTTTTGTGGAGCGTCGCTATGCACATGACTCTGTCAGTCCTGTCCGACCTCGCCGCCACCGCGCCGCAGCCGCTGGCGGCCCCGAAATCAATCAACGAGGTCATTTCCTCGATCACCGCGTGGATCATGGGCATCATCGCGCTGGTCGCGACAATGTTCCTGGTCATCGGTGGCCTCCGCTATATGGCCGCGGGCGGTGACCCGGCCCAGGTCGAGCAGGCGAAGGGAAACTTCAAGTCCGCCTTGATCGGCTACGCGTTGGCGGTTCTCTCCCCCGTGATCCTGCAGGTGCTGCAGGGCATCATCGGCGGCTGAGGGCATCGATCATGGTCGACTGGATGATGAATGGCCTGGTGGAATGGCTCGCCGAGCGGCTGCAAGACCTGCTCGGCGGACTCCTGGCCTATCTAACATCGTGGATGTTCTTGTCGCCGGACGTCACCGTCTTGCCGCAGGTGCAGACCATCGCCGCGAAAAGCGCGCTGGTCGTCAACGCCTGCTACATCCTCGCGCTGCTGACCGCCGGCATCGTGACGATGACCAGCAGTTCGTTCGAGATGCGATACGGCGTCAAGGAATTCCTGCCACGCCTCGTCGTCGGGTTCATCCTGTCGAACTTCGCGGTCCCGCTCTGCGCCGTGCTCATCTCTGTCGCCAACGCGTTGACGGTTTCCATGGTCGGCACCGCAGCGCCGACCACACAAGCGGTCACGATGGCCCGCACCCACGTGGCCGCCACCCTCATCGACCCCGCCAACGCCCTCGTCGCCCTGATCATCGGGCTGCTGATCGTCGGGCTGATGTTCACCCTCGTCACCGGTTGGGTCGTACGCGTTGCGGTGCTGGTCATCCTGGCCGGGCTCGCCCCGGTCGCGCTGGCCTGCTATGGCCTGCCCTGGACGCAACCCACCGCCGACCTGTGGTGGCGCAGCCTGCTGGGCTGCCTCGGCACGGCCGTGCTGCAGGCCGTCGCGTTCTCCAACGGCATCCAACTGCTCACCGACCCGGACGCGAGCATTCCGGTCCTGATCGGCCTGCCGAGCTCAGACGTGCTGAACCTGCTGCTGGTCGCGGTGGTTTTGTGGATAACGGTCAAGATCCCCGGGATGATGCGCCGCTACGCAATGGGCAGGGGCTCGCCGAACATCGGCGGGGTTCTGCTGCGGGCAGTGGTTATCCAGGGCATCACCCGTCGTCTCCCGCTTGGTGGGCCGGGACGTGCCGCCTTGCGAGGTGGGCGATGACGATCGAGGACAACATTCCGCGTGCCGTCGTCCCGGCCAACGTCAACGAGCCCGACCGTATCGCGTTCGGGCTGACGTTCAGACAACTGGGCATCGTCGGCGGCGCCGGCCTCGTCGGGTTCGGGGTCTACCGCACGGTCGGGCATCTGCTGCCGCAGGTGGCGTGGATCGTCGCCGGAGCGATCGTGTTCGCGGTGGCGGTCGTGGTGGCGCTCGGCCGCCGTGACGGCCTGCCGCTGGACGTGTGGCTGCGGCACGGGTTCGTACTCAGTCGCAAGCCGCGCACTCTCGCCCCTGGTGCAGCTCGGGCCAGCTCGATCGCGGTCGTGGCCGGCAATCCGAGCCTTCCGGCGCCGCTGCGTTCTCCCGTCACGGCGGTCAGCCCGACCGGACTTCTGACCAGTGAGGGCCGCGGCAAGGTCCTGATCGCCTGCGGCACCACGAATATCCACCTGCGCACCGACGGTGAACAGGGCGCGCTGCTGGAAGGGTTTGGCCGGTTCCTCAACAGCCTGACCGGGCCGGCGCAGATCGTCGTGGCGGCGCAGCGGCACGACCTGACCGTCTACGCGCAGGCGACTGTCGACCACGCGCTGCGGCTAGCGCACCCGGCGTTGCAGGCCGCCGCCGATGACTACGCCGAGTTCCTGCTTGACCTCGACAGCCAGCGTGATCCGCTGCGCCGTCAGGTCCTCGCTGTCATCAGCGGGGAGCTTGGGGCCGACGCGGCGGTGCGCGCGCTGTGCGGGCTCGGTGTCGAAGCCACAGTTTTGGACGGGCCGGCTGTCGCCTCCGCGCTTGCCGGGGCGGTCGATCCGTTCTCCCCGCCGGTGCCTGGCCCGCGTGCGGTGCCCGGCGCCCCGATCACCCTGCGGAGCACATCGTGAACCTGTTAAGAAGGCCGAAGATGAGTTTCGCGGCTGGCGAGGATATGTCCTCCCCCGCCGCGTTGTCGGTCACGCCGTGGCACGTGCAGGTCGGCGACGGGTATGCCGCCACCTACGCGGTGTGCGGGTATCCGGCCGAGGTCGGCCCAGCCTGGCTCGACCCCCTGCTGTCCTACCCCGCACGGGTCAACGTCTCGGTGCACCTGGACCCGGTGGCGCCGCAACTAGCCGCGCCGATGCTCAAGCGCCAGCGCGCCCGCCTGGAATCCTCACGCCGGCTGGACGCCGACCAGGGACGCTTGGGTGATCCCATGGTCGAGGCGGCCGCAGCCGACGCTGCCGACCTCGCTGAACGCGTCGCCCGCGGCGCGGCGAAACTCTTCGACACCGGCATCTACGTCACCATCCACGCCCGTACCCTCGACGAGCTGCGCACCGTCACCGCGGGCGTGAAATCCGCCGCCGCCAGCGTCCTACTGGACCTGCAACCGGCTACCTTCCGCCACCACCAGGGCTGGATCTCCACTCTGCCAGTCGGCGTGGACGCACTACGCATGCGCCGCATCCTCGACACCACCGCCCTCGCGGCGGCGTTTCCCCTCGCCTCGGCGGACCTCGCCGCCCCGGCCCCCGGCACCATCGTTGCGCCCGAAGGCCTGCTGTACGGGGTCAACACGACCAGCAACGGGGTCGTGATGTGGAACAGGTGGGCGCAGGACAACCACAACTCGGTCGTCCTGGCCCGCTCCGGCGCGGGTAAGTCGTACTTCGTCAAACTGGAGGTGCTCCGCAACCTCTACCAGGGCACAGTCGTGTCCGTCATCGACCCCGACGACGAGTACGCGTCCCTGGCCGAGCACGTCGGTGGCACAGTCGTGCAGCTGGGCCAACCGGGCGTACGGGTCAACCCCCTCGATCTGCCCGCCGACCACCGGCCCGACACCCTCACCCGACGCGGCCTGCACCTGCACACCCTGATCGCGGTCATGCTCGGAGCGGCCCCGCCGCCCGGCGAGCGCGCCGCGCTGGACAGGGCGATCACCGCCACCTACGCCCGCGCCGGGATCAACGGCGACCCGGGCACCTGGACCAAACCAGCGCCGCTGCTGCGGGACCTCGCCGACATGCTCACCGCCGACGACGACCCGGCCGCTGGGCAGCTTGCCGCCCGGCTCGCGCCGTGGACGGTCGGGAACTTCGCTAGCCTGTTCGACGGTCCGACCACGACCGTCCCGCGCGGGCACCTGGTGGTGTGGTCGCTGCGGCACCTGCCCGACGAGCTGCGCACGGTGGGCACCCTGCTGGCGCTCGACTCGATCTGGTCGGGCATCGACACCCCCGCCACCGCCGCCCGCCGGCGACGACACCTCGTCGTGGTGGACGAAGCCTGGCTGCTGATGCGCGACGGCGAAGGCAGCCGATTTCTATTCCGGATGGCCAAAGCAGCCCGCAAACGTTCCGCCGGACTGTGCGTGATCACCCAGGACGCGGCCGACGTGCTGTCAACCGACCTTGGCCTCGCCGTGGTGTCCAACGCCGCGACCCAGGTCCTGATGCGCCAGAGCACGCAGTCCATCGACGCGGTAGCCGAGGCGTTCGGCTTGACCGCCGGGGAATCGCGGCTGCTGCTGTCGGCGCCACGCGGCGAAGGACTGCTCGTCGCCGGTCGTAGCCGGATCCCGTTCCGCGCGGTCGGGTCGGCGGCCGAGCACAGGCTTGCCGTAACCGGGATCGGGGAGGCCGACTGATGACCACCCCGACCTGGCCTACCGACATCGGGCACTGGATCATCGCCCGGCCATGGCTCGGCGTTGTCGCCGCCGCAGCGATCGTCGCAACGGTGTTGGGCCACGGCCAGCTACTCACCTGGCGGCACCAGCGGTTCGCGGCTGGCGCGCGGTGGCTGACCATCGCCGCACCGCCGGAGGTTGCCGCCGAAGCCGCCGCCGCGTTCTGGACGACGCTCACGGGCGTGCTGACACCGTCGGTGTGGCGACGCCGGGTGTACGGGTACCCACACGTCGGGTGGGAGTACACCTGGACCGGCCGTGCCCTGACCATCCGGGTCTGGGTGCCGGGCACGGTGCCGCCCGGCGCGGTCGAAGCCGCCATCCGGGCGGCCTGGCCCGCCGCGACCCTCACCACCGCGGATGCCGCCGCGCCTATCCCCGCCCAGGTGAGCGAGCAGGTGGGCGGGGCGCACTGGCCGCAACACACCGACAGGCTGCCGCTGCGCAGCGAGCACGACACCGACCCGCTGCGGGCGTTGCTTGCCGCCGGGGCCGAGGTCCGATTCCGCGAACACGCGTGCGTGCAGATCCTCGCCCGCCCGGCACCCGCCCGTCGCGTGCGGGCGGCCCGCCGGGCGGCGGCCACCACCAGCAACCACCCGCACGGGCGGCCCGACATGGCGGCGCAGGCTGTGTCGGGTGCGGCGCGGTTGGCCATCGAGCCTCTGCTGTGGCTCGTGGAGGTGTTCATGCCTGGCCCGTCCCGGCCGCGAAGCCCGTCGCGCGCCACAGCGGGGCGGGCAGCCGACCGGGACCCGGTAGCCATCGCCGACGCCCGCACCGTCGTGGACAAGGCCGTGCGGGTGCCGCACTTCGAGATCGCGGTCCGGTTCGCCGTCGCCGCCGACCCCGACCGCCCACCGGTGGACAAGGAGCGGGCCGGACGGGTTCGCGAACGCCTCGTCGGGCTCGGGCACACCATCGCCTCGGCCGCCGCGGCGTACACCGGCCCAAACCGGCTACGCCGAATGAAGATGCCCCACCCGGTGGCCACGATCGCCGGACGGCGACTGCGACGCGGGTTCCTGGCCACCGTGCCGGAACTCTCGGCCCTGGCCGCACTGCCGCAAGACCTCGCCGTTCCGGGCCTCGACCGGGCGCGGGCCAAGGCCGTGCCGGCACCCGTGCAGGTCCCCTCCGGCGGGCGGAGCGTAAAGGTGCTGGGCCGCTCACAGATCGGCCACCACAGCATCGGCCTCACTGTCACCGACGCCCGCCAACACGTGCACGTCGTCGGCAAGACCGGCGTCGGCAAGTCCACGCTGCTGCTGAACATGATCCTCGGCGACATCAATGCCGGGCGCGGGACCGTGGTCATCGACCCCCGCGGGGACCTGATCACCGACATCCTCGACCGCTTACCCGCCTCCTACGCCAAGAAGATCGTGATCATCGACCCAGACCAGGAGAACCCCGGCTGCTTCAACCCCCTCGACGACGGCGGCGACCCGCACCTCGCCGTGGACAACCTCGTCGGCATCTTCGCCAAGATCTTTCAAGGCCAGTGGGGGCCCCGCATGGACGACACCATGCGTGTGGCCTGCCTCACCCTGATGCGCCACGCGAAACCCACCCTGAGTCTGGTCCCGTCGCTGCTGCAGGACCGAGATTTCCGGGCCCGGTTCACCCACGGCCTGGACGACCCGGACGGCCTCGGCGGGTTCTGGCTCTGGTACGACGGCATCAACGAACAGTTCCGGGGCCAGGTCATCGCACCCGTCCTCGCCCGACTCCGGGCCTTCCTGCTGCGAGACTTCGTCAAGAGCGTGATCGGCAACGCCCACTCGTCGTTCGACATGGGCCGGGTACTCGACGGCGGGGTGCTGCTCTGCCGGCTACCCAAGGGCATCCTCGGCGAGGAGACCAGCCGCATCCTCGGCTCGATGATCGTCGCCCGGGTCTGGCAGGCCGCCATCGCCCGCGCCAGCATCCCCGAAGACCAACGCAAAGACGCCAACCTCTACGTAGATGAGTGCCACAACTTCCTCACCCTGCCCGGCAGCGTCGGGGACATGCTGGCCGAGGCCCGCGGGTTCCGGCTCGGACTCGTCCTGGCCCACCAGGACCTGGCGCAACTGCCCAACGACATCGCCGCGGCGGTGTCAGCCAACGCGCGCACGAAGCTGTTCTTCAACGTCGACCCCGCCGACGCGCGGGACCTCTCCCGCCACACCAAACCCGAGCTGGACGAACACGACCTCGCGCACCTCGACGTCTACACCGCCGCAGCCCGGCTGCTGGTCGGCAATCGGGAGTTACCCGCGTTCACCTTCGTGACCAACCCGCCGGCGCCGCTGGTGGGTGAAGCGACCGCGATCCGGCAGGAGTGCGCTTCCGCGCATGGCCGCACCGGTGGTGAGCCGCCGATGCAGCAGCTCGCCCGTACCGCGATGAAGCGGCGTATGACCGACCGCGACCGCTAAGCACTCCGGCTCGCATAGGGGCTCGGCTGGGTGCGGCATTGGGGACTCGTCTGGGGGTGTCCGCGACACGAGTCCCCACACGAGTCCCACGCCCCTGGTCTGTCAGGTGACTGACCTGCCCCAACCCGCCCGACGCCAGCACTGGAACCGAGATCAACTCATCCAGACTCCCTACGGGACTCTCTCTCCAGGGGTGTATCCAGCTATGCCGCAATCACGACCGGTCACCCTCCTGTCCATCTATCCCCACATCACCAGCCGTGACCGTCGGCTTCTCCATCTGCTCGATGACCACCAGGTCCTCACCACCGATCAGATTCACCGCATGCTGTTCCTCGCCCGACGGACCTGTCAGATCCGCCTCGGTGAACTGGCCGCCCTGGGCCTGCTGGACCGGTTCCGGTTCGCCCGCGCCGGGGGTGGTAGCCAGCCGTGGCACTGGACGCTCGGCCACCAGGGGCACCGGTTCCAGGCCGCCGCTCACCGTCGGCCCGAGCCCACCGTGCGCACCAGCCGTCAGATCGTCGACCGGCTCTCGGCCAACCCGAACCTGACCCACCTGCTCATGGCCAACGAGTTCTTCGTCCGGCTCATCGTGCACGCCCGCCAGCACCAGCAGGCGCAGCTGAGCCGGTGGTGGTCCGAGACGATGACCACGAAGCAGTTCCGCACCATCACCGCCGACGGGCACGGCCTGTGGAGCGTCGCCGACGTCACGGTGGGGTTCTTCCTGGAGGCCGACACCGGCACTGAACCCCTCGGCCGGGTGGTGGCCAAACTCGACCGGTACGCGCAGCTCATCCGCCGCGGCGGCCCCCGCTACCCGGTGCTGCTCTGGCTGAGTAGCGAGCACCGCGAAGGGCACCTTCACCAACTCCTGCGCGGCCAGCACGGCGACGTACCGGTCGCAACCGCCACTCGCGACGCCGAACCGGCCGAAGCCATTTGGCTCACGGTGGGTGACACCGGCAGGGTCCGGCTCACCGAACTGCCCAGCGACCACGGCGAGCCCGTGGCGGACAACCCCAACTACGACGACGGTGTCTTCGTGCCCTGACAGACCCTGGCACGCACACGGCGGATCCTGTCAGCGCAGCTCACAGGCATGGCCGAGGTTCCTGACAACGCTGGCGCTGTCAGGTCACGCAGCTACGGTGCAGCTTCTTCTTTCTTTCTCGCACCGCCCGCCCCTCTGGTCCTTCTCGGATCTGCCCGCGCCAGCGGGATCACCGACAGCCCACCCCCCGGTCGGCTCGTGATTCACGCCCCGCGCCTCGCACGGCAGCTTCCCGGTCCAGACGCCGCGCGTCGGTGGCATTACCGCGCATCCCCCACTCCACGCCCTGTTTCGCGAAGGGAGCACCCCGTCATGCCCATGCCCACCCCGCTCACCGCTTCGGTGATCACCGTCTGCTTCGCCCCCGGCGAGGACGCCGACTGGTTCGCCGCCTCAGAGAAAATCAACGATCTTCTGCACGCCAACGGCACCCCCGCCCGCCGCTACCACGTCCGCCACCGCCGCCTCATCGGCTGGCTGACCCGCTTCCTCGGCTACTACCTCCTCGACGCCGCCCGCCGCTTCGGCGCGGTCACCATGGCCGCCGGAGGCCGCAAGGGTCGCCTCGACCTCACCGGGACCGCCGCCACAGCCTCCCACTACGCCGCCCTGCGCTGGCGGGCCTGGAACACCCACATCGCCGCGACAACCCGTCCGGCCCGCCCCTTCGAGGACTACCTCGCCCAACACCACGCCGACCCGACCAAGGTCAGCGTGGCCGAGGCCCGCCGCCGCTTCGAGCAACAGCCCCGCGTCCTGGCGATGCTCGCTCTCTCCTTCGATCCGTACGAGCTGTCCGTCTACCAGGCCGGCGAAGCCACCTACGTCGGGCTGCACTGGCGCATCGCGCTGATCGGCGACGCGCTGATCACCACCGACGGCCGCCTGCTCACCCCGGCCACTGAATCCGTCGCCGACCGGTTCCGCTTCCTTAACGAAGCCTGCGCCTACGTGCGTGGCCTGCGCTCCAGCGCACGCCTGTGCGCCGTCGCCATCGCCTAACCACCTACCGCCTGAAGCACCCCGCACCGGTCGCAGCCCCGCTGCGACCGGTCCTCGCCGTGCCCACAACCCAACCCGTCCGCGAAGGAGAACTCTCGTGTTCCTGACCGATCCGGCGCTGCGGCGCATCGCCGCCGACACCAACGACGTCCTGCCCGAGCACCTGTGGCGCCACGACACCGCCACCCCCGATCCACTCGGCGACCTCGCCCGCATCCTGCACAAGACCGCCCGAGACTTCACCGACAGCACCACCAACCTCGACCACGCACTCGCCCGGGCGGGTGTGCTCGCCGAAACCGCCCGGCAAGGGCTGGCCGCCCGCGCCGACCTGCACATCGCCGGCTACCACCAGACCCTCACCGACGCGATCGTCGCCCGCGAACGGCACAACGTCCTCGGGGCCGCGCTCGTCGCCTGCTACCGCGCCTGGCGCAACCACCGGCCGATTGGTGACGGCGACGAGCGGTACCTGCTCCTGCGGCGCTGCGACCCGTCGCGCGGCGTGGCGACGCTACGGCGCAAGGACCCGCATACCTGGCTGGTGGTGCCCGACGCCGAGGCCGCTGGCGCGTTCGACATCCCCTACCCGGATCGCGTCGTCGGCGAGGTCACCGAGACCGAGCACAGCTGGACGCCCACCGCCTACATCGCTCGGCCGCCTCACCAAGCCCCGCTCGCCACGGTGTATCAGCTACCCGCGTGCGGTGACCTCGCCTCAGCCTGCCGGTCGCTGCTGCGCTGGTGGCACCTGCGCCACTCCGACACCTGGCGCAACCGCACCCCGAACCAACTCGACCCCGCCGAACTCGCCCACCTCACCAGCTAAAGCGGGGGACCTGATACCGACTCCTGCCGCCGACAGAACCTCGTCGGACACGCCACCCACGTCAAGGTCGGCAAGTCCGACGCCAGGCTCCGCCCGCCCGGCAGCGTCAACCCGCTGTGGCTGTCCCACCCCGACGCCGGTATCTACCGCGATCCGACCGAGGACTGCCTCTACATCCTCCAGCCCGACGAGGCCGTCCCCGGCCACTGACCGGCTGACGCGGCACCACCCACCGCCACGTCCACCGGGCCGCACCCCTCGGCAGCGCACTACGTCACGCGCCTGCCGCACTGACCGCTGCCCGCGACCCAGCGCACCACCGCCCGGCACACCACCGTGCCAGGCGTCCCCACCAGTTCCCATGGAAGGAAACCGTGATGGAACAGCTGTCGCTGACGCCTGCCACGCAGGCCGTCCTCGACGCCCTGACCGACCTCGGTCAGGGCGACGTCCACGAGTTGGCCGACAAGTCCGGCAAGGCCCGCTCGACCACCGACAAGGCGATCAAGACCCTGGCCGACGCCGGTGTCATCGTCGCGGTGGACACCGACGCAGACCCGGCCGAGGGCACCGCCGCCCGGTGGACCCTCGCCACGCCGAGCGACGCCAATGCCCACCTGCCCGTCGACGCGGCCGGCGAGACCGACATCGGCGACCCGGACGCCGACCACGCAGCCGACCAGCCCCACATGGAGGTAGGCCACCAGCCCACCGATGCGATCCATGGCGCCGCCGCCGAGAACGATCGACCGGACGACGGCAGCGATGACGCCGTCGACACGCCGGACACCGATACGGCCGACCAATCGGGCAGCCAGATCGACAGCGACGACGCGACCGAGCCCGACGGCACAACCGTGGATAACGCCAACAGTGGCGAGGACGAGCAGGCACCGACGGTCGCGGCTGTGCAGCCCGCTCGCCCCGGTGACCGCAAGGTCATGGCCATCAAGGGTGTCCTGGCCGACCACGGGGACATCGGCGCGACTCTCGACGTGATCGTGGGCGAGAGCGGTATCAGTCACCCGACCGCCTCGCGGCTGCTGACCGCGATGGAGCAGGCCGACGCCGCACGCCGGCTGCCCGGCCTGCCGCAACGGTGGATCGCCGGCCCGACCAAGGCCAGCGAGGTCGATCCGAACCCGGAGCCGTCCCGCTGCCCGCTGTGCTACCAGGTCATCCGCGGCCTGGCGACCGCGCCGAGCGCCACGGCGGCGGTGCTGCCCCTGATCCGGCCGGACGGCACGCTGCACGTCGTCGCGTCGGACGGCGAGACCCACATCATCACGCTGCCCCGTCGCACGCCGCCGCGCGCGACAGGCATCACCGCGAGTGTGGGCCGCAGCGACGCGACCACCAACGCCGATGGCAGCCAGCCGTTCGGCCGGGGCGAGTTGGAGAAGCTGACCTTCGACGTCCTGACCGCGAACCCGGGCCGGGCGATGAGCCCGCAGGACATCGCCACCGCCATCAGTGCACAGCTCGGCCGCGCGGTCAGCTCCGGGGCGGTGCGCAACAACTGCACCAAGGCGGCCGCCGCCGGCCGGATCCTCCTGGTCTCCGATGCGCCGCTGACCTTCATCTACCCGGCCCAGGCCGACCCAAGCCCCACCGCGAGCACCGGCGCCGAGCAGGACGACAAAGGCGCCGAGCAGTCCTGACCCGCACCATCCCCAACTCATTGCGGGGGCCCGAGCGGATGCGCTCGGCCCCCGCGGCCACATATCGAGAAGGAGAACCCCATGCCGCACGAACTCGAGACGTTCGCCGACGGGACGACCGCTTTCGCCAGCGCCCGCCTGTCGGCCTGGCACCAGCTGGGCACCGTCACCCAGGACACGATGAGGGCCGAGGAGATCATGGCCGCCGCCCGGCTCGGCGATTGGGGCGTACGGACCATCCGGACCGTCGGCATCGACATCGTCGACGGAGTCGAGGTGCAGATCCCCGCCGACGACAAGCGCATGACCGTGCGCCGCAACCCGGTCACCGGCGAAACCGAGTGCCTGGGCATCGTCGGCACCGACTACACCGTGGTCCAGAACGAGCAGTGCGCCGAGATGCTCGACCGCCTCGTCGATCAGGTAGGCGGCGCCCGCTTCGAGACCGCGGGCAGCCTCCGTCGCGGCAAGAGCGTGTTCGTCACGATGAAGCTGCCTACGGCGATGGAGATCGCCGGGGTAGACCGGCTGGACCTCTACCTCATCGGCACGACCTCCCACGACGGCACCGCCGCCCTGCGGGTGGACGCCAGCCCGATCAGGGTCGTCTGCGCCAACACCCAACGCGCCGCCTTCGCGCACTCTGCCGGGCACTACACGTTCCGGCACACCTCCAACGTCAACTCCCAAATCAGCCAGGCCCGGGAGGCGCTGGGCCTGATGTGGAAGTACATGGAGACCTTCGAGAAGGCCGCCGAGCGGATGCTCCAGACCGAGATGACCATGCGCGAGTTCGCGAAGATCGTCGGCCAGGTGTGGCCGGTCAAGGACAACGCGTCCGAGCAGACCCACAACAACGCCAAGCAGCGCCTCGGCACCCTCAAGTACCTGATCCGCGAGGCCGACACCCAGAAGGCCATCTCCGGCACCCGGTGGGCCGGCTACCAGGCCGTGACCGAGTACCTCGACCACTACCAGCCCGCCAAGAACGAGGTCGCCCGCGCCAACCGGGTGCTCACCGGCAACGTCGGCGAGCTGAAGGTGGCCGCCTTCGACCTACTAAAGGTCTGACCGCACCTCGGCCCCTCGGGGCAGCGGTCCACCGACCGCTGCCCCGTACCGCACAGAACGGACACGCCCATGGCAGCACCGAGCACCAATCGGCGCGGATCAGACGAGACGGCACGCAGATGATCCACCACATCCGCCACCCACGCGACCTCCGACAGTCCGTGTGCGGCCTGCCCGCCGCCGACGTTCAGCGGTGGGACACCGAAGACCCGCCGCGCGTCGAGTCCACCTGCGAAGACTGCTGCACCCTGCTCCCCGAAACGCAACGACCCGACGACGCCAACCACCCGCCCGGAGACCCCACCCTCATCGACACGCTGCGGCGCATCGTCGCCAACCGGCAGCACGCCAAGATCGACGGCGTTCTCGTCGACCTGTGGTCGGCCAGCGTCACCGTCCTCATCTGGGACCAGCTCCGCGACGACAAGCGGCAACAGCTTCTGGCCCTGCCGTCACACGAGCTGATCCTGCGCTGCATCGCGATCTACACCCGCGTCACCGCGAAGAAGGACCACCAGTGACCGGCCCCCGCCTACCTCAGTGGTTCCACTTCGGGCCGTAGGTGTTCTCGATCGACACCGCGCAGGCGCTGATCGCGGCGTCGCCCCGCGACACCCGACCCCTTGGACGTGCCGGCGTGGGCCGCCGCATACGGCCTTGCCTATCTCGACAACCCCAACCCGTGGGCAACCAGCCTCATCGGCCCGACCAACACCGCACTCATCCGGACCTACGCCATGACCACCAACCTGCCCGAGCCCTTGATCGTGGCGCAGATCAGCGTCAACGAACAGCCGCCCGCCACGCTACTCATCGACGGTCCCCACCGCCTCTACCGCGCCTGGCCCGAACACATACCGCGGCTGCCGGCCTACGTGCTCACCGTCGAGGAAATCCGGCAGGTCCAGGACGACCTGCTCCTCGGACCAGGCAGAACCTTCGCCATCCCGCCGCCGCACCCATGACGGCCTGACACAACTCGATCCCAGCGCGTACGCCTGAGAAGCCGCCCCAACGCCGGCGGCGACCGAGGCGTACGCGCATTCAACCCTTGCGGAGGAACCCGTGACGTACACGCCACCGTGGCGCAGGGTCTGCGACTGCCGCTGCATCATTCATCACCGCCTGCCGCGCACCACCTACAACGAGTCCGGCTGCGCCTGCACCATCACGTGCGCCACTCAACCCCTCACACTGCTGGCCAACCAGCGGAGCCGCGCATTCTTCCTCAACCAGGACGGCGACCTCTGGGACGTCCCCGCCATGGCCAACGGCACCTGGGACTGGGACAACGCCACCAAGATCGACACCCGCGCCGACGTCCACGACGCCGGCCTCGTCATCGAGCACCTCCTTCGCCAGGCCGCCAACGTCCTCGCCACGTCCACCGACTGACCCGCCCGCTCACGGTGGGCCGCCCACGAGGGCGGCCCACGACCCTTTCGTGTTTCACGACCAACGGAGACATCTATGCACCGCACCTACCGCAACGCCCGCGACTGCCGCTGCCCGACCCACCACGGCCAACCACGCTCGATCTACAACAACCCCGACTGCCACTGCCTGGCCACCTGCGCCAGCCAACCCATGACCCTGCTCGCCCCACAGATAAACGGCGCCGTGTCTCTCGATGTCGCCAAGGCCCTCTGGTACGTGCCCAGCTTGGAGCCCGGCCACTGGGACTGGCGCTACGCCACCTGGGTCAACGTGGGCCACCCGCTGTTCCCGGCCAGCACCCTGATCGCCGGTCTCCTGCGCGAGGCCCACGCCGCGCTGCTCCCCCTTCTCTACCGCCTCTAGAACGCACGTCGCGGCGTCCAGCCGTGCACCCACACGCGGACCGACCCCTTCCTGCTATACCGAGAGGTCACCACCATGACAAAGGTCATCATCGGCGCCGTTACCGTCGTCGTCATCGCCTGTTTCGGCCTGCCCCTCCTGCTGATGTCCTCCGTCACCGGCGGCGGAGCCGGCGGATGTGCCATCGCCGCCCCACCCGGCCTACGCCCCTCCGGGCAGCTGCCCGGCCCCGGCCGATGGGACACCGAGCAACTCGACATCGCCGCCACAATCATCGATGTCGGGGTCACCAAAGGAGTACCCCGCTGGGGCTGGATCGTCGCCGTCGCCACCGCAATGCAGGAATCCGGCCTACGCAACCTGCCCTACCTCGGCGACCGCAACGACCACGACTCCATTGGCGTCTTCCAGCAACGCCCCAGCCAGGGCTGGGGCACCAACGCGCAACTGTCCAAGCCCGCCTACCAGGCCGGCATGTTCTTCGACAAGCTCCAGACCGTGCCCGGCTGGCAGACGATGCCGCTCACCCAGGCCGCGCAAGCCGTCCAGGTATCCGCCTTCCCCGACGCCTACGCCACCTGGACCGACGACGCCCTGCACCTCGTCGAGCAACTGACCAACACCCTCGCCGACTGCGCCACCGACACCCTCAACGCACTCCCCGCCGGGTTCGCGTTACCCGCCAACACCCCGCCCGCCGTAGCGACCGCTATCTCCTGGGCCGCGAACCAGCTCGGCACGCCCTACCACTTCGGCGGCTCCTGCACCGACCCGCACTCCGGCGACCCCGACAAGCAATGCGACTGCTCCTCGCTGATGCAATCGGCGTACCGGTCAGCCGGCATCTCCATCCCGCGGGTCACCACCAACCAAGTCGATGCTGGAAAGGCGGTGAACGATGCGACGCTTCTACTGCCCGGCGACCTCGTATTCATCCCCGGCAGGCACGGCACCATGGCCAACCCCCGCCACGTCGGCATGTACCTCGGCGAAGGACTCATCATTCAAGCCCCGAAGACCGGCGACATCGTCAAGATCACCAAGTTGAGTAGCTGGATCGATGAGATCGCGGCAATTCGTCGTGTCGCGAATCGCGACTCACATGCTTCCTGACCATGGTCAGCGATGAAGGATTTCGACCTGGATCGCACCGCCGAGCACTCCGGCGGGACAGATCGCCACCAGGGCTGCTACAAGGGCAAAAGAGACCCTCGGCCCACGCTCCATGTCCGGGTTGAGACGGTAGACGGCCGTCGCTATAAGCAGCAAGCCCGGAAGCATCATCAGGAAGCTACGTCCGCCTACGGCGGCGCTGGTCGCCCCGACCATGAGCACGAACGCGATCGCGAGCAGCCACAGGTCGCCGGGACGAGGTGGCGCGACCTTCAGGTCGGTGACTCTGATCTTGAGTGCGTCAGCGAGCTCGCCGCGGGTTCGAGCGGCGTGGACGGCGACCGTTGCATCGGTCATCTCGTCGAGTGTCATCTCGCCTGCGTCGACTCGCGCGGCAAGCGTCGCCAGAACGTGCTCCTTATCCCGTTCGGTGATCAACTTTTGAGCGATCGCAGCGGCACGCCTGGCGTTTTCGGCGACTGCGGGTTCGCACGCGTCTCTGTCGAAATAGGACATCTGGTCGGTCCTCAGGAAGACAAAGTCATGCGCGCGTAGGGGTAACAGCTCCGAGACTGTCCAAGAGGTTTCTCGTCCAACCCCGTTGAGCGGCCGAAGGGTGATCCGCGGCTGACCGTCCTCGATCGTGATGTCCTTGACCACGTAAGGCTTCCATCGGCGATCGCGCATGTCGCTCGGTCGCTGCGCGATGCTGAAGTCGCGGGGGCTCGGTGCCTGGCGACCACCCGCCGTGGTCACATGGCGGGTGGGGTTGTCGGTGCACGGATGCTTGGGCCACGGCGGTCCCAGTTCATCGAAGAAGACGCGGCTACCGTGCTCGTTGGCGTAGAAGTAGACCGCCGCGCCGCAGAGGGGGCAGCGGGCGTTCGGGCTGATCCACCCCACCGCACTGCTCGACGGCGTTGATGATGATGATGGTCTCGGGTAAGTCCGCCGAGGCGGCACAGAGGATCGGGCCGACGAACGGCTCACGTTGTGGGTGGCTACCCAGTGCCGGGTACCGCCCGAAGTTGTTCGCCAATGCCCGCGACGACGGTACGTCGTCACCAAATCACCGCCAGGCGCTGCGTCAGCATCGCTGCAGGATAGCCACCGTCGCCGTCGAAGCCGCTAGCGGCTGGTCATGTTCCCGGAGGCCATGTAGGCGGCCAGGAGGTTAGTTGGGGTGCCGGTCGAGGTTCTTGCGGGTGCGGTCATAGCGGATGGCGGTCCGTGGCTCGACGTGGCGGGCGCCGATCCAGGTAGCAAAGTGTGCCGGGGCGACTGGCGGGGATGGTCAATTCTCGTCCAGGCTGTTAAGCAGCTGCGCGGCCAGCGTGATGGTGTCGTCCTGTGGTTCGGCGTCGAGGTCGGCGAGGGCCTTGGTCAGGGCGCGCAGGAGGGTTCGGATGCCGTCGGCGTCGCCGAGGGCGTGTCGGGCGTGCATTGCCTTGGTGTAGAGGGCTTCGTTGTAGTGGTCGAGTCCGATGGCCTTGTCGAGTAGGTCGGACGCGGCCTGCGGGTCGCTGCCGAGTAGGTCGTCGGCCAGGAGTAGGTGGGCTTCGGTGCCCCACCGGTGGACCGTCTCGCGGTGGGGTTGCAGCCATTCGTAGTCCTGGCCGTCGGCGAGGGGTGCGGTGTAGAGGTTGCAGGCGGCGGTGAGGAGTTCACGGCGGCGCGGTGCGGTGGCGATGGTGGCGCTGCGCAGCAGGTCGCGCAGGGTCCACACGTCGACGTCCACGGTCGCCGGGTCGAGCAGGTACCGTCCGGCGGACTTGATGACGTAGGCGTTCTTCGTCTCAGCGGTGCCGGCCCGGCCGAGGACATGCCGCAGGTTCGAGGCGTTGGTGTGGACGCGTTGGTCGGCTTGGCTGATGCGGGCATCGGGTTCGAGGTATTCGCCGATGTCGCGGGTGGCAGCTCCATCGGGGTGCACCGCGAGGTAGACCGCCAGTTCCAGGGCTTTGGCTCGCAGCGGCCGGCCTTCCGCGGTAATGCCTTCGATACGCGGTCTGCCGAGCACGCGCAACCGCGCCCGTCCCGACTCGGTGTCGTCCGGCGGCGTGGCGGCGGTCGGAGCGACCGGGTCCGTGCCGGCGGGCCTGATCTCGGTGCGGCTGGCGTGCAGGGGCACGATCGTGACCGGCACACTCGGTGAGGTGATGGCGGGCCGTTCGCCGGTCTGCGCCTCGCGCAGCGTGGTCAGGATTTGGATGGCGGCGGCCGGTTCGAGTACGGGCAGCCGCGTTGGCACTGGTTCTGCGGGCTGCCCGGAGATGAGCGTGGTGTGTCCGTCCGGGGTGACCTCGACTGTGTGACCGTGGGCCCATTCGCCGAGTAGCAGCGCGGACACGTGCAGACCCTCGCCCAGGGCGAGGGCGACCTTGGCGCGCATGCGGGCACTGGCGGGCGGGGTCTCGGTGATGAGCATGACGGGCGGTAGCGCTTCCTCGTCGGGCACTGTCCGCCGCAGCTCGTCCAAGTCGGTCAAGGAGTGTTCGTCGAGGATACGGCTGCGGTGCAGCAGCCGGGACTCGATGACGGTGAGCGCGTCGTTGATGCTGTCGGTCACGTGCAGGCGCGGCCATGGGCTGAGGGTCACCGCGCCCGGGCCGAGCAACGCGGTCAGGGTGGGGGCGTCGATGACGACCTCGCTGCGGGCGTCGGGGTGGTGCGGGTCGCCGGCGGTCAGCACGGCGACGAGGGCGGCGCGGGCGGCAGCGTGTGCGCCGTGCCCGATGATTCCGGTTCCGCCGTCCGGCAGTAGCCCGAGGTCTGGTGCGAGGGCGGGCGGCGGGCCGTCGTCGCTGCTCGTATCCAATGGCTCGGGGTTGCGGGCGGCCACAGCGCGGCGGACCTGGACCACGGTCGGGGGCAGATCGGTGGGCGGATCATCGTCCGGCTCGCCGGTGTATCGACGGCGACGTTGGAGCCAGAGCATCGCGGCGGCGGCGCTGATCGCGGCGGCGAGCGACCAGGGCAGCCAACCGGAGTCCGATAGCCCAACGCCCTGGTCGTCGCCTGTGGCCGCCGTAGGACTGTTTGTGGCGGGTGGCGATGTAGCGGGGTTAGGGACCTCCGCCGACGCCGCTGGCGACGAAGCGGACCCGCTTGAGGCTGCGGACCGCGTGGTGGTGGGAGTGGCGGCCGATGGCTGGGGCGCGGGTGGCGGTACGGCGGGATCGTGCGGGTCCGGTGCGGCGCTCGGCGTTGCGGGTGGTGTCGCGGGCCGCCCTGACCGGGGGGTGGGGGGCGTTGCGGGTGTGGCTGCTTGTGGTGGGCGGGCGTCGACAGGTAGGCGCAGTTCCCAGCCGGGGTAGATGAGGTCGCAGTCGCGCAGGACACCGCCGACGGGAAAGTGGCGGTGCTTGTTCAGGCGGCAGACCTCTGGCCACCGACTCGCGTCGCCGAGCCACTCCTTCGCGACCTTGGACAAGGTGTCGTGTCGCTCGACCGTGTAGAGGTAGCGCTGGTTGGCGACGTGGATGATGGCGGGTCCACGGGCTGCGGCTTGCCGGGGAATATTGGCCCTCTCGGTCGCAGTGACGGGCGTAGACGCCCGATCCGCGTGCACCGCCGCGAGGGAGCCAGCGGGGGTGACAGCGAGCGCGGCGGTGCCGGCCAGACCGAACACGAGCCGGTGCAGCGGGGCCGGCAGCCGGGGTAAGGGGATACGCCACCGGGTCACTGCCGCGAGGATCTCGGCGAGCAGGAGCAGTGTGAATATGCCCCACAGTAGCCACATCGCCCAGAGGGCCGCGCCGATGAGGAAATCCGGGGTGAACCGCCCGCTGGAGCGCGCGAACCAGTCGGGGATCTGCGACCAAGCCGGCAGCCGACGGAGCGGGTTCCCACCTGCGGCCCACAGCAGCGCCGGAACGGCGACCAAGAAGAGGCCCCCGCCGATGACGCCGCGAACAGCCCCGCCGAGGGACGGTCGCTCACGCGGCCGTGAATCTGCTGGGATGCGGACGGTGGCTCGTGCACCGTACTCGGCGAGTTTGTCGTCTCTGCCTCGGTGCGGCTGCGGCACCTGTCCCCCTGCCGTTGATCCCCCGATCTTCTTCAAATACACGATGGTGAGTGTCTTCGACTATCCCATCAGGAGAGATTCTCACCATCCGCGTACAACGAGTCACGTTCTGAGGATCATGGTTGACACCTTGCCCTCAGGGGCGAGACTGCCCCTCATGCCAAGCGGGGGCACTGTGTTGTCGATCGACCTCAGCTCGTCGGCCATCGCGGCCACCGTCAGCCGGCAGGGTCTCAAGGTCCCCATCCTCATCGACGGTCGCCTCGTCATGCCGCCTGGCATCGTTATCGGGCCCGCAGGAGAGATCTACGTCGGTATCGACACCATGACCGTGACGTCGCTGCCGACAGACCACCGGTTCGTCGATAACCCGACGGACCTCCTCGGCCGGCCCATCAACACCGCTGATGAGGCGCGACCCGATCCGGTGGATCTACTCGCCGCCGTGCTGCGGCACGTCACCCATCACGCTGCCGTCCACGTCAACGGACCGATCACCGCGCTCACCGTGACCGTGCCACCGAACTGGGGACCACGCCGCTGCGGACACGTCAGCGAGGCAGCAACCCGCGCGGGATTTCCACCCCCAGCCCTTGTCAGCGCACCCGCCGCCCTCGCTGCCTACGCCACAATGCTCGGCGTCATCGCGCCGGAAGGCTCCTGCATGCTTATCTGCCAGGCAGACCGCGAACCGGCAACCCTCACCGTCTTGCAAACCGCCGCCGACGGCTACCGCGAACTGGCGACACAGCAGATCAGTCTTGCCCATGACCTCGACCACCTCATCGCCCACCACGTCGTCCAGACGGCCACCGCAGACGCCGACCCATCCCACGCGATGATCACTGCGCCCAGTAGCGACCAGGCAGACGTCGGACGTGCGCTCCTGGAATCTGTCCGCACCGCCAGGCAGCTACTCACGACCCAGGACCAAGCCGCGATCCTGCTGCCCGCGCCTCGCCAACCCGCCGTCATCACCCGTCACGACGTCACGGCCGCCGCGCGGCCCCTCCTCGACCAGATCCCTGGCGCAGTCGACGGACTCCTCGATGCGGCCGACGTCGACAAGGCGCACCTCGCTGGCGTCGTCCTCAGACCAGCCCTCGGCGTACCCGCGCTGGCCGAAGCGCTCGCCGTGTCCACCGGCAAACCCCCCACGCTCATCGACCACCCCCGTGCCCTCGCCGACGGCGCCCTCTCGCTCACCACCACGCACCAATCAGGCTCGGCAGCCGTCGCACGGCTACCCCGCGTACGCCTACGTATCAGCGACCTCACCGGTGCCCTGCTCCTCGGTGCCTGTTCCCTGGTCCTGCTCCTGCAAGCCGTCCTCAGCGCCTACATCACCACCTTCAGCACCTGGGTCGTCGGTGTCCGCACCTCCTTACCGCAACTCGGCGCTGCCGGCGCACTCGTGATGCTCACCGCGTTCGCCGTTGCGCACCTCGCACCCACCACCTTGCTCGCCGGGGCACCCACCGCATCAACACCCGAACCCACCACTGGCAGCCTCATTCGACGCGGATACCTCACGACCGCCGTCGGCGGCGCCATCACCGCAGCCCTCTATGGCCTCGCCACCGGCACCGCCGTCGAATACGGCTACACCCCCTATCTCAAATGGACCCTCGGCGCCGCCCTACCGTTGGCCGCCTGCGCCGCCGTCATCGCCGCGACCGCACCCCGCATCCCCGCCGACGCGCTACCCACGTGGCTCGCCCTGACCCGCCCCGCCGTCACCCACGCGATCACCGCCACCGTTGGCATCTACCTCATGCGCGCCGCAGTCACCCTCACCACACCCATCTCCACGAACGCCGTCGCCCCCATCGCTGGCAGCATCGGCGCAGCCCTCGTCGGCATCGCCACCGCCCTCACCATCAGCCGCCGCCGTACGATCCGCGCCATCACCGCACCCGGCCTCGCCATCGGCTACGCCCTCGTCTTCACCGGTGACACCACCGGCGCCCTCATCGTTGGCTACCTCGCCGCCCTCACCTGGTGGGGCATCCGACTCACCGCACACACCCTGCGGCTCGCCTTCCCCCAGCCAGGAACGGCGCTGCGCCGCCTCGCCGACCGGACCGACAACTGAAGGACCGCGAAGCCTCTCGGGCCGCCTCACTGCACCTACAACGCCGATGACAACGACGCCCGTCGCATCCACCCTCCGCGCAGCGTCTCCGTCGGCCAGCAGCAGATCCTCAACCAACTCGACCCGTTACTCGTCCGTGTTTTCCTACCTAATACTCCAGCAGGAGATCCGTTCGGGCCTGCCGCGGTGGTGTGGTTTTGTCCGTGGGCGTGGAGCAGCCACCGCTGAGTCTCGTGGTTGTGTGGACCAAAGATACGGCGGTGGCTGCCGCCTACAGAGTAGACGCCCGGCGATGGTTGGGGCTGTTTGACGAGCTGATGGACGTGGTCGGGTCGCGGTTCGGGCGGCCTGAGCCGCGTCGGCGGGTGCGGGACTTCGTGGCCGGGCTGCTGGCGCCGTTGCCGACGAAGAACTGTTGGACGATCGCGGAGCACGCTGGTGACGATGGCCCGGGTGGGATGCAGGATCTGATCGGTCGGGCCCGGTGGGACGACGCGCAGGTCCGCGCCGATGTGCGGGACTTCGTCGCGGTCAAGCTCGGGCATCCGGACGGGGTGCTGGTCATCGACGAGACTGGGGATCTGAAGAAGGGTGTGCACACCGTCGGGGTGCAACGGCAGTACTGCGGTACCGCCGGGAAGATCGAGAACTGTCAGCTGGCGGTGCACCTGTCGTATGCCTCCCCGGCCGGGCACACCCTGGTCGACGTCGCTCTCTACCTGCCGAAATCGTGGGCCGAGGACCCCGCTCGCCGGGCTGAGGCCGGGGTGCCCGACACGGTTGGGTTCGCCACGAAGCCGCAGCTGGCACGGCGGCTGATCGACACCGCCGTCGCGGGTGGGCTGCCGTGTCGGTGGGTTGCCGGCGACGAGGCCTACGGCGGTGACCCCCTTCTGGCCGCGGCCCTGCGCCACCACGAGCTGGGCTATGTCCTCGCGGTCGCCTGCTCGCACCGGGTCCCCACCGGACTGGGTGTCCAGCGATCAGACCAGATCGCCGCCGGTCTCCCCACCGGGGCGTGGCAGCGGATCTCCGCCGGTCAGGGGGCGAAGGGTCACCGCTACTACGACTGGGCGTTCGTCACCCTGCCCCTGGCCGTCGACGAACACCAGGGCCACCACTGGCTGTTGATCCGCCGCAACCGCAGCACCGGTGAGCTGGCGTTCTACCGCTGCTGGTCACCCGAACCGGTTCCGCTGCACCACCTGGTGGCCGTCGCCGGCCGACGCTGGAGCATCGAGGAATCCTTCCAAGCCACCAAAACCGGCCTCGGCCTGGACCAGCACCAACACCGCCGCTGGCGAGCGTGGCACCGCTGGACCACCCTCGTCATCGCCGCCCACGCCTTCCTCGCCGCCGCCGCAGCCAGCACCACCAGCCCGGACGGCCTGATCCCGATCACCGTCAACGAAGTCCGCCGCCTGTTCCACGCCCTGGTCATCGAACCCGCCCGACGCGTCGGCGACGTCATCGCCTGGTCCATCTTCCGACGCCAACACCAAGCCGCAGCCAAGATCAGCCACTACGCCCGACAAGCCCTCACCGAGCCCTGAAACGGATCTCCTGCTGGAGTACTAACCGCGTCAAGGCAACTGAGCCAGCAGTCCACCAACGTCAACAACCGACCAGAGAACTCCTGACACGCCCGCCGAGAAGGAGGCAGGCGAAATACCACGCCTACATATAGCGATACGTATAGCAGCAGACGAGTGCCGGTTGAGCGAAGGCTCAGCCGGCACTCGCATTTTCGAAAGGAGTTCCAAAAATCGCCAAAGCGCACCAACAGTCCTGGTCATCCAAATCTTGCCACCACGACGGTCGACTGAGCCCGAGACCGAACAACTTCGAGTGACCCAAGCAATACGAGACTTCGAGCCGACCAGTCGTCCCAACGCACGGGCCGGCAATCCGGCCAGCGCACCGATCTCAGGACCTCCAGCTCAGCCGCGCTGGCAGACACGCGAATGCCACTGCACCAACCCACCGAGCGAACGCGCCACCGCACCTCAGCGAAAGGGCACAAACATGGGAACGTTCCAGATTTTCCGGATCCGCATTGATGTCGAGCAGGCCAAGCGGGCGCGCCCTGCAACCTGCTCAACGGGCACGCACCAATCGCCCGCGTCAAGCTTCGAGATCCAGAGCAAGCATCTCCACCGAAACGAGAGGCAATGCCCGGAGCATCTCGCGGTAACAACAATCAACGAGAGGCTTGACACCATACGACCAAAAAGGGTGGATAAACAGCCACAGTCGATAAATCTCACGACCGCCTTTGGCAGTGATAGCGCCAAGGACCCCCGATACCAATCATGCTGGAACCCTGAAAGGACGCCCGATCCATGCCCACCCCACCCCCGCACCGCCGCCGGTTCCTCACCACCCGGTGGCCGGCAGCCTGCCGGCCGCGTCACGCCGCGCCGACTGCCCGGCTCCACCAGCATGTTGGGTCGCCGATGAACGTCTCAGCCGCCCTGGAATGGCGGCCAGACCCTCTCCTGAGCATCGACGACGTCGCCGCCTGGCTGGGCAAGCCCAAGAACACCCTCTACGCCTGGCACAGCCGAGGCAAGGGACCCCGCGCCATCCGCGTCGGCAACACCCTGCGCTACCGACGCAGCGAAGTCGAACGCTGGCTCGACGACCACACCGACGCGGAGCGCTGACCCCATGGCCCGACCTGAACTACCGCTGGGCACCTGGGGCAAGATCCGCACCCAGAAGCTGGGGCCCAGTCGGTTCCGCGCCCGAGCGCGGTTCCGCGATTACGACGGCAAGACCCGCGACATCGAGGCCACTGGCACCACCGGCCCGGCCGCTGAACGGGCGTTGAAGGTCAAGCTACGTGACCGCACGACCCCCAACGACGACGAGATCACCCGGGAGACCCGCGTCAGCAGACTCGCCGACCTGTGGATCGAAGAGATCACCACGGAAGAGCGGATCGCACCACAGACCATCCAGCGATACGAGACCAGCACGCGCAACGCGATCCTGCCCGCCCTGGGCAACCTCCGCATCAGAGAAGCAAGCGTCGGGCGCCTGGATCGGTTCCTGCGCGACATCGCCAAGGACCGTCCCTCGGCAGCCAAAGGCGCGAAAGTCGTCCTGAGCCAGATGTTTGCCCTGGCCGTCCGTCACGGCGCGATCCCCACTAACCCCGTTCGCGACACCGGTCGGCTTCGTAAACCTCGCCGCACGGTCGTCGCCCTCACCGACGAGAACCTCCAGGCCGTCCGGACTGCGATCCGCGACTGGCAGCGACCAGTCCCCGGAAAGCCTGGACCACGGCACAGCGGCGATCTGGCGGACGTCGTCGACCTGATGCTCGCCACCGGTGCCCGTATCGGTGAGATCCTCGCTCTGCGGTGGGAGGACCTCGACCTCGCCGCCGAACGCCCCACCCTGACGATCTGCGGCACGCTCGTCTTCGTCAAAGGCCAGGGCTTCTTCCGCCAACCCTGGACCAAGAGCGACGCCGGCTGGCGGATGGTCGTGCTGCCTCGGTTCGCCGTCGGCATGATCATGGCCCGCAAGCTCGTCGCCGCCGACAACCCCCACAACGCGATCTTCGCCTCCCGACGCGGCACCTGGCTGTCGCCCAACAACGTCCGCCGTCAGTGGCGCGAGGCCCGCGCCGACACCGACCTCGCCTGGGTCACCCCCCACACCTTCCGCAAGACCGTCGCCACCCTCATCAAGGAAGAGACCGACACGAAAAGCGCCGCAGCACAGCTCGGACACTCCAGCGAGGAGGTCACCGCCACTTACTACATCGCCAAACCCGCCCAAGCCCCCGACGTCTCGGACATCCTCGAGCGACTCGGCACCGACAGCAGGCGACGCCCCACACCCGCATTGCCCAACGATGCGCAGGGATGACGAACCTGGTTCCCGACCCCGGTAAATGGGGGGTTTTCGGGGGGCGGTTCAAAACCCCATAGACAAACTTAAAGCCCTGACCAGCGTTTCCGCTGGTCAGGGCTTTTTGTCTGTCGGGACGGCCGGATTCGAACCGACGACCCCTTGACCCCCAGTCAAGTGCGCTACCAAGCTGCGCCACGTCCCGCCCCCGCGTGGTTTCCCCCGCGGCAGCCGGTACAGCTTAGCGCAGCAGTCTCGGGTCCCCCACACAGGCCCCACCAGCGTTGCGGGGCAGGCGAACCACCCCACAACCCCTAAAGCATCCTAGGAGGATGGGGTGATGGGTGGGGCAGAGAGATGCCGGATGGGCGAGGCCCATCCGGCATCTCTTAAAAGAACTCTGGACGGGGTCAGCCGTGCGCCTTGCCTCGGCCGCCGGGGCCGAGCTTCTTTCGCGGGCGGACCGAGATCTCGATCGGGCTGCCCTCGTACCCGAATTCCTCGCGGAGCTTGCGCTCGACGAACCGCTGGTAGCCGGCGTCCAGCGGGCCGGTGGTGAAGAGCACGAACCGTGGCGGCGCCACCCCGGCCTGCGTGGCGAACAGGATCCGCGGCGCCCGTCCACCACGCACCGGGTGGGGGGTGGCCTGCACCAGCGCGGTCAGCCACTGGTTGAGGTGCGCGGTCGGCACGCGGGTTTCCCAGCTGGCCAACGCCTTGTTCAGGGCGGGGGCCAGCTTGTCCACGGCACGGCCGGTCATCGCCGACAGGTTCAGCCGGATCGCCCAGGGGATGCGGCGCAACTCCCGGTCGATCTCCTTGTCCAGGTAGTACCGACGGTCGGCGTCGACCAGGTCCCACTTGTTGAACGCGATGACCAACGCCCGGCCCGACTCGGTCACCATCGACAGGATCCGCTGGTCCTGCTCGCTGATGGGTTCGCTGGAGTCCAGCAGCACCACGGCCACCTCGGCGGCCTCGATCGCGCCGGCGGTACGCAGGCTGGCGTAGTACTCGGTGCCGCTGGCCTTGCCGACCCGCTTGCGCAGCCCGGCGGTGTCGACCAGTTGCCAGGTCTGACCGCCGATCTCGACCAGGCTGTCCACCGGGTCCACAGTGGTGCCCGCCACCGAGTCGACGACCGCCCGCTCCTCACCGGAGAACCGGTTGAGCAGGCTGGACTTGCCCACGTTCGGCCGACCGACCAGCGCCACCCGGCGTGGTCCCCGCGGACGGTTCTCCACGATCGCCGGCGCCTCCGGCAGTGCCGCGAGGATGGCGTCCAGCAGGTCGCCGGAGCCGCGTCCGTGCAGCGCGGACACCGGGAACGGCTCACCGAGACCCAGCGACCACAGCGAGGTGGCCTCCATCTCGATGGAATTGTTGTCGGCCTTGTTGGCCACCAGGATCACCGGCTTGGCGCTGCGTCGCAGCATCTTCACCGCGGCCTCGTCCACGTCGGTGGAGCCCACCATCGCGTCGACCACGAAGAGCACCACGTCGGCGGTGACGACAGCCGTCTCGGCCTGCGCCGCGATGGCCGCCGCCCGGTCCTTGGCGTCCGGCTCCCAGCCGCCGGTGTCCACCACTGTGAACGCCCGGCCGTTCCACTGCGCGTCGTACGGGACCCGGTCGCGGGTCACGCCAGGAACGTCCTCGACGACCGCCTGCCGGCGGCCGATGATCCGGTTGACCAGCGTCGACTTGCCGACGTTGGGGCGGCCGACCACGGCCACCACCGGCTGCGGGCCGCTCGGCTCCTCGACGGCGACGTCGGGCTCGCGCAGCTCCACCCAGGAACCCTCGCTCATGCCGCTCCTCCGCTTCGCTCCGGACCGCCATGAGACACAACCGCGCTACTCATGCCACGCCCCGCTCGGTGAGCAGGTCGCGCATCCGCGCCACGACCTCGTCGATGCCCAGCTCGGTGGTGTCCAGCACCACCGCGTCGGGCGCCTGGGCCAGCGGGTTGACCTTGCGGGTCGAGTCGAGGCGGTCCCGCCGCGCCAGGTCGGCGGCCGTGGCCGCCACGTCGGCGGCGTCCTCGGCGCTGCGCCGGGCCGCACGGGCCGCCTCGGAGGCGGTCAGGAAGACCTTCAGGTCGGCGTCCGGGGCCACTACCGAGCCGATGTCGCGGCCCTCGACCACCATCCGACCGGCGTTGGCGATCATCTCCCGCTGCCGGCCGACGAGCAGTTCACGAACAGCCGGTACGGCGGCGACGGCGGAGACCGCTCCGGTCACCTCGGCGCCACGGATCTCCGCGTCCACGCCGACCCCGTCGACGGTCACGCCGTACCCCTGCGGGTCGGTGCCGATGCGCAGGTCGACCTCGCCGGCGACCTTCGCCACCGACGCGGCGTCGGTGAGGTCCACGCCGGAGCGCAGCACGGCCCACGTGATCGCCCGGTACATCGCCCCGGTGTCCAGGTAGCGGGCACCGAGGGCGGCGGCGAGCCGCCGCGACACGGTTGACTTCCCCGAACCGGACGGCCCGTCCACAGCGACCACACATCGCCCGAACCGTACGTTTTCCTCCACCGTGTCCTCCTCAGCCCGTACCTCACGGATCGCCCGGTGAGCTGGCGCCGCAAGCGGTTGTCAATCGTCATCAATCATGCCCGGGTCGTCTGGCGAACCCGCGCGCGACGTCGCCGGAGGCGATTCACGCCACCCGGGCGACCGCGTCCCGGCCGTCGGTGGAGCCTACCGGCTGCCGTACCCCGAACTCGGGGGTCAGTCACCCACCGCGTGGAACAGGGCCGCGACCTCCGCGTTGGTCAGGCGCCGCAGACGCCCGGTGCGCAGGTCGCCCAACCGGATCGGACCGATGGAGGTACGCACCAGACGGGTGACCGGGTGCCCGACCTCGTCCATCAATCGCCGGACGATGTGCTTGCGCCCTTCGTGCAGGCTCAGCTCCACCTGGGCGCTCTTGCCCAGGGTGCCGACCACCTTGAACGAGTCGACAGTGACCGGCCCGTCCTCCAGCTCGACGCCCGCGAGGAGCCGCTTGCTCAGGTTGCGCGGGATCGGCCCGACCACCTCGGCGAGGTAGGTCTTCAGCACCTGGTACGAGGGGTGCATGAGCTTGTGCGCGAGGGTGCCGTCGTTGGTGAGCAGCAGCAGGCCCTCGCTGTCCGCGTCGAGCCGCCCGACGTGGTACACCCGCTGGTCCAGCCGCCTGCCGATGAAGTCGGCCAGCTCGTTGCGGCCCTTGTCGTCCGCCATGGTGGTGACCACCCCGCGCGGCTTGTTCATCGCCACGTAGACCAGTCGGGTGTCGACCTGGAGGCGCTCTCCGTCGACGTGGATCACGGCCTTGGCCGGGTCGACCTTGTCGCCGAGCTTGGCGACCCGCCCGTCCACCGTGACCCGGCGGCGGAAGATCAGGTCTTCGCAGGCACGCCGGGAACCCACGCCGGCGGCGGCGAGCACCTTCTGCAGGCGCTCAGCCCCCTCGAAGACGGGGGCGTCGGGTTTGGGGACACGGTTATCGGGTCGCATCAGCAAGCTCTTCTACGTCGTCGGGCAGGAAGGGTGCGAGGGGCGGCAGCTCGTCGACGGTGTTCAGCCCGAGCTTCTCCAGGAACAACGTGGTGGTCCGGTAGAGGAACGCCCCGCTGTCCTGTTCGGTGCCGCACTCCTCGACGAGGCCACGGGTGACCAGCGTACGGATGACCCCGTCGCAGTTCACACCCCGGATGGCTGAGATTCGCGAACGGGTCACCGGCTGCTTGTAGGCGACCACGGCGAGCGTCTCCAGCGCCGCCTGGGTCAGCCGCACGGACTGCCCGTCCAGCACGAACCGCTCAACATACGTAGCGTATTCCGGCCGGGTGTACAGCCGCCACCCGCCGGCCGCCCGGCGCAGCTCGAACCCGTGCCCGGCCGTGGTGTAGCCGGCGGCGATCTCGTCGAGCATCGGCCCGACCCGCTCGGCGGGCTGGTCCAGCACCTGGGCCAGCACCAGCTCGCTGACCGGCTCGTCGACGACCAGCAGGATCGCCTCCAACGCGCCGCGCAACTCGGCGTCGGACAGCTCGGGCGCGGGCTCCGGCGCGGCCGTCGCCCGCCGCCGCCCCGCCGACTGCCGCCGGGGTACGTCCCCCGCCGCGCCCGAATTACCGGCCGTGTCCTCCGTCACCGCGCCGAGGTCCGGCCCGGCCGTGGGCGGCGTCACCGCACCCAGGTCCGTCGCCGCAGGGTTCACCTCGTCCGAGGCCACCCCGTCCGGGTCTGGCTCAGCCGGGCCGAGGTCCGGCTCGCCGGGGCCGGCGGCGGATCCGAGGTCCGGTCGGGGCGGTGCCGCTCCGGGTTCGTCGGTGTCCGGTGCCGGCTCGTCCGGCGGCGCGGACGGGTCGGCGGCAGGCGGGCGAGGGCGGGCCCACGGGGGCACCCAGGCGGCGGCCTGGTCGGCCAGCGAGTCCCGGCGTTCCTCGTCACTCATCCCGCGCACCCTCCGTCGTCTCCGTCCCGTCCGGCCCGCTGGCCTCCCCCACCGACCCGAGCCCAACGCCCGCCGGTCCAGGCGCAGCCCGCGCCGCTTCAGGCGCAGCCCGCGCCGCTTCAGGCGCAGCCCGCGCCGCTTCAGGCTCAGCCCGCGCCGGTTCAGGCGCAGCCCGCACCGCTTCAGGTCCACCCGCCGTCGGCGCAACCGCAACCCCCGCCGGCTCCGGGTCGTCGGCAGGGGTGCCGGCGTACTCGTCGACGTGCAGCTCGGTGTCGCCGTCGGCCGGGCCGGTCCAGCGCACCGTCAGCTCCTCCAGGGCCTGCTCCTGCACGAACGTCACCAGGCCCTCCCGGTACAGCTCCAGCAGCGCGAGGAACCGGGCCACCACCTCCAGGGTGGCCTCGCAGTCGGCGCAGAGCAGCGAGAAGGTGGCCGTGCCGGCCCGGCGCAGCCGCGCGGTGAGGATGGCCGCGTGTTCCCGGACGCTGACCCGGACCATGTGCACGTGGGCGATGGACACCTCCGGCACCGGCTTCGGGGTCATCGCCTTCACGGCCAGCTTCAGCAGCCGCTGCGGGCCGATGCCGAGCACCAGGTCGGGCAACGCCTCGGCGTAGCGGGGTTCCAGGCTGACCGCGCGCGGATATCGTCGGCCGCCGACGGCCTCCAGCTCGGCGATGTGCGCCGCCGCCTCCTTGTACGCCTTGTACTGCAACAGTCGGGCGAAGAGCAGGTCCCGGGCTTCCAGCAGGGCGAGGTCGTCCTCGTCCTCGACCTCGGCGGCGGGCAGCAGTCGGGCGGCCTTCAGGTCGAGCAGGGTCGCGGCGATGAGCAGGAACTCGCTGGCCTCGTCCAGGTCCCAGTTGTCGCCCATCGCCCTGATGTAGGCGATGAACTCGTCGGTGACCGTGTGCAGGGCCACCTCGGTGACGTCGAGCTTGTGCTTGCCGATCAGTTGCAGCAGCAGGTCGAACGGGCCGGTGAAGTTGGCCAGCCGCACCGTGAAGCCGGTGGCGGCCGGGTCGGCGGGCTGCCCACCGTCGACCACGGCCGCGGTGGCGGTCTCGGGTGGGTCGATGGGTGGCGCGGTCACCGGACGACCGTAGTCCACGAGGCGGGCACCGGGCGTTCCGGCTACCGCTCCGACTGGGCGGCGATCACCTCGCGGGCCAGCTGACGGTAGTTACGTGCCCCGGAGGAGGCCGGGTCCATCGTCGTGATGGGGGCACCGGCCACGGTGGACTCGGGGAACTTGACCGTCTTGGTGATGACCGTCTGGTAGACCTTGTCGCCGAACGCCTCCACCACCCGCTGCAGGACCTGGCGGCAGTGTGTGGTGCGGCTGTCGTACATCGTGGCGAGGATGCCTTCGAGCTCCAGGTCGAAGTTGAGCCGCTCGCGCACCTTGTCGATGGTGTCCAGCAGCAGTGCCACACCGCGCAGGCTGAAGAACTCGCATTCGAGCGGGATGAGCACACCGTGCGCGACGGTCAGCGCGTTGATCGCCAGCAGGCCGAGCGACGGCTGGCAGTCGATCAGGATGTAGTCGTACTCCTTGCGGACCGTGCGCAGGACCCGGGCCAGGGCCATCTCCCGGGCGACCTCGTTGACGAGCTGGATCTCGGCGGCGGAGAGGTCGATGTTGGCCGGCAGCAGGTGCAGGCCCGCCACGTCGGTCTTGATCAGGACGTCCTCGGCGGTCACGTCGTCCTGCATGAGCAGGTTGTAGACGGACAGGTCGAGGTTGTGCGGGTTGACGCCCAGGCCCACCGAGAGGGCGCCCTGCGGGTCGAAGTCGACCAGCAGGACCTTGCGGCCGTATTCCGCGAGGGCGGCGCCCAGGTTGATGGTGGTGGTCGTCTTGCCGACGCCACCCTTCTGGTTGGCCATCGCGATGATGCGCGCGGGGCCGTGCCGGTCGGTCGGCATCGGCTCGGGGATGGGCTTGCGCATCGTGTAGGCAGCCGGGTCCGCGGGACCGAGGTCCGCGCCGAGCGTGGCCTGCTGCTCGCGGAGCTCCGACGTCCAGGTCTCGGCACGGTCACCGTTGCCAGCCATGTGCTCGTTGCCCCCTCCCGACGACCCACCCGGCGTCGGAGCCGTCCGACGTCCTTCGCGGCGCCGCTGCGCACCCCGGTCGTGTCGCTCCAGGAGGTCCGCGCCGATGCCGACTGTACGCCACCGACCAGCAGGGGGTTCGGCACCGGCCCGGCGTGTCGGCGCCGACCGCGACCGGTTCAGCCCCGGGCGCGGGGATGAGCGGTGGCGTACACCTCGCGCAACCGCTCCACCGTGACCAACGTGTAGACCTGGGTGGTGGTCACCGAGGCGTGACCGAGCAGTTCCTGGACCACCCGAACGTCAGCGCCCCCGTCGAGCAGGTGGGTGGCATACGAGTGGCGCAGGGTGTGCGGGGAGACGGCGGCGGGCCCGTCGACGGGCAGTCCGGCCCGGTCGGCGGCGCGGCGCAGGATGCCCCAGGCGCCCTGGCGCGACAGCGCGCCGCCGCGGGCGTTGAGGAACACCGCCGGGGTGCCCCGGCCGACGGCGGCCAGGCCGGGGCGGGCCCGGACCAGGTAGGCGCGGACCGCGTCGACGGCGTACCCGCCGATGGGCACCAGCCGCACCCGGCCGCCCTTGCCGCGCAGCAGCACCGTGCCCTCGTCGGTGTCGAGGTCGTCCACGGCGGCGCCGACCGCCTCGGAGATGCGCGCGCCGGTGCCGTACAGGAATTCCAGCAGCGCCCTGTCGCGCAGCGCCAGCGGCGCGTCGTCGCCGGTCGCGGTGATCGGGCCGGCGGTCTCCAGCAGCCGGACCACGTCGTCGACAGGTAGCGCCCGGGGCAGCCGCCGGGGCGGCGTGGGCGGGCGGACGTCGCGGCTCGGGTCGACGCCGGTCAGGCCCTCGCGCAGCGCGAAGCGGTGCAGGCCGCGGACCGCGCTGGCCGCGCGGGCGGCGGAGGAGACGGCGAGGGGCGGGTGCGCGTCGTCGCCCGCGCGCAGTCGGGCCAGGTGGGCCTCGACGAGGCCGGCGCCGACCGACGCGAGGTCGGTGACGCCGGCGTCGACCAGGGTGGCGAGATAACGATCCAGATCCCGCCGGTACGAGGCGAGCGTGTTCGCGGAGAGGCCACGTTCGACGGTCAGGTGGTCGAGGTAGCCGCGAACGGCGCGGCGCAGCGCCGACGTGGGTGCGGTGCCCACGCCGGCGCCGGCTAAGTCGTCGGTCAGTGCCATGCTCCTCGGCTCGCTACCGCTCGGCCGCCACCGTTCAGGCCAGCACGTCGGCCAGCGGGAGCACGTCCATGCCGTGCGCCTCGGCGACCGGGCCGTAGGTGACCTGACCGGCGTGGGTGTTCAGGCCCAGCGCGAGGGCCGGGTCGTTGCGCAGCGCCTCGCGCCAGCCCTGGTTGGCCAGTTCCAGGGCGTACGGCAGGGTGACGTTGGTCAGCGCGTACGTGCTGGTGTTCGGCACCGCGCCGGGCATGTTCGCGACGCAGTAGAAGATCGACTCGTGCACCTTGTAGACCGGGTCGGCGTGCGTGGTGGGGCGCGAGTCCTCGAAGCAGCCGCCCTGGTCGATGGCGATGTCGACGAGCACGCTGCCCGGCTTCATCCGGGACACCAGCTCGTTGGAGATCAGCGTCGGGGCCTTCGCGCCGGGCACCAGCACCGCGCCGATGACCAGGTCGGCGTCGAGCACGGCCCGCTCCACCTCGTACGCGTTGGACGCGACGGTCTGCAGGTGGCCCCGGTAGATGGCGTCGGCCTGGCGCAGCCGGGCGACGTTCTTGTCCAGCAGCAGCACCTCGGACTGCAGGCCCAGCGCGATGGCGGCGGCGTTCATGCCGGAGACGCCGGCGCCGATGACGACGGTCTTGGCCGCGTACACGCCGGAGACACCGCCGGGCAGCACGCCGCGCCCACCGCCGGTGCGCATCATGTAGAAGGCGCCCACCTGCGGGGCGAGCCGGCCGGCGACCTCGGACATCGGGGCGAGCAACGGCAGCGACCGGTCGGGCAGCTCGACGGTTTCGTACGCGATGCCGGTGACCCGGCGGTCGATCAGCGCGTCGGTGCACTCCTTGGAGGCGGCCAGGTGCAGGTAGGTGAAGAGCACCTGCCCCTCGCGCATCCGGTGGTACTCCTCGGCGATCGGCTCCTTGACCTTGAGCACCAGCTCGGCGGTCTCCCAGACCTCGTCGGCGGTGGCGAGGATCTTCGCGCCGGCGGCGGCGAACTCCTCGTCGGTGATGCTGGAGCCAACCCCGGCGCCGGACTCGACGAAGACCTGGTGGCCGCTGCGGGTGAACTCGTTGACGCCCGCTGGCGTGATCGCCACGCGGTACTCGTGGTTCTTGACCTCGCGTGGGATTCCGACCTTCACGATGCAGACACCTCTCTTCGGGGCTGCTCTCCCCCGACTGCTCGGTGCCGCGGTGGCCCCTTTGCCATCGCGGTACACCGGTCCCGCGGCGGCAGTCTAGGCGCGCCCGACGCCGCCGAGAGCCAGCACAGTGGCATCCGGTGCCCGGGTGTCCTGACGAAGTGTCAGGGCACCACCCGGATCGAGCGGTCGAGCGTCACCTCAGCCGACAGGACAGTGTTTCACCATTATCGTCCCATCTGCCGGGTGGCGGTGCGGACAGCCGGCGAGTGGATCACTAAGGTGTCCGGCCATGACCACTCCTCCTTATCAGCCCGGCTACCCCCAGCCGGGGTACCCCCAGGGCGTTTCCGACAAGAGCAAGATCGTCGCGGGCGTCCTCGGCATCCTGCTCGGCTTCTTCGGGGCCGGCCGGTTCTACATCGGTGACGTCAAGACCGGCGTGCTGCAGCTCGTCGTGAGCGTGGTGACCTGCGGCGTCGGCAGCATCTGGGGCCTCATCGACGGGATCCTCATCCTGGTCAACGGCGGCACCGACGCGCAGGGTCGTCCGCTGCGCGACTGACGGACCGGACAGCGACAAGGGGCCCCGCGGCTGACCGCGGGGCCCCTTTCGCGCGTACTCCCCCACCGGCTGGACCGGCGGGGACGCCTCAGCGCGGCAGCGGCGCTTCCGCCCGACGCAGCCGCGTGAAGCCGGTGTCCCGGGCGCGGGCGGCGGCCAGCAGCCCGGCCACGGCGGCGGCGTTGGTGACCTCACCGGCCAGGACCATGGCGACCGCCTCGTCCAGGTCGATCCGGACGACCTGGAGGTCGGCCTCCTCGTCGTGGCGCTCGTGCCGCTCGTCGGCCGGCACGTCGGCGAGGTCCCGGGCCAGGAACACCCGGACGATCTCGTTGGTGAACCCCGGCGAGCTGTGCAGGTCGACCAGCACGTCGATCCGCCCGGCGGTCAGGTCGGCCTCCTCGGCCAGCTCCCGCAGCGCCGCCGCCGGCAACTCCTCGCCGGAGACGTCCATCAGCCCGGCCGGCAGCTCCCACAGGTGCCGCCCGATCGGGTGCCGGTACTGGCGGATCAGCACCACCTGCCCGGCGTCGTCGAGCGCCACCACGGCCACCGCCCCGACGTGCCGGACCAGGTCCCGCAGCGCCGTCCCACCGCCCGGCATGCTCACCTCGTCGGTGACCACGTCGAAGATGCGCCCCTGGTACCGCTCCTGCCGGGACCGCACCTCGTAGCGGTGCTCGAGCCCGCTCACGCCGCCGCCCCGCTGCGCGCGGCGCCGGCGTGCGGCACCCGACTGAGCCGGCTGGTTCGCTGGCTGCGCTCCCTCACGACGGGGACGCCGCCTTCGTCGCGGCGCCGTTGCGGGCGGCCTTGCGCGTCGTCGGAGCCTCCGCCGCCACGTCCAGGTCCACCGGCAGCTGATCGGCCTGCGAGTACGCCACCGCGGCCTTGACGAACGAGGCGAACAGCGGGTGCGGGCGGGTCGGGCGGCTCTTCAACTCGGGGTGCGCCTGGGTGGCCACGAAGAACGGGTGCAGGCTGCGGTCCAGCTCGATGAACTCGACCAGTCGGCCGTCCGGCGAGGTGCCGGAGATGTGCAGGCCCGCCTTGGTCAGCGCGTCCCGGTAGGCGTTGTTCACCTCGTAGCGGTGCCGGTGCCGCTCGCTGATCTCGGTGCTGCCGTACGCCTCGGCGACGATCGAACCCTCGGTCAGCGTCGCCGGGTACGCGCCCAGCCGCATGGTGCCGCCCAGGTCACCCCGGCCGGCGACGATGTCCTCCTGGTCGGCCATCGTGGCGATGACCGGGTGGGTCGCCTGCTCGTCGAACTCCAACGAGTTGGCGCCGTCCAGACCGGCCAGGTGCCGGGCCACCTCGATGGTCATGCACTGCAGACCGAGGCAGAGGCCGAGCAGCGGGATGCCGGCCTCCCGGGCGTACCGGGCGGTGCCGATCTTGCCCTCGATGCCGCGGACGCCGAAGCCGCCCGGGATGAGGATGCCGTCCACGCCGGCCAGGGCCGCCGCCGCGCCCGCCGGGGTGACGCACTCGTCGCTGGGCACCCACTTGATCTGCACCCGCGACCGGTTACCGAACCCGGCCGCCCGGATCGCCTCACTCACCGACAGGTACGCGTCGGGCAGGTCGACGTACTTGCCGACCACCGCGACGGTGACCGTGTGGCGGGGGCGGTGCACCCGCTCCAGCAGGTCGTCCCAGCTGGCCCAGTCCACGTCCCGGAACGACAGGCCGAGCCGGCGCACCACGTACGCGTCGAGCCCCTCCCGGTGCAGCACCTTCGGGATGTCGTAGATGCTCGGGGCGTCCGGGGCGGCGACGACCGCCTCGGCGTCCACGTCGCAGTACAGCGACAGCTTCTCCTTGAGCTTCTCCGGGATCTCCCGGTCGCAGCGCAGCACGATGGCGTCCGGCTGGATACCGATGTTGCGCAGCTGCGCCACGGAGTGCTGGGTCGGCTTGGTCTTCAGCTCGCCCGACGGCGCCAGGTACGGCACCAGCGAGACGTGCAGGTAGAAGCAGTTGTCGCGGCCCAGGTCGTGGCGGACCTGGCGGATCGCCTCCAGGAACGGCAGCGACTCGATGTCGCCGACGGTGCCGCCGACCTCGGTGATCACCACATCGGGGAGCTGACCGTCCTCGTCCGGATCACCCATCCCCACGATCCGGGACTTGATCTCGTTGGTGATGTGCGGGATGACCTGGACGGTGTCGCCCAGGTATTCCCCCCGGCGCTCCTTGGCGATCACGTCGGAGTAGATCTGGCCGGTGGTGACGTTCGCCTTGCCGGACAGCGCCCGGTCGAGGAAGCGCTCGTAGTGCCCGACGTCGAGGTCGGTCTCGGCGCCGTCCTCGGTGACGAAGACCTCACCGTGCTGGAACGGGTTCATCGTCCCCGGGTCGACGTTCAGGTAGGGGTCGAGCTTCTGCATCACCACGCGCAGCCCGCGCGCGGTCAGCAGGTTGCCGAGGCTGGAGGCGGTGAGGCCCTTACCCAGCGAGGAGGCGACGCCCCCGGTGACGAAAATGTGCCTGGTCGTCCGTGCTGATGGGGCCAAGGCCTGCTCCCGTGTCGTCTGTCGCGGTCATGCAGACCGCCGTGCTTGATCAGCAAAGTGATCACGCGATCCACGGGATTCGACGGTAACACCTCCCGGGCGGGTACCCGCAGGCCGCACCCCGGCTGCGACACCTGCGGGACATCCGGACGAGGCCCGGCGCTCAGGACGCGGCAACCTCCGTCGATGACCGGGAGACCTGCCGGGGCGGCACGGGCACCGGCGGCGTGCCGCCCGGCGTCGACCCGCTCGCGGCCGGCCCGGCCGGATCGTCGGCGTCCCCACCGTGCTCCCCCGGAGCGTCCGAGCCCGCTCGGGTGACGGTCGCCGGCGCGCCCACCGGCGGGTCGCCGATCGGAGCGGGGTGCGCGGCGCCCAGTGGCCCGCCGCCGCCGGTCGGGCCGTCACCCCCGTCGACCGGGCCCACCCCGCCCGGCCCCGACTCGTCGTCGGCGCCGTTGGCCCGGGAACGGGCCGGTGCCGGGCGGGTCCGGTCCGCGGCGTGCCCGAGCACCCGCAGCGACGCCAGGGCCGCCATCGGCACCACCAGGGCGGCCGCAGCACCCATCACGTCCAGTGCCGCGCCGTCGAGCACACCACCGAGCACCGCGGCGACCACCGTGCCGGCCAGCGCCGCCCGGATCGCCGGGTAGATGCCGAACAGCCGCATCAACCCACCCCACGGCTGCAACAGGGCGAACCACACGAGCAACCCGCCGGCCAGCGCCAGCACCGTCAGTGGGCTGTTGACCAACGTCTCGAAGTTCTCCGTGCTGGACCGGTGCACGGCGAACCCGCCGGTGCCGTCACCGAGCGCGGAGAGGAACCGGCCCAGGCTGCCCCGCTCGCCCGGAGGACGCCGCAGGTCCACCACGGCGAACCCGATACCGACCGCCAGCGCGGCCATGGTGGCCCAGGCCAGCCGGCTGATCGTCAACCAGCCGCCGGCGCTGATCACGGCGGCGACGCTCACCCCGGCGGTGAGCGCGATCGCGCCGACCGGGTCGGCACCCAGGTACGGGCTGCCGACCACCACCCCGGCGAGACCACCCACCGCCACCATCACCGCTGGCCGCCAACCCCGGTGCACCCGTTGGGCGAACCAGCCGCCGGTGACCAACGCGCCGGCGAGGAACACCCCCAGCCCCACCGTGCTCAGCCCGGCGTAGCGGCCACCCTGCAACGCCGAGTAGCCGACCACGCCGTTGAGCTGGAGGCGGGCCCCGGTGAGCACGTCCAGCCCGACCACGAGCGTGGTGAGGCCGGCCACCGCGCCGACCGGCCCGAGGGTGTTCGCGTACCCGGGCGCGAAGCGCACCGCCGCCGTGCCGGCGGCCACCAGCAACGCCGTCACCCCGGCGAAGATCCACCCGGGGTGCCCGCCGCGCCACCAGGGCACCGCGTCGGCCAGCAGCGCCGCCGGCACCGTCAACGCCGCGGCGACCAGCAGCAGCTCCACCACCGCCACGATCCGCCCGGAGACGGGCGTCGGACCGGCCGGGCCGGCATGCGGGCGGGCCCGGCGCAGCAGCGGCAGGATCGCGAGCGCCAGCAGCACCTGCACCCCGGCGAGCAGCGCGAAGAACCCACCGGAGACCGCACGCTGGGCGGCGGCCTCCCGGTCGGCGTTCGCCGGTGCGGCGATGGCCTCGGCTAGGTCGGTCGGACGGTCACCGGTGCTGATCGCCGGGCGGCCGAGGAAGAGCCGCTCCGGCATCGGCCGGCCCAACGCGGCGAGGGCGGTCGGCGCGAGGTCGACAAGTTGCAGGTACCCGTCGCGGCCGGTACTGGCGGAGGTGAGCCACCCCCGCTCCCAGCCCGGCCCGTCGGCGACCGCCACGTGCAGCCGCGACGGCTGGGTGGTGTCGGAGATCCCGGCGACCAGCACCAACGACCGTGGGGGTCGCGCCGCCAGCACCCGGGCCAGCTCGGCGTCCGCCGCGCGGGCCTCCGCGGCGCGGGTCGCCGGGTCGGCACCCCCGACCGTGCCGAGGTCGACGATGCTCAGCACACAGGAACCGAGCAACGGCCGCGGGTCGGCCGGCAGCGCCGACGCGTACCGGTCGACGCGGCCGAACGGTCGGGCGGCGGCCACCGCCGCGCCCGGGCCCACCGCGACGGAACACCGCACCGACTCCGACAACGAGCCGGGCAGCGCACCCCAGGGCAACCGCTGCTGGTTGTACTGGACCACGCTCTCCTGGTCGGGCAGGTTCGCGCCGATGCCGTCCGGTTGTTCCACAGTCACCGCCGTCGCCGGGCAACCACCGGCCGCCCGGCTGCCGTTCCACGCGGCGAAGCTGCCCGCGCCCACCGTCAACCAGCCGTCCACCGGGCAGGTGGGTCGGTGCGCGGAGCGCACCGACAGGGAGCCGATCGACCCGTCCTGGGCCATCCGCCACAACGTCGGGGTGCGCTGGGGATCCACGTCCTCCCAGCGCAGCCCGGCGATCCCGGCGAGCACCACGAAGTCGGCGGTGCGTTGCGGAGTGCCCTGGGGTGGGCGGGCGGCGAGCGCGGTGACGCCCAACGCCACCACGAGCACTGTCAACAGGGCGGGGGCGATTCGGCGCAGCATCACCGGTGTCCCGTTCTCGGGGCGTCGGAGCCCGGGGCGGCCGCCGGGCCACCCGGACTCCCGGCCAGCTCGGCGTAGAGGGCGACGAGCGTGGCGACGGTGTCCGCCTCGGTCGGCCACGTCGCCGCCCGTTCGACGCCACGCCGGCTCAGCTCCGCCCGCGCCGCCGGGTCGTCCAGCAACGCGCGTACGGCCGCGTCGACAGCGTCCACGTCACCGGCGGGGACCAGGGTGGCGGCGTCGCCGACCAGATCCGGCAGTCCACCGACCGCCGTGGCCACCAGCGGAACACCGGCGCGCAGCGCCTCCTGGGCGAAGAGCTGCCGCGCCTCCCAGTCGCTGGTCACCACCGCCAGGTCCGCGCCGGCGAGCAGGTCGGCCACGTCGGTGCGGTGCCCCAGCAGGGTCACCGGCGCGCGGGCGGCGGAGGTCCGTGCCGCGAGCGGCAGGTAGGCCGGCCCGCTGCCCGCGATCACCACGACCGGCGGCGGGGTACGGGTACGCCAGCGGGCCGCCGCGTCGATCAGCACGTCGTAGCGTTTCTGCGGGTGCAGCCGACCGACCGAGACGATCAGCGGCTGGTCCGGGCGGACCCCGAACTCGGCGCGTACCGCCGCCGGGCGCCGACGCGGGGCGGGCAGTGTCGGCGCGGCGACCGGGGCGAGCCGGGCGTCGGCGGCGCCCACCTCGGCGGCCCGTCGCACCAGGTCCTCCGAAGCGCCGAGCGCCACCCGCACGCCCCGGGCCACCACCCGTTCGACGAGCCGGGACACCCCGCCGCGCAGGCCCCCGGCGAGCACCGCGTTGTGCCAGGTGACGACCAGCGGGGCGGTGGAACGGGCCAGCACGGCGACCAAACCGGCCCGCAGGCCGTGCGCGTGCACCACGTCGACGCTGGCGGCGGCGAGCACCCGACGCAGGGCGAGCACCGCCCGGGCGTCGGCCGGAGTCGGACTGGCCGGAATCTCCACCGGCGCGAAACGCGCACCGACACCGGTGAAGTCGAACTGCTCCTGAGTCGCCGCAGGCCCGCAGACCAGCACGCTGGTGCCGCCCGCGACGAGGCCACCGGCCACCGAGCGGACGTGCTGGCCGACGCCACCGGTGCTCGACGCGAGCACCAACGCGACGGTGCCCGACCAGCCGGTAGGCAGAGCTGGCTCAGTCATCGCGTCGCCGTCTCCTTCCCGTCGCCCCGCTCCGCGGCGTCCGCGCCCGGTGTCGGCGCACCGCCGGACGGCCCCCGCCGGCCCAGACGCCGCAGCACCCCGGCGAGCAGTGGCTGTACGTCCCGCCGGTCGACGAACCAGACCACGGCGAGGAACACAACCCCAACCAGAACCCCGGACAGCATGCCCTGACCGAACGCCGCCGCGATCGTCGGGGTGCCGCCGTCCGACGGGGCGAGCCAACCGGTCAGGCCCCACCCGGCGAGCCCGGCGAGCACACCGCCGAGGCCACCGGCCGCCCCGGCCCGCCCCGCGCCGGCGAGGGCGCCACGGCCGGCGCCGCGCAGCACCGCCAGGAGCAGCAGCGCACCGAGCACCAGCATCCCCACCGAGTTCGCCGACGTCACCGCGAGCACCCGGTCCGCGGTGGGCAGCAGTGCCGCCAACGGCAGCGCCACTGCCGGAACGACCAGCCAGCCGAGCGTGATCGCCACCGTCGCCGGCCGGGTGTCGCCGCGCGCGTACAGCGCGCGGGACAGGATCGCGAACACGCCGTAGCCGAGCAGACCCGGCGCGAATCCGATGATGGCCGCCGCGGTGGACGCCGGATTGTCCGGGTAGAAGAGGGAAGCGACCGGCTGCGCGGTACCGATCAACGCCGCGGCGCCCAGGCAGCTGAAGAGCAGCACGCCCCGCACCGCGCTGGACAGGGTCCGCCGGTAGCCGTCCTCGTCGCCGGCGGCGCTGGCGGTGGCCAGGGTGGGGTACGACGCCACCGCCAGCGGCACGGCGAGCACCGCCCACGGCAGCAGGTAGATCGCCTGGGCCAGGTTGAACACCTGCGGGGAGCCGGTGGGGCCGCCGGAGACCCGGTTCAGCACCACCAGCAGCGCCACCTGCTGCGCGGCCACCGTCACCGCGCCGGCCGTGGCGAGCCCGCCGATCCGCGCCCGGGCGTCATCGGTGAAGGCGTACCCGAACCGGGGCCGTAGCCGCAGCCCCCGCAGCGGGATCAGCAGCGAGAGCGACAGCACCACCACCCCCACGGTGGTGCCGCCGGACAGGAGCAGTTCGCCACTGCGGCCGACCTGGGCGACGGACACCCCCCGCCCCTGGGCGGCGCCGAAGGCCACGTAGACGACGACCACGGTGAGGCTGGACAGCAACGGCGCGATGACCGGCCAGGCGAAGCGTCGGTGCGCCTGCAGGACGCCGGTGAGCACGATGCCGATCCCGTACAGCGGCAGCTGCGGGGCGAACACGCGCAACATCCGGGCGCCGGCGGCGAGTTCCGCCGCCGATCGTCCCTCGCTGATCAGCGAGATGATCGGGTCGGCGAACACGGCGACGAGCACGGCGAGGGGAACCAGCAGGCTCACCGTCCAGGTGAGCAGGGCACCGGTGGTCGCCGCCACCGCCCGCCGGTCCTGCGCCGCGACCGCCCCGGCCAGCAGCGGCACGACCAGGCTGGCCAACGCCCCACCCGCGACGATCTCGAAGACGATGTTCGGCACCGTGTTCGCGATGACGTACATGCCGCCGAGGTCGCTCTGCTCGACCACCCAGGTGAACACGGCGGTACGGCCGAAGCCGGCGAGTCGGCTGGCCACGGTGAGGACGGCGATGAGCGCGGCTGCCCCGGCCAGCCGGCCGGCGCCGGCGAGGGGTGCCGGTCTGTTCACGTCAGTCGGCGCGTCGGCCCAGTGCGTCGAGTTCGCGGAGCCCCGGGGTCCGCTGGATCACCGCCGTGAAGCTGACCTTCTCACTGGCGGCGGTCAGCCCGGCGAGGACGGCGAGCAGACCGGCGCGGCCCAGTGGGCCGGTGCGGGCGGCCAGCGCGACGCCGAGCAGCGCCCCGAGCGCGTTGGCGCCGCTGTCGCCGAGCATCACGTCCTCGGCCAGGTCGTCGCGGAGCAGGCCGGCGGCGGCGCCGGCCGCACCGGCGGCGATCCCACCCTGCGGGCCGCCGGTCAGCGGCGCGGCGAGCAGCAGCCCGGACTTGATCGCCCGGCCCGGTCGCAGGTCGAGCAGGTTCAGCAGGTTGGCCGTGCCGGCGATCACGCCGGCGCCGAGCAGCACGTCGACCCCCCGGCCGAACGCCCGGTGCCGCTGCCGGCGCGGGTGCGCGGCGACCCGGGGGTCGGCGGCGAGCAGCGCGGCGGCGCCCAGCCCGGCGGCGCCCACCCCGACGACCTTGACCAGACCGGCGGTGACGCGTCCCTCCCGCAGAGCGGCGAGGTGCCCGGCGAAGCCCTTGGCGGCCTTCTGCTCTGGGCGCGCGCCGACCACGTCGTCGTAGAGCCCGACGCCGCCCGCGCCGAGTCCGGCGACCAGTGCGGCCCCACCGGCGGCACCACCGGTGGCACCGAACGCGCCGGCGGCGGCAGCGCCGGCGGCGAGCGCCGGCCCGGCGGCCAGGCTGACCGTGCGGCCGCGGAAGTTGGTGCGCTCCAACGCGGGCCCGGCCGGTGAGGTACGCGCCTCACGCAGCGCGTACCGGGCGGCGGCGGCGCCCGCACCGGCGATCAGCAGCCGACCCAGTGCGCTCACGCCGCCACCTCGCTCGCTCGGTCACGCGCCGCCTGGTGGGATCCGGACACGGGGGTACGTCGTTCGCTCACTGGGGCAGTCTAGGCAGCAGCGACGGCGCGTTGTCGCCGACGCCGTACTGTCCGGCCTTCTTCTCGGTGAGTTGCTCCACCAGGGCGAGGGTGGTCACCACCTGCCCCTGCACGGTGTTGGCGTTGTCGACCGTGGAGATGGTCTGGGTGAGCACCGGGTCGCCGCGCACCACACCCACCAGGTTGCCTCCGACGGAGCCGTTGCCGGCCACCACGATCGACCCGGTGCGGTCGAACTGCTCGGCGATCTTGACGACCGACTCGTCCCGCTTGTCGGAGTCCTTGTCGACGTACGGCTGGCCGCTGACCACGACGACGGCCTCCGCCGAGGCGGTGACCTTGTTGCTGTCGGTGGTCAGGTAGCCGGCGTTGTTGTACGCGGCGAGCACCGCCCGCCGGTCGGCGTCACTGACCGGCGCGACGCCCTGGGCCCGGTCCAGCAGGACGCTGGCCAGCAGCGCGCTGGAGGTCTCCACGCCGTGCCCGTTGCCCGGCAGGCCGGTGGTCTGCGCGGTCGGTCGGGCCGCGGTGACCGCCAACTCCAGCAGGTTGGAGTTGTTGTCCGGGTTGATGAACTTGTCCTGCAGGTCGACCTGACCGGTGATGGTTGCCCCGGCCTGCTGGAGCTTCTTGAGCACGCCCTCGGTGTGGTCACGGCCGTTGGGCAGGCTGAGCACCACCACCCGACGCCCGGTGAGGGTGCCGGGCAGGACGACCTGGGAGATCTCCTCGGCGAACTCCTCCTCCAGGGCGAGTTGCTTCTCCATGTTGCTGACCGTCTGGCGCCAGTGTTGGTTGTCCTTGCGCAGCCCGGTGACCTGCCCCTCGAGCGAGTCGGCGACCGGGCCGTTGAGGGCGGCCGTGCCGACCACCAGGCCGATCGCCAGAGCCAGGAAGACCGCGGTGAGGGACACCACGTGGTAGCGGAAATTGATCACGCTTGCAGCCTCTTGATCGGTCGGGAACTAGAAGAGCCGGTACAGCTGGAACACGAAATTGTCCCACCACTCGGCGACCACGCCCAGGTACGCCTTCCCGACGGTCGACACGGCCACCGCGGACGCCATCGCCGCGATCGCCGACAGCACCAGCAGCAGCAGCGACGAGCCGGAGATGCTCTGCCGGTAGAGCCGGCTCACCCCCTTGGCGTCGACCAGCTTGCCGCCGACCTTCAGCCGGGTCAGGAACGTCGAGGCCATCCCGCCTCGACCCTTGTCGAGGAACTCGACGAGGGTCGCGTGGGTGCCGACCGCGACGAGCAGCGAGGCGCCCTTCTCGTCGGCGAGCAGCATGGCCAGGTCCTCACTGGTCGCGGCGGCCGGGAAGGTGATCGCCGGCACACCGAGGCCGTTGACCCGGGGCAGGCCGGGCGCCCGCCCGTCCGGGTACGCGTGCACGATCACCTCGGCGCCGCAGCGCAGCACGTCGTCGGTGACCGAATCCATGTCGCCGATGATCATGTCGGGGGTGTAGCCGGCCTCGACGAGCGCGTCCGCGCCACCGTCGACGCCGATCAGCACCGGCTTGAACTCCCGGATGTACGGGCGCAGCACGTCCAGGTCGGCCTTGTAGTCGTAGCCGCGCACCACGATCAGGCAGTGCCGACCCTGGATCTGGGTCTCGATGTCCGGCACCCCGACACCGTCGAGCAGCAGGTCGCGCTCCTGGCGCAGGTAGTCCATCGTGTTGGCGGCGAACGCCTCCAACTGCACCGACAGACCCTCCCGGGCGTCAGCCATCGACTTGGCGACCGTCTCGGCGTCCTGCAGGCTGCCGTGGGCCACCGGCTCGTCACCGGCGAAGACCGTGTTGCCCTCGATGCGCACCTGGTCGCCCTCGCGGATCCGCTCGAAGACACCCTCACCCAGGTCGTCGAGGAGTGGAATGCCGGCGGCGACCAACACCTCCGGGCCGAGGTTCGGGTAGCGGCCGGAGACCGACGGCTTGGCGTTGAGCACCGCCGCGACCCCGACGGCGACCAGCGAATCGGCCGCCACCCGGTCCAGGTCGACGTGGTCGATGACCGCGATGTCACCGGGTCGCAGCCGACCGACCAGGCGTTTCGTCCGGCGATCAAGGCGCGCGGTGCCGAGGACTCTGCCCGGTTCGGCGTTCCGGTTCCGGCGCAACGTGGGTAGACGCATCGTGACCATCCTGGCATGTGAGGCAGGCTTTTCTGTCGCGACATGCCTGAGCAGGGCCGCCTACCCAGGGAAGCACACACCGGCACAAGCCGGTGTGCTTGCGCTCACAATACGCGGCGTCACAACCGCCTTTCCTTGGCGGCCACCGCCAGCAACTCCTCGGCGTGGGCGATACCCAGATCCGAATCGGGCAAACCTGCCAACATGCGCGCCAACTCCCGGGCCCGCTCGGTGTCCTCCACCACCCGCACCCCGCTCGTCGTCACCGCGCCGCCGGTGTCCTTCGCCACCACCAGGTGTCGGTCGGCGAACGCGGCCACCTGCGGCAGGTGCGTGACCACCAGCACCTGGTGGCTGCGGGCCAGCCGCGCCAACCGGCGGCCGATCTCCACCGCCGCCTGACCGCCGACCCCCGCGTCGACCTCGTCGAAGACCAGTGTGGGCGGGCCGCCCGAGCCGGCGAACACGACCTCGATGGCGAGCATCACCCGGGACAGCTCACCGCCGGAGGCGCCGCGCTGCAACGGCAACGACGGCGCACCCGGATGGGCCAGCAACCGCAGCTCCACCTCGTCACCGCCGTCCGGTGTGACACCCACCTCGACACCGTTGACGGCCAACGTCGGCTCCGCGCGACCGGCCGGACGGGGCAGCACCGCCACCTCGATCCGCGCGTGCGGCATGGCCAGCCCGGCAAGCTCGACGGTGACCTGGTCGGCGAAGCGGATCGCCGCCTCCTGCCGGGAGGCGGACACCCGGCCGGCGAGGTCGGCCACCTCGACGGCGAGCCGCTGGCCCTCCCGCTCCAACTCGTCCAGCACGTCGTCGGACATGTCCAGGTCGGACAGTCGGGTGCGCGCCCGGTCAGCCCAGGCGATCACCCCGTCCACGTCGTCGGCGTACTTGCGGGTCAACGCGCGCAGCGCCGCCCGCCGCTCGTAGACGTGCTGCAACCGGGCCGGGTCCGCGTCCAGCGTCGCCAGGTACGTCGACAGCTCCGCGGACACGTCGGTGACCAGGGTGGCCGCCTCCTCCAGGCGGGCCGCCAGCTCACCGAGCGCAGGATCGGTGCCGGACTGCGCCTCCAGGGTCCGCCGGGCGGTGCCCAGCAGCGCCGCCGCGTCCGGGGTCTCGTCGGTGGCCTCCGCGCCGCCGGCCACGCACTGCTGGGCGATCTGCGCGGCCGTCCGCAGGCCCTCGGCGTGCTCCAGGCGCTGCGCCTCGGTCTTCAGCTCGTCGTCCTCACCGGGCTGCGGATCGACCCGGGTGATCTCGTCGAGGCCCAGCCGCAGCAGGTCGGCCTCCTGGTTGCGCTCGCGGGCGTTGCGCCGCCGGTCGGCCAGGTCGTCGACCACCCGACGCCACCCCGTGTACGCCTCCCGCAGCGCGTCGAGCAGCTTCTCGTGCGCGGGGCCGGCGAACCGGTCCAGTGCCGCCCGCTGCTCGGCCGGGCGCAGCAGCCGCAACTGGTCGGACTGGCCGTGCACGGCCACCGCCTGCTCGCCGACCTCACCGAGCATCGACACCGGCATGCTCCGGCCGCCGACGTGGGCCCGCGAGCGCCCCTCCACCGTGACCGTACGACTCAGCAGCACCGTGCCGTCCTCGTCGGGCTCGCCACCGGCCTCGGTGATCCGCGCGTGCACGGCGTCGGCGACCCGCCCGTGCAGCCGCAGCCGCCCCTCCACCACCGCCCGGCCCGGTTGGGCGCGGACCCGCCCGGCGTCGGCCCGGCCACCGAAGAGCAGGCCAAGGCCGGTCACCACCATCGTCTTGCCCGCACCGGTCTCGCCGGTGATGACGTTCATGCCGCCGGTCAACGGCAGCGTGGTGTCCTCGATGACGCCCAGCCCGGTGATGCGCAGCTCTTCCAGCACAGCCACCGACAGTAGACGCGAGGCCCGACACTTGACCAGCCGACGGGCCCGGGCACGGCCCGCACCCGGCCGACGTACAGTTCTGCCCCGTGTTGGACGTGATCGGCCTGACCCCGGCTGAGGAGGAGCTCTACCGCTGCCTGCTCCAGCTCACCACGGCCCGCATCGACGAGTTGGTCCATCGACTGCACCGCCCCCGTGAGCAGGTCGTCGCCCAGGTCGAGGCGCTGCGCGGCAAGGGCCTCGTGCAGCCCACCGACAACGACCCCGACGCCCCGCTGCGCCCGACCGCACCGGACGTCGCCCTCGGCGGAACGCTGCTGCGCCGCCAGGAGGACCTGGAGGCGGCCCGCCGGCTGGTCACCCACCTGGCCGAGGAGTACCGCTCCGGGCTGCGCCGACACCACGTCGACCACCTCGTGGAGGTGATCACCGGCACCCGGGTCCTCCGGGACCGCCTGCGTGACCTGCAGAACTCGGCGCGTACCGAGGTGCTCTGGTTCTGCCGGGCCAACCCCCTGGCCATGGCCGGCCCGGAGAACGTCGAGGAGTTCGACGCGCTGGCCCGTGGGGTGAGCTACCGGGCCATCTACGAGCGTGACCTGCTGCTGGAGCCGGGCGCGTTGGCCGACCTGGCCAAGGGCGTCGCCGCCGGTGAGCAGGCCCGGGTCCTGGACCGGCTGCCGGTCCGACTGGCCATCGTGGACGCCCGCACCGCCATCTGCCCGCTGGTGCCCGACCGTGACGGCGGCGAACCGAGCGCCGCCGTGATCGGGCGCAGTCAACTGCTCGACGCCCTGCTCGCCCTCTTCGAGAGTCACTGGCGGGTGGCCACCCGGCTGCGGCTCGACGACCCGCTCGCCGTCGCGGCCCCCGAGGGTCGACGGCCGGAGCCCGACTGCCATCCGGGCGACGGTTACCAGCCCGACGCCGACGAGGCGCGGCTGCTGTCGCTGTTCGTGGCGGGCGTACCGGACAAGTCCATCGCCTCCCAGCTCGGGGTGAGCCGGCGGACCGTGCAACGGCGCATCGCCGACCTGATGGCCGCCGCCGGCGTGGACACCCGGCCCGGGTTGGCGTTCCAGGTCGCCCGCCGCGGCTGGCTCTGACGCCGCAAGGGTCCGCCGTCGACCGACGGCGGACCCCGGCAGACCGGGCGGGACGGCCAGGCCGCCCCGCCCTCGCCGTATCAGCGCAGCCCGTACGCCTGGAGCACGGTCTGGTCGACGGTGTTCCCGGCCCGGTCGGCGGCGTGCACCCGTAGCGAGACCGTTCCGCGCCCCGCCGGCACGGTCGCGGTGTACCGGGTGCCCGACCCCTTCGTCGGCGCGTTGCGCCAGGTGACGCCCCCGTCGAAGGAGACCTGCACCCGGACGCTGGTGCCAGTCGGCGCCGGCACCCCGGCCGGCTGCCGCAGGGTCAGCCCCACCTGGTGCGACCGGTTGCCGCGGACCGTGCCGGACAGGTCGGCCGGCACCCGGTAGTCCACCTGCAACAGCGACAACGGCGTGGTGGCGTCGCCCGCCGGTCGGGCCGAGGTGAACTCCCAGGCGGTGTCGGTCCGCGTGCCGTAGCGCCACTCGTCCGAGGATCGCTGCGTGGTCAGGTCCAGCCGGTAGCGGGCCGACTTCTCGGTGGTGGGCACCGCCGCCCAGCCGCCGGAGAGGTCGGCGATCTGCTGCCCGTCGCGGCTGACCCGGATCGCGACGGTGTCCGACTCCTCGCTGCCGCCGGCTTCCCTGAAGTTCCCGTCAGCGTCGACGAACTCGGCCACCCGCAGGTTCAGGGTGTCCCCGGTACGCGTCGGTACGGGGACGCCGCCGCCGGCCGGCACTGCCGGTCGGATCACCGGCGCGTGCCAGGTCTCGGCGACCCGGTCGTCGGCGGCGTACTGCCGGGGCTGCTGGGTGAGCCCGCCGAGCAGCCGCCCCCAGGACCAGGTGACCTTGTGCAGGACCTGGTGCTGCCACCAGTTGTCCCCGGCGCTGACGAACTCCTGCCGGGTGGTGCCGGTACGCACCGGGCGCTGGTCGTCGTTCCAGGAGGTCTCCTGCCACGGACGCCAGCCGAACCGCTGCTCGCTGGCCCACGGCGTACCGCCCACGTCGCCGTACCTGGCGGTCACCTCGGCCGTGTTCTTCCCGGTGACCGTGTGCGTGATCCGCTCCGGCACGCGACCCTTCGACACCTGCCACACGTCGTACAGGTACGGGCTGTCCACCGTCAACGTCAGGTCCAGCGTCGCCCGGCCCTTCCGGGCCGCCGCGATCAGCCGCTGCCCGTCGTCGTAGGCCACCACCATCGACGGGATCGGCAGCCGCTCCCCGAGCGGTTGCCACACCGTCCACGCGCTGAAGTCCGCCGGCCGGACGATCAACACCACGGCAGCGCCGGCGGCGGCCGCCGCCGCGATCTGCTCCTCCTCCGAGGCGTCCGGGCTGCCGGTGAGCAGCGCCGCCGCGCCGCGAACCCGGGTCAGCTCGGCGGGAGTGCCGGTGCCGGCCCAGACCAGCGGCAGCTTGCGTCGGTCGGCCGGCGCCGGCGAGTAGCCCATCAGGTTGATGTCCAGCGGACCGGACACCCCACTAATCTTCGCGTCCACCATCGGAGCGACCAGTTGCCATCGGGACGCGAACTCGAACTCGCCCTGGCGTACCGGGCGGGTCGGCGTGACGTTGACCTGCTGGATGGTGCTGTAGGTCATCACCCCGTGGTCGACCTGCCGGCCGTTGCCGAAGACCCGGTGCTCGTAGAAGCTGATCGTCGACCGCTGCTCGGTCGGCTTCGGCGTCTCGATCCGTACCGGGGTGCCCTTGCGCGGGTCGAGCACGACGGTGAGGTCCCGGTCGACCAGCAGCTCCGGGTCGGTGACCAGGGTGATCTGCTCGTCCAGGGGGGCACCGTGCTCGATCAACGCCTCGACCAGGTAGGGGCCCTCCTCGACCTGGAGTTGCACCTCGCCGCCGACCCAGCCGAGCCAGTCGGATTCGGGCTGCTCACCGAAGAGGGTGAGCACCGACGCGAGACCCGGCTGCCCCTTCATGTCCAGCGCCTTCACGGTAACGGTGTGCAGCGGGCCGCTGAGGGTCAGCGCGACGGCGGTACGCACCGCGACGCCGTCCGCGCCGGTGGCCACCAGCCACCCGCCGTGCACCCCCCGGTCCAGCTTCGCCGGGTCCGCCCGCAGCGGCACGGCGACGCTACCGCCGGCCGGCACTGTCACCTCGGTACCGCCGACCGCCACCCCGTCGGTCTCGGCCGCGCGGGTGTCCAGGTTGCGCAACTCCAGGGCCAGCCGCAGGGTCTGCGGGGTCGTGCCGCCGTTGGTGTACGTCACGGTCCGCTCGACCGTCGCGCCACCGGTGCTGAGCCGACCGAAGTCGGCGGTGGCGGAGGAGTACACCCGCTGGGCGAGCGCGCGGGCCACGTCGACCCGGCCGGCGCCCTGCTCGAAGACGGTCAACGCCGGGTTCGCCTTCGTGGTGCTGACCAGCGCGTCCTTGAGCTTCACGGCGGACCAGTCAGGGTGTTCCTGGGCAAGGATCGCCGCCGCTCCGGCCACGTGCGGGGTGGCCATCGAGGTGCCCGACGCGGTCGTGTAGGCGTCGTCCACCGGCGTACCCATGGCGGTTCCGGCGGCCCGGGCGGCGACGATGCCGACACCCGGCGCGGTGATCTCGGGCTTGAGGCCGTTGTCGCCGAGGCGTGGGCCCCGGCTGGAGAACTCCGCCAGGTTGTCGGCGCGGTCCACCGCGCCGACGGTGAGCGCCGCCGTGGCCGCGCCGGGCGCGCCGACGGTACGCGCGGCACCCGAGTTGCCGGCGGCGACCACGAAGAGCGCGCCGGTCTCGGCGGTCAGGTCGTTCACCGCCTGGCTCATCGGGTCGGTGCCGTCGGTCGGGTCGCCGCCGAGGCTCATGCTGACCACCTTCGCGCCGGAGTGGGCGGCCCACTCCATACCCGCGATGATGGACGAGCTGTAGCCGGAGCCCGCGTCGTCGAGCACCTTGCCGACCAGCAACCGCGCGCCCGGGGCGACGCCCTTGCGTCGCCCGTCGGACGCCGCCCCGCTGCCGGCGATGGTGGCGGCCACGTGCGTGCCGTGCCCGTGGCCGTCGCGGGCGCTACCACTGTCGGAGAAGTCCTGCGCCTCGGCGATCCGACCGGCCAGGTCGGGGTGGGTGGCGTCGACGCCGGTGTCGAGCACCGCCACCGTCACCCCGGCACCGTCGCGGCCGGCGGCCCAGGCGGCCGGGGCGCCGATCTGCGGCACGCTGTGCTCCAGCGTCGGGCGGACCTTCCCGTCCAGCCAGATCCGGGCGACACCCGCGCCGAGCCGGGCCGGTGAGCCGGCGGTGACCCGCTGCCCGGGCACGCCGCGCAGCGACGTCCACAGACCACCGAGCTCGCCCTTGCCGACCCGCATCGCGGCGCCGTTGATGCTCTCCAGGGGACGCGCGTCGGTGGCGCCGGCCAGCGGCCTGACCCGTCCGGCGGCCGGCTCCTGGTAGCGCACGATCAGCGGCAACGTGGCCTGCGCGGCGTCGCCGTACCCGTCGGCCGCCAACTCCTGGACGTCGAACAGGTCGGGGTCGAGCACCCCGGCGGAGAGGTACGGCACGACGTCGCTGGGCAGCACCCGCAACCCGCCGTCGGCCTCGACGGTCTGGAAGGTGATCCGGTTGCGCCCCGGGCCGGGGCGGACGGTGGCGGCGACCCGACCGGGTGCCGCCTGGACCAGATCGACCTGATCGCCGGTGATCAGGGTGATGCGGACGGGTGCGTGCTGGGCGGGCGTGCCCGACGTCGGGCCGGTGGGCCGGGCGGGCGGGTCGGCGGACGCCGGTGCGGCGACGCCGACCACCAACGCGCCGACCGCGCCGACGGCGAGCCAGCGGGGGGACCAGTGCATGCGATGCGCTCCTCTACTCCTCCAGGCCCACCATCCGTAGATGAGGGCCGATCGGAGTCTGCGACGGCGCGCGTCACCAGGTCACTAGTCGCCAGCCGCCGCAGCGGCGACATGTCGTCAGGTGGACACCGCACATCCACCGACAGTGTGTGCCACGGTCACCGGCGGCTGCCGCGCCACCCGTGCACGGGAAGGTCGAACTTGGCCACCAACCGGTCGGTGAACGGGCGGGGGCGCAGCCGCACGATGCGCACCGGCAGGGCGCCGCGGCGCACCGTCACCCGCGCGCCGGGTGGCAGGTCGTAGACCCGCCGGCCGTCGCAGGAGAGCACGGCGAGGGTGGTGAACGGGTCGACGGTGATCACGAAGGTGGACGTCGGGGCCGTGACCAGCGGGCGGCTGAACAACGCATGTGCGCTGATCGGCACCAGCAGCAGCGCCTCCACCTCCGGCCAGACCACCGGACCGCCACCGGAGAACGCGTACGCGGTGGAGCCGGTGGGCGTGGCGCAGACGACACCGTCGCAGCCGTAGCGGGACAGCGGCCGGCCGTCCACGTCGACGAGCAGCTCCAGCATCTGCGCCCGCTCGCCCTTCTCGATGCTGATCTCGTTGAGCGCCCACGACTCGATGGTCGGCCCGCCGTCGAACTCGGCGGTGACATCCAGGGTCAGCCGCTCGTCGACCGTGTAGTTGCGGCCGACGACGTCCCGGACAGCGGTGTCCAGGTCGTCGATCTCCGCCTCTGCCAGGAAGCCCACCTTGCCGAGATTGATGCCGAGCAGCGGCGCCTTCGCCGGCCGGGCCAGCTCGGCGGCGCGCAGGAAGGTGCCGTCCCCACCGAGCGCGAAGACGATCTCGGCGCCCTCGGCGGCCTGCGGGCCGGCGACCGGCACCACGCCGGGCAGGTCGAGGTCGTCGGCCTCGTCGGCGACCACCCGTACCTCGAAACCCGCGTCGATCAGGTCGGCGGCGACCGACCGGGCGTGCTCGGTGCTGCGCCGACGACCGGTATGGGTCACCAGCAGCGCGGTCCGGCTCATCGGGTCGCCCGCCCGTCCTGGACCGGGCGGCACCCCGACACCGTCGCCCCGCCAGCACCGCGCGTCGTCGCGGTGCCCTCGCTACGCGCGTTCACCCTGCGACCTCCTCCGCCGCCACGTCCGGCACGTCACCGGTCGTCGTCGAGCCGTCCGGCCCGGCCGCCACCACGTCCCGCACCCGCTGCGGGTCGGCCGGTGGTGCGCCCCGGCGCAACCATACGAAGAACTCCACGTTGCCGCTCGGCCCGGGCAGCGGGCTGGCCGCCACGTCCGCCAGGCCGAGGCCGAGCCGCGCGGCCGTCGCGGCCACGTCCAGCACCGCTTCGGCGCGCAGCTCCGGATCGCGGACCACACCGCCGGCGCCGACCCGCTCCTTGCCGACCTCGAACTGCGGCTTGACCATCAGCGCCAGGTCACCGTCGTCGCGGGTGCAGCCGGCCAGCGCCGGCAGCACCAACCGCAGCGAGATGAACGACAGGTCGGCCACCGTGAGATCGACCTGGCCGCCGATCGTGTCCGCGTCGAGGGTACGAACGTTGGTGCGCTCCAGAACGCGGACCCGCTCGTTCGTGCGCAGCGGCCAGGCGAGCTGCCCGTACCCGACGTCCACCGCCACCACCTCTGCCGCGCCGGCGCGCAGCAGCACGTCGGTGAACCCACCGGTCGACGCGCCCGCGTCCAGGCAGCGCCGCCCGGAGATGCGCAACCCACCGGGGGCGAACGCGGCCAGCGCCCCGGCGAGCTTGTGCCCGCCCCGGGAGACGTACTCCTCGGCGGGGTCCGCACCGGTCACGAGGAGCGGGTCGGCGGGGTCGACCATCGCGGCCGCCTTGCGGGCGACCACGCCCCGCAGTTGGACCCGGCCGGCCTCCACCAACGCGGCGGCCTGCTCACGGGAGCGGGCCAGACCGCGCCGGACGAGTTCGGCGTCCAGCCGGTTACGACGTGCCATGGGTGGTTCTCCGGTCTGCTCAGGCCTGGTCGTTCCGCTCAGGTCTGGTCGATGGTGGCGAGGGTTTCCCGCAGCGTCTCGTAGGCCGCCTCGTACTGGGCGATCTGGTCGGCCGGGGCGAGCGTTGCCGCGTTCGCGAGGGACTGCACGGCGGCGTCCACCGCCGGGTGTCGCGTCTCGTCATCCCCGAACTCCGGCGGCGGCCCGGGGCGGGCACCCGCCGGCGGGCCGGGCCGGGCTGGAAAGGAGCCGCCTGTGGGCGGGCCGGGCCGGGCCGGGAAGGACCCGCCGGGCGGTGGGACGGGCCGGGTCATTCGGCGTCGTCCGGCCGCTGCTTGCGGACCGCCTTCTTGGCGGGCATCGCCGCGGGCGTCGGAACGTCCTCGTCGGCGCTCCGGCTGACCGCCGCCGGCGGCTTCTTCGCGATGGCCTTCTTGGCGACCGCCTTCTTCGCGACCGCCTTTTTCGCGACCGCCTTCTTCGCCACCGGCGCGGAGACCGGCGCACCGGCCGGGGCGTCGGACGGCACGAGGCCGGTGCCGGGCCGCGCGGCGGCAGTCGGGTCGGGCGGTGCCGTCGGGCCGGCGGTCGACGCGTCGACGGACCGCGCCTGCCGTAGCTGCCGCTCCAGGTCGTGCACCCGTCGGGTCAGCTCGGCCACCTCGTCGGCGGTGGCCAGACCGACCGCGCCGAGGGCCCGGTCGACCTCGAAGCGGACCAGCTTGGTCAACGCCTCCCGGTTGGCGGCGCTGGTGGTGAGCAGTTCCTCGCCGAGGGCCTGGAGTTGGGCGGCGGTCGCGCCGCCGGAGCCGACGAGGCGACGTGCCACGTCCTGGGCCTTCTTCCGAGGCGCCTCCGCAAGGCCCATGGCCAGCTCGAGGTAGGCGCGCCACGCGTCCTGCATGCCTGAGTCCTTCCACGGGGCGGGGTGTGCAGGTGTCACGCTACCGGGCACCCCGGACGGGTCCGTGCGGTACGGTGCCGAGGACGGCGTGGCGATCAGCGAGGGGGAGATGTGGCCAGCGTGGACGAGTGCCGCCAGGCGTTGCAGGAGCTGGCCGCCCGGTTGGATCGCAACGCCGAGACGGTCCGCGAACGGATCGACCTGGACCGGACGCTGGCCTGCCGGATCACCGACCTGGACACCGCGTTCCACGGCCGGATCACCGGTGGTCGGCTGGTCGAGCTGACCGACGGCGACGATCCCAAGGCCAAGATCGCGCTGAGCACGTCCAGCGACGACCTGCTCGCCCTGGTCCGCGGCGACCTGGACGTCACCAACGCGGTGACCTCCCGCCGGGTGTCGATCAAGGCCAATCCGTTCGACCTGCTGAAGCTGCGCAAGCTGCTCTGACGACTCACGCCGTCGCGGTCAGACCGAAGCTCTCCATCGCTTGGGCCGCGTCCGGGCCCACCGGACGGATCTTCGGCAGCGCCGGCGCCGGCGCCGACCAGGCCACCGCGCAGAGCGCCGCCAGGGCGTCCAGCTGTCGACCGGCCCCCGCCAGCTCCAGCGTGCCGTCCCGGTCGGTCACGGACCAGCCGCCAGCGTCCGCCGGGCCCGGGACCCGCACGGCGGCAGCCGGGTCGAACAACCCCGCCAGGTCCCTCGCGACGTACGTGGGACGCCGCTGCGGCTTGGCGGCCAGCAGCTCTGGTACGCCGCTGACCCCGGTGAGCACGAGCAGGCTGTCCAGCCCTGCCCGGCGGGCACCCTCGATGTCGGTGTCCAACCGGTCACCCACCACCAGGCTCTGCCCGCCACCACTGCGCTTGGCGGCAGTCTCGAACAGCGCCGGCTCCGGCTTGCCGACCACCACGTCGGGGTCCCGTTCCAGGGCCGTCCGCAGCACCGCGACCAGCGAACCGTTGCCGGGCAGCGGACCCCGCCCACTGGGCAGGGTCCGATCGGTGTTGGTGGCGATCCAGATGGCACCCGCCCGCACCGCGATCGACGCTTCGGCCAACTCGGCCCAGCCGACCTGCGGGCCGTACCCCTGCACCACCGCCGCCGGCTTCTCGTCGGCCTGGGTGACGGGGGTCAGACCGACCGCCCGCAGTTCCGCGCGCAGCGCCTCCGCGCCGACCACCAGCACCGACGCGCCGGCGGGCAGCCGGTCACGCAGCAACTCGGCCGAGGCCGCGGCGGAGGTGAGGACCTCCTCCGGCCGGGCCGGCACACCCATTCCGGTCAGCAGGTCCGCGACCTCGCTGGAGCGGCGGGACGCGTTGTTGGTCGCGTACGCCACCGCCCGTCCCTCGGCGTGCAGCCGGGCCACCGCCTCGACGGCGCCGGGGATCGGCCGGTCGATCAGGTAGATCACGCCGTCCAAGTCGAAAACGACCAGGGTGTACCCGTCGACCAGCCGCTCCCCCACGCCCGCGCTCACCGCTGCGTCGACCCTGACTCGTCGCCCCCGGCCGGCACGGTCCCGGCGGCGTTCGCCGTGTCCCCGTTCGCCGCGTCGCCGGACGTCACACCGCTGTCGCCAGCGGTGCCCGGGTCGGCGTTACCGCCTCCGCTCGGGTGACGGTCCTCGTCCTCGTCGTCGAAGCCCTCGTCGTCGCCGGGACGGCCGACAGCGGCGTCCTCCTCGTCGTCGTCGAAGTCCGCGTCGTCTTCGTCTTCGTCGTCGTCTTCGTCACCGGTCAGGTCGGCGTCGGGTCGGGTCGGCACCGCGCCCGGAGCGCCCGGGCCGGCCGCGATCTCCTCGGCGGCCTCGTCCTCGTCGTCGCCCTCGATGACCACGCCGTCGAGTTCGAGCAGCCGCTCGGCGGCGTCGGTCTCGCCCTCGGTGTCCACGTCAGCGGCGCGGGAGAACCATTCGCGGGCCTCGTCGCGCCGACCCACCGCGAGCAGCGCATCGGCGTACGCGTACCGCAGCCGGGCCGTCCACGGCACGGTGGCCTCGCTGGTGAGGTCCGGCACCTGGAGCATCGCGACCGCGGCGTCCTTCTGCCCGAGATCGCCCCGTGCCCCAGCGGCGACGATCAACAGTTCGATCGCCACGGCCTGGTCCAGCTTCTCCCGGTCCGCGCCACGGAACAGGTCGATGGCCCGCTCCGGCCGGCCGAGAGCCCGCTCGCAGTCCGCGAGCACGGCCAGGTGACTCTGCAACCCACTCATCCGGTGGTACGTGCGCAGTTCGGCGATCGCCGACTGCCACTCCCCCGCGTGGTACGCGGCCAGACCGACCGCCTCACGGACGGCGGAGATGCGCGACGCCAACCGCCGGGCGGCCAGCGCGTGCGCCAACGCCTCGGCGGGATCCTCGTCGATCAGCTGCCCGGTCGCGACCAGGTGCCGGGCCACCGTCTCGGCGACCGGCTTGTTCAGCGAGAGCAACTCGGCGCGGACGTCCTTGTCGAGGTCGGTCGCGACGATGTCGTCCGGCAACGCCGGGGCCGAACTCCGCCCACCCTCGAACGACTCGGAGCCACCCGCGCGGTCGTCCCGACGGAACTCCCCCTCGCGACGTGGCCGCTCGTCGGCCCGGGAACCGCCGGTACGCTCTCCGCCCCGGTAGCCGCCCTCACGGTCGCCGCCCCGGAAACCGCCCTCACGACGGTCACCACCACGGAAACCACCGTCGCGGTCACCGCCACGGAAGCCACCCTCGCGCGGCGGGCCGGAGCGGGTGCGGTCGCCGCCCTGGTACCCGCCCTCACGACGGTCACCGCCGCGGTAGCCACCTTCACGCGGGGCGCTGGAACGCGAACCGTCCCGATCACCGCCACGGAAACCACCCTCACGACGGTCACCACCACGGAAACCGCTGTCGCGGTCACCACCGCGGAAGCCGCCCTCACGGTCGCCGCCACGGAAGCCACCCTCGCGCGGCGGGCCGGAGCGGGTGCGGTCGCCGCCCTGGTACCCGCCCTCACGACGGTCACCACCGCGGAAACCACCCTCACGGCGGTCACCGCCACGGAAACCGCTGTCGCGGTCGCCACCGCGGTAGCCACCTTCACGCGGGGCGCTGGAACGCGAACCGTCCCGATCACCGCCACGGAAACCACCCTCACGACGGTCACCACCACGGAAACCACCGTCGCGGTCACCACCGCGGAAGCCGCCCTCACGGCGATCACCACCGCGGAAGCCGCCCTCACGGTCACCGCCACGGAAACCGCCCTCACGACGGTCACCACCGCGGAAACCACCGTCGCGGTCACCGCCACGGAAGCCACCCTCGCGCGGCGGGCCGGAGCGGGTGCGGTCGCCGCCCTGGTACCCGCCCTCACGACGGTCACCACCGCGGAAACCACCCTCACGGCGGTCACCGCCACGGAAACCGCTGTCGCGGTCGCCACCGCGGTAGCCACCTTCACGCGGGGCGCTGGAACGCGAACCGTCCCGATCACCGCCACGGAAACCACCCTCACGACGGTCACCACCACGGAAACCACCGTCGCGGTCACCGCCACGGAAACCACCTTCACGCGGGGCGCTGGAACGCGAACCATCCCGATCACCGCCACGGAAACCACCCTCACGACGGTCACCACCACGGAAACCACCGTCGCGGTCACCACCACGGAAACCACCGTCGCGGTCACCGCCACGGAAACCACCCTCGCGCGGCGGGCCGGAGCGGGTGCGGTCACCACCCTGGTACCCACCCTCACGGCGGTCACCGCCACGGAAACCGCTGTCGCGGTCGCCACCGCGGTAGCCACCTTCACGCGGGGCGCTGGAACGCGAACCATCCCGGTCACCGCCACGGAAACCACCCTCGCGGGGAGGTCCGGAGCGGAACCCACCCTCACGGGGAGCACCCGAGCGCGACCCGTCCCGGTCGCCGCCGCGGTAGCCGCCCTCACGGGGGGCGCTGGAACGCGAACCGTCCCGGTCACCGCCGCGGAAGCCGCCGTCACGGCGATCGCCGCCGCGGAAGCCGCCGTCACGCGGGGTGCTGGAGCGCGAGCTGTCCCGGTCACCACCACGGGAGCCGGAGTCGCGGCCGCCGGCGTATCCGCCTCGGGCGCCGCCGCTGTCGCGGTCTCCCCGGTATGGAGGCCGGTCTCGGTCATCGCGGCGCGGGCCGCGGTCGCGTCCGCCCGCACCGTCAGTACGGTCTTCGTAACGACGGGGACGGTCTCCGCCCTGCGGTCCTGAACTCACAGGTACATCCTTCCTGATTGCGCCACCAATGGCGCTACGCAGTCGAGGGCCGACCCTCATGGGGCGGCCCTCGACTGGAAGTTTGTCCGGCGGCGTCCTACTCTCCCACACCCTCACGAGTGCAGTACCATCGGCGCTGGAGGGCTTAGCTTCCGGGTTCGGAATGTAACCGGGCGTTTCCCCTCCGCCATGACCGCCGT